>NZ_JASSZH010000021.1 GCF_030271165.1 Psychromicrobium xiongbiense | reverse complement strand
GGGGGGCGCCCCCCGGCCCCGTGAAAAGGACCATCATGACTGAATCCCTCAGCGCGGCCGAATGGGAAGCCCGCCTGCTGGCCGAGATCGAAGCGACGAGCGGAGAACTGCTCGAGCTGGCCTGCCGGCTGATCCAGATCCCCAGCGAGAACCCCTCGGGTGACTGCACGGAGGTCGCGGGATTTATTGCCGGCTGGCTGCGCGAACGCGGACTGGACTGCGAGGTGCTCGACGCCGGCGCGGGGCGACTGAATATCGTCGCTCACCAGCGGCCCGGGCAGGCTGGCGGATCGCAGCGCCACCTGGTGCTGGCCGGTCACCATGACGTGGTGCCCGTGGGCGACGTCAGCCGATGGTCCTTCCCTCCCTTTGCCGGCGACATCGTGGATGGGTATCTGCGCGGCCGCGGCGCCAGCGATATGAAGGCAGGGCTGGCCGGCGTGATCCACAGCTATGTGCTGATGCACCGGCTGGGGGTTCCGCTGCAGGGCACGCTGTCGCTGGCCTCGGTCTCCGACGAGGAGACCGGCGGACCGCTGGGCGCGGACTGGCTGCTCAACCGCGATGATCTGGCCGGGGCCACCTCGGCCGTCATCGCCGAGCCTTCGGAAAGGTCACACCCCACGATCGGTCAGAAGGGCAGCAACTGGTTCAGGCTGATCATCAGCGGACAGCCGGGCCATGGCAGCCTGCAGCCGATGCACGGTGTGTCTGCCAACCTGCTGGCGGCGAAGGCGATCCTGGCACTGCAGGGGCTCTGGGAGATGGTCCCGGACGCGCCGGAGGAAGTACGCCAGCTGATTGCCGACTCCAAGCATCACGCCGAAACCCGCGAGGGTTACCAGCCGGGGGTGAGCCGGGCCTTCGATCACGTGACGATCAATATCGGTACGATTCACGGTGGCAGCTCCACCAACGTGGTGGCGGACCGGGCCGTCGTGGACATCGATACCCGGGTGCCGATCGGTCTGAGCCGTGAGCAGGTGCGCCAGCGGGTGGATGAGCTGCTGGCCGAGGCCGGGGTGCCTGCGGAGATCGAACCGCTGGGATTCCGCAGCGAGCCGAACTGGACGCTGCCCACCGAGCCGATCGTGGAAGACCTGGTGGGCGTTCTGCGGGAGCTGGTGGATCCGGAGGCCTCCGGCGTGCTGCAGTGGGCGTCCTCCGATGCACGGACCTTCCGTAGCCACGGCATCCCGGTGCTGCAGTATGGGCCCGCGGAACTGTCCACGATTCATGGTTTCGATGAGCGGTCCAAGGTCTCCGACATCATCAATGCCGCCAAGGTCTATGCGCTGACCACCGTGCGCTACCTGGGAGTGCAGGCAGATGACTGAGCCGTCGCCAGCCGGGCAGGAGGCCACCAGGCCGCTGCTGTCCGTGTCCAATCTCAGCTTGGAGATCAGCGGTGGCGCGGCGCCTTTCCGGGCCGTGCAGAACGTCAGTTTCGACATCATGCCCGGGAAGATGCTGGGCCTGGTGGGCGAGTCGGGAAGCGGTAAGAGCCTCACCGCCATGTCGATCAACCGCCTGCTGGACCGGAACATCCGGATCACGGAAGGCTCCATCGAGTTTCAGGGCAAAGATCTGGCGCAGCTGGATGAACGGGCCATGCTCAAGATCCGGGGTGCGCAGATCGGCACCATTTTCCAGGAACCGATGACGGCGCTCAACCCGGTCTTCACGATCGGCGACCAGGTCTCGGAGCCGCTGCGCCGCCATCAGGGCATGAGCCGCAAACAGGCTCTGGCCCGGGCCGGCGAGCTGCTGGATATGGTGGGTATTCACCGAGTGCGCCAGGTGTTGCAGGACTACCCGCACCAGCTCTCCGGTGGCATGCGACAACGCGCCATGATCGCGATGGCGATGTCCTGCGAGCCCCAGCTGCTGATCGCGGATGAGCCGACCACCGCGCTGGACGTCACCACGCAGTTGCAGATTCTGGATCTGATGCTGGATCTGCAGGAGCAGCATGGTACGGCCGTGCTGCTGATCACCCATGATCTGGGAGTGGTGGCGCAGACCTGCGAGACGGTGGCGGTGATGACCGGTGGCCGGATTGTGGAGAATGCGCCGGTGGAGGACATCTTCGCCCGGCCCCAGCACGCATACACCAAACGGCTGCTCAGCTTCATGCCGGAAGGGCGGAAGAGCGCGGTGGCTTCGGCCGTCATCGCTCCTGCCGAGGTTGCCATCGCTGAGCCCGCTGGTGCGCCCGTCGCTGAGGCTGTTGCGCTCGCAGAGGAGACCGCCGAGCCTCTGCTCGAAGTGACCGACCTGGTCAAGATCTTCTCCTCGCGGCGGCGGGGGAGCGAGCCGGTCGTCGCGGTCGATGGCGTCAGCTTCAGCCTGTACCCCGGCAAGACCCTGGCGGTGGTTGGCGAGTCCGGCTCCGGCAAGTCCACCACGGGCCGTCTCGCCATGCGACTGCACGAGCCGACCTCCGGCCAGGTACGCTTCGAAGGGCAGGACTTCCTGGCCCTCGAGCCGGCGCAGCTGCGCGCGGCGCGTGCCAGGATGCAGATCATCTTCCAGGACACCTATGCCTCGCTGGATCCCCGGTGGACGATCGGGAAGATCCTCCGCGAACCGCTGGCCCTGCACACCTCCATGTCCAGGGAGGAAATCCGAGACCGGTGCATCGAGGTGCTGGAGATCGTCGGCCTCAACCGGGACCACCTGGGCCGCTACCCCCATGAGTTCTCCGGTGGCCAACGCCAGCGGATCGGCATCGCGCGCGCCCTGCTGCTGCGGCCCTCACTCGTGGTCTGCGATGAGCCGGTATCCGCGCTGGACGTGTCCGTGCAGGCGCAGGTGCTGGAACTGATGAAGGACCTGCAGCGACGCTTCGGGTTGTCCTACTTGTTCATTTCCCACGATATGTCGGTGGTGGAAATGATGGCCGATGACGTCATGGTCATGAGCCACGGTCGTGTGGTGGAGCACGCCCCGGCGGCGGAACTGTTCAGCAATCCGCAGCATCCGTACACCCGGGCTTTGCTGGCCGCGGTGCCCGGGGCGGACCCGACGGAGCGCAACAACAGGGCCGAGCGTCGTCGGATCGTGGAACAGGGACTCGACGCCGCTGCCGCCGTGGCAGGAGAAGACGCCGATGCCGCAGCCTGAGACCTCGTCTGTGCTGGACGGAGCGGAGGCACGGGGCGGCCCGGCGCCCCGTCCCCGGCTGGGTGTCGTGACCATCGGCCAGAGCCCGCGCAGCGATCTCATCCCTGACCTCCGGCCACTGCTGCCGGGCATCGACATCGTCCAAAGTGGTGCCCTCGACCGGCTGAGTGCCGAGGAGATCACCGCTCTGGCACCGCGGCCCGGCGAGGAGGTGCTGACCTCCCGATTGCGGGACGGATCGAGCGCCGTGATGGGCCGCGAATCGGTGATCCCCCTGGTGCAGCGCGCCATCGAGGAGATCGATACCGAGGTCGAGACCATTCTGCTGGCCTGTACGGGTGAATTTCCGCCGTTCCGCTCCCGGGTTCCGGTGCTGGAGCCGGAGAAGCTGCTGACTCACCTGCTGGCTGCCGTCGTTCCGCCCAGCAGCCGGATCGGCATCATCTGCCCGCTCGAGGAGCAACGCGATTCCACCCGGATCAAGTACTCCGCTGCACTGCCGGACTCGGTGTCCTGGTGCAGCGCTGTGGCGACGCCGTATTCCGATGATCTGAGCCCCCTGACGCTGGCTGCCGAACAGCTGGCCCGGGAGGGCGCCGACTACATCGTGATGGATTGCATCGGCTACACCACCACGATGGCTGCCATGGTCCGCCAGATCAGCGGGCGGACGGTGCTGCTGGCCCGTTCGACGGCCGCCCGCATCGCCGCAGAATTGCTGGCCGACTAAACCGCCGTGCTTCTTACCCTGATACCCACAACCCCCACCTACGGAGTAACGAATGTCCTGGAAACACGTACTGGAAGCTTTCGATCTGCTGGACAGCCCGGCCGCCAGCGGCGAGGGCGTTGCTGAGCTCTGGCGCAGTCATGGGGCGGATGAGGTCTTTGTGAAGACGGTCAGCGGAGAGCGGGGAGCGACCGACTTTGTCCGGATCGTCATCCCCGGTAGTCGTGGTCGACTCGCCGGCGGGGATGCGCCCACCCTGGGCCTGATCGGGCGCCTGGGCGGCCTCGGTGCCCGACCGGAGAAGATCGGTTTTGTCTCCGACGGCGATGGCGCTCTGACGATTGTGGCAGCTGCCGCGAAATTGCTCGAGATGGCGGCACGTGGAGACCGGCTGGATGGCGATGTGGTGCTCGCGACCCATATTGATCCGGATGCGCCGACCCAGCCGCACGATCCGGTGCCCTTCATGAACTCGTCAATCGAGATGTCGATCAACAACCAGTACGAGGTCACCGCTGAGATGGAAGCCATCATCTCGGTGGACACCACCAAGGGCAACCGCATCTGCAACCATCGCGGTTTTGCGGTGACTCCGACGATCAAAGAAGGCTGGATTCTCCGGGTGCCCGAATCGCTGCTCGATGTGGCGGAGCGCACCAGCGGGCGTCCGGCCATGGTCATGCCGATCACCATGCAGGACATCACGCCCTACGGCAACGGTATCTATCACATGAACTCGATCGTCCAGCCGTGCACGGCCACCACGGCCCCGGTGGTGGGTCTGGCGATCACCACGGAGACCGCCGTCGCAGGTTCAGCCACCGGCGCGACCGACCTGACCAGCGTGGAGTCTGCGGTCCGTTTTGTCATTGAAGCGGCCAAGGACTTCGGCCGGGACAACCTGAGCTTCTTCGACGTCGAGGATTTCGACCGTCTGCAGCAGCAGTACGGGTCGATGTCCGGCCTCCAGGTACTGCACAGCTAGTCCCCACGCCCTCCCGCCGCTCGTGCCTCGCAGCGGGGCCCTCGGGCGCGTGGGCCCACCGAGAGGCCCCGGGCGCGTGACCCTCCCAACTGAGTCGGAGTAGCTACTGCTACTCAGTTGGGAGGGGTGGAGACGTTTACGCGCTGCTCGGCCACAGTCACCACCGTCGCCGGGTCAACTGGCGCAAAGGTGTCCACGGTGCTCTCCTGGTCGCCCGGAGCGATCCGGTACGCGATGAGTCCGCCACCCTGGTCGCGGGCCATCCCGCTGGGCCGGACGTCACGCTCCGCCCCGGCGACGCCAATCCGCCAGCCGAGCTGTTCGAGCTTCTCGCGCACCAGGCACAGCGCCTCGACCGAGCCGGATGCCGTCGAGGTGATCTCGACGCGCCACCGTGTCCCCTCGAAACCCCAGGCGATCGTCGCGTCGCTCAGAATTCCATTCCGAGCTATCTGAATCGTCTGCGGACTCTGGATCATGCGCCCAGGGTACTCTGGGCGGCACCCCGGATGGCGGTGGTCACGGCGAAACCCACGCATCCGCTCTCCGAGTGCACCATGACCGGCGCCTCCGAGGCGGCTGCAAAGGCGCTTTCTCCGCGGTGGAGGACCAGATCGCCGCGCGGTGAGTCCAGTACGGCTGATCCCTCCAGCAGCAACACCAGCAGGGCGCCCTGCTGGGCCAGCGGCACAGGCGCGTCACCGGCGGCGAGGTCAAAGCGCTGTAGCGCAAACTCGCCGAAGCCCGGGTCAAAAATGCTCTGACCCAGCGAGGTCTCCTCGGGATGCACTTCGGGAACGGGCAGCGCACGGAAGTCGATCGTGCCGAGCAGCTCGGGCACATCCACATGCTTCGGGGTCAGGCCGCCGCGCAGCACATTGTCGCTGGCCGCCATGACCTCCACACCCAGCCCGTGCAGATAGGCATGGACGTTTCCGGCCGGCATCGAGATGCACTCACCGGGTTCCAGATGAACCCGGTTGAGCAGCAGCGAGATCAGGGCGCCTGCATCACCGGGGTACTCCGCTTCCAGATCAAGGACCGTGCGCAGGCTCGCATCGAGCGCGTCCACGCCCGCGTCCGCCAGATACGTATGGGTGGCTGCCAGCGCCTCCGTGACGTCTCCGCCTCCAACGATCAGTCGCTCGAATGCCTGCCGAAGCGCGTTGCTCTGGGCGTCCGGGGCAGCGCCAGAACTCTCAGAGCCCACGATGCCGGCCCGCAGGATGCCGGCAATCTCCTCCACCACCGGGTGACGCGTTTCAATCGCGAGCAGATCGAAGTACCGAGCCGATTCACTGAGCGCCCGGAATCCGCACAGCGCCTCAAAACCGGTCAGGGCCAGGATCATCTCCGGCTTATGGTTGTCGTCCTTGTAGTTGCGGTGTGCGGCGGTGCGGGGCACCCCAGCCGCCTCTTCGGCGGCGAAGCCACGTCGCGCCTGCTCCAGCGTCGGGTGGACCTGCAGCGACAGCGCGCCCTCGGCCGCCAGCAGCTTGAGCAGATAGGGCAGCCGGTCGCCGAAAGCCGAGCGGGATTCCTCGCCCAGCGTCCCGTGCGGATCGGCCGCAATGAGCTCATTCAGCGGCACGTCGCCCGTGGCAGTGTGTGCGATCGACGGCGCATCGGGGTGCGCGCCGATCCACAGTTCCGCCTCCGGCCCGCCGGACGGCTCGCGGCCCAGCGCCCGGGCAATGGCCGTCGTCGAGCCCCAGGCATAGGGCCGGGTGACATTACTGAGCAGGTACATCTGAACTCCTCACCGGCGGTGACACCTGGCGATGACTGAAACTGACGTGGCGGCGCCCGACCTCAGCCCGGCGTGCAGTTCCCATTATTCGCCAGCAACTGGGCCAACTGGTCATCCTGACCGGTCACAGCAAGTTTCTGCAACTGCGCCTCGGTCACCTGGGGCACAGTGTTCTGCGGCGCGGGCTGCGGCGCGGGCTGTTGGGCCGGTGCCGGGGCGGCAGGCTGCGGGGCGGCCGGTTGCTGGGCGCCCTGACCGGCAGCCTGGCCGGAGTCCGTGGCTGCGGGAGCCGGCTTGCCCGCGATGAAGTCGGCCACCCGCTGGTGGAGCACGCCGAAGTCAGGACTGACCGGGAAGTTGATATCGAAATCGGGCGGGCCGATGGTCAGACGGTCCAGCGGGAAGCCTTTGGCCTTGATCGCCAGATCCAGGAAACTGCCCAGCTGTTGCTGCGGCAGATCCGATTCGATGACCTGCGCACCGGCATTGGCGATCGAGTCGAATTTAGCCAGTACGGTGGCCGGGTCCATCTGCTTGAGAATGGCCTGCTGAATGCACTGCTGGCGCTGGCTGCGTGCATAGTCATTAACCCACTGGCGCGAGCGGGCGTACCAGAGTGCCTGCTGGCCGTTGAGCTTGTGCACACCGGGAGAAATCCAGCCCACGGGCGGCTCATGGCCACCCACCTCATCGGTCGCCGCACCGCTCATCGGCACCCAGCCGCCGGCATTGATTGTCACGCCGCCCAGGGCATCCACCATCTGGGAGAAGCCGTCCATGTCGATGAGCACATAGCCCTGGATGGTCAGCCCCAGCGTGCCACCGGCGGCCTCCATCATGGCCTGCGCACCGGGGTCCTTGGCGTTGGGATAAAGCTTCGAGTACTTCTGGGTGACCTCGCTGTAGAGGAAGTTGATGATGCAGTTATCGCCGCAGTTGTACCCCTTCGGATAAACCGATTTCATGGGGGACCCGTCGCTGAACTGCGCATTCTCCAGGTTGCGGGGAATTGAGATGGTGACGGTCTTGCCGGTGGTGGCGTCGATGCTGAGCACGATGATGCTGTCCGGACGGCGGCCCACGCGGTCCGCCCCGGCATCGCCACCCATCACCAGGAAGTTGTACCGGCCGTTCACGGGCTTCATATCCGGCCCGGCCGTGGTGAAGATGGAACCCAGCGCGCTGCGCCCGGAATTCACCAGATAGGCGGCATAGCCGAGCGTGCCGGAGCAGATCACCATGAGCACCACGAGCGCGCCGCAGACGATGGCGCGCATCCCCGGAGCCAGTAGCACCGGCTTGATCAGGCGGAGGGTGTTGATGAACAGTACGGCCCAGCCGACGGCCAGCAGGGACAGGACCAGAATGATGATGACGGAGCCGACCGGATGAGTGAACCAGCCCAGCACTACGCTGCGGGCGGTCAGTGCCAGGATGCCGAGCACGATGAGCGCCAGCCAGGCAGCGATGGTAACCCTCAGTGCAGCGCGTCCCAGGCGGCGATTGCCCGCGACCAGTTGGGCGCTTCCGGGAAAGAACACGGTGAGCGCCAGGAGCAATAGCGCACGCTTGGACCGCATGGGTGCGGTGGCCGTTTGCGGATAGCGCACCGGATTGGTCAACAGGGCGGGCTTGCCCGAGGTGGTGTTGCGCTGCGGCGAGGAAAACGTCATCCGGCGGCTCCCGTTGATGGCTCAGACTGATGCCTGCTGGGCTTGATCTCCAGACTCTCGCGGAGTCGTGCGCCCTTTTCGGTGGCCTGACGGTTCAGGTCTGCTGCGAAGCCCAGCAACTCTGCCCGCAGCCGCACCGCCAGCAGATCCGTCCCGCTGGCCAGAATGCGGACCGCCAGGATTCCGGCATTGCGGGCTCCACCGATGGACACGGTGGCCACCGGCACACCGGCCGGCATCTGGACGATCGAGAGCAGTGAATCCATGCCGTCCAGTGTCTTCAGCGGCACTGGCACTCCGATCACCGGAACGGTGGTGACCGAGGCGAGCATGCCCGGCAGATGTGCGGCACCTCCGGCTCCGGCAATCACCACGCGCAGCCCCCGGGAGACGGCGCTTTCTCCGTAGGCCATCATCTCGGCGGGCATCCGGTGGGCAGAGACGACATCGGCCTCGAAGCTGACCCCGAAGTCCTCAAGAGCCGCGGCGGCCTCCCGCATCACCGGCCAGTCCGAATCGGAGCCCATGACCAGGCCGACCAGCGGTGCAGGCTGCGAGGAATGGGCACGTCCGGGCGGGACGGCAGGGAACGAGCCGGGGGCGGGTGTGGTCATGAGGGCTCCTGGGTGGTGGTCTGAGGCTCATTGGGGACATCAGCGCCGTCGCGGAGGATGCTGGCCGCACGGCTGGCACGCCGACGGACGGACGCGGCATCGTCCCCCTCGGCAGAGAGGGCATTGACGTGGCCGATTTTGCGACCGGGGCGGACGGATTTGCCGTAGTGGTGCACTTTCACACCGGGCTCGGCTGCCAGCGCTGCAGGGTACGCGGAATAGAGATCCTCGTTGCGGCCACCGAGAATGTTTTTCATCACGGTCACCTTGGCTACCGGAGTGGTCCCGCCCAGAGGAAGGCCGGCCACCGCCCGCAGATGCTGTTCAAACTGGCCAGTGAGTGAGCCGTCCATGCTCCAGTGGCCGGAATTATGCGGCCGCATGGCGAGCTCATTGATCACAAAGCCGATGCCGATGCCGGGAGTCTCGAACAGTTCCACTGCCATCGCTCCGGTGACGTCCAACTCGGTGGCCAGCCGGATGGCCGTCTGCTGAATCAACAGCACCTGCTCGGGGTCCAGATCCGGTGCGGGGGCGATCACTTCATCACAGACGCCGTCCACCTGGATCGATTCGACCAGCGGCCAGGCCCGGACCTCGCCGCTGGCACTGCGGGCCACCATGGCGGAGAGCTCGCGGGTGTAAGGCACCAGGGCCTCCGCCAGCAGGGACCCCATGGACTGGAACCAGGCGGCGGCCTGAGGCAGCTCGGCGGGAGTGCGGAGAATCATCACACCCTTGCCGTCGTAGCCGCCGCGAGGGGTTTTGAGCACCAAAGGCCAGCCCGCGCGCTCACCGAAGGCCAGTAGGTCAGCCTCGGTGGAGACCTCGGCCCAGAGCGGATTGGGCAGGCCCAGACGCTCGACGGCGGAACGCATCACGAGCTTGTCCTGAGCGTGCAGGAGGGCCGCCGGGCCGGGGTGGATGCTGACGCCCTCCGCCTGCAGCGCCAGGAGGTGTTCCACGGGAACATGTTCGTGATCGAAGGTGAGCACATCCACGCCACGGGCAAATTCACGCAGGGTGTCCAGATCGCGGTAATCGCCCACCGGAGCGCTCCGTACGGCGGCGACGGCGCAGGCCTGCTCGGACTCAGCCAGAACCGTCAGTTCAAGGCCCAGTTCAACAGCGGCAGGCGCCATCATCCGGGCCAGCTGACCGCCGCCGACAACTCCAATAATGGGAAAGCTCACAACGACAAGGGTACCGAGTGCGGGCACATCTTCCGGTGTCCCGGCGTGCCGCTCGCTGGCTCTCAGGAAAATTTCAGGGCTGGCTTGGGCGGCTCGGGTAGCATTGTAAGCCGATGCAGACTCGCCCCGCGGATCCTGCCTCGGCTGGTACGCGATGTTCTCCGGTACCGGCGCACACCTTGCCCCAGAGAATGCCCCAGAGAATTGGACAAGATCCATTAGTACCCTAGTCACCAGACTCAAAGCCGTGATCGCCCTCCTCTGGCGGGAGGCGGCCAAGTTCGGCGTCGTCGGTGCTGTCGCCTGGGTGATCGACTCTGCGGTGAATATCTGGCTGTTCACCGGCCCCCTGCATGGCAGCGAGGTCTGGGCCAAGGTCTGGGCCACCATCGTGGCCAGCATCTTCTCCTGGGTGGCCAACCGCTACTGGACCTTCCGCCACCGCAAACAGGCAAACCCGGTCCGTGAGGCCGTGATGTTCGCCATGATGAACGGCGTCGGCCTGCTGATCGCCGCGGGCTGCGTCTGGGTGGCGAAGTACCCGCTGCATATGGATGACAAGGTCTCCCTGTTCATCGCGGGCAGTGTGGTGGGCCTGGTGCTGGGCACGATCTTCCGCTTCTTCGCCTACCGTTTCTGGGTGTTCACCGCTGAGCTGGACGACGAGCCAGGTTATACGCGGGACCACGAGCTGATCGAAGGGCGTCCTGCCCGCACCGACACTGGTTCGACCGCCCGGGTGGACGTCCGGGACTGACCCCGCAACTCAGGCACCCTGCCGGGTGATCCGTTCGCTGTCCCGGAGCCGATCCGTCAACAGCTCGCCGTGCTCGCAGAGCACCACGGAACCACCAGCCAGCCACGCCCCCAGGCTTGCCTGCAGCACGGCTGCCAGGCCGGCATCGGCGTCAAGGCCCCATCGCTGTGCCCGGTCGTCTTCCGTGGAGGCAGCTCTGGGGGCAGCCGTGTCCCGGGCCCACTCCGCGAGGTGGTCGTAGTTGTACCGCCTGCCACCCAGCACCAGTGCCGTGTCCTGGCCTGACGGATCGGTCAGACGCCAGTACTGGTCGCCATGCTGCCGGACCTCCGCTGCGTAGTCGATCACCCCTGCCGGGGCAGTGGGCAGCTCGCCCTCCCAGCGGAAGGCCAGGGCGGGCAAGGTCAGCGCCAGTGCGGGGGAGAGGCTTCCCGCCAGCACGGTGGCGGCGTCGGAAGCCAGGACGGCGTCCGCCGGTTCTGAGGCCCCGGGATGCTCGGGGTCCACGAGATGCAACTGGGCACCCGTGCGCCAGGCCGCCAGGGCCAGGCAGAGCGTCTTCCAGTGTGCGGGTGCGTCGATCCGGACCACGGCGCCTGGCTCGGCGTCGAACTCATCTGTCAGCAGATTGGCGGTCTTCGCCACCCAGTTGTCCAGGACCTTGCCGGAGAGCTCCACCCGCTCACCAGCGCTGCTGTACCAGGTCAGGCGCGGGCTGCCGGGCTCGCGCAACCAGGCGGCCAGCAGGCCGTCGATGACGGTGTGCATCGGGGACGGCAGAGGCATGAGAGTGTTCCCTTCGATGGCAAAATATGACGCGTGCATTGTTCCCGGTGGCCGACTGCGACACGCCGAGCCAGTCGGCAAAATACTAGGCGTGGCGCAGCCAAGATTCTGGTCCGGGCGTAGATAAAATCCACGCTACCGCTTGACGCCCACAGTATTACACCGGTGTAATTAGTCCTGAAGGTCGCGGGTTGATAACGACTCGGCCGAGGGAATTCCCCAGGCCGCGGAGAGCCTCTTTTCTTTTCCGGCGATTGACCGACTACGGAAACTACGGAAGGACCAGCATGGGGCAGGCGGAGCGTCAGCGCAGCACGACCAGCTCACTGGCATTTGGGGCGTTCACCGAGTTGGGCCACGAGGGCGCCAGTGATCTGCACCCGGCGCCGGTTCAGCGCAGCCGGGAGATTCCAGCCGATTGGTACGTCGATCCCGCCGATCCGGGTGCGGCAGAAGGATTCCGCCGGGCGCAGGCGCAGTCTCTGGAGGATCAGGCCACGGCATTCCTGGCCGATCATCTCGCCGAAGAGTATGACGACGATGACGATGACGACCTCCCGCTGGGGGGCCAGCTCACCGTCGGCGTCGCTGAGGTCATCGGCACGGTCGATCAGGCCATCTGGATTGGCCTTCCGCTCCAGCATCGGGCCGATCCGGCCGATGAAGGCGAGTTGGGATGGCAGGCCGATGCGCTGTGCGCCCAGACCGACCCGGAGGCCTTCTTCCCCGAAAAGGGCGGCTCTACCCGCGATGCCAAGAAAGTATGTGCCTCCTGCACGGTCCGTTCACAGTGCCTCGAATATGCTCTTTCCAACGATGAGCGCTTTGGCATCTGGGGTGGGCTTTCCGAGCGTGAGCGCCGTCGGCTACGGAAGCGAGCGGTCTGATTTCTGACGCAATGCACGTAACAGCCGTTGTGGTGAGCCACAACGGCTCCACGTATATGCCGCGCACTCTGGCGGCCCTGGCCGGACAGACCCGTCCTGTGGATCGGGCCATCGGGGTGGATGTGGCGTCCAAGGATTCCTCCGCCAGGCTGCTGGAGTCGGCACTGGGATCCGGGAATGTCCTGCGGCGCTCCAGCCGGGGTGGCTTCGGCGCTGCCGTGCGTGCGGGCCTCTCCGCCCTGACCTCACCGACAGACCGACCGGGCAACCGCGCCCCCGAGTCCGAATACCTCTGGCTTCTACACGACGATTCCGCTCCCGAGCGGACGGCGCTGGCCGAGCTGCTCAATGCGGTGGAGCGGGCGCCATCGGTCACCATTGCCGGGTGTAAACAGCTCGATGCCGAGGCGCCGCGTTCGCTGGTCGATGCCGGGCTGAGCGTCAGCCGCCGGGCTGAGCGGCTGACCATGATCGAGTCGGACGAACAGGACCAGGGCCAGTACGACGGCCGAACCGACGTCTTTGCGGTGAATTCCGCCGGGCTGCTGATCCGCCGGGACGTCTGGGATGCCCTGGGTGGTTTTGATCCCGCACTTCCGGCCATCGGTGACGATGTTGACCTTTGCTGGCGTAACCGGCTGGCGGGCCACCGCGTGGTGGTCGTGCCCAGTGCGGTCATGATGCACTCCAGAGCACCGCGCCCCGGGCACAGCGAGGCAGCCCTGGAACGTGCAGCCCGTCATGCCGAGGTTCTTCTGCGGCTCAAATTCGCTCCCTGGTGGGCGCTGCCCTTCGTCTGGTTTGCGGCGCTCCTGGGCGGCACCGGATCCTTGATCGCCGGTCTGCTGTTCAAGGATCCGGGCGGCGGACTCCGCTCGCTCGGTGCGACGCTGGCAGCCTTGTTCCGCTTTGACGTCATTGCAGCAGGCCGTCGCTCCGCGGCCCGGACCCGCCGGGTCTCGCGCAGCATGGTGGCGGACCTTCAGATCCCTGCGGCCGATGTACGGGCCTATCGTCGCGCGCTGGCGGAATCGGCAGTGGCGGAGGCCGAACGTGCGGCGGATCCGGAACGTGCCCGGGAAGACGCGGCCGATGCCGGTTCGGTGGTTGCCGCCTCGACGGTGCACGAATTTGAACCCAGTGGCGATGCCACCGATGACTTCGCGGCGCTGGCCACGGCGCGCCGACTCTGGGTGGGCGCGGGGGCGATCTTCGCCGTCCTGCTCCTGGCAGCGGTGTCCTTGGTCTCGCTCAACCGCCTGGTCGGCGCGAGTGCTGTGGGCGGTGGGGCGCTGCTCCCGCTCTCGGCCGGTCTGGGCGAAATCTGGCAACACGCCACCGGCTGGTGGATCACGCTCGGCGCCGGTTGGCCCGGTCATGGTGAACCCTTCGATCTGGTGCTCTGGGTCCTGGCCCTGCTGGGCTGGGGCAATGGTTCCACCGCAGTGGTGTGGCTGCTCACCCTGGCGTTGCCGCTGGCAGGCCTGGGTGCCTGGCTGTGCGCCGGGACGCTGAGCAGAAGCCGCTGGCCGCGGCTGCTCGCCGCCCTGGTCTGGGCCGGATCCCCGGTGCTTCTGTTGTCGCTGGGACAGGGCCGGCTGGGTGCTCTGCTGGCCCACCTGATGCTTCCCTGGGTGCTCTGGGCTTATCTGAGGGCGCTGCGTCCCGGGCCCCGGTCGCCCTGGACGGCGTGTGCTGCGGCGGGCCTTGGCCTGGCCGTCGTGACGGCCAGTGCGCCCAGTCTGCTGCCGCTCGCCATGGTGCTGGTGGTTCTGGTGATGATATTCGGCGGGCGCCGGGCCGCATCACTCTGGTGGTCTCTGGTGCCTAGCGCCGCGCTCTTTGCACCGTTCATCGCCTCCACCCTGGATAACCCGCGGGCGATTCTCGCTGATCCGGGGGTGCCGTTGCCCTTTGCGAATGCACCGGCCTGGCAGCAGCTCCTGGGTCAGCCGGCGACGCTCGCTCCGGATGCCGCCATCGTCGGCTTCGGCTGGCTTCCCGCCGGAGTCCCGTGGATGCTGATCCTGATCCTGATCATTGGTGCGCCTTTGGTGCTGACGGCGGCGATCAGTCTTCTCTGGCCTCAGCGCCGCATCCGGCTGGTGCGCACGCTCTGGGTGGTCGTGCTGCTGGCGGTGGCCTCAGGGTATGGCGTGGGTCTGCTGGGCACAGCACGAACTCAGAACAGCATCGTGACGGCCTTCAGTGGCCCCTCGGTCTCGGTAGCGGTGCTCGCCTTGCTGGCCATTGTGGTGATCGGACTGGATGCTCTGATCCGCAGAGGCCATGCTGCGGATCAGCGTGACTCCGGAGCCGCCCTGGCCGGAGAGGAGAGCTCGTCGCGGGTCTGGACTCGCCCGTTGGCGGTCATCGCCTCGGTGGCCCTCGTGGCTGGCCCGCTGCTGTCCTTGGGTGTCTGGACCGTTCAGCAGGTCACTGGCGCTCATCCCGGGTACAACGCGACGGTTCCGGCCGGAAGCACGGAGCTCCTGCCTACCGGGGTGCGCCCCCTGGCGGCCACGGCCGTGGACCGCGGCCTGAGCGCGGACCGCAGCCGCTCCCTCGTGATGACCGTTGGCCCTGATGGAGTGGCTCAGGCGAGCCTGATGCGCGATGGCGGCACGGGCGAGGATGCGCTCTCCACCATCGTGGCGGCGCAGGGCATCACGGGCGGATTCGGTGCAGAGACCGTGACCGGCGATGATCCGGTGGCGGCCTCCGTCCGACGCTCGGTGGCGGCGATCACCGCAGGGAGTGGGGCCAACCCGGGGGATGACCTCAACGCACTCGGTGTGGGTTTTGTGATGCTTCGCGGCACGGACAGCTCCTCGGAGTTGCTGGCGAGCAAGATCAACACCGTTCCCGGTCTGGTCAGCATAGGGCAGACCGATCAGGGCTGGCTCTGGCGGGTTCTGCCCCGGGCCACCGCTCAGCCGACGGCTGCCACGGTGGCGGCAGCGCGCATCGACGATGGCAAGGGTGGCACGCTGAGTTATCTGCCTTCCCAGCCTGCCTCACAGGCTGAAGGAGTGGACACCCAGGTGGGGCAGGGCGCTGAAGGTCGGCTCGTCGTCCTGGCTGAACGGGCCGATCCACGCTGGAGCGCCTGGTTTAACGACCAGAAACTGACCTCGGCCGCCGCGCCGGGAGCGGCATCCTGGGCGCAGGCCTTCAACCTGCCCGCCGCTGCCGGCCACCTGGAGATCCGCTACGAACAACCCGCAGCCTGGTGGTGGGGTGCTGCGCAGGTGGTGGTGTTCGCTCTCACCCTCCTGCTGGTCATCCCGTTGCCGACCCGCCGGATCAAACCAGCCTCACTGCGGGGAGTGCAGGCGCGTCGCAGCCGGCGAACGTCGCGACGAAGTGTCCCTGAGACAGCCACGTCTGCAGCGGAAAAACCAGCTCAGACAGACACGATGCGTGCGGGAGAGACAGCATGACGGAGGACCAGAAGCCAGGGCTGGAGCCGGTGGAGCCTTCCTCTGAGCCCGCTGCTGAGCCCGCAACTGAGCCCAGTGCGGAGCCCGCTCCGGAAAACCCCAAGGCCGGGGCACAGGCTCCGAAGAAGCCCTCAACCTCCAGAAAGGTCAAGGCTGCCATCCCTCGCACCGGGCGTCCGGCGCTCCGCCGCCGCCGAGGTCTTCGCACCACGGTGACGGTCCTCGGATCGGTGGGGATCGCCATCGTCGCTGGTGCCGTGGTGACCGCAGGTTCCTGGCCCGTGCCGCTGAGCGGAAGCCACCCCGTGGCGGTGCCTGCCGCGGCATTGCCCTCCGGTCCCAACCTCGCAGTCTGCCCCGGGCCTGCTCAATTGCTTCAGGGGGCCGGGACTCAGACGGATCCGCAGTTTTCCCCGGGATCCTCCGATGCCAAGACCACGGTGAGTGCCTTGGTGGGCGGTACCAGTACCGGTCTGATGCCGCAGAGTGTGCTTGCGAGCATGCCGGGAACCGGCGCGCCTCTGGCCACCGTGTCACAGGCGTCCACTCAGACACCCACACCGAGTCTGGGGGGTGGCCCGGTACAGCAGCAGTTCGCCTCGCTGGCAGCGCAGAGCGTCGGTCAGCCCAGTGTGCTGCGGGCCGATCCGGTGGGGGACCAACGCAGCTCTGCGGCCGCCGTCCTGACCTATACCGCCGGAACCGGCGATCTGCGCGGACTTGCGGCGGCCTCCTGCCAGACGCCCGGCAATGAAGTCTGGTTGCTCGGCGCCAGTACCGAGGTTGGCCGCACGGCGATCCTTCAGCTCAGCAATGCCTCCACCATCCCGGCTAACGTCACCGTGGACCTCTACGGGACCTCAGGGCCGCTGCAGGCCACCGGTTCCAAGGACCTCCTGGTGCCGCCGAATTCGGTGAAATCAGTGGTGGTTGCCGGGCTCGCGGGGTCTCAGAAGGATCTTGCCCTGCGGATTCGTTCTTCGGGGGGACCGGTCAGCGCCACGATCCAGCAGTCGGTGCTACGCGGGCTGACGCCCGGTGGCGTGGACTTCCTGACCGCCGTCGCACCTCCCAGTCAGCAGCAGGTCATGACGGCGGTCCAGGTGATGGACCCTGCGCTGGCCTCCAGCATCTCCGGCCAGAGCGGCTACCAGGATGCCCAGACCACCCTGCGGGTGCTCAACCCGGGTGCTGTCGACACGATGGTGCGGGTCCAGGCACTCGGTCAGTCAGGGCCGGTGGCACTGCCGCAGGGTGGTGTGTTCACGGCGAAAGCCGGCTCAGTGACCGAACTGCCGATCAGCGGCCTGCCGCAGGGCACGTACACCCTTGCGGTCGATGCCGATGCCTCCGTGATTGCCTCGGTGCGCACCGTCAGCGGGACCAAGGCTGGCGAGGCGGTGGATCTGGCGGAGTCCGGGGCCAACGCCAAGCTGACTGACTCTCATCTGGTGGTGCTGCCCTCCGGTGTGTCCAGCAAGCTGGTCTTCAGTGCCCCCGCCGGGGCAGCGCAACTGTCGCTGACGCCGATCGGCACCGACGGCAAACCGCAGGCGGCCAAGACGTTGACGTTGTCCGCGGGGAAGACCGTGGTGGTTGATCCCGCGCAATGGGCCGGCGGTGCCGTCTCAGGTTTCCTGGTCTCGGCCAGTGGTTCGCCCGCTTTCGGTGCTCAGCTGCTCTCCCAGAACGACGGAATCTCGGTGCTCGCAATTCCGCGGAATCCAGCCACGCTGCAGAGTGTCCAGGTGGGGCTGGGCTACTGAAGCCCGGCTCCCGAAGTGCTCCGGCACCCGGGCACTCCTCGTGGCCTCACCGGCCGTGCAGGCGTCCGTAGCTCGGATCCACCGCTTCGGGGCTCAGATTGAGCAGGATCGCGACTTGCTCAATCACGGCATCGTGGACTCGCTCGGCGAGGTCCTCGGCGCTGCGGCTGGTCTGGACCAACGGCATCCGGTAGACCGTGACGATGTCCGGCTCTCCCTGGTGACGGGGCGTGAAATCGGCCAACGGGGCAGGCTCCTGCCGCGCTACCAGGTCCTCGAGGTGGTCGGGGATGTCTTTGACCACAAAGCGGACGCGGTCAAGAGCTGAACCCCAGATGTCCTGAAGGCGCTCAGCCGACTCGACCACCACATCGTCAAAGAGTTCGGAACGACTGCGCGCCCCGGGATGAGGTTTCGGGACCAGGGGGCCGCGCAGGCCGCGCCCATGACGGTCCCGGCGGCGTTGACGGTAAGCCCGCGCAGCGCCGTTTTTCTGGTTGTCCTGACGGTTCAGACTGTCGGGGCCTTCCTGGCCGCCGGTGTTCTGCTGGGTAGCCAGCTGAAAACTCCAGCCTGACGATTCCTTGTACCCCCTGAAGTACCCCATGAATCGATGCTAGACCGCTGGGGGCTGTGCCGCGAATATCCCGTGACCAGCGGTCGCCTCACAGCGCCCAGGTCAGCTCGACCGTCAGTCGGAGCGTCTGATCGGGGGCCCACAGCTCCGAGTGTCGGCGCGGGGCGGTAGGCTACTTAATCGTGGGAAAGATACGTCAATGTTCGCGATCCGGGTGCCAGCAATCGGCTGTCGCCACCCTGACGTACGTCTATGCGGACTCCACTGCTGTTCTCGGCCCGTTGGCCACCTACGCTGAACCACACAGCTACGACCTGTGTGGGGTTCACGCCCAGGGGCTGACGGTTCCGCGGGGCTGGGAGGTGCTCCGGCTCGCGATGCCTGAGGTGGCACCGCAGCGCAGCGATGATGACCTGTTGGCGCTGGCTGATGCCGTCCGGGAGGCGGCGCGGAGTGTTCCGGACCAGGATGAGCCCTGGCCGGATGGTCTGGCTCAGCGGCTCAGCCCCGCCCCTCTGGAAGATCCGAGCCATGGATCCAGCACCTCGGCCCGGCGGGGGCATCTGCGCATCCTGCGGGACTGACCATGACTGCAGATTCCCACCCGAGCTTCAGCTGACCTTTCTGGTGCTGCTCGCTGAGCAGCGTTGCCCCTCTCTCAAGGAGAACTATGACCCAGCGGCCCACGCCACGCCTTCCCGAGGAACTGCTCGGCATCCTGCGCTGTCCGGTGACCGGGCTTCCGCTCCGTCAGGATGGCAGCGGCTTGGTCACTGCCTCAGCGGGGCCAGGGGGAGAGCCCGTGCACTACAGCATCGAGGACGGCATCGCCATCCTGATTCCCGGGTCTTCTGGCGAGCAGCCGGAGGCTGGCTCCGGGAGCTGACTCTCCGTCATCCTTTGTCATTCTTTTTCTCACCCAGCACCAGTGGTTCTTCAGTAAAGGCGGCCCCTCATGGCACTTGAGTACAAGATCGCGGACATCACCTTGGCGGAGGCCGGTCGGCACCAGATCCGACTGGCTGAGCACGAGATGCCGGGATTGATGTCCTTGCGCGCGGAATACGGTGAATCCCAGCCGCTCAAGGGCGCCCGGATTGCCGGTTCGCTGCATATGACCGTGCAGACCGCGGTGCTGATTGAGACGCTCGTTGCGCTCGGTGCCGAGGTCCGCTGGGCCTCCTGCAATATTTTCTCCACCCAGGACGAGGCCGCCGCGGCCATTGTCGTGGGCCAGGGGACCGTCGAGGACCCCCAGGGGGTCCCGGTCTTCGCCTGGAAGGGTGAATCGCTGGAGGAATACTGGTGGACGGCGGAACAGATTCTCAGCTGGCCCGGTGCCGCGGAGAACCCCGAGCTGGGCCCCAATATGATTCTCGATGACGGCGGGGATGCAACCTTGCTGCTGCACAAGGGTGTGGAATATGAGGCAGTGGGTGCTGTGCCTTCCCCAGCCGAGGACGACTCCCTGGAGTGGCGCATTGTGCTGGAACGGCTCCGCGCCGCTCTGGCCGAGGACCCGCAGAAGTGGAGCCGCATCGCGGCCGGGATCCG
This sequence comes from Psychromicrobium xiongbiense, assembly GCF_030271165.1. Classification (GTDB taxonomy): domain Bacteria; phylum Actinomycetota; class Actinomycetes; order Actinomycetales; family Micrococcaceae; genus Renibacterium; species Renibacterium xiongbiense. The sequence continues at coordinate 258,827 of NZ_JASSZH010000021.1, read as the reverse complement.
GGGTGTCACCGAGGAGACCACTACGGGCGTTCACCGGCTCTACCAGCTCGCGGAACAGGGCCGGCTGCTGTTCCCGGCGATCAACGTCAACGATTCGGTGACCAAGAGCAAATTCGATAACAAGTACGGCATCCGGCACTCCCTGCCGGACGGCATCAACCGCGCCACCGACGTGCTGATCGGCGGCAAGGTGGCCGTGGTGTGCGGTTATGGCGATGTGGGCAAGGGTGCGGCCGAGGCGTTGCGCGGCCAGGGCGCCCGGGTGATCATCACCGAGATCGATCCGATCTGCGCGCTGCAGGCGGCCATGGACGGTTACCAGGTGGCCAGGCTGGATTCCGTGGTGGCTCAGGGCGATATTTTCATCACCACGACCGGCAATAAGGACGTCATCTCGGCGGCGCAGATGCAGGCCATGAAGAACAAAGCGATTGTGGGGAACATCGGCCACTTCGACAATGAGATCGATATGGCGGGCCTGGGCCGGATTCCCGGTGTGGTCAAGGTGGAGATCAAGCCCCAGGTGCATGAATGGATCTTTGACCAGGGCACCGATCAGGAACGTTCCATCATCGTGCTCTCGGAAGGCCGACTGCTCAATCTGGGCAATGCGACCGGTCACCCCTCGTTCGTGATGAGCAATTCCTTCGCCAACCAGACCATCGCGCAGATCGAACTCTTCACCAAGCACGAGAACGAGCCCTATGAGACCACGGTCCACGTTCTGCCGAAGATTCTGGATGAGAAGGTGGCGCGCCTGCACCTGGCGGCCCTGGGCGTGGAGCTCAGCGAGCTGAGCAAGGAGCAGGCGGAATACCTGGACGTCGATGTGGCCGGGCCGTACAAGGCGGACCACTACCGCTACTGAGCTGCTCCCAGATTCTTCTGGGCAAACTGCTACAGAATCGCAACAATCGCGAGGGCCTGCTCACCGGGAATCGCTGGCGTCATGCGATAAACTGTTGTGCGTATCACTATTGCTGGGACAAACCAGCGCACATCAACAATCGCGCAGGGAATCCCCTGGTTTTCCGTTGCGCACCGGGAGCCTGGCATGACCGAATCCGTGGAGCAGAAACCCCGCCGCAAGGGTTGGAAGATCGCCGTCATCGCGGCCGTCTGCGTGCTGGCCGCCGCAGGTGGCATCGGCGCTGCCACCGCGCCCAGCTGGGCAGGTGGCGGGGCGAGTAACTCTCAGCCCACGACGAGTGCTCAGGCTGGCGCCAGCTCAACCGCCAGTGCCACGCCGAGCGTCCCGGTGCTGCCGCTCTCGGTGGTGGTCAGTCCGGCCGACGGCGCCAAGCAGGTCAACCCGATCACCCCGGTGCAGATCACAGCCACCAACGGATCCATCAAGTACGCGGTGCTCTCCAACGCGCTGACCGGCGAGAGCGTCGATGGCGTGGTCAGCGCCGACGGCACCACCTGGAAGGCCTCCGGCCTGCTGAAGTTCAACACGCAATACAAGCTCAGCTACTCCGCGCTGGACGGCGCCAAGCAGGAGACCACCGGTTCGCAGACTTTCAGCACCGTCAGCAGCGCCAATGAGGCGAACGCCGCCACCTACACCCCGGACGGATCCACGGTGGGCGTCGGCCAGCCCGTTCAGATCGATTTCAGCGAGCCGGTGATCAACAAGGAGGCCGTGGAAAAGGCGATCAAGATCACGACGACGGCCGGTCAGGTGGGTGCCTTCCACTGGTACAGCAACACCATGGTGCGTTACCGTCCGGAGGCCTTCTGGGCAGCCAACTCCACGATTTCCGTAGCGATGAACCTCTACGGAGTGGACCTGGGAAATGGTCAGATCGGCAACTTCAACAAGACCGTCAGTATGAAGGTTGGCGATAAGAAGCTGATCGTGGCCGATGGCAATACCCACCAGGCTCAGGTCTACGTCAATGACCAGCTGGTGCGCACCATGCCGATCACTATGGGAGACACCACCTTCCCCTCTGCCTCCGGTTACCAGGTCATGATGGAGAAGCAGCAACGCGCCCTGTTCGTGGCCTCCACGATCGGCCTCAAGCCCGGCGCACCCGGTGACTATGGGCAGGTCTGGGTCAACAATGCCATCCGGCTGACCACCAGCGGTCAGTTCATGCATGAGGCGACGCCCACCGGCATGTCCGTGCTGGGCGTGGAGAACGCCTCCCACGGCTGCATCGGTCTCAGCGAAGCGGATTCCAGCTGGGTGTTCGCCAACTTCGGAACGGGGGACATGGTGCAGGTGTTCAACTCCGGCAATACCGTGGCGCCGCCCACCGACGGTTTCGGCGACTGGAACATCCCCTGGGCACAGTACGGCTCCCGCTGACGCCCTGGGCGGCAGATCCTCACACCAGGTATGACCGGTGGGAGTCAGTTGGTATAGGGCAGGTGGGCCATCCGGGCGGCGATCCGATCGGACTCGGCCTTGACCGTGACAAGCCGACGATAGTCCCGATCTCGACGTTCAGCGGTCACCGCAGCCAGAAAGGCCTCCGCCGGGGTGCCCGGAGGTGGTGGCGGTGCAACCCACTGCGCGGCCTCGGTGGCCAGGGAGCTGGCCATCATCTCCCGTGATTGAGGAGTCATCCGGCTGCTCTGGGTCATGAACTGGCTGATCCTCCGCCCCAGGCCATCCGGCAGTCGGCCGATATCCGCCAATGAGGCCCAGTAGACCAGGGGCGGCGGCATCATCACTAAAGGTCCCGGGCGCGCGGCGACGGTCCGCTCCCGCAGCGAATAGGTTCCGGCCAGCAGATCACCCAGACGTTGGGATTTTTCATTCAGCAGTGAGGTGATGAAGGCCACCGAGCCGAAGGTCAGGTAGATCTCCAGAAAGCCCGTCAGGCCGCGAATCAGTGCTTGCCGGAAGCGGATTGACCCGCCGTCATCACGCACGATCCTCAAACCCATCGCGGCCTTACCCACCGACTTCCCCCGCCACAGCGTCTCCACCGCCACCGGCACGACGACGAAGGCCGTCACCGCCCAGCTAAGGAAGAGCGCGCTGATGGCCGCCGGATCCGCATGTTCGATGAGCGCCAGCAAGGCGATCAGTCCGCCAATGTACAGTGCTGTGTAGCACAGCAGATCCAGAAGCAGGCCCACCCCGCGAGCGGCGAAAGAGGCGGGTCTCAGCTCCAGGACGACGGCTTCGCCGGTGACGATGCTGCTCATGGACTCCAGTGTATGTGGCGGCCTGCCGTAGGCTGGTGCCGTGGATCTGGACGCATTCACCGCAGTACACCATGCGGAATGGAACCGCCTCAAGCAACTCAGCGGTCAGAGCCGTCTCAGTGGAGAGGAGGCGGACGAGTTGCTGCGCCTGTACCAGGTCACCTCCACTCATCTTTCGGTGATCCGTTCCGTCTCCGTGGAGGGCGATCTTTCCGCCCGCCTGTCCATGCTGCTGGCCCGGACGCGCACCGCCTTCACCGGCGCCCGGAGCAATATCTTCGAAGATGTCGCCGTCTTCTGCGTGGTCAGCCTGCCCGCAGCCTTCTACCGATTGCGGTGGCTGACCCTGGTCATCGCCGCGGGCTTTGTGCTGATCGCCGGGCTCTATGGCTGGTGGGTGGCCGCTAACCCGGAGGTTCAATCTGCACTGGGCCTGACGCCTCAGCTGAAGGACACCTTCGAGGGGCGGTTCGTCAATTACTATTCGGAGAACCCTGCAGCCTCTTTTGCGGGGCAGGTGTGGACCAATAATGCCTGGATTGCAGCCCAATGTGTGGCCTTCGGAGTGACCGGCATCTGGCCGCTGTACATGATCTACAGCAACGCCCAGGGGGTGGGGACCACCGCCGGGGTCATGTTCGCTTATGGGCGCGGGGATGTGTTCTTCAGCTATATCCTGCCGCACGGGCTGATGGAACTCACCGCGATCTTCGTGGCCGCCGCTGCGGGCTTCCGGCTGTTCTGGGCATGGGTCTCGCCCGGGCCGCTACGCCGGGCACAGTCCCTGGCCCAGGAGGGACGTTCTCTGATCACTGTGGCGCTGGGTCTGCTGGTGGTTCTGCTGGTCTCCGGCGTGGTGGAAGCCTTCGTCACCCCCTCACCGCTTCCGGTCTGGGTCAAAATCAGCATCGGCGCCCTCGTGCTGGCAGGCTACTGGGCCTACACCCTGGTACTGGGCGCTCGGGCACACCGGAGCGGGCAGCATGGCGACCTTGCAGAGCACGATGCCGGGAGCGTGGTCCCCACAGCATAGCTGCGGCTCTCGGGGTGGCTCACTCGGAGCAGGGGTCAGGGCGAGTAGCCTCAAAGGGTGAGTGAGAAGAACCCTGCACGTCCGCAAGACCGCCCTGCCCCGACCGAGGATCTGGCCGCCCAGTTGAATGCCTTCCGCGCCTCGGGCGAGGATGCGGGAGACACCTCGGCCGATTTCAGTTGGCTGGACACCGGCAAAGGGGCATCTTCCCAGGCTCCTTCTGCGACCAAGGACAGCAAGGCCGAGGGTGCAAAGCCTGCCGCTGGGGCAGCCGCTGCCAAGCCTGAGCCGGCTGCCGCCGCCAAAGCGGGGACGCCGTCATCGGGCGCTCCGGCATCGAGTGCTGCGTCCTCGGCTGCTCTATCCTCTGGTGCTCCAGAGGTCTCCACCGCCACCACCATGCTCTCCATCCGGCCGCCCAAAACCGACATTGACCGGCGGGTGGCCGGCCGGGAAGAAGCCATTGAGGCCAAGCCGGTGCTGCCTCGCATCTGGCAGATCATCGTGGCCATCTGCTTCCCCATCGTGGTCATCGCCGGCACCATTCGTCTGGTGGCCTCGCCGCTGTTCCTTTGGGTGGAGTACTTCCGGCCCGGGTTCCCGGCAGACCGGTTCGGCTTCAGCACCGATGATCGGCTCAGCTACGGCTCGTATGTGGTCGACTATCTGAACAATCTGGCCGGACCGCGCTTTCTGGGTGATCTGGTAGGCAGTAACGGGCAGAAACTGTTCCTGTCCACCGAGGTCAGCCACATGGCTGACGTCAAAGGCGTCATTTCCGTGTCCATGCTGATCGGATTCGTCGCGCTGGTGCTGGTCGTCATCGGTATGTTTTACCTGGCCCGGCACAGCGTCGGTGGCATCCGCCGGGCGGTCTTTGCCGGTTCGCTGGCCACGCTCGTGATCATCATCGGCCTGGGGGTTTTCGCCGTCATCGGCTGGGACACCTTCTTTGTCGATCTGCACAAGGTGTTCTTCGCCAACGGCACCTGGACCTTCCTGGAATCAGACACGCTGATCCGGCTCTTCCCGGAGCAGTTCTGGATGGACGCAGGTGGCACCATCGGGGCAATCGTGCTGATTGTGGCTTCGCTGGTCTTCGCCTTCAACTGGCCCACCAAGAGCCGCCGGACCGCTGTCGTCGAGGCTGCCAAGCGTTCGCAGGGCCGCCGCGTCGCCAACTGACCGCAGTCCTCCTCTCGAGTGGTGACGTATGGCCCCTAACACTCGGTGTTAGGGGCCATACGTCACCACTCGAGAGGAGCGAGAGGAGGAACAGGTCTTCAGATCCAGCTGGGCATCCACATATGTGAACGCCAGTCGTCGTAGGTGATGGTCTGTGCCGTCCAGATGGGCAGAAAGAACGCGCTGATCAGTAGAACCAGCACCACAAAAACGCCCACCACCATCGCGCCCTGCTGACGCCGCCAGGGCGGATCATCGCGGGTACCCAGGATGAGCCCCAGGCAGAACACCACGGCCAGAATCAGGTATGGCTCATAGGCGATGGCGTAAAAGAAGAAAATAGTGCGGTTCGGGTACATCAGCCACGGCAGGTAGCCCGCAGCCCAGCCGCAGAGGATCGCGCCGGCCCGCCAGTCCCGGCGCAGCAGCCAGTAGCCCAGCAGAAAGGTCAATGCTGCAGCCCCAGCCCACCAGATCAGCGGGTTCCCCACCGAGTTGACCACCTGGGCGCATTTGTCACCGTTGCAGCCGGAACCGGGGTACTCGGCGAAAAAGGAGGTCGGGCGGCCCATCACGAACCAGGACCAGGCATTCGCCTTATAGGGATGGTCGGATTCGATGGCGAGGCCCGCCGAGTACATCGACTGGTGATACGCCCAGAGAGAGCGCAGACTGGCCGGAATCCAGTCCCAGGTGCTGGAAGGGTTGCTCTGCGCCCAGTTGCGGTCGTAGGCATTGCTGGAGAGGAACCAGCCGGTCCAGCTGGCCAGATACGTCCCCAGCGAGACGAGGACCAGGCTGATGAAGGCCAGCGGAGAATCCTTGAGTACCGCGCCCATGAACCAGTAGCGGATGCCCGCAATGCGCCGGGCACTGGCATCCCACAGCACACTCATCACGGCAAAAGCGGCCAGGAAGAAAACACCGGTCCACTTGCTGCCGGCGCACAGGCCCAGCGACACCCCCGCGGCAATCCGCCACCACCGGATGCCGAGCCACGGCCCGTAGAGCAGGCGGGTGGAGTCGGAACCGACCCGCTCGCCATCGAGCGCCTGCGCCAGCCTGCGGGCCAGCCGCCGTCTGCCGTCATCGCGGTCCATCAGCAACGCACCGAAGCCCAGCAGGGCGAAGAACATCACGAAGTTGTCCAGAATGGCGGTGCGTGACATAACGATGGCATGGCCGTCCACCGCCAGAAGGAGCCCGGCGAGTGTGCCCAGGAGCGTCGAGCGGAACATCTTCTGGGCGATCAGCGCCAGCAGCAGGATGGCCAGCGTTCCCACCAGTGCCGTACCGAACCGCCAACCGAAGGTGCTGGAGGTGCCGAAGAGCTGCATGCCCCAGGCGATAATCCACTTGCCCACCGGCGGATGCACCACAAACCCCGGCGCATCCAGCAGCGAGGAATAATCACCCTGGTTGAATCCCGGATTGGGATCCCGGTTCCAGGCGCGTTCGTAACCGCTGATCAGATAGGAGTAGGCGTCTTTGACGTAATAGGTCTCATCGAAAACCAGTGAGGGCGGATCGCCCAGCCGCACGAAGCGCAGGATGCCGCCCAGCACAGCGGTGAGCAGCGGAGCCAGCCAGTACCAGAGGCGCAAGGACAGGGGAGTCTCCAGGAAGCGCCACCCGGTGCCCAGAAGCCGGCCCAGCAGCTGGCGTTGGCTGAACGCCTGGGCAGGGGGGAGGAGCCAGGATCCGCGAGTCACTGTGCCATGCTACCGGGGGCGTGCACGGAAGCCGTGGTCGCGGCCGGGCCGTAGGCTGGGAGCATGGATTCTTCGCGTGAGGCTGATTCGGCCGGGCAGATTGTGCTGGCAGCCACTCCGATCGGCAATGTAGCTGATGCCTCCGGCCGGTTGACCGAACTGCTGACGACGGCGGAAGTCGTGGCTGCGGAGGACACTCGCCGGCTGCTGGCCCTGGCTGCAGGCCTGGGCGTGAACGTCGCGGGAAGGCTGGTGAGCTACCACGAACACAATGAGGGCCGGAAAACCGCGGAGCTGATCGAGCGCGCCCGTTCCGGGGATACCGTCCTGATGGTCTCCGATGCCGGCATGCCCTCGGTCTCGGACCCCGGCTACCGCCTGGTGGAAGCGGCGCACGCGGCCCGGGTCCGGGTTACCGCGGTACCCGGGCCTTCCGCGGTGCTGACAGCCCTGACGCTGTCCGGTCTGCCGACGGACCGCTTTGCTTTTGAAGGCTTTCTCCCCCGCAAGGCTGGAGAACGGTTGAGCCGGCTCCGCGAGGTGGCCCAGGATCCACGCACGCTCGTCTTCTTCGAGGCGCCTCATCGACTGGAGAGCATGCTGGCCGCTGTGGTGGAGGTTTTCGGGCCGGACCGGCCTGCCGCTGTCACCCGGGAACTGACCAAAACCTACGAAGAGGTGCTGCGTGGCACGGTGGGTGAGCTCCATGCCTGGGCGGTGGAAGCCGAGGTGCGCGGCGAGATCGCGGTGGTGGTCGGAGGCAGCACCGGCCAGCAGGGCAGCGCCGAAGACCTGCTGGCCGCGGTGGCCACGCTGACCGAAAGCGGCATCCGGCTCAAGGATGCTGTGGCCACCGTGGCCGAAAGCGCCGGGGCCAGTAAACGTGAGTTGTATGCCGCTGTGCTCGCTGACCGCTCACGCTGAGCGCCCCAGTTGAGTGCCCTCAGCCCCGGTACGGCCGGGCCAGGGACGCCGGGAGGAGCAGGGCCCGCAGCCGGCGTGCAGGGCGGGCGTGAAGTTTCAGTGCGGTCAGGGCGGCCCTGAGCTGACGCAGCGCTGCAGGTGGCGTCGTCGTGACCGCAGGCCCGGGACCGTATCTCAGGCGCTCCACGGCATCGACCAATGACCCGAGATCAACAGGGGTTCCGGCGTCGGAGACCAGACCGGAGGCGGCAAGACGCTGGACGAAGCGGCGCGGGGTATCGCTGGCATCCCGGGGTAACCCGTGGTCGTAGCTGGCATCCTGCAACTCGGCCCAGGCCTGCTGAATTCCGGCACCCGGCTCGGTGCGGCGTCGCCGGCGTAGCGCGCGGAACACCGCGGGCAGAGTCGCCAGCATCAACGCGAGCGGCAGCGACAGCCACCACCAGGGAAACTCCTGCTTGGTGCCCTGGAGCTGCCCGGCGGAACTGCTGCTGGGCGAGCTGCTGCTGGAGGTTCCGGGGGCGCTGGTGCTCTGCCCGGTGGGTACTGTGTCGCCGGGCGGGGTGGTGGCATCGGCAACAGGCGCCTGTGCATAGCCGGGTACCACCCCTCGGGAGGGTGTCGGCTCGAAGGGTACCCAACCAAGGCCCTCAAAGTAGAGCTCGGGCCACGCATGTGCATCGGTTCCGTCGACCTCGAACTGAGTGTGCGGCTTGCCACCGATATCCGTGGTCGAGGAGGTGGCTCGTCCGGGTGCGAAGCCCACGGCGATCCGGCTGGGTATGCCGGCCTCCCGGGCCATGACCGCCATCGCCGCGGAAAAATGTACGCAATACCCGCTTTTGACCTGCAGGAAGGTTGCCAGCACGTCCATCCCCGTACCGTCATAGTTGCCGGACACCGGCGTCTGCAGGGAGTACGTGAAGGCCGGACCGCGCAGATAATTCTGCAATGCCATCGCCTTCTCATACGGGGTTCCGGCGGCAGCGGTCACCTCCAGAGCCCGTTGACGGATGATCGGAGGCATGGAGGTGGGCAACGACATGAAAATCGGGTCGAGGGTGGGTCGCGGACGCGCCCGAGCCAGCTCCAGCACCTCCGGAGTGAGCACCGGACTCGCACTGCTCACCTGGTAACTCTGGCCGTGTGTGGTGCTGCCCACGCCCTTGATGGATAGGGTTTTGGTGTCCACCCGCCAGGAACCGGAGAGGCCGGTGACGGCCTGAGGCGCATAGGGTGCGGGCAGCCAATCATTGGCCAGGTCGCTGGCCTCGATGACGCTGACCATGGGGGTGGTCGAGGTCGCGCTGGGCGCGAAGTCATCGCGGAGTGCCGTATCGCTCAGCGGTTGCATCTCCCGGACAGTGGGCTGCCAGTTATCGCCAGCAAAGGATTCCACGGTGGTCGTGCGCAGGTACGGCGCGTTATCGCTGGTGGTGGCCACGGTGAAGCTACCGCTGGCCGTTGGAGATCGCAGATCCGAGCCGAGCGCGAGCAAGGGGCTGAGCCCGGCGACCTGGCCGAACGGATTGAAGCGAGAGCCCTGGGGGAAGGTGCCCGTGGTGAAACCGGGCAGAGCCGTGCTCACACCCAGGGCCAGGATCAGTGCGACGGCTCCCCAGGCGGCCGGCCGCCACCAGGCGTCGACACTGAGGGTCACGGAGGCAGTCCGAGATGCCGCGTCTCCCCTCTGTTGGTTGCCCTGGCTCGCCTCGCCCCGCAACGCCGTCCAGCGTTCGCTGAGCCCCTCGCGGATAGCGGCCCGGGACTCCCGCGAGCCTGGGGCGCTCCGGGGGGCAGCCTGAACGCCCCCGCCCCGGTCAAAGGCTGAACCGGCCGATGCCGGTCCGGAGGCGGCCTTGGCTGCCGCCGCACCGCCGGTGGTCGCCAGACTCTGCGACAGCGCCAGAATGCTCAGGAACCCGGCCCCACCCAACAGGAATCCCAGCACCCCCAGGCTGTCCACTTTGATGGTTGCGGGCACGATGGCGACCATCAACGGCCCAATGCCGCTCGCCGCAGGCATCATCAGCCCTACTGCGAGCAGATCGGTCAGGACGGTGATCAGCCCCACGCCCAGGCAGAGGACGAACAGGATTCCGGAACCGGCCTCCACTGGCGCCACCTGGCGGGCGACGGTATCAGCCGCCTGACCGATCAGAGCATTGGCCAGCCCCAGACTGGACGAGGTGGGAATGAACCCCAGGAGCGCAGTGGAGGCCAGGAACTGCAGGGTCAGTACCGCCGTCAGGACAGCAGCGCCCACCACGGGAACCCAGCCAGCAGGGAACCGGAGCGCTCTGGCCCAGGCCTGGGCCAACACGACCGTACCCACCGTGAAGCTCAACGGCACGAACCATCCGTAGCCGCGGAAAACGCCACCGAAACCGACGGCGGTCCCCGCCACGGCCAGGAAGACGGCTGCTGCCAATTGCCAGGGCAGCGGACGGGAAGCGGCGAAAGGAACGAATCTGGCCCGGCGCTGCCTGGTCAGGGTTTCGGGACGCCAACTCATCCGGCACCTCCGCCCGACGTGAGATTCCGCCGGGCATCCAGCTGCGCCCAGAGCGCGGGCAGCCAGAGCGCGGGCAGAGAACTGTCCGCGGAGGCCACCGCCACTTGCCAGCCCGCGTGTCGGAGCAGTTCCGTGGCCCTCTTCAACCCGGGGTCGCTGGCGTGGTGTGCTGGCACGACGATCAGTGCACACGCTTCGGTGGCGTCGGCCGCCAGGGGAGCGAGCAGGCCGGCATCCGCCCCGTCGAGCAGGCCCAGCACCGCGACCACCGGTCCGCGCCGTGCTGTGGCGCTCACCGTGGAGAGCAGACCGGCATCGTGTCTGGAATCCTCACCCGGTCCTTGGTCGCCGCTGGCGCGAGGCAGTTCCAAGGCGGCGAGGCTGGCAGCGAGCTCGGCTGCGCCATCAGAACCCACCAGGTACTCCTGCTCAGGATGTTCAGCGGGGCGGGATCGTGCGGCCCCTGCAGATCCGAACAGGTCGAGGAAGCGGAGTTCAAAGCCGTGCTGGAGCAGATGTGCACCGATGGAGTTCGTTGCGGTCACAGCCCATTCGAAGGATTCAGAACTGTGCAGCTCGGGGTGGGCCGCCGCCTGACGCGAACCCGGCCCATGGGGCAGAAAGGCGGGCAGGCGCTGATCCAGGATCAGGGTGGCCAACGGAGTGGTGACGGATTCTTCCTGGCGGACCATGAGTTGACCGTGCCGTGCGGTCGCGGGCCAGTGCACCCGGCGCATCGGGTCCCCGTGGCGGTAGGTGCGGGTCATCACATCGTCATCGCTCGGATTGGCTCGTTGCCGGGTCGGCGCCGGGCCGTCCACCCCATGTGCGCCACTGAGCTGCAGGGTATGAAGTTCCAGGCAGGGCGGCGTGACGGTCAGCCAGGAGACTCCCGGCAGGATCAGCATGGTGCGGCTGAGTCCGAAGGCATCGGAGAATTCGGCGCTGACCGGCCCCACCGCAAACTGACCCCGGACGGCGGGGTGAATGCGGTATCGATAGCGGCTCAGCCGCTCGGTGGACGTCACCTGGTGAGCCTGGCCCGGATACCAGAACTGCGGAGACGGTCCGAACCGTTCGGGCAGGCCCTCCTGCATGCGTAGCCGCCCGGTAAAGCGGCTGGGCGCGCTGATCGACAGGCTCACCGAGGCTGCCGATCCGGCCACCACTACGGTGGGTTCGAAGCTGCGACGGACGGTGAAGCCGGGTACGCCGAGCCGCACCGATGCCAGGGCCAGAACCGGTAGGAGCAGCAGGAACAGGCCCAGGACCAGAAGGTCCTTGCGGCCCATCACCTGGGCCAGCAGCAGACACAGTACCCCGGCTCCGGCCAGCGACCAGCCGCGGAAGGTCAGGCGGGTTTGTGGCTTCCGACGCTCGCCGGAGCCCCGTGCTGCGCTCACCGCAGGCGGTCGGCGCGGTGGGTCAGGGCGCCAGCGGAGGGCGAGGAAAGGACCGACGCGGGGGAACCCACCGGAACAGAGGCCAGAATCGTCCGCAGGACCTGCCCGGTGGTGGTCCCTGCGGCGCCTGCCCGCCGGTCCAGCAGCAGGCGATGGTCCAGCACCGCCGGTGCGAGCGCGGCGACATCGTCCGGGACCACAAAACTGCGCCCGGCCAGGGCGGCGGTGGCCTTGGCCGCGCGGAGGAGCTGCAACAGGGCCCGCGGGCTGGCACCCAGGCGGATCTGTGGATGTTCCCTGGTGGCTCGACCCAGAGCCACCACGTAATCCTTGACCGCAGTAGCGACGTGGATCCCCTGGACCAGGCTGATCATCGCCCGCACCTGCGCCTCGCTCACCACCGGGTGGACCTGGCTCAGCGGGGAGGTCGACTGGTGGGTCTCGAGCATCTGAACCTCAGCCTCGGCATCCGGGTAGCCCAGCGAGATCCGGGCCATGAACCGGTCCCGTTGGGCCTCCGGCAACGGGTACGTGCCCTCCATTTCGAGCGGATTCTGGGTGGCGACCACCATGAACGGTTCGGCCAGCTGGTAGGTGGAACCGTCCACCGTGACCTGGTGTTCCTCCATACATTCCAGCAGGGCGGACTGGGTTTTGGCAGAGGCACGGTTGATTTCGTCCCCGATCACCACATTGGCAAAGACGGCGCCAGGCCGAAATTCGAAGCTGTGGTTGGTCTGATTGAAGATCGAGACCCCGGTGACATCGGAGGGGAGCAGATCCGGGGTGAACTGGATCCGGCTCACGGAGCAGTCCAAGGTGCGGGCCAGAGTCTTGGCCAGCATGGTCTTGCCAACGCCGGGCACGTCCTCGAGGAGGAGATGGCCACGGGCCAGCAGCACGGTCAGCGCCAGCTGGGCGGCTTCGGCTTTGCCGTCGATCACTGTGGAGATGGCGTGGAGAATGTCGTGGCTCAGGGCCGTGAATTCGGCGTGCGCCATCGCCGTCGGTGCCCCGTCCTGGGTGCCATCGGATGCCCTTCGGGCGACGAACTGGGGGGCGATATGGTCCGAAGGCGCGTGGCTCACAATGGATTCCTCTGATCAGCCGATTCCGCAGTCCCTGCAGGGCTCGTGGCCCGGCGGGGTGTGAACTACGTTACTCGTTGAACCGCTCCCTGAGCATCCCGCAGGGTACGGCCTAGAGTAGACAGCATGTCTTCTGTTGTTCCTGCCAGCATGGGATCGACGGCCAGTGCGCCTTCGCCAGCCGATACCGATCAGCTGGCGCCGCTGCCCTATCGCTCCGCGGAGCCGATCACGCCGGAGCGCCTGGCGGCGGAGAAGGATCCTGCGGCGAAAGCCGCGCTCAAACGCCGTCGCGCCCTGGAATTCCCGCCGGCCCCTGAGCCGCTTCCGGAGCCGGTGATGGACAATCACACCCACCTGGACTTCCCCGTTCTGGACGACAACGCCCCCGCGGATCTGCGGGACGCACTGGCCCGGGTGTCGCTGAAGGATGCGCTCGATGTCGCCGCTTCCGTGGGAGTGCAGGGTGCCGTGCAGGTGGGCTGTGATCTGGAGTCCTCCCGCTTCGTCGTCCAGGCGGTGAAGGCCGATGAGCGCCTGCTCGGTGCCGTCGCGATTCATCCCAACGATGCGCCCGCACTGGCGGAGGCGGGGCAGCTCGACGCGGCCCTGGCGGAACTCGAGGTTCTCGCCGCGCATCCACGGGTCCGGGCGATCGGGGAGACCGGTCTGGACTACTTCCGCACCGAGGCGCAGAGGCAGCCACAGCAGCAGGAGTCCTTCCGGAAGCATCTGGAACTGGCCAAGCGGCTGGACCTGGCACTGCAGATCCACGACCGGGATGCGCACGAGGATGTGGTGCGCATTCTGCTGGAGCAGGGTGCCCCTTCCCGGGTGGTGTTCCACTGCTTCTCCGGAGATGCCAGCCTGGCCCGGATCTGCAGGGAGCATGGCTGGTACCTCTCCTTCTCCGGGACGGTGACGTTCAAGAATTCGGAAGGTCTGAGGGAGGCGGCTGCGCTCGCCGATCCCTCGTTGATTCTGGTCGAAACCGATGCGCCTTTCCTGACGCCTCACCCCTTCCGGGGACGGCCCAATGCGAGCTATCTCATGCCCCAGACGGTACGGGTTCTGGCGGAGACCAGAGAGACCGAGCTGTCCCGGTTCTGCCAGCAGTTGAGTCGTAATACTGAGCAGGTCTACGGCAGCTGGGACTGACCTCATAGCATCCCGTCCGAGATGAAATCTTGGCCTTGGGTCACAATTCGGTTACAGTAGTGGGTAGATAGCCGGGATCGGGGAAGGTCCGCGGAGATCACTCGCATCATGAAGACCGCCTTGAGTCCTGCACGCACAGTGGCACAGCGTGGTCTGAAACAGATAGAGATCTCTGAGAGTGGGGATGCGCGCAGGTGCGTATGACTACTCTGAATTCCCGTGCCCGGATGCTTGAGTAGTTATGGGATCCAGTGGCACAATTCTTCACCTCCGGGGGCAAACTCAGCTGGCCGAAAATAGCCGGTCAGTCTCTCGTTCTTCTGGCCCTTGTGGCCGGTCTTGTCGGCTTTGTATCGGCAGCGAAAACTATCAAGCTCTCGGTAGATGGAGTGGCGACATCCGTGCAGACCTTTGGTGGGTCGGTGCACGATGTGCTCAATGCGGCCCAGGTCAGCGTGACGACCGCGGACAAGGTCGTCCCGGCCCTCGATTCTGCCGTGGATAACGGCATCACCATCACCGTGGAGAAGAGCAAGGATGTTCTGGTCACGGTCGATGGCGTCGCCAGCCACGTGCAGACCACTGCCAGCCACGTCGACGCGCTGGTGGATCAGCTCAACATCTCCCCGGCAGCGGTGCTCAGCTCCCCCCGGGATGCAGTTCTGGCCCAGGACGGCGCCAGCCTGACCATTACGACGCCGAAGCAGGTCACGATTGTGGCCGATGGCACCAGCGTGGAGCGCACCACCACCGCAGCAACGGTGGCGGATGTGCTCACTGAAGCCAAGGTGATCCTCGGCGCAGCTGATCTGACCTCCGTTCCGCGGACCGCGCCCATCGTGCCCCATCTGACCATCAAGGTCTCCCGGGTGCTGACCGATGGCTCCGTGACCACGCAGGAAGATGTCGCCTTCACCACCGAGCAGACGGTCGATCCGAATGCGTTCAAGGATGAGAAGAAGGTCACCCAGCAGGGTGTGGCCGGCAAGCTGCAGAAGACCTTCACGGTGACCACCATCGACGGGCGTGAGGTGAGCCGCGTGCAGACCGGTCAGCAGACGCTCAGCACCCCGGTAGTGCAGAAGGTCACGGTGGGCGGTAAGGACCGTCCTGCTGCCACCCCTGCCGCCGGCGGCAACACCGGCGCAGCTCCGACAGGCGCTGCCACCGGCGTGAACTGGGACGCGATCGCTCAATGTGAATCGGGTGGCAACTGGGCTATCAACACCGGTAACGGTTACTATGGCGGGCTCCAGTTCGCTACCGGTTCCTGGCTGGCCAACGGCGGTGGAGCCTACGCTCCCCGGGCCGATCTGGCGAGCCGCGAGCAGCAGATTGCTGTGGCCAACGCTTACTACGCGAAGGCTGGCCTGGGGCCCTGGGGCTGCGGTTATCGCGGCTAATCGCTCACACTTCTGTCAACAGATCCCGGCTCACACTCCAGTGAGCCGGGATCTGCTGTTCTATCCCATCTATCCCGGGCTAACGGCGCTGGCCAACCGGGACCTGGTGACGGCCGCCCGGTAGACTGCTGCGGTGAACCAGCCCACCGAACCGAGTTCTGACAGCACGCCAGCCCCTGCGGCTGCCACGTCCGGCGGCCGCTTACTCAGTGCAGCCGACATCCGCCGTCTTGCCGAGGAACTGGGACTGCGGCCCACCAAGACCCTGGGTCAGAACTTCGTCATCGACGGCAATACGATCCGTCGCATCGTGGCCGCGGCTCACGTTGACCCAGGGGAGACCGTGCTGGAGGTTGGGCCAGGGCTCGGCTCGCTGACCCTGGGACTGCTCGATGCCGCCGAGCGCGTCGTCGCGGTTGAGATCGATCCGCCCCTGGCCGAGCGGCTGCCGCAGACCGTGGCCGAATTCCGGCCGGAGAAAAGCGGATCGCTGAACGTGATCGGCGCCGATGCGCTCCGGGTGACCAGCCTGCCGGGCGGTGCTGGCGGGGAGCTGGAGCAGCCCACCGCGCTGGTGGCGAATCTGCCGTACAACGTGGCGGTACCCGTGGTGCTGCACCTGCTGGAACACTTCCCGAGCCTCCGCCACGGCCTGGTCATGGTCCAGGACGAGGTGGCGGACCGGCTGGCCGCCGGACCGGGCAGCAAGACCTACGGCATCCCCTCGGTCAAAGCCGCCTGGTACGCTTCCATGCGCAAAGCCGGGGTGATCGGCATGAACGTGTTCTGGCCAGCACCCAAAATCTCCTCAGGGCTGGTGGAATTCACCCGCCGTGAACCCCCGATCGCCGAGGAGATGCGCCCCGAGGTGTTCGCCGTGATCGACGCGGCGTTCGCCCAGCGCCGCAAGACGCTCCGTGCAGCACTGGCAGGTTGGGCCGGAAGCGCGGCAGAGGCGGAGCGTCGCCTCGTGGCGGCCGGGGTGGATCCGAGCAGCCGCGGCGAAATGCTCGATGTCGAGGCCTTTGCCCGGATCGCTCTGGCTGCTACCGGAGAACTGACTGCTGCTGATTCGGCTTCCTGATTCCTCCTCGGTGTTCGCCCCGCCGGGGCTCAGCACTTGGACGCTTCCGGCACGGTGGCCTAGGTTAGGGCTATGACGCCATCACGCGCCGGGAGCAACGGCACCGTTTCGCTGGGCTCCCGTTCGCAGGATTCTGGTTCACGCGGCCCGGGCAAGGCCAGGCAGCGCTCGGTCCGCGCCAAAGCGCCCGGAAAAATCAATGTCTCCTTTGAGGTGGGGCCGCTCCGCGAGGATGGCTATCATCCGGTGGCCAGCGCCTATCTGGCCGTCTCGCTGTATGAAGAAGTGACGGTGCGCAGTCGGCTCGAACCGGGTGTCGGGGTCAGCCTTCGCTATGCGCCGGACGGCCTGGCCGCCGGGCCTGCATCGTCGGATTCCTCGGGTTCCTCAGGGTCGGATTCGTCGGCGGGGCCGGAAGAGCAGGCGTTGCTCAGCATCCCTCTCGATCACAACAATCTGGTGGCCCGCGCGGCGAACCTGATGGCCGATCTCAGCGAGCACCCCACCGGCGTGGATATCGAAATTCTCAAGCGCGTTCCGGTGGCCGGTGGCATGGGCGGCGGGTCGGCTGATGCCGCCGCTACTCTGCTGGCCTGTGACGCCCTCTGGGAGGCTGGCCTGTCCCGGGAAGAGCTGGCCCATCTGGCGGCCGAACTCGGAGCTGACGTCCCCTTCGCGCTCTTTGGTGGTGCGGCGATTGGTCTGGGCGTGGGGGAGGAGCTCTCTTCCGCGCTGGCTCCGCGGCCGTTCTTCTGGGTGCTGGCAGCCGCGGACTTCGGTCTGTCCACGCCCTCGGTGTTCGG
The DNA here is from genome assembly GCF_030271165.1 of Psychromicrobium xiongbiense. Lineage (GTDB taxonomy): Bacteria > Actinomycetota > Actinomycetes > Actinomycetales > Micrococcaceae > Renibacterium > Renibacterium xiongbiense. The sequence continues at coordinate 241,354 of NZ_JASSZH010000021.1, read as the reverse complement.
CACGCTGGACAAACTGCGCACGATGCACGGGGAGCGGCCCGAGGTGCCGCAGGCCGTCAACCCGCTGGTGCTACAGGCCTTGCGCAGCGGGGATGCCGAGGCGCTGGCCGCGGTGGTACACAATGATCTGGAGCCGGCAGCACTGAGTCTGTCGCCGGGCCTGGCAGGGACGCTCCGGGCTGCACGCGATGCCGGTGCACTGGCCGCAGTGGTCTCCGGTTCCGGCCCCACTGTTGCCGCTCTGGCGCGGGATCAGGTTCATGCCGAGGACATTGCCGATGAACTCCGTGCCGGGGGCCTGCGGGTGCGCGCTGTGCATTCGCCGGTGCACGGTGCGAAAATTGTCTCTGACGTGGTGCATTAGGCACTCTCCAGACCGGTCTCAAGCGCCCGGCTCTACCTGAAGGAACTCCTTGACCTCTCCCACCCCCGTGATGCTCTGTGGCCTGACCTGCACGCGCCCGGGCCGGCATCGTCCAATCCCCGTAGCCATGGTGTCGACCCAGCCCGGGCAGGCACGCTGATGGCACATCTGCTGGGGGCTGAAGCCCTGAACCTTGAATTCCCGACCCGCACGGTTTTCGGGTCGGTCACGCTCGGCGTCAATGAAGGTGACCGGATCGGCATCGTGGGTCGCAATGGTGACGGCAAGTCGAGTCTGCTGGCCATGCTGGCCGGGCAGCTGGAGCCGAACGCCGGGCGGGTCACGGTGCGCGGCGGCGTCCGGATGGGCGTCCTGGACCAGTCGGATACGCTCGATGACGCCCTGACGGTCGCGCAGACGATTGTCGGGGATCGGGCGGAGCATGAGTGGGCCTCGGAGGCGCGCACCCGTGAGGTGATCGCCGGTCTGGTCAGTGGCCTCGACTGGGACGCCCCGGTGCGTGGTCTCAGCGGTGGGCAGCGTCGCAGGGTTGCGCTGGCAGCGTTACTGGTGGGCGACTGGGACCTGTTGGCGCTGGATGAGCCGACCAACCACCTGGACGTGGAGGGCATTACCTGGCTGGCCTCGCATCTGAAGAAACGCTGGTCCGCGACGGCCGGTGGGTTGCTGGTGGTCACCCACGACCGCTGGTTCCTGGATGAGGTCTCCACGGCTACCTGGGAAGTCCACGACGGCATTGTGGAGCCCTTTGAGGGCGGATATGCGGCCTACGTGCTGCAACGGGTGGAGCGGGACCGGATTGCGGCCGCCACCGAATCGAAACGGCAGAACCTGATGCGTAAGGAACTCGCCTGGCTGCGGCGCGGCGCCCCGGCCCGCACCGCCAAGCCGAAGTTCCGCATCGATGCCGCGAACGCTCTGATTGAGGATGTCCCGCCGCTGCGCAACCCGATAGAGCTGCGTCAGATGGCCAGCGCCCGGCAGGGTAAAGAGGTGGTGGACCTGCTGGACGCCGGGGTGGCCTTCGGCGACAGCGAGGTACTGCGCAAGGTGGAGTGGCGGATCGCCCCGGGGGAGCGGACCGGCATTCTGGGTGTCAACGGTGCCGGAAAGTCGACCCTGCTCTCCCTGATTACCGGCGCACTGCAACCGACCTCCGGGCGGGTCAAACGTGGCAAGACCGTCCAGGTCGCCACCCTGGACCAGCAGCTGGGTGACCTGGCGGAGATCGCTGAGGAACGGGTCAGCGATGTGATCGGGCGCAAGCGCACCTCTTACATCGCCGGGGGTAAAGAGATGACTCCAGGCCAGCTGCTGGAGCGGCTGGGGTTCACCAACGCGCAGCTGTCCACTCAGATCAAGGATCTCTCCGGCGGCCAGAAGCGGCGGCTGCAGTTGCTGCTGATCCTGTTAGACGAGCCAAACCTGCTGGTGCTCGATGAACCGACGAACGATCTGGACACGGATATGCTCGCTGCGATCGAGGATCTTCTGGACTCCTGGCCCGGCTCGCTCGTGGTGGTCTCCCATGACCGCTACCTGCTGGAACGCGTCACCGATCAGCAGTATGCGATTCTGGACGGCCAGCTGCGGCATCTGCCGGGCGGGGTGGACCAGTACCTGGAACTCAGCGCGGCCGCCACGGCAGCGGCAGCCCGTGGCGGGTCTGCACCGTCGCTCGCCGCCGGAGCACCATCGACTGACTCCGCTCTCTCCGGCAGTGAGCTACGGGCCGCGCAGAAGGAGGTCAGCGCCCTCGAGCGTCGGCTGAACAAGCTCACGGAACTCATTGACCGGGCGCACGGAACGCTGGCTGGCCACGACCAGAGTGACTACCAGGGGCTGGCCGGGCACACCGAGGCGTTGCGGGTGCTGGAAGAGGAAGTGGCTCAGTTGGAGGACCGTTGGCTGGAGCTCTCCGAACAGCTCGGCTAACCTCGCCCGCGCCTCGGGTACGCTCCCGTAACCCAGCGTGCGTTACCCTCCCGTAACCCAACTGGGTGGCAGTAGTTGCTCAAAATTCGCCATTTTTCGACAACTACTGCCACTCAGTTGGGAAGGGGAGAGGGGCAGGGAGGGAAAGGGGCGGAGGGGGCTGGCTGGGAGTGACCCGGAACGGTTCATTCGACCCCCGGCGGCCCGCCATGGCAAACTAGAGAGTCGCCTCTGACGGACCTTCGTCCTGACGAGTGCACTCCGCTCTGGTGTAACGGCAGCACCCCGGCCTTTGGAGCCGTGGAGTATAGGTTCGAATCCTATGGGCGGAACGCGGTGCACAGAGGCATAGGATGAGTCTGTCACCGGCGCCGACCACACACCACGGTCGGTTCACGTGTTCCCTCCAGATGCACCGAGCCACAGGAGCAGCAGCTTGGATTCCTTGCCGCCTATCGCACTGACCGCCACCTCCGATTCTGCGCAGGGATTGAGCGTCATTGTTCTTGCGGCCGGGGCTGGCACCCGGATGAAATCATCCACTCCCAAAATTCTCCATCGCATCGGCGGTCTTCCACTGATCGGCCACGCCCTGGCCGCCGCCCGTGGCCTGTTGCCGCAGCGGCTCGCCGTCGTCGTCCGCTATGAACGTGACCGGGTGGCCGCTGAGGTCGCCACCCTGGATCCGACCGCACTCCTGGTGGACCAGGATGACGTCCCGGGTACCGGCCGGGCGGCTCAGGTGGCTCTGGAAGCGCTCGATGTCGCTGCCCTCGAGGCAGCCGATGCCCCGGTGGAGGGCACCGTCGTGGTGACCTACGGGGATGTTCCGCTGCTGAGTACCGAGCTGCTCCGCCAGCTGGTCGCCGCCCACGAGAACCAGTCCAATGCAGTCACCGTGCTTACCGCACACGTCGCGGACCCCACCGGGTACGGGCGCATTCTGCGCGCCGAGGACGGCACCGTTCTGGGTATCCGTGAGCACAAGGACGCTAGCGAGGCGGAGCGGGCGATCACCGAGATCAACTCCGGCATCTATGCCTTCGACGCCGGCATCCTGCGCGATGCGCTGAATCGCGTCGGAACGGACAACGCGCAGGGTGAGATGTACCTGACCGATGTGCTGGCCCTGGCCACCGAGGTGGGCGGACGGGTGGCCGCCTGGGTGACCGACGATCCGTGGCAGGTGGAGGGCATCAACGATCGGGTGCAGCTGGCCACCCTGGGTCGGGTCCTCAATGACCGGGTGCTGGAGCGCTGGATGCACGCCGGGGTGAGCGTGCTGGATCCCGCCACCACCTGGGTCGACGTCCAGGTGACGCTGCATTCGGACGTGACCCTGCTGCCCGGCGTCCAACTGCACGGGAGCACCACGGTGGAGCGCGATGCCGTCGTGGGGCCAGACTGCACCCTCACCGATGTGCAGATCGGCCCCGGCGCCACGGTGATCCGCACCCATGGTTCCGAATCCGTGATCGCAGCAGGGGCGAGCGTTGGCCCGTTCACCTATCTGCGGCCAGGCACCGTGCTGGGCGAAGACGGCAGGATCGGTGCTTTCTACGAGACCAAGAATGTGCGTATCGGGGCTCGCACCAAGCTGTCTCATCTGGGCTACGCCGGGGATGCCGAGATCGGTGAGGACACCAATATCGGGTGCGGCAATATCACCGCCAATTACGATGGCGAGAGGAAGCACCGCACGCTGATCGGCTCGGGGGTGCGCACCGGTTCCAATACCGTGTTCGTCGCCCCGGTCGAGGTGGGCAACGGTGCATACTCCGGCGCCGGTGCGGTGATCCGCAGGAACGTCCCTGCCGGTGCCCTGGCGCTGACCATCGCAGCGCAACGCAATGCCGAAGGCTGGGTGCTGGATCACCGGCCGGGCAGCGTTTCCGCCCTGCACGCCCAGTCTTCTTTGCACGCCCAGAGCGCCTTGGGCGCAACACGCCTCGACGAACACCCTGAAACACAACAACAGTCATCGGAAGGCACCCGGGCATGAGCGCAATCACCGCCAACGGCGAGAAAAAACTATTGTTGGCCTCTGGCCGGGCGCACCCGGAACTGGCGCAGGAGATTGCACGGGAACTGAATACCGAGCTTCTGCCGATTGACGCCTATGACTTCGCCAATGGTGAGATCTATGTGCGGTCGGCGGAGAGTGTGCGTGGCAGCGACGTTTTCGTGCTCCAGGCGCACCCCGCGCCGTTGAATAACTGGTTGATGGAGCAGCTGATCCTGATCGACTCTCTCAAGCGGGCTTCGGCCAAGCGGATCACCGTGGTGTCCCCGTTCTATCCCTACGCACGCCAGGACAAGAAGGGACGCGGGCGCGAGCCGATCACCGCGCGTCTGGTGGCTGACCTGTACAAGACCGCTGGCGCCGACCGGCTGATCAGCGTTGATCTGCACACAGCACAGATCCAGGGATTCTTCGACGGTCCCGTGGATCACCTGATGGCCATCCCGCTACTGGCGGAGTACATCCGCAGCCGGGTCAATGTGGACGAGGTCACGGTGGTCTCCCCGGACACCGGGCGCGTCCGGGTGGCCGAGCAGTGGGCCGATCGCCTCGGTGGCGCACCCCTGGCCTTCGTGCACAAGAGCCGTGACCTCACCGTCCCCAACCAGGCGGTGTCCAAGCAGGTGGTCGGCCAGATCGAAGGCCGTACCTGCGTCCTCATCGATGACATGATCGACACCGGCGGCACCATTTCCGGCGCCGTCCAGGTGCTTAAGAATGCCGGAGCGAAGGACGTCATCATCGCCGCAACGCATCCCGTGTTCTCCTCACCGGCGGCGGAGCGTCTGGCGGCCTCCGGTGCTCGCGAAGTGGTGGTGACCAACACGCTGCCGATCACCGAGGAACAGCGCTTCCCGACGTTGACCGTGCTCTCCATCGCGCCGTTGATCGCCCGCGCCATCAAGGCCGTGTTTGAAGACGGTTCCGTGACCTCACTGTTTGACGGTCAGGCCTGACTCAGAGCTGAGCAGTCTCAGACAAAAGCCCGCGTCCGGTTCTCCGTAGAGGCCGGACGCGGGCTTTTGCGTGACTGGAGCGGAGGCAGCCTTATTCGCTGACCAGGATCAGATCATCCAGGGCCAGCCTCTGCCGGGGTGCCACCTCACGCTCGCGCAGCGCTTCGGGCAGGGCATCGGGGCTGCCGAGCACTCCGATCGCCGAGACGCTCAGTGCCTTGAGGCCGTCATCGAGGTTGAAGGCCTTCTTGATCCCTTCAGCGTCGAAGCCGCCCATCTGGTGGACGTGCAGACCGTCGTGGTGGGCCTGGAAGCTCAGGTGGCTCAGCGCCTGGCCGAGGTCATACTCGGCCCAGGTGAGCGCGCTGCCGTCCTCTGTGGTGGGGATGGCCAGTGCCACGATGAGCGCCTGCGCGGAGCCGGCCCAGGTCTTGTTGAAGCCCATGAGGTGCTCAACGATGGTGTCGAAGGCTGCGCTGCCCCGTCGCGCGACGACGAAGCGCCAGGGCTGGGTGTTGGCGGCCGATGGCGACCAACGGGCGGCCTCAAGAGCGGCCACCAGTTTGCTTTCATCCAGGGGCGCGCTGGGATCGTAGGAACGGGGGCTCCAGCGTTCTGCCAGAACCTCGACGATGGGGGTACTGGTCTGCGCGGTGCGCACGGTGGTGTCAGCGGTCAACGACATCGGCCGTCTCCTTGGGTGTAGCTGGTACGGGGGATCGGCGTCATTGCCACGGATGTCAACCTGCGGGGCAACGGGAGTATTCCCCGGGCCAGGACCCCGGTCAACCCTGCTAAACTATCCGGGTACCTTGGCGAGGGAAGCGCGCCCGTCTGATGACGAGTGAATCCGGCTTCCGTGATCGACACGGTCTCACCCTCTGGCGTAGCACTCCCTTGCTCGAGGTGTTTGACCCCTCGTCCAACACCATCGAAGAAGGAGAGACTCCATGAGCGAAACCAAGCTTGCTGCCAAGCTTCGCACCGAATTCGGCAAGGGCTACGCCCGTCGCGCCCGTGCCGCTGGCCACATCCCTGCGGTCATCTACGGTCACGGCGCTGAGCCGATCCACCTGACCCTGCCGGAGCGCGAGACCGCTCGTGCCATCCGTACGGCTAACGCTCTGCTGACCATCGACCTTGAAGGCGCCGAGCACCTGGCCCTGGTCAAGGACGTCCAGCGTGATCCGGTTCTGCAGATCATCGAGCACATCGATCTGCTGACGGTCCGCAAGGGCGAGAAGGTCACCGTGGAAATCGCGCTCGTGCTGGTCGGTGAACCGCAGTCCGGCACCGTGGTCAACCAGGAAGCCACCCACGTTACGGTGGAGGCTGAAGCAACCCACCTGCCGACCCAGCTCGAGGCGAACATCGAGGGCTTTGCTGCAGGTCAGCACCTCGTTGCCTCCGATCTGGTGCTGCCGCAGGGCACCACTCTGGTGTCGGAGCCGGACACCCTGATCATCAACATCACCGAGGCAGCCGCTGCCGAGGACGAGGAAACCGAAGCAGCTGCCGAGTAACGAGGCACTGACTCACGGTTGACCTGAAGCAGCACCGCTGATGGCAGACACCTGGCTGATAGTCGGGCTCGGGAATCCCGGGCCCGACTATCGTCATACCCGCCACAACATCGGCTTCATGGTGGTGGAGGAGCTCGCCCAACGCATGGGCGTGAGCTTCCGCGCCAACAAATCCCGCGCCCTGGTCGCGGAAGGCCGGCTCAGCCCCGGCGGGCCCAAGCTGGTCCTGGCACAGCCACAGACCTTCATGAATCTCAGCGGCGGACCCACCTCGGCACTCGCCCGGTTCTACAACCTGCCGACCGATCGCGTCGTGGCTGTCCAGGATGAAATCGACATCCCGTTCAATACCCTCAAGCTCAAAATCGGTGGCGGTGAAGGTGGCCACAACGGTGTCCGGGATATGGCCAAGGCCCTGGCCACCAAGGATTTCTACCGCGTCCGCGTCGGTGTGGGCCGCCCGCCGGGCCGCGCAGATGCCGCCGCCCATGTGCTCAAGGCCTTCTCCACGGTGGAGCGCAAGGAACTGCCCTTCCTGATTCAGGATGCCGCCGATGCCGTCGAGCTACTGGTCAGCGACGGCCTGCTCGCCGCGCAACAGAAGTTTCATCCGGTCAACAAGTAGCGCGGCCGAGCCCCCGGTACGTCCAGCCGGCGGCCCGCCAGGCGGCGGCATCGAGCACATTGCGTGCATCGACGATGGTTCGCTCGCTGACCAGGGCTGCCACTGTCACCGGATCCAGACTGCGATACTGCGGCCATTCGGTCAGCAACACCACACAATGCGCACCCTCCAGCGCCAGCTGCAGGTCCGGCTCAAAGGAGAGCGTGGGGAAGCGCTGCGCCGCATTGTTCAGCGCCTCCGGGTCGGTGACCGTGACGGTGGCGCCTTGCAACTGCAATTGTGCGGCCACATTGAGCGCGGGGGAGTCGCGTACATCGTCGCTGTAGGGCTTGAATGCGGCACCCAGCACCGTCACCCGGCGCCCGATCAGGGAACCACCAGTCTCAGCCACCAGAGAACGCACCAGCTCCACCACCTTGGTGCGTCGGCGCATATTGATCGAGTCCACCTCTTTGAGGAAGGTCAGCGCCTGGTCTGCGCCCAGCTCCCCGGCCCTGGCCATAAAGGCTCGGATGTCCTTGGGCAGGCATCCGCCGCCAAAGCCCAGGCCGGCGTTGAGGAATTTCCTGCCAATCCGCTCATCCAGCCCGATGGCGTCCGCCAGCATGGTGACGTCGGCACCGGAGGCCTCGCAGACCTCCGCCATGGCATTGATGAAGGAGATTTTGGTGGCCAGGAAGGAGTTCGCCGCGGCCTTGACCAACTCTGCCGTTGCGTAGTCCATGACCAGCCGGGGGGTGTCCTCGGCCAGCGGGCGGGCGTAGACGGCATCGAGCGCGGCCACCGCTTGATCACCCGTCGCACCTTCCGGGACACCGTAGACCAGACGATCCGGGGACAGCGTGTCGCGTACGGCATAGCCCTCCCGCAGAAATTCCGGATTCCAGGCCAGCACGGCTCCTGGGGCGCTCACCGCCAGTTCGGCGGCGATCCGTCCAGCAGTCCCGACCGGAACGGTTGACTTACCGACCACCACATCACCCTCGCGCAGTAGCGGCGCGAGCTGTTCAAAGGCTGAATTCACATAGCTCAGATCTGCCGCGTAATCGCCTTTGCGCTGCGGAGTCCCCACACAGACGAAGTGCACCTGGCAGTCAGCGGCCTCGGACAGATCCGTGGTGAAACGGAGGTTTCCGGTGGCAGTGGCCTTCTGCAGCAGTTCCGGCAGCCCTGGTTCGAAGAAGGGGGCCCGGCCTGCGGACAACTCGGCGATCTGATGCGCATTGACGTCGATGCCGATTACTTCATGACCCATGGTGGCCAGACAACTTGCGTGCACGGCCCCCAGATAACCGCATCCCATCACCGAAATCCGCACCGTGCCTCCGTCTTTCTGAGCCTGCCGAAGAAGTTTGCTCTGGGCCTTCACCCGTGCTTCTCAGCCTCCCGCAGATGTGTGAGCGAGGCCTTTCTCACACACCAATCCCCGGTGAACCATGGGAGAATTGTGGGGTTCGTACTTCTACCGCGACGGCTGATTCCGTTGGCGGGGAACGGAGGCGAGGTGAGCACTGGAGGATGATGGTGGGGTCAACGGAGTTGAACCGCAGCGGGCTGAACCAGCCAACACTGAACCAGACGAGCGGGGATGAGCGACTGGCCCGTCCCAGCCTCACGGCACTCGAGGTGGCACGGATACGCAACGATTTCCCCCTTCTGGAGCGCCAGGTCAATGGGCATCCACTGGTCTATCTGGACTCCGGGGCCACCTCGCAGAAGCCGTTCAGCGTCCTTGAATCGGAGCAGGAATTTTACGAACAGCGCAATGCCGCCGTCCATCGCGGTGCCCACTGGCTGGCTGTCGAGGCGACCGAGGCCTATGAGGCTGCGCGCGGCATCGTCGCCGGGTTCATTGGTGCCCGGGAGGCCGAGCTGGTCTGGACCTCCAACGCCACGGAGGCACTCAATCTGATCGCGTATTCCTTCTCCAATGCGAGCATGGGGCCGGTGGCCGAGGAAGCCCGGCGGTTTGCCCTGAGGCCGGGGGACGAGATCTTGGTCACCGAAATGGAGCACCACGCCAACCTGGTGCCCTGGCAGGAGCTGGCGCGCCGCACCGGTGCCACTCTGCGCTACGTGCCGCTGACCGATGACGGCACGCTGGATCCTGGGCAGGTGAGCGAGCTGCTGACGGAACGAACCCGGGTTTTCGCCTTCACTCAGGCCTCCAATGTCCTGGGCACCATCAACCCGGTGGCCGAATTCACCGCGATGGCCCGGCGGGTCGGCGCGCTCACCGTGCTCGATGCCTGCCAGTCGGTGCCGCATCTTCCGGTCGATGTGAAGGCCCTTGGCGTGGATTTTGCGGCCTTCTCCGGCCACAAGATGCTCGCTCCGACCGGTATCGGGGCCCTCTACGGACGCTCCGAACTGCTCAACGCCATGCCGCCGTTCCTGACCGGTGGTTCCATGATCACCAAGGTCACCATGGAGTCCTCTGGCTATCTCCCGGCCCCGCAGCGTTTTGAGGCCGGAACGCAGCGGATTTCGCAGTCGATCGCCCTGTCCGTGGCCGTCAACTATCTGCGTGAAACCGGCATGGACGCCATCGCCGCATGGGAGGCGGCATTGGGACAGCGTCTGGCCTCCGGGCTGGTCTCGATCCCGGGAATCCACCTGCTTGGCCCGGCTCCCGGAGAGGAACGCCTCGGTCTGGCCTCCTTCGAGGTGGACGGCGTGCATGCGCACGATGTCGGCCAGTTCCTGGACGATCGCGGCATTGCGGTGCGCGTGGGGCACCACTGCGCGCAGCCACTGCACCGGCGCTACGGGCTGACCGCCAGCACCCGCGCCAGCGCCTATCTTTACACCACAGAGGACGAAGTGGACCAGTTCCTGCAGGCTGTCTCCGAGGTGCGCGGCTACTTCGGCGTGAGTCAACGATCCGGTTCCGCAACCAGCGAAGGGGCAACGGTATGAGCGGCCTTGATTCCCTCTACCAGGAGATCATCCTGGAGCAGTCCAAACTCCGCAACGGGGATGACCTGCTGACGGCGGAGCCGGTTCCAGCGGGGGCGCGCAGCGGCCACTCACACCAGCTCAACCCCGTCTGTGGCGATGAGATCACGGTGCGGGTGGATGTGGCCGAGGGTGGTGACGTGCTGGGCGTGCACTGGGACGGGGCTGGCTGTGCCATCTCGATGGCCTCCGCTTCGGTGCTGACCGGTGAGTTGAGAGGGCTGTCCGGTGGGGCCGCACTGGAGCTGATTGAGCAGTTCCGCACCGTGATGCGCTCCCGGGGAACGATCGAGGCGGATCCCGGGGTACTCGGCGAAGCAGCAGCCTTCTCCGGGGTGTCCCGCTATGCGGCCCGGGTGAAATGCGCCATGCTGGCCTGGGTTGCCGTCGAGGATGCGCTGCGGGCTGACAGCGCCTAGGCCAGCTGCCGGTAGCGGCGATTGCGCGCCCGGAGAATGATCGAGGCCAGCAACGCGGCGATCAGTGAGCCGGTCAGGATCGCCACCTTGGCATGATCGGTGTGCGGTGAGTCGTGGCCAAAGGCGAGCTCTCCGATCAGCAGAGAGACGGTAAATCCGATACCGGCCAGCACTGCAAGCCCAGCAACGTCCCACCAGGAGAGCCCACTGTCCAGGCTGGCCCGGGTGGTTGTGGTGACCAGGAGGGTTGCACCGAAGATGCCCACGGTCTTCCCGAGCACCAGCGCGAGCACAATGCCGACCGCCACCGAATCGCTCAGTGCAGCCTGAATTCCGCTGATCCCACCTACGGCCACGCCCGCAGAGAAGAACGCGAAGATCGGCACGGCCACCCCGGCGGAGAGCGGCCGGATGCGATGTTCAAAGTGTTCGGCCAAGCCGGGGCCCCTCTCTGCTTGATCTCCGTCCGGCGTCCGGTCCCGGCGCAACACCGGAACAGCGAAGGCCAGCAAGACCCCGGCCACGGTGGCGTGGATCCCGGAGGCGTGAACCAGCGCCCAGGTGGCGGCGGCCAGCGGCAGCAGCAGGTACCAGCTCCGGACGCGCTTCTGCACCAACCAGGTGAACAGCCCCAGTGGGATCAGCGCGAGCGCCAGATACCCCGGGGCCAGGCCGTGCGGATAGAACGCCGCGATGATGGCGATGGCGATCAGATCATCCACGACGGCCAGGGTCAGCAGGAAGGTGCGCAGCGCGGTGGGCAGATGCGTGCTGATCACCGCAAGGACCGCGAGTGCGAAGGCGATGTCCGTGGCAGTCGGGATGGCCCAGCCGTGCAGAATCTCAGCGCCATTCTGCACATTCACCAGAACATAGATCACTGCGGGAACCAGCACGCCGCCACAGGCAGCGGCCACCGGGACGATGGCCCGGTTGAAGCTGCGCAGATCCCCGGCCACAAACTCCCGTTTGAGTTCCAGCCCTGCGACGAAGAAGAAGATTGCCAACAACCCATCCGCGGCCCAGTCGCCAAGCCTCAGCTTGAGGCCCAGGAAGTCCACACCCAGTGGGGTTTCACGGAGTGCGAAGTACCCGGCAGCAGCAGGGGAGTTGGCCCAGATCAACGCGGCAACCGTCGCGATGAGCAACAGCGCTCCGCCGACGGTTTCGCGGCGCAGAATGGCGGAGATCCGCACACGTTCCGGGCTCGAGCCGCGGGCAAATACTGTGCGGGCAGCTTGATGGTTGTGTACAGCAGGGGTGGGGCGTGCACCGGGCATGGTCAGTCCTTACTGAGATCTCTCATGACAGCACGAAGGCTGTGCCGACCAGACTTCCCGGCTCACCACTACCCATTTTAGGCTGGATGGCCGACTTCAGCCCGCCCGGTGCCGATCTACTCCCCGCCGAGGACCTTGAGCGCCTCGGAGACCTGCAGGTTCAGTGCCTTGCCGAAGGCGGGCTCTGCCGCACGGACGATCTTGTCACCGAGGAATGGGATGCTGCTGGTCACAGCTCCGTCGAGTTCGATGCGGGTCTGTGCGCCTTCCGCGATCAATCGCTGCACGGCCTTGGCCTCCACGGGTGCACCGGAGATCGTCGCGCTGATCCTCACCTCACGGGAACCATCCGCAGCGGGGGCGGACCAGCTGTCCTTCTGCTTGAGAGTCAGGCTGGCGCCGACAAATTTGCGGGCGATATCCGGCAGTCGGTCGCTCGGAACGGCGCGGACCAGCGTCACCTCGAAGGAACCACTCGGATCCTCCTGGACGGCGTAGGACTCCAGAGTTCCACCGGCGGCCTCGCTGACCTGACGGACGAAGTCAACACTCCGGAAGAGTTCGACGACGCGCTCGATGTCGGTGGGCAGTGAGGCGGAAGAAGACAGAGCCATGAGTGGTCCTTACATCGGGATACCGCCGCGAACGACGGCGCTGCGAACAGACTGCGAACAAACTGCAGCACCAGCCAACCACATGAGCGGCCCGCGCCGCGAGTGGAAGGGACTCATGAAGGCGTCGCTGAGCTCACTGTCAGTGGCCAGCGATACACTGAAAGGGCACCCCGGGCTTCTCAGGAATCCCGGGTTTTCGTGCTGCGATTCGCGGCATGGGACGCCCCGTCATTCTGCCCAACTCCACCCACAGGTCGAGGATTCTTCATGACATTGAACGGATTGCGCTCCACACTGCGCGAGGAGCCCAGTATTGCCAGGGTTCGCGCACATGCAGAACGTGCTCATGCCCTGCGCACCGAGGGTCTGCAGATCGGCGCGCCCAATGGATTGCGGGCACCTTTGATCGCAGAGATCGCTGAGGGTCTGGCCGCCGCGCCTGCCGTGGAAGGGGCGGCCGGCATCGTGCTGGTGGTCACGGCCACCAGCCGGGAGAGTGAAGATCTGGTGGCAGCGCTGCGCTCCTACCTGCCCGTCGATGCCGTGGCGGAATTCCCCAGCTGGGAAACGCTTCCGCATGAACGGTTGTCGCCCCGCTCGGACACGGTGGGCCGTCGACTTGCTGTGCTCCGCCGGCTCAAACACGCCAGAACCGGAGATCAGCGGACAGGATCAACGAAGGACGCCGCCCTGCGCGTGGTGGTCGCGCCGGTGCGCGCCGTGGTTCAGCCCGTGGTCGCAGGCCTGGGCGACGTGGAGCCGGTGGAACTGAGGGTGGGGGACATTGCGCCGTTCGACGAGGTGGTCCGCCGGCTCGCAGCGGCCGCCTATGCGCGTGTGGACATGGTCACGCATCGAGGCGAATTCGCGGTCCGCGGCGGGATTATCGATGTTTTCCCGCCGACCGATGACCACCCGGTGCGCATTGAATTCTTCGGCGATGAGGTTGAATCCATGCGTTGGTTTGCCGTGGCGGACCAGCGCACCATCACCTCGGTCAGCGGCACGGTGACCCACCCCAGCCAACTCTTTGCCCCACCCTGCCGCGAGTTGCTGATCACCCCTGAGGTGCAGTCGCGGGCCGCCCGGCTCAAGGACTCCTTCCCGGCCGCGGCGGGGATGCTGGAGAAGATCGCCGGTGGCATTGCGGTGGAAGGCATGGAATCGCTGACCCCCGTGCTGGTCGAATCTGTGGTCCCGGTGGTGGCCGAGTTCCCGCCCGGCTCGATCGCCATCGTGCTGGAGCCGGAGCGCGTCCGTGGGCGTGCCCACGACCTTGAGGCGACCAATGAGGAGTTCCTGGAGGCGGCCTGGTCCACAGCGTCCGATGGCGGCGTGGCCCCTCTGGATGTCTCGCAGACTCTGGACGTCTCCCGGGCCTTGGCCTCAGCGAACTTTGCCTCGCTGGCTGAAAGCCGGACCTCCGCACTGCGTTCCGGGCTCAGCTGGTGGTCGATCTCCGCACTGGGCCTCCATAGCGATATGGGCCAGGAAACGGAACCGGAGCTGGATGTTCTGGCGATCCCGGCCCGGGAGCCACGCGGCTATCAGGGCAATGTGGCGGAGATGCTGGAGTTCGTCGGAAGCCGGGTGGCCGATCAGTGGCGCATCGTGGTGGTGACTGATGGCCCCGGCCCCGCGCAGCGTCTCGCTGAGCTGTTCCATGATGCGGATATTCCGGCGGCGCGGGTCGATTCGCTGGATGAGCCGGCGCAACCGGGCATCATCGAGGTGACCACCGCTGCCGCCGGGCACGGATTCGTGCTGGACGGGCTGAAACTGGGCCTGCTCACCGAAGCCGATCTGCTGGGCAGGGCCACCGCCGCCGGCACCAAAGATATGCGCAAGATGCCGTCCAAACGGCGCAATGCGGTGGACCCGCTGCAGCTGCGCGCCGGCGACTTTGTGGTGCACGAGCAGCACGGCATCGGCCGGTTCGTGGAGCTGATCCAGCGCAAAGTGGTGGGAACGGATGGCAACCGTGAGTACCTGGTGCTGGAATACGCGCCCGCAAAGCGTGGCGCCCCTGGGGATAAACTCTTCGTCCCGACCGATCAGCTGGATCAGATCACCGCTTACGTCGGTGGCGATGCTCCGGTGCTGAGCAAGATGGGTGGCTCCGACTGGGCGGCGACGAAGACCAAGGCACGCAAGGCGGTCAAGGAGATCGCGGGCGAACTGATTCGTCTCTACTCCGCCCGGATGGCCTCCAAGGGTCATGCGTTTGCGGCGGACACTCCCTGGCAGCGCGAACTGGAAGAGGCGTTTCCCTATGTCGAAACACCGGATCAGCTGACCACCATCAATGAAGTCAAGGCGGATATGGAGCGGGAGATCCCGATGGATCGCCTGGTCTCGGGTGATGTCGGCTACGGCAAGACCGAGATCGCCGTCCGGGCCGCCTTCAAGGCGGTGCAGGATGGCAAACAGGTCGCGGTCCTGGTGCCGACCACTCTGCTCGCCCAACAGCACTACGAGACGTTCACCGAGCGGTTCTCTGGCTTCCCGGTGCGGGTCAGGCCGCTATCCCGCTTCCAGGGGACCAAGGAATCCAAGGAAACCGCAGAGGGGGTGCGGAACGGCACGGTGGACGTGGTCATCGGCACCCACCGGTTGTTGTCCAAGGAATTCGGGTTCAAGGACCTGGGCCTGGTGATCGTGGATGAGGAACAGCGCTTCGGTGTGGAGCACAAAGAGCAGCTGAAAAAGATGCGCACCAATGTGGATGTGCTGGCGATGAGCGCCACCCCGATCCCACGTACCCTGGAGATGTCGCTCACCGGCATCCGGGAGACTTCCACCCTGGCCACTCCGCCGGAGGAACGCCACCCGGTGCTCACCTACGTCGGTCCCTATACCGATAAGCAGACCTCGGCCGCCATCCGACGCGAACTGATGCGCGAGGGTCAGGTGTTCTTCGTGCACAACCGGGTGTCCTCGATCGAGCGGATCGCCGCCCATGTGCAGCAGCTGGTGCCGGAGGCCCGCATTGCGGTGGCGCACGGGCAGATGAGCGAAGCCCGGCTGGAACAGATCATTGTGGACTTCTGGGAGAAGCGTTTCGATGTGCTGGTCTGCACCACCATCATTGAGACCGGCCTGGATATCTCCAACGCCAATACGCTGATTGTCGATGGCGCTGATAAGTATGGCCTCTCCCAGTTGCACCAGCTGCGTGGCCGGGTGGGCCGTGGCAGGGAACGGGCCTACGCCTACTTCCTGTACCCCGCGGAGAAGCCGCTGGGTGAGGTGGCGCTGGAGCGGCTCAAGGCGGTCGCCGCGCACAACGAGCTCGGGGCTGGCATGCAGCTGGCCATGAAGGACCTGGAAATCCGGGGTGCCGGAAACCTGCTCGGTGGCGAGCAGTCCGGACATATCGCCGGGGTGGGCTTTGATCTCTACATTCGCCTGGTCGGCGAGGCGGTGGCCGACTTCCGGGGTGAGGCCGAGGAGAAGGTCGCCGATATGAAGATCGAGCTGCCGGTCAACGCGCATCTGCCCCACGACTATGTGCCGGGGGAGCGGCTGCGCCTGGAGGCTTACCGCAAGCTGGCTGCCGCGCTGACTCCGCAGGCGATCGATGAGGTGCTGGAAGAGCTCATCGACCGCTATGGTGAGCCGCCGGCGCCGGTGCAGAACCTGGTCGCGGTGGCTCGGTTCCGCGTTGCGGCCCGCGAAGTGGGTCTGAGCGATGTCGCGGTGCAGGGGAACTTTGTGAAGTTCGCTCCGGCAGATCTGCCCGAATCACGGCAGATGCGTCTGCAACGGATGTACCCCGGATCCCAGATCAAACCTGCGTTGAGCGCGATTCTGATTCCGAAACCGAAAACAGCCCGGGTGGGGGGTCGTGATCTGGTGGACACTCAGATTCTCGAGTGGGCCCAGCAGGTGCTGATCGCGATCTTCAGCGATTCCCCGGTGTAGCGATAACTCCATGAGAAGCGGTTATCATCGATCAAGTGTCTACTCTCGGTGAATTGATCGCTCCGCGCCGCATGGGCATGAACTTCCGGTGGCTCATTGCGGCGTCCTGGACCGGCAATATTGGTGACGGTGTGGCCCTGGCTGCCGCACCGCTGCTCATTGCTTCGATGACATCATCGCCCCTGCTGGTCTCCGCGGGTGCCATGATGCAATACCTGCCCTGGCTGCTCTTCGGCCTGCATGCCGGTGCGGTGGCGGACCGCTTTGACCGCCGTCATCTGGTCATGCTTGGCAACTCCCTGCGCGGCCTGGTCGTCCTGGCACTGTGCGTCTTCCTGCTTACCGGGCAGGCAACCATCGTGGTGGTCCTTGTGGCGACCTTGCTCTATGGCGTGGCTGAGGTCTTCGTGAACTCGGCCAACAACACCCTGCTCCCCATGCTGGTGCGTTCGGAGAATCTGGGCATCGGCAATGCCCGGCTGCAATTCGGGTACCTCGTCGCCAACCAGCTGGGCGGGCCGCCGCTGGGTGCCCTCCTCTTCGCCATCGGCGCCTTCTGGCCGTTCCTGGTTCAGGTGCTTTGTGTGCTCCTGGCGGTGGTGCTCATTTCGCGGATCTCCGCCACGCCACTGCCACCGCGCAGTATCGACGAGAATCATCCCCGCGCTGCCGTGCACACGGATATTGCCGAGGGAATCCGCTGGCTGCTGCGCAATCCTCCGGTGCGCACCCTGGTGATCATCATCCTCTCCTTCAACGTCACCTGGGCGGCACCGTGGAGCATTCTGGTCCTTTATGCCACCGAGCACCTGCACATGGGGCCGGTGGGCTATGCAGCGCTCACGACGGCGTCGGCCCTGGGCGGGATGGCCGCGACCTTCTCCTTCGGCTGGCTGGAGAAACGGGTCGCCTTCGCCGTGTTGATGCGAGTATGCCTCTCGCTGGAAGTCCTGATGCATCTGTCGATGGCGTTGGTGACCACCGGTTGGGTGGCGCTGGCCATCATGGTGGTCTTTGGCGCGTACGCCTTCATCTGGGGCACCATCTCCACCACCGTGCGTCAGCGCCTGGTTCCCCTGGACCTGCAAGGGCGAATCGGCTCGGTGAACATGGTGGGCGTGTTCGGCGGCATGGTGATCGGACAGGCGCTGGGCGGCCTCATTGCACAGACCTGGGGGCTCACGGCCCCCTGGTGGTTTGCCTTCGTGGGGTCCGGGCTGACACTCCTGCTGATCTGGCGCCCGATCCGGAACATAGCAGCAGCGCCCTCCGTTCTGGGGGAGGGCGCTGCTAAACCTTAGTGCAGTCTGAGGTTAGAAGTTGCCGTTGGGCTTGCGGTGGTCCGTCTTCACCATGGCCTTGGCTCCCGAATCGCTGCGGCCCATCAGAGTCTGCGGGATCCAGAAGGCCAGGAAGATCAGGCCCAGACCCAGCGCAAACGGCCAGACCTGGTTCAGGCTGCCCCAGGTGAAGCAGAAGATCCCCGCCAGGAACAGGATCATGAAGATCGCAAAAATGAAAGCGCTCTGGACCGTGCTGTTCTCATGCTGCGGCTGGTTCGATGCCATGGGGTGATCCTCCGGTATTCGTGGCGTCAATTCTGGACCTCAGTCTATCCGGTGCTCAGTAGCTGCTGGTGCCCTGGCCGCCGGTCACAATGGCAATACCGGAGCTGGCACCGATCCGGCTGGCACCGGCCGCGATCATCGCCTCGGCATCCTCACGCGTGCGGACTCCGCCGGAGGCCTTGACGCCCAGGTCAGGGCCCACCGTGGCCCGCATCAGGGCGACGTCTGCCGTGGTCGCGCCGGGCCCGTTGAAACCGGTGGAGGTCTTGACGTAGTCCGCGCCGGATTCCACGGCGGCTTTGCAGGCCAGCACCTTCTGCTCATCAGTCAGCAGAGCGGTCTCGATGATGACCTTGAGAATGGCCCCACCGGTATGAGCAGCCTCCGCCACTGCTGAAATATCCGAGACCAGCGCCTCATAGTCGTTGGCCCGAGCCGCTGCGATATTGATCACCATATCGA
Organism: Psychromicrobium xiongbiense; assembly: GCF_030271165.1. GTDB lineage: Bacteria > Actinomycetota > Actinomycetes > Actinomycetales > Micrococcaceae > Renibacterium > Renibacterium xiongbiense. Next base: position 222,682 of record NZ_JASSZH010000021.1, on the reverse strand, counting down.
TCTCATCGGCACCGTCCAGGGTGGCTCCGCGGGTCTCATAGACCTTCACATCGCTGGGCGTTGCGCCGAGCGGGAAGCCCACCACGGAGCAGGTCAGAACCGGGGAGTCCCGTAGCGCATTGTGTACCGTCTTGACCCACACCGGGTTGACGCAGACGGAGGCGAATCCATACTGGATGGCTTCCGCGCAGACGGCCAGGACGTCCTGCTCCGAGGCCTCCGGTTTGAGGAGGGTGTGGTCGATGTAGCCCGCCAGAGACGCCGGAGTCGCAGAGGCTGCGGCAGGATCGTGAGTGTCGGTCATGAGGTTCCTTCTGGCTGGTCGGTGGTTCGTGAGGGTTGTTCGCTGGGGGAAGCAGGTTCGGTCAGAGTCCAAGGGCCTCACGCACATCGGCCAGGACGGCGTTGAGTACTGTCCGGGCCTTGCGGCGAGCTTCGGGAAGTGCGGCGGCGGAATCCACCGGAACGATGGCTTCGAGGTAACACTTGAGCTTGGGCTCGGTGCCGCTGGGGCGCACGATGACGCGCACATCCTCGCGATTGATGTACAGCATGCCGTCGGTCGGTGGCAGACCGTGGGAGCCCAGCGAGAGATCCTGCACGGTGTCCACCGGGGAACCCGCCAGACTGACCGGCGGATGGTCCCGGACCCGGTCCATCATGGCCTGAAGCAGTTCAATATCGGCCACCCGGATGCTGAGCTGATCGGTCACATGCAGTCCGTGCACCACGGCCAGCTCATCGAGTCGGTCAAAGAGGGTCTTTCCCTCTGCTTTCAGGGCTGCGGCGAGCTCCGCCAGCAGCAGTGCGGCAGAGATCCCGTCCTTGTCCCGGACCAGGGCAGGGGCCACGCAGTAGCCCAGTGCCTCCTCATACCCGAAGCTGAGCCCGGGAACGCGGGCAATCCACTTGAAACCGGTCAGGGTCTGTTCATGCCGGAATCCTTCGGCAGCGGCGATCTTACCCAGCAGCCGGGAGGAGACGATGGAATTGGCGAATACGCCGTGGCCGGTGGCTGCGTCGATGGGAGCGGGGCTCGCTTCGGCAGGTTCTTCGACCTCCGGTGCCAGGCGGTCTGCCAGATGCGAGCCGAGCAGGGCTCCGACCTCGTCTCCGCGCAACATCCGCCACTGGGCGGTGACCGGGTCCTGAGCAGCGATCGCCAGCCGGTCGGCATCGGGGTCATTGGCGATCACGAGATCTGCGCCTTCTACCTGTGCCTGGTCCAGAGCCAGGTCGAGGGCGCCGGGTTCTTCAGGATTGGGGAAGATCACCGTGGGAAAATTGGGGTCCGGAAGCTCCTGAGCGGCTACCTGACTGACGGAGTCGAAACCACCGGCGCGCAGCACAGCCTCAGCGGTGGCACCACCCACCCCGTGCATCGCGGTCAGCACGATCTTCAGATCCCGGTGTGGGAACCGCTCCGCTTCCAGCAACTCGACCAGACCCGTCCGGTAGGCGGCAATCACCTCGGCAGGTACGGGGTTCCACCCTTCGGTGGCCAGCGGGATGGTGTTGACGGGGCCGACGGCATCGATCAGCGCGGCGATCTGGGCGTCATAAGGCGGCACAATCTGTGCCCCGCGGCCGGACTGGTCATTCTCACCCAGCGCACGACCGCCCAGATACACCTTGTAGCCGTTGTCCTGGGCTGGATTGTGGCTGGCAGTCACCATCACACCGCCATCGCAGCCCAGAGCACGGACGGCGAAGGCCAGCAGAGGTGTGGGCAGCGCCGACGGCATCAGAAAGGTCTCCAGGCCAGACGCCACAAAGATTGCGGCACTTTCCCGGGCGAAGGCTTCGGAGTTGTGCCGGGCGTCGTAACCGACGACGATGCGCGCTCTGGCGTCTCCGGCCTGGCTGGAAAGGGCCTGGCTGCTTGAGTGCTGGGCGATCGACTGGTGCAGGAAGCGAGCAAAACCTGCGGCGGCGCGGCGCACCACCACCCGGTTCATCCGATTGGGTCCTGGCCCCAGAGCCGCTCTCAACCCGGCGGTGCCGAACTGAAGGGAACCGGCAAAGGCATCCTGGACTTCCTGGCGTGCCCGCTCGATCAGTTCCCGGTCCTCGGGAGTGTCGGGCAGAGCGGCCGCTTCCAACAGCCCAGCCAACTCGGCCGCCGTAGCGGGGTCAGGATCGGCTGCGGCCCAGGCCTGCGCACGCTCAAGGGTCAGGGGATCGAGAGAACTCATGCGTTCCAACCTATCGTCTCTGCGCCGGTGCTGAAGGGATGTACTGAAGGAATTACTGAAGGAATAAGGGATAAACACGGTCCGGAAGGATTCGTGGGAATAGCTCATCAGGGCGCCGCCGGGGCAGCGCCCGCGGATCAGAGTTTGCTGATGATGTCCGCCAGCAGGCGGGAGATGCGCGGCCCGGCTGCGGCACCTGCTTCCAGGACTTCCTGGTGGCTCAGTGGGGTCGGGGAGATCCCAGCGGCCAGGTTGGTCACCAGGGAGATGCCGAAAACCTCCATCCCGGCGTGGCGGCCTGCAATGGCTTCCAACGCGGTGGACATACCCACCAGATCGGCACCGATCCGCTTGGCGTACTGTACCTCGGCAGGAGTCTCGTAGTGCGGGCCGGTGAACTGGGCGTAGACACCCTCCGCGAGAGAGGGGTCGACCGTCCGGGCGATATCCCGCAGCCGTGAGGAATAGAGATCCGTCAGGTCTACGAAGGTGGCGCCTTCCAACGGAGATGCCGCGGTGAGGTTGATGTGATCGCTGATCAGCACGGGGGTCCCCGGGGTCCAGCCCGGGTTGAGGCCACCGCAGCCGTTGGTCAGGACCAGGGTCCGGGCTCCGGCGGCAGCCGCCGTTCGCACGCCGTGCACCACGGCGCGGACGCCCTTGCCTTCGTAGAAGTGAGTGCGGGCGCCCAGCACCAGCGCTCGCTTGCCTTCGCTGGTCAGAATGGAGCGGATGGTCCCGACATGTCCCTGCACAGCGGGAGCGGAGAAACCGGGGAGCTCGGTGGCCTGCAGGGTGGCGGTGGTTTCACCGATCAGATCAGCCGCCTCACCCCATCCGGAGCCCAGCACGAGTGCCACATCGTGGCGTTCGACGCCGGTCCGCTCGGCGATGAGTGCGGCAGCCTCCTGCGCCAGTGCGAAAGGGTTTGCGGAAGGATCGGCCACAGGCGAGGATCCGGGGGCTGCGGTCCCTGCAGCATCGAAAGTAGTCACCCGCACAATCTACCCGCTGAACGCCCGCTTGGCTTGGTCTGCCGGATGGGCGAGAATGGAACACTGTGACTATGCAGAGCCAGTTCAGCCAGCCTTCCCTTGCGATTCTGGGCGGGGGACCGGGCGGATATGAGGCAGCCATGGTCGCTGCCTCTCTGGGGGCTGCGGTCACCCTGATTGAGCAGAAGGGGCTCGGCGGGTCGGCGGTGCTGACCGACGTCGTCCCCTCGAAAACGCTCATCGCCACCGCCGACGTGATGAACCGCTTTGAATCGGCCACTGACCTGGGGGTGCGGTTCGATGTGGACGGCGGGGACTGCCGACCGGTCATGCGGGCCGACCTCGAGGCGGTCAATGCCCGCCTGATGCATCTGGCTCACGAACAGTCCGAGGACATCAAGCGTGGGCTGGTGAAGGCCGGAGTGCGCCTGATCGAGGGCACCGGCACTCTGGTGGATCAGCACACCATCTCTGTCCAGACAAAGGACGGTGTGGAAAATGTCCGGGCTGAGGCAATCCTGCTGGCCGTGGGCGCTCACCCGCGGGAACTGCCGACGGCGCGTCCGGACGGCGAGCGGATCTTCAACTGGACGCAGATCTATCATCTGACGGAAGTTCCCGAGGAACTGATCGTGGTGGGTTCCGGGGTCACCGGCGCTGAATTTGCCTCCGCGTATAACGGTCTTGGCTCCAAGGTCACCTTGATTTCCTCCCGTGATCAGGTGCTGCCCGGCGAAGACTCTGATGCCGCCGAGGTGCTTGAGCATGTCTTTGAACGACGCGGCATGACGGTGTTGTCCCGTTCCCGGGCCGAATCGGTGGAGCGGATCACCGATGAGCGTGGCGAAGGGGTGCTGGTTACCCTCTCCGACGGGCGTCAGGTGCGCGGCAGCCATTGTCTGGTCTGCGTCGGCTCGATTCCGAACACGGCCGGAATCGGCCTCGAAGAGGCCGGTGTTGCGCTGACCGAATCCGGTCATATCCGGGTCGATGGCGTCTCCCGGACCAGCGTGCCGACCATCTATGCGGCGGGGGACTGCACCGGCGTGCTGGCTCTGGCCTCGGTGGCAGCGATGCAGGGACGCATCGCCGTGGCGCACCTGCTGGGCGACGGTCTGCGTCCGCTCAAGCTCAAAGTGGTGTCCTCCAATATTTTCACTTCCCCGGAGATTGCCTCGGTGGGTGTTTCTGAAGCGGATCTGGAGTCGGGGCGGTACCAGGGTGACGTGATCAAACTTCCCCTGCAGACCAACGCCCGCGCCAAAATGCGTAACAGCACCGATGGCTTCGTCAAGATCATCGCCCGTAAGGGCTCCGGCACGGTGATCGGCGGAGTCGTCGTCGGTGCCAATGCCTCCGAGCTGATCTTCCCGATTGCGCTCGCGGTGACTCAGAAGATGAATGTGGACGATGTTTCCTCTACCTTCACGGTGTACCCCTCGCTTTCCGGATCGATCGCGGAGGCGGCCCGTCGGTTGCACGTGCATCAGTAGCGGTTCAAGAGTCATCCATATGTTGGACACTCCGTCCGTAGCGTGGACAGAGTGGGCGGCTCGAGGGCTACGATGTCAGGACCACTAAGACCTTGCGGTCACGCGGTCCCGGGGGCTTGGTGCCTCGGCGGCGGGAGCACGGATGCCGCAGCGAGGAGAACCTCTTATGTCCACCGTCAACGCGGAGACACCCCCAGTGAATACCCGTGGCCGGGTCATCGTCGCGAGCCTGATCGGCACCTCGATCGAGTTTTACGACTTTTATGTCTACGCCACGGCCGCAGTTCTGGTTTTTCCCAAGCTCTTCTTCCCTTCAGCGGATGACGTCACCCAGCTGTTGAGCTCCTTCGCCGTTTTCGGCGTGGCCTTCGTGGCGCGTCCACTCGGCTCGATCCTCTTCGGCCACTTCGGTGACCGGATCGGACGCAAGGGCACGCTGATCGCCTCGCTGCTCACCATGGGCATCGCGACCTTCCTGATCGGCTGCCTGCCTACTGCTCAGGTTCCGGGGTGGACCTTCCTGGCACCGGCACTGCTGGTGGTGCTGCGTTTTGCCCAGGGTCTTGCCCTCGGCGGGGAATGGAGCGGTGCGGCACTGCTGGCCACTGAAAACGCGCCGAAGAACAAGCGCGCCATCTACGGCACCTTCCCTCAGCTGGGAGCGCCCATCGGCTTCATCATCGCCAATACGCTGTTCCTGGTCATGAACCTGACATTGAGCGCCGAGGCCTTCAGCTCCTGGGGCTGGCGCATTCCGTTCCTGGCCAGCGCTGTGATGGTCGTCATCGGCCTGTACGTCCGGCTCAAGCTGGTGGAAACCCCCGCTTTCCAGAAGGTGGTGGAGCAGGGCCAGGTCTCCCGTCTTCCCCTGGCCCGGGTCTTCAAAACCAGCTGGCTGCAGCTCATCCTGGGTACCTTCATCATGCTGGCCACTTACGTGCTCTTCTATCTGATGACCACCTTCACCCTGACCTTCGGCACCACCGTATCCAGCCTGGACGCAGCGAAAGCAGCGGCGACGAAGGCCGGCAAGCCGATGACGCAAGGCGCTATCGATGCCTTCGTCCCGGGCCTGGGCTACAGTCGCAACGACTTCCTGCTGATGCTCATCGTCGGCGTTGTCTTCTTCGGCATCTTCACTCTGGTCGCCGGTCCGCTGGCTGAACGCTACGGGCGTCGTAAGTCGCTCATCGTGATCACTCTGGGCATTCTGATCTTCGGGCTGGTCTTTGCCCCGCTGGCCACCGGCGGCTTTGTCGGGGTGATGTTGTGGCTGATCATCGGCTTCACGCTGATGGGCCTGACCTTCGGGCCGATGGGCGCCTTCCTGCCGGAGCTCTTCCCCACGAATGTGCGCTACACGGGATCCGCTGTGGCCTATAACGTCTCCAGCATCCTGGGCGCTGCGGTGGCACCGTTTATCGCGGTGGCACTGTGGCAGGCGGCCAAGGGCAGCACCTGGCTGGTGGGCATCTACCTGAGCTCCATGGCAGTGCTCACGCTGATCTCGCTGTTCCTGTCCAAGGAGACCAAGGACACGGACCTCGTGGAGCAGTCCGTCTGATCGCTTGCCTCTGATTAATCATCGAGTGCCGCGTCATGTGCCGAATTCCCGGGAATTCGGCACATGACGCGGCACTCGATGGTTCTGCTGGGGACTAGTCCTCGATCGTGGCGATGACGGCACCTGCGGACACGGTGTCACCGGCGACGGCGTTCAGCCCGCGGACGGTGCCAGAGCGGTGCGCGGTGAGCGGCTGCTCCATCTTCATGGCCTCCAGCACCACCATCAGATCGCCCTCGGCCACGGTGTCGCCGTCGGCAACGGCCACCTTGACGATGGTTCCCTGCATGGGTGAGGTCAGTGCTTCGCTGTCCGCGGCTGCCGAGGAGGCGCCACCGCGGCTGCTCCGCCCGGGTTTTTTCGCCTTGGCTTTGGCGGTTCCGGTACGCACAGCACCCAGGGCGGCGGGGAGCACCACCTCCAGCCGCTTACCACCCACCTCCACGGTGACCCGCTGACGCTCCGCGCCCTCGTCGTCCGCCTCGGCGATGCCGGACGGGGCGAAGGCCGGCAGATCGTTGACAAACTCGGTTTCGATCCAGCGGGTGTGCACCCGGAACGGCTCACCGTCGACGGGCGCGAAGTCGGCATCTGCGACGACGGCGCGGTGGAAGGGCAGCACTGTTGGCATCCCGAGGATGTCCATCTCGGCCAGAGCGCGGCGCGAGCGTTCCAGCGCCTGCTGACGGCTGGAGCCCGTCACGATGAGCTTGGCCAGCATGGAATCGAAGTTGCCACCGATCACCTCGCCGGATTCGATGCCGGAATCCACCCGGACCCCGGGGCCGGTGGGCAGCTTGAGGGTCTCCACCGTGCCCGGGGCCGGCATGAAATTGCGGCCAGGGTCTTCACCGTTGATCCGGAACTCGAAGGAGTGCCCACGAACCTGGGGGTCGTCGTAGCCGAGGGCTTCACCACGTGCCAGCCGGAACTGCTCGCGCACCAGGTCTAAGCCGGTGACCTCCTCGGAGACCGGATGCTCCACCTGCAGGCGGGTGTTGACCTCCAGGAAGGAGATGACCCCGTCCTGGCCGACCAGGAACTCACAGGTGCCAGCTCCCTGGTACCCGGCCTCACGCAGAATCGCTTTGGACGCCTCGTAGAGGCGGGCATTCTGCTCGGCGCTCAGGAACGGGGCCGGAGCTTCTTCGACCAGCTTCTGATTGCGGCGCTGCAGGGAGCAGTCTCGGGTGGAGACCACGACGACGTTGCCCTGGGCGTCCGCCAGGCACTGGGTCTCCACATGCCGTGGGGAATCCAGGAACCGCTCCACGAAGCACTCGCCGCGTCCGAACGCTGCGGTGGCCTCGCGGACAGCGGATTCGTAGGCTTCCGCGATATCCGCCTCATCGCGAACCACCTTGATGCCACGTCCGCCACCGCCATAAGCCGCCTTGATAGCAAGCGGCAGGCCATGAGCCTGGGCGAAATCGATGACTTCCTGCGTGCTGCTGACCGGGTCCTTAGTTCCGGGAACCAGCGGGGCGCCGACCTTTTCAGCAATATGGCGGGCCTGGACCTTATCGCCCAGAGTGGCGATGGCAGCAGGGGAGGGGCCGATCCAGGTCAGACCGGCATCAATGACCTTCTGGGCGAACTCGGCATTCTCGGAGAGGAATCCGTAGCCCGGGTGCACCGCATCAGCGCCGGAACGGGCAGCCGCATCCAGGATCTTGTCCATTACCAGATACGACTCGGCGGCCGTGTTTCCGCCCAGAGCCCAGGCCTCATCGGCGAGCCGCACATGCAGGGCCTCCCGGTCCGGATCTGCATAGACCGCAACTGAGGCGATTCCTTCGTCCCGGGCAGCCCGGATCACCCGTACCGCGATCTCGCCCCGATTGGCGATCAGAACTTTGGTAATGGGGTGCTTGGCCTGGGATTCAGTCACGGGCATAGTCATGGGCACACAGACTCCTTCTTTCCTCACGGAGCCTAGCGCTTTGTGGAGGTTCTCGCTGAGAAGCCGGGCCTAATCCGCGCAAAATGCGTCAGATTTTGTAGAGATGCTACAAAATCTGCCCGAAGCCCTCCACCAGCCGGGATCGAATCAGGAATCTCACGCCCTCGGGTGCCTCCAGTGAGAAGCCGGAGCCACGCCCGGGGACAACATCCACCGTGAGATGGGTGTGGCTCCAGTAGTTGAACTGTTCAGCAGACATCCAGAAATCCAGCGGTGGGTCACCGGGCACTATCTCGAACCGGCCCAACAGTACATCTGCCGCTGAGGTCACGAACTCCCCGGCGGGGAAACACATCGGGGAGGACCCGTCACAACAGCCGCCAGACTGGTGGAACATCAGCGTCCCGTGCCGTGCCCACAAGCTGCGGATGAGCTCCAGCGCCGCGGGGGTCAGAGCCACCCGGGAGGCGGTCTCGCCATCAATCGTCACCTCTGCGTGACAGGCTTGTTCCATATCCATGGGGATCTCTCCGAGAAGGGGTCTGGCCGCGGCCCGTTGGGGGAGGGCCGCGGCCAGACCAGGGGATGCCGGCACAGGGGGGTATGCCGGCACAGCGGTGGCAACCGTTTAGAAGAAGCCGAGCTTGTTCTGGTCATAACTGACCAGCAGGTTCTTGGTCTGTTGGTAGTGATCGAGCATCATGGCGTGATTTTCGCGCCCGATGCCGGAGGACTTGTACCCGCCGAAGGCCGCCCCAGCGGGGTAGGCATGGTAGTTGTTCACCCAGACCCGGCCAGCCTGGAGGTCGCGACCCGCCCGGTACGCGGTGTTTCCATCCCGGCTCCACACCCCGGCACCGAGGCCGTAGAGCGTGTCATTGGCGATTCTCAGGGCGTCATCGTAATCACTGAACCGGGTCACGGAGACCACCGGGCCGAAGATCTCCTCCTGGAAAATCCGCATTGAGTTCTGGCCTTCGAAGATGGTGGGTGCCACGTAGAACCCGCCGGACAGGTCACCGCCGAGGTCCACCCGCTCGCCGCCGGTGAGTAGCCGCGCGCCCTCCTGCTGGCCAATGTCGATGTAGGAGAGGATCTTCTCCAGCTGATCATTCGAGGCCTGGGCGCCCACCTGGGTGTCGGTGTCCAGGGGGTTGCCCTGGATGATTGCCGTGGTGCGGGGCAGCGCATCGGCCAGGAAGGAATCATAGATCGACTCCTGGATCAGAGCACGGGAGGGGCAGGTGCAGACCTCACCCTGGTTGAAGGCATACAGCGTGAAGCCCTCCAACGCCTTGTCGTAGAACGCATCCTGAGTCTGGGCAACATCTTCGAAGAAGATATTGGGGCTCTTGCCGCCCAGCTCCAGGGTGACCGGAATCAGGTTGTTCGCGGCGTACTGGCTGATCAGCCGACCCGTAGTGGTCTCACCCGTGAAGGCGATCTTGCGGATCCGCGGGCTGGACGCCAGTGGTTTCCCGGCCTCCACCCCGAAGCCATTGACGATATTGAGCACGCCCGGAGGCAGAAGGTCGCCGATCAGCTCTGCCAGGAGCAGAATCGAGGCAGGGGTCTGCTCCGCGGGTTTGAGCACCACGGCATTGCCTGCCGCGAGTGCCGGGGCAAGTTTCCAGGCGGCCATCAGAAGGGGGAAATTCCAGGGGATGATCTGGCCGACGACGCCGAGCGGCTCGTGATAGTGGTAGGCCGTGGTGTTCTCGTCCAGCTGGCTCAGATGCCCCTCCTGGGCACGCACCGCCGCGGCAAAATACCGGAAGTGGTCGGCAGCGAGCGGCATATCCGCGTTGAGCGTCTCTCGGATCGGTTTGCCGTTGTCCCAGGTCTCGGCGACGGCGAGCAGTTCCAGATTGGCCTCAATGACGTCGGCGATGGCGTTCAGCGCCGCCGCCCGCTCAGCGACCGAGGTCTTGCCCCAGGCTGGCGCGGCGCGATGGGCGGCATCGAGCGCTAACTCGATGTCCTCCGCAGTGCTGCGTGCGATCTCGGTGAAGGCCCGCCCGGTCACCGGGGTGACATTCTCAAAGTACTGGCCCTGAACCGGTGGGATCCATTCCCCGCCGATCCAGTTCTCATACCGGTTCTTGAAGGTGACTTTCGCTCCGGGCTGACCCGGCTGTGCATACACAGTCACGACGATTCTCCTCGACTCTGACAGACCGGGCGGTGCCGCTCCATGAATTTCCATGGGTGCTGCACTGTGCACCGAATCAGGGACTACTTTGTCCCTGACCCCACGCTAGGACCGCTGACGTTGCAGTGAGGTTGCATGCCCGTCCACGGGCCGTCCGGCGCTGCCGGCCTGATCAGGTGCTGAGTTCAGCTGCTGAGCTCTGCGTCGAGAAGCTCCAGGCGGGCGACAACGGAGGCCCGGCGCGGGGAGCGGGCGGGTAACAGGCCCAGCAGAAGGCGCCAGGCCGCAGTGTCCCGGGCGACTTCCGGAAGCTCCAGATACCTGGTGAGCACCTCGGCGCTGGCCTCATTGAGCATCGCCTCCCGCAATTGTGCGCTGAGCTGATTGCGCAACTCGATGAGAGCGGGGGACTGGGAATGCGGAACAGCCTGTCCGCGGTAGATGCCCAGCGCCAGGCGATGGGCGCCCCGGTCCAGGTAACTGCGCACCTGCTCGGCGTCCAGTACCAGGGCGCCGGGTAGGCGATAGGGCCTGGAGCCGGGAACCATGCCGCCGGCCGCCTCAAGAATCCTGCGCAGGCGCAGCATCTCAGCCCGTACGGTGGCCAGTGCGGCCTGCTCAGGATAGATCGCAGCCGCCAGCTCCGCCGCGCTGAGGCCCTGAGGATGCATGGCAAGAAGAGCCAGCAGTTCGGTGTGGCGCTCGCTGAGAATGTGTGAGGTTCCCTGAAGGTTGAGTATGCCCTGATCGCGACCCAGGATGTGCAGACTGTCCCGGTACAGCTGAGAACCCTGTGCGCGTGGAGCTTTACTCGCCGAGCCACGGCGCGATCGTGGCTTCGACTGAATCTGCTGACGCAGCCGCTGCAGGCTCAGATGCGTCTGTGCAGCTTCCACGGTGGCCTCCACGAGGGAGAGCGTGTGGTTCTGCACCGCCTGCACGTCACCGGTGAGGTCGACGACGCCGAGTACGGTCCCGGAATCTGGATCGGTGATCGGCACTGCGGTGCAGCTCCACGGATGTACCGCAGGGTTGAAATGTTCGGCCCCGGCGATCTGGATCGGCCGGTTCAGGGCCAGGGCCGTTCCGGGGGCACTCGTGCCCATGGCAGCCTCCGACCAGTCGGCTCCTTCGGCGAAGCCGATGGCTTCAGCACGATCGAGCATCGCTGACTCGCCATTGACCCAGAGCAGCCTTCCATGTTCATCCCCGATGACGACCAGCAGGCCACTCTCGACGCCCGGCCGCACCAGCAGCTGATTGATCACCGGGAGCATCAGAGCCAGCGGATGGGAGTTGCGGTACTCCTCGAGTTCCTCGGCGCTCCACATCGACACGGGCTCGGCACGGCCGGTTGGCCCCAGATGCTGCAGGGATCGTAACCAGGACTCCCTGACCATGGGGCGCAGCAGTCGCTCGCCGAGAGATCCGCCGCTGAGCTCTTCACGCGCTTTGAGCGCATGATGCTGGAGCTCCCTGCTGGTCAGATCCGCCGGGAGGGTAGGCCCGGTTCCGGGACACATTACGGCTCCTTTGCTGCGCGGAATAGCCCAGTCTAAGCCCGGATAGCCCAGTCTAAGCCCGGGCGACTGCCTCAGGCCCAGACATTGCTCAGGCCCAGAGCTCGGTGATCGCGAGGCCCCGCTGGTTCAACAGGCTGCGGAGTGTGGACAGGGACAGCCCGATCACGGTGTTCGGGTCGCCTTCCACGGAGGAGATGAAGGCCGCGCCGCGGCCGTCGAGGGTGAAGGACCCGGCCACCTCCAGGGGCTCGCCGGTGGCGATATATGCATCGATATCCGCCTCGGACAGAGGATCAAAATGCACCGTAGCGGAGGCGACTGTTCCACATCCCGGCCGGTCCTCACCCGGCGCCACGGTGTCACGGGCATCGACCAGCCAGTGGCCGGTGTGCAGGACGCCCGACCGGCCGCTCATCGCCTGCAACCGGGCACGCGCCCGCTCCGGGGTATGGGGTTTGCCGTGGATGGCACCATCGAACTCAAAAACGGAGTCACAGCCGAGCACTAGCGCACCGGCTGCCTCGGGCAGGGCCGCCACTGCCTCGGCCTTAGCCCGGGCGAGCAACAGAGCCGTCGCTGCGGCATCGGCCTCCGGATGGGCAGCAGCGAGAGCGTCCTCATCGACCGAGGACACCCTCACCGTGAACGACAGGCCTGCATGGCGCAGAAGCTGGGCCCGGGCTGGTGAGGCCGAGGCGAGGATGAGCGAGGGGCTCACCAGGCTTGCTGGACGTTGGCCGGCATCTGCGGGGTGGGCGTCTGCGGAGCCTGCGGGTTCTGCGAGAGGTACGCCGACTGGCCGGTGGCGCCCGGCTGGCCTTCGGGGATCGGGATGACGTAGGCGGCCGTGCCGTAGGCGCAGACCTCCGTCCAGGTCTGTCCCATTTCCGAGGTATCCATACGCATGGCGATGATCGCATTGGCGCCCTTCTGCTGCGCCTCCACCACCATACGGTTCATCACTTCGTGACGGCTTTCGTACAGGGCCTTGGTCATCTCGGGCAACTCACCGCCACCGATGGCGCGGAAGCTGGCCGTGAAGTTGGCACCGATGTTCCGGGCTCGGACAGTCAGGCCCATCACCTCGCCGAAGATGGCGTCGATCCGGTACCCCGGAATGTCATTGGTCGTGACGATGATCATGGTTACTCCTCAAAAGGCCTGAGCCTGAAAGGCCTGCGGTTCAAGGCCTGGGCACTGGATGGTTCCGTGGCAAGAGTATCCCAGCACCTTCCAGGACACCACCAGAACTCCTGTGATGAAGCGATGACAAAAAGCCCGCCCCATATGGTGCGTGGGGCGGGCTTTGACTGTGCTGGTGGTGACTGATTCCTGAGGCTCAGGCGTTGACAGGAACCTTGCGTGCAGCGTCGGTTTCAGTCTCATCGTCAGTCTCAGCCGAGCCAGAGGCAGGCGCGGCAGGCGCCTCTGCGGTATCGGCTGCCGTTTCTTCAGCGAACGGATCGCCATTGCGCGGAGCGTTGTACAGCGCAAGATCGAGGATTCCGGCGCGCTTGGACACCAGGGTGGGTACCAGGGCCTGCCCTGCCACGTTGACGGCTGTGCGGCCCATATCGATGATTGGGTCGATGGCCAGCAGCAGGCCGACACCCGCCAGCGGCAGGCCCAGCGTGGAGAGCGTCAGCGTGAGCATGACGACCGCGCCGGTGGTGCCTGCGGTGGCGGCGGAGCCCAGGACCGAGACCAGGACGATCAGCAGGTACTGGCCGAAGTCGAGGTGGATGCCGAAGAACTGGGCCACGAAGATCGCGGCGACGGCGGGGTAGATCGCGGCGCAGCCGTCCATTTTGGTGGTGGCGCCCAGCGGCACGGCAAAGGAGGCGTAGGCCCGCGGAACGCCCAGGTTCCGCTCCGTGACGCGCTGGGTCAGCGGCAGGGTGCCCACCGAGGAACGGGAGACGAAGCCCATCTGAACCGCCGGCCAGACGCCGGAGAAGTACTGCTTAATGCTCAGACCATGCGTGCGGACCAGGACCGGGTAGACCACGAAGAGCACAATGGCCAGGCCCACGTAGATGGCCAGGACGAACTTGGCCAGGGATCCCATGGTGTCCCAGCCGTAGCTCACCGCTGCGTTGCCGATCAGGCCGATGGTGCCAATCGGAGCGATACGGATGATCCACCAGAGAACCTTCTGGATCACGGCCAGTGCGGAGGAAGTGAAGGTGAGGAAGGGCTCAGCCTTGGCGCCAACCTTGAGTGCGGCGATGCCGATCGCAATGGCGATGACCAGGATCTGCAGGACATTGAAGCTGACCGAAGTGCTGACTGCGCCGCCGGTGCCAGGGGTCGAGCTGGCGCCCAGACCCAGGAAGTTGTGGGGGATCAGTCCGGTCAGGAAGGCCCACCAGTCACCGGTCTTTCCGGTGTAATCCGCAGGTGTCTTCTGGTCGGTTCCGGTGCCCGGCTGGAAGATCAGACCCAGTCCGATGCCGATCAGCACGGCGATGAAGGCCGTGATAGCGAACCAGAGCAGGGTGTTCCAGGCGAGCTTGGCCGCATTGGAGACCTGGCGCAGATTCGCGATGGAGCTCACCACCGCGGTGAAGATGAGCGGCACGACGGCGGCCTGCAGCAGATAAACGTAGCTGCTGCCGATGGTCGAGAGGGTGGTGCTCAGGCCGTTCGGGTTCTTGGCGGTGGCACCGAGGCTCTTGGCCAGCAGGCCCAGGGCCAGGCCGACCACCAAAGCGGCGATGATCTGGAACCCGAAGGATCGGGCCCAGGCGGGTACAGGGGATGCGGAGCGAGTCACGCCAGCAGAAGAAGTCACCCCAAAACTTTAGTTTCTCAGAGAAACCATATCTAGCTCAGGTTGCGGAGTGTGACTTTTCCTGCTGGCGTGACTCGCTCTGATCCTGTTGAGCGATGACGACCGGGCTCAGCCCAGCAGCGTCTCCTTTAGTACATCCAGCGGAAGGCCGCCGAGCTTCAATGCCTCGGTGTGGAAAGCCCGCAGATCGAAAGCCTCGCCATCGCGGGCTGCACGGGCATCCCGCAACTGCTCCCAGATGCGCTGGCCCACCTTGTAGGACGGTGCCTGGCCCGGCCAGCCCAGGTAACGGGTGAACTCGAAGTTCAGCTGGCCCTCCGAGATATCCAGATTCTTCTTCAGGAACTCGTAGCCCGAGTCCGAGGTCCACGTCCCGCTGCCCCAACGCTCCGGCATCTCGAGTTCCAGGTGGACGCCGATATCGAAGACCACGCGGGCCGCACGCATCCGCTGGCCGTTGAGCATGCCCATCTTGTCGCCGGGATCAGACAGATACCCCAGGTCATCCATCAGTCGCTCCGCGTAAAGCGCCCACCCCTCGCCGTGGCCGGAGACCCAGCAGAGGTTGCGGCGCCACATGTTCAGAGTGGCGGCCTGCGCGACGGCCGTGGCGACCTGCAGGTGATGCCCGGGGACACCTTCGTGATACACCGTGGATGTCTCGGCCCAGGTGGTGAAGGAGTCCTCACCTTCCGGTACCGACCACCACATCCGGCCTGGGCGGGAGAAGTCGTCGCTGGGACCGGTGTAATAGATGCCGCCTTCCTGGGTGGGGGCGATCATGCATTCGAGGGTGCGCATGGCGCCTTCGATGTCGAAATGCGAGCCGGCGAGGTTCTGCACGGCCTGGTCGGAGAGGCCCTGCATCCAGGTCTGCAGGGCCTCGGTTCCCTTCAACTGGCGGGCCGGGTCAGCATTGAGAATCTCTTTGGCTTCCTCGATGCTCGCGCCGGGGCGAATCTGCTCGGCCACGGCCTCCTGCTCGGCGATAATCCGGTCGAGTTCGGCGATGCCCCACTGATAGGTATCTTCCAGGTCCACGGCCGCACCGAGGAAGTCACGGGAGGCGAGGGTGTAGCGTGCCCGACCGACGGCATCTTTCTCTGGCGCCTTGGGCAGGAGGTGCTGGGTGAGGAAGATCGAGAGCCCGTGGTAGGCGAGCTTGGCGGCGTCTGCACCGCTGCGCAGCTCCGCCAGGGCATCCTCATCCAGGCCGGTGCCGCCATCGAACGCTGCACCCTGCTCCACGAGCGAGTCGAAGAAGCCGCCGTTCTCGGCGTATTTTGCGCTCTGCTCCGCGACGATGGCGACCTGGCGGCGTGCGGCGACCTTGCCGTCCTGTTCGGCAGCGGTCAGTGAACGGATGTATCCGGCCAGCGCGGTCGGCAGGTTGTGCAGTCGGCCAGCAATGTTAGCCCAGTCATCTGCGGTGGCCGTCGGCATCAGGTCGAAGATCGCGCGGATTCCCTGCGCGGGGGAGGCGATATTGTTCAGGTTCGCCTCATCCCAGCCGCTGTCGTAAGTCTCCACGAGCAGGCCCAGGCGCTCGCGCATGGCAGCCAGAGTAACTCGGTCGACGTCGTCCACCGGCTCAGCCTGGCCCAGCCGAGTCAGCGTGTCACGGTGCAGCTCGGCCAGGGCGGCATTGCCTGCGGGCGAGTAGTCGCGGTAGTCGCGTTCGAAGCCAGCGATACCCAGCTGGGTTGCAGCCTCGGGGTAGAGAGCGAACAGCGAGGTGCAGTAGTCCTCGGCAATCGCATCGATGGCGGAAGGGGTTCTGGTGGTTTGAGTGTTCTCAGTCACGCCCTCGAGCCTACGTGCTGATGACCTCGGAGCGCGAGACCACCCCCGATCCTCTGCCCTTCACCTCCCCAACCTCTCCCCGCTACTGCTAGCCAGTTGGGAGGCCAGAGGAAGGCGTAGGGGGCTAGGGCGTACCGCCACCTGCTCCAGCTCCGCCGCCTGCGCCACCAGCTCCACCCTGACCACCGCGCCCGCCCCGGCCTGGGCCGCGCGTCGAGGTCGAGGTGGAGTCGCTGCTCGGATCAGAGGTGCTGTTCGAGGTGGAGCGGTTGGTGCCCTGGAACTGGCTGAAACCACCCTGGCCGCCCCGGTTGCTGTTTGCGTCCACCGCTTTCTGGATGGCAGCGCCACCCAGGCTCCCGGCGAGCACCAGGCATACACAGATCAGGATCTTGGAGAACCTGCCCAGCCGGTAGCGCGGTGCCGGCACAAAGGGTTCGGCATCCTCCGGATCCTCGGCATCGTCAACGTCATCGGCTGGGTCCAGATCCGTCGAGTCCAGATCTTCCGGGGCCTCCAGACCCGCAGCGGGAATCGGTAGCGCCTCCGTCTCGGCGGGTTCAGATTCAGCATCAGAGTGGTGGTTCATGGGGTCCTCATTCATAGCGAAGTGCGTCAATCGGGCGGAGCTTGGCCGCCTTGTTCGCAGGATAGATACCAAAGATCAGGCCGATGCCGGCAGAGACGGCCACGCTGAGCCAGACCGTCCACCACTGGACCTGTGGTTGGACGCCCAGAATTGGGAAGGACGAGGCGATGAAGCCCAGAGCGATTCCCACCAGGCCACCGAGGATCGAGATGATCAGCGACTCGATGAGAAACTGGGTGACGATATTGCCGCGGGTGGCACCGATGGCCTTGCGGATGCCGATTTCCCGGGTGCGCTCGGTGACGGTGACCAGCATGATGTTCATGACGCCGATGCCACCCACCAGGAGACTGATCCCAGCCACCGCGCTCAGCAGTCCGGTGAGAGTCTGTGTGGTGGACGTCGCCGTCGTGAGTACCTGTGCCTGATTGCGCACCTGGTAGTCACGGTTGGCGCTGGTCACGTGATGCCGCGCATCGAGGATCTGCTGGATCTCATTCTGCGCCTGGGTCATCACCTCCGGGCTGGCGGCTTGCACCGAAATCGAGGACAGCGACTGGGTGTAGCCGGTGAACTTGTCCTTGGCTGTGGTCAGCGGAACCATGGCGACGTCATCGGGGTCGTTAAGTCCGCTGCTTCCCTTGGCCGCCAGCACACCGACCACGGTGAAATTCTGGCCATTGAGCGAAACCGACTGACCGACCAGGCTGGCCGGGTTGGTGGCCAGATCGATCGCGACACTGTTCCCCAGCACCACCACCGAGCTGTTGGCATCGCCGTCATTGAGCAGGCGCCCGGCGGCGGCCGTGAAGTCGGTGATGCCGAAGTAGGACGCGGTGGTGCCCAGGGTGCTGGCAACGGAATGTGAGGATGACCCCAGGCTCGCCGTGATCGACTGGGCCGAGACCACGGGAGCAGCCTGAGCGACATCCGGTGCGAGCACCGGGTCGAGGAGTGCCTGTTCGTCCTCGAGGGTCAGATTGGTGGAACTGGACCGGGTGCCGGTGGCACTGCCGCCGGTTGACCTGCCGCCGGTCGCGGTCGCCCGGTTGACCGTGAGCACGTTGGTGCCCAGCTTGCTGATCTGGTCCTTGATCGCATTCGAGCTTCCCGCCCCGACCGCCAGCAAGGTGATGACCGCACTGATACCGATCACGATGCCCAGGGTGGTCAGCGCTGAGCGCATCTTGTTGGCCACGATGCCGGAGAGGGCAAAGCGGATCGCCGCCCCGATCATCGTGCACTCCCTGAATCGGAGATGATCCGCCCGTCCTGCATACGCACCATGCGTTGGGCGCGGGCTGCCACTTCGGGCTCGTGCGTGATCATCACGATCGTCCGGCCGCGTGCGTGCAAACCCGCGAAAAGGTTCAGAATGTCCTCCGAAGCGTGGGTGTCCAGGGCGCCTGTCGGCTCATCGGCCAGCAGAAGCACCGGTTCGGTGACGAGTGCCCGTGCAATGGCGACGCGTTGTTGCTGACCACCGGAGAGCTGCGAGGGCAGATGCCCGGCCCGTGAGGAGAGCCCGACGGCGTCCAGTGCTGCCAGGGCGCGTTCGTGACGTTCCTTGCGGGGTACTCCGCGGTAGGCCAGCGGCAGCGCGACATTGTCCACCGCCTTGGTCCGGGGGATCAGGTTGAAGTTCTGAAAGACAAAGCCGATTTTCCGATTGCGAATCTGTGCCAGCTGGTGCTCGTCGAGCTCACCGGTGGCGATAGAATCCAGCAGATAGCTGCCGGAGGTGGGTGCGTCGAGGCATCCGATGATGTTCATCATGGTGGACTTGCCGGAGCCGGAAGCGCCGACGATGGCGACGAACTCGCCCCGGTTGATCCGCAGGTCCACACCGTCCAGCGCGCGCACCTCGGCTTCTCCCTGGCCGTAAATCTTGTGGACGGCATCGAGCGCAATGACGGTACGTACCGGTGCCGCCGCCCGCCGGGGGCGCAAGGAGCGGCTACGCACCGTTGAACTGTTGCCCAGCGCGCTACTTACCTGTGCTGCTGTTGCCACCGGCACCTCCCCGGTTCCCGGAGCCGGCACCGCCAGTGCCGCCAGCTCCACCGGTCCCGCCAGTGCCACCGAAGAGGCCGCCACGGGTGTTCTGAGTGCTGGTATCGGTACTGGTGGTCACGCTGGGCAGTACCACCTGGTCGCCCTCGGAGAGGCCGGTCAGCACTTCGGTGCGACCGTTGGCGGTGATGCCCGTGGTGATAGTGACGTTCTGCTGAGTGCCGTTGCGATCCACCGTGACGCTCTGCTTGGAGCCGGTAGCGGTGATGGCGAGTGTGGGGACTACTAAGGCATTGTCGGCGGAAGCGGTCTGGACGGAGACATTGACGCTCTGGCCCAGCTTCACGGTGGACGGCGGGTTGGCGATGCTGGCGGTGACGTTGTAGGTCACCACACCGTTGGTGGTGACCGCGGTGGCAGCGATGGCCGTCACGGTTCCGGTGACCGGTGCCGCGGTGGCGGCTGCCTTTAGTGCCGGGAAATCAAAGCTGGCGCTCTGCCCGGTCTTGATCGCGGAAACGTCCGATTCAGTGAAGGGAGCGACCACCTGCAGATGGCCGGTGTCGGACAGCGTGACCAGGCCGGGCGTGGTGCTGGCTGCCGAAGAGCTGCTGCTGGAACCGGAATTCGCGGTGGCATTCGTCCCGACCACCGCCGTGATCGCGGTGACTGTGCCGTCGGAGGGCGCCTTGGCGGTGCATTGAGCCAGATTGGCCTGTGCCGTCTGGAGCGCCACCTGGGCGCTCCCAACCGAGCCTGAGGTCGGGTTGGCCTGTGAATTCACGGCCGAATTGAGGCTCACCTGGGCGCCGTCCACCTGCTGCTGGTCCTTGAGCGACTGAGTCTGCTGCTGGTTCTGTGCCTGGGTGAGAGCCTGCTGATCCTTGGCCACCTGCCCCTGGGCGGCTGTCACGGCACCGGCAGCCTGGCTGCTGTTCGGCGAGGCCGATGCCGTGGCCTGTGCCTGAGCCAGCGCCGCCTGATCGGCGGTGAGCTGGTTCTGCGCATTGGCGATGGCGGCCGCAGCCTGTTGTGCATCCAGGCCCTGGGTCTGCTGTGCGTTTCTCAGCTGCGACTGAGCCTGTGCCACGGCGTTGGAGGCCTGCGCAGCCTGCTGGCCTGACTGCGAGGTGGCCGAATCCAGCTGCGCCTGCGCCGAGCTTACCGCGTTCTGCGCATTGGTCGGATCGATGTCGAACAGTTCCTGGCCGGCGGTGACCTGCTGGCCGATGGTGACCTTGATGGCGGTCACCGCCCCGGTGCAGTTCCCGCCGGTGACGCCGGTGGTGCTCATGGAGGAGACGCTGCCGGTGGCCGTGGCGATCTGCTGCAGCGATGCCCGGGAGACAGCCACGGTGCGGGAGCCGGTGGAGCTCGTGGGGTGGGCACTGGCGGTGGTGACGGCATAGAGCCCGCCCACGAGGGCCACCGCCACCAGCCCGAGCGCTGAGTTGACGACAATTGTTCGACGGTTCACGTCCGGAAGACTATGGTCAACCGCTGTGCAGGTGCTGTATCCCAGCCCGCGACAGGCTAGTTGTTACGCGGCCTGGAAAATCCAGCGCAGATGGCGAGCCAGATCGCGACGAAAGGCCACAGCAGAAGCGCGTGAAATCTACAGTCGAACGGATCGACGCCAGGCACCGGGACCCGGTGTCGGAGCGAGCTTCAGCCGGGCGCGGCGGGCCCACTCCCGGCCGGTCCCTGTCGATTGCTGTTCGGGTCCCTGCTCGGTCAGGGCAGCAAGCAGCACGACCGTCACGGCAGCCAGTTCCTCAGGGCTCGGATCCCCGCGGGCGACATCAAAAATCGGCGCCTCACCCTGCGAGTCGAGGGATGGGCCCACGCGACCGAGGGCCCCGGAACGAGCCTGCGAGTTCTGGGAGGTCGTGGGGATCATAGGGTGGGGCCCCTGACCGAGGGCCCCACGGCGAGCTTGCGAGTCGAGGGAGGTCATAGGGGAATGTTCCCGTGCTTCTTGGCCGGGAGGGCCGCGCGTTTGTCCCGCAGCGCCCGCAGACCGCGGATCAGCTGGAGTCGGGTTTCCGAGGGGGCGATGACGGCATCGACGTAGCCCAGCTGGGCCGCCTGATACGGGTTGAGCAGTTCCTCTTCGTACTGCTGGATCACCTCGGCCCGGCGGGCTTCGACGTCCGCGCCCTCGGCTGCCGCTGCGGCGAGTTCACGGCGGTACAGGATGTTGACGGCACCCTGGGCGCCCATCACGCCGATCTGGGCCGTGGGCCAGGCGAAGTTCAGATCGGCCCCGAGCTTCTTCGATCCCATGACGATGTAGGCACCGCCATAGGCCTTACGGGTGATGACGGTGAGCTTGGGCACGGTGGCCTCGGCGTAGGCATAAAGCAGCTTGGCGCCGCGGCGGATGATGCCCTGGAACTCCTGGTCCTTGCCGGGCAGGAAGCCGGGCACGTCCACCAGAGTGATGATGGGGATGTTGAAGGCGTCGCAGTGGCGGACAAAGCGGGCGGCCTTCTCTGACGCAGAGATGTCCAGAGTTCCGGCGAACTGCATGGGCTGGTTGGCCACGATGCCGACGCTGTGGCCTTCGACCCGACCGTAGCCGATGATCACATTGGGTGCGTAGAGTGCCTGCATCTCGAGGAAATGGCCGTCATCGACAATTCCTTCGATCAGGGTCCGCATGTCGTAGGGCTGGTTGGCTGAATCGGGGATCAGTGTGTCCAGCGCCAGATCGGCGTCGTCGATCTCCAACTCCTGGTCGTGCTCGGTGAGCGGAGCCTCGGAGAGGTTATTGGAGGGCAGAAAATCCAGGAGTTCGCGGACGAACTCCAGGGCGTCCGTCTCATCGGCTGCGAGATAGGTGGAGGTGCCGGTGGTGGCGTTGTGCTGCCGCGCCCCGCCGAGGGTCTCCATATCCACGTCCTCGCCGGTCACGGTCTTGATCACGTCGGGGCCGGTGATGAACATGTGGCTCGTCTTGTCCACCATGACCACGTAGTCGGTGAGCGCGGGGGAGTAGGCGGCGCCACCGGCGGAGGGGCCCATGATGACGGAGATCTGCGGCACGACTCCGGAGGCATGGACGTTGTTGCGGAAGATGTCGGCAAACATGGCCAGGGACGCGACGCCTTCCTGAATGCGCGCGCCGCCACCGTCCAGAATCCCGACCACCGGGCAGCCGTTCCGCAGGGCGAACTCCTGGACCTTGACGATCTTTTCACCGTTGACCTGGCTCAGGGAGCCGCCGTAGACCGAGAAGTCCTGGCTGTAGACGGCCACCAGGCGCCCATCGACAGTGCCGTAGCCGGAGACCAGACCGTCACCCAGCGGCTTCTTCTTCTCCATCCCGAACGCCGTGGAGCGGTGCACCGCGAGGGCATCGAATTCCACAAAGGAGTCCTCATCCAGCAGCAGGGCGATCCGCTCCCGGGCGGTGTTCTTGCCCCGGGCATGCTGTTTCTCGATGGCCTCCGGACCCGAGGGCTGGGCAGCCTGTGCGAGTCGATCGTGGAAGTCTGCGATCTTTCCCGCGGTGGTGGTCAGGTCGTGGCTCATACGTCAGGCTCCGGATCATCAAAGTTTCAGACAAGGTGTCGGCTGGAAACTGTCATTTTTAGCTGTTTCCTCTAAATCTCCTGCCAGTCTAACCAGCTCCGGGAGGGCTGCCAGTGTAGACACTCTACAAAAAGCGGCAGATCTCATGGTGTCGATCAGCCCCGGCTTCCGCAACCCGACACCGCGGCGACGATACCGGGCAGCCGTGAGCCGGAACCCGGCCTTCGCTAGGATTGGCGCTATGGAAACCCCCCGGGACGACGCCGATGCCGATGCTCGGCGAGCCCTTGACCTCGGGCGCTTACGGGGGGCACTGCTGGAACCAGCAGGACCGTTGCAACGCCTCGAGGGAGTGGTGGCAACGGGATCGACCAATGACGATCTGGCGGCACTAGGCCCCGGATGGCCTGCTCCGAACCTGCTCACTGCCGAGGAGCAACTCAGCGGCAAGGGCCGTCTGGGCCGTAGCTGGAGCGCGCCCCTCGGATCCTCGCTGGCTGCCAGCCTTTTCCTGCGCCCCTCAGGAATCCCGGATGCTGCTCTCGGCTGGCTCAGTCTGCTGAGCGCCGTCGCACTCTGCCGCGCCCTTGAGGAGTTCGATGTGGGTGCGCGGATCAAATGGCCCAACGACGTCGTGGTGCCACAGCAGGACGGTGCAGCCCTGAAGATTGCCGGTATCCTGCTACGGCTGGTATCGCCCGGGCCCACCGCCCAGGTCATCATCGGCACGGGCATCAACGTCTCCCAGTCGGCCGAGGAACTTCCAGTGCCCACCGCGACCTCGGTGCTGCTCGCCGGCGGGCGGGTGGATCGGGAATCGCTGCTCATCGCCTATGTTCGACGGGTCTGTGCCCTGGTGGCGGATTTCGAGGCCCGCTGCGGGAACATTCTGGCGCCGGGGCCGCTCGGGGAACCTGTGCTTCATGCAGTGGTCGCGTCCTTGCTCCACACCCTGGGCCAGCAGGTCCGTGCCGAACTTCCCGGCGGCCGCCTGATCTATGGCACCGCAAGCGGTCTTGATGCCCAGGGGGCACTGCTGTTGATCGACGCCCAGGGTGTAGAGCACACGGTCTCTGCGGCCGATGTCGTTCACCTGCGCAGAAGCCCCGGTGCGACGGGCAGTTATGCATAGGGCGTTGCTTCCGGGCGAACAGGTTCTGGTCCGGACCAGCCCGCAGGCACGTTCCCTGTTCTGGCCGGCCATCTGGACCATCGTGATCTTCACCGTGGCTGGCGCACTTCTCGCCTGGACGGTGCGGGGGCGCTGGGATCCGAGCTGGCAGCAGTACCGTGGGCCGCTGAGTCTCGCCATCCTGGTGCTGGCCGGCATCGTCCTGCTGGCGTACCCCGTCCGTCGTTACCTGCGCTGGCGCGGAACTCTCTACGTTCTCACCTCGCGGCGACTCCTGATCCGGAGGGGAATGCTCCGCCGTCAGGAGCATGATGTTCCCCTGGCCTCGCTCAGTAATGTCACAGTGCATCAGGGCGTGCTCGGGCGCCTGCTGCGTTCGGGAACGGTAACCTTGTATGCGGGTCTTGATTCCTCAGTGGTGCTCCCGGATGTGCCCGAGATCAAGACCTTCCGGCACTTGATTTTGACCGCCATGGAAGCCCTTCCGCATTCAGCCTGGTTGGATTCCGTGGCGGCTGCCTCCGGCGAGGCACAACCCGGGATACGAATGCTGAACTGGAAGGGGACCGGTGTCGATGACGGGCGATGAGCTGGAAATTGCCGCTCCGACGCTGGGCGAGCTCATCCCGGACGACGAGGCAGTATCCGCTTCCGTCCGCCAGGCAGTGCGGTCCCTGGAAAGTCAGCTTCTGGGCGGGGAGCGAACTCTGCACCGGCGCGAGGTTGCTGCTGGTGCGGGAGTGTCGTTGCTCTCCGCCCGCAAACTGTGGCGTGCCTTGGGCTTCCCCAACATCGGCGATGACGACCGCGCCTTCACCGAAGCGGATCAGGAGGCTCTGACCCGGATCATTGACCTGGTGCGCAACGGCAAGCTGACCGAGGAAGCCGCCATTTCGCTGACCCGCGCGGTCGGACAGATGACCGATCGGATTGTCGTCTGGCAGGTCGAGGCCATGGTGGAGGAATTGGTGGCCCAACGAGGTGTCAGCGATGCGCAGGCCCGTGAGGAGCTGGTCACAGCTCTACCCGAGCTGATCGATCCGCTCCAGGAGATGCTGGTCTATGCCTGGCGGCGGCAGATGGCTGCCGGCGTGCAGCGGATGGCCGTGCGTGCGGGATCCGGTCTGCTGGCCAGCGAGGCGGGTCGTGAAGGGGATGAAGATGACGCCCCGCTGCCCTTGGCCCGCGCCGTCGGCTTTGCTGACCTGGTCAGTTACACTTCGCTCTCCCGTCGGATGAATGAAAAGACCCTGGCGCAACTGGTGCAGCGGTTTGAGAACCGCTGCGCAGAGATCATCTCGGTGGGCGGCGGGCGGCTGATCAAAACGGTGGGGGACGAGGTTCTCTATACGGCGGAGACGCCGGTGGCGGGGGCTGAGATTTCGCTGGCCCTGGCGGAAGCCTTCACGGCGGATGAGATCCTGCCCCAGGCGCGGGTGTCCATGGTGTGGGGAAGGATTCTGTCCCGGCTGGGCGACATTTACGGACCGACGGTCAATCTGGCGGCACGGTTGACCGCGCTCGCCGATCCGGGAGCGGTGCTGGTCGATGAATTGACCGCCAGCGCACTTGCCGGAGATGTGCGGTACATCTTTGAACCGCAGCCGGAGCAGGAAATTCGTGGGTTTGGCCCGGTCCGCCCCGTGCAGTTGTTCCGAGGGCAGGGCCTGGGGCTCGTCGTCGACTGAACCGCCCGCGAGTTGCGTTCAGGGGACTTCCCTCTCAGGCTGCCATGGGGAGGAGTCCCCATTGCATCCCCGGTGGACGGAATGGCACACTGGACAAGGCTAAATCCATCGGGTGGGATTAGGGCTGTCCGGGGAAGATTCCTCGCCGCCATGACCTCATGGTCACCCTGCCGATACGCACGAACCACACATTGACTGCTCCTCAACCAGGAGCCCGGGGGCACCGAACTATGGCACTGACTGGCATTACGAGACGACTGAAGAGCAAATCTCGCTATCTTGCCGGCGGCGTGGTGACCCTTCTGGCGGGTGCGCTGGTGGCCGCAGCCGTCATCTACCCCGGTTTCAAGACGACGGACGTGAATCTCAACGACGGTTCTGTCTGGGTTACCAACCGCTCAAAGAGCCTGGTGGGCCACCTCAACGTGCAGTCCAGAATCCTTGACGGCGGATTCTCCGCAACGACCAGCGGCTTTGATGTGCTCCAGCAGGCGAGTCAGGTCTTCATGGACAACGATGCCGGCTCGGTGCTCTCCCCGGTGGACGTCCCCGCAATGGTCCTGCAGCCTGAGGCGAAACTGGGCGGAGGCAAGCAGGCGGAGCTGGGCACCAACATTCTGGCTCTCTCCGATGCGCGCCAGTCCAAGGTGTGGGTCCTCACGGCTAATACGGCAAGCTCCTTCGACGAGAAGAACAGCAAGGCCGCGCTCGAAGGGCTTGCCAACCCGGCGGTCGTGGTGGGCCTCGATGACACGGTGTACGTGGTCAGCGGGGTGACCGGTGAGCTGACCACGCTGACCACCGATGCCAATGGCGCAGTGTCCGCCAGGAAGACCGAGAAGCTCTCCGGCCTGAGCACCGAATCCAAGGTGCAGATCACCGTGGTGGGCAATAAACCAGTGGTGCTGGATGAAGGCAGCGGCAAGGTGTATCTGCCCGGCGGCAAGACCGTCCAGCTCGATGCGGCGAGCACCAAGGGTGCGCAACTGCAGCAGCACAGTGCGGACGGCGATCATGTGGCCATCGGCACCGGCAAAGGCCTGATCTGGCAGCCGCTGGACGGTTCGGGCCAGGAATACTTCGATCCGCATGCTTCCGGTACCCCGGCAGCCCCGATTCAGCAGCAGGGCTGCGTGCACATGGCCTGGTCCGGGGCCAATAAATATGTCCGCTACTGCAAGGGCCAGGACAACTCGGTGCAGGATGTACCGACGGCCTCAGCGGGTGCGGTGCTGGTGTTGCGGCAGAACCGCGACGCCGTGGTGCTCAATGACGTGAACAGCGGCATCGTCTGGCTGGTCAACCAGAACATGGTGATCGTCAATAACTGGCAGGATCTGCAGACCCAGACGAAGAATAGCCCCGATTCGCAGAAGGACTCGGCCGATCCGAACTTCGTGAACACTCTTCCGGACCGGACCAAGCCCAACCGCCCACCGAATGCGGTGCCCGATGACTTCGGCGTCCGCGCCGGCAGGACCACCCTGTTGCCTGTCCTGTTCAATGACTCGGACCCGGACGGCGATGTGCTCACCGTCCGGCCCCCGTCCAGCCAGCCCAAAATCGGCACGGTGGAGACCGTCTACGGCGGCACCGGGCTTCAGATCACCATCCCGGCCAACACCTCGATCACCAGTGACACCTTCACGTACACCGCCATGGACGGCCGTGGCGGTGAAGCCACCGCCACGGTCACCCTGCATGTCATCCCGGAAGGCCAGAACAGCCCGCCGGCTATGCTGCGTGACACCACTCTGGTGATCGAGCAGGGCCAGACGCTGACTCAGAATCTGCTCACCGACTGGCGCGACCCCGATGGCGACGATATCTTCCTCACCAATGCGGTCTCTGACGACAAATCAGCGCAGATCACCACCACGCCGGCCGGGGATCTGACCTACCGCGACCAGAGCACCACGCCTGGTATCAAGACCATGACCATCTCGGTCTCCGATGGCAGCGCCCCGGTCCAGAAGCAGATCAAGATCAACGTGAAGGCACCGGCGAGTTCACCGCCCATAGCCAATGCCGACTTCGTGCGAGCCGTGGTGGGCCAGCCGGTGACGGTTGCGCCGCTGAAAAACGATATCGACCCCTCTGGGAAGGGTCTGCGTCTGGCCAGCGTGGAGCAGAACCCCGCCATCGACCGCTCCGATATCGCGGAGGACAACACCTTCACCGTGACCCCGAAGAACCCCGGTCCGGTGTACCTGACCTATCAGGTGAGTAACGGCCCGCAGAGTGCCATGGGCCTGATCCGGGTCGATGTGGTGGAACCGGACACCAAGAGCCCGCCGATCGCGGTCAAGGACCTGGCCTTGCTGCCCAGCGGCGGCAGCGTGCTGGTGGACGTTCTGGGGAACGATACCGACCCGGCGGGCGGCGTCCTGGTGGTCCGTTCGGCCACTGCGCCCTCAGGTGCCCCGATCTCGGTCTCCGTGCTGGATCACGGCGTCGTGAAGCTGACCGACACCCAGGGGCTTCGGGGCGCCATCGACGTCACCTACACCGTGGCGAATGCGTTCGGCACTTCCACGGGTCACATTTCGGTGATTCCGCTGCTGCCCTCATCCACCCTGCTGCCGCCGATCGTCAATCCGGACGAGGCCACGGTGCGCGCCAACGATGTGGTGGACATCCCGGTCCTGGCCAATGACATCGATCCCAATGGACAGCCGCTCAAATCGCCGGCAGTGGTGCCGAACCCGGGACTTCCGGCCGATGCGGGGACCTTGTTCGCGGATCAGGATCAGTTGCGTTTCCTGGCGGGCAATGTTCCCGGAACGTACACGGGTATCTACTCGGTGACCAATGCGGCCGGGCAGAAGGCCTCGGCCAACATCACGATTCACGTGCTGCCTGCGGATCCTGCCCATAACCAGGCGCCGACACCCAAGGCCCTGGTGGGTCATGTGATCGCCGGTTCCAGCACCAATATCCAGGTGCCGCTGAGCGGGATCGACCCGGACGGTGACTCGGTGCAGCTGGTCGGCATCGACAAGGCGCCAACTCTCGGCACAGCACTGATCTCCAGTAACTTCATCCAGTACACGGCGGCCTCCAGCTCTTCGGGTACTGATACCTTCACCTACCGGGTGCGGGATCGCTTCGGCGCTGAAGGAACGGCCAGCGTCCGGGTGGGTGTGGCAGGCCTGCAACTGGTTAACCACCCTCCGGTAGGCAACGACGATGTCGTGTCGATGCGGCCCGGCCGCAAGGTGGCGCTGGATGTGCTGCTCAATGACTCCGACCCCGACGGCGACAGCCTGCATGTGGTCAAGGATGGTTTCAACGGCCCCTCCGAGATGGCTCCCGAGGTCGATGCCCAGGGCCGCGTGGTGCTCACCTCACCCACCAAGCCGGGTGTCTACACCATGGGATACACCTTGAGCGATGGCAAAGCCACGGCTCAGGCGAACATCCGGATGACGGTCACTGCCGATGCTCCGCTCAAGGCACCTATCGCCCGTGACGACCATGTCACGGAACAGGAAACCCTGGGTAAGACCGCAGTGGATGTTCCGATTCTCAAAAACGATGAGGATCCTGACGGCACCACGGACGATCTGAAGATCGCCATCCGCGACGGGCACCCAACCGCCAGCATCACCGGCGACCGCACGATGCACGTCACCCTGACCGACGCACCGCAGATGATCCCCTACACGGTGACGGATGTGGACGGCCTGCAGGGCACCGCCATCGTCTGGGTGCCGGGCCTGACGCAGATGCACCCTGTGCTGCAGAAGACGGATCCGCTGCAGGTCGTGGCCGGCCAGAGCGTCACCCTGGACCTCAACGAGTACGTCAAGGTGCGCTCCGGGCGTTCTCCCCGGTTGACCCAGGCAGACCGGATTTCGCTGATCGGTGCGCCGTCGGACAACTCCGCCAGCGGCAACGGAACCAGCATTGTCTACAATGCCAACCCGGACTTCTTCGGCAAGGGCTCCATCACCTTCGAGGTCACTGATGGCACCAGCCCGACCGACCCGGAGGGCCTGAAATCCACGCTGACCGTCATGGTTGACGTCAAACCGGACCCCTCGCGGAACCGCTCGCCGCAGATGGCCGGATCCAGCCTCCAGGTGCCCAAGGGCAAGGAAGCGACGCTGGATCTCTCCACCCTGGCTCAGGACCCGGAGAACGATCCGCTCAAATTCTCGCTCGATGGCGATATGCCCAAAGACTTCGACGTGAGCCTGGACGGATCGACGCTCAAGGTCAAGGTCAAGGGCGACGTCCAGGCCGGTGCCAATGGCTCGGTGGGGGTCAAGGTCAACGATGGCCACAACCCGGACGTCAAGGCCGCCATCACGGTGGTGGCAGAGGCCACCGATAAGCCGCTGCCCGTGGCGAATGATGATGTGGTGCCCGACGCCCTGGCAGGGCGCACTGTGACCGTTGATGTGCTCTCCAATGATGTGAACCCGTTCCCGGAGACGCCGCTCAAGCTGGTCGACGTCACGGTGGAGGCGGGTGGTTCCGCGATCACGGCCGCCATCAATGGTGATCGTGTGGACGTGAAGTCGGATGAAAACTTCAAGGGTGCCGCCGTGGTTCGTTACACCGTCCAGGATGCGACGGGGGATGTAACCCGCCGGGCAACCGCGCGGATCCAGATGAACATCAAGGGAAAGCCCGATGCGCCGAACACCCCACGGGTGGTCGAAGTGAAGGATCATTCGGTGCTGCTGAACTGGGCACCCTCCTCGGACAACGGCTCACCGATCACCGGGTACAAGGTCAGTTACGCCGGTGGCAGCCAACAGTGCCCCGCGAACACCTGCCAGATCACCGGTCTGACCAACGGAACCGCCTACACCTTTACCGTGGTGGCCACCAATGCCGTCGGTGATTCTCCGGCATCGCCCGCCTCTGCTCCGGCCACGCCTAACCGGGCCCCGGATGCGCCCCCGGCGCCGGGAGCGAAGTTCGGTGACCAGCAGATCACGGTCACCTGGAGCACCCCGAGCGGTGACTACACCCCGGTGACCAAGTTCGATGTCGAGATCTCTCCGGCCCCGGCGGGTCAGAACCCGCAGCGCAGCGGCGTGAGCGGGAACAGCCTGGTCTGGACCGGACTGAGCAATGGCACGGCGTACACCTTCCGGGTGCGCGCGCTGAACACCGCGCCAGATCCGTCCGCCTGGAGCCCCTACTCGGTGGCGGAGACGCCTGCGGGTGTTCCGGCCCAGCCGACGGCGCCCACCGCCAATAACACCAGTGCGGTGGCCGGTAAGAACACCGTGGCGGTGAACTGGACCGCGCCCAATGGCAACGGCGATAACCAGCTCAAGTACACGCTGTACGTTCTGCAGGGTGGTAGCTCTGTGCAAACCATCGGTCCGCTCACCGCGACCAATGCCACGGTGGAACTGCCGAACTCGACGACGCCGTATCAGTTTGCGGTGAAGGCGACCAACAAGGCGGGCGATTCGCCGACCAGCGCACCGTCCGCGCCGATGCGTTCGGTCAGCAAGCCCGGGCAGATGGCTCCACCCAACATCGCGCCAGCGAATATCGGTGGTGCTGGGCGCCAGATCGCGGTGACCTGGCAGCCGCTGAGCGGTACGGCTCTGAACGGCTCCAGTCCCAACGAAATGAGCTACTGGGTCAGTGTCAACGGTGGAAACCCGGTCCAGGTGACCACGAGCCCGGCCAACGTCTCCGCAGTCAACGGTCAGGCCACCACGGCGACGATCTACGCCAAGTCGTCGGCCTATGGCTCCGCAGGTGATGCCTCCGGCCCCTCCAACCAGGTGACTCCGTACGGTCAGCCTGGAACTCCTGCGGTCAGCGGCAGCCAGGGCGGTGCGGGAGATCCTTGCGCCTACTTCAGCTGGACTGCACCCGGAAACGCAGACATTGCGAAGACGGAATTCAGCAGTAATGGTGGAGCCAGCTGGCAGTCGACCGGGGCCACCAGCAACACCAAGGTGTGTGGAACCTACAACCAGTCGCACACCGTCCTGGTGCGCAATACCAATTCGATCGGAACGCAAACGGCTCCGCCTGCTTCGGCAACAGCGAACGGTGGTGGACCGCCCCCGCCCCAGTACACGACCATCAACAACCCCGGCCCCAAGTGGAATGGCAATACCTGCAGCGAGCCCGATGGCGGTGGTGCTTGGAACGCCTCCAACACCACTTGCCAGGGAGTGTCGGGCGGAGCCAATCCACCGTGGCCCTGGTTCCCCGCCGGCGGAACTGCCCATGCCGACAAGTGCGGCAGCCCATGGGGTACCAGCGGCTGGTATCACATTCCGGACGGTACCCTTGCCGGACGGTGGGTGACGTCCCGAGACGTGTCATCTAATGGGCCGCTCTATTGCTGATCCAGGCACACTCTCAACCTCATACCCCTACACAGAAGCGAGAACACACGTCATGACCATGTCCGTCGAACAAGCCGGTTGGTTTGCTGCCACCTTTGAGAAATTGGTGGGCAACGTGGGCCAGGCCGTCCTGGGCAAGACCCAGGTGGTCCGCCTGACCTTCACGGCGCTGTTGGCCGAGGGGCATGTGTTGTTTGAGGACGCGCCGGGGACCGGTAAGACCATGCTGGCCAGGGCACTCTCCGCCACGGTGCAGGGCACCAACTCCCGTATCCAGTTCACACCGGACCTGCTGCCCTCTGACGTGACCGGTGTGACGATCTACGATCAGCGCAGCCAGAAGTTCGAGTTCCACAAGGGGCCGATCTTCGCCACGATCGTGCTGGCAGATGAGATCAACCGCGCCTCGCCGAAGACCCAGTCAGCGCTGCTGGAGGTCATGGAAGAATCCCGGGTCACCGTGGATGGCGTGACCTATGAAGCGGGCAAGCCGTTCATGGTGCTGGCCACCCAGAACCCGATCGAGCAAGCGGGCACCTACCGCCTGCCCGAGGCACAATTGGACCGCTTCCTGATCAAAACCTCCATCGGTTACCCGGACCACGCCTCCACGGTTCAGCTGCTGGCAGGCGCCACCCAGCGTGACCGGACCTCCACCCTGCAGCCGATCATCACCACCTCGGCAGTGGCGGATATGACCGATCTTGCCGCCACCAACCACGTGGACAATGCGGTACTGGATTACATCTCCCGGCTCTGCGAGGAGACGCGCAACGCGGCGGAGACCCGCCTGGGTGTCAGCGTCCGTGGTGCCCTCGCCATGGTGCGTGCCGCCAAGGTCTGGGCTGCAGCACAGGGCCGCAACTACGTTCTGCCGGACGATGTGAAAGAGCTCGCTCCCGTCGTCTGGACCCATCGACTGGTGATGGATCCTGAAGCCGAGTTTGCCGGTGCCACCCCCGAGGTGGTGCTGCGACGGGTGCTCGCCGACGTCGCTGCCCCGCAGCAACGCAGCTAGGCCTGCCGTGGCATCTGGCTCGCTCCTGGGTTCCGTCCGCGCAACCCTGCGTCAACCTTTCAGCCGGAACGGTTCCCCGACCCGGTTGCACCCCGTCTCATTGTGGGTGGAGCTCCGTCGCGTCCTGGTCCTGCTGATCGGGCCACTGCTCAGGACGGTTGGCGGTTGGTTGCGCAGGGTTCTGGGTCCGGTGTTCGGGCCGGTCTCAGCGCTCGGCTGGGTGGTGCTCGCCGTCGTCGTCCTGCTCTGGGTGCTCGGAGCGGTATTCCACTGGCAGGAGGCACTGGCCGCAGCCCTGGTGGGCACCCTCGTGCTCGTGGTCGCCGTGGCCTTCATCCTGGGCCGTTCCGCCTACGGGGTGACCCTGGATCTCGCGCTGACCCGCGTCGCGGTGGGGGACCAGGCCGTGGGCAGCGTCACGGTGACCAACACCTCGGCCCGGCCACTGCTGCCAGCCACCCTGGAACTCCCGGTGGGGGAGAACCTCGCCGCTTTCCACCTGCCGCGGCTCAGACCGGCGCAATTGCATGAGGATCTTTTTGCCATTCCGACCGCCCGCCGTGCCGTCATCGTGGTCGGCCCGGTGCGCTCGGTACGTGCCGATCCCTTCCATGTGCTGCGTCGCCAGGTCAAATGGACGGACGCCACCGACCTCTACGTGCACCCGCGCACCGTGCCACTGGCTGGCTCCGCCGCCGGCTTCCTTAAGGACTTGGAGGGTCTGCCGAGTTCGGAGCTGTCCAATGCGGATGTTTCCTTCCACGCGCTGCGCGACTATGTTGCCGGAGACGACCGCAGGCATATCCATTGGAAGACCACCGCCCGCACCAACACTTTGATGGTGCGTCAGTTCGAGGAAACCCGGCGGGCGCACATCGCCATCGCGCTGAGCATCAACACCAGCGAATACGCCCACGATGACGAACTGGAACTGGCCATCTCGGTGGCAGGTTCGATCGCGATCCAGGCCAAACGCGAGCAACGGGAGCTGAGCCTGCACGACCAGCGCGGACCACTGCACGATTCCTCCGCCCGGCGCGTGCTTGATGATCTGACCAGGATTGTCGGTGCGGCCAACCTGCCGAATTCGGTGGACCTGGTCCGCACAGTGGCCGACGCCGTTCCCGGTGCTTCCGTGGTGTTTATTGTCGTCGGAACCCATGTCACGGCGGCTCAGCTGCGCGCAGCCTCCGCCGCCATCGCGCCCGGCATCCGCTGCTTCGCGATCCGCTGCAGCCTGGGGGAGCAGCCGCGACGGAACAACATTGCGGATCTCACGGTGCTGACCGTGGGCGATCTCAACGATTTAGGATCCATTTTGCGCAAGGCCATCGCATGAGCGCCACCACCACTCGTTCTCAGGCCCGGGCTGCTCAGGCATGGGGTTCCCAGGCGCGTCCCTGGCAGATCGCGCTCGATGCCGGCGTGCTGTTCCTCCTGTTGGCCCTGGGGGTACTCGGCTTCGCGCCGACGTTCGGTGGCGATCCGGCCTACCTGCTCGCCGGGCTGGGCGGGGCGGCCCTCGGGCTGGCACTGGCCTACGTTGGGGCACGATGGCGGCTGGGCGTCATCGTGCTCACCGCGAGTTTCGTGCTGGTCTACCTGCTCTTCGGTAGCGCCCTTGCCGCACCGCGGGAGGCTTTCCTTGCGGTGCTGCCCACCGGTTCCTCGCTGAAGGGCCTGCTGCTGGGCGTGGTGTTCGGCTGGAAGCAGCTGCTCACGGTCGCCGCCCCGGTAGGAACCTCGGTGGACATGCTGGTGGTCCCGTATCTGGCCGCGTTGATTGCCGGAGTGTTCGCCGGAACTCTGGCCTGGCGGCTCCGCTCCGCCACCTGGGCCATGATCCCTGTGCTGGCGTTCTTCCTGGTCAGCATTATTTTCGGCACCTCGGTGGGCTACTTCCCGGTGCTGCGAGGCACCGTTCTGGCCCTGGTGGCTCTCGCCTGGCTGGCCTTCCGTCGGGAACTGGCCCGGCGTCGATCCTCGGTGGCGTTGCTGAGCAATCAGGCGGGAGCGGACCAACTGGTCAACCGCTCCACGCAGAACAGCCGGTTGCTGGCTGGTGCGCTGGTGGTCGTGCTGGTCGGCGCGGGCTCCTTCGCAGGAATCTCGCTGTTCGCTCCGGCGGATGGTCGCTCGGTGCTCCGCGACGTCGTGGTGCCGCCGTTGGATCCGAAGGATCTGCCTTCTCCGCTGACCTCCTTCCGCAAAGATCTGGGCACGGACGAGAAGACCGTGCTCTTCGATGTCGCTGGCCTCCCGCGGGATGGGCGCGTGCGTCTGGCCGCGATGGACAGCTACGACGGCATCGTCTTCAACGTCGATCCGAACAGCTCCGGTGCCTTTGCCCCGGTGGGTGATCCGCGCGCGCTGGACAGTGCTGCGCTCAACGGTCAGAGCAGCCTGCTCACCTTCACCATTCAGAAGTACAACGGGGTGTATCTGCCGAGCGCCCGGGTGGCGCGCAGCATTCAGTACACTCCGGCGAACGGCAACGTCGGCACGCTGTATCTCAACCGGGAATCGGATACGGCGGTGAAGCTGGATGGTTTTGCCCAGGGCGATAAATACCAGGTGGCGGTGGCCTTCCCGCCCACCGTGGACCCGAAACAGCTGGCCACCGCCAGCCTGGCGGAGACGGGCCTGCCCAAGCTGGACAACGTGCCGCAGATCATCGCCACCAAGGCGAACACGATCGTCGGCAATGCCACCACTCCCTATGACAAGATCAAGGCTCTGACCGACTACTTCCGGACCGCCGGCAAGTACACCACGGGTATTCCGCCCCAGGTGGTCAGCCTTCCGGGACACGGCGCCGGGCGCATCTCCAGCTTCCTCACCGCCAAGGAGCTGGGGGGCAATGACGAACAGTACGCGGTGACGCTGGCCCTGATGGCCCGACAGATCGGCATTCCGGCGCGCGTCGTGATGGGTTTCTACCCGGATTCCAAGAGTCCGCTCAACGGAGCCTCGAGCGCGCCGATCACGGGCGGCGACGTTCATGCCTGGGTGGAGGTCAATTTCCAGGGCTTCGGCTGGGTGCCCTTCGATCCCACCCCGGACAAGGACCACGTGCCCAGTCCGCCGGAGCCGCAGAATGCCTCCTCGCCCAAGCCGCAGGTGCTCCAGCCGCCCCCCCCGCCGCAGGAGCGTGCGGACCTGCCGCCGGATTCCACACCGGATCCGCTGGATGACAACAAAAAGGGCAAGGACTTCTGGGCCGTGCTCTGGCAGATCCTGGGCACCGTGGGGCTGGCGCTGATTCCGGTCGCCACTGTGCTGCTGCCCTTCCTGCTGATTGTTTTCTTCAAACGGCGACGCCGGACGCAGCGTTCCCAGACGGGCGATCCTGCCAGCCGGGTGGGTGGTGGCTGGAACGAGATGCTGTCCCTGGCGATCGACCTGGGCGTCCCCGTCAACCAGCGGGCCACCCGCAAGGAGTCCGCGCAGACGCTGCAGGAGGCGTTCCCGGTGCCGGGGGCCACCACGACGGCGCTTGCCAGCAGGGCCGATGCCGCCATCTTC
Organism: Psychromicrobium xiongbiense; assembly: GCF_030271165.1. Classification (GTDB taxonomy): domain Bacteria; phylum Actinomycetota; class Actinomycetes; order Actinomycetales; family Micrococcaceae; genus Renibacterium; species Renibacterium xiongbiense. The sequence continues at coordinate 186,423 of NZ_JASSZH010000021.1, read as the reverse complement.
GGTGCGGGCCAGCCTTCCGAAGCCGAGGTGGCAGCCTTCTGGCAGGAGGTGGACAGCTCGCTGCAGGCGATCACCTCCTCGCTGGGGCGCTGGCCTCGGTTCCGGGCCCGGTACTCGCCGCGATCGTTGCTACGGGAGGCTTCAGCAGCCCTGAGCCGCCGTGCTGCGGCCCGGTTGTCCCCGGAGGGGAGCAGGAAGCATGATGGTCCGCAAGGGAAAACCCCACAGAGGAACACCAGAAGCAGGCGGAAGGAACGACGATGAGCCCGGTGGCCACGTGCAGGAACTGCGGGGCGCAACTCGTGGCCGGAGCCTCCTTCTGTACCCTCTGCGGCGCTGCCGTGTACAACAGGGCGGTACGCCAGGCCTCCGGCAGCGACAATACTGGTCAGAACGGCAGCGGTCAGCGCAGCGACGGTCAGCGGGGTGCGGACTCCGATGATCAGTCGGGGCGTCAGCTTCAACTTCCCGGCATCGTGCCGGTGACACCCTTTCAGCGGGCACCGCTGGTAGCGCCACGGGCCGATCCGACCGGGGTGGACCTCGATCTGCCTGATCTGGTGACGGCATCGGCGGGAAGACGCCTGGTGGCCAAGCTCGTCGACTACGTTCTGCCCACGCTGTTGTGCACGGCTGGGTTGATCGTCGGAATGCTCACCATCGTGCGGACCAGAGTGGACTGGCAGGTGGTGGAGATCAACCCGCTGGGCCTGTACCTCTGGGGCGGTGGTGCGGCCCTGCTGAGTCTGTTGTACTGGGTGGCGCTCTGGTTCTGGGAGGCGAAAACGGGAAACACCCTGGGGAACGCCATGGTGGGCATCCGCACCACCTCGGTCCAGGGCCTCGCACCCGGTCTGCTGGCCATTCTGGTGCGCAACCTGCTGATCGCCATCGCCTTCGGGATTGCTGTGATCGGCGGAGTGGTGGTGATGATCTCCAATCTCTGGGATCGCAACGACCGCAAACAGGGTTGGCATGACAAGGCCGCCCACACCCTTGTCTTCACTGTGAAGACCGGTCGTAACCCGGTGACCACTGGTGGGGTGATCCCGGCGACGCGCCAGGCTGATGCGCCCCTGCCGACCATGATGCCGGTGAATTCTCCGGTTGCCGGTGCGGCGCCCCAGACTCCACCGCGGGCGGCGCAACAGCAAGCCGGGCCGCAGCCGCCAGTATCCCGACCGCCAGCGCAGTATCAGGTCTCCCACTATCAGCCCGCTGTAGCACTGTCTCCGATGGCGCCATCCTCGGGAGCTGAGCCGCAGCCGCCCTACACCCACCCTGCAGCGCGACCCCAGGTGCTTTCGATTCCGCCGACTCCCACCCCGCAGAGTGGCCAGCAGCAGGCCCCCGCACCGGTGAGCCGGACGGCCGCGAACAGAGCGTCATCGGCCCCGGAACAGCACCAGCCTCCCGGCGTGCAGAATCACTTCGTCCAGCCAGCTCCGCCCCCTCCGGTGGCCAGTTTTGCGCCCCCGGTATCAGCTGCGCCAGGGTTCATGGACGCTGAGCTGGAGAAAACCCAGGTGCGGGCGCGGCCCGGCGCAGGGGGGCACGCTGTTCAGCCTGAACCGCCAGCACCTGCTGCTCCGGCCCAGCCTCCGGTCTACCGATTGAGCTTCGATGACGGCCGAATCATGGATATTCGTGGCACGGTGCTGATCGGACGCAATCCGGCTGGCTACGATGGAGAAATGATTGACCAGCTGATCGATGTGCAGGACCAGAGCAGATCGATCTCCAAGACCCATCTGCACCTGGTGGCGAGTCCTGACGGAGTGTGGGTGACCGATCGTGGTTCGACGAATGGCAGTGCCCTTGTGACATCAGAAGGCCAGAAGACCAGACTTCATTCCGGGGAACCGTTGCTTGCCCGCCCCGGGGTGGTGGTGCGCTTTGGCGACCGCACCCTGACAGTGGGCCGCCCGTGAACGACTTTCCGGCCGACGTCGATGCAACACCCTCGTCCGTACCCCCGCACCCCAGCTCGCCCCCCACGACGACCGGGCAGACCGCAAGAGCGGATGGCAAGGCGGCGCGGCAGATCCGTCTGGCCGTAGGAGCACTCAGTGATCGGGGTCTGCGTCGCGAACTCAACGAGGACTCCTTCGTGGCACTCGATCCGCTCTTTGCCGTTGCCGATGGCATGGGTGGGCATGAGGCCGGGGAAGTAGCGTCAAGCGTATGCATCCAGGCACTGTCCACCGCGGAGGGGCTGGCTCCCGGTTCCCGGTCCGCTCATGCAATCGACGTCCAGACGGCACTGGCTGCTGCCGACGCCAGGATTCGGGAACTGACGGATTCCCGGGCGGGCACTACGGCCACCGGCGTGGTGCTGGTGGAAGAGGGTGGCATGTTGTGCTGGCTCATTTTCAACGTGGGTGATTCGAGAACGTATCGCCTGCATCAGGGGCATCTGCAGCAGGTCAGCGTGGACCATTCGGAGGTCCAGGAATTGGTGGACGCGGGGTACATCACGGAGCAGCAGGCGCTGGTTCATCCGCGGCGGCATGTGGTCACCCGGGCACTGGGCACGGGCGATGATGCCGAGGCCGACTACTGGTTGATCCCGGCGGAGAACGGGGATCGCTATCTGGTCTGCTCCGACGGGCTGACCGGGGAGCTCTCGGATTCCCATATCTTCCGGATTCTCTCCACGCTCGGTGAGCCGCAGGCCGCGGTGGATGCGCTGGTCCAGGCGGCATTGCGATCCGGGGGGCGAGATAATGTGACCGCGATTGTGGTCGATCTTGTGGACTCGGTGAACACCTCTGAAGAAGCTCTGCTGCGGACCACCGCACCCCGACCCGATGCAGACACCGATACGTTGCCGCGGCTCGATCCGCGTCCAGATTTGGCGGGGGAGGATGTCACGGAAGCGATTGCTTCCGACGAAAATCCTCCATCAGGAGAAAGCCGCGATATTCTGGACCTCGCGAGTGAGCTGTTGGGAAGTGAAGTTCCTGCTTTCGATCAGCTTCACACAGCACCGCCTGAGCACGCCGATGCAGAAGAGGACCGTCATGAGCCAGATCGCCTACCGTAGCGGATCCTGGCTCGGCATCGTCCGCGGTACCACCGTCGTCATCCTCAGCCAGAACACCCTTCCGGCAGCCATGGCGGAGCTCTGGGACTTCCTCCAGGACGCACCCCCGGTTCATGAGGTACTCAATCGGGTGACTGCCAGCTTCGGCACCGAACTGACCGGCATGCCGCCTTTTGGCCTGATCTCCTGGGCGGATCAGGGGCGCGTGGTGCTCCGGGGGGATATGACGCTACGTGCGGCCGATGGCGATGCCCCGCTGGTCTCCGGGCGGGACGTCACCACCTGGAGCGAACGGGCTTTGTCGCTGGACACACCGTGGATTCTGGAACTGGCTGAACCCCGTGGCGGCTCGATCGATATGCCGTTGGGTGAGGGCGTGGTCCTGCTGTCCCGCCTTTCATTGCAATGGGCACCCGCCGCGGTGGAATCCGCCGCGCCGGATCTGAGCCGCACGCTCAGTAGCCAGGACCTGCCTGAGGCGGAGGAGCCGTTGCTGCCCGCCGCGGAGCCTGTTCCTGCGGAGCCTGTTCCTGCTGAGCCGGAGCGGCCGGAACACACACCAGCAGTGCAGGCACCCCCGGCGCCCGAAGCTGAGCCTGACGATCTGTTCCCGGCGGAAGTCCTCGAGGCCACAGGAAGCTATGACCATCTGTGGGACCGCACGGTCTCACGGTCCATTGAGGATGCGGCCATCCGTTCGGTGGAAGGCGTGGAGCCTGCGCGGGGCGCCGAGGTTCCGCCCGCTCCGATGGTGGCCCCGGCTACCAGCGCGCCGCAGACACCACCTCCGGTGCAGCACCCCGCTGTCGTACCGGCATCGCCGCCGATGCCGACGCTCCCGACTCCTTCTCCTCTTCCGTCATCGTCTGCCCCTTCGCCTTCGGGACTGATCGATTCGGTGCCCTGGCGGACCCCGGAGGCACCGGACCGCGCTGTTGTCGATCCCGCTTCCGATGATCTCGGCACCGCGAACTACTCTCCGGCGGAGCAAGAGGCGGTGGACCACGACGGACACACGGTGGCCCGCAGCGAACTTCCGCTGGGTTCTGCGTCGGCATCGAACGCCCCCTCGGCTCCGCGCGTGGAGCAGCAGCCGGGCGTACCGATGGTCCTGGCCAGGCTCTGCGCCTCCGGCCATCCCAACCCGCCCAGCTCACCGCGTTGCACTGTCTGCGGGCTTCCGGTGATGGGGGAGGCCGTCATGGCACCACGTCCCTCTCTGGGCCAGGTGAGACTCTCCACCGGTGAGGTCTTCGCCCTGGACCGCTCGATCATCGTGGGCCGGCAGCCCTCCGTCTCCCGGGTACAGGGCCACGGCGTTCCGCGTCTGGTCCAGGTGCTCAGCGAGGCCGGGGATATCTCCCGGTCTCATGTGGAGATCCGGATCGAGGGATGGGAAGTGACCTTGGTGGATCTCAAAGCGACCAATGGTACCGTCTTGGTGCGCCAGGGTCAGGCTCCGCGGCGGCTGGGCCAGGGAGAACAGGCGCTGTTACTGGATGGCGATATCGCGGAGCTGGGTGAGAACCTTTCAATGCGCTTCGAGGGCCTTCCGTGAGCAGTAAAAGACAGCACTCCGCACCACCGGACATTCCCGGCTACCGCTATCTTTCGCTGCTGGGTTCCGGTGGATTCTCCGATGTTTTCCTGTATGAGCAGGACAGGCCACGCCGTAAGGTGGCGGTCAAGGTACTCTTTGCCGATCTGAAGACGGAGTCTGCCCGTCGACGATTCGAGTCCGAGGCCAATCTGATGGCCCAGCTCTCGACGCATCCTTATATCGTGACCATCTATGAGGCGGAGGTCACCGAGAGTGGGCACTCCTATCTCGCCATGGAGTACTGCTCGAGGCCTAGCCTCGATGTGCGTTACCGACGTGCCAAATTCAGCGTCGATGAGGTGCTCGCGATCGGCATTCAGGTCTCCTCCGCGGTGGAAACCGCCCATCGGGCTGGTATAGCACACCGGGACATCAAGCCCGCCAACATTCTGGTCACCGATTACAACAGGCCCGCTCTGACGGACTTCGGCATTTCCGGCACGATGGACGCCGGGCCGGACGAAGACGCCGGAATGTCGATCCCCTGGTCGCCGCCGGAATCTTTCACCGGCGGGGGCAGCGATGGCGTCCGGGTGGATGTCTGGGCGCTCGGTGCGACGCTCTATACCCTGCTGGCAGGTCGTTCGCCCTTTGTGATGCCGGGCTCGGACAACTCTCAGCGGGCCTTGATCTCCCGGATCAGTAACTCCCCGTTACCCGCGTTGGGCCGGGCTGATGTACCGGAATCCCTGGAACTCGTCCTGGCCACCGCGATGTCCAAATCGCCCCTTTCCCGGTATGCCTCCGCACAGGACTTTGCGCGGGCGCTGCGCCGGGTGCAGAACGAGATGGGTTTCTCGCTGACACCTTTTGAGGTCCAGGATGACGTCCTGAGCGAGGATACTCCGGGGAGTCCTTCAGCAGGATCCTCCAGCGATGACGAGACCAGGGTGCGCAGCATCCTCTCGATCGACCCCGAGCATCAGACGGGGCGGAACACCGGCTCGTCGGGTCAGTTCGGGATGACGGGACGGTCGGAGCAGACCACCGACCCGTTCTCCACCCATCAGCGCACCGATCATTACACGATCCCCGGCCAGACCACGGGTCGTGGCCCAGAGGCTTATCAGGGGGCAGCGCCCGGAACGGGCACCTCACCTGCTCCGATGGGTGCTCCCAGCATCTCCAACGTCCCGGGTCTCAACGCGGCCAGGGCACAGGGGCTGACGACGGCGCCACAGGGTTGGACGCCTCACTACGCTCAGCCGGGAGCGATGGACCCTCTGGACGACACGGTCACCCGCGGTTCGATGCCGCAGGCGGCACAGGCCGAGGCACAGGGGCAGAACGGTGCCCAGCAGCCCCGTCGTGGACCCGGAAAACTGATTGCCGTCATCGCCTCGGCCCTGGTGCTGGTGATCGTTGTGGTGGTCATCGTGGTCATCGCCGCCCAGGGGGGTGCCAGCTCGCATTCCTCGCAGTCCACTGGCGCTCAGACGCCGCCACCGGCAGCACTGATTCCTGGAACGGTCCCGAAGGTCACCGACCTCAAACCTGCCACCAAAGCTGACGGATCGCCGAACATCGGCCAGTCCGGTACGGTGTGGACCTGGACGAACCCCGATCCGAAGGACGGGGACCGCTATCAATGGGCTTCTGCCAGTGCTCTGGGAACCGGAGACTATACGGTCATCAATACCACCACGATCTTCGTGCAGAACAATGCCCAGGGTCAGTCATGTGTTTCCGTGAAGCTGGTGCGCAAGGATGGCAGCGCAAGCGATGAGAACCGCCAGTGCGCCCCGGTGCAGAAGTAGTAGTGCCGTACGGAATGATTCATCGGAGGACTGAAGAAGCGAGGAGGGAACATGGCCGGACTGAGCATTGAGTTCTGTGGTGAATGGTATGAACCCGACGAGGACCGTGTTTTCAGCATCGGCCGCGAGGGTGATCTGGAAATTGATGACAACCCTTATCTTCACCGGCAGTTTCTGCAGATCGCCCATTATGACGGCATCTGGTGGCTGACGAATGCCGGGACCATGCTTTCGGCCACCGTGGCGGACGCGGCCGGCGGCATGCAGGCCTGGCTGGCACCGGGAGCCCGGATTCCGTTGGTCTTCGGCCAGACCAACATCGTGTTCACCGCAGGCCCCACCACCTATGAGCTCTCCGCCAGCCTGGAGACGCCGGCGTTCAAATTTCAGAGCAACGATGCCGGGCCGGTGGGCTCCACGACGATCGGACCGGTGATTTTCACCGACTCGCAGAAGGCGCTCATTGTAGCCCTCGCCGAGCCGATGCTGCGACGTGATGGCACCGGTTTCGCGTCCATCCCCACCTCCGCTCAGGCGGCGCAACGACTTGGCTGGGCTCTGACCAAGTTCAACCGCAAGCTGGACAATGTCTGCGACAAACTCGACCGAGTGGGCGTCGTCGGGCTCCGGGGCGGCGGCGGGAAACTGGCCACCAACCGCCGGACGCGGCTGGTTGAACATGCTGTGACCTCGCATCTGGTCACAGCAGACGATCTGCCCCTGCTGGAAAGCATCAAAAACATCGACGAGGACTGAGGCCCCCTGGTATGAGAATTAGGCTCACTCTGCGCCGTGACCCTGAGCCGGCCAAAGATCTTGCGGTCACGGTCGACGGTCTGGCCACGGTAGGGGACATTGCAGCAGAACTGTTTTCTGCTGATCCCGCCCGCCGCGGCGCCAGCCAGCCTGAGGCACTGTCACTGAGGGTCGATGACGCCCCGATGGCCGGTGGCGGTATCACCGGGCAGATCCTGGACCCGGCCACCAACCTGCTCGAATCCGGTCTGCGCCCGGGCTCCACCATCTCCCTGGCACAGGTCAGCGAGCAGTTTGCGCTGCCCGGGCAGAACCGTGGGCCTGCGGCGGCGACGCTTCGCGTGGTCGCGGGGCCCGACGTCGGCCGTGAATTCTCACTGCCGGTGGGGACCAGCTACATCGGCCGTGATCGTCATGCGGAGGTCCGGCTGACCGACCCCCTGACATCTAAGCGGCATGCCCGGATCACCGTGGGGGATTCCATCGAGATCGCGGATGCCAACTCGGCCAACGGCCTGCTCATGGAGGGCATGGCCATCGGCCGTGCCGTTCTGGGACCCAATGATGAGATCACCCTGGGCGACACCGTGATTTCCGTTGTCTCGCTGGGAACCTCGCACAGTATGAGCGGCAATGGCCCGCTGGTGGATTTCAACCGCTCACCGCGCGTTGTCCCACAGTTCTCTCCCACCGATCAGAACATTCCGGAGGGGCCTCAGCGGGTTCAACCACAGCGATTTCCCTATCTGATCCTGATTTCGCCGCTCATGATGGGCGGCATGATGTTCGCCTTCACCGGCAATCCGATGAGCGCAATCTTCATGGCCATGATGCCGCTCATGATGGTGGCTAGCTATGTTGACCAGCGGATGAGTCAGAAGCGACACCTCAAGCAGGCCACCGAGCAGTTCCACGCCTCGCTCGAGGTGTTCCAGGAACAGATGGGTCAGCTGCAGCAGCGGGAGCGCGCGGTGCGCATTGCGGAGAATCCCTCGGTGGCCGAGACGGTGGACGCCATCTATAAACTCGGCCCGCTGCTGTGGACGCATCGCCCTGAGCACCCCGGATTCCTCCAGCTGCGCTGCGGGCTGGGCCGGATGCCCTCCCGGATCCCGGTGAAGGAGCCGGCCAGAAACAACACGGTGGCGGACGTCCAGCGACTGATCGCGAAAACCTACGCAGAATATCTGTACATTGACGCGGTCCCGGTGACCTCGGCACTGCGGCTCAGCGGCGCTTTTGGTCTGGCAGGCCAGCGCGATGTGCTCGACGATGTGGCCCGTGGCGTCGTGTTGCAGGCGGTTGGTCTGCATTCGCCCGCGGAACTGGTGCTGACCGCGCTGACCAGCGCGGAGTCCCGTGGCCGGTGGAGCTGGCTGCAGTGGCTTCCTCACGTGGGTTCGCCGCATTCGCCGCTGGCGGGTGACCACCTCGCGGCCGGGCCCGGGGCCGGCGGCATCCTGCTCTCCAAACTGGAGGACCTTCTGGTGGAACGCGGGGGATCGCTTAATGCCAACAGCGCAGCCCTGCGTGGACCGCTGGATCGGGAGAAGCTGAAGGTTCCGGACCCCGTGGTGCCGACCGTACTGGTCATCGTCGAAGATGATGCCAAGGTTGACCGTGGCCGGCTGGCCCGTCTGGCGGAGTATGGCGCTGACTTCGGTATTCATGTTCTGTGGCTGGCTGCCTCCGTGGCAGCGCTGCCCGCCAGCTGCCGTGATTTCATGCAGGTGGACGGCATGAGCGGTGCGACCACCGGGCAGGTGAGGCTGGGGGAGCTGACCTATCCGGTGAGCTGCGAGAGCCTGGATCTGGGCCTGGCCACGCAGCTGGCCAGGATGCTCTCACCCGTCGTGGACGTATCAAAGCCTGTCGATGACGATTCGGACCTCCCGCAGGCCGTCTCCTGGGCGACGCTCGCTGGTCTGGAGATGGTGGAGAGCACGGCTCTGATTACTGATCGCTGGAAGGAAAACAACTCTGTTGCCTCCAGCGCGGTGCCTAACCGCAAGCATCAGGGATCGCTCCGGGCGTTGGTGGGCTCCAAGGGCATCGAACCGATGTATCTGGACCTGAAGACAGAAGGCCCCCACGCGCTGGTCGGTGGCACCACCGGCGCCGGTAAATCCGAGTTTCTGCAGTCCTGGGTCCTTGGCATGGCGACGGCGTACAGCCCAGATCGACTGACGTTCCTGTTTGTGGACTACAAGGGCGGGGCTGCCTTCGCAGACTGTGTGAAGCTTCCGCACACGGTGGGCCTAGTCACCGATCTCTCACCCCACCTGGTCCGGCGCGCGCTGACCTCTCTGCGGGCGGAGCTGCACTATCGCGAGCACCTGCTCAACCGGAAGAAGGCCAAGGACCTGCTCGCCATGGAGCGCGAGGCGGATCCGGAGACGCCACCCTCCCTGGTGATCGTGGTGGACGAATTCGCCGCGCTCGCCAAGGAGGTCCCGGAGTTTGTGGACGGCGTGGTCGATGTGGCAGCCCGTGGACGTTCACTGGGTCTGCACCTGATTCTGGCGACCCAGCGACCCGCCGGTGTGATCCGGGACAATCTGCGCGCCAATACGAACATGCGTATTGCGCTCAGGATGGCGGATGTTGACGACTCCCGGGACATCCTGGGGGACCCGATGGCGGCGTATTTCAGCCCGTCGATTCCCGGCCGTGGTGCGGCCAAGACCGGCCCGGGCCGGATTCAGGGCTTCCAAACCGGCTACGCGGGTGGCTGGACCACCCGGGTGCCGCAACGCCCGCGGATCGACATTGTCGAGATGGACTTCGGCTCCGGGCCCCAGTGGGAGCAGGAGGTTCAGCAGGCGCCTGCCGAGGTCGATGCCGGGCCGAACGACATTGCACGCGTGGTGACCAATGTGTCTCTGGCGTCCATGGAACTGGAGATCGGTGCGCCGCGGAAGCCGTGGCTCGAAGAACTGCCCACCACCTACGATTTCTCCCGGTTGCCGAACCCGCGCACCGATGAGCGTCTGTTGATGGGCGTGATGGATGATCCGGCGCACCAGGCCCAGCCCACCGTGTTCTACGAGCCGGACCGGGATGGCAATATGGCCATCGTGGGGGCTTCCGGGGCCGGAAAATCGGCGGCTCTGCGCACCATTGCGATTGCCGCCGCCATCACGCCGCGTGGCGGTCCGGTGCAGGTGTATGGCATCGATGCCGGGTCCAACGGTCTGCAGATGCTGGAGCAGCTGCCCCATGTGGGTGACATTGTGCCCGGCGATGATCAGGAGCGGGTGGGGCGGCTGTTGCGCTACCTGCGCGACATCGTCGATCAGCGCACCGAGAGTTTCTCTCGTTTCAAAGCCGGAAACATCGCCGAATACCGGCGGTTGGCCAATCGTCCGGAGGAGCCGCGGATCATTCTGCTGATCGATGGCCTGGGCGCGTTCCGTGAGGCGTATGAGTTCAAGCCCGGAATGACCCAGTTTGAAACCCTGCAGCAGATCGCGACGGACGGCCGGCCCCTGGGCGTTCACGTGGTGGTGGCTGGAGACAGCCCCAAGTCCCTGCCGCCGTCGCTGGCCGCATCGATCCAGCGCCGACTGGTGCTCCGGATGGCCTCGACCGATGACTACCTGAGCATGGGGGTGCCGCGCGATGTGCTGAGCCCGGCGTCCCCGCCCGGGCGAGGCCTTCTGGAGAAGCAGGAGATCCAGCTCGCGGTCTTCGGAGGAAATGCCAACCTGGCTCTCCAGGCGCGGCAGGTGGAGAAACTGGCGGAATCCATGCGTCGGCAAGGCGTGCCTGAGGCACCCGGCATTCTGGCGCTGCCGGAGAATATCGATCTTGACGTCCTCCCGACGGGCCAGCCTGGCTCCGTGGTGATCGGTGTGGATGATTTCAACCTGGAACCGGCTCAGGTGGTCACCTCCGGTGCGCTGATGGTCACCGGTCCGCCAGGATCAGGACGCACGACGACGCTCGTCACCCTGGCCGAGGCGCTCAGGAAGTCATCCCCGGGAACCCGGCGCGTCTATCTCGGCGCCAGGAAGTCCGCCATCGCCTCGCTGGGCGTGTGGGACGAAGCCTATGCCACGCCTGCCCTGGTGGGGCCGGAGCTGGCGCGGCTGACCCTGCTGACCGAGGAACCCGCAGATCGGGTGGCCTTCTTTATCGAAGGTGTCACTGAATTCACGGATTCACCGGCGGAAATGGACCTGGTCGCCTTGATCAAGGCGGCCGTCAAGGCAGGGCAGTGGGTGGTCGGTGAGGCCGAGACGTCTACCTGGTCGGCCGCCTGGAATCTGGCAGGTCTGTTCAAGTCGGGCCGCCGTGGCGTTCTGCTCAATCCCGGTGATATTGAGGGAGATACCCTGATGAACACCCCCTTGGGCCGTATCCGTGGCAACCGGTTCATTCCTGGCCGGGGTTACGTGGTGGGCCGTGGGAAGGCCTTCAAAGTGCAGGTCGCCAATACTCTGGACAGATGAGAAACTGGGTTTTGGCCCCGCAGGGGGCGGTTCATGGGGAGTTCTCCCCATCGACACTCCATGGATTTATCTCATAGATTATGTGTAGTCGCCCGATCGGAGAAGCCGAGTGGGTATGGCCTCCGGGAAGCACCCGGACGCCGCAGTGAAAGGTGATTTTCATGAGCGATGCATTTCTCGGTAACAATCCTCAGGACATGCAGGATCTGGTCAACAAGATCAACCAGGCCGTCACCGACATCCAGAACGCAGTGACGGGTCTGGATGCCAAGGCCACCTCCGTCCAGTGGAACGGCCCGGATGCCAACAACTTCAAGCACACCGAGTGGCCGGCTCACAAGGCCAAGCTGAACAACATCGTCCAGGATCTGCAGACGGTCAGCCAGACGGTGTCCAAGCAGCGCGAGCAGCAGATCACCACCTCGGCCAACTAAGTTCTCGCTGGCCCAGACTTCACCTTTCGGTGAGGTTCAGGGGGCGAATCAGGTTCCTGCGCGAGTCACGCAGCCTGGTTCGCCCCCTGTGGCGTTTAAGAGCACTCCCGGGTGACACAGGTGGCCGGGAGTCCGGGAAAATACGGGAATCTTGTCGGTGGAATGGGGCAAGATGGAACCGTGAGCACACCTCCTTCTTCCACAGATTCTTCGCCGGGGTCTTCTTCGGAGTCCATTGGGGCTATGGAGTCGGCGCTGTCTCAGGACTATCAGGACTACCAGACACTGATGGAGGAGGTCCGCAGGCACCGTGCGGCTTACTACAACCAGGACGCGCCGCTGATCTCTGATGCTGAATTTGACGAGCTCTACCGCAGGCTGGAGGCGCTGGAGGCGCTGCATCCTGAGTGGCTGAGCAATGATTCACCCACTCAGGAAGTCGGTGGCGCGGTATCGACAGCCTTTGCTTCGGTGCGGCATCAGAGCCAGATGTACAGTCTGGAAGACGTCTTTTCCCTGGAAGAGCTGGACGCCTGGCTCCTGAAGGCACAGGCCAACGCTGCGAAATTTGCCCCCGACCGCCCGCTGCGCTGGCTGACCGAACTGAAGATCGACGGCCTCGCCGTGAACCTGCTGTACCGCGATGGCGTTCTGGTCCGGGCGGCGACCCGGGGCGATGGTGTGACCGGGGAGGACGTCACCCACAATGTGCTGACCATTGCGGAGATACCGCGCGTTCTGACAGGTACCGATCTCCCGGCGGAGGTGGAGGTTCGCGGTGAGATTTTCATCGCCTCGCAGGATTTTGAGCAGCTCAACCGGGAGAACATCGAGGCCGGTCGGGCACCTTTTGCCAACCCCCGCAATGCGGCGGCGGGCTCGCTGCGTCAGAAAGACCCGGCCGAAACGGCCAAGCGCAAGCTGAGCATGCTGGTGCATGGGCTTGGTGCGCAGCATGAATTTGCCGCGCAGAGCCAGTCCGAGGCCTATGAACTGCTGGCCTCCTGGGGCCTGCCGACCAGCCCCTATGTGGAGGTGTTGGGGAACGCCGAAGAAATCCTGACCTTCATTGCGCGCTATGGCGAGCGTCGTCATGATCTGCTGCATGAAATTGACGGCATTGTGGTGAAAATCGATGACTTCGCCACTCAGGCTGCGCTCGGCTTTACATCGCGGGTTCCGCGCTGGGCCGTCGCCTATAAATATCCGCCGGAGGAGGTCAACACCCGGTTACTGGATATTCAGGTGGACGTCGGGCGAACGGGCCGGGTCACCCCGTTCGGCGTGATGGAGCCGGTGCTGGTGGCCGGGTCCACCGTCCGCCGGGCCACCCTGCACAATCAGGAGGTGGTCAAGGCCAAGGGCGTGCTGATCGGTGACGTGGTAGTTCTCCGCAAGGCCGGGGATGTGATTCCGGAGATCGTAGGCCCGGTGGTGGCACTCCGCGAAGGTCGGGAGGTGGAATTGCGCGAATTCGTGATGCCGTCGCGGTGCCCCTCCTGCGGCACCCTGCTGGCCCCTGGCAAGGAAGGCGACGTGGATCTGCGCTGCCCGAATGCGCGTTCCTGCCCGGCTCAGCTACGGCAACGGGTTGCTCATCTGGCGGGCCGCGGAGCGTTCGATGTCGAGGCGCTGGGCGACGAGGGTGCGCTTGCGCTGACCGCTGGGCCCGGGCCGGATCCTGCCACCGTGGGCGGGGAACCGCTGGCCGAGGGTGAAGGGGTCCTGCTGGATGAGGCACGGATTTTTGATCTGGCGGACGAGGTGACCGGTGCCGACCTCCGTGCCCGGCTGGCCGAGGTCCAGGTGTGGCGGGAGAACCGCAGCAAAGACCCGGTGACCGGAAAACTGGTCAAGAACGGCACGTGGAGTCTGGTCCCGTACTTCTGGAGCAAGGGGACGCCCAGGAAACCTTCGGAACCCAGCGCAAACACCAGAAAACTGTTCCTGGAACTGGAAAAAGCCAAGGCTCAGCCGTTGTGGCGCGTCCTGGTGGCGTTGTCGATCCGGCATGTCGGCCCCACCGCATCGCGGGCGCTGGCCACGGCCTTCGGCTCGATGGATGCCATCCGGGCTGCCTCCGAGGAAGAGCTCGCCCAGGTGGACGGAGTGGGCTCAACCATCGCGGTCGCGGTCAAGGAATGGTTTGCCGAGGATTGGCATCAGGAGATTGTGGCTTGCTGGGCCGCAGCAGGGGTGCGGATGGCTGATGAGCGGGATGCCAGCATGCCACGCACCCTGGAAGGCCTCACCGTGGTGGTGACCGGCTCGCTGAGCCGGTTCAGCCGGGATTCCGCCAAAGAGGCGATCATCAGCCGTGGCGGCAAGGCTGCTGGATCGGTGTCCAAGAACACCGACTTTGTGGTGGCTGGTGAGAACGCCGGCACTAAGCTGGACAAGGCCGCTCAGCTGGGAATTCCCGTGCTGGATGAGGACGGCTTCGAGACACTACTGGCCACTGGACCATTGCGAGGACCACTTGACGGATCATCCGATGACTGAACAGTCCCAGTCCCCGGCAGAGCTGCTCGGCAATTTACTCGACCTGGCGCTGAAGGCCGCTGCCGCGGGTGCCGAGGTATTGGCCGGGCGGGATCCCGAAGTCTTTTCCGCCAGCATGAAGAGCGGTGCCGCCGACTGGGTCACCGAATTCGATCTGGCAGCCGAGCGGGCCGTTCGCGAGACGATTCATCAGGCGCGCCCCTCAGACGCGATCACCGGCGAGGAACTCGCCCCCAGCACGTCCGCCGATGCTTCCGGTTACCGCTGGTCGGTGGATCCGCTGGACGGCACCATGAACTTCATCCGCAATATTGCCTACTATGGGACCTCCGTGGCGGTGGCCGGGCCGGACGGGCAGTGGCTGGCCGGTGTGGTGGCGGCACCCGCGCTGGGCAGAACCTACTTTGCCAGCCGAGGCGGCGGAGCCTGGATTCAGGAACGCGCCGCGGATGGATCACTGCGGGTCCGTGCGCTGGACGGCCCGCGGCAACAACGCACCGGGAAGCTGCTTGCCACCGGTATCACCTACGAACCGGCCATCCAGCGTCGTCTGATCGCCGAGCTGGAGGGCCGGATGCAGGACTTTGGCGATTTCCGCCGCCTGGGTTCCGCGGCACTGGAGCTATGCGCGGTGGCTGATGGCGGCATCGACGGCTACCTGGAATACGGGCTGTACGAACATGACTTTGCAGCCGGTGCGCTGATCGCTGAGGAGGCCGGCGCCTGGGTTCACCGCCCGGTGCTGAGCTCCGCGCTGGAGGGACTGCCACCGCGGGAGGACGTCCTGGCCGCCTGGACGGCAGCCTCGGTTCCCGCTCTGGCTGGCGTGTATACGCCGTGATCACCGCCATCGCCGTCCATGGGTTCCGCTCGATTCGCGAGCTGGTCCTTGACCTGCACGGTCTGGATGTGGTGACCGGGGCGAATGGCAGCGGTAAATCCAATCTGTACCGGGCGCTGCGGCTGCTCGCCGAGTGTTCGGACGGCTCGATCATCGGCTCGCTGGCACATCAGGGCGGCCTGTCCTCGGTGTTGTGGGCTGGTCCGGAGAAGCTCAGTTCCTCAATGCGCCGCGGTGAGGCTCCGGTGCAGGGGACGATGCGCAGGGAATCGATCAGTCTACGGCTCGGCTTTGCCTCGGACGACTTCGGGTATCTTCTGGATCTGGGTCTGCCGCAGCCCGCGGGTAAATCCCTACCAACCATGTTCTGCCGGGATCCTCAGATCAAACGGGAACAGGTTTTTGTCGGAGCGGCGGCACGTGGTGGAGCCGTTCTGGTGGACCGTCAGGGGGCGCTGGCCCGCGCCCGGGATGGCGGCGACTGGCTGGAGTTGAGCCGGAATCTGCTTCCCTCGGAGTCGATGCTTCACGAAGTGGCAGACGGACTGAGGGCACCCGAGCTGTACCGGGTGCGTCAGATGATGCGCTCCTGGCGGTTTTACGATGGCTTCCGCACCGATGAACTCGCGGCAGCCCGCTGGCCTCAGGTGGGCACCCGCAGCCCTGTTCTGAACCACGACGGCGCCAACCTCGCCGCCGCCTGGCAGACTGCGGTGGAGGCTGGCTCGGGTGCTGCGTTGGAGGCCGCCATCGACCGTGCCTTCCCGGGGTCCTCGGTGGTGATCGAGGCCCGGGAGGGTCAGTTCCAGACCACTCTGCGCCAGCCCGGCATGCTGCGTGCGCTCAGCGCCGCGGAACTCTCCGACGGAACCCTCCGCTACCTGCTGCTGTGTGCTGCGCTGCTGACCCCGCGACCGCCCGAGCTGATGGTGCTCAATGAACCGGAGACCAGCCTGCATGCGGATCTGCTGCCCGCAGTTGCGGAGTTGATCGTTGAGGCTGCGCGCCACTGTCAGCTGCTGGTGGTGACTCATTCGGAGCAGCTGCGGGCGCTGCTGGCCCGTCATCCCGAGGTCCACCAGCACGAACTGGTCAAGGAACTGGGGGAGACCAGGATCCTCGGTCTGGGGCTGTTGGACGCGCCGGCCTGGACATGGCCATCCCGCTGAGCTGCACCGCTGATCCGCGAACGCGCTGATCAGCGAAGGCCTTGACCCATGAACGCCGGTGAACAATGGCAGACTGGACGGGTGAGTATTGAGGTCATCTGGTCCCGTCCCGAGAATGAGCGTGCTGGAACGCCGCTCCTGGTCCTGTTGCACGGCTACGGCGCCGATGAGCGGGATCTGTTCAGTCTGAGCGAGCAGTTGCCTCCGGATCTGACCGTTGCCTCAGTCCGGGGATCATTGCAGGCCGGCCCAGGTTACGCCTGGTTTCCGCTGGCGGGGGACGCGGAAGGGAACCTCAGCTTCGAGGTGCAGGAGGTTGAAGCCGCCACCGCAGCCCTTGCGGAGTGGCTCGATGGTGTACGTGAGGCCCATACCGGCGTCGGTGTTCTGGGCTTTTCCCAGGGGATGGCGATGGCGACCTCGCTGGCCCGGCATCGTCCGGGGCAGATCGACACCGTCGTGGGACTCTCCGGTTTTGTGGTCGATCCCGGTTTGGCTGATCCAGCTACGGCTGAGCGTTCTGCTGCAGAGTTCTTCCATGACGAAGAGTTCAGCAAAGACCGGGTTCCGGTCTTCTGGGGTCGGGATCAGGCCGATCCGCTGGTTCCCGCCGCGGCCGTCGAATACACCCATGGCTGGCTGACCCGGCATGCGGTGCTGACCAAAGTGCTGTACTCGGGCATGTGGCACGGAATCAGCGCGGCGGAGATCAAGCACGTTGCGGAATTCCTCCAGGCAACCCTGCTGGCCCCGGTGAAGTAGCCTTCGCACAACGGGCGGAACGCCCATCGCCTCTGCCTACTAAGGACCTCTGCTTACTGAGCACGGTCAGGCCGAGGCATCTACCAGTCGCACCGAGCGGCCGTTGACGCTCACCAGAGCGCCGGCCCGTAACTGGGCTCCGCGGCGGGTCTCGATCTGCCCGTCCACGCTGACCAGACCGTTCTCAATGAACTCCTTGGCCTGGACGCCGTCCTCCGCGAGGCTCGCCAGTTTGAGTAGCTGTCCCAAGCGGATGGAACCATCCCGGATTTCGCATTCTTCAGTCGCCATCTGACCATCATCCCGCATTCTGAACCCCGGATGCCGCACTAGGCTTGAGGCCATGGAGCTACTAGTTGGGTCGTATACCACCGGCGGGAACCACGGAGCAGGACTGAGTGCGATTCCGCTGGATGCTCAGGGCCTGCTGGGCGAGGCGCAGCTTCTGACTGCCGTGGAGGATCCGTCCTTTCTGCTGGCTGAGGGTGGCCGTGCTCTTGCCGTGCTGGAGGGCGCGGAAGGCAGGCTGATCAGCTTCAACCGCAACGATCCTGCCGCCACCTTGCGGGAGTCGCCCGTTCTGGGGGCTGCCCCCTGTCATCTGGCCTTGCTGCCGGATGACAGGGTGCTGGTGGCGAACTACGAATCCGGAACCGTCTCCCTGGTCAGTGCCGACCTTGAGGTTCTGGATACCCTGCAGCTTCACGGCTCCGGTCCGGTGCCGGAACGTCAGGAAGGCCCGCACGCGCATCAGGTGGTTCTCACCGCTCATGGAACCTTCCTGGTCAGCGATCTGGGCGCGGATCTGATCCTGGAAGTAGTGGTGGACTGCGACGCACTGCGGATCGTGAACTCCTCCGCACTCCCGGCCGGGTCCGGTCCGCGCCATATGGCGCTGCGCCGCTCCGCGGGGGTCGAGGAGCTACTGGTAGTGGGCGAGTTGGATGGTCGGTTGCACCTGCTGCGGCGGCATCTGCCGGATGTACCCCAGCAGCCAGATACCCCCCAGCAGTATGGGCAAGCCAGCCTCTGGGAATACGCAGGTGGCGTTTCCGTCGCCACCACCGAGGGTGATGGCTTCTGCGCCCACCTTGCACTGCGTCAGGACAGCATGCACGGAGATCGTGCCTATGTCAGCGTGCGCGGCCAGGACCAACTGAGTGTTTTTGCGCTCGGTGAGCCGCAGGTCTCAGGGTCGGAAGGGCTCCCACAGCTGGTCCAGGAGGTCGCCACCGGTGGCTCCTGGCCGCGGCACTTCGCCTTGGGTGGTGGGGTTCTTTACGTGGCGAACCAGTTCACCGACTCGATTGTGGTCTTTGCCCTCACTGCGGAGGGACTGCTGGGCGCCCGGCTGCAAGAAGTGCAGATCGGCACCCCGGTCTGTCTGGTGCTCAACGAGTCCTGAGCACGATGACGGAGGTGTCAGGCCGCGCGGCCCGGTAGGCTTGCGATGTACCTTGTCCGGTCCGCATCCAGCCGACCACCGTGAACCACCAGGAGTTGTGCCCTATGGCCGCTAAATCTGCTCTCGATCCGATCATCTCGCTCGCCAAACGCCGGGGATTCGTTTTCCAGGCCGGTGAGATCTATGGCGGTTCGCGTTCAGCCTGGGATTACGGGCCACTCGGCGTGGAGCTCAAGGAGAACATCAAGAAGCAGTGGTGGCAGACCTTCGTTCGCGGACGCGACGACATGGTGGGCCTCGACTCCTCGGTGATCCTGCCGCGCCAGACCTGGGTCGCTTCCGGCCACGTGGAAACCTTCACCGATCCGCTGGTGGAGTCCCTGCACACGCACAAGCGTTACCGAGCCGATCATCTGATCGAGGCCTACACCGCCAAGCACGGACACTCCCCGGAGAACGGCCTGGCCGATATCAAGGACCCGGAGACCGGCCAGCCGGGTGCCTGGACCGAACCGCAGCTCTTCTCCGGCCTGATGAAAACCTTCCTGGGTCCGGTGGATAACGAAGAAGGGCTGCACTACCTGCGCCCGGAAACCGCGCAGGGCATCTTCGTGAACTTCAACAATGTGGTCACCACCTCGCGGAAGAAGCCACCGTTCGGCATCGGCCAGATCGGTAAGGCCTTCCGCAACGAAATCACCCCCGGCAACTTCATCTTCCGGACCCGCGAATTCGAACAGATGGAAATCGAGTTCTTCACCGCGCCGGCCGAGGCTGACGAGTGGTTCAAGCACTGGGTGGAGTCCTGCTGGGACTGGTTTGTGGACCTCGGCATCAACCCGGAGAACATGCGCCGCTTCGACGTCCCCGCTGAGGACCGCGCGCACTACTCGGCTGGCACCATCGACGTCGAGTACCGCTTCGGCTTCCAGGGCTCTGAATGGGGCGAGCTGATGGGCATCGCCAACCGGACCGACTTCGACCTGGGTTCGCATTCGCGGGCCTCCGGGACCGAGCTGAGCTACTTCAACCAGGCCACCGGCGAGCGGTACACCCCGTACGTCATCGAGCCGTCCTTTGGCCTGACCCGCTCCATGATGGCCTTCCTGGTGGACGCCTACACCGAGGATGAAGCCCCTAACACCAAGGGTGGCGTGGACAAGCGCACCGTGCTCAAGCTTGATCCGCGCCTGGCACCGATCAAGGCCGCGGTTCTCCCGCTGTCCCGGAACGAGGATCTGTCGCCCAAGGCGCGCGATCTGGCCGCCGAGCTGCGCAAATCCTGGAACATCGACTTCGACGACGCCGGCGCCATCGGCCGCCGCTACCGCCGCCAGGACGAGGTCGGCACCCCGTTCTGCATCACGGTGGACTTCGACACCCTGGAGGATCAGGCCGTGACGATTCGTGAGCGCGACTCGATGAGCCAGGAACGCGTCGGGCTGGACAAGGTGCGCAGCTACCTGGGCGAGCGGTTGGCAGGGGCATAATGTCGTACGAATTCCGCTCCTGGCAGGCGGGTGATGAGGACGAACTGCTCCAGATCTGGGGTGACCCGGAAGGCGAACAGAACGGCTGGTACCGCCAGACGCTCACCCCGGACCGCGATGGCGGGGTCGACGAACTGGGCCGTCGTGTGCCGTGGAAGCGGACCATGGTGGCCGTGGATCAGGGCATTCCGGTGGCCGCCGGAGTGGTCATGGAGCAGCAACTGCACAGCTCCCTGCTGGCTGCCTATGTGGAGGTTGCCCGGGACCACCGACGTCAGGGCCTGGGGACCGATTTGCTGGAAGCCCTGCGCCGCGCCGCGGCTGAGTCGGCACCTCAAGGAGCCAGCGGAGAGCCGCTGACCTTCAGTGTGAAGGTCGATGCCGGAACCACCGGTGAGGCCTTTGCTCGCGCCCGCGGCATGCGGGTGGTGCAGAACTCCCGGGTGGTTCTGGTGGAGGCCGGAGCGCTCGCCCTGCCGCGCTTTCCGCGTGCCGAAGGCCAGGCCGATGAGGATGCCGGCTCCGAGCTGGTCCAGGACCTGGCCACCGGCTCGGTGGAGCTGACCGACCTGGTGGGGCACTGGTATGAGGCAAGCCATCAGGACTGGAGCCCCACCGGCACGCTCACGCCCGGAGCCACCCAGCGGTACTTTCTGGCCGATGCCACGGGTGCGCAGGGCGCCATCGTGCTGCGCGGTGCACCGGAGAGCGCCTTCGGTAACACCGTACGCGCCACGAAGCGGGGGCGCATCCGCGCCTTTGCGGTCAGCTATGGCACCTATCCGGGCGCGGCTGCGTTGGAGGATCCGGCAGCCGAGGTGTTGCTGGGCTGGGAGCCATCGCTGAGCCGCGATGACTCCGTGGCTGCCGTCCGCGATCTGCTGGCCCTGGTGGCTTACCAGCACCCGGTGGTGCTGGAGGTGGAGGACTCGCTGGTGGCGCTGGACGCCGTCGTCGACCCTTTGATCGCTGCCGGGACCGCTCGGGTGCTGCGAGCCACCCAGGTGCTGGTGGGTTGAGCGGTGACCTTCACGATCGCCCAGGTGGCCGAGCAGACCGGGCTCAGCCAGCACACGCTGCGCTACTACGAGCGTGACGGCCTGATGCCGGGTGCGGTGGCTCGTTCCTCCTCGGGGCATCGCCAGTACACCGAGGCTGATCTGCGGATGATCATCCTGATTTCTCGGCTGCGGAGTACGGGCATGCACATCCGGGATATCCGGAGGTACGCGGAGTTGCTGCGGCAGGGGCCCGGCAACGAGGGGGAACGTCTGGAGATCCTGCGGGTACATCGGGATCAGGTGCTGAAGCAGCTGGCCGATATGACGGAGAACCTCCGTGCGGTCGAGGACAAGATCGGTGTGTACGAGGAGGCTCAGGCGACAGCTGCGCAGCTTACGGAGCCGCTGAAACTGGTGGTCTGAGCTGCTCCGCAGCCACTTGACTTAGAGCGCACTCTAAGAGGTTGGCTGTACTCATGACTGAGAACACACGCACTCTTGGCACTGCCTCCCCACTCCAGGTCTCCAGTCTGGGCCTCGGCTGTATGGGTATGTCCGAGTTTTACGGACCAGCCGATGAAACCAACGGCCTTGACACCATCCATCGCGCCCTGGACCTGGGCATCACCTTCCTGGACACCGCAGATATGTATGGGCCGTTCACCAATGAGCGTTTGGTGGGCCGGGCCATTGCAGGCCGTCGGGACGAGGTGCAGCTGGCCACTAAATTCGGCATTGTGCGCGGCGAGGGTGGTGAACGTCTGGGCGTCAACGGCAGCCCCGATTACATCCGCCAGGCCTGCGATGCCTCCCTGCAGCGCCTCGGAGTGGACCACATCGACCTGTACTACCAGCACCGGGTGGACCCGAATGTTCCGATTGAGGACACGGTAGGTGCCATGGCGGAACTCGTCACGGCAGGCAAAGTGCGCCATCTTGGCCTGTCTGAGGCCTCAGCGGACACGATTCGCCGTGCTCACGCCGTTCATCCGATCACCGCTGTGGAAACCGAGTATTCGTTGTTCAGCCGCGATGTCGAGAACTCGGTGTTGCCTGCCTTGCGTGAGCTGGGCATCGGCCTGGTCCCGTACTCTCCCTTGGGGCGGGGCATCCTCACCGGGAGGTTGACTGCAGAGTCGCTGGCGGACACGGCAGACGCGCGCAACACCCCCTATTTTCCACGCTTTCAGGGTGATGCGCTCGAGGCGAACTTGCGTCTGGTGGAGGGTGTGAAGGTTCTTGCCGCCCAGAAAGGAGTGACCGCAGGCCAGATCGCCCTGGCCTGGGTGCTGGCACAGGGAACGGACGTGGTGCCCATTCCGGGAACCCGGAGGATCGCCTATCTGGAGGAGAATGCCGCTGCGCGGGAGATCCAGCTCAGCCTGAGCGAGGTCGAAGCGCTTTCGGCAGCGGTTCCGCCGGAGGCCGTGGTGGGCAGCCGTTATGGAGACATGAGCAGCATCGACGGCTGAGTCACGGGTGCCGACGACTCGGCATGACGGAGTATTAAGCGGCCAGCGGAATATCCGTCCATTTGCTTGAATGACCTCTCCAACAAGGACGAACATGGGGGAAGCGCAACCCCGCGCGGCGGCTTCTGGCGCACCAGCCAGTAAGCGGCTCCAGCAATCGAGACAGGGCCACGAGCCCCAGGACGAGGAGGACAGCATGGGTATCAGCGACAAGATCGAAAATAAGGCTGAGGAGCTTGGTGGCAAGGCCAAGGAAGTAGCAGGTCAGGCCACCGACGACCAGCAGCTTGAGGCAGAAGGCAAGGCCGATCAGGTTTCTGCCGGTCTCAAGCAGGCCGGTGAAAAAGTGAAGGATGCTGCGGAACACGTTGTGGACAGCGTCAAGGACGTGTTCAAGAAGTAGCAGTCAGCTCACCAGCTCACAGCACAGAAGGGGCGTCGCCAGGGTTTCCTGGTGACGCCCCTTCTGTTTTCAGGCGGGGCAAAGCTCCTGGATAGGCCTCTGTTCAGAGCTCGGCGTACCGCTGAGCTGCGGCCAGGGCTGCACGCAGGCCTCCGACGTCGTAGCGCGCCACGTACGCTGGCGTGTCCCGTTGGTATCGCCAGCCCTCGCTGAGCGGCCCGGCATCCACCACGTCGAAGCCGAAGGAATCGATCAGGGCGGTAACCTCGGCCCGTGCCTGGGCGTCATCGCCGGCCACTGCGAGGGCGCGCCTGCCGGGAGTGCCAGCTGGCAGACCCTGATCCAACAGATCCGCAGCCGCAATGTGGTTGAAGGCCTTCACCACGCGCGACTGCGGGAGATGATCCTGCAGCAGCTCCGCCGTGGTGGTCGTTTCGGCATCGAGCGCGGCGATCTGCCCGTCGCGCTGCGGGTAGTAGTTATTGGTGTCGATCACGATCTTGCCCGCGAGAGGCTCCACCGGGACCTGCTGCCAGTTCTTCAGCGGGATGGTTACCACCACCAGATCGCCAGCTGCCGCTGCACCTTCTGCGGTGGCAGCGCTCGCCTTGGGTCCTAGCTCTGCCACCAACTCGCTGAGCGTCTCCGGCCCCCGGGAATTGCTCAACACGACGTCGTAGCCCTGCGCGATGGCGAGCCGGGCCAGGGCTGAGCCGATGTGTCCACTGCCGATGAATCCTAAAGTTGTCATGTCCATCCCAACGCGCTGAATCCCCAGCTATTCCTCAGGGCAGGCTCGCGTGACGAACCATGACGGTGTGCAGACTCTCCCGTAGTGTCGGTAGCAGGGGAGTACGGCAACAGCTCGCACAGCAGAGGAGACGTCCATGGGTCATTCACATCTGAGCCGCGACGATCTGGTGGACCTTGGGGTGGAGCCGGATGAGGCGGAGCGGGCGGCTGAGCAGGATGGTCCGGAGGGCTCACGACGGCGGGCGGTTTCCCCACAGCGTGCCGAGCGTGAGCGCAGCGCTCGCCGACGTTCCAGCTGGCTGTTGAGCCTAATACTGGTCCCCCTTGGGTTGGTGGCGGTGGTCTTCATGGTCGTTCTGTGGCCGACGGGTCAGCCTGCCACTACGGTGCAGCTCAACAGCCCCTATGCGGCAGCACCGGGAGCAAGCATTGACACCGGCAAGGTGCAGCGTACCGAGCAGCAGGACTGCCCGCAGGCGCCCTCGGGGAGCAAGGGATGCCTGGTGGCGTTGACTACCCCGGACCAGGGCGGAGCGGTGGTTCCTGTGTTGATCAGCCCCGAGATTGCCGCTCAGCCGGGTGTGCATGCGGGGGACTCCATCCGGTACGTCAATCTGTCCAGAATCCCCGGTGCCGGAGGTGTGGCAGGCAACAGCACGGCCGCCAGTGCCAGCTATGTGTTCATGGACTTCGTCCGCGGTGTTCCGATGCTCCTGCTGGCTCTGGTGTATGCGGCCGTGGTGATCGCCGTGGCCCGTTGGAGGGGCCTGCGAGCGCTGGTGGGCCTCGTCGTCGCCTATGCGGTACTGGCGCTCTTCGTGCTGCCGGGACTGGTTGAGGGCAAGCCGGCGTTGGGCCTGGCTCTGGTGGGTTCGGCGGTGATCATGTACGTGGTGCTCTACTTCTCGCACGGAGTCTCCGCCCGGACCTCCACCGCGCTGATCGGAACCCTGTTTGGTCTGGCGATGACGGCCGGAATAGCGGCCTGGGCCACCGGCGCCACCCATCTGACCGGCACGGCGGATCACAACGCCTACCAGTTGCAGACCGTGACTCCGCAGCTGTCGATTTCCGGGATGATCACCTGCGGTCTGATCATCGCCAGCCTCGGTGTGCTCAATGATGTGACCATCACCCAGGCCTCTGCGGTGTGGGAACTCTGGGAGCTGGCGCCCGGGGCGAGTGCCAGGAAACTCTTCGGCTCGGCGATGAGGATTGGCAGGGATCACATCGCCTCCACGGTCTACACGATCGCTTTTGCCTACGCTGGCAGCGCTTTGCCAGCACTGATCCTGGTCTCGCTGTACAAGCTGCCGCTGGCCGAATCGCTGACCAGTGCTGAGCTGGCGGAGGAGATCGTCCGGACCCTGGTCGGTTCGATCGGGCTGGTCCTCGCCATTCCGGTCACGACGGCGGTCGCCGTGTTGGTCGTGAAGGCCAGCGGCGGTCGGGCCGGTGCCGGTCGAGTCGGTGAGGGCACACCGCTGATGACGCACGACTGACATCACCTCGTTGGCGGGGCACCCTGCTGGTGACACGCTGAGTGGTTTAGAGGTGGTGGTAAATGTTGCGGAGGGGGTGCTGTCCGGGGTCGGTCCAGGGTGGTGGGATGAAGTAGGGCCTACCAGAACCACAACCTGAATCTGGACTGGAACCTGAACCTGAACCAGTACCGGGGTTGGGGGTGATGGTCCAGTGGTTTTGGTGGATGAGGTGGTGGTGGCGGGAGCAGAGGAGTGTTCCGTTGCTGATGTCTGTGGGTCCGTTGTGGTGCCAGGGTTGGATGTGGTGGGCTTCGCACCAGGGTGCTGGGATGGTGCAGCCCGGGAAGGTGCAGCCGCGGTCTCGTGCGGTGAGTGCGAGGCGTTGGGTGGGGGTGAAGAGTCTGCGGGTCCGCCCTAGATCCAGTACCTGTCCGTCCTGGCCGAATAACACCGGGGTCAGGTTCCCGTCGCAGAGCAGGTGTTCGACGAGACTCTCCCGGACCGGGCCGGTAAACCCCAGGGATGTACGGGTGCCGGACTGGTCGACAGTCTGCTGTGAAGTGTCTTCCGCCTTGCCCCCGTGCTGCGCGGTGGTTTCACCTTGTGTTTGCTGGTGGTTCATGTGGAGCAGGATCTGGGGTCGATGTCCACCGGTCATCGGGAGTTCGTTGGTTCGTAGCGCTGCTCCGAGGGCGGCGGTGAGTGCGTCCAGGCCTTGCTGGGCACGGCTGCGCCCATCCATCGACACCTCAATCCCGGTCATCCCGCCTGCCCTCGCACCTCTTTCCGTGGTGCTGTTAGCGGGTTCTGTGGTGCGGGGGCCGGTTCCTGCGTTGATGACGGTCAAAAGTGTTTCGGTTTGGTACTGGTCGGCCCAGAGTTCGAATTGGGTCAGTCCTCTCGAGGTGCGTTTACGCCAGATACCTTGCCGTAAACGTAGTTCTGCGTCGTTGGGTTCTTTCCCGTCCTGATTGATGAGGGTTTCCCAGCGTCGGAGGACCTGATGTAGAAACTCTGGCCCATGCTGGGCCATGACTCGGGCGACCGAGTGCTCCATCCGAGCCAACAGCTCAGGCGCTTCCGTGGAGGTTTCCGCTGGTTCCGGTGTCCCGGCCCCGCCCAGGGAATCCATGTCCGAAGAAGCAGTGTTGGATCTGATTTTCACGGCTGCTTCGTCCAGGGCCCGGACGGCTGCGGTGACTTCACGCCGCCCTGCCAGGCCGTCGGCGGCGAGAGCTCCAATCAGCGGGTAGCTGGCGGAAAGTGGTTCCCCGCCGAGGGCGTGTCCCGGGATCAGGGCTGTGGCGAGAGCGAATCGTCGTTTCACCTCGGCCCGGGTGATCCGTAGCCGGTGCGTCAGGACCTCGGCGACCGGGCGGAACTCCGCCACCGGCACTCTGGGGACAGCAGTCGGGAACGCGCCCCAGTCCTGAGGCTCGTCAGCCTGGCTCTCCTCGGGTTCCGCACCCCGGCCACTGGCGTCATCGTCCGCTACGGGCTCATCAGCAAGTTCGCAAACATTGATCAGCCCACGATCCAACGCACCCGCAACCGCCAACTGAGCGAACTCCGCCAACCGGCTCACCTGTTCAATACCGACGGCTGCATCGACCAGGTCCCGGGTGCTGAACCATCCGGGACGTTCCACCAGATCATCGACCAGCCCAGTGAGCAGCACCTGTGCTTCACGCAGACGCTCGCCCAACACCCCCGCCACCGGGATTGGGAAACTGATCAATGCCGCCATACTTCATTCTATCGAACACATATACTATCGACAATAGCGTGATCGAATAAATATTCCCATCGATCAGGGGGGCTCGCCTAACCCAGGGACACCAGAGCGCTCAGCATGGCGGCACTGAGCGGGCGGTCTGCATAGATTCGCCGGGGTGGATCACCATTCGGCGGGGCGCCTGGCGGAAGATCCATCACCCGGCCACCCCGCCACTGCACGTCCAGTCCCACGCGTTCAAGAACGCGGATCGAAGCGGGATTTTTGTCCTGGACCCTACCGATGACGGGCCGTTCCGGGCGGATCGTCGCGGCAGATTCAAGGCCTGCCCGGGCGAGTTCTGTCGCCAGACCATACCCCCATGCCTCGGGGATGAGCCGGTATCCCAGGTTCCAGGCGCCCTGGGCCACCCCGCCGCAGGTGACATCGATACCACCCACACCCACCAGAGTCCCGGCAGACAGTTCGGCCAGAGGCTCCAGCAGACGCGCGGCCCAGGAGCCCGACCCCTGGGAATCCCAGCCCTGCTGCACCATGGCGAGATGACGCCGGCTCAGCCCGGGATCGGTGTACACCTGGTGTGGCGAATGCCGCCAGGTGCGCGGATCAGAATACAAGGCATGAAACTCAGCAAAATCATCGTCGCTGAGCGCCCGGAGACTCAATCGGGCGGTGGTGCGCTGCGGATGCTGGGTCATCGTTCCATTATCTCCGCATGAGATCTCCGCGTGAGCGGTATGACATCTGTCATGCCCGGTGAGTGACAAGGGTGTGGGGTATAGGGCACGAATCCGCGGAAGACTCGTCACCATGAGGGAAACGATCGAGACGAGGACCCCATGAGTGCAACCCTGAACCAGACCATCAAAAACGAGAGCACCGCCCCATCGACGGTGCAGGCGGCCGCAGTGCTGGCCACTGGACTGAAGAAGGCATTCGGGCGGATCCAGGCCGTGAATGGTCTGGACCTCTCGATCCAGCCCGGTGAGGTAGTGGCTTTTCTGGGCCCTAATGGAGCCGGGAAGACTACGACGATTGACATGCTGCTCGGGCTCACCAAGCCGGACGAAGGGACGGTGCAGATCTACGGTAAATCGCCCCGGCACGCCATAGCGCTCGGCCAGGTGTCCGCCGTGATGCAGACCGGCGGTCTGCTCAAAGACCTGACCGTTCGGGAGACGGTGGCCCTGACGGCATCGCTGTTCGCTGCCGCTCGCCCCGTGGATGAATGCCTGGACCGCGCCGGCATCAAGGACATCGGCGACCGCCTGGTGGCCAAGTGCTCCGGCGGGCAGCAGCAGCGCCTCCGCTTTGCCATGGCGCTGGTCTCTGACCCCGGCCTGTTGATCCTGGATGAGCCGACCACCGGCATGGACGTGGAGGGTCGTCGTGATTTCTGGAGCGCCATTCACGCCGATGCACGGCGTGGCCGGACGGTCATCTTCGCCACCCATTACCTGGACGAAGCGGACGCCTACGCCGATCGGATCGTCCTGGTCCGGCACGGCCAGATCGTGGCCGACGGCTCCAGCGCGGAGATCAAGGCGCTGGCGGCGGGACGCACCCTCCGGGCGACCGTGACGGACGTCGACCAGGCTGCACTCGCTGCTCTGCCCGGCGTCGACCTGGTGGAACTGCAGGGCAACAGCCTGCGCGTCCAGGCTCAGGATTCCGATCTGGTGGCCCGCTATCTGCTGACCAACACCGGAGCCCGGGACCTGGAAATCACCTCCCGTAACCTTGAGGATGCGTTCCTCAGCCTGACCGCCGATGCTCCCGAGGAGTCACGATGACCACGATCCCTTCCAGCATTTCTCTGGACCGTAAGGCCGCCCCCTGGGGTGGCTTCAATCTCACCCTGCTGCGGATCGAGCTCGCCCGGCGTCTGCGGAACCGACGTACCCTGATCTTTGCCCTGGTGATGCCGATCGTCATGTTCCTGATCTTCGGTCTTCAGTTCAAGAATGTGGCTCTGACCAGCACCCCCGTGGCCCAGGGTGGCCTGTCTGTGATGAGCTACATCATGATCTCGATGGCGGTGTACGGCTGCATGATCACCTCCACCTCGGCAGGTGGCTCGGTGGCGGTAGAGCGGGCGATGGGCTGGAGCAGGCAGCTGCGACTCACCCCGCTGAGCCCTGCCGCCAACATCGCCACGAAAGTACTCGGCGGGCTGATGCTGGGCCTGATCGCGGTACTGGCGGTCTTCCTCACCGGTTTTGTTGTGGGAGTACGGCTCGATGCGCAGGTCTGGATCGTTTCGGGCCTGGCCGCCCTCGGCGGCTCGCTGGTGTTCACCGCGCTGGGTCTGCTGATGGGCTATCTGATACCGAGTGAGAATGTCATGCAGTTCATGGGGCCATTGGTCGCCTTCCTGGCGTTGTTTGGCGGCCTCTTTGTTCCGCTCAACCAGCTGGGTGACACCTTCGTGCAGATCGGCAAGTGGACGCCGACCTATGGGCTCAGCGAGCTGGCCCACGCGCCTCTGCTGGGCGCCACCGTCGATGGCTGGTCGGTGCTCAACATCCTGGCCTGGCTGCTGATCTTCTCCGCCGGGGCCGCGCTGGCCTTCCGCCGGGACACCCGACGCGTCTGAGACGCGTGGTGTTGTCGGTGGCTATGACTACAGTGTGGCTATGACTGAAGGATCCACGGCCGGCGGCCTGTTCGGCCAGATGCTTGACGTGGACCGGCCGCTGACCTTCCGGGAGCTGCTGACCGGTCCGGGCCCGCGGCGCTGGTATATCGCAGGGGCGCTGTCCCTGCTCTTCTGGGGCCTGACCGCGCTGCCCGGGGCGCTCGCCCAGGGCAACCCGGGGTACGCCCTGAGCTACGGTGCCCTGCTCCTGGTACTCATGGTGACTTTCCTGCTGGTCCCACCGCTGAGCTGGGGGAGGCCGCTGCATCAGAAACTCGTGCTCACCGCCGTGATGATCGTGATTGATGTGGCGCACTGGATCATGATCGGCCCCAGCGGGGCATGGTTTTCCACCTTCCTCACCGTCGGGATCGGGATGCAGCAGTTCTCCCGCCGTCTGGGGACGGTGATGATCCTTGTCACCGCTCTGCTGACCGGCGCCGTTGCGCTGCTGCAGGGTTCGGCCCCGGAGAATGCCCTGGCCGTCGCCGCGGTGGTGGTCTCCGTCGGGCTGATGATGGGTGCCTTCGCTCAGATGGTCAAAGCGATGCGCGCGTTGCGGCTGGCACAGCGACAATTGGCCCTGGCGGCAGTGCAGGAGGAACGCAACCGGCTCTCACGCGATCTGCACGACATCCTCGGCCATTCACTGACGGTGATCACGGTCAAGGCCCAGCTCGCCGGCCGTCTGGTGGACCTCGATGCCGCCCGTGCTCATCAGGAGATCAGCGAGGTGGAGACACTGGCCAGGGAATCGCTGGCGGATATTCGCACCACCGTGGCAGGGTTCAGACCGGTCACCATTCTCAACGAGCTTCCCACGGCGAGGACCGCGCTGCGATCCGTCGGCATCGAGCTGGAACTCACCGGCTCCGCAGAATCGGTGCGGGAAGAGTACCGGGAGCTTGCCGGATGGGCGCTGCGGGAAGCGAGCACCAATATTGTGCGGCACGCGGGGGCGCAGCACGTCCACGTCACACTCAACCCCGGTTTTCTTCAGGTGGACGATGACGGCTGCGGATCTCAGGGCGTCGACAGCCAGGTGAGCGACGGCTTGGCGCATGAACCTCAGCCTCAGGGCATGAGCGCAGGCACGGATGCCGCGGGGCTGCGCGGCATCGGTCTGATCGGTCTGCGTGAGCGTGCCGAGGCAGTTGGGGCTTCGTTGAGCTTGGGCCGCTCCAGCCTGGGCGGCTACCGGGTGCGGGTCCAGTGGTGAGCGCGGGCGTGCTTGCCGAGCA
The DNA here is from genome assembly GCF_030271165.1 of Psychromicrobium xiongbiense. Classification (GTDB taxonomy): domain Bacteria; phylum Actinomycetota; class Actinomycetes; order Actinomycetales; family Micrococcaceae; genus Renibacterium; species Renibacterium xiongbiense. Next base: position 155,480 of record NZ_JASSZH010000021.1, on the reverse strand, counting down.
CCGGTCGTTGCCTGCGAAGATGGAACTGTGACCGAACCCGCTGCACCTCAGAGAATTTCGATCCTGTTGGCGGATGATCAGGCGCTGGTCCGTGGTGCGCTCGCGGCGCTGCTAGGCCTTGAACCGGACCTCGACGTCGTCGCCCAGGTGGGGCGTGGTGACGAGGTTCTGCAGACTGCGCTGGCGCACCGGCCCCAGATCGCCGTGCTGGATGTGGAGATGCCGGGGATGGACGGCATCGCAGCCGCCGCGCAATTGCGGACTGCCCTGCCCGAATGCCGGGTGCTGATGGTCACCACCTTTGGCCGACCGGGCTATCTGCGCCGGGCTATGCAGGCCGGAGTCAGTGGGTTTGTGGTCAAGGACACGCCCGCGCAGCAGCTCGCCGAGGCCATCCGCAAGGTTCATCAGGGGCTGCGTGTGGTGGATCCGACGTTGGCGGCGGAGACGCTGACTCAGGGCGAAAGCCCGCTGACCGGCCGCGAGACCGAGGTGCTGCGTGCGGCGGCGGCCGGTGGCACCGTTCAGGACGTGGCAGGGGCCCTTTTTCTCTCCGAGGGGACGGTGCGCAATTACCTCTCCAGCGCCATCGGCAAAACCGGGGCCCGGACTCGCGCTGAGGCGGTGCGTCTGGCGGAGGAGAACGGCTGGTTGCTCTGAGCTGCGCTCCATTGGGGGACTGGCCTGCGCTGTTTCGGCGGCCGAGGCGGGGCCGGTTTGCGTGACTTTGCGAGAATGGAACTGTGACTGTTGTGGAAAATTCTCTGGCTGCCCAAGAACTGGCTCCGCGCGAGGCGGAACCGATTGAGTCCGCCCTGCGCCTGGAGCTGCCGCCGTTACGTCTGGGCCGTCACACCGTGCAGACCCCGGTGATCCTGGCACCCATGGCCGGAATCACCAATGCCGCCTTCCGTAGGCTCTGCCGCGAATACGGTGGCGGGCTCTATGTGGCGGAAATGGTCACCTCGCGTGCGCTCGTGGAACGCACTCCGGAGAGTCTTCGGATCATTGCGCACGATGACGATGAGCAGATTCGCTCGGTGCAGCTCTATGGCGTGGAACCAGTCACCGTCGGCCGGGCAGTCCGGATGCTCGTCGAGGAGAATCGTGCGGATCATATTGACCTCAACTTCGGCTGCCCCGTGGCCAAAGTCACCCGGCGCGGCGGCGGCGCGGCGCTGCCCTGGAAGACCGAGCTTTTCGCCAGCATTGTGCGCACCGCCGTACGGGAAGCTGACAAAGGCAACATCCCGCTGACCATCAAAATGCGCAAGGGCATCGATGAGGACCATCTGACCTACCTGGAAGCCGGTCGGATAGCCCGGGATTCCGGCGTTGCCGCCGTAGCGCTGCACGGACGCACCGCCAACCAGTTCTATTCCGGCACGGCCGACTGGTCCGCCATCGCCCGCCTCCGCGAGGCCCTTCCGGATGTTCCGGTGCTGGGCAACGGTGACATCTGGAGCGCCGAGGACGCCATTGCGATGGTGCGCCAGACCGGTGTGGACGGCGTGGTGATCGGCCGCGGCTGCCAGGGGCGGCCCTGGCTGTTCGGTGATCTGCAGGCTGCCTTTGAGGGGCGGAACACCCGGTTCACCCCGGGACTGCGCGAGGTGGCAGAGGCCGTGTACCGGCATGCCGAACTTCTGGTGGACACCTTTGGCGAGGAGGATAAAGCGCTGCGGGACATCCGCAAACACATGGCCTGGTATTTCAAGGGCTATGTGGTGGGCAGTGAGACCCGGACCAGACTCGCCATGGTGAGCAGCCTGTCGATGCTGCGCGAATTGCTCGACGGCCTCAATCCGGAGGCGGGCTATCCCGGGGCTGATGCCGAAGGCCCTCGCGGGCGGGCGGGGACTCCCAAGCGGACGGCGCTGCCGGACGGATGGCTGGCCGACCGTGACCTGAGCGCAGCACAGCGCGCGGTGATCGCGGCAGCGGAGATGGATGTTTCCGGTGGCTGAGCGGATCATGCTGGGGGACTCACGGGGTTCCGTCGAGGTGGCTCCGGAGAGCGCTCCGAGCCCCGGCTACGCCGCATCGGACGCTCAACGCTGGGTGGCTGAGCCGGGCAAGAAGAGCTATCGGACTCCCTTTGAACGGGACCGTGCCCGGGTGCTGCACTCTTCGGCACTGCGCCGACTGGGTGCCAAAACCCAGGTGGTCTCGCCGGGCACCGACGATTTTGTCCGCACCCGGCTGACCCACTCGCTGGAAGTGGCGCAGGTGGGCCGGGAGATCGGCCGTGCCCTGGGCTGCGATCCGGATGTGGTGGACACCGCCTGCCTGGCTCACGATCTGGGTCACCCGCCGTTCGGGCACAATGGTGAGTCTGCGCTCAATGAGCTGGCGGACGGCATCGGCGGCTTTGAAGGCAACGCCCAGACGCTGCGGCTGCTGACCCGGCTGGAACCGAAAGTTCTGGACGCCCAGGGCAACTCCGTGGGCCTGAACCTGAGCCGGGCCAGCCTGGATGCCGCCTCGAAGTATCCGTGGCTCGCGCAGGATGCGCCGATCATCCATGGGCACCGGACCGGCAAGTTCGGCGTCTATGCCGATGACGCCCCGGTCTTCGACTGGCTCCGTCAGGGGGCGCCGGAGGGGCGCAGCTGCATCGAGGCGCAGGTGATGGACCTGGCTGACGACATCTCCTACTCCGTACATGATGTGGAGGACGCGATTGTCGCCGGGCACGTCCGGCTGGATATGCTCGACGACGCCGAGACCCGGGAGCGGGTCATCGGCTACACCCGGCAGTGGTACCTTCCGCATACCGAGGCAGCGGAGGTCGCGGAGGCACTGGCCCGGCTGGAGGCGAGTCAGGTCTGGGTGCGTGGATCCGACGGTTCCAGGGCCTGGATGGCGGCGTTGAAGAACATGACCAGCCAGCTGATTGGCCGGTTCTGCCAGAGCGCTCTGGACATGACGCGGGCCATCTACGGGCCGGATCCACTGACGCGCTATGCCGCAGATGTGGTCGTCCCGCAGGAGACCATCGTGGAGATCGCCGTGATGAAGGGGCTGGCCACCACCTTTGTCATGACGACGGAAAACCGGCAGCCCATCTATCAGCGGCAGGCGGAAATTCTGCATGAGCTGGTGCAGGCGCTGGAACAGACCGGGGAACGGCATCTGGAGCCCATGTTTGCTGCGGACTGGCGGGCCGCTGCCGACGATGCCGGACGGTTGCGCGCCGCGATCGACCAGGTCGCCTCGCTGACCGACGGGTCCGCGCTGAGTCTGCACCACGAACTCACACGCTGAGGCTTGGCTGGCGTTTCCGGCCGCATCTGAGCCTGTCGGCCCGCTGGCCTAGACTGACTGTGTGGCCGGACTGATCAAGCGTGAGGATATCGAGGAACTCCGCGCCCGCACCGATATCAAAGAAGTGGTGGAGGGCTACGTCACCCTCAAAAGCGCCGGCATCGGCTCCTGGAAGGGCCTCTGCCCGTTCCATGATGAGCGCAGCCCGTCCTTCAACGTCCGCCCACAGGTAGGCCAGTACCACTGCTTCGGCTGTGGCGAGGGCGGGGACGTCATCAGCTTCATCCAGAAGGTTGACCACCTTTCCTTTACGGAATCCGTGGAGAAGCTGGCGGCCAGGATCGGGTTCGAACTCCACTATGAGGACGGCGGAACGGGGCCGCGGCGTGAGGAGATCGGCCGCAGGCAGCGTCTGCTGGATGCGCACAAGGTCGCGAGCGAATATTTCGCTGAGCAGCTTTCCAGCGCCGGGGCTGTCACAGGCCGACGATTCCTGGCCGAGCGTGGCTTCGACCGGGCTGCCGCTGAGCATTTCGGGGTCGGTTATGCCCCGCAGGGATGGGATTCTCTGCTCAAACATCTGCGTAGCCGGGGGTTCACCGATCAGGAACTGCAGCTGACCGGGATGTTTTCCACCGGGTCCAGTGGGCAGCGGCTCTTCGACCGGTTCCGTGCACGGCTGATCTGGCCTATCCGCACCATTGCGGGGGAGACTATCGGCTTTGGGGCGCGCAAGCTCTTTGAGGAAGATCAGGGGCCGAAATACCTCAATACTCCGGAGACCACGCTGTACAAGAAATCGCAAGTACTCTACGGCATCGATCTGGCCAAGCGTTCCATCGCCAAAGAGCGGCAGCTCGTCGTGGTGGAGGGGTACACCGACGTGATGGCCTGCCATCTGTCCGGCGTGGAGACTGCGGTGGCGACCTGCGGTACGGCCTTCGGCGCGGATCACGTCAAAATCGCCCGGCGGTTGCTGTCCGATGACGGCAGCGGGGGGCGGGTGATCTTCACTTTCGATGGCGATGCCGCGGGTCAGAATGCCGCGCTCAAGGCCTTCGCTCTGGACCAGCGGTTCGTCGCGCAGACCTTCGTGGCGGTGGAGGCCAGCGGGCAGGATCCGTGTGAACTGCGTCAGAGCGGTGGGCCGGAAGCGGTACGGGCCCTGATCGCCTCGCGGAAGCCCCTGTTCGAGTTCGCCATCCGGTCCGAACTGGGAAAGTTTGATCTGGATACGGTGGAGGGACGAGTCCAGGGCCTGCGCGCTGCCGCTCCGATTGTGGCGCAGATCCGCGACGGTTCAACGCGGGTGGGCTACAGCCAGGAGCTGGCCGGCTGGTTGGGTATCGCCGACCCGGACCAGGTGCTGCGCGCGGTCAATAACGCCGCACGCCATCAGTCTCCGGCATCGTCGTCGGGCTCTTCCTCCCAGGGCTCGAGAGAGCACGGCGCACCGGGGAGCGCCCCCGCGGCCAATGGCAGCCCGCACGACGCTCCGGCTGCAGAAGGTCGATCCGGAGAGGTTCCCAGCGTTGCCCCGGGGTTCAGCGCTCCGGATCCTCGCGATCCGGTGGCTCGGATGGAGCGACTGGGCCTGGAAGCCGTGCTGCAACAGCCCGTTGTGCTCACTGCCGATGACTGGCGGCATTTCTCCGCCGTACAGTTCGTCGTACCGGCCTACCGGGCTGTACACGAGGCCATTCGAGCCGCAGGTGCGGAGCAGGTGGGGTCGGTGCCCTGGTTCCAGGCCGTGCTGGACCACCTCCCCGAGCCGCTACACCCTCTGATGTCTGAATTGGCGGTGGCGCCTCTCCCGGCGCACACCGAGGAGAGTCTGGTGAAGTACTGCCGCTCGATGGTCAGTGGGCTGGTGGAAATGCAGCTGACCCGGGACAAGGCGGAGCGGCTCGGTGCCTTGCAGCGGATGGACCCCTCCACGGACCCCGCGCTGTATCACGCCTTGCAGACGGAATTGCAGGAGTTGGAGCTCCAACGACGGGCGTTGAAAGAGGCCTGAGCGACCTCCAGATTCTCGATTTCACAGGACCGAAATCCTTTGTTACAGTTGTACCTGCTTCATTCCTCCTTAGCTCAATTGGCAGAGCATTCGACTGTTAATCGAAGGGTTGCTGGTTCAAGTCCAGCAGGAGGAGCTCGCAGGGAAAATGCCCCGCATTCGTCAAGGATGCGGGGCATTTTCGTGTCTGGATCCTCCCCCAACCGGGGAGGCAGGGCGGCGATCCGCAACATCGCCTGTTACTCAGGCCCCGAACCCGTACCTGCCTCAGCCTCCGGCCCCGTGACCAAGGTGCGCAATAGCGAGGTCCGCTGGCGCATCGACATGCCGGGCAGGTACGCCTCGGTCAGCGCCAGCGCGACGGACGGTAGCGACAACGGGTCCTGGTAATACATGTATAGCGTCCGGTGGACCGGTTTGAAACGGGCTTTGAAGGCCGCCAGAGAACGGAAACCGTAGTAGGGCTCCAGAGCCTTGGCCAGGGTGCTCAGCAGACGGTCCATGGCGTCGCTGGGGCCCTCTGCGGCGGAGAACTGACCCGCCAGAGGGGAGCCGGAGAGCGAGATCTCCTGCACATCGTTCTGGAACCTGGTGACGGCGGAGGCGATCAGGAAGTCCATCACGCCGTTGAAAGCGGTGCTCCTGCGGCGCATGAAGTCCAGCGTCCAGGAGACGATCTGGCCCTCCCGGTACACCGGAAGCCAGCTCGTGGCCGCCAGCACTTCCCCCTGCACGTCCACCGCGAGGGCGCACAGCACGCCGTCATCCCGCAACTCGTCCAGGCCTCCCAGCGTGAAGCCCAGCGGCGGCAGGGGCTGTTCATCGGCCCATTCCTCGCTCAGTTGCACTAGTTGAGCCCTGATCAGCGGCCCGAAGGAGGCATAGGTGCCCCAGACCACCTCCACATCGAGTTTGCGCGCCCGATTGATCGCGGTGCGCACATTCTGCCAGTCCTTGCCCTTGAAGGTCTGCGAGGCGACCTCCAGCCGGGTCTCCTCCGCCACCTCCAGCGGCCGGAAACCCATGGGCGCCAGCTCAGTGCCCAGTTCCGCCGGTGCCGAGTAGAAACAGGGCACGATGCCGGCCTCCACCGCGTACCGGGTGAAGCCCAGCGCAGCCTCGGCCTGGGCGGCGGCCACGCCAAAGGGCTCGGCCACGGTGATCGCGACCCCGTGATGTACCTGATAAGCGACGCCGGCCCGGCCATCCGCGGTGAACCAGTAGTGGTTGCCTTCCCACAGTGCCATTTGCGACAGTGCACCACCGCCCCGACGGATCAATGCCTCGGCCTTATCCCGTTCCGCGGTGCGTTCCCGTCCATGACCGCGGTAGCGCCGGGAATGGCGTACCAGCTGTACCAGGAGCAGTAGCCAGACCACGGCGCCGCCAAAGCCGTAGAGCGCCGTGCTGACCGGGCCCTGGGGTAGATAGGTGTCGAAGGGGAGCTGGAAGGGGATCAGCAGATGGGGGAGCTGCACCAGCAGATCCAGCAGCGAGCTGGTGGTCTGGTTGTCCTCGGAGAACCAGGCCACGATATACACCACCAGCAGCGAGGCCAGCAGGACGATGGACAGCCGCGCCAGGGACCGCCCGCTGACCGTGCTGGCACGCACCTCAAAGGCATTGCGGCGGATGAGCAGCAGGAGCACGATGCCCAGCGGGGACAGCACCGTGGGAAGCAGGTAGACCGCCACAAAACCGGAGATCTCGGCATCGAACATCACCTGGGGGTCCGAGTAGAAGACCACCACAGCCAGCAAGGCGTTGAGCGCCATATAGCTCTGGGCGGCTACAGTGATCCACCAGCTCAGCCGTCGCCCGCGGCGCAGCCCGTCCGCGCAGACCAGCAGGAGCAGCACCGGGATCAGGGTGAACACCACGGCACCGGGACTGTTGATACCGATCCAGGACTGCAGGTTCACGCAGGATTCTGAGCCATTGCAGACATCACGGAGGGTCTGCGCATCCAGAGTGCCCTGCAGGGCCAGCTGATTGGCCATGAACAGCGGCCCCGAGGCGAAATTGGCGGTGAGCTGGGTCAGCCACAGGCCCAGGGCGGAGACCGCCACCACCGTGGCCACCAGCACTCGAGTCTCGCGCAACGTGGTGTGGGCCAGCCCCAGCCCGAGCGGGGAGGAGGGATGCGTGCCGGAGGTCGTCTGTCGACGGTGGTAGACGGCCATACCGCTCAGCACGCCCAACACTGCTCCGAAGAACGCCAGAATGGTCGCACCCTGGCCCAGATAAAGCACCAGCATGACGGTCAGGGCCAGCAGCCACAGTCTGAGCCGGCGTCGCCACAGGGAGCCGAAGGCCGCCGTCGTGAATCCCAGGGCCGCGCAGACACCCCCGTAACAGCCCATCTGGTAGGTGCCGCCCAGGTAACCCAGCCACTGATTATCGTTGACCACGCCCCAGTCCAGGACCAGACTCAGCCCCAGCGCCGAGAGGGCGCCGCCCACCAGGAAGGTCAGGCCAGCACGTAGCGGGCCGACGAATCGGCAGGCGAAGGCCAGAGCAGTGAACAGCAGCGGTGTCGAGAGCAGATATTCCAGTGGCGACCCGGCGAGCAGTACCGAGGTCACGAGCGACCAGGGATGCGAATTCAGGCTGCCGAAGTAGAGCGCGAAATCATGCCAGGAATTTTGCTCGGGAGTAGCCGACGGGGCGGCGAAGAGGCCGCCGGTCAGCACTCCACCCAGAATGAGCACAACGACGGCGACCAGTGGCAGCCCAAAGACCGCCCCGGGATTCCTGGGGCGGTGCAGTGGCGGCTGACGCCAGCGCGCTTGCTGCAGGCCCCAGGAGGAGGGGCTCACAGGGCGGGCACTGTCCGCGGTCGAACGATGGTCCACAACACCACTATCAGAGCAGCAATGGACGAACACATCAACCAGGACATGACCAGCGGGGTCGCGGGGCCGAAAGCACCGACGATGGGTGACATCAGGCCACCGAAACCGAAAGTCACCGCGCCCATCAGGCTGGCCGCAGTGCCGGCCCGGGCTCCATGGTTGACCAGGCCCAGCACCTGGACGGTCGGGAAAACGAACCCGATGCAGGCAACGTAAAACCAGAGCGGGATCAGGGTTCCCCACAGCCCCCAGCCCAGTAGATAGGTCGTACCGATGGCCGCCGCGCCGAGGAACTGGATGGGCGTCACCCAGGCCAGAATCCACTGCGGGCCGATCCGCTTCATCAGGCGGGAGGAGATCTGAACGCCGGAGACCACCGCCACGGACAAGCTGGCGAACACCAGTCCGTACTGCTGCGCGGAGAGTCCGTAGAGGTTCTGAAAGATGAACGGGGTGGCGGAGAGATAGACGAAGAGGCTCGCGAAGTTGAATCCGGCCACCAGCAGCATGCCGACAAAAATCCGGTCCTGGAAGACCGCGGCATACCGTTGCAGGGCTTTTTGCTGATGCTGGCGGCGTTCCACGGGCAGAGTTTCCCGCAGGAAGAACACGGAGGCGAGCAGAATGGAGCAGCCATAGGCTGCCAGAACCCAGAACAGTCCTGGCCAGGGCATGATCGCCAATAGCTGGGAGCCCAGCACCGGAGCCAGGATGGGGGCGAGCCCACTGACCAGGGACAGCCGGGAGAGCATCTTGACCAGGGGATAGCCGGAGAACATGTCCCGGACCATCGCCATCGCCACCACGCCGCCGCCGGCCGCACCGATGCCCTGAAGCACACGGAAGATGCCCAGCATGGTGACATCGGTGGACAGCGCGGCGCCGATCGAGGCGAGAATGTGAACGGCGGTGGCCAGAATCAGCGGGTTACGGCGTCCAAAGGTGTCGCTGAGCGGGCCAACCACCAGCTGGCCCAGGGCAAAGCCGACCGTGGTGGCGGTCAACGTGAGCTGGATGGCCGTCTCGGTGGTGTGCAGGTCGTGCTGCAGCGCCGGGAAGGCAGGCAGATACATGTCGACAGTAAACGGCACCAGCGCGGTGAGCAGACCAAGAACAATGATGTACAGCAGCTTGTCCCGGGTGCTCAGCGCATCTCCCGGGTGGCTATCGGCGGTCACAGGTCTCCTCATAGTCGGCCAACCGTGAAGGTCGGCGGGTCGGTGCTCGGGTGGTGCGGGGTGGTGTTCGACGCCGACGCGCGGTCAGGCAGCGACAGGGTGGTGGCGCAGCAGAAAGCTCAGTGGTGGGGTCAGGGCGGGCGGTGCGATCGCGGTCCGCGGGGTCCCTGGGCCATTACGGTGGACGGCGGGACGCGGATTGCCGGAACTCCCATGCTATGCGCTTTTCGGTGATGGCTGCGAGGGTTGTCCAACAGAATGGTAATTTTGACGGGTAGGTCGGACTGAGCTGTGGAAGGCAACACTCATGAGTGAAACACCAGCACTGCCCCGCGGCGCTGACGGTGGGGCATCCCTCGTCGGAAATGTGCGCACCCTGGCTCAACTGACACCCCGTCAGATCAACGATGAAGTAACGCTGGCGCTCCGCGAGCTCAAGGCTAAAGGCATCAACCTCGGGGTTGCTGTAGGTCTGTTCGTTGCGGCGTTGTTGTTTCTGAGTTTCGCCCTCGTCGCCTTGATTGTGGCCGCCATCATGGGCCTGGCCACCGTGATGCCAGCCTGGCTTTCCGCACTGATCTTCGCAGTGTTCTTCCTGCTCGTCGTCGGGCTCGGCGCCCTGATCGGCCTACGGTATGTGAAGAAGGCCATGCCGTTGACTCCGGATGAGGCGATCCGTGGCGTCAAACACGATCTGGGCGTGCTCAAGGATGGTGCCTCCTTTGATGTCGCCTCGCTGGAGCGCTCTGAGGCGGACGATGCCGCCGCGGCAGAGGCGAAGCGGGAGGCCAAGCAGAGCGCGCGCAAGGGTGAGGATGCGGCAGAACCGGCACCTACCGATGCCGAGCTCCGGCAGCGGATTGCCGAACGCCGCAGCCATTTACTGAATCTGCGCGAGGAACTGGCCGAGCAGGTAGATGTGAAGAAGCAGGCGCAGAAGCTGTTGGACGATCCGGAGTCGCCGGTCAACCAGGTGCGCCAGCGTTGGGTCCCGCTGACCGTTGCTGCGGTATCCACCACCACGCTCCTGGTTCTGCTGCGCAAGCTGTTGAAGAAGTAGCCCCGCTGCGAGTCGCATGAGTGTGTGCAACCGGTCCCGATGCGGCCAGTCCCGGGGAAGGGGGCGGAGATGAAACTGATAGGTGCAGGTTCCCGCCCCGGTCAACCCCTGGTCAGCCATGATCGGATCCTGACCGTACCCAATATGCTGACCGTCATTCGGTTTCTGGGTGTCCCGCTGTTTGTCTGGCTGGTTCTCGCTGAACGGCAGTACGGCTGGGGTGTAGTGGTGCTGGTGGTGATGGGCGGAACGGATTGGGTGGACGGCTATGTCGCCCGGCGTTTCGACCAGGCCAGTCGTCTGGGGCGCGTTCTGGATCCGCTCTCGGATCGCATCGCCCTGATCGCGGTGGCCATCACCCTGGTCATTGCCGAGGTCGCGCCCTGGTGGCTGCTGGCCGTCATCGTCATTCCGGATGCCGTGCTGACCGCTACTTCGCTGTTGTTCTTCCGCTGGCATCCGGACCTGCCGGTCAGCATTATCGGCAAACTCCGTACGGCTGCGCTGCTGATCGGGACGCCGCTGCTGTTGCTGGCCAAGGCGATCAGCGATGCACCCAACCCCCTGACATATGTCGCCTGGACGGTGATCGGGCTGGGCGTCGCCGGGCACCTGATTGCGGCCTACAACTACTTCTGGGCCATCGTGCGCAAACACCATGAACTGCACCGCCCCATCGACAGCGCCACCACGACGGGCCACTCCGCGACAGGAAACCAGCCTCGATGATGTGGATTGCGGTCACCTGTGCCGTGGCCTCGGCATTTTTCATGGCTTTCGGCGCACAGCGTCAGGGTAGTGCTGTCAAGGCCAATACAGGTGGACTCGCCCTGGGAGGCAACGGCTTCCTGCGTCTGGTGCGCAACCCGCGGTGGGTTCTCGGACTCGTGCTGTTGGGTACCGGGACCCTGCTCAACGCAGCTGCCCTGACCATGGGTACTCTGACGGTGATCCAGCCGATTGGTGCCATTTCGCTGGTGATCACCACCATTGTCAATTCCCGGGATCAGGGCATCAGGCTCAACCGGGCCACCATCGTCGCGATTTCCGCCTGTGTGGTGGGCAGCGCTATTTTCGTGCTGCTGGCGGTCAACGTGGTGCGGGAGAACACCTCGGTCACGGCCGAGGAGGAGTTGACCGTCGCTCTGCTGCTGGTGGTTGCGGTGATCATTTTCGGTGGACTGGTGCTCGCCTGGCGGCACAAGCTCAAGGCCTTTTTCTACATCATTGGGGCAGGTGTGCTGTTCGGGTTCGTAGCGGTACTCACCCGCATCATTTCAAAGCAGATCTTTGACCCCAACGGTCTGTTCCTGCTGAATGTGCAGTGGTATTCGTTGTTGGCGATTGCGGCAGCGGGTGGGCTGGGAAGCTGGTTCGTCCAGAGCGCCTACGCCTCGGGGCCACCGGACCTGGTGATTGCCGGACTGACAGTGATCGATCCGATGGTGGGCATCGCGATCGGCATCATCATTTTGAATGAACTTCGATCCGACGTGCCTGCCGTCGTGGCGATTGCCATGGGGGTGGCCGCTCTGATTGCTATCGTGGGTGTCATTGTCCTCTCACGGCACCACCCTGATGTGGTTAAGCGGGCCAAGGACGCGCGCGAGCTCGCCAAGCGTTCGCAGCGCAGGGCCAGCTAGGGCTGTAGACCACATATCGAGGAGTCACACGAATGAGCAACCACGAGGCAGGCACGTCCCCGGAGAGCACGGAGACGAAGAAACCCCTCGTCATCCTGATCGCGGCTGAAACCTACCCGCCCATGGTCAACGGTGCAGCCCAGTTCTGCTATCGACTGGCCAAGGGAATGAGCGCGCGCGGGCATGAGATGCATGTGCTGGCGCCGCGTGCGGACCGTGGGCCGAGCTTCACGGAGCTGCGGCCGGAGGCGGAAGTGCACAGGCTCCGCTCCCACGCCATGCCGACCAACCCGGATTTCCGGATCTGCTTCCCCTGGGAGATCAAACGCGAGATCTCCATGCTCTTTGACCGGGTCAAGCCTGATGTGGTGCATATCCAGTGCCACTACATGATCGGAAAAGCCACCATTGAGGAGGCGGTCCGGCGGGGGATCCGAGTGATCGCCACGAATCACTTCATGCCGGAGAACCTCAATCCCTTCCTGCCTTTCCCAGAGTGGTTCCTGAAGATTGTGGCCCGTAATTCCTGGCGCGATATGGGCAAGGTGATGAGCAAAGCTGCCGTGGTGACCACGCCCACGCCGCTTGCCGCCAAGGCGATGCATGAGCATGCCTTCCTGCGAAAGGTGCTGCCGGTCTCCAACGGGATCGATGCTGCGGCCTACGAGCTGGAGCCCGGTGAAGTGCTGGAGAAGTTTGACTATCCGACGGTGCTCTTCGCAGGACGGCTCGCCGAGGAGAAGCACGTGAATGTGCTGATCGACGCGATCGCCAAACTGCCAGCCGGGCTGAATGCGCACCTGGAAATCGTCGGTGGCGGCGAGGTGCGGCCGGCCCTGGAAGCACAGGTGGCTGCCCTGGGCCTGGGTGGGAAGGTGCGGTTCCTGGGCTTCGCCAGCGACGAAGAACTCCGTGAGGCCTACATTCGGGCGGCTGTCTTTGTGATGCCGGGTACGGCCGAACTGCAGTCGCTGGTCTCCCTGGAGGCAGCCAGCGCTTCCACGCCGCTGATTCTTGCTGATGCGATGGCGCTGCCTCACCTGATTGACGATGGCGGCAGTAACGGCTTCCTGTTCGAACCGGGGAACAGCGACGATCTGGCAGAGAAACTTGTGGCCATACTTTCGCTGCCAGCTGCGGAGCAGGCAGCGATGGGCGCCGCATCGCGGGCCGTTGCGGAGCGCCACTCGCTGCAGGCGACGCTCGAAACCTTTGAGGACCTGTACCGCGGCGCGGGCTATGACGACAAGGTCATCTGAGCAGGGTAGACGATTCTGCCGGTGAACGGTTGCGGTAGGACTCGCCGCGGCCACGGCGTCGCCTAAGATGATCGAGGTGAGTTTTGCTGGGGCGCATTGCGCCGGGCAGGGCGCAACTGGGGGCTGTAGCTCAGCTGGTTAGAGCAGAGGACTCATAATCCTTTGGTCCAGGGTTCAAGTCCCTGCAGCCCTACCAGATAGGCTCCCGATCTGCGGAAACGCCAGGTTGGGAGCCTATTTATTTTCCCGAAACCGGTGGAGGGGAGGGGGCTGGGTGTGCGGTGCGAACGGGCGTCTTTACTGAACATCTACTCTGCGGTAAGTTACTCATGAGTAACTTGTTGGGTGGTCCACTGCCCGGCAGACCTGACGGAGAGTGCAAAGATGCCCAGAGAAGTTGATCTCAACAACCTGCCGTACGCTGACGGTGATTTCTATGCTTTTGAGCAACTGCTCAACGAGTCGGAGCGTGAACGGCTCCAGATCATCAGAGAGTTCCTGGCCCGTGAGGTCAAGCCGATTGCCACTGACTACTGGAACCGCGCCGAGTTCCCCCATGAACTCATTCCTCGGCTGGCCGAACTCGATGTGGTCAGCCCGGTACGGCGGCAGGGCTACAGTAATCTCTTCGCTGGGCTGGTCCACGCGGAGTTCACCCGTGCGGATGCCTCCATCGCCACCTTCCTGGGCGTCCACGACGGTCTGTTCACCGGTTCTATCGAACTGCTCGCTTCGGAGGAGCAGAAGGCTCAGTGGCTCCCGGAGATTTACTCTTTGCAGAAAATCGGTGCCTTCGGCCTGACTGAGCCGCTGGGTGGATCGGATGTGGCCGGTGGTACCCGCACCACGGCGCGTCACGAGAACGGTCACTGGGTGCTCAATGGTGCCAAGCGCTGGATCGGCAACGCGACCTTCTCCGACTGGGTGGTCATTTACGCCCGCGACGTGGATGACAATCAGGTCAAAGCGTTCCTGGTGGACACCAGCACGGAGGGCTATTCAGCCAGCAAGATTGAGAACAAAATCTCCCTGCGCGGAGTCCAGAACGCTGATATCACGCTGAACAACGTCATCGTCCCGGACGACTACAAACTGGCGCATGCTAACAGCTTCAAAGACACCAATAAGGTGCTCAAGGTGACCCGCCTGGCGGTGGCCTGGCAAGCGGTCGGGCTCCAGCTTGCCGCATTCGATGTGGCTCGCCGCTACGCCGTGGAGCGCCAGCAGTTTGGGCGCCCTATTGCCTCCTTCCAGCTGATCCAGGATCAATTGGTGCAGATTCTGGGCAACACGGTCAGCTCTCTGGGCATGATGGTCCGCCTGGCCCAGTTGGAGGACGCCGGTCTGGCAAAGGATGAACAATCCGCACTCGCCAAGGCCTTCACCACCGCCCGGATGCGCGAATCGGTGGCCCTGGGCCGCAGCATTCTGGGCGGAAACGGCATCGTCACCGACTACGAGATGGCCAAGATCTTCTCTGATGCCGAGGCGGTCTACTCCTATGAGGGCACCCATGAGATCAACTCCCTGGTGACCGGCCGGGCCATCACGGGCATCTCCGCCATCGTCTGAGACTGAGACTGAGACTGAGACCCAGCAGAGGCGGCGACGTGCTTCAGGGGCAGCAGCACCGACGGCGACCTGTTTCCGAGGAAGAGCAGGGGATCGAGGTAGCTGCTTCCCCGCCGCACGCCCCAGTGTAGGCATCCCTGTCCAGGGCAGTGGCCTGACGCCGCACTACTTGCCTCCACGGTGCCAATCGCCTGCCCGGCCGTGACGTGATCTCCTTCGGTCACCGAGGCACTGACTGGCTCGAAGCTGCTGCGCAGGCCGTTGCCGTGGTCGATGGTCAGCACATTCCGGTCCACGACCCACCCGACGAAACTCACCACGCCGGCGGCCGGGCTGTGCACCTGGTCGCCGATGGCGGCCTGCAGATCCACGCCGCGATGTCCAGCGAGCCAGGGCTTGGCGGGCGGATCAAAAGAGCGCACCACCGCAGGCTGAGGGCGAAGCGGCCACTGCCAGCGCTTCTGGGCTGATGAGGATGCCGACGATGACGACGCCAGGGCAACTGGCGCCGCAACGAGCGATGACAGACTCACGAGCAGGGCGATACCGAGGATGGCGACTGCCCAGGCTGCGCTTCGCACCGGCGTTTTCATCCTCTCAGCCTCGGCTGGCATGCCCAGTCGGACAAGTTCAGAGACAACTCCAGCGCCCGTTGTGGACAAAACCGGCTCTTGACTGCATGTGGAGGAGAAGTGGCCGCGGCCTCAAAGCAGGGGCATGTGCCGTATAGTTAGGGGTGCGGCGCTTTCGGGCGCTGACTACGCGTGCCCATTTCCGCATTCACAGTGACGCCCTCTGGCCTGGCCAGCGGTGTGTCCCCGTGACTGGGCTGGGTTCCTCTCGGTATCCATCCGGTGTATTCGACCGGATGGGGGTGAGGAATCCGCTGGGCACCAGGAATAACCGTAAACAAGACAAAGGAGCGTCGGCATGCCCGTCGTAACCATGCGCCAGCTGCTCGACAGCGGCGTACATTTCGGTCACCAGACCCGCCGTTGGAACCCGAAGATGAAGCGATTCATCCTCACCGAGCGCAACGGCACCTACATCATCGATCTGCAGCAGTCGCTGTCTTACATCGACCGCGCCTTCGAATTCGTCAAGGCCACGGTTGCCCACGGCGGCACCGTGCTCTTCGTCGGCACCAAGAAGCAGGCCAAGGAAGCCATCTCCGAGCAGGCAACCCGTGTCGGCCAGCCCTACGTCAACCAGCGTTGGCTCGGTGGCATGCTGACCAACTTCCAGACAGTCTCCAAGCGCATCCAGCGCATGAAGGAACTCGAAGAGATTAACTTCGAGGACGTCGCTTCCTCCGGTCACACCAAGAAGGAGCTCCTGCTTCTCAAGCGTGAGCTGACCAAGCTTGAGGCCAACCTGGGCGGTATCCGCAACCTCACCAAGGTCCCCTCGGTGATCTGGATCGTTGACACCAAGAAGGAACACCTCGCCATCGACGAGGCCAAGAAGCTCAACATCCCCGTGGTGGCCATCCTGGACACCAACTGCGATCCCGATGAGGTCGACTTCCCGATCCCGGGTAACGATGACGCCATCCGCTCCGTGAACCTGCTGACCCGCGTGGTCGCCGATGCCGTGGCAGAGGGCCTGATCGCCCGCAACGCCAAGGCCACCGGCAGCGCAGACGCTGCGGCCGAGCCGCTCGCCGAGTGGGAGCGCGAACTGCTGGAAACCTCTGCTGCGCAGACCCCGGCCGAGGCACCCGTTGAGGTTGTCGAGACCGAGACCACTGAGACCGAGACCAAGTAGAAGTAGTTGTTCTTCGGTGTAGCTGTGGTGCGGACTCAGTGCCGCACCACAGCTACGTCAGGACACCATCACTAACAACAGGAGTTCACATGGCGAACTACACCGCCGCTGACATCAAGGCACTCCGCGAGCGTACCGGCGCGGGCATGATGGACGTCAAGAAGGCTCTTGACGAAGCAAATGGGGATGCCGAGAAGGCTCTCGAGCTGATCCGCATCAAGGGTCTCAAGGGTGCAACCAAGCGTGAGGGCCGCTCCACGGCTGAGGGCCTGGTGGCCGCAACCGTCGTCGACGGCGTCGGCGTCATGGTCGAGGTCAACTGCGAGACGGACTTCGTGGCCAAGGCTGCTCCGTTCATCGACTTCTCCAACAAGGTACTGGCTGCAGCTGTGGCCTCGGGCGCTTCGGACGTCGAGACCCTGCTGACCGCTGAGGTGGACGGTAAGCCGCTTTCCGAGCTGGTCATCGAAGCTGGCGCTCTGCTGGGCGAGAAGGTGGCTGTGCGCCGCCTGGCCCGCGTTGAGGGTGCTGTGGTTGACGCTTACCTGCACAAGACCTCCAAGGATCTGCCCGCCCAGGTGGGCGTGCTGTTCGCGGTGGACGTTGACAGCGAGGCCGCTCAGACCGCAGCTCACGATGTCGCCGTGCACATCGCCGCTTACTCACCGACGTACGTGACCCGTGACGAGGTGCCCGCTGACCTCGTCGAGAGCGAGCGCCGCATCGCTGACGAGACCGCACGCGCCGAGGGCAAGCCGGAGGCTGCACTGCCGAAGATCGTCGAAGGCCGCCTGACCGGCTTCTTCAAGGAGAACGTGCTGGTGGATCAGCCCTTCGCGAAGGACGCCAAGCAGAGCGTTGGCCAGGTCCTCGAGGCCGCAGGCGTCAAGGCTACCGGGTTTGCACGCTTCCGCGTCGGCTCCTAAGCTCTCACTCAGCGTGAAGCTCAGCTACTGAGCAGTTCCACCTCGGTGGGCCTCTGTTCCGGGTGACCGGACGGGGGCCCGCCGGTGGTTAATGGCCCTTCCATAGGGTGCTCCTCATTGGGCACCAGCAAGACAGTCGCGATAGTCTGTCTCAGGCGTAGACATCCTGCAGCGGTCATTCTCACTGACCCCGGGGTGGTCGCCCATTGCTCGCTTACACTCACGATTCAGCCAGGGGATGGTCCATGGAAAGCACCGAGAACTCCGTCCAGATTGCTGTCTCCGCCCAGGAACGTGAGCAGCTGGAGAAGGCTCCGAAGCGCCGTCGTGTGCTGCTCAAGCTCTCTGGAGAGGTCTTTGGCGGAGGTAAGCTCGGCGTGGATCCGGCGACCGTACGCGGCATCGCGGGTCAGATCGCCCAGGCCGTGGCCGACGTCGAGGTCGCCATCGTCGTCGGTGGCGGTAACTTCTTCCGCGGCGCCGAACTCAGTGCCTCCGGCATGGACCGCTCGCGCGCCGACTATATGGGAATGCTGGGCACGGTGATGAACTGCCTGGCCCTGCAGGATTTCCTGGAGCAGGCCGGCGTGGAGACGCGTGTGCAGTCCGCTATCACGATGGGCCAGGTTGCTGAGGCCTACATTCCGCGCCGCGCCATCCGACACCTGGAAAAGGGCCGCGTGGTCATTTTCGGCGCCGGCGCCGGTCTGCCGTACTTCTCCACTGACACTGTGGCCGCTCAGCGTGCGCTGGAGGTCCATGCGGACGTCGTCCTGATGGCCAAAAACGGCGTCGACGGTGTCTACACTGCGGATCCCAAAAAAGATCCTGACGCCGTCAAACTTGACGTGCTCACCTACGATGAGGCGCTGGCCCGCAATATCCGGGTGCTCGATCAGACCGCGTTCAGCCTCTGCAAGGACAACCGACTCTCCATGCTGGTCTTCGGTATGGAAGGCGAAGGCAACGTGGAACGGGCAATCCGTGGAGAGAGCCTCGGCACCCTCGTCACACCGTAAGATGGACAGTTGAGAGCCGAAGCGCCCCCGTATACACAGCACCAGGAGACACCGTGATCGAAGAGACCTTGCTCGAGGCTGAAGAAAAGATGGATAAGGCCGTCGAGGTCGCCAAGGAAGACTTCAGCTCCGTGCGAACCGGCCGTGCCAACCCCGGGCTGTACTCCAAGGTCATGGTGGAGTACTACGGCAGCCCCACTCCGCTGCAGCAGCTGGCTTCCTTCTCCGTGCCCGACGCCCGTACGCTGCTGATCAGCCCCTATGACAAAACCGCGCTGAACGACATCGAGCGTGCCCTGAGCAACTCCGAGGTGGGCGCCAACCCCTCCAACGACGGCAACGTGATTCGCGTGGTCATCCCGGAGCTGACCGAGGAGCGTCGCCGCGACTACGTCAAGATCGTCCGCGGTAAGGGCGAGGATGCCAAGGTCTCCATCCGCAACATCCGTCGCAAAGCCAAGGAAACCCTGGACAAGATCGTCAAGGACGGCGATGCCGGGGAGGACGAGGGGGCTCGCGCAGAGAAGGAGCTCGACGCATCCACCAAGTCCCACACGGATGTCATCGACGAGCTGCTCAAGCGCAAAGAAACCGAGCTCCTCGAAGTCTGATGAGCCACGTGCCCGGTTCCGGCTCGGAATCACCGCCCCCGCTGCCCAGTAGGCGCGTCCTGCGGGCGATGGAGCGTCGGCAGGAGACCGCCGCGATTCCCGTGGTACCTCCGGCGCCGACCATTCCGCCCAGCGTCCCCGCCGAGCCTCTCGATGCACCGAAACCGGCTGCCAGGACCTCGCGCGCCGGGCGTGATCTTCCGGCCGCGATCGGCGTCGGGCTAGCACTGTTGATCGTGGTGCTGGTCGGGCTGCTGCTCTACCCGCCGGCCTTCCTGATGATCGTGATAGCCGCCTCCGCACTGGGTGTCTGGGAGGTGGTGCGCGCTTTCGCCCAGCACGGCATCCTGGTGCCATGGGTTCCCCTGGGTGCCGGGGTGCTGGCGATGCCGATTGCCGCCTATTATGTGGGTGTCGAGGGGCTGCTCTTCGCCTTCGTCGCCTGCGCCTTCGCGGTGCTGATCTGGCGTGCCCTCGATCACGCCCCGGGCGTGGCGCATGGCGTGTTCTCCGGCGTCTTCATTCTGGCCTGGGTGCCGTTCCTCATTTCCTCGGTGCTCCTGGTGCTCCGTGAGCCGAACGGACCGGCGACCATCATGTCCTTCCACTTCGACTGGCCCAGTCAGGGCGCTTTGCGGGTGGTCACGACGCTGCTGTTGGTGGTGTCCAATGACACCTTCGGCTATCTGGTGGGGGCGCTGTTCGGCAAACATCCGATGGCGCCGAAGATCAGCCCCAAGAAGTCTTGGGAAGGTTTTGCCGGCTCGGTGATCGGCGCCATGGTGATCGGTGTGCTGGCTGCTCTCTTCCTACTCCACCAGCCGTTCTGGGTCGGGTTGGTGCTGGCCGTGGGGTTGGTGGCGGCATCAACCGCGGGCGACCTGGCTGAGTCCATGGTGAAGCGGGAGCTGGGTGTCAAAGACATGTCCAGCATTCTGCCCGGGCACGGTGGCGTCATGGACCGGCTCGATTCCATGTCCTTTGCCGCTCCGGTGGCCTTCCTGCTTTTTGCGCTGATGGACTGGCTGCAGACGCTCTAGGATGTGAGGAACGATGACAGGAACCGGAAGGGCTTTTGTGGCGCAGGAACAGAACACAGAATCACGGGCGGAGATCGCCCCGTTTGCGCGGGTGGACCGCAAGACGTTCGGCTACAACGTCAAGCAGGTTGACCAATTCCTGGCACAGGCCCATGCCGTGTACGCCGAGGGGGGCACCGATCAGTCGATGGAGAGCCGCTCGGTGCGTGAAGTGACCTTCGATGCCGTTCACGGGGGCTACGATCCGCAGGCCGTCGACGCGGCACTGGACCGGCTGGAGGACGCCTTCGCCGAGCGGGAACGCCAGGCCCTGATTGCTTCCGAGGGGGAGGACGCCTGGCTGGCTCAGGTGGGCAGGCTCTCTGCGGTGCTGCGCGCGCGGTTGCACCGTCCTGACGGTGAGCGTTTCCGCCGTCCCCGGCGTGCTGTACGCAGCTACTCTGTGGCTGATGTGGATGCCCTCTGCGCCCAGCTGCTCGATTATTTTGAGCGGGATCAGCCGATGTCCGTCGACCAGGTTCGTCGTGCTGTCTTCGGGCCTGCCAAGGGGAAGAACGGCTACGAGGAGCAGCAGGTCGACGGTTTCCTGGACCGGGTGGTCGAATTGATGACATCCATCGACTGAGCCACTCAGTCACCGAGCGCTGGCTATTCTGCGGACGCTTCCAGCAGTGGCATGACCCGGTAAGGCACCAGGCGACTCATCGCCAGCGAGGTGTCGGTCCGCTGCACACCGTCGCAGGCCAGGATCTTGCCGTTGATCCGGAACAGGTCTTCGGCATCTTTGGAGACGACGCGCGCCAGCAGATCGGCAGATCCAGTCAGACCGAAGACCTCAAGAATCTCCGGAATGGTGGCCAGCTCCCCGGCCAGCACTCCCAGGAGCCGCTGGTCCACATGAATCGAAATGAACGCTGTGAGCGGGTAGCCCAGCGACTCGGTGCTGATGCGGTGTTCAAAGGAGCGGAAGACTCCGCGGTGTTCCAGCGCTGCGATCCTCGCCTGCACCGTGTTGCGGGAGAGGCCCAGCTCCGCAGCCAGCGCGATGGCAGGGCGGGAGGAATCGCGGCTGAGTGCGGCCAGGAGTCGACGGTCGGTGGCGTCCAAAGTGCGCATACTGCGAAAGATTAGCACGGTTCACTGCATCAATTCTGTGCAGAATGCTTGATTTATGGAAGGGATGTTGTGCTTCCTGCTGGGTGTGAGTACGGTCACAGTAACTGATCACCGTCGATCAGCCGGGTGCCGTCACCCACCCCGTGGCGACGCCCTCATCCCGCCGTGATCCCATCACAGCTCATGGCGGGCTGAGTGCAGGATCTGCGGATCCGTCAGGAGGAATGTGCCATGCCATTCGATACCGTGGGAAGTGCTCCAGGGCAGACTCCGGTGGGAGCCACCGGCCGCCCGGGTGTTGCCAGGCGAGGGTTCCTGCAGGTGCTCTCACCTCAGGGCGAGCGACTTCCGCAGGCCACCCTTGATCCGTGGATCGCCGAGTTGTCCGCTGAGGAGCTGCTGGGTCTGTACCAGGACATGCTGGTGATCCGGCGCATCGATGCCGAGGCAACCGCCCTGCAACGCCAGGGGGAACTGGCGCTCTGGCCGCCGCTGCTGGGCCAGGAGGCGGCGCAGGTCGGCTCCGTGCGTGGCCTCGATCAGGACGATTTCATCTTTCCGAGTTATCGCGAAAACGGTGTCGCCTACCTACGTGGCATCGATGTGGTGGATGTTCTCAAGGTCTGGCGTGGCAATGCGCATGGCGGCTGGGATCCGGCCAGACACCGGATGGGCAGCCAGCAGATCATCATTGGCGCGCAGACGCTGCATGCGGTCGGTTATGCGCTGGGCGTGCAGTTCGATGACGCCAGCACCGCGACCATCGCGTATTTCGGCGACGGTGCCACCAGTGAGGGTGATGTCAACGAGGCGATGATCTTCGCTGCCTCCTTCCAGGCACCCGTCGTGTTTTTCTGTCAGAACAACCACTGGGCGATTTCCGAGCCGGTACGGGTGCAGGCGCATCGCGCTATCGCGGACCGCGCCCCGGGCTTCGGTATCCCGTCGCTGCGCGTGGACGGCAATGACGTTCTGGCGGTTCTCGCGGCTACCCGGCTGGCCGCGCATCGGGCGCGTACCGGTGGCGGGCCGACTTTCATCGAGGCGGTCACCTACCGGATGGGTCCACACACCACGGCGGATGATCCGACCAGGTATCGCGATGCTCAGGAGCTTGCCGGCTGGGCGGCACGAGACCCGCTCAGCCGGATGGCGGCCTGGCTGCGGTCCACCGGGGTGCTGACTGCCCAGGAGCAGGAACGCATCGATCGGGAAGCGGACCGGGTGGCCGCGGATTTGCGGGCCCGATGCCTCGAGTTGCCCGATCCGCAGCCGCTGGAGCTCTTCGACCACGTGTATGCCGAGCCACATACCGAGCTGGAGGCTGAGCGCGAGGAGTACGCGCGCTATCTGAGCATTTTTGTGATTGAACCTGCGGAGTCTTCGCTTGAGACCCCGGCCGCAGCCCAGGAGAGAGCAGCCCAGGAGGGATCACGATGACGACGCTGACCTTGAGCAAAGCGATCAACACGGGTCTGCGTCAGGCTATGGAGCGTGATCCACGGGTGGTGTTGCTGGGCGAGGATATCGGGGCTCTGGGCGGCGTTTTCCGGGTCACCGACGGACTGCAGAAGGACTTCGGGCCGCGGCGCGTGATCGATACGCCCCTGGCGGAGTCCGGCATCGTGGGTACCGCCGTCGGCCTGGCGTACCGGGGGTACCGACCGGTCTGCGAGATCCAGTTTGACGGCTTCATCTACCCTGCTTTCGACCAGATCGTGGCGCAGGTGGCCAAACTTCACTACCGCACTCGTGGCGCGGTGAGGATGCCGCTGACCATCCGGGTTCCCTTCGGTGGTGGCATCGGCTCGCCGGAGCACCATTCCGAATCGCCGGAGGCCTACTTCACGCACACCTCGGGGCTGCGGGTGGTCAGTGTGTCCAGTCCCCAGGACGCCCTGGTGATGCTGCAGCAGTCGATTGCCAGTGATGACCCGGTGCTCTACTTCGAACCCAAGCGGCGCTATCACACCAAGGGTGAGGTGGATGAGGGGCTGGATCCGTTCGATAACGCGCAGACCCTGCCGATGTCCCGCGCCCGCGTGGTGCGTGCTGGCGCAGATGTGACACTGGTGGCGTACGGACCGCTGGTCGCCACCGCCCTGGACGCTGCGCAGGTCGCTGCGGAGGAGGGGGTCTCCGTGGAGGTGATCGATCTGCGCTCGCTTTCGCCCGTGGATTACCCGACCCTCGAGGAGTCAGTGCGGCGCACCGGGCGCCTCGTGGTCACGCACGAGGCGGGTCGCCATGGCGGCGTGGGTGCCGAGCTGTGCGCCAGCCTGACCGAACGGTGCTTTGAATATCTGGAGGCTGCGCCGGTGCGGGTCACTGGCTGGGACGTTCCCTACCCGCCCTCCAAACTGGAGAGCCACCAGCTGCCCGAGGTCGACCGCCTGCTCGATGGTGTGGACCGGGCCCTTGGCCGTTCCCTGCCGATCGGAGAACTCTCATGATCAAAGTATTCAATCTGCCCGATCTGGGTGAAGGACTGACCGAATCCGAGGTGCTGTCCTGGCGTGTCTCCGAGGGGCAGCAGGTGGCGCTCAACGAGGTGCTGGGTGAGGTGGAGACGGCGAAGGCCGTGGTGGAGCTGCCTTCGCCTTTTGCCGGGGTGATCGCGGCTTTGCACGAGAAGCCCGGTGCGGTGGTGGAGGTGGGTAAACCTCTGGTGTCTTTTGAGATTGACGATGCCGGCCAGCCCGGTCAGGTGAGCGAGCCTGGCCGGCAGCGGGTGCCAACCCTGGTGGGCTATGGCGCGGAGCCCGAACGCGGGGGGCGGCCGACTCGCCGGCCCCGGCGCGGGGTGGCTGGGCCCGCTGCGCCAGGGCCCGTGGTGACCGAGCCCGTGGTGACGCGGCCTGTCGCGGCTTCGACCGGAGAGCGTCCCCGATCGACACCGCCGGTACGCAAGATGGCGCGCGATCTGGGCATCGATCTGTCCTCGCTCACCGGAACAGGCCCCGAGGGGCTGATCGTCCGCCAGGATGTTCAGGCAGCTGCCGAGGCCCGCAGCCCGGCGGCGTCTTCTCCCGTCGAACCTCAGGGGGCAGCTGCGCGTGAGGTGCGTACTCCGATCCGCGGAGTGCGGAAGTTCACCGCAGCCGCTATGGTCAGCAGTGCCTTTTCCGCGCCCCATGTCACCGAGTTCCTGACCGTTGATGTCACCGCGACGATGGAGTTGCTGGCTCGGCTCAAGGCCAGCCGTACCTTCGCCACCCTCAAGTTGACGCCCCTGACCATCGTGGCGAAGGCGCTGTGCCTCGCCATCGCTCGTCACCCCTCGCTGAACTCCCGCTGGGATGAGGAGCATCAGGAGATTGTCACCTTCAACTATGTGAACCTGGGCATCGCGGCTGCGACCCCGAGGGGGCTGACCGTACCGAACATCAAAGAGGCTCAGGCGCTGAGCCTGGTGCAGCTGGCCGAGGCGCTGGCGCAGCTGGCGGAGACCGCTCGGGCCGGGAAGACCACGCCTGCTGAACTCTCCGGCGGCACCATCTCGATCACGAACATCGGTGTCTTCGGCATCGACGCGGGAACGCCGATCCTGAATCCGGGGGAGGCTGCGATTCTTGCGGTCGGCGCGGTGCGCAAGCAGCCCTGGGAGTATCGCGATGAGGTGGCGCTACGTCAGGTCATGACCCTGAGCTTGTCCTTTGATCACCGGGTGGTCGACGGCGAACAGGGCTCACGATTCCTGGCCGACCTCGGGATGATCCTGGCTGATCCGGCGATGCTGATCACGCTGGTCTGATCCGAGGAAAGCTTCCGCCGATGGCAGGGTTCAGCTCAGCAGGGCAGCCAGTGCCATCCGTTCCAGAACCTGCCCGGCGGTGGCGGCGGGAATTCTGGAGCCGGAGCGGCCGTGAGTGTGCAGCGAATGCGGTGTGGAGTTGATCAGCCCGAACGCCGCATGGGCCTGGACCCGCAGCTGGGTCGTCGGCGCCTCCGGGTGCAAGCGGCTCAGCGCCTCGACCCAGAGCTCAACGTAGTCACGCTGCAGTGCGCGGACGGACTGCTGATCCACCTCTGTCATGCTGCTCAGATCTCGGTCCTGGACCCGGATGATGTCCGCGTTGTGCAACGCGAAACGCACCTGAAAGGTCACCAGCTGGCGGACAGCTTCCTCCGGGGCCGTGGGCTGGCTCAGGACTGTCCGGCCGCCCTCGAGCAGATCCTCGCTCACTCCCAGGAGCAACGCAGCCAGCAGCTCCTGTTTCCCGGCGAAATGGCGGTAGACGCCCGGACCACTGATGCCTGCCGCGGATCCCAGCTCCTCCAGGGAGACGCCATGAAAGCCACGCTGTGCAAACAGCCGGGCGGCAGCCCGCAGGATCGCTTCCCGGCGGCTCGCCTTCGCCCGGGACCGAAGCGTGGGCTGCTCGGTGTCGGTCAACTCTGCCATGCGCTCCTCAGACCTCGTTCAGCACCGGTTCAGAACCACCAGCGGTGGACATCACAGTTAATCAAGACTAATCTAAATTCGAGTTAATGGAAACTAACTAAAACCCGTTCAGGAAGAGAGTCGATGGAGACTTTGACCACGGCGGTCATCCCGGAAAGCGCTGAGTTCTTAGCGCATGATGCCGCCCACCGGGCACTGGTGGGGCAGCTGCGGGAACGCCTGGCCCGGGCGGCACTGGGCGGACCGGAGCGTTCGCGCCAGCGTCACCGCTCGCGCGGCAAGCTCCTCCCACGCGAGCGGGTCGCCGCTCTGCTTGATGAGGGCAGTCCCTTCCTGGAGATCGCGCCACTGGCGGCCGAGGACCTGTACGAGGGGGAGGCCCCGGGTGCGGGTGTGATCGCAGGCATCGGCCTGGTGCACGGCAGGGCGGTCATGGTGGTTTGTAATGACGCCACGGTCAAAGGCGGAACCTACTACCCTCTGACGGTCAAAAAACATCTGCGGGCGCAGGAGATCGCCGGCGAGAACCGACTGCCCTGCGTATATCTGGTGGACTCCGGCGGCGCTTTCCTGCCCAGACAGGATGAGGTGTTCCCGGATCGGGAGCACTTCGGGCGGATTTTCTATCATCAGGCCAGGCTTTCGGCCGCAAAAATTCCGCAGATTGCCGCGGTACTCGGCTCGTGCACGGCAGGCGGCGCCTACGTACCGGCGATGAGCGATGAAACGGTGATCGTGCGCAATCAGGGCACGATTTTCCTCGGTGGCCCGCCACTGGTCAAGGCCGCCATCGGCGAGATCGTGACGGCAGAGGAGCTTGGCGGCGGAGAGTTGCACGCCAGCGTCTCCGGGGTGGCCGATCACCTGGCGGAGAACGATGAGCACGCCCTGCAGATTGTCCGGGACCTGCTGACCACCGTTCCGCCGCCACTGCCTGCTGCCTGGGAGGTGCGGGAAACGCGTGAACCGGTGGTTGACCCGGGGCAGCTGTACGGTGCGGTTCCGACCGACGTTCAGTCGCCCTACGACGCCCGGGAGATCATCGCGCGGCTGGTGGATGCCAGCGAGTTCCACGAGTTCAAACGCAGCTACGGGACCACGCTGGTCACCGGTTTCGCGCATATCCACGGGCACCCCGTCGGCATCGTGGCCAACAACGGTGTGCTGTTCAGCGAATCGGCGCTCAAAGGCGCGCACTTCATCGAGCTCTGCGATCAACGGGGAATCCCGCTCGTGTTCCTGCAGAACATCAACGGGTTCATGGTCGGGCGGGACGCGGAGGCCGGCGGAATTGCCAAGCATGGGGCCAAGATGGTCACTGCGGTGGCGAGTTGCCGGGTGCCGAAGCTGACCGTCGTCGTCGGCGGATCTTTTGGCGCGGGCAACTACTCGATGTGCGGGCGGGCCTACAGCCCCCGTTTCCTCTGGATGTGGCCCAATGCGCGGATCTCCGTGATGGGAGGAGCCCAGGCGTCCTCTGTGCTGGCCACAGTCCGTCGTGAACAACTGGAGAGCCAGGGCGAGGAGTGGTCCGCCGAAGCGGAGGAGGCTTTCAAGGAGCCGATTCGGGCCCGCTATGAGGAGCAGGGAAATCCCTACTATTCAACGGCGCGGCTCTGGGACGATGGCATCATCGACCCCGCGGACACCCGCCGCGTCCTGGGTCTGGCCCTGGACATCTGCTCCCATGTTCCGCTGCCGGAGACCTCCTTCGGCCTGTTCAGGATGTGAGCGGATGAGCATACTGTTTTCCACCGTTCTGGTCGCCAACCGCGGAGAAATCGCCTGCCGGGTGATCCGTACCCTGCGCCATCTCGGCATCCGGTCGGTTGCGGTCCACAGCGACGCCGATGCCGACGCCCGCCATGTGCGCGAAGCCGATGTCGCGATCCGACTGGGACCGGCTGCTGCCGCCGGGAGTTACCTCAATATCGAGGCCATTCTGGCGGCCTGTCGGCTCTCCGGGGCAGAGGCTGTGCACCCCGGCTACGGTTTCCTCAGCGAGAGTCTCGACTTTGCGCGGGCGCTGAAGGAGCAGGGGCTCGTCTTCATCGGTCCGGATCTGCGCGCTCTGGAGGTCATGGGGGACAAAATCCGGGCCAAAAACCACGTCCAGAGCTTCGGGGTGCCCGTGATCCCGGGCATTGCCCGGCCCGGCCTCAGCGATGAGGAACTGATCGACGCTGCTGCTGGCATCGGCTACCCCCTGCTGATCAAGCCCTCCGCAGGTGGTGGCGGCAAAGGCATGCAGGCGGTTGACTCCGCTGCGGAGCTACCGCAGGCACTGATCACCGCACGCAGGATCGCCACGGCTGCCTTTGGCGACGACACCTTATTCCTCGAGCGGCTGGTGGAACGTCCGAGGCATATCGAGGTGCAGGTGCTGGGGGACCGCTACGGGCACGTGGTTCACCTGGGGGAGCGGGAATGTTCACTTCAGCGCAGACATCAGAAGGTCATTGAAGAAGCGCCCTCACCCCTGATCGATGAGGCCACCAGGGCCCGGATCGGGGAGGCGGCCTGTCAGGCTGCCCGCAGTGTCAATTACCTGGGGGCCGGGACAGTGGAGTTTCTGGTCTCCGATGCCGCACCGGAAGAGTTTTTCTTCATGGAGATGAACACCCGGCTGCAGGTGGAACACCCAGTGACCGAGATGGTGACCCACCAGGATCTGGTGGAGTGGCAGGTGCGGCTGGCCGCCGGGGAGGAACTGACCCTGCGCCAGGAGCAGTTGCGCCCGGTCGGACACGCCGTCGAAGCCCGGCTCTACGCGGAAGATCCTGCGCAGGGCTTTCTGCCACAGACCGGGACCGTGCTGGCCCTGCGGGAAGCAGAACAGGAGCCGGGCACGCGCAGGTATCAGGGGGTGATCCGCTATGACTCCGCGCTGCAGACCGGCCTGGAAATCACCGCCCACTACGACCCGATGCTGGCCAAGATCATCGCCTGGGGGCCGGATCGGCAGACGGCGCTGGCGGCCCTGGATGGCGCGCTCGCGGACACTGTGGTGCTGGGAGTGCAGACCAACGCGGAATATCTGCGTCTTCTGCTGGGCCTGACCGAGGTCCAGACGGGTCAGCTGGACACCGGATTGATTGAGCGCACCCTGCCGGGTCTACGGTTCGGAGCGGTAGGCGAGGTGGAGTTGCAGGTGGCGGCTGAGTTTTTTGCCCGCCGAGCCCGGCCTGCTGGAAGAGGCGGACCTGCCTGCACCGCCGGATCTGCCTGGAAAGTGGCCGACGGCTGGCGGCTGGGTGAACCCGAACCACTGGTGTTCTCCCTCACTGACGGCACCCGGACTCACGAGGTGCTGGTGGCTTCTGGTGCTGAAGGGGCAGCGGGGCGCGCTGATTTCCAGGCCAGTGACCTTCAGCATGGCGAATGGTCACTGATCCACGATGACGTCCGGCACCACGGTGCCTATGCCCTCGATGAATCCACCCAGACCTTGTGGCTGGGATCAGAGGGGCGGACTGCCGCACTGCGCCTGCGAAGCCGTGAAGAGCGGGTTGCCGCCTCGGTGTCCGCCCACCAACAGTTACGCCGGGCCTCCGGTGAAGACATCGGTGGTCCCCACGTCGAACCGCGCGTCGTATCGCCGATGCCTGGAACCGTGGTTTCCCTCGCCGTTGTCGACGGTGAAACGGTGCTCGCCGGTCAGCTGCTGCTGGCCGTGGAGGCGATGAAGATGGAACATGAGGTGCGCGCGGGGCGCGAAGGAACGGTGCATCTGCTGGTCCACCAGGGATCGCTCGTCACAGCGGGCCAGGTCCTCGCAACTCTTGAACCCCACCCCACGAAGGAGCAGGTATGAGTACGCCAGACTATGGATTGACTGAGGAATACCAGGATCTCAGCGACACCGTCCGTGCCTTTGCCGATGAGGTGGTGGCCCCGGCCTCCGCCCGTCACGATGAGGAGCACAGTTTTCCCTACGAGATCGTCGCCCAGATGGGGGAGCTGGGGCTGTTCGGCCTGCCCTTCCCGGAGGAATACGGCGGCATGGGTGGGGACTATTTTGCCCTGGCGCTCGCCATCGAACAGCTCGGCCGGGTCGATCAGTCAGTGGCCATCACCCTCGAAGCCGGCGTCTCCCTCGGCGCCATGCCGATCTTCCGCTTCGGCACCGAAGAGCAGAAGCAACAATGGCTCCCCATGCTGGCCTCCGCGCAGGCGCTGGCCGGATTCGGACTGACCGAATCGGAGGCCGGAACCGACGCCGGCGGCACCAAAACCCGGGCTCGCCTCGAGGAGACGGGGGATAGTCGCACAGGCAGGGAATGGGTGATCAACGGCAGCAAGGAGTTCATCACCAACTCCGGAACGGACATCACCCGCCTGGTCACGGTGACTGCGGTCACCGGAGAAGTCGCCGCGCCGGATGGCAGGATGAGCAAGGAGCTCAGCACTCTGTTGGTTCCGACCGACACCCCCGGATTCACCGCCGAAAAGGCCTATGGGAAGGTCGGCTGGAACGCCTCTGATACCCATCCGCTGACCCTGCGCGAGGTCCGGGTGCCGGAGAAGAATCTGCTGGGCGTCCGGGGGCGGGGATACGCCAATTTCCTTTCCATCCTGGATGAGGGGAGGATCGCCATCGCAGCGCTGGCCACCGGGGCCGCCCAGGGCTGTGTGGATGCCTCGGTGACGTATGCCAAGGAGCGGCAGGCCTTCGGCCAGTCCATCGGCAGCAATCAGGCCATCGCCTTCAAAATCGCCAGAATGTCGGCCCGGGCCCACACCGCGCGGCTGGCCTACTACGATGCCGCAGCCCGGATGCTGGCGGGTAAGCCCTTCAAGGTGCAGGCGGCGATGGCGAAGATGGTCGCCGGGGAGGCCGCGATGGATAACGCCCGCGATGCGACCCAGGTTTTTGGCGGTTACGGGTTTATCAATGAATTTGTGGTCGCCCGGCATTACCGTGATTCCAAGATCCTGGAAATTGGTGAGGGAACCACCGAGGTGCAGCTCATGCTGATTGCGCGGGAGCTGGGGCTTTAGAGGCGCGTCCACGGGAATCCACAGGAGGAACGATGATCGACAAAACAGTGGCCAGCGCGGCAGTGGCGGTGGCCGATATTCACGATGGCGCCTCGCTCGCCGTCGGCGGCTTTGGCCTGTGTGGCATCCCGGTGGCTTTGATCTCTGCCCTGCACGCTCAGGGCACCTCAGGACTGGAGACGGTCAGTAATAACTGCGGGGTGGATGACTGGGGCCTGGGAATTCTGCTGGCCGACGGGCGCATCCGCCGGACCGTCTCCTCCTATGTGGGGGAGAACAAGGAATTCGCCCGGCAGTATCTGGCCGGCGAACTCGAGGTCGTGCTGACACCGCAGGGCACTCTGGCCGAGAAGCTGCGCGCCGGCGGCGCGGGAATTCCTGCGTTCTACACCCCGGCCGGAGTGGGAACCCAGGTGGCTGAGGGTGGTCTGCCTCAGAAGTACGATGCCGCCGGGAACGTTGAGATTGCCTCGGCAGTGAAAGAAGTGCGCAGCTTCGGTGGTGCGGAGTATGTTCTGGAGGAGTCGCTGACCCCCGATTTTGCGCTGGTGCACGCAGCCAAAGGTGACCGGCACGGGAACCTCATGTTCCATGCCACCGCCATGAACTTCAACCCGCTGTGCGCCATGGCGGGGAAGATCACGATTGCCGAGGTGGAGGAACTGGTTGAACCCGGCGAGCTGGATCCGGAACAGATCCACGTCCCCGGCATCTACGTCCAGCGCATCGTCGAAGTCCCGTCGGGCTCGCCCGAGGCGGAGAAACGCATCGAGAAGCGGACGGTATCTGCGACGGCTGGTGGTGTCAGTCGGATGGATGAGGGGACCCCCGCCCGCTTCGCGGACGCCCGAAGCTGCTCCCGGGGCCCCCTCATCAATCCGACCCTCATCAATCCGACCAGCGAAGCCGCAACCGTGCTCCCAGCACGGCCGCTTCCTGGAACGCAGGCTGAACCGCGCGGCCTGGACCGGAATCAGCTCGCGGCCCGGGTGGCGAAGGAGTTGCGCAACGGGCAGTACGTCAATCTGGGCATCGGTATGCCGACGCTGATCCCGAACTATATTCCGGAGGGGGTGAAGGTGGTGCTGCATTCGGAGAACGGGATTCTGGGAACCGGGCCTTATCCGAGCGAAGACGCTGTGGACCCGGACCTGATCAATGCGGGGAAAGAGACCGTCACGGTCAATCCGGGGGCCGCGTTCTTCGATTCGGCATCCTCGTTTGGGATGGTGCGCGGCGGTCATGTGGATGTCGCCGTGCTCGGTGCGATGGAGGTGGCGGAGAATGGCGACCTGGCCAACTGGATGATTCCCGGGAAGATGGTCAAGGGCATGGGCGGGGCGATGGACCTGGTGTTCGGGGCGAAAAAACTCATCGTCATGATGGAGCATTGTGACCGAAACGGTCAGCCCAAGATCGTTCAGCGCTGTTCCCTGCCGCTGACCGGCAAGGGGTGTGTGGATCTGATTGTCACCGATCTGGCCGTCATCGAGGTCACCAAGGATGGGCTGGTGCTCCGCGAGGTGGCGCCGGGGGTCAGCATCCCGGAGATCATCGAAGCCACCGGCGCCCCGCTGAAGGTCGAGATGCATGATCTGGACACGGTATGAGAGCTAGCGACGACTACCGGAGCGAGGACGGCCAGCCACCTCGGGTGATCGAGCAGCGTGGCCTGTTCTATGAGGAGATGGAGCTGGGCGTCGTCTATGCGCACCGCCCAGGTCGGACCCTGACCGAGGCGGACAACGTGCTGTTCACCACGCTCACCATGAACACCCAGGCGCTGCACCTGGATGCGGCCTGGAGCGCAAGCCAGCCCTTCGGCCAACGGCTGGTCAATTCGATGCTGACCCTCTCCACGATGGTGGGCCAGTCCGTCTCCCAGCTGACTCAGGGCACGCTGGTGGCTCAACTGGGTCTGGACAGGGTGTCCTTTCCGCACCCGATGTTCCTGGGCGATACCCTGTACACCGAAACGGTGGTGAGCGGTAAACGCCTCTCAGGATCGCGCCCCGGCCAAGGGGTGGTGGCGATGACGCTGACCGGGCGGAATCAGCAGCGGACCGTCGTGGCGCAGGCCAGCCGGACCGTCCTGGTGTGGCTCCAGTCAGCGCAGCACCCGGCCGATCCTCACGACGCCGTTCGGAAGGACACCTGATGAGCGTCATCGAACCTCGGCCCTTTACCCTGGGGCCGGCCCTGTTGTTCTGCCCGGCAGACCAACCCGAGCGTTACACCAAGGCGGCCGAGCGCGCCGATGCCGTCATTCTGGACCTGGAGGATGCGGTGGCACCGGGAGCGAAGGCAGCCGCGCGGGAGGCGTTGCTGGCTCACCCACTGGACCCGGAGCGCACCGTGGTGCGGATCAACCCGATGGGCAGCCCGGAGTTTGAGCTGGATCTGAAGGCAATCCGGCGCAGCGCCTATCGGACCGTGATGCTCGCTAAGGCGGAGCTGGACGCGGGTACGGTCATCGCCAGCAGATTGCACCCAGGGCTCAAGGACTTTTCCGTCATCGCACTGTTGGAGACGGCGTTGGGGGTGACGCAGGCTCAGATGCTGGCCAGGCTCCCCGAGGTGGTGGCGCTCATGTGGGGAGCCGAAGATCTGGTGGCGTCACTGGGTGGCAGTTCCTCGCGTACTGCGGAGGGGCAGTACCGCGCGGTGGCACAACAGGCGCGCTCGCAGGTGCTGCTGGCAGCGGGCGCTTTTGGCAAGGCCGCCATCGACGCGGTGTACCTTGACCTGAGTGATCTCCCCGGTCTGGCGGCTGAAGCGGACGATGCCGCGGCCTCTGGCTTTACGGCCAAGGCGTGCATCCATCCCGCCCAGGTGGCGGTCATTCGCAGCAGCTACGCCCCCAGCGAGGAACAGATCGCGGCGGCCCGTGAGGTGCTGGCGGCAGATGCGGCCTCGGCCACCGGCGTCTTTCAGCTCAACGGGCGGATGGTGGACGCGCCCATTCTGCGCCAGGCCGAGCAGATTCTGCGCCGGGCGGCGGCTGCCCAGAGCTGAACCGGCCGCGGATCAGGATGCTGTCGGCCCCATGCGGGATACTGGAAACATGCTCCCGTCAGAAACCACCGAGGCTCTTCGCCCCGAGTCCGGTCCACGCCGTGTCGCCATTCTCGGCTCCACCGGATCGATCGGCACCCAGGCGCTCGACGTCGTCGCGCGTGCCCTGCTGGACGATGGCACGCCGCGCTTCACCGTGGTGGCGCTCAGCGCAGGGGGAGCGCATCCGGAGTTGCTGGCCCGGCAGGCCGTCCGGACCCGGGCGGAGGTCGTCGCCATCGCGCATGGCGACGCCGGGGACCTGCTGAGCAGGATCGGCGCACTGGAGCCCGGGTACCGGCCGCGCATTCTGGTAGGCCCGGACGCGGCGACCCAGGTGGCCGCCTGGCCGGTCGACGTGGTGCTCAATGGCATCACCGGATCGATCGGCCTGGCACCGACCCTGGCCGCGCTGCAGGCGGGCAGCACCCTGGCCCTGGCCAATAAGGAATCGCTCATTGTGGGCGGTGCGCTGGTCAAGAATGCAGCGCGGGAGGGCCAGCTGGTCCCGGTCGACTCCGAACATTCCGCGATTGCCCAGTGCCTGCGGTCCGGTCGCTTCGATGAGGTGGACAAGCTGATCCTCACGGCATCGGGCGGTCCGTTTCGTGGGCTCAGCCGCCAGGAACTGGTCACGAAGACCCCGCAGGAAGCGCTGGCGCATCCCACCTGGGATATGGGGCTGATGGTCACCACCAACTCGGCAACCCTGGTCAACAAGGGCCTGGAGCTGATCGAGGCGCATCTGCTCTTCGATATTCCGCTGGATCGCATCGAGGTGGTCGTCCATCCACAGTCGGTGGTGCACTCGATGGTGCAGTTCACTGACGGTTCGACGATCGCCCAGGCTTCCCCGCCGGATATGCGGCTGCCGATCGCCCTGGGACTGGCCTGGCCGGATCGCGTGGAGCATGCCGCGCAGCCCTGTGACTGGAGTCGGGCCACCGAGTGGACCTTTGAGCCACTGAACGTGAGGGCTTTCCCTGCGGTGGATCTGGCGCGCGATGCCGCGAAGCAGGGCGGGACGCATCCGGCGGTGTTCAATGCCGCCAATGAGGAGGCGGTGATGGCCTTCCATGAGGGCCGGATCGGCTTCCTGGACATTGTGGACACGGTGGAAGAGGTGCTCAGCGAGCACATGGCCGGTTCCGAGCTGAGTCTCGATGCGGTGTTGGATGCTGAAAAGTGGGCACGTTCGCGCGCTCAGGAACGTTTGCAGAAAAAGGCCCGCTTGCGGGACTGATGATGTCTTGATCTGGAAAGTTGTGTTGTGACTGTATTGCTCTTCATCCTGGGAGTGCTCTTCGTCGTCATCGGCGTGGGCGTCTCGATTGCGCTCCATGAGGTCGGCCATCTGGTGCCGGCCAAGATCTTCAAGGTGCGCGTCACCCGCTACATGATCGGCTTCGGCCCGACTCTGTGGTCCCGGAAGAAAGGTGAGACGGAGTACGGCATCAAGGCGATTCCCGCGGGCGGTTATGTCGCGATGATCGGGATGTATCCGCCGAATCAGAAAGACGGCAGCATCCGCCCCTCCAGCACCGGGATGTTCCAGACGCTGGCAGAGAATTCCACGCAGATCCGCAAGCAGGGGCGCTTTGCCCGGCTGGCCACGGAAGCGCGGGATCTGGCTCATGAGGAAGTCGGCCCTGAGGACGGCAACCGGGTGTTCTACAAGCTGCCGGTATGGAAGAAGATCATCATCATGCTGGGTGGGCCCTTCATGAATCTGGTGATCGGCACGGTGCTGCTCGGAGTGGTGCTGATGGTTTTCGGAGCACCCCAGACCACCACAACCCTGTCGCTGGTCAGCGCCTGCCAGGTCCCGTACGGGCAGCCGGAACCCACCGATCTGAACAACTGCTCCAAGACGCCTGCTGCCGCTGCCGGGCTGAAGCCGGGGGACACGGTGCTCAGTTTTGATGGCAGGACGGTCACCGGCTGGGATGAACTGACCTCCTGGATCAGGGCCTCGGCCGGAAAGTCTGTGCCGGTGACTGTGCAGCGCAATGGCAGCACCCTGAACCTGATGATCACCCCCGTCCTTTCGGCGCGGCCCATTCCCACGGCAGCCGGAACCCCGCAAGTGGACAGTTCCGGGAAGATGGTGACCGAAGAGGTCGGTTTCATCGGGGTCAGCCCCACCTCGGCGATCGTCCCACAGCCGATCACAGCAGTGTTGCCGCAGGCGGGGCAGAACATTGTCTCGGTGGCCGGCGTGGTGCTGAATCTGCCGCAGAAGGTGGTTGCGGTGGCGCAGGCAGCCTTCTCCAGCGCCCCGCGGGATCCCAATGGCCCGGTTTCCGTGGTGGGTGTGGGTCGGGTGGCTGGCGAGGTCGCCTCCATGGAGAGTGTTCCGCTGAGTGCGCGCTTCGCCACTCTGGTGCAGCTGCTCGCCGGGCTTAATTTCGCCCTGGCGGTCTTCAATCTGATTCCTCTTCTGCCGCTCGATGGCGGTCACGTGGCCGGTGCGCTCTACGAGGGTGCCCGCCGCCAGTGTGCCAGACTGTTCAAACGGCGCGACCCGGGCCCCTTCGACATCGCTAAGTTGCTTCCGGTGACCTATGTGGTGGCCGGGCTACTCTTGGTGATGGGTGCCTTGCTGATCTACGCGGACATCGTCAAGCCCGTCAACCTCCTGGGCTAACTGATTCTAAATGGTCTATATTTTCTTCTTCCAACTGTTGCCAAGGCTTGCTCACAGGGTCTACCTTGAATCATAGGTACTTTTCATAGCTGGCGTGTTCATGAAATTTGTCGAGATGGATGGCCGGCAGTCAATGAAGGGCATGCATCATGATTCCAACACGAAGGTACAGGGCCGCCGGCCTCAGTTTGTCCGGAGCATTGGCGCTGAGTTTTCTGGTGCCCAGCGCAGCAAATGCACTTGCTAAACCAATGATTTCCGCCGACAGTGCAAGCATCATTAGTGTCGTCGCTGCGGTTTTGGATGACAGAAATCAACAAGTAGTTGAACGTCCGGCCGTTGCCGCAATGAGCGTCGCACAGATGGTGACGGCTAAGCATGAGGCTGAAGTCCGATCAGATTACGCAGAGTTAGGCGCATTCAAAGTGCGATTGGCTAACTTCGGTCAGTCCTATACGGCTGTGAAAACCGCGATCAAATCGCACACGATTCAGATGAATGGGAATCTAGCCTCGGTCAGGCTTGTTGAACTGACGGAACTCAGCTACGCGCCCGATGCCACAGGGGTCGCGGGTCCACCCTACGTGTATGAGTACCCTCAGATTGTGAAGTTGGTAAGAGGGGCCACTGGGTGGGTCGTCGACTCAGTTGAACCTCAGGATGCTGGCGCACTTCCTCCATCCACTGCTTCTCCCCGTAGCAGCAAGGGCCAAGGCTCGAAATTTCAGGGTGCACTGGCGAATGTTCCGGGTGCCAATCCAGTGTCTGCCCAGGCTGGAGTGCCCGTCGGGTACGTTCCGAATGTAAAGACCTTGACTCAGTCGAACGGTCCGACAACTTATGTTGCTGGGTATGACTACGGGGCGATGGTTTCCTATGCAACTACCTACTGAAGTAATTACAATACGAACTACCGGAGTTTTGGAAATGACTGTCAAAACTTTGTTTCTCAGTCCATGGCTGCCGGTGGGTGGAGTGCTGTTGGTGGCTTTTATCAGTCGAACGAAGCGTGGTGGTATAACTGGGGAAATCAGACCTACTCATGGGTTGGATCTCAGACGTTCCACAATTTTGCGGTTCACTGGGGGCGCGTCAGCTATTTGACATATTTGAATGATCTGGGACCCGGGGATGTTTTGCAGGTTTCTTGGGGAACCCCTGACGACACTAGCCCCGACGTGGATCACTCCATGATTGTCACTTATTCGCCGTTTGGGACTGGTACTCGAGATATTCGTGTCAGTTATCACACGACCAATACCCTAAATCGGTCAATATGGGATCTGTACAGCACGAATCCGACTGCGACCTGGTATGGGCTTCGTACCTGACGGAAGCCGAAGGAGGTGTCTTGTGTGGACTCGTAGATTCCTGATCCTCATGGCGGCGGTGGTTTTCGGCGTCGGCCTGGCCGCTTGTGCGCCGAACCCGGCGGACCCAGATATTGGCCAAAGAGACTCCTTAGCTCATCAAGTGGCGGAGGCAGCGGTGGCCGGGGACGTGGCCCGTTTGGTGAGTTTTGTCCCGGCAGATCTACATGGTGCGGAAGCGGCCGCCCAGCAGCTGATTGCCGCGATGTCCGGGTTCAAGGACTATCGGTTCGAATTCAAGGACCGGCCGGGGCCAGACCTACTGCATGTCACGGTGGTGAATGGGAAGTCATCCGGCCAGCATGCGGAATTTGGAATGCACTGGACCACCGTGAAGGGCCAGCTCAAATGGTGGCTCAGTCTGGGAACTCAGACACCTGGAGGTTCACCAGCATCCCCGTCTTCCTCTGCCACCGCATTGACGGCCCATCAACCTCCTGGGCTAGAGTTCGCCTCTTCAATCTAAATTAATTGATATTGAATCATCAATTGATTTCAGTTGAAATGAAGTCGTGTGCGTTCTATGGTTGATCCATGTTCGTACTGACTGTGGACCAGAAGAGCAGCCGCAGCACCCCAGATCTGGTGCCGGAGCTTCTTCAGGCGCTCCAAGCCATTCCCACGGTGCTGGCGTTCCAGCGCAGCGTGGGGGATGAGATTCAGGGCCTGCTGGACGATGCCGGGGCCACGGTGGAGGCGATCATGCTGATTCTGCGCCGCCACAGCTGGTACGTGGGTCTGGGAATTGGGGCCGTCGAGGAGCCGTTGCCCGCCTCCCTGCGGGAAGCCCGTGGGCCGGCATTCATTGCTGCCCGAGAGGCCGTGGAACAGGCCAAAAAGACCGGAAATCGGATTCCGCTGGCCGTCCGCGGATCAATACCCACCCAGCAGACGGAGGCGGCTGAGGCCGTGCTGCGCCTGGTTGGACGGCTGGTGAGTGATCGCACAAGCGCCGAATGGAACGTCGTTGACCGCCTGGTTCCCGGCAAACGGGGCGAGCAACACAGGGTGGCACAGGAACTTTCGATGACGGCCCAGGCGGTCAGCGGAGCCGTGCAACGTACCGGGTGGAGCGAGGAGCTTGCTGGACGTGAAGCCGCAACCCTTCTGCTGACTCAGGCCCAGGAGACCATTAACCGCTGGAGTTGAGGCCGCTGGACCCGGTGAATTGTCGGAACCATGCGGCAAGATAGCCACATGGCATTCCTTCTCATCGCCGCAGCCGTGCTGCTGGCAGCGTTGCTGGGCTGGCCGGTCACCATCGGCGTCCTGCGCCTGGCCAAGCGGGGTGATCAGAGGCCTGCTCCGATGCCAGAATCGGAAACGGCAGCAGAGCAAGAACTTGCGGGGAAAGACGCGCAGAAGCCAGATGCAGATCCACAGCTACCGGCCGATGCCGCCACGGTACTGCGCGGGGGGACCATTATCGGTGTGCTGGAGCGGATCGCCGTCGTCCTGTGCATTGTCTTTGACCAGCCGGTCGCCATCGCCTATGTAGTAGCGATCAAGGGGCTGGGCCGTTACCCGGAACTCAAGGAATCTCCGGCCGCGAGTGAGCGGTTCATCATTGGGACTCTGGCCTCGCTGATCTGGGCCGCGGCACTGGGAATCCTGGCGCGGTGGCTTCTGAGGATCTGGTGAGTAGGTAGGCTGATTCCATGAGCGTCTACGCCGTT
Organism: Psychromicrobium xiongbiense; assembly: GCF_030271165.1. GTDB lineage: Bacteria > Actinomycetota > Actinomycetes > Actinomycetales > Micrococcaceae > Renibacterium > Renibacterium xiongbiense. The sequence goes on along the minus strand of NZ_JASSZH010000021.1, from coordinate 115,997 downwards.
GAATACATCTACAGCCCGGAAACCGTCGAAGCACGGGACGACTTCCGTCCGGTGCACCGTGCCTGGCTGAGCGAACTGATTGAGGCAGGCACGGTACTGGCCTCCGGTCCTTACCCGGATGGCAGCGGTGCCCTCCTGCTGTTCCTGGCGGGGGATGACGCAGCACTCGCGGCTCTGCTGGCCCAGGACCCCTTCGCCATCGAACACTGCATTACCGCCACGAACATTCATCCCTGGAACCCCGGGATGGGTCTGCTCAAGGAATACGCGCTCTGAGCATCGCGCTGTGCTCAGAGCGCCGTTTCAGAGTCTTAGAACAATAAGGAGCCCTCAGTGACCTCGGTCAGTCTTGGAATGCCCGCCGCACCGCCGCCCGTCCTCGCTCCGCGGCGTAAAACCCGGCAGATCAAGGTCGGTTCGGTCGGCGTGGGCTCCGATTCACCAGTGAGCGTGCAATCGATGACCACCACGCCCACTACGGACATCAATGCCACACTGCAGCAGATCGCTGAACTCACCGCCACCGGATGTGACATCGTCCGCGTGGCCTGCCCCTCAGCGGATGATGCCGAGGCTCTGCCGATTATCGCGAAGAAGTCGCAGATCCCGGTCATTGCGGATATTCACTTTCAGCCCAAATATGTCTTTGCCGCCATTGAGGCCGGATGCGCCGCAGTACGGGTGAATCCCGGAAACATTCGTAAGTTCGATGATCAGATCAAGGAAATCGCCCAGGCGGCCAAAGATCATGGCACCTCGATCCGGATCGGTGTGAACGCCGGTTCACTGGACCCGCGCCTCTTGCAGAAGTATGGCAAGGCCACCCCGGAGGCCCTGGTAGAGAGCGCCGTCTGGGAAGCCTCACTGTTTGAAGAACACGACTTCCACGACTTCAAAATTTCGGTCAAGCACAATGACCCGGTCGTCATGGTGCGTGCCTATGAACTGCTGGCCGAGCGTGGTGACTGGCCGCTGCACCTGGGCGTGACCGAGGCTGGCCCAGCCTTCCAGGGCACCATCAAATCCGCTACGGCCTTCGGCGCCCTGCTCTCCCGGGGGATCGGGGACACGATCCGGGTATCGCTCTCTGCGCCGCCGGTGGAGGAGGTCAAGGTCGGTATCCAGATTCTGCAGTCGCTCAATCTCCGTCCCCGCAAGTTGGAGATCGTTTCCTGCCCCTCCTGTGGCCGGGCCCAGGTGGACGTTTACACTCTGGCGGAGCAGGTCACAGCTGGCCTGGAAGGCATGGAGATCCCGTTGCGCGTTGCCGTCATGGGATGTGTCGTCAATGGTCCGGGCGAAGCGCGCGAGGCGGACCTGGGTGTAGCCTCGGGCAATGGGAAGGGGCAGATCTTCGTCAAGGGCGAAGTGATCAAGACCGTTCCGGAAAGTCAGATCGTGGAGACCCTTATCGAAGAGGCGATGCGCATCGCCGAAGAGATCGAAGAAGCGGGCGGCGAGGATGGTCAAGGCACTACCAAGGGAAGCCCTGTGGTCAGCGTTTCATAGCCCCCGCTCGCGAACACCGCGTGGCTCCGGGCGGGAGGTCCGGGGGCTGGGGCAGGCGGACACCGCTGCCCTGGTCCGGTTGGTGGATCGCAATCCGGTGGCTAACGTCTTCTTTGCCGCTCATCTGGAGCGTCAGGGCAGTGCTCTGTCGGACTTGCCCGGTGTGGAGACCTGGGGCTATTTTGACGCCGACGGCGATCTGCTCGCCGCCTGCTGGGTCGGTGGAAACGTCATCCCCCTGGAAGCGGATGAGGAAGCGGCGCGCGCCTTCGCGCGACGCCTTCTGGAGCGCGGCCGCGGCTATTCCAGCATCTACGGCGAAGCCCGAAGCGTTCTCCCGCTCTATCAGGCGCTTGGTAGTCACGGGTTCCGTGCCCGGGAAGTCAGGGCCTGCCAGCCACTCCTGGCGCTCAGTGGGCCGCCGCGCATTGAGCCTTCCCCGTGGGTCACTCCGAGCCGGCTCAGCAATTTTGACCGCATCCTTCCCGCTGCCGTCGCCATGTTCGAAGAGGAAGTGGGCTACTCACCCTTGGTGGGCGGGGAAGCTTTCTACCGACGGCGGGTCGAAGAACTCATTCGCCGCGAGCATTCGCTCAGCCACTGTGATGACCGGGGTGAAGTGATATTCAAAGCGGATATTGGAGTGCTTTCCCGTGCGGTCAGCCAGATTCAGGGTGTCTGGATCCGTCCGGCGGATCGAGGGAAGGGGCTGAGTGCCGGGTACATGGCTGCCGTGGTGGTTCTGGCTCAGCGACTGGCTCCCGTGGTGAGCCTCTACGTCAATGACTACAACGTCCGGGCCCGCGCCACCTATGAGACTGTGGGTTTTGAGCAGGTAGGAACTTTTGCCACGGTGTTGTTCTGAGTGATCAGCGAGTCAGATCTGACTGGAAAATCTACACGGGTAACTCTTGATGGTTTGCTCAGAATAAATGAAAGAGCGTGAGTTGGCGAAAAGTCGTTGACACGAGTAGATCTTGTTGCAAGACTATCCGACATGACTGAGATCACACCTTTCTCCTTGGGCATCGTCGGCGCTGGCCAGTTCTCCGGCCAGTTCGCCAAGCTGTTCGCCGCACACCCCTATATTTCTGACGTCTATGTCACCGACGTGCTTCCCGAGCGTGCAGCGACGCTGGCGGAACGCCTGCAGCTGGCGGGTACCTATCCCAGCTTTGAAGCCATGCTGGAGAGCGATCTGGACGCGGTGGCCATCTTTACCCAACGCTGGACGCATGGCCCGCTGGTGGTTCAGGCGCTCCGGTCAGGCAAACATGTCTACTCTGCCGTGCCGATGGCGATCAGCGAGGAGGAGATTGCCGCGATCATCGAGGCAGTCAGGGAGACCGGTCTGACCTACATGATGGGGGAGACCAGCTACTACAACCCCGCCACCATCTATGCCCGCAACCGTCAGGCGGAGGGCGCCTTCGGACGGATCTTCTATGCCGAGGGTGACTATGTGCACGATATGGACCTGGGCTTCTATGCCGCCTACCAGTACAGCGGCGGCGATAACTGGAAGAGCACCGCGAGCTACCCGCCCATGCTGTACCCCACCCACTCGCTCGGTGGCGTGATCGGTGGAGTTGGTGGGCACCTGGTGAGCGTAAGCTGCCTGGGTGTCCGGGATGATCGCGGGGATGGCGTCTTCGATCAGGAGGTCAGCATGTTCAATAACGACTTCTCCAATGCCACGGCGCTGTTTGAGATGGCTGGCGGCGGCAGCGTGCGCGTCAACGAATTCCGACGGGTGGGCTACCCCTCTCACCTCCGTGAGAGCCGTTTCCGGTTCTTTGGCACCGAGGGCAGCTTTGAGCAGCTGGTGGAAACCGCCGTCTGGCAGGACAAGGAAGGTTTCACCGATGTCTCTGAGCTGCTGGAGACCGCCCCCAGCATGGATCCTGATGATCCTTCGCTGGCTGATGTCGACCCGGCGCTGCGCGATGCCTTCATCTCCGGGCTTGCTCCGGTGCACGACGCGGCCAGGCTGCCCGCTGAACTCAAAGTGCTGCCCAGCGGCCATGAAGGCAGCCACCACTTCCTGGTGGACGACTTTGCCTTAGCGGTGGCCACCCAATCCCTGCCGCCGGTCAATGCCTGGCAGGCTGCCCGCTACACATTGCCCGGCATTGTGGCTCACCAGTCAGCCCTGAGGGGTGGCGAGCGGCTTCCCATCCGTGATTTCGGGGATGCCCCAGCAGAGCTTCAGTAACGCGCGGCTACCATATGATCATGTCTCTCACCCCGGATGCCAGGCCTGCGGTTACGCGCAAGGACGTTGCGCGACTGGCCGGCGTGAGCACCGCCGTCGTGAGTTATGTGATCAATGACGGGCCCAGGCGGGTCTCACCCGCCACGGCTCTGAAAGTGCGCGATGCCGTCGCGGTGTTGGGCTACCGTCCCAATGCCGCGGCGCGTGCGCTCAAGCTCGGGTCCTCCGAACTGCTCGGCATGGTGGTTCCGGTGATCACCAATCCGTTCTTCGCCTCGCTGACCCATGCCGTGGAGCGGGCGGCCGCTCGGCGTGGCTATGCGCTGTTGGTGGCCACCTCAGGCGGCTCAGTCAAAAAGGAACGGGAGCAGATCAACCATCTGGCCAGTCGACGGGTGGACGGTGTCTTCCTCAGCAGCGTCCTTTTCGAACCGGATCTGAGCGATCTGGAAGAGCTGCGGATCCCGTCCGTCCTCCTGAATCACAGTGTGGAAGCCTCGGGCTTCAACTCGGTGGGCGTCCAGCTGGCCGAAGGCTCACGAGTCGCAGTGGACCACCTGCGTGGCCATGGGCATCGGGACATCGCTTTGGTGATGGGCAACAACGCCGGGCGCGAGCTCGACGGCCGCGAAGTGGGCTGGCGTTGGGCGCTGGCCGGTGTGGGTCTTCCGGAAGGGCCGGTCTTCCGGGTGGACTTCGACCGTGAGGGAGGCTACCTGGCGGGGCAGCGCTTCCTCACCCTGAAACAACCGCCGCATGCGGTGTACATCAGCTCCGATCTGCAGGCTGTCGGATTCCTGAGGGCCATGCATGAAGCAGGCGTCCGGGTTCCCGAAGAGGTGGCGATCGTGTCGTTCGATGGTTCCCTGGAAGCCGAGTACGCCTGGCCACGACTGACCACGGTGGCTCAGCCGATCGTCGCCATGGCGGAAGCCGCGGTGACGGCGCTGATCGACGGCGGAAGCACGGGCCAGGTCCGGAATCAGACCTTTCCCGCTGAGCTCGTCATCGGTCGTTCCTGCGGCTGTGAACCGACCTACTCGGGGTCGGCCTTGGCTTCGCGGAGTGGCCCGACGGTGCCCTCGGTGCCATAGTCGCCTTTGGCATACTGGCCGATTTCCGTTGCCGCAGTGCGCGCCGGGGCAGCGCCGGCGTCACCATAGCTTCCCCTCACGTACCGCCCTACCTCACCGGCTTGGGTGCCCAGAGGCTCAGGCAGGTTACCCTGCTCCCCGGCCTCGCCGTAGTTGCCTTCGGTGTACTGGCCCTCGGTGTCCTCCGAATGGCGGCCCGTCAGAGTACCGGCCTTGCTGTACGTTCCCTTGACGTAGCGTCCCCGGAGCTCGGGCTCGCCGACGTTCTCCTCGACAGCCGCGGTCTCCGGTGGCAGGTCTGGATTGTTGATCTCGGTCATGATTTTGTCCCTTCACAACATGGTGATGCGTTTGATGTTCGCAATGCCAGCTTAGTCCCGGCCAGGGGACTGAGATAGAGGAGCCGGTGACTCAGCTGGAGCTGGTGTTCTCCTGCTCCGCCGCCTGGCGGTTCAGAGCCAGGGAAGTGCCACTGAGCATCTCTGCTGCCTGCAGAAGGGTGGGCGCGTGTGAGGAGTTCCAGGCATGGGTGAAGAAAAAAGCGTCGGGACCATGCCATTGCAACCCACCATTGATGGTGGAGATCAGCCCGGCACGGGCCGTGCGCAGCATCTGGGCGCTGTGTTCCATATCGCGGGAGAGTGCACGCAACTCCTCCAGGTTGGCACCCAGTAGGTTTTCACTCATCTGAGTTTCTCCCGACCGTCACCTCACCAGCCTAAGCGAGCAGACGATGCCGGGCTATGGGGAGTACTGCCCATGGATGCGCGGTCACAACTCACCGGTCAGATATCGCTGGATGGTCGGTGCCACCCACTCCACTAACTCATCCATGGTCGCTGAGGCCAACGGCTCCACCCGGAGCACATGCCGTGCCATCAGCAATCCGATCACCTGGCTCACTACCAGGCTGCCGCGCATCCGGCGCTGTTCCGGTGAGCCCTCCAGTCCCTGAATCAGCACCGGCATCAGTAGCCGGGTCAGAGCCTGACTCAACAGGGCTGCGCGTGCCGGTGAACTCACGGCGGCTTTCACCAGAGCCAGAAGGGCCGGCCGGGCCTGTGATTCCCAGAGGCCCAGGACCGTGCGAAGGAGGGCCTCGGCCCGCTGATCCGGACTTTGACTGGCCACCTCCGCCAGGACCGTGGCCGGGTCTGCAGGGAGCGCCACGCAGGCCGTGAACAGATCCTCCTTGGAATCGAAGTAGTGGTGGACCAGCGCGGGATCCACACCTGCCTGGCGGGCTATCTGACGCATGCTGACGCTGTCGAACCCAGCTTCCGCGAAGAGCTCCCGGGCACAGGAGAGAATCAGCTCCCGGGTATCTGAGCTGCCTCCACGCCGTCCGCGCCTCCGCAGGCCCTCCGGGCCTACAGCCCCTTGCATTGCGCCCCGGGATCCTGTCGCCTGGGCGGGGGTGCCCGTCATGCGGTTTTGCGCCGCAAGGTCAGCGCGGCCAGAACCAGCAGACCCAGCACGACGGTGGCCAGCACGATCACATCTCCCCAGAGCAGATCCGTGGCCTCCGCGTGTCTACCGAGTTCACCGAGTGCCTCCACCGAGTAGCTCAGTGGCATGAACCGGGCCGCTGCCTGCAGAAAGTCATTCATCTGGTCCCGTGCGACGAAGAGCCCGCAGAGCAGAAGCTGAGGGATCACCACCACGGGCATGAACTGGACGGCCTGGAACTCCGTGCGGGCAAAGGCGGAACAGAGCAGGCCCAGCGCAACACCGAGGACGGCGCCAAGAACGGCCACCAGCATCACCAGCCAGGCAGGCCCCTTAATGTTCAGGGCGAAACACCAGTATGCGATGCCGGTCGCGACGAGCGTCTGCGCGGCTGCCATCACGGAGAACGCCAGTGCGTAGCCGATCACCAGATCAGCCTTGTGGATTGGCGTGGTCAACAACCGTTCCAGGGTGCCCGAGGTACGTTCGCGGAGCATGGTGACCGAGGTGACCAGAAACATCACCACGAAAGGGAAGACCGCCAGCATGACCAGGCCGATGCGGTCAAAACTCCGGCCCACGCCGGGCGGCAACTTCTCGTTCTCGAACAGGAAGTAGATCGCGGTCAACAGCAGGGCAGGGACCACCAGGATCAGGGCGATGCTGCGCGGATCCCGACGCAGCTGACTCAGCACGCGCACCGTGGTGGCCCACGTCATCGACAGATTCACGACCCTGCCTCCTGGTCCGTGGTGGGCACCGCCGCATGAGCTGCCCGAGCGGAGGCAGTACCTCCCGAGTCTGCACGATCCGAGCCTGCCGCGAGGATCAGCTGAAGGAACGCCAGTTCCAGATCCTCAGACGTCCCGCGACGTCGCAGTTGAGCGGGTGTCAACTGAGCCAGCAGGCGGCCTTCACGCAATAACAGCAACGCATCACAATGGCTGGCTTCCTCCATAACATGACTGGAGACCAGCAGGGTGCGTCCGGCGGCTGCCATTGCGGCGAACCTCTGCCATAGATCGGCACGCAGCACCGGGTCCAGCCCCACCGTGGGCTCATCCAGGACGAGCAGTTGCGGGTCGGCCGCCAGTGCGCAGGCCAGGGAGACCCGGTTGAATTCGCCACCGGAGAGATCGCTGGCCTTGCGCTGCGCCAGTGCGCTCAGGCCGACGTCGGCGATGGCCTCCAGCGCCGCAGCGCGGGACCGGCCGTACAGCCTGGTGAAGTACCGGACGTTCTCCAGCACCGAGAGGTCGCGGTAGATGCTCGGTGCCTGGGTCACGTAGCCCAGAGTGTGTCGTAGTTCCGGGGCGCCCGCAGGGTGGCCCAGAACGCTGATCTGCCCGCTGCTGATCCTCTGGACGCCCACCACAGCACGGAGCAGGGTGGTTTTTCCTGAGCCCGAGGGGCCGAGTAACCCGGTAATGCTGCCGTAGCTGAGGCTGAAGTCCAGCTGCTTGAGGATCTCTGCCTTTCCATGCCGGATGCTCAGCTCGCTGACCAGCACGGCAGGCTCAGCCTCGACCGCCATCAGATGGGACATCGGGGCCTCCTTAATTCAACAGGTGATGAATTCAGCGTAGAACTGACTCTTGCACCTGTCCAGACTCCGGGACAGATCGCCGGAGCTGGCATGGCAGGGCTGCAGAAGCCGGGTAGATTAGAGGAGACTTTTCCAGCCTCGCCTCGCGGGGCCACCTCTGATTCCGGAAGGGAGCCGCTCCCGTGGTTCTTCGCCTGTCTACTCTCTTTGTGCGAACCTTGCGCGAGGATCCCGCGGATGCGGAAATTGCCAGCCACAGGCTGCTGATCCGGGCCGGGTACATTCGTCGCGCGGCTCCTGGCATCTACACCTGGCTGCCCCTGGGACTGAAGGTGCTGGGCAAGGTGGAGGCCATTGTGCGGGAGGAGATGGCGTCGATCGGCGCTCAGGAAGTGCATTTCCCCGCGCTACTGCCCCGCGAGCCTTATGAGGCGACCAACCGGTGGACCGAATACGGTGACGGAATCTTCCGGCTCAAGGACCGCAAGGACAACGACTACCTCCTGGCTCCGACCCATGAGGAAATGTTCACCCTGCTGGTCAAGGACCTGTACTCCTCGTATAAGGACCTGCCGGTGAGCCTCTACCAGATCCAGACCAAGTACCGCGATGAAGCCCGTCCGCGGGCAGGTCTGATGCGTGGGCGGGAGTTCATCATGAAGGACTCCTACTCCTTCGACATCGACGACGCCGGCCTGGACGCGAGCTATGCGGCCCACCGTGCTGCGTACTTCCGGATTTTCGCCCGACTGGGACTTGAGGTGGTGGCGGTCAAGGCTACCTCCGGTGCCATGGGTGGCTCCAAGAGCGAGGAATTCCTGCACCCCACCCCGGTGGGTGAGGACACCTTCGTCCGCTCGGCCGGTGGCTATGCGGCCAATGTCGAAGCGGTCTCCACGGTCGTTCCCGAAGCCATCGACTTCACCGATTTCGCTGCGGCCGAGGTCCGGGACACCCCGGATACGCCGACCATCGACACGCTGGTCAGCGCCGCCAATGAGCTGGCACCCCGGGCCGATGGCACGGCCTGGACGGCAGCGGACACGCTCAAGAATGTGGTGCTTGCCATCAGCCTGCCCACCGGTGAGCGCCAGATCGTGGTGATTGGTGTTCCCGGAGATCGCGGCGTCGATCTCAAGCGCATCGAAGCGAATATCGGGTCCCACCTGGGCGTGGGCGGCGAAGTGGGCGTTGAGGCCGCCAATGAAGAGGACCTGAAGAAGCACCCGCTGCTGGTCAAGGGGTACATCGGCCCCGGACTTACGCTCGATGCCGCCGTGCTCGGTGCCGAGGCGAGCACCGGACTGGTCTACCTGGTGGACCCCCGGGTGGTGGCTGGAACCCGCTGGATCACCGGCGCCAACCTGCCCGGGAAGCATGTCTTCGGCCTGGTGGCCGGTCGCGACTTCGGCTGGGACGGGGTGATCGAAGCGGTGGAAGTCCGCGATGGTGATGAGGCCCCGGACGGCAGCGGCGCCCTGGAAATTGCACGCGGCATTGAAATGGGCCACGTCTTCCAGCTGGGACGCAAGTTTGCGGAGGCCTTGGATCTTAAGGTTCTGGACCAGAACGGCAAGCAGGTCGTCGTCACCATGGGCTCCTACGGCATCGGCGTCACGCGTTCCGTGGCAGCGATCGCCGAGGGCAATAACGACGAGAAGGGTCTCATCTGGCCGCTCGCCGTGGCCCCGGCGCATGTTCATCTGGTGGCCGTGGGGCGCGATGACGCCGTGTTTGCCGCCGCCGAGCAGATCGCTGTGGACCTTGAGTCGGCTGGTGTGGAAGTGCTCTTCGATGACCGCCCCAAGGTCTCGCCCGGGGTGAAGTTCGGTGATGCCGAGCTGATCGGCGTGCCGATCGTCCTGGCCGTGGGTCGCGGTCTGGCCGATGGCGTCATCGAGCTTAAGGACCGTCGCAGCGGCGAGGCCTCCAATGTGCCGGTGGCGGATGTGGTGGAGCGGGTGCTCGCGCTACGCGCCACTCTGGTCTGAGAGCCAGTGCTCTGATGCCCCGCACGGGAAGTTGAGGATTGGTGCCGTCGGGATTTGAGGACCTTTCGCTGTGGACCCTGCTGCTCATTGTGGTGGCAGGGTTCGGGGCCGGCTGGATCGACGCCGTGGTGGGCGGTGGAGGGCTGCTGCAGCTTCCCGTCATGCTGATGGTGCCCGGAATCACGCCGGTGCAGGCGCTTGCGACCAATAAGATGGGCTCGATCTTCGGTACCGCCACCAGCTCGGTGGCCTACTATCGACGGGTCGGTCCGGATCTGCGGACGGCTCTGCCGATGGCCGCCATCGCCCTGCTGGGCAGTCTCGGTGGGGCGGTGCTGGCCGCCAACCTGCCGCAATCGGTGTTCAAACCGATCATTGTGGTCGCGCTGATCGTGGTCGCGATTTTCACTGCGGCCACGCCGCGGCTGGGGGCTGAAACGGCCTTGCGCCACTCGGGTTCCCGGCACCATGTGCTGGCCGGGGTGATTGGTGCCGGCATCGGGTTTTATGACGGGCTGATCGGCCCAGGAACCGGGTCTTTCCTCGTCATCGCCCTGGTCTCGGTGCTGGGGTATGCCTTTCTGGAGGCGAGCGCGAAGGCTAAAATCGTGAACCTTGCGACCAACGCCGGGGCTCTGATGTTCTTCCTTCCGCATGGTTCGCTGCTCTGGGGGCTCGGCCTGGTGCTGGGGGCCTCCAATATGGGCGGTGCCTATCTGGGGGCCCGGATGGCAGTGGCTCGCGGCAACACCTTCATCAGGGTGGTGTTCCTGACGGTGGTGGCGGCACTGATTCTGAAGCTGGGCTGGGACGTCGTGAACGAGAACTTCCTGCGGCACTGAGTTCAGCTGACCGGCGCGTCAGCCCATGTCCAGCTGGTGAGGATGCGGCAGACCCTCGAGGGTGCGCCCGGCGAGCGTGCTGGAGATCCAGAGCGAGCGCTGCAGGTCTTTGCGATGACCGGGTTTGGCCGCGTACCAGAGGATGTTTTCCATCTCCCGTGCAATGCTCCACTGCCGGGCTACCTCCTGGTCCAGACCGGCCGCTGAGCACAGCGCCTGGAGCCGCTCCAGGAGGGCAAGTTCCGGATTACGCTCCGGCAAGTCAGCCAGCCGGTTGTTCAGCATCGGCGTCACGGCAAACTCGGCGTCGCCCACCACGGCCTGCGGGTCGATGGCCAGGAAATCGCTGGCCTGCCAGCCGGTGCTGCCCGGCCTGGCCAGAATGTTCATGCCGTGAAGATCGGCGTGCACCAGCACATCCCGAGACTGGCGCCGTCCAACGGCCCCGCGGGTCTGGCACACCTCCAGCGCGGCTTCCAGCAGCCAGCGCGGACACGGCTCGGCCAGCCGGGACCACTCGGCCGGGAAATCATCGCTCCAGCGCTCGGCCCGATCCGCCAAGGAGGGAATGACCCGCCACTGCGGCCGCCCGTCCTCGGCGATGGAGAGCGTACTGACCAGCGATCCCCAGACCGCAATGGCCTCCGGCAGGGGCGCAGCCTGCAGCCAGCGAGCCGCATCGAGCCGTTCGAGGAGCATGGCGCTGCTGGCGGCATCGTGGTCCAGTAGGCGCACCGCTCCCTGCCCGGACCAGAGTTGCAGGGCGTCCGGCTCATGAGCGATGTCCTCGTAGGGGAAGGAGATCTTGAGGACGGCCGGGGAACCGTCTGCCTGGCGTACCGGGAGGGCGATGGCGGCGAAACCGTTCCAGGGCACAGCGCCGGGTTGTAGATCCGGGCGCAGATCCCAGCGTTCGCAAGCATCGTGGATCAGGGTAGGCAGGCGTTGCAGCCAGGCGCGGCGCTCCGCGGTGGTGGAGTAGCGCTTCAGCAGGTCAGCTGGCAGAGGGATGCTCACGCACCCAGTCTGTCAGTTCGAGCCGTCCTCAGTTCGAGTTGGGCAAGCCCGGGAGGGGCCGCGCGGGCACTCCCTGAGCCCAGGTGCGCTGGTTGGTGCTGCTGGCCAGGAGTGCGGTGATGGCCTGATCTCTGAGGCTGCCAGTGCTCAGCGCCACGGCCTGCCCATAAACCACGCCGAGTTGATCCTCCAGAGAAGCGAGGCCACGCTCCGGCTGCGCCAGGAAATCGGCTGGAACCGTGAACCCTGCCTCCCTGGCCGGGGGTTGGACGCAGTGGGCGCGCAGGGCGGTTTCTGCGACCTGCAGTGCAGTTTGGTGGCTGGATAGCAGGGGGAGCGCGGTCTTGGTGGTGGTCACTGAGCTGGTGCGGGCCAGGACCAGCTGGTAGGCATAGATGGCTTTCTGCTCGGCCAGCGCCACGGCGGCAAGCGCACCGTCCGGGGTCACCGCATCGGCAGCGACCGGCATCGGGCTGGCACAGGACGTCGATGCCGCCTGCCCGGCTGTCGGCCCAGCTGTTGGTAGGGACGTGCTGGGCTGTCCGGGGGCGGGAAGTCCTGCCTGTTGGGCCAACTGGGAAGCGGTGGCCAGCTCGCCGGCGCCGGTGGCGGCCAGGACTCGGGCCATGCCGCCGTCTGCGGTGCGGGCGGCATCGAGGGCTCGCTGGGCTGCCTGACTCAGCTTGCTCAGCAGGGAGGGTAAGTCCGAAGGAGCCGGGGGAGTAGCCGGGGGAGTTGTCGGAGAGGTTGCGGCGGATGCCGAGGTGCTGGGGCTGGCGGTGCTGCCTGCCGGGCTGGTTGCGCCGGTTGTGCTGGTTGCCTCAGTTGCGCTAGGCGCCAGTGCGGCCTGGGCCGCCTGCAGGGTGGCCTGCACCGCGTTGAGCGCGGGCAGGGCGGCGGAGCCGGGGGAGGAGCGCTGAACCGCCTGCTGGGCTGCGGCGGTCTGGGTCAGCAGACTCACGACGTCGGTCAGGGCGGCACTGCGCGCCAGTTCCGTGGCGCTGGGCGGCGTGGGCGGATCTTCGGAATGGGGCCTCACCGCGCTGCCCATCACCGCTGCCAGCAGGGCACAAACTAGCAGGACCCCGGTGGCCGTCCAGACAGCGATCCAACCGCGCTTCGTTGAACGGAATGGGTCCGAGGGTTGTTTCTGCTCAGCCGGAGCCTGGGCCCGGGCAGATCCTTCGTTGCTTCGCTCCTGCGCGCGCAAGGCCTGCCGGGTCAGCGGGACGGCGGCCGGAGATGCTTCTGCTTCTGGGGCTGTTTCCTCTGATTCATCGGCGGCGGCTTCAGCGACCGTGGCGTCAGAGGGCTCGAGATCGGTGGGTGAGTCGGCATCGACGGATGGCTCGGAGTTGGTGGCAGACGTGGCTTCGGCGGACGGTTCAGTGTTGGTGGCAGACGTGGCTTCGGCAAGGGAGAGGCTCTCCGCTGACTCATCGCGGTCCTCAGCCTGCTGAGGCTCCTCGGATTCTGCAGGGGCCGCGGCTTCAGTGTCCGGTTCCCGAGTGATGTCCTGGTCTTGAGCAAGAGCATCATCACCAGCGTTGTGATCAGCAGCGTCGTCGCCCGCTGTGGACTCTTCGGAGGACGATTCCTCCGCAAGCTCAGGCTCCGCAGGCTCCTCAGGTTTGGAGGGCTCGGAGGGTTCGGGCTGGGCGGCCTCGGACTTTTCCCCGGGCGTCGGATCGGTGTCCTCTAGGGCAGGCCCAGTGGAGGCTTCTCCGGGTTCCGTGCCTGTCTCGGCATCGGCTTCATCGACAGTCGCTTCTTCAGCTTCCTCAGCTTCTTCAACTGGCGGTGCCTCAACAGGCGGTGTTTCAACCTCAGGTGCCTCGGCTGTGTTCTCTGTTGCGTCCTGTGCGGCGGGCGTCTCAACAGGTACCGAAGGGGCAGGCGTCGTGGTCGCCGGGATGGTTTCTGTGCTTGCTGCGATGCTCGGGGCCGAGGGCGGCCCCGCAGGCGCTGTGGCACGCCGAGGCTTCTTGCGGGGACTGCCCGCGCCACCCCCGGCCGACCCTGAAGCCGACGAGCCGGTCACCGCGCCATCTCGTGGCGGGTTGACGGCGGAATCATCGGCGGCAGAGGGTTTTGTCACAATCCTCGATCATGCCATGTTCAGCCATGGGCCGCACCTCTCCCAACTGAGTAGCACAAATTGCATGTGGAAACGTTTCCAGAGCGCAATTTCTGCTACTCAGTTGGGAGAGAGGAGAGGGGGCGTGGGTCTCCCGCAGGGCACCTGCCGTCACGGTTGGCGCTGTATTGTCGGTAGGCTAGGGAAGTAACTCTGTGTCACCGGCCCGCAAGGGAACCGGGCACAGATACCGTGCGCCAACAGAGCGCACCAGTAGAACGAGTGATCAATAGCGGTGGGAGGATGGCGAACATGCCACGATCGGAGCAGGCACAACGTCTCTATGAACTCCTCCAGCCCACGGTGGAGCGGGCCGAGCTGAGCCTGGAGGACGTGGTGGTCCGCACCCTCGGGAAGCGACGCACCATCGAGGTGTACCTGGATCTTCCCGAGCAGGAGACCGGCAGCCTGGGCCTGGACCGGATCGAAGAGATCACTCCCGCCATCTCAGATGCGCTGGACCTGGATCCGGAGGACGACGGCACCCCCTATGATCTGGAAATTTCTTCGCCCGGCGTCGACCGTCCGCTGACCAACCTTCGGCACTGGCGCCGCGCGCTCGGTCGCATGGTCAACGTCACCCTGGAACATCCCTGGGAGTCCACCGCAGCCGGTGCAGTAGCGTTGCTGCCTTCCGCGGAACACCCCACCGTACTGCGCGGTCGCCTCGTAGCGGTCCATCCGGATGCCGCTGAGCTACGCGCTGAAACTCAGGTTAAAAAAGGTATGAAGCCCAGAATCGGAGCCCCGGTTCCGGTGGAATTCTCCGCAATCCGCCACGCTGCGGTGGACGTGGAGTTTGCCGCGGTTCTGGACTCCGTGGAGGAACAGGTCGATGCCGCCGATTGGCAGCACAGCGAGGGCGAGGCCGCATCGAGCGGGCTCGCAGAGGAAGGTCAGGACTGAGCATGGACATCGATATGAGTGCACTGCGCGCCTTGGAACGGGAACGCGATATCCCTCTGGAGAAGCTGGTCCCCGCGATTGAACAGGCCGTCCTGACCGCCTATCACAAGTCTCCCGGGGCCGTGGATCGCGCCCGGGCAGAGCTGGACCGCAAGAGCGGGCGCGTCACCATCTGGGCCGCTGAGTACGATGATGATGGCGTCGTAGTCGGCGAGTTCGACGACACTCCAGACGGCTTCGGACGTATCGCCTCGATCGCCGCTCGCAACGCCATCCTGCAGCGCCTGCGCGATGTCGAGGATGAGAACGTGCTGGGTGAATTCCGTGGCAAGGAAGGCGAACTCGTCTCCGGTCAGATCCAGCAGGGCCACAACCCGAATATGGTTCAGGTGAATCTGGGTGCAGTGGAAGCTGTACTGCCTCCCACCGAGCAGGTCCCGGGGGAGACCTACCCGCACGGTGGACGTCTGCGTGCCTACGTCATCGACGTTCACCGCGGGCCCAAGGGCCCCTCAATCACCCTGTCCCGCTCGCACCCCGGCCTGGTTCGTAAGCTCTTCGAGCTGGAGGTTCCGGAGATCGCCGACCACTCGGTGGAACTGGTGGCTCTGGCCCGCGAAGCCGGGCACCGCACCAAGCTGGCGGTCCGCGCCACCAAACCCGGCATCAACGCCAAGGGTGCCTGCATCGGTGAACTCGGCTCCCGTGTGCGTGCCGTGATGACCGAACTCAATGACGAGAAGATCGACATTGTCGATTACAGCGATGATCCGGCAGTGTTTATTGCCAGCGCTCTCTCGCCCTCTAAAGTGACCTCGGTCGCCATTCTGGATGAGGCCGGACGCTCCGCCCGGGTCCGCGTTCCGGAGTACCAACTCTCCCTCGCGATCGGCAAAGAGGGGCAGAACGCCCGGCTCGCCGCGAAGCTCACCGGCTGGCGAATCGACATCATCTCCGATACCGCACCGCAGGACGCGACGGGAGAGGGCGCCCGGGATTCGGGCTGAACCCCCGCATGGGGATAGACTGGACGTTGCCGGGTCATTCGACCGTCGTCTCCCATCAAAGGTTTCCCGTGGTCCTTACGCAGCATTCTGCGGCTGAGGGGCCTTTGAGAACCTGCGTGGGATGCCGGGAACGCGATCTGGCAGAACGAATGCTGAAAGTGGTGCTGCTGGCCGATGGCGGGCTCACGGTGGATTTTCGCCGGAGACTTCCAGGCCGCGGCGCATGGCTGCATCCCGATGCTTCGTGTTGGGATCCGGCAATTCACCGCAAGGGTTTGAACAGGGCCTTCCGAGGGCCGGTAGACACCGTGCGGATGGAACAACAACTCAAGGAATTCGAACGAACCACCCAATCTGAAAGCAGGATAGAAACCTGATGGAAACCCGATGAGTACCCAGCGATGAGTGCCCACTCATGAGTGTCATCCAGCGCTCACACCTCGGCCTTCTCCTGGTGGAAAGCCGAAATCAGCAATAGATGGTTCGTGCCTGTCCGGTGCGAACCGAGACAGGAGTAAAGCGTGGCCAAGGCCCGTGTACATGAGCTCGCCAAAGAGCTCGGCATCAGTTCCAAGGACGCTGTGGCAAAGCTGCAGGAACTCGGCGAATTCGTTCGCTCCGCGTCCTCAACCATTGAAGCCCCCGTGGTGAAGAAGCTCCGTGAGGCCTTCCCGCAGAACGCTTCCGCCAAGGATTCCTCCGCCGGTGCGCCGGCGGCCCGTCCCGCGGCACGGCCCGCTGGAGTGAAGCCGGGAGTTGTTCCCGGCCCGAAGGCACCGGCATCCAGCCCGGCGCCGGCTGCACCTGCAGCTCCGGTAACCCAGGCTGCTGCACCGTCCGCTCCCTCCGTAGCAGCACCGGGCGCCTCCGCGTCCTCCGCCCCACGTCCGGGTGCGGCTCGCCCCGGCGCAGCACGTCCGGGTGCGGCTCGTCCTGGCTCTTCCGCCGGCGGTCCCCGTCCGGGCAATAACCCCTTCGCCTCCTCGCAGGGCATGCCCCGTTCCGGTGCACGCCCCGACCGAGGTGAGCGGTCCGACCGTCCTGAGCGTGCCGATCGGCCCGGTCAGAGCAGTGGTGGCCCCCGCCCCGGCGGGCCCCGCCCGGGCAATAACCCCTTCGCCTCCTCGCAGGGCATGCCCCGGTCCGGTGCACGCCCCGACCGTGGTGAGCGTTCCGCCCGTCCTGAGCGTTCCGATCGTCCCGGTCAGAGCAGTGGTGGCCCCCGCCCCGGCGGTCCCCGCCCGGGCAATAACCCCTTCGCCTCATCGCAGGGCATGCCCCGTTCCGGTGCACGTCCCGATGGCGAGCGTCCCGGCGGGCCCCGCCCGGGCAATAACCCCGTCGCCGCCTCGCAGGGCCTGCCCCGTTCCGGTGCACGGCCCGATGGCGAGCGTCCCGGCGGGCCCCGCCCGGGCAATAACCCCGTCGCCGCCTCGCAGGGCATGCCCCGTTCCGGTGCACGTCCCGATGGCGAGCGTCCCGGCGGTCCCCGCCCGGCAGCCGGTGCCGGTGGACCCCGGCCCGCTGCTCCTCGTCCTGGTGCCCCGCGCCCCGGAGGCGCTGGCGGAAACCGGCCGACGCCGGGCATGATGCCCAACCGCACCGAACGTCCGGCTCCGGCCGCTCGTGGTGGCGCAGCTGGCGGCCCCGGCCGTGGGCGTCCCGGCGGCGCGCCTGGCGGTGCTCCGGGTGCCGGTGGCGGTGCTCCCGCTGGTGGTGGCTTCGGTAAGGGCGGCCGCGGTCGCGGTGGAACGCAGGGTGCTTTCGGTAAGGGAGGCGCCGGTCGCGGCAAGCAGCGCAAGTCGAAGCGGGCCAAGCGGCAAGAGCTGGAGCAGATGAGTGCTCCTTCGCTGGGCGGCGTGAGCGTACCCCGTGGCGACGGCAGCACCGTGGTGCGCCTGCGCCGGGGCTCCTCCATCACCGACTTTGCGGACAAGATCGAGGCAAACCCCGCAGCACTGGTGACCGTGCTGTTCCACCTGGGCGAGATGGCCACGGCCACTCAGTCCCTCGATGAGGACACCTTCGCCCTGTTGGGTGAGGAGCTCGGTTACAAGCTGCAAGTCGTTTCCCCGGAGGACGAGGAGCGCGAGCTGCTGAGCACCTTCGACATCGACTTCGATGCCGAGCTTGAAGCTGAAGGCGACGACGAGCTGGAGGCACGCCCGCCGGTCGTCACCGTCATGGGTCACGTTGACCACGGTAAGACCCGCCTGCTCGACGCGATCCGCAACTCGGACGTCGTCGCCGGCGAGCACGGTGGCATCACCCAGCACATCGGTGCTTACCAGGTCAGCCACGAGCACGAAGGCGAACTGCGCAAGATCACCTTCATCGACACCCCCGGTCACGAGGCGTTCACCGCCATGCGTGCCCGTGGTGCCAAGGTCACCGACATCGCGATCCTGGTGGTCGCGGCCGATGACGGCGTCATGCCTCAGACGGTGGAAGCGCTCAACCACTCGCAGGCTGCTGGCGTGCCGATCGTCGTCGCGGTCAACAAGATCGACAAGGAAGGTGCGAACCCGGAGAAGATCCGTGGCCAGCTCACCGAGTACGGTCTGGTTCCCGAGGAATACGGCGGCGACACCATGTTCGTAGATGTCTCTGCGCGCCAGAACCTCAACATCGACGCGCTGCTTGAGGCGGTCATGCTGACCGCTGACGCCGCTCTGGACCTGCGTGCCAACCCGAACAAGGACGCCCGCGGCATCGCGATTGAAGCCAACCTGGACAAGGGCCGTGGTTCCGTGGCCACCGTCCTGGTGCAGTCCGGAACGCTGGAAGTCGGCGATACGATCGTGGCCGGCACGGCTCACGGACGTGTCCGTGCCATGTTCGATGATGACGGAAGCGCCGTCACCGAAGCCGGGCCTTCGCGTCCGGTCCAGGTGCTGGGTCTGTCCTCGGTGCCGCGCGCCGGTGACACCTTCTTCGTCACGGCCGATGAGCGTACCGCCCGCCAGATCGCTGAAAAGCGTGAAGCTGCGGATCGCAACGCGGCCCTGGCCAAGCGGCGCAAGCGGATCAGCCTGGAGGACTTCGATCAGGCGGTGGCCGAGGGCAAGGTCGACACCCTCAACCTCATCCTCAAGGGCGACGTGTCCGGTGCTGTTGAAGCCCTGGAAGATTCCTTGCTCAAGATCGATGTGGGCGAAGGCGTTCAGCTGCGGGTTATTCACCGCGGCGTGGGTGCTATCACCCAGAACGACGTCAACCTGGCCACGGTGGACAACGCCATCATCATCGGCTTCAACGTCAAGCCCGCCGAGCGGGTGGCCGACCTGGCTGACCGCGAAGGTGTCGATATGCGTTTCTACTCGGTCATCTACGCGGCGATCGACGACATCGAGCTGGCGCTCAAGGGCATGCTCAAGCCGGAATACGAGGAAGTGCAGCTGGGTACCGCGGAAATCCGTGAGATCTTCCGCTCCTCCAAGTTCGGCAACATCGCCGGTTCCATCGTGCGCAGCGGCCTGATCCGTCGCAATGCCAAGGCCCGCGTGCTGCGCGGTGGCAAGGTCGTGGGGGAAAACCTCACGGTCGAGTCGCTCAAGCGGTTCAAGGACGATGCGACCGAGGTCCGCGAGGGCTTCGAGTGCGGTATTGGCCTGGGCTCGTTCAACGATCTGCAGCTCGAAGACATCATCGAGACCTTCGAGATGCGCGAGAAGCCGCGCGTCTAAGTCCTCACTCAGTGATGGGGCCCCCGCCCGCTTCGCGGACGCCCGAAGCCGTCCCTGGGGCCCTATCACTGATGTCGTATAGCGCATGACTCGCTCGCGTATTTGAACGTCTGATTTACAGGAGGAACAATGGCTGATCCGGCACGGGCTGCGCGGTTGGCGCAGCGTATCAAGGTCGTCGTTGCCGAGGCTCTGCGCAAGCAGGTCAAGGAGCCCGGGGTGGAGAACATCACCCTGACCGAGGTGCGCGTCACCAACGACCTGCAGCATGCCACGGTGTATTACACGATTTTTGGCGATGCGGCTGCGAAGCAGGAGGCGACAGAGTCCCTGGAGCGTTCGCGCGGAATTCTGCGACGCGAAGTGGGCCGGAACCTGACGATTCGTCTGGTGCCGACGCTGGAATTCGTCTCAGACGAGATTCCGGAGACGGCGAGCCAGCTCGAGGAGCTCATCCGCCAGACCAAGGAGCGCGATGCTGCTCTGGCGGCAGCGGCCGCAGGGGCAACCTTCGCTGGCGATGCCGACCCGTACAAGTCCGCAGCGGACGAGGACGACGAAGACGACGAGGCGTAGCCGCCCGTCATTTCGCGAACGAAAACGGAAAGAGCACCTGCAATCGCGGGTCCTCAAGAGTGGGGCACGAGGGCCCCGGCGTGGCGCCGCAGGCGACCATCCGGGAGTGCCCCACTCGCCGTTAAAGTTCGCGAAATCGTCCAGCAACGTTCGCAGGATCACGCCCTCCGAACGAGCCCCATGACCTCAGGGAACGTCCGGGCCTTCTATACTGGAAGGCGTGGTTTCTGGACTGATAATCGTTGACAAGCCGCAGGGCTGGACGAGTCACGATGTAGTCGCCAAACTCCGCCGCCTTGCCGGTACCCGCAAAGTGGGCCATGCCGGGACCCTGGATCCCATGGCGACCGGTGTTCTCGTGATCGGCCTCAACAAGGCCACCCGGCTGCTGACCTTCATCGTCGGCACGGGCAAGAGCTACGACGCCACCATTCGACTGGGCCAGTCCACCGTGACCGACGATGCCGAAGGCGAAGTGACCGCCTCGCACGGCACCGAGGGCGTCACCGAGGCTGGCATTCAGGAACAGATCGCTGCGCTCACCGGCGCCATTGAGCAGATTCCGAGCAGCGTCAGCGCCATCAAGGTCAACGGGGAACGTTCCTACGCCCGGGTCCGCTCGGGTGAAGAGGTGGTCCTGGCCGCGCGTCCGGTGAGGATTGATCGCTTCGAGGTGCATTCGATGCAACGCATCACCCTGGAGGATGGCCTCGAGGTCATCGACCTGACGGTCAGCATCGACTGTTCCTCCGGGACGTATATTCGTGCCCTGGCCCGGGATCTCGGGCGGGGCCTGGGCGTCGGCGGGCATTTGACGGCCCTGCGCCGCACCGCCGTCGGACCCTACACACTGGAGCAGGCGAGCAGCCTGACGCAGCTGGAAGAACTTCGTGAGGCTGGTTCTGACCTGCCGGTTCTGGAGCTCGGCCAGGCCGCACGCCAGTTACTGCCCGTGCGTGAGGTCACTGCGGAGGAAGCGATTGAACTCTCCTTCGGCCGTCGCATTACCGCAGGGCCGACCGAGCATCCCGCCACGGAGCCATCGGCAGCCTTTGATCCCGAGGGGCGACTGGTGGCTCTTCTGGAGGACTCGGGGCCTTCCGGTAAAAAAGCCAGGGCCATTCTGGTTCTACAGGCCGAGGGGGATCATGCCTGACGCCTGGTTTTATCTTTCTCTGGTGATCGGCGGTGCCTCCTTCCTGCTCTGCCTGGGGTATGCGGTGGCCAAAAAAGCACCTAACGATGTGACGATCCTGGCAGCAGCCGCGGTGGAGCTCTACCTTCTGGTGTTCGTCGTGGCCAGCATCGTGCGAGCCAGCATCGGCGAGCGGATCGCCGGTGATCCCTGGGAGTTCTGGGGCTATGCCGCCACCGCGGTGGTGATCCCGATCGGTGCGGTGTACTGGTCACTGATGGAGCGCACCCGGTGGAGCAATATTGTTCTGGCTGCCGTGGGCCTGATCGGCATCGTGATGATGTTCCGGATGGAGCAGATCTGGTATGGCTTCGGCGGGGTGATTCTGCGATGACGAAAAAGATCTCTGAGCTGCGTTCCAGGGATTCGGGTTCCAGCCGGGCCACCGGACCGGGACGGCTGTTGATTGCGGTGTATGCCGTGTTCACGCTGGCGGCGGGTGCCCGGGCCGGCTACCAGCTGGCCAGCAATTTTTCTGCGGCTCCGCTGGCCTATCTGCTCTCCGCGGTGGCGGCCGTGATCTATCTGCTGGCAACCGTATCCCTGGCTCTGCGGGGCACCCGCTGGTACTGGGTATCCGTGGTGGCCGTGTCCGTGGAACTGCTGGGTGTGCTGATCGTCGGTTCGCTCAGTCTGGCCGATGCCCAGGCCTTCCCCCGTGACACGGTGTGGAGTGGCTATGGCCGCGGCTATGGCTTTGTCCCGCTGCTGTTGCCGATCCTGGGCCTGATCTGGCTGTACCGGCATCATCCACGGCTCAGCGCGGCATCCCTGGGACCTGAGCCTTCGAACCCCGAGCCTTCACCTACCGAAGAAAAAGAACGTCCATGACTGTCCATCTCTCCCCGGAATCTGCCACGACCCCCGAAGATCTGGTCCAGACCGACCTGGTCCCGGTGCTCAGCGATGGCACCGTGACGCTACGGGCGCTCACCTTGGCCGATGTGCCCGGCATCGTGCGCAACTGCCGCGATGATCAGGCTCAGCGCTGGATTTCCCGGCTGCCCCTGGACTATGGCGAGTCCGATGCCGTTCATTACCTCACCGAGATTGTGGCCACAGGATGGCGGGACGGCAGCACTCAGGATTTTGCCGTGGCGGACGCCTCCGACGAGGGGCTGCTGGGCACCATCGGCCTTCACGCCTTCCGGGCCGGAACGGCGGAGCTGGGGATCAATCTGGGCCCGGCGAGTCGCGGCCGCGGTGTAGGCTCGCACGCCGTGGCACTTCTGCTCGACTACGCGTTCAACGGGCTGAATCTGGAGTACCTGTACTGGTTCGCGCTGGCGCCTCACTGGGCAAGCCGCAAACTCGCCGAGAAATCCGGATTCCGTTTTGAGGCGGAACTGCGGGGCTTCGCTGATCATCGGGGAACAAGCGCTGCGGTTTGGATGCTGTCTCAGAGCAGGGAAGAGTACCTGAGCCGGGTTGAGCCCCGGACGGCGCGGCTGGTCGATGGCCTGCCTTCAGAACCCCCTGGAGCATAGGCTAGGGCCAAGACACCGCAACAGACATCGAAGGATTCCCGCCCGGAGGCGTCGGATCCGTAGGGACGAAAGGTGAGCCGCTATGACCGAGAGTGATGCGGTACCCGCAATGGAGCCAGAAGATTCTGGCGCGCCCGAAGGGGAAACCCCCGAAGGGGAAGACACTGGAGGGGAAGACACTGGAGCTGAGCAGCCCGGTGCGGCGAAGAAGGAGCCACCAACCTCAGAATGGCGCCTGTTCCGCCTCGTGCTGGCGGTGTTCGGCCTCCTGTTGGCGGGCGTCGGTCTCTTTGACCTGTTCTCCGGCATCTCGAATCTGCCCGATGCCGGGAGCAGCCTCAACGCCACGATCCAGAGCAATTATCGTTTCCTGGCTGCTTTTCTGGTGGGCACCGGGATCAGCTATCTGTTGATTGCCTTCAAATTCGTCTGGTCGAAGGCGCTGATGGTGCTCAGCTCGACGGTGTTCCTGGGTGGTCTGGCCCGCGTGTACTCCTGGGCGGTATCCGGTCTTCCGGAGGTGACCGTGATCCTGTTGCTGATTGCCGAACTCGTGCTGCCGCCCGTCATCGTGGTCTGGTACCTCTGGGTGGAGCGGACGCAGACTCTGCGGGCCCGCTTTCTGGCCACCGGAACGCTTCCCGGCTGATTCCGTTCCAGCCGCCCATACTCATTTCATTGAGGCTTTCAGCCCATCACTTAAGGGACCTACCGCACAGTGCACGTCTACCATGGTTTATCCCAGTTGCCCCAGGCCTTCGGACCGTCCGTGGTCACACTGGGCAATTTTGACGGCGTCCATCGCGGTCATCAGCAGGTGCTGTCCTGGCTCGTGGCGGAAGCCGTGCGCCAGAAAGCTTCCTCGGTGGTGATCACCTTTGATCCGCACCCGCTGGAGGTGCACCGTCCGGATTCGGCACCGGGGCAGATCATGAGTCTGGCTCAGCGCCTGGACGCTCTCGCCAGCACCGGTCTGGATGCCACTGTGGTGATCCGGTACACCCTGGACTTCGCCCGGAGCACCCCGGAGGAATTTGTCCGCTCGGTCCTGGTCGGAAATCTGCAGGCCAAAACCGTGGTGGTCGGTCAGGACGTGAGATTCGGCCGTGACAACTCCGGCGACCTGCACACCATGCAGGAGATGGGGGAGCAGTTCGGCTTCGCCGTCGTGGTGGTGGACGAACTGGGCGAACGGCGCCGCTGGTCCTCAACCTGGGTACGCGAGGCACTTGACCGCGGGGCAGTGGAAGAGGCAGCCGATATTTTGGGGCACCCACACACCATGGTGGGTGAGGTGGTCCATGGCGCCGCCCGGGGGCGCGATCTGGGCTTCCCCACGGCCAATCTGGCGCCGGAGGCAGAGGGCTATATCCC
Source organism: Psychromicrobium xiongbiense (assembly GCF_030271165.1). GTDB lineage: Bacteria > Actinomycetota > Actinomycetes > Actinomycetales > Micrococcaceae > Renibacterium > Renibacterium xiongbiense. The sequence goes on along the minus strand of NZ_JASSZH010000021.1, from coordinate 91,966 downwards.
GGCCGATGGTGTCTACGCAGGCTGGCTGGTGGACGCGGCGGGTACCCGGTGGCCGGCAGCGATTTCGGTCGGCAGCAATCCGACGTTCGAGGGAGTCAGCCGCCAGGTGGAGGCGCACGTCCTGGACCGACCCGTGGAACTCGTCGAGGACTTCGATCTCTATGGCCAGCGCGTGCGGGTGGAGTTTGTGGCGCGGCTGCGGGGAATGGTCGCCTATACCGGACCGGAGGCGCTGATCGAGCAAATGTGCCAGGATGTGGCTGATTCCCGGATCATCCTCGCTGAAGCTGCCAAAGGGGTGGAACGATGAAATCCGCGAAAGCTCTCGAGACGGTCTACCGGATCGGCATTGCGATCAAGGGTTTCGACGGCGTTGTCGAGTTGGTGGCAGGTCTTGCGCTGTGGTTCTTCCCTGAGCTGCTGACCAGCCTCTTGAGCCCGATTGCCACCCCGGTGGAGGGCCATCATCCGATCCGGAACTTCATCGGCTACTGGGCCGGCCGGATGGACCACGAGCTCAGTAGCGGCTCGCACGCCTTCGTCATTTTCTTCCTGCTCGCCCACGGCATCGTCAAAATTGTTCTGGTCTATTGCCTTTTCAAGGAATATCACTGGGTCTACCCCTACGCTCTGGCGGTCCTGGGGCTGTTTACGGCATATCAGATCTACGTTCTGATCACCCGGCCGACCATCGGCATGGTGCTCTTCACTCTGCTGGACCTGGTCATCATGTGGCTGGTCTGGCGGGAATGGCGGGAGTTGGTCCACAAGGCCACTGCGAGTTCCGCCGCCCCAGCGGAGTCTGCCTCGACGGAGTGACGGCTCGCTTCGACAGAGTGATGGGTGCCAGAGTAAACTGAAGGTGCGAATCCGGCTGCAGTCCGTGGCGGCTGGATTCGGTGGTGTCCGGGACAGGTTCCGGCACCGCGCACCCGGTGGCGCAGCGCCATGCGGGACTCACGGCACATCCAAGGAGTTATCTGTGGCACTTGACGCCGCTGTAAAGCAAGAAATCATCAAGGAATACGCCACTGGCGAGGGTGACACCGGTTCGCCGGAGGTCCAGGTTGCGATGCTCTCCAAGCGCATCTCCGATCTGACCGAGCACCTCAAGATGCACAAGCACGATCACCACACCCGCCGCGGCCTGCTGCTGCTGGTTGGCCGTCGCCGTCGCCTGCTGGACTACTTGAAGGACACCGATATCACGCGTTACCGCACGCTCATTGAGCGCCTCGGCCTGCGCCGATAACCTGTGATCAGGGCCGTATTCCAGCAATGGAGTGCGGCCCTGACGGTTCCACCCTATGGCGGACTCATCGGGGAAGGCCCTTCGCGGTCCTCGGTAGTGGCTTCCGGGAGCATTCGCTTCCCGTGAGCTTCGATCGAAGACCAGAGGTTCCTGAGCCCGGACAGTCCTCCGTTGACCAGACACCCCTGAACAGAAACGGAGGTGACTCTCTATGGAGGGTCCCGAAATCCAGTTCGCTGAAGCAGTGATCGACAACGGTCGCTTCGGCACACGCACCATTCGCTTTGAGACCGGACGGCTCGCCCAGCAGGCTGCTGGCGCTGCCATGGTCTACATCGATGACGACACCGCCCTGCTCTCTGCCACCACGGCAGGCAAGCAGCCGCGTGACGGCTTCGACTTCTTCCCGCTGACCGTGGATGTCGAGGAGCGTATGTACGCTGCCGGCCGCATCCCCGGATCCTTCTTCCGTCGTGAGGGCCGTCCCTCCACCGAGGCCATCCTGGCCTGCCGCCTGATGGACCGCCCGCTGCGCCCGGCCTTCGTCAAGGGTCTGCGCAACGAGGTCCAGGTCGTCGTCACCGTGCTGGCGATCAACCCGGACGAGCTCTACGACGTTGTTGCCATCAACGCCTCCTCCATGTCCACCCAGCTCTCCGGTCTGCCGTTCTCCGGTCCGATCGGCGGCGTCCGGGTGGCGCTGATCGACGGCCAGTGGGTTGCCTTCCCGCGGCACTCCGAGCTGGAGAACGCGGTGTTCGACATGGTCGTGGCCGGTCGCGTTGCCGGTGACGACGTCGCCATCATGATGGTCGAGGCCGAGGCCACCGACAACTCCTGGAACCTGATCAAGGAACAGGGCGCCACCGCTCCGACTGAAGAGGTCGTGGCTGAGGGCCTGGAGGCGGCCAAGCCGTTCATCCGCCTGCTCTGTGAAGCTCAGGCTGATCTGGCCGCCCGCGCGGCCAAGCCCAGCGTCGAGTTCCCGATCTTCCTGGACTACCAGGACGATGTGTACGCTGCCGTTGACGCAGCAGCCGCCGCCAAGTTGGCTGAGGTTTTCCAGATCGCGGACAAGCAGGAGCGTGACAACGCCTCTGATGCGCTCAAGGACGCGGTCATCGCTGAGCTCGCCCCGCAGTTCGAGGGTCGCGAGAAGGAAATCTCCGCAGCCTTCCGTTCGGTCACCAAGAAGGTGGTGCGCCAGCGCATCCTCAAGGACCAGGTGCGCATCGACGGCCGTGGCCTGACGGACATCCGCCAGCTCACTGCTGAGGTTGAGGTTCTGCCCCGCGTGCATGGTTCCGCCATCTTCGAACGTGGCGAGACCCAGATCCTCGGTGTAACCACCTTGAACATGCTCAAGATGGAACAGCAGATCGATTCGCTCTCCCCGGAGAAAACGAAGCGGTACATGCACAACTACAACTTCCCGCCCTACTCCACCGGCGAGACCGGCCGCGTGGGTTCGCCCAAGCGCCGCGAAATCGGCCATGGTGCTCTCGCTGAGCGCGCCCTGGTACCGGTGCTGCCGACCCGCGAGGAATTCCCCTACGCGATCCGCCAGGTCTCCGAGGCACTGAGCTCCAACGGCTCCACCTCCATGGGCTCCGTTTGCGCCTCGACCCTGTCGCTGCTCAACGCCGGTGTGCCGCTGAAGGCTCCGGTTGCCGGTATCGCCATGGGCCTCGTTTCGGATGAGGTCGACGGCCAGACCCGCTATGCCGCGCTGACCGATATCCTCGGTGCCGAAGACGCCTTCGGTGACATGGACTTCAAGGTCGCCGGTACTTCCGAGTTCGTCACGGCGATCCAGCTGGACACCAAGCTGGACGGCATCCCGGCCTCCGTGCTTGCTGCCGCGCTCAAGCAGGCCCGTGAAGCCCGTCTGCACATCCTTGGTGTGCTGAATGCCGCGATCGACGTCCCGGACGAGCTCTCCGAGTTCGCTCCCCGCGTCATCGCGGTCAAGATCCCGGTAGACAAGATCGGCGAGGTCATCGGCCCGAAGGGCAAGATGATCAACCAGATCCAGGAAGACACTGGCGCGGACATCTCGATTGAAGATGACGGCACCGTGTACATCGGCGCGACCAACGGTCCCTCGGCCGAGGCTGCCCGGTCCGCGATCAACGCCATCGCCAACCCGCAGGTCCCCGAGATCGGTGAGCGCTACCTGGGTACGGTCGTCAAGACCACCACCTTCGGTGCTTTCGTCTCGTTGACCCCGGGCAAGGATGGTCTGCTGCACGTCACCGAGTTGCGCAAGATCAACGACGGCAAGCGGGTGGACAACGTCGATGACGTCGTCTCCGTCGGCCAGAAGATCCAGGTGGAGATCACCAAGATCGATGACCGTGGAAAGCTCTCGCTCTCCCCGGTGGTGGCCGGGGAAGCCGCAGCTGCTGAAGCTGTGGCGGTTGACGCTGACGCCGAAGCGGCAGCCAACTAGTCGCTTGGCTGTACAACTACCGCTCAACTCTGCTGGCTCGGGTGGGGTGACCGTCACCGACGGCTCCCTGCCCGGCCAGCAGTTTTGGCCTACGCACCCAGATTCCCGGACTGGTCTGTCGTCCTGGGACGGTTCCCTGGAACTGAGCGATGAGCACCTCCAGGGCGAGGTCCTGGCCGGTCAGCCCGGTGGCGCCATCGTCCGCCGCTCCATTCTGCCCGGCGGTGTCCGGGTCCTGACCGAGTCCATGCCCGGCCAGCGCAGCGCCACCCTGGGCTTCTGGGTGGGCGTTGGTTCCCGCGATGAGGCCGAGGGCCAGCATGGCTCCACACACTTCCTGGAACATCTGCTGTTCAAAGGGACCCCACGTCGCAGCGCGCTCGACATCGCTGCGGCCTTCGATGAGGTGGGTGGCGAATCCAATGCCGCAACCGCCAAAGAAAGCACCTGCTACTACGCGCGGGTGCTGGACGTCGACCTTCCGATGGCGATCGACGTGATTGCCGATATGGTGACCTCCGCTGTCCTCGATCCTGAGGAACTCGAATCAGAGCGTGAGGTCATCCTCGAAGAACTGGCGATGGACGGCGACGACCCGACCGACGTCGCGCACGAAAAGTTTGTCGCCACCGTGCTCGGCGATCACCCTCTGGGCCGTCCGATTGGCGGAACCGCGGAGACGATCCGTGGCGTGGCCCGGGAATCGGTCTGGGAGCACTACCAGCGCTTCTACCGGCCTGAAGAGCTCGTGGTGACCGCTGCGGGCGGCCTTGACCATGCTCAGGTCTGCCGGATGGTCCTGACAGCGTTGCACCGTGCTGGATGGGCGCTGGATCCGCATCAGGCACCGCGACCCCGACGCTCCGGCGAGCTGGCTCAGATCACCGGGACTCCCGGGGTGCAGGTGGTGCCGCGCACCGTCGAGCAGGCCAACGTGATTGTCGGCTGCCCGGCCTTTGCTGCCAATGATGAGCGTCGCTTCACCATGAGCGTGCTCAATGCGATTCTTGGCGGAGGTATGTCCTCCCGTCTGTTCCAGGAGATCCGCGAAAAGCGCGGTCTGGCCTACTCGACGTATTCCTTCTCCTCAGCCTTTGCCGATGCCGGATACTTCGGCATGTACGCTGGCTGCTCCCCGGCCAAGGTCCAGCAGGTGCTGGAGCTGATGGTGCAGGAGCTGGAGAAGCTGGCCGCCGATGGCGTCTCGGAGCAGGAACTGCGCAAGGCCACCGGGCAGCTCTCGGGTGGCATCGTGCTGGCCCTGGAGGACACCGGTTCGCGGATGTCCCGGCTGGGACGGGCCGAGCTGGTGGCGGGCGAGTTCATGGATATCGACGAGACGCTCGAACGCATCCACGCCGTCACCGCGGCGCAGGTGCGGGATCTGGCCCGGGAACTCGCCGCCGCACCGCGCAGCGTCACGGTGGTCGGGCCGTTCGAGGAGACCGAGACCTTCGGGTTCTAGGAACTGGTTGACGGCTGGGCTGGTGACGGGTGTTCGTTGCAACCCGGGCCGGCTGCCGGCCCATTGGAGCTAATGCTAATTTCCGTGGGTGCGGGAGACTCCCTGACGCGGAGCGAAAGGTGGGCAACTGCCCCGACTCGATTCCTCGCTTCCAGGCTTTCCACAGGTGAAGAGCCATGGCGAGTCTTCTGCAGGCCGTTGTAACCGTGCGCCTGCATCACAGGTGCGATGACGGTCATCAAATCGTCCGCAGTGACACGGGCCCCCTCAGCCAGGAACTCTGTTGAGGCGACCGTGCAGGTGCCATCCTGCGCCAGTCCATAGACTCTGGGGACTTGGCTTGAGCGAAAACTGATCTCCGGATACTTTGCGGATATAGCGTCCTTCAGGGCGGTGGCGATTCCCTCCGCATTCTCCTGTGCTGCTTTGACCATGGGCGGCGTGTCCACGGAGGGCTGACAGGCACAGAGGGTCAGGAGCGCCACCGTGCCAGCAATCAACGGCACTACGAGTCGCTTCATTGCCTCTTGATCCATGATCCGACTATAGAGGAGGCCCCGAGACGGGGGCAGGGGGAGTTCTCCCCATTGAGCCGCTTCATAGACCACCGGTATTTTTTTGGGGAGAGGATTCCTCTGGAAGGTGGAAGTCGTGAATAGCTTGACGGCGATGCAGGGATCACAGCCGCAAATTTTCCAGACGGCGGTCGGCATCATGGCGGTGGGTGACCTCAACGGAGTTCCCGCTGCCCGACTCATGCTCCGGGGCCCCGAAGTCGGAGACATTGTGGATCTGCGGGTGGGCGATCGAGTTCATCTCGAAGGGCGATGGTTCATGAGGCTGGATGCCGCGATCGCCAGCGAAGCAGCTCCTGGGGCTGGGTCAGTCACTCTCAGCTGGGAGGAGGGTAGCCCCGATGAGTGAGTTTCTCGGCGCCTCCCCAGAACAACTGCGGGCACTGGCGGTGGACGTCCTCGCTGCCAGAAGCCAGATTGATACCGCCGCACAGCTGCTGGACGGCTCGGTGGGCACCGCAAAATGGTACGGCAGCGATGCATCCACCTTTCGCCAGCAGTGGTCCGTTCGTCACCGTCCAACCTTGTCCAGCGTCGCCGGAAGTCTGGACGCACTCGCAGAGACGCTTCGCCGCAATGCCTTGGAACAGGAACAAGCGAGCGCTGTCGAAGGTGGGGGCGGCTCGGTTTCGGTCCGGACCATCACAGGCAGCCCTTCGGCCCCTGGTGGTCCGGGACCGCTTCCCGACTCGGATGACGCGCTTGGCCCTCGCAATATTCATCAAGGCCAGCTGAGTGACTGTTGGTTCCTGTCCGGTGTGGGTGTTGTGGGCATGAAAGATCCTCAGTTTTTGCGGAACCATATTCGATGGGATGAAGCGAGCGGGAAATACATCGTGACGTTCTACGAATGGGACGGTGTTGGTCCCTGGGCGACCGCCAAGCCGGTGGAGGTGTCGGTTGAACCGGTTGCCGTGGACCAGGGAGTCCGCGGTCCTGATGGCCAGACGAACCTCTATTCAGTCTGGGAGAACGCTGCAAGGACTCATATGAAAAATATGGGCCTGAACCTCGACCAAGGGAATGCGAACTGGACCGGATTGGAAATGGTGACTGGTCAGCATGCCCAGACGACACTCACCGCGTTTGAGTCCCTGAGTGATATCCGCTCGTCGCTGGACAATGGTGCCCTGATGACGGCATCGACCAAGCAATTTCAGATTTTGGGTGCGGAGAAGTCCAGCGTCGTTCCCAGCCACGTTTATATGGTCGATGGCGTGGTGGAACGGCCGGACCCAGCCAATCCTTCTGGGCCGCCCGTACAGATGATCCATGTGATCAATCCTTGGGGCGAGACGCTCGTCGACAATGGCGTCTCCAAAAGTGCAGATCTCTACCTGACAGAGGCCGAGTTCAGAAACTACTTCAATTTCACCAGTTCGGTGGAGCTTCCCAAAGACCGGTGAACCGTCAGCCACCACTATCCTGAAGGTATGAGTACTGAGTTGCGCGTCGCCGTCGTGGGCGCGAATGGACGGATGGGGCGAGCGGCCGTTGCCGCTCTGGAGGCGGCCGACGGGCTGGAACTTGTTGCAGCGCTGGGCCGGGGCGATGCCCTGCAGGTCCTGGTGGATGCCGGAGCGCAGGTTCTGGTGGAGCTGACGGTTCCCGATTCCTCCGAGGCCAATGTGCGTTTCGCTGTGGAGCATGGCATTCATGCGGTGGTCGGCACCACCGGCTGGGACGAGGCACAACGGGCGCGCCTGGAGTCGCTGCTGGCGCAGCACCCCGAGGTCGGCGTGCTGATCGCTCCGAACTTCGCGCTCGGCTCCGTCCTGGCTACTCGCTTCGCCGCGCAGGCCGCGCCCTACTTCGACTCGGTGGAGATCATCGAGTTGCACCATCCGCACAAGGTGGATGCTCCTTCCGGCACCGCGATACGGACCGCACAGCTGATCTCTGAGGCCAGGGCGCAGCGCCAGGTTCCTCCAGCCCCCGACGCGACCGAACGTTCTCTGGCCGGGGCCCGCGGTGCCACGGTGGACGGCATTCCCGTGCACTCGGTCCGCCTGGCCGGCCTGACCGCTCACCAGGAGGTCCTGCTCGGTTCTGCGGGGGAGCAGCTGACATTGCGCCATGACTCCTTCGGTCAGGATTCCTTCATGCCCGGCATCCTGCTCGGGGTGCGCACGGTGGGGGGACGTCCCGGCCTGACCTATGGCCTGGACGGCTACCTCTCGCTGGGAAACTGAGGCAGGCACGCCATGCGCACCAAAATCTGGGTAGGGCTACTCTGCCTGCTCTTGCTGTTCTATCTCGTCGTACTGCTCCAGCGGTCCATCCTGTTGCTCACCGATCCGAACCCGGTGGCCAAAGCGCTGGGCGCCGCGCTGACCCTGTTGCCGCCGATCGGCGCCTGGGCCATGCTGCGCGAGCTTCTGTTCGGAACGCGGATGGAGAAGCTGGCCAGCATTCTCGAATCAGAGGACGGCTTGCCGGTCGATGATCTGCCCCGGACCCCGGCCGGCCGCATTGTCCGCGAGGCAGCGGACGCCGAATTCCGCAAATACCAGGCCGAGGCGGAAGCCGCGCCGGGGGACTGGCGGTCCTGGTTCAGGCTTTCCTGCGCCTACGATGCTGCCGGGGATCGCAAGCGAGCCCGTAGCGCGATGCGCGACGCCATTTCGCTCTACCGGGGCAAAGGCCGTGCCGTACACGTCTAACGCGGACGATGCCGTTCAGCTGGCCTGGGCGGAGTCCGGGAACCCGGAAGGTGAACCGCTGCTGCTGGTCCACGGCAGCGCCCTCTCCAAGGCCGTCTGGCGTGGCATGGGTTATCTGGCCGCTTTTGCTGCCGACTATCGCGTGCTGACCCTGGATCTGCGCGGGCACGGCCGCAGCGGCAAACCACATGAGCCAGAGAGTTACCGGCTGGAGCGCGTGGTGGGAGACGTGCTGGCCGTCCTCGATGCGGCGGGAGTGGCCAGGACTCATTACCTGGGCTACTCCTTCGGTGCCCGCACCGGTTTTGCACTGGCGGAGACCTCGCCCGAGCGGATGCGTAGCTTTGTCTCGGTGGCCGGAACCTATCACACGCATCCTGGAACGATCGCTGAGCTGTTCTTTGCCGACTACGATGAGGCGCTGGCCCGGGCGGGGATGCCCGGGTTCCTGGCCGGTTGGGAGACGGCGCTCGGCCGGAGCGTCGATCCCGCCACCCGCCAGGCGTTTCTGGCCAATGACGCGCAGGCACTGCGAGCCTATTTCCACCAGGTGGAGTCCGGGGTGGGAGTCGAGGAAACGGCTCTGGCCGGCCTCAACGTCCCGACCCTGCTGCTGGCCGGTACCCAGGATGAGCCGCGGATGAGGGCTTCCCTCCGCGCGGCGGAGTTGATGCCGAATGCGCAGTTCATCGCCTTGCCCGGCCGCGGCCACAGCAATACTCTGATGCCCAGCGCGCAGGTGCTGGACGTCGTCCTGCCTTTTCTTGCTCAGTGGTGAGCTGACGCCCCTAAACCGCCGGGTTGAGGGCGTCAGCTCACCACTGAGCGTCCGGAGGGGAGGGAGGCTGACTTCCGGTGGCTTGCTGGTACTCCTCCCACAGGGCGGGCAGCATCGCCTTGGCCGTGCGACGGTAGCCCGTCCCGGAGGGATGAAAGCGGTCTACCGCGAACATGGTCTCCGGCTCTTCGCGGAACATCGGCCCCACCAGGGAGCCCAGTTTGACGTATCTCGTGCCCAGATCGCGCGCCACCTGAGCCTGGACTGCCGCCATTCTGCGGGAGGCGATCGATGCCACCGAGCGCAGCGGCTGGGGGACCGGCCGCAACGCTCCCAGATCCGGACAGGTACCGACGACGATCCGGCTACCACGTTCCTGGAGCGCCTGGATTGTTTCGCGCAGATGCCTGGCCGCCAGGACCGGGCTGATTCCGTGGGTTACGTCGTTCCCACCGACCACGATGACGGCCAGCAAGGGCCGGTAGCCCTCCTCCAGGGAGGCCAGCTGGCTGGCGAGCGCGGAGGATTCGCTGCCCACCACGGCAGCCGTACGTAGCCTCACGGAACGCTGGGTTCGTTTGGCCAGCCCACGGGCGAGTCGTGCGCCCAGCGTGTCCCGCGGACGTTCGGCTCCGAGCCCGGCCGCAATCGAGTCGCCGAGCACCACCAGATCGAAGGGGTCGCCGAACGAGTGTTTGTACCGGCGATCCGCAGCCGGAGCCTGCTCGCCCAGTGGTATGCCGATCCGACGCCGCGCCACCCTGCCCTGCGCTTTGAAGAGGTAGACGGCTGCAGCTCCGGCCGCCGTCGCGCCTCCGAGCCCGGCCCCCACCGCCAGAACCGTCCTGGACAGTGGCGAGAGAGCCGACAGCGGGGAGAGGGTATGGCGCATTCCAGGCCTGCCTGCTGGCCTGCTGATCCCCGAACCACTCCGGTTGGTCACGGCAACAGTCTAACCAGTATGCAGCGCACCAAGCTCCACGCTGAGCGCCGGGCTGCGGCGGCGCAGCAGCGCCATCGCCAGCAGAAACACGGCCGTCAGCGCCAGTACCAGGCGGCTCCAGGGCAGGGCATCGGCAAAGCGGGGCACGAAGTACAGCACGTTCAGGGCGACCGGCACGGCGAGGTATTCCCACCGACCGCTGAGCAGCACAAAAGGCAGCACGAGCAGCCCGTACCAAGGGTAGCTGGGGCTGACCACCAGCAGCACCACGGCCAGATACGTCACCTGAGTGTTCCACGGATGAGCCGGGTCAACCCGTCGCCAGGCCCAGATACCGGCCAGTACCACGATCGCCCCGCCGATCAGCACGGCGGTCTGCTGCGGGAACATCAGGCTCAGCAGCGCAAACCGCGCGGTGGGGTGCCCGGCATCGTACCCTTCCTCGCTGAGGTAGCCGGGCAGATAGCCCAGAATCGCGGTCCCGGACAGCAGCAGATACGGTAGGTACGCCACCGTGAAGGTGGCCAGCGAGAGCAGAACGAATCGCCGGGGCTTGCGGTAGAGCAGCCCGACGGCGGCCAGCACCGGAATGAGCTTGGTGGCCACGGCCGCACCGAAGGCTAACGCGGAGGCGGTCACCCGGCCCCGGGCCAACCACAGCACGGCCAGCAACAGCAGTGCGGCGCCGAGCAGATCGACGTGAGCATTGTTGACACCCTCCCAGACCACCAGCGGGGACCAGCCCCACCAGGCGGCCCGCTCGACGGGCACCCCGCGCTGCCACAGCAGGCCTGCGGTGACCAGCAGGCTCAGCAACAGTCCCGCCAGCTGGAAGGCCACGAATCCCACCGAGGCAGGAAGCGGAGCCCGGACCAGAAGAAAATACAGCTCCGCCACCGGAGGGTAGATCGTAGGGACCATACTGCGGTTGATCGCGGTGCAGAGCCCCTGCTGGACCTCCGCTCCGGTCGGGAAGTCCGCAGCGGGACAGGAAGCGGAGGGTGACGAGTCGCCGGTCTGTGGCTCGCCTGGCTGCGGCGCCCGGTGCTGCGGCTCAAAGAGCCAGGCCGGGCGCAAGGGATCCAGCGTCGGGTCCAGTGGAACATAGCGATAGGGTGACATCCCGGCCTTCTGCACGATCCCGTCCCAGGCGTATCTGGCCGAATCGTTGCTGCCAGCCGGCGGAGCGCTGGCCGCGGCCAGTCCCAGTATCAGCGAGCCCAGCAGCACGATGCCGGCCGCAGCACGCCGCGGGACCCTCCGGAACACGCGCCTCGCCTGCAGCGCTGCGAGCGCGAAGAGCAGCCAGCTCAGCAACACGCCGCCCAGCAGGACGGCATCCGCGCCAGTGCTTCGCCGGTTCAGGCCGGGGAGCAGCCAGGCTAACCGGCCGGCATCGGCCAGCGAGAACTCCAACCAGACAGAGAGCACCAGGAGCCCGAGTAGCATCAGCACGCCAACCCAGCCGGTGCGCAGGGGCACTGGTCCTGGTGGCACTGGTCCCAGTGCCCGGGGATTCCTTCTCACACTATGATCCTGCCGCACCGCTCCGCTCCGGAAGCCCCTCCGGCGCCAACCGTTCAGCTTTCGTAAGGACTGGGCGTTCCGGCTGCCCGGCGACGGTGCTTTCATCAGAAGATGGACCAGCTGACCCGACGGCTACAGCATCTGATGGACGCGATGAATGCCCGGATGCACTCCTCGGTGCGAGGATCCCGGTTGACCGTGCAGATCGGCCGCTGGATCGGGCCCGCCTTTCTGTTGTGTTTCGCCACCGGGATGTTCTCGCACTACCTCCAGGACCCGGGGGACTTCCCGGTGTTTTCCGGCTTCCCGGTACGCCCCGTCTGGATCTATCAGCTGATGCAGGGGCTTCACGTGACCAGCGGCATCGCTGCTATTCCTCTCCTGCTGGCCAAGCTGTGGTCCGTCTACCCGGCTCTGCTGCGTTGGCCGCCGATCCGGGGCCTGCGTGATGCCGCCGAACGCGGGTCCATAGCATTGTTCGTTGCGGCGAGCCTGGTGGAGCTGGCCATCGGCCTGGTGAACACCTACAAGTGGTACCCCTGGCCGTTCCCCTTCCGGCAGACCCACTACTGGCTGGCCTGGATTGTCATGGGTTCGCTGATCCTGCACCTGGCGCTCAAGCTGCCGGTGATCGTCCAGCACTGGCGCCGGCCGCGGCCCCGGGATCCGCAGCCCACAAGAACGCGGCGCGCCAGCCCGGGACGGACGCTCGGTTGGAGCCGGCGAGGCTTTCTGACCGGCATCGGCCTCGCCTCGGCGGCCCTGGTCATGACCACCGCAGGGCAGTCGTTCTCCTGGCTGTCCTTCGCGAATCTCTTTGCTCCGCGCAGTCAGGGGCAGGGGCCGCAGGGCGTTCCGGTGAACCGGACTGCGGAGCAGGCGCAGGTCGCTGCGCGTGCGCTGGACCCCAGGTGGAGGCTGCACCTGAGCTATCACGGGCAGGAACTGGCGCTGAGCCTGCCTCAACTGAGGGCCATGACGCTGGTGGAATACGAGCTTCCGGTGGCCTGCGTGGAGGGATGGAGCCAGAACGCCCGATGGCGGGGCGTTCCGGTCCGCGAGGTTCTGGCCCTGGTGGGGGCGCCTGCGGATTCTGTGCTGAGGTTCAGTTCCCTGGAGCCTGCCGGGAACTACCGGGAGATGCTCATGCCGGCGGCCTATGCCCAGGACGAGCAGACCCTGCTGGCGCTGGAATTGAACGGCGCGGTGCTGGATCTGGATCACGGCTACCCGGTGCGAGTGATGGCCCCAGGGCGCCCGGGGGTGTTGCAGACCAAGTGGCTGGAACGCATTGAGGTGGTGTCATGAGCCAGCGAAAGACTCCGCGCCGGCCGGTGGCTCCGATGTCCGTGCTTCGACTGGCGATGGCGATACTGGGAGTGGCGCTCCTGGGCATCGGCCTGCTGGGGCTTCCCACGCAGCTGAAGCCCGGTGAACTGGCCGGGCTGCTGGGATGGCTGGCGGCAGCGTTGGTACTGCACGATGGCGTGCTGGTGCCGCTGAGCCACCTGCTGGGCGGTGGACTGCGACGGCTGGCAACGGGCCTGCAGCCCGTATCTGCCATGATCATCCGGACCGTACTGCTGATCGGGGCCACGGTGACGCTCGTGGTGTTGCCGTTGCTCCGGGCGCAGCAACTTGCCCGGGACGTCTCGGTGCTGCAGGGTGACTATGGCGTTGAATTGCTCTGGTTCTGGGCTGCACTGCTGGTGCTGGGGGCCGCCGGTGCGGCGCTGGTGGAGGTGCGGTATCGAGCCCGGAACGGGGGTTCTGCCCCCGCCGGTCGGTCATAGTTTTAATCACTTACCGGCCCGTGCAGCCAGCCATTCCCCGGATTCCAGGGATTGTGGTGGATCCCGCCGGTGGTAAGTGCTTAAAACTTCAACGCCCGCTTCACGACGACCAGGCCGTCCGCAGGACAGCGAATTCGCGACCACGCCGACTGAAACTGCTCTCCATGGACCAGCCCGCTGTGGCAGCGATCTGGGGCAGGGCTCGCAGGCCCAGACGCGCCCAGGGAAAGGGCTCACTCATCGTGCCGCCGGGTCCATGCACGGTGGCCTGATAGCGGGTTGCGATGTGTCGAACCGGGTCAGTCTCCACCAGGAGGGTGGCGCCCGGGGCACTGAGCGCGCGGGCACGGCGGAACAGGCGGTGCGGGTCACCGCCGATGCCGATATTGCCGTCCAGGAGCAGGAGACCCCGCTGGTGAGGTCCCTCCAGCAGATCGGGAAGGGGATCGAACACCGACTGCACCAGTACGCAGGCGCCCCGGGCGCGGGCGCGCGCAGCGGCGGCCGTGCTGGAGTCCAGACCCAGGGCAGGGAGCCCCAGCGCTGAGGCCGCGGCGACCATCCGGCCCGGGCCGCAACCGATGTCCAGTACCGGGCCGCGCATCGCCTTCAACAGGCCGCGCTCCAGACGGTTGGCGGAGGCCAGCCAGCGCTCCACCCGGAAGTGAACCTCGGGTATCACGCCCGCTGCATCGACCAGGCGCAGAGCACCCTGCCCGCGGACCAGAGCCTCCTCATAGGGGTGGGTGCCGCCAGTGCCAAAGTCAGCCAGGCCGGCGGTAGCAGAACGAGGCACCTGGCGGAGCAGATCGAAGGATCCGGGCTGCTTGGCCGCTCTGGGTGGGCTGAGCAAGGCATCGAGTGTCATTGCTGTGCCCCCGAGGGGAGAGCGGGGAATCTCAGCTCGCTCCGCCGGCCAGCCAGCCGTCTACATTCCAGCCGTCTAATTTCCCGAGCAAACGGCGTTTCCGGACAGAGCCGTGCCACCGCGAGCGCATCCTGGAACTGATCAACATCCCGTAGCGGCGGCAGCATCCCGACGGACAGACCAGCCGCCAGCAACCGCTCATACTGGGCGCCGCCGGTCTGCGGGGTGGACATCGGCACCCCGCGGATCAGTGCTGGGTCCGGCACAGCCAGCGCGAGTGCCCAGAAGCCGCCATCCTCAGCCAGGCCCAGCCAGGCATCGCGGCGGGCACGGGCTGCAGGGAAACCAGCTGAAGAAGATCCGCCAGACGACCAGTCGCGGAACAAGGAATCCAGGGCGGCAGCCGAGACCTGCGGGGTGTCCATCCCGAGAATCAGAAGTGGACCCTCGACCGCTGCGCAGACGGCCGCCAGACGCAGATCCAGCCCGCCGGTCACCTGCGGAAGCACCCGGAAGCCGGCGGCATCGTGCGCCAGGGGGCAGCCGTCCATCACCAGGAGGCGGTAACGCGCGGGGAGCTGCCGAACGGTCTCCAGCGTCTGGCTCAGACTCGTCTGGGCCAGAGCGGCGGCCTGTGCCGGACTCAGCGGGGGAGTGAGCCGGGTTTTGACTCTGCCCGGGAGGCATTCCTTGGCGATCACCGCGATGGTGAGCTGCTCCAGCCAGTTCACCGTATCCGGAAGGGTCATGCGAGCGCCCCCAGAACCCGGTGCATATCCGCCACCGCAGTGAGCGTGCCGCGAACCGTTCCGGTGATTTTGGAACGGCCGATGCGCGGCCGGTAGTCCACCGGAAACTCTGCCAGCCGCCATCCTGCGTGGTGCGCCCGGAGCACCATCTCCAGCGGGTAGCCACTGCGTCGATCGGTCAGGCCCAGCTCCAGCAGCGGCTCCCGCCTGGCCAGTCGTAGCGGGCCAAGATCGCTCAACGGGGCGCCGGTGATCCGCCGTAGCCGCCAGGCCAGCGCCGCATTGGCCCACCGGGCATGCGGTGGCCACGCTCCCGCGGAGGCCTGGCGGGCGCCCAGCACCAGATCCGCCTCTCCAGCCGCGATCAAGGTGCGGAAGCTCTCCAGATCCGAGGGGTCCAGCGAGCCGTCGGCATCGCAGAAGGCGACCAGTGGTGCGGTGGCCGCGAGCAGCCCGGCATGGGCGGCGCTGCCGAAACCGCGCCGGGCCTCCTGGATCACCAGGGCACCGAGAGAGCGGGCTATGGCTGCCGAACCGTCCTCGCAGCCGTTGTCCACCACGATGGCGCGGGCACCCTCGGGGAGTCTGGCCAGCACAGTGGGCAGCGCCCGCGCCTCATTGAGACAGGGGAAGATGATGTCAATCTGGATCACTCTTCGACGGTAAATTTTCTGCGCTGTTCTGGTACCCGGATTTCCTTACAGAACCGGGACGATTGCGGATTGTCGGCGGAATCCGGCGCCAGAGTGTCCGCGGAAACCTATGCTGAAAAGGTGAAGACTGAGGGACCGCAGAAGCAACCGGGCCGGGGTGCCTTTGATGGCTGCGTCCCGGAGACCGGCAACCGCAGGATTCTGCTCGTCGAGGACGAAGAACTGATCGCCGGGGTGGTCCGTGATTACCTCCTCACCGCCGGCTATCAGGTGGAATCCGCCAGCGACGGCTTCACCGCGCTGCATCTGGCCGCCCACACTGCGCCGGATCTGATCATCCTGGACCGGATGCTGCCCGGCCTCGACGGCGTGGAGGTCTGCCGAAGGATCCGGGCGACCATGAGCGTGCCGATCATCCTGCTCACCGCGCTGGGCACCGAGGATGACCGGATTCTGGGTCTGGAAATGGGTGCCGACGATTACGTGACCAAGCCGTTCTCGCCCCGGGAGCTGGTCCTGCGGGTGGGGTCGGTGCTGCGTCGCAGTGTGAAAGAATTCACCCCGGAACCGGTCATCGAGCTCGCAGACTTCAGGCTCGACCCGGCCGCCCGGCAGGTCAGCCGTCGCGGCGAGCAGCTGACGCTCACCACCCGCGAATTCGATCTGCTGGCCTTTTTCCTTCGCCACCCGCACCAGGTGTTCAGCCGGGAGGATCTGATCAGGGCCGTCTGGGGGTGGGACTTCGGGGACCTCTCCACCGTCACGGTGCATGTCCGGCGTCTGCGCGAAAAGATTGAAGCTAATCCCACCGAACCGGCGCTGCTGCACACCGTCTGGGGTGTGGGCTACCGCTTTGACGTACCGGCGGCGGAATTCGGGGTGAGTCCGTGACGCTGGCCGATATCATCACCGTGCTGGTCTGGGTCCTGGCCTGGGCACTCCTGATCGGCGGGCTGACCCTGGTGCTCCAACGCCTGTTGCGCAGGTCCTCGATCGTGCTGCAGATCTGTCTGGTCGTCGTCGCAACCGTGGCGGTGCTCATCGCCGGGGTGATCAGTGCGATGAATGCGATGTTCCTCTCCTCCTCGAATATCGAGGTGCTCTGGTACATCCTCGCCATCGCCTCCGCCATGGCAGTGGTGGTGGCGCTGATCCTGGGACTGGGTCTGTCCCGCTACACCGCCCGGCTGGTGAATGCGGCCCGGAACATTGGCCTGGGCCAGACGGTGGCCCCGGAGCGTCGGATGAGCTCAGAGCTTGCCGCTCTGGCCGCGGAACTGCAGCGCACCAGCGAAAAACTCGAGCAGTCCCGCCAGCGCGAGGCAGCGGTGGAGGCTGCCCGACGGGAGCTGGTCGCCTGGGTGTCTCACGATCTGCGCACGCCCCTGGCGAGTATGAAGGCGATGACCGAGGCCCTGGAGGACGGGGTCGTCACCGATGTCTCCGGCTATCACCGCAAGATCATCGACCAGGCGGACCAGATGGCGGTGCTGGTCAATGACCTTATGGAGCTCTCCACCATCCAGTCCGGCTCGCTGGTCATTCACGCCGAGCCGCTGGACCTCTACGATCTGGTCAGCGATGCCATTGCGGATATCGCACCGTTGGCCCGGCGCAGAAACCTCTCGATGGATGGCAGCGCGGTCACCAGCTCTGTCGTCACGGTCGATGGCGGCCTGATCGGACGCGTGATCCGCAATCTGATCCTCAACGCGGTCAGCTACTCACCGGAAGGCTCCACAGTGTGGATCAGCACTGCTGAGATCGCGCCGGATGCCGCCTTCCCCCAGGGTGGGGTCGCCATCGAGGTCAGCGACGAATGCGGCGGGATTGACGAGCAGGACCTGGGCAGGCTCTTTGAAACCGGCTGGCGCAAAAGCCAGCAACGCCAGCGCTCCGCCTTCAGCGGAGCCGGCGTGGGGTTGAGCACTGTAGCAGGAATCGTGGCTGCCCATGGCGGTGAGGTGGGCGTCCGCAACACCGGGCGAGGATGCTGCTTCACGGTCAGGATTCCCGAAGCCAACGTCCCTGGAGCCCTGGCCGGGGTGAGCGCACCATGAACACTCCACGAGCCGGGCGGTGGTGGGCGGCTCTGAGTGGCCTGCTCGCGGTCGGTCTCGGACTGCTGCTCTCCGAGGTGACGGCGGGCCTGGTGAGCCCCTCGGTGTCGCCGGTGACCGCGGTCGGCTCGGCCGTCATCGACGTCCTGCCGCCAGGGCTCAAAGAAGGAGCCATCTCCTTGTTCGGCACCTCGGACAAACTGGTATTCCTCGTGACGCTCAGCACCGTGGTTGCCATTCTCGCCGCGCTCGCCGGGGTCCTGGAGTACCGGCGGCGATACCTCGGGTTGGTGGTGATCGCTCTCTTCGGTGTCCTTGGGGTGGTGGCGATCCTGAGCCGTTCCGCGGTGAGTGCGGGGCAGAGCGCCACGGCGGCACTGCTGGCGCCAGGGGTGGCTGTGCTGGTCGGAATGGCTGCGTTGCGGTTCCTGCTCAACCGGCTGCAGGCCTGGCAGGAAGCAGCAACCAGGCAGCCAGCAGCGCACTCCGGCCCCGAGCGCCGGATCTTTCTGCGGTCCATGGCCATTGCCGCAGCCGGAGGCCTGATGGCGGCGCTGGTGACCGGCGTCGTCCGTAGCTCTCAGGCGGCCTATCAGGCGGCCCGGGCCAGACTGAAGCTTCCGGTGCCGCAGAGCCCGGCTCCGGCGATCCCGGCTGGAGCGGTACTGCCGGTGGCCGGCATCAGCGATCTGGTCACCGCCAACCCGCAGTTTTACCGCATCGACACGGCGCTCTCCGTCCCGCAGGTCAATCCCGACGACTGGAAGCTCACCGTCACCGGCCTGGTGAACCGACAGGTGAGTCTCAACCTGGCGGATCTGCTGGCCAAACCCTTGGTGGAGCGATACGTGACCATCGCCTGCGTCTCCAATGAGGTGGGCGGGGACCTGATCGGCAATGCCCGCTGGCTGGGCTGGCCGGTGCGCGAGCTGCTGGCGGAGGCCGGGGTGGCGCCGGGTGCGGACATGGTGCTGTCCCGCAGCGTCGATGGCTTCACCGCGAGCACCCCTCTGGAGGCGATGCTTGACGCGCGGGATGCGCTGGTGGTGGTCGGGATGAATGGCGAGTTGCTGCCCCTGGAACACGGCTTCCCGGTCCGGCTCATCGTCCCGGGCCTCTATGGTTTCGTCTCGGCGACCAAATGGCTCACCGAACTGAAGGTGACCACTTTCGCCGCGGATACCGCCTACTGGTCCAGCCGTGGCTGGTCGGATCACGGCATGATCAAAAGCTCCTCACGGATCGATACCCCGGTGAACGGCTCCTCCGTTCCGGTGGGCTCGGTGACACTGGGTGGGGTCGCCTGGGCACCGGAGCAGGGTATTCGATCGGTGGAGGTGAAGGTCGATGACGGCGCCTGGCAGGCGGCCGAGCTCGGCTCCGGAATTTCCCGCGATACCTGGCTGCAATGGCGGGCGGACGTCCGGCTGACTGCCGGTCAGCACAGGCTCCAGGTACGGTGCACCGATGGGAACGGTCAGCTGCAGAGCAGTGCGGTGGCGCCTCCGGCACCGGACGGGTCCAGCGGATACCATCAGATTTCTGTCACGGCCCACTGAGCTTCAATGACCAGCCTCTGCTAGTCGCGCAGCGGTGCCAGCGCAAAGTTCCGCATTCCCTCGACGAAGCCATAGTGGGGGGTCCAGCCCAGCTCACGGTGTATCCGCTCCGAGCTGGCGGTCACATGCCGCACATCGCCGAGTCGGTACTCCCCGGTGATGACCGGGGCCGGGCCGCCCAGGGCGGCAGAGAGCGCTTGGGCCACTTCTCCCACGGTGCGTACCTCGGTGGAACCGACGTTGTAGGCCCGGAAACTGGGTCTTTGCTGACAAGGCTCATCCTGAGCCAGGCTCTGCAGGGCTGCCAGGTTCGCGGCAGCCACATCACGCACCTCGACGAAACTGCGGCGCTGCTGCCCGTCCTCGAAGACCCGCGGGGCGGCATCGCGCTCCAGCGCGCTGCGGAAAATGCTGCAGACTCCGGCATAAGGGGTGTTTTTCGGCATTCGTGCCCCATACACATTGTGATACCTCAGAGCGATCACCCGGCCACCGCACTCCCGCGCCCAATGGGAGCTGAGCAGCTCCTGGCTCAGCTTGCTCGTGGCGTACACATTGCGAGGGTCCACCATCGCGTCTTCATCCAGCAGACCTGGGTGCAGGAGCTCCCCGGTATCGGGATCCCGGGGGTCGAAAATTCCTGCGGCCAGGTCGGCTTCGTTCCGTGCTGCCGGGCGCACTGCCCGCCCGGCAGCCGTCCGGTACAGACCTTCCCCGTAGACCACCATGGAGGAGGCAAGCACCAGGCCCCGGATGTGGTGTTGGGCCAGCCCGGCCAGCAGTACGGTGGTGCCATGAATGTTCTGTTCCACATAGTCCGGCGCATCGGCAAAAGACACGCCCAGACCCACTTTGGCGGCCTGATGACTCACCAGATCCACCCCCTGCAGTGCCTGCGCCACGGCGTCCGGGTCGGTGACTGATCCCTGAACCAGCTCCACGCCATCGGGTACTGACGGTTTCTGGGTGTGGACCTGCGGGGACAGCGAATCAAGGATCCGTACCTGCCAGCCCTGGGCCAGGGCTGCCTCAACCACATGGCCGCCGATAAACCCTGCACCTCCCGTGACCAGAAGCCGCATCAGGGCTGGACCTTCCCGAATGAGGCGTTCGACGGCTCAGCTGAGGGAGGCAGCGCCAGGACGGCCTGAACCACTTCGGGAGCCAACCGTTCCTCGGCGCGGTAGTGCGGATCCAGACGCTCCACTACGGTGCCGAGAACCGCGCGAATCCGGGCCCGGGCTGCCGTGAGACGGGCAAACACCAGCTCCGCGGTGACCGGTTCTGACCCATCGTGGCCAGTGTCCGCATCGGTGATATACGCCAGCGTGGCGTAGCCCAGGTTGAGTTCAGCGGCCAGGACCGGCTCAGGATACTGCGTCATGCTCACCAGCTCCGCACCGGCGCTGGCCAGCCAGGCGGACTCCGCAGGGGAAGAGAATCGTGGGCCATTGATCACCGCCACCGTCCCGTGGCCCTGATGTGCTTCACCATGCTCGCGCAGGCTGTCGGCCAGCGTTGAGCGTAACCTCGGGCAGAACACGCCCGCGGCAGGAACGTGCTGCACGCCCAGGCCCTCCTGTCCCAGGTAGAAGCTGTCTGCCCGGCCCCAGGTGCGGTCGAAGAAATCGCTGACCACCGCGAAGCTGTCCCGGGGCTGGCCCGGCACCAGCGAGCCGACCGCTGCGGAGGAGATCACCGCGCGGACCCCCAGTGAGGCGAGTGCCCACAGATTGGCCCGGTAGTTGATCTGCTGCGGTGGCAGTCGGTGTCCGGCACCGTGTCTGGCCAGGAACGCGACCGGCCTGCCGTTGAGTTCTGCCAGGGTGATGGCGGACGACGGCGCCCCGAAAGGCGTCGGAATGTTCAGCGTCTGCAGGGTGCGGCTGCCGGGCAGGTGATACATCCCGCTGCCGCCGATGATGCCGAGCAGGGGCTGAAGATCAAGGCTCATGCCTTCATTCTTTCAGCGGGAGTGGAGCCCGTGTCCGCTCCCGGATTACGGAATGCTGACGTCCTGGACTAGCCCGGCGCAGGCCCGGAACTGGCCCGGGCGGCGAGGGAGAGAGGGAAGGATGCAAAGATGGCCGCTATGAGTGATCATCCGTACAGCGACTCAGACAGCAGCACCCCAGGGACCGGCACTGCCTCCGGTCAGACCCGCACCGCGGGGCTGGTGGTGGCATCCACCCGCGCCTCCACAGGCATTCGCCCGGACACCAGCGCGCCACTGCTGGAAGACTGGTTTCTCAGCCAGGGCTTCGAGGTGCTTCCGGTACGGATCGTGCCCGATGGCGAGCCGGTGCGCCAGGCTCTGCTGGACCTGCTGGCCGCGGGTGCTTCCGTGCTGCTGACCACCGGAGGCACCGGGCTCACCCCGGATGACCTGACTCCGGAGATGACCCGGCCGCTCCTGGACCGGGAGATTCCCGGCATCATGGAGGCCATCAGGCTGAAGGGCTCTGCCACGACCGCCACGGCCTGGCTCAGTCGGGGGTATGCCGGGGTGGCCGGGAACTGCCTGATCGTTAACCTTCCGGGGTCCCGGGGTGGAATCCGGGACGGGCTGGCCGTGCTGGAACCCCTGCTCGCTCATCTGCTGGACCAGCTGGCCGGCAGCCACGACCACTGAGCCCATCGGGGGCGGCATCGAACCCGTCCGGCGAGCGAATCGGTGCGCAACCGGGTACCCTTTGAAGCATGACTGATCCGTCCCGCAGCTACCCTTTCGGCACCCTCGTGGCCGCGATGGTGACCCCGTTCACCTCCGATGGCCAGCTCGATCTGGAGGAAGCCGCCAAGCTGGCGGTCAAGCTCGTGGACGATGGTTGCGATGGCCTGGTGGTCACCGGAACGACGGGGGAGACCTCCACCCTGACGGACGAGGAAAACCTCACTATGTTCCGCGTGGTCCGGGAGGCCGTCGGCGGGCGGGCCAAGATCATCGCCGGTACCGGCACCAATGACACCCGGCATTCGATCTCGCTGTCCCAGCGGGCTGAGGCGCTCGGCGTCGATGGCCTGCTGCTGGTCACGCCCTACTACAACAAGCCCAGCCAGAACGGCCTGCGTGCGCATTTTGAGGCGGTCGCGGATTCCACCGATCTGCCGATCATGCTCTACGACATCCCCGGACGCGCCGGTGTGCCGATTGCCACCGAGACCATCCTCCGCCTGGCTGACCACCCGCGCATCGCCGGTCTCAAAGATGCCAAGGGCGATTTCTCCGCGGTGACCCGGGTTCTGGCCAATACCGATCTGAGCGTGCTCTGCGGCGATGACGGGCTGACCCTTCCCTGGATGTCCGCCGGTGCTCACGGCGTGGTCAGCGTGACCGTCCATGTGGCCACCGCACAGTTCCGTCGCCTGGTTGACGCAGCTCTGGCCGGTGATTTTGCGACCGCGCGGGCGGTACATTTCGAACTCGACCCGGTGATCCGGGCCACCATGACGCACCTGCAGGGCGCGGTCTCGGTGAAGCAAATCTTGAAGTGGCAGGGAGTCCTGCCCAACTCAGCGGTCAGATTGCCGCTGGTGGAACCGGATGAACAGGAGCTCATTCCGGTCAAGGCCGACCTCGAGGAGGCCGGTTGGAGTCTTCCATGGTGAAAGAGAGAGCATGACTCAAGTTGCCCTACAAGGCCTGCACACCCCGCCCCCGCTCGCTGAAGGAACCCTGCGGATCGTTCCGCTGGGTGGTCTGGGGGAGATCGGCCGCAACATGGCCGTCTTCGAAATCGACGGCAAGCTGCTGATCGTCGACTGCGGAGTCCTCTTCCCCGAGGAGACTCAGCCCGGCGTTGACCTGATCCTGCCGGATTTCTCCTATATCGAGGACCGCCTCGATGATGTCGTGGCCGTGGTGCTCACCCACGGGCATGAGGACCACATCGGCGCTGTTCCGTACCTCCTGCGGTTGCGTGCAGACATCCCCCTGATCGGCTCTCAGCTGACCCTGGCGCTGATCGAGGCCAAGCTACAGGAGCACCGGATCAAGCCCTACACCCTGGCTGTGGAGGAGGGCCAGATCGAACGCCTTGGCCCCTTCGAATGTGAGTTCGTAGCGGTCAACCACTCGATTCCGGATGCGCTGGCAGTTTTCATCCGCACCGAGGGCGGCACCGTGCTGCACACCGGTGACTTTAAGATGGACCAGTTGCCGCTCGATGGCCGGATCACCGACCTCCGCGCCTTCGCCCGCCTGGGCGAAGAGGGCGTCGATCTGTTCATGGTCGACTCCACCAACGCCGACGTGCCTGGCTTCACCACCTCGGAGCGGGAAATTGGCCCCACGCTGAGCCGGCTCTTCGGTGAGGCTCAGAAGCGAATCATCGTCGCCTCGTTCTCTTCACACGTGCACCGCGTTCAGCAGGTGCTCGATGCCGCCGCCGAGCATGGCCGGAAGGTCGCCTTTGTGGGGCGGTCCATGGTCCGCAATATGGGGATCGCCGCTCAACTGGGCTACCTCAAGGTGCCGGACGGCATCCTGGTGGACCTGAAGAATGTGGACAATCTTCCTGATTCGAAGGTCGTCCTGATGTCCACCGGTTCCCAGGGGGAGCCGATGGCGGCCCTGTCCCGGATGGCGAACGGTGACCACCGTGTGCAGGTGGGCCCCGGCGATACCGTGATCCTGGCCTCCAGCCTGATCCCGGGCAATGAGAACGCCGTGTTCCGGGTGATCAACGGCCTGCTCAAACTCGGTGCCGAGGTGATCCATAAGGGCACTGCCAAGGTGCACGTCTCCGGTCACGCGGCTGCCGGGGAGCTGTTGTACTGCTACAACATCCTCAGGCCGAAGAACGTCATGCCGGTCCATGGCGAGACCCGCCATCTGATTGCCAACGGCCGGATCGCCGAGGCCTCCGGAGTGCCCTCGGACCGGATTCTGCTCACCGACGGTGGCACCGTGGTTGATCTGAAGGACCATGTGGCTCGCATCGTCGGTCAGGTGGAGTGCGGCTTCGTCTATGTCGACGGCACCAGCATCGGTGAAGTCACCGAAACCGATCTGAAGGACCGTCGGATCCTGGGGGATGAAGGCTTCATCTCCGTGGTCACGGTGGTCAACCGCAGCACCGGAAAGGTCGTTTCCGGCCCGGAGATCCACGCCCGCGGCGTCGCGGAGGATGACTCGGTGTTCGAGGAGGTCATTCCGAAGATCAACGCGGCGCTGGAAGAAGCGGTGACCTCGTCCAAGGAACACACGACCTACCAGTTGCAGCAGGTGGTGCGTCGCACCATGGGCACCTGGGTCAGCCGCAAGCTGCGTCGTCGCCCGATGATCATCCCGGTGGTGCTGGAGGCATAGTCCTCCCGAATCTGGGTTCAGAGGTGGGGTGGCCCCCAGGCCAGGAGGGGCCACACCCCGGCAAATCCTGAGAAAACGCTAGGCACGGCGGTACCGTGGACCCATGGCGACTCGAACTTCCCCCGTGCGCCCGTCCAGCAGTCGTGCCCCGAGTACCAAGGGCAAGGCGAGTTCCCGCCCGGCTGAACCTGTGGCGGAGCATCGTCCTGCCTGGCCTCTGCGGGCTGTAGCGGGCCTGTGGCTTGGCCTGGCTCATCTGATGGGCGGTGGCATCCGTCGACTCGGTCACGACAAGTCCTCGCTGGATCATGCCCTGCGCCGCGACGGCGGTGCACTGCTGTTGCTGGTGGTCGCCGTGGGCATCGCCACCTTCGAGTGGTGGGGGCTCAAGGGCTGGCTTGCTGACGGCGTTCACGGCGTCGTGGAGGGAACCGTCGGCTGGATGGGCATGCTGTTGCCGCTGATGCTGTTCATCTGCGCGATCCGTCAGTTCCGGACTCCGGAGCAGGTCCGGGCGAACAACCGGGTCGCCATCGGCTTCACCGTCATGACCGTGGCGGGTGCCGCCATCGCCCATGTGGTGGGTGGGCAACCCAGTCTCAGCGCCGGTTTTGACGGTGTCCGGCAGGCCGGAGGCACCATTGGATTCCTGGCCGCTGCGCCGCTCGTCTCGCTCAATGTCTGGCTGGCGGTGCTGGTGTATGCCGCCCTGGCTTTCGTCAGCGTGCTGATTGTCACCGCCACACCGGTCACGTCGATCCCCTCGCGGTTGAGCGACCTCTATGAGCACCTCACCGGTCAGGATCCCGAATCCTCTGCAGGGCGTGAGCGTCTGGATCTGGACGCTCACGACCAGAGCTACCTCTATGACCGCCCGGCCGCGCAGCATATGAACCGGCCCGCGAAGAAGCGCTCCTGGTTTGGCCGCAAGTCCGCTCAGGAAGACAGCTCACTGTTGCCCGGCTACCACGGCGACGAGGCCTTCGATCACGCCGTGATCGACGATGACGACGTCGCAGATTCCACTCCGGGCACCCAGCCAACCCAGGCGCTGGCCTCCAGCCCAGCCGTTCCGCCGGGCGTTCGCCGCCCCACCCGGGCCGAACTCGCAGCGGAGGAGCTCAAAGCCGCCCAGGGCCTTGGTGCTCAGCCCGTCGGAGTGCCGACGGGCGTTGAGCCGGTCACTGAAGCGATCTCCACCGCAGCCCTCAACGTTGCCCTGCAGCAGCCTGCCGCCCCGGCCACGCCGCACGCTGTGGATCTGGTGGCGCAGGTGCCGAATACTCCCATTCCGCAGCGTTCGGAGCAGCTGAGCCTGGCTGGGGACGTGACGTACACGCTGCCGAATGCGGATCTGCTGACCCCTGGGACGCCGCCCAAGGAGCGCTCCGAGGCCAACGATGCGATCGTTGCCGCCCTGACCAACGTACTCACCCAGTTCGGCGTGGATGCCCAGGTCACCGGCTTCTCCCGCGGCCCGACCGTCACCCGCTACGAGATCGAACTCGGTGCCGGGACCAAGGTGGAGCGGGTAACCGCTCTGTCCAAGAACATCTCCTACGCTGTCGCCAGCGCCGATGTCCGGATCCTTTCGCCCATCCCCGGCAAGTCCGCCATCGGCATCGAGATTCCCAATACCGATCGTGAGACGGTCTCCCTGGGGGATGTGCTGCGCTCTCACAACGCCCGGCGTACCGATCACCCCATGGTCATGGGCGTCGGCAAGGACGTCGAGGGTGGTTTCGTTGTTGCGAACCTGGCCAAGATGCCGCACCTCCTGGTGGCCGGTGCCACCGGTGCCGGTAAGTCGTCCTTTGTGAACTCGATGATCACCTCGATTCTGATGCGCTCCACTCCGGATGAGGTGCGCATGGTCATGGTGGACCCCAAGCGTGTGGAGCTCACCGCCTATGAGGGCGTGCCGCATCTGATCACCCCGATCATCACGAATCCCAAAAAAGCTGCCGAGGCACTGCAATGGGTGGTGCGGGAGATGGACACCCGCTACGACGACCTGTCCAACTTCGGTTTCAAGCACATCGACGACTTCAACAAGGCGGTCCGTGCGGGGAAGGTCAAGCTCCCGGAAGGGTCCAAGCGAGTCCTCAAGCCCTATCCCTACCTCCTGGTGATCGTGGACGAGCTCGCCGACCTCATGATGGTCGCCCCTCGCGACGTCGAGGACTCGATCGTCCGCATCACCCAGCTGGCGCGCGCCGCCGGCATCCACCTGGTGCTGGCCACCCAGCGGCCCTCGGTGGACGTGGTGACCGGTCTGATCAAGGCCAATGTCCCCTCCCGGATGGCCTTCGCCACCTCCTCGGTGACTGATTCCCGCGTGGTGCTGGATCAGCCGGGTGCTGAAAAACTGATCGGGCAGGGCGACGCGCTCTTCCTGCCGATGGGCGCCTCGAAAGCCATGCGCGTCCAGGGTGCCTGGGTCAGCGAGTCGGAGATCCACCAGGTGGTGGAGCACGTCAAGGGCCAGCTGCAGGCCGTCTACCGCGAGGATGTCGCCGCGGAAGCACCGAAGAAGCAGATCGATGAGGAGATCGGTGACGATCTCGAGGTACTGATTCAGGCCGCAGAGTTGATCATCACCTCCCAGTTCGGCTCCACGTCCATGTTGCAACGCAAATTGCGGGTCGGCTTCGCCAAGGCCGGGCGTCTGATGGACCTGCTGGAAAGTCGCGGCGTCGTCGGGCCCTCCGAGGGTTCCAAGGCACGTGATGTCCTGGTCAAACCTGATGATCTGGCAGCGACGCTGGCGGCGATCCGCGGCGACGATGCTCCCGCGGTGGCCGATGCGACCACGGCTGCACTGGCTGATAATGCCAATATCAATCAGGGATTCGGGACTCCGGTCGATCTGGTGGCTCAGGATCTGGAGTCCCGGCCTCAGGCCACTGAGTACTACGACGATGACGACGATGACGACGGTGGCGAGGACGCCTGGCAACTCACCGGGCGATAGTCTGATGCGGCGTGCAGGACGGTAGGCTGGGAGGGTGAGCGAACCGCAGGAGATCTCCGGCCAGCCCGGAGCGTCCTCCGCGGCATCGGCCCCCGTGCCCGTGCTGAATATTGCCAATTTTCTGACGGTGCTTCGCATCGTCATGGTGCCTTTCTTCATCTGGTTCTTTCTCGCTGACAGTCAGCACTACGGACCGTGGCGCTGGGCAGCCCTGCTGACCTTTTGTGTGGCCATCTACACTGATCAGCTCGATGGTGACCTGGCGCGCAGGCGCGGCCTGATCACCGATTTCGGCAAGATCGCCGATCCTATTGCGGACAAACTGCTGATCGGTGCGGCGCTCGTCCTGCTCTCCTGGCTGGGGGAGCTCTCCTGGTGGATCACCGGCGTCATCCTGATCAGGGAGCTCGGCATCACCGGTCTGCGCTTTGTGGTGATCCGCTACGGTGTGATCCCGGCATCCAGGGGCGGAAAGTTGAAGACCGTATTGCAGACTGCGGCGATCTTCCTGTTCCTGCTGCCTGTCACGCCGCAATGGCCCTGGTTGTGGTGGGTGGCGTTCATAGTGATGCTGGCCGCACTCGTGGTCACTGTGGTGACCGGAGTTGACTACATTCTGCAGGCGATCAGGCTGCGCAGAGTCGGCAGGGCACAGTAGTCGTGAGCAACCCGGAGTGCGCGCGGGAGTTGGTGCAGGAGCTGATCCGGAGGAATCTCACGGTCGCCACCGCAGAGTCACTCACCGGTGGTGCGGTGGCCGCCAGCCTGGTCTCTGTCGCTGGGGTCTCCGCCGTCTTCCAGGGCGGCATCGTCGCTTATCAGAATCAGGTCAAAGCGGATCTGCTCGGTGTGTCGACCGCCTTGCTCGAGAGGGTCGGGTCGGTGGATGGTGAGGTGGCCGCGCAGATGGCCCAGGGGGCGGCGCACCGGTTGGGAAGTCGACTCGGACTGGCCACCACCGGGGCTGCCGGCCCGGAATCACACGACGGCCAGCCCGTGGGAACTGTTTTCCTCGCTGTGGCGTTGGACTCACAGACGCGGGTGGTGGAACGTCACTATTCCGGTGACCGGGACGACATCCGACGTCAATCGGTGACGGATGTACTGGCGCTGGCCCATGAAGTAGTGGCAGGCTGTAAGGACGACTCACAGTAATTTCCCATCCCGCGGGTGGGAACAAAACCATTTGATCGATAGTTGATCAGGTTATCCAAGGCGGCTCAAGTGGTTGTTGCGGGTCAGAAAACATGTGCCTTTCGGGGATAAGAAGGAGAAGCGATACTCATGGTGAAGCAACCCGTATCCGTCAACGGCGTAGTGCGCTGGCGGGATGTGGGTTTGGCGGATGAAGCGAAAGTGGCACCGGGAGCGCCCAAGAAAATGGTGGTGCTTCGCCACGAAATCGGTGACGTTCTGCGAGACCTGCGTCAACGCCAGGGGCGGACGCTGCGTGAAGTGTCACATAACGCCAGGGTGTCGTTGGGGTATCTGAGCGAAGTGGAGCGTGGTCAGAAAGAGGCCTCCTCAGAACTGCTCTCCTCGATCTGCACCGCACTGGATGTGCCGCTGTCCATCATGCTGCGTGAGGTGAGCGATCGGCTTGCCGTGGCTGAAGGAATGAAGGTTCCGGACACCTTGCCGCAGGATTTTGCGGCGCGGTATGGCCGTAGCCTGGATGACGAACTGTCTGCTGAATTCGGCACGCCCGCTTACAACTGAATCAGAGGTCGGTCCGCTGACCCCTCCATCGACGATCGTTCAGGCGTCGAGGCTCAGGCCTCGGCGCCTGCGTCGTAGGGGCCATTGAATTTGGCCAATAGTCTGGCGAACTCGCTGATATCCGCAGGGCTCCACTGGGCCAGACGGGCGTGCAAGGCCTCTTTGCGGGCCACCAGAGCGGCCTCCAGGCGGCTCCGCCCTTCGTCGGTGAGCGTGATGAGCTGCGCTCTGCCATCCAGCGGGTCATTGACCTTGCGCACCAACTCGATCGATTCCAGGAAGCTGACCTGACGGCTGACTGAGGGCTTGCCCACGCCGATGCTGGCCGCCAGATCGGTCAGGCGCAAGGGCCCGGTGCGGTTGATCATCGCCAGCAGGCCGTAAGCGGCCGGGTCAAGATCGAAATGAACCTCACGCGCCAGATGGTAGGAGAGCGCGCGGGCCCGTCGCCACAGCGTGCTGATTTCCGCTTCTGCAGACTCCAGGGCGGCCTCCGTGGAGGCTGAGTCGATCCGGCCGACGTCGCGGCTGTCCGTGGTGTTCCCGGATGGCCCGCCTGTGCTCCGGGCAGGGTCCTGGCGATCACCGGTGGATGCTGTCATGGCACTAGCTTAGGGGAGCCTTGCCAGGGTACTGCAGGGGTGTCGGGAAGTGACACAATTTCCAGATGCGGATAAGCCACTTCTGGAAGTTGATGGATGATGAGTTCGGGCCCGCGTATTCGCGGTCCCTGGCGCGGGATGCCGTGCTGAGTTCGCTGGGTGGCCGGACGGCCGTGGACGCGCTGAGTACCGGGGTTGAACCGCGGCTCGTCTGGGAGGCCGTGTGCGTGCTCCAGGATGTTCCCTTGACACGTCGGCTGGGGCGGGATGTACCACCGCGTCGATGACGCGGAACATGGTCACCAACACGCCGAAAAACATTCGAATATTTGTTCGGTTCGGCGGTAGGCTTGAGCTCAAGAAGTTGAGAACAGGCCCGACTCTTCCTGCACATCCCGGGGGCGGTGGGTCTTTCCTCACAAACCAGGCCTGAACAGTGTTCCGGACAGAAAACTGTCGGCACCACGGTCTAGCGTCTCACTCAACGCCACGGAACGCTACGAGATCGTGGATCGAGTTTCAGCACACACAGAGGAGTCATCATGGCAGCCGCACCGGATCGCGAAAAGGCGCTTGAAGCAGCACTTGCCCAGATCGACAAGCAGTTTGGCAAAGGGTCCATCATGCGCCTGGGCGATGAGGTCCGCGCTCCGATTGAGACCATTCCAACGGGCTCCATTGCGTTGGATGTTGCGCTGGGTATCGGGGGACTTCCCCGTGGGCGGGTCGTGGAGATCTATGGGCCGGAGTCCTCGGGTAAGACCACCGTGGCTTTGCACGCGGTAGCCAATGCTCAGCGCAATGGCGGCATCGCTGCCTTTATTGACGCCGAACACGCCCTGGATCCGGATTATGCAGCCAAGCTCGGCGTGGATGTCGACGCGCTCCTGGTCTCTCAACCGGATACCGGTGAGCAGGCGCTGGAGATCATGGACATGCTGGTCGGCTCCGGGTCGCTGGACATCGTGGTGATCGACTCCGTTGCTGCCCTGGTGCCCCGGGCGGAAATCGAAGGCGAGATGGGAGACAGTCACGTAGGCCTTCAGGCTCGCCTGATGAGCCAGGCGCTGCGTAAAATCACCGGTCGCCTGAGCCAGACCAAGACCACGGCCATCTTCATCAACCAACTGCGCGAGAAGATCGGCGTGTTCTTCGGCAGCCCCGAGACTACGACCGGTGGTAAGGCTCTCAAGTTCTACGCCTCGGTGCGCATTGACGTTCGTCGGATCCAGACCCTCAAAGAGGGCGCCGATTCGGTCGGTAACCGTACCAAGGCAAAGATCGTCAAGAACAAGATGGCTCCGCCCTTCAAGGTTGCGGAATTTGACATCATCTATGGCCAGGGCATTTCTCGCGAAGGCGGGATCATCGATATGGGCGTGGAGCACGGCATCATCAAGAAGTCCGGTTCCTGGTTTACCTACGATGGCGATCAGCTGGGCCAGGGGATGGAGAACTCGAGGCGCTTCCTACGGGATAACCCGGAGTTGGCGGAAGAGCTTGAGCGCCTGATCAAGGAGAAGTTGGGCGTGGGGGTCAAAGCCGCTGAAGGAGACGCCAAGTCGCCGCAACTGCGCGCTGTAGATGACCTCTGAGACTCCAGCGGCCCCAGTCGATCCAGAGGCGCTGGCCAGGAGCATTGTTCTGCGGCAGTTGACGGCCTCGCCGCGAAGCCGCAAGCAGCTGACGGATGCGCTGGCCAAACGTGAGGTGCCAGATGAGGTAGCCAGCACGGTTCTTGATCGCTTCGAAGAGCTCAGGCTGATCGATGATGCCGAGTTTGCAGCTCTCTGGGTGCGCTCCAGGGCCGAACATCGTTCACTGGCCCGGGGTGTGCTCAGGCGCGAACTGGTGGAGAAAGGCATCTCGGCGGATCTGATCGAGCAGGCACTGGCTCAGCGCAGCGACAATCAGGAACGAGCTTCGGCCCGGGAACTCGTCCGCAGAAAATTGCGCACGGTCCCGCATGGCCCGTGGGATCGGGCCATGCGGGATAATCTGATGCGGAGACTGACCTCAATGCTGGCACGCAGGGGCTACCCCAGCTCCTTGGCATGGTCGGTGGTCAGTGCCGAATTGGAGGCCCTGGGGGCCGAGTCTGACGTGGGGTACAGCTAAGCCGCACGTTGGCGTGGAGGTTTCCGGGTAGCCGCTCGGTGGGATCCTTTGACGCGGTAAGTAGTGATCTTTGCCGCAGCCTGGGTTATTCTGGGGACCGTATGTTCAGGTTCAGGCACAAGGTAAGAGTTCTGATTCCGGTGACGGCTCTCGTCGCCGCTTTAGTGTTGCCCGGGCTTTCTGCAGTACCCGCACGTGCTGACGGTGACACGCCACCGAGTGGTTACCCGTCGTGGGCTGATGTTCAGCAGGCTAAACAGAACGCTGCCAGCACCGCGGCTGAAACTGACCGGATCACTGCGCTGCTGGGGCAGCTGACCACGAAGGCGGCCCAGCTGGGTGATGCTGCGGTGACGGCCTCGAAGACCTATGCCGAAACCAAGATTGCCCTGGATGCGGCCACTGCCCGCACGGCGGAGATCGCTCAGCAGAGCGATGCAGCCGCACGCACCTCGGAACAGCTCCGTCAGGAGGCTGCCTCACTCGCCGTGCAGGCCTATAAAAATGGTGGGACCGGTCTGCAGAGCCTCGCCGTTCTGGGAGATCTGGGCAGCAGTGAAGGCCTGCACCAGGCGTCACTGCTCGGTTACGTCACCCGGGACACCTCAAATCTTCTGGTCAAAACCCAGGCTGCGCAGCGGTACACCGATGCGCTGAAGCAGCAACTGCAGGCCAGTCAGGACGAGCGAAGCCGGCTCGAAAGCCAGGCCAGGACGCAGCTTGACGCTGCTGCTGCGGCGCAGAAGGCTGCGGAAGTGGAAGTGAGCACTCAGCAGAGCGCGCACGACACCCTGGTCTCTCAACTGGCCTCGCTGAATAATGTTGCAGCCACGACAGATGCGAAGTATCAGCAGGGCGTTCAGGCCCAGAGAGAATACGAAGCGGCCCAGCAGGCGAAAGCTGCTGCGGCCGCAGCAGCGGCAGAACAGCAACGCCAACAGCAGGAGGCTGCCCGGGCGGCTCATAATGCCGCGCAACAGGGCTCCGGTGGGTCTGGTGGTAATTCCGGTGGCTCCGGTGGGGGCGGCTATACGCCACCGCCGGTGGTCTCCCCACCCATTCCCGGAGGAGCGGTGAACGACCCGGCCGGGGCGCAGGCTTACGCTCAGGCGAATCTGGGCGCCTTTGGCTGGGGGCAGGATCAATTCGGCTGCCTGCTTCAGTTGTGGAATCGTGAATCGAGCTGGCTGACCAATGCCACCAATCCCAGCAGTGGAGCCTACGGTATTCCCCAGTCTCTGCCGGCTTCCAAGATGGGCCAAACCGGTTCGGACTGGCTGACTAACTACCGCACTCAGATCAACTGGGGCCTGAACTACATTCTGGGTCGTTACGGCTCGCCCTGCGGCGCCTGGGCGCACGAAGTATCTAGCGGCTGGTACTGACCGCCGTACGGTTCTCACGGTTGGGGAGCCCCGCGGGCCCGGGAGGACTACCATAGTGTGGTGACTTTGAACGACACCCTGACCGCCGCTCCGCAGCGCACCTACCAGGTGCGCACCTTTGGATGCCAGATGAACGTCCATGACTCCGAACGGATGGCAGGCCTGCTGGAGAGCTCCGGCCTGGTTCGCGCCGAGGGCGATCTGGCCGACGTCGTCGTCTTCAATACCTGCGCCGTACGCGAGAACGCGGACAATAAGCTCTACGGCAACCTGGGCCAGCTGGCCCCGATCAAAGAAGCTCATCCCGGCATGCAGATTGCCGTAGGTGGATGTCTTGCCCAGAAGGACCGGGACACCATTGTGGCCAGGGCTCCCTGGGTGGACGTGGTGTTCGGAACGCACAACGTCGGCTCACTGCCTGCGCTGCTGGAACGCGCACGGCACAATCAGGAAGCCCAGCTGGAGATCCTGGAGTCTCTGGAGGTCTTTCCCTCCACGCTTCCCACCCGGCGCGATGCCGTCTACTCCGGGTGGGTGTCCATCTCAGTGGGCTGCAACAACACCTGCACCTTCTGCATCGTGCCCTCGCTACGTGGCAAGGAACGCGACCGCCGCCCGGGGGACATCCTCAACGAGATCAAAGCCCTCGTGGAGGATGGCGCCATCGAGGTCACCCTGCTGGGGCAGAACGTCAATTCCTACGGAGTCGAATTCGGGGACCGGCAGGCCTTTTCCAAACTCCTGAGGGCCTGCGGTGAGATCGACGGCCTGGAGCGGGTTCGCTTCACCAGCCCGCATCCGGCGGCCTTCACCGACGATGTCATCGAGGCCATGGCGGAAACGCCCAATGTCATGCCGCAGCTGCATATGCCGTTGCAGTCGGGCTCGGACACCATCCTCAAGGCCATGCGCCGTTCGTATCGTTCCAGCAAATTCCTGGGAATCCTGGACAAGGTGCGTGAGCGAATTCCGCACGCCGCAATCTCCACGGACATCATCGTCGGCTTCCCAGGAGAGACCGAAGAGGACTTCCAGAACACGCTGGACGTCGTGGAGCGGGCCCGGTTCGCCACGGCCTTCACTTTCCAGTATTCCAAGCGCCCCGGGACACCGGCCGCAGACCTGCCCGATCAGCTGCCCAAAGCGGTGGTCCAGGAACGGTTTGAACGATTGGTTGCACTGCAGGATCGGATCAGCGCCGAGGAGAACGCAGCCCAGGTGGGGCGCGAGGTAGAGCTGCTGGTCCTTGCTGAGAAGGGCAAGCGCGCAGCGCAGACCCACCGTCTCTCCGGGCGGGCTCAGGACAACCGACTGGTGCACTTTGCGGTTCCGGAAGGGGAACAGACACCACGACCCGGTGACGTGGTCACCGTGACACTCAGCGAGGCTGCGTCCTTCCACTTGGTGGCAGATCCCGGAGCCGGCCGCACGTACCGGGTGCGGCGCAGCCGCGCAGGAGACGCTTGGGATCGTGCACAGGCAGACTCCTGTGGGGTTCCCGCGGGGCCCGCAAGTACCACGGCGGCTACGGGCTCCGTGTCGCTGGGTATGCCGACGCTGCCGGTGCGGTCCGCGGCCGGCATCGCCGGCTGATCTGCGCGTGAAGTTGATCCGGGCGTGAACCAGTCACCTCCGATGCCGGTCGTCATCGCGGTGGTCGGACCGACCGGGACCGGAAAATCGGATCTGGCACTCGACCTCGCTGAGCGACTGGGCGGGGAAGTCGTCAATGCGGACTCCATGCAGTTCTATCGGGGCATGAATATCGGCACCGCCAAGCTGCCTCCCGAGCAACGACGCGGCGTCCCACACCATCTGCTGGACACCCTTGAGCTCAGGGAGGAAGCCAGCCTGGCCGAGTTCCAGACCCAGGCCCGGGAGGCGATAGCGCAGATTCAACAGCGAGGTCTGCATCCCCTGGTAGTGGGTGGCTCGGGGCTGTACGTCCGGGCGGCGCTGGACGTACTGGAGCTGCCGCCTACTGACCCGGCGCTGCGTGATCGTCTTGCCGCTGAGCTCGAGGACCAGGGGGTGGAGGCCTTCCGGGTGCGACTGCGTGCGGTGGACCCGGCATCGGAGGCGAGAATTGGCGATGCCCGGCGCCTGGTGCGGGCGATGGAGGTCTATGAGCTGACCGGCCGCACCTTCGAGTCGTTTATGCCACGCCGGGAGTACGTCCAGCCGGCGGTGCAGATCGGCCTCAACGGTGATCGCGGAGTTCTACACAACCGGCTCGCCACCCGGGTAAGGCAGATGTCAGATGGCGGGCTGTTGGAGGAGGTGCGTCGACTGGATCTTCTGGGTTTGCGAGAGGGGAAGACGGCGTCCCGTGCGTTGGGATATCAGCAGTTTTTGCGGGTGCTCGGCGGCCAGACAGGTCAGGATGGCGTTGGCTACAGCGGCGTCGGCTACAGCGGCGTTGGCTACAGCGGCGTCGGCTACAGCGAGGAACAGGCCATCGAGGACACTGTTGTGGCGACCCGGCAGTTCGCCCGCCGTCAGGTCACCTGGTTCTCTGCGGATCCACGGGTCCATTGGCTGGATTTCGCCGGTAGCCCAGAGAAGAAGGTGACAGCCGTCATCGACCGTCTTCGTGGATCACGCTAGCGCCCAGCACGCTCCCCAGACTCGCGAGCTCACCCGGGGCCCCTCGCGCGCTAGCGCCCCGCACGCTCCCCAGACTCGCGAGCTCCCCCGGGGCCCCTCGCGCGCTAGCGCCCAGGACGCTCCCCAGACGCGCGAGCTCACCCGGGGCCCCTCGCGCGCTCGCGCCCAGCACGCTCCCCAGACTCGCGAGCGCACCCGGGGCCCCTCGCGCGCTAGCGCCCCGCACGCTCCCCAGACTCGCGAGCTCCCCCGGGGCCCCTCGCGCGCTAGCGCCCAGGACGCTCCCCAGACGCGCGAGCTCACCCGGTGCCCCTAGCGCGCTAGCGCCCAGCCCGCTCCCCAGACTCGCGAGCTCACCCGGGGCCCCTCGCGCGCTAGGCTTAGGTTCATGGTGCAGAACGGTATGGAGTCATTGAGTGGTGTTGCGTTCCGTAAGGGACATGGCACCGGTAACGACTTTGTGCTGCTCCGTGATGCCGAGGGAGCTCTGGCCCTGGATGCGTCCACCGTGGCTGTGGTCTGTGACCGGCGCCGGGGTGTGGGTGGTGACGGGCTGATCCGGGCCATCAAGTCCGCGCAGCTGCCGGACGGCCGGGCAGTGCTCGATCGTGACCCCTCCGCCGAATGGTTTATGGACTACCGCAACGCCGATGGGTCGATCTCTCAGATGTGCGGTAACGGCGTTCGGGTCTTCGTGGAGTTCCTGCTGGACGAAGGGCTCGCCTCACTCGAAGACGGCGGGACGCTGGCCATCGGCACCCGCGCCGGCGTCAAATATGTGCAGCGCGTGCCGAACGGTTATGCGGTGGATATGGGTCCCTGGTCGCTGGCTGAACCCGAGCAGGCCGCAACAGCTGGTGTGGATGCCCTGGTGAAGGCCCATGAGCTCGATGTCGCCCGCCCGGCGCTGTCGATCAACACCGGTAACGAGCACACGGTGGTGGCTCTGGCGCACCGCGCCGAACTGGATGAGCTGGAGCTTTTCCGGGCTCCTGTGGTGGATCCTGCCCCGGTCAACGGATCGAATGTCGAGTTTGCACTGCCGCACGAGCCACTAGTGGTGGATGGTGTAGCGGAGATCAGCATGCGCGTCTATGAGCGTGGAGTGGGGGAGACCCTCTCCTGCGGAACAGGTGCCTGCGCTGCTGCTGCTGCCACCCGGTACTGGGCCGGCCCCGAGGCGCCCGACAGTTGGCGGGTCCAGGTTCCCGGTGGCACTCTGGGCGTACGGTTCTTCACGGCGGAGGACGGCCTGGAACACGTGGAACTCTCCGGGCCAGCGGTACTGGTCGCCTCCGGCGTCTTGGGCTGAGGCGACCACCGAACCCGGCCTCAGGCGCCGCTGCCAGCCGGGTCCGGATTCGGACTCAGCTTTCCGCCGGGCGAACGACCTCCAGGACCCGGAACGCTTTCACACTGGTCATCCGGCGGATACTGAGATCATCGAAGGTCCCAGCGATCCACTCCTGGAGCGAGTCCGATCCCAGATTCTTCTGCACCACCAGATAGGCCTTGCCGCCCACGGCCAGACGCGGAAGCCAGATCTGCAGAATCTCGTGCAATACGGCCTTGCCGACCCTGATGGGCGGATTGGACCAGATCAGATCGAAGCGCAGACCCGGGTCAATTTCCTGTGGAGTGCTGACATGCACCCTGCTCAGGCCCAGCGCAGCGGCATTTTCCCGGGTGACTTCAAGAGCCCGCTCATTGACGTCCACTGCGTACACCTCGGCCTCGGGTGCGCGGAGGCCAAGGCTCAGAGCGATCGGCCCCCAACCACAGCCAATGTCGAGCAGCTTCCCGCGCGCGGGCGGTTCCGGTGCTGTGCTGAGCAGGACCTGAGTACCCTTGTCGACGCCATCGGGGGAGAAGATTCCCGAATCCGTGGTGACGGTGCGCTCGGCTCCCGCCAGCATGACAGTGCGGCTGCGCGGCTTGCGGGCGATGCCGGGCTGGGCAGAGAAATAGTGATCAGACACCGTTCCACGATAGTTGTCGCGCTGACCGGAAGAGAAGTTCCGGCCTCGATGTGCCGGAGGCACTATCCCGCTGTGGAGTGACGAGTGCCGGATCGGCTATTATTGAACAATGCTGATTTTTCTCTGAGCCCATTTTTTGTTGAGCTTCGCCCCGATCGATCGCCTGTGAAGGCGGATGCCTGGTCCAGGCGGGCTCCAGGTGCGGCTTTTCATCTTTTTATCAGCCATTCGCCCAGCGGGATGGATTCTCGTTTCCCACATGTTGTCGGTGAACACGAGGTCTCTCCGAAGCGGCCCTTTTGAACAACAACCTCAGCGTCTGCCG
The DNA here is from genome assembly GCF_030271165.1 of Psychromicrobium xiongbiense. Lineage (GTDB taxonomy): Bacteria > Actinomycetota > Actinomycetes > Actinomycetales > Micrococcaceae > Renibacterium > Renibacterium xiongbiense. Next base: position 53,609 of record NZ_JASSZH010000021.1, on the reverse strand, counting down.
ATGGCAGCTCCGGTTCGTTGTTCCTTTCAGGAGGCACCGTGGTACCCCACGATCACACCATACGCTCCCGGCAGGATGTCGGTGGAGCGAGCTACGATAAAAACTCAGAGACTTCCAAGGAGAATATGACCACGCCCCATACCCAGCCGGACCCGCACTCGGAGGCAGGTCAGCAGGCCGCCATCGACGGCTCGAGCGGGGATCTCAGCCCGGCCGAGATTCAGGCCGTGATTGATCGCATTCTGGCCAAAGAGCCCGGACGGACAGGCTCAACGAGTCAGAACGGGTCAGCAGAGCACAGCAGCCCCGGTGGCGTTCTGGACGGACGTGCCCAAGCGCTGAGCTCGCTGCAGCGCGAACACAGCTCCTTCGACGGCGACCAGGCTGATCTGGCAGATCGCCGCGCGCTCAAGCGGGTTGCGGGCCTCTCCACCGAACTCGATGACGTCACCGAGGTCGAATACCGGCAGCTACGCCTAGAACGCGTGGTGCTGGCTGGTCTCTGGTCCGAGGGCACACTGGCGGATGCGGAAAATTCGCTACGCGAATTGGCCGCGCTGGCGGAAACTGCGGGTTCCGAGGTCCTCGATGGCCTGGTTCAGCGTCGGCTTAAGCCGGATCCCGGCACCTACCTGGGCTCGGGCAAGGCACAGGAGCTCAAGAACATCGTGGCGGCTACCGGGGCGGACACCGTGGTGGTGGACGGCGAGCTTGCTCCCTCACAGCGGCGCGGCCTGGAAGACATCGTCAAGGTCAAGGTGATTGACCGGACGGCCCTGATTCTGGACATCTTCGCCCAGCATGCCAAAAGCCGCGAAGGCAAAGCCCAGGTGGAACTGGCGCAGCTGGAATACCTGTTGCCACGCCTGCGTGGTTGGGGCGAATCCATGTCCCGACAGGCCGGTGGCCGGGTGGGTGCTGCCGGCGGCGGCATCGGCTCCCGTGGCCCCGGTGAGACCAAGATCGAACTGGACCGCCGACGCATCCGCACCCGGATGGCCAAGTTGCGCCGCGACATTGTCGCCATGAAGCCTGCGCGGGAGACCAAACGGGCCAATCGGCGTCGCAACGAGATGCCTTCCGTGGCCATTGCCGGGTACACCAATGCCGGGAAGTCCTCGATTCTCAACCGGCTCACCCACGCCGGGGTGCTGGTCCAGAACGCGCTCTTCGCGACCCTGGACCCGACAGTGCGGCGCGCCGAGACCCCCGACGGCATCGGCTACACTCTCGCGGACACCGTGGGATTCGTACGGTCGCTGCCCACCCAGCTGGTGGAAGCCTTCCGTTCCACGCTGGAAGAAGTGGCAGATTCCGATCTCATCGTCCACGTGGTGGATGTTTCGCATCCTGATCCGGAAGGCCAGATCGCTGCCGTACGGCAAGTGCTTTCCGAAGTGGACGCGCGCTCCATCCCAGAAATCATCGTGCTCAACAAGGCCGATGTCGCCGATCCCCTGGTGGTGGAACGGATGCGCCAGCGGGAGCGGAACACCGTGCTGGTCTCCGCACGGACCGGTCAGGGCATGGAAGAGCTGCGAGAGGCGATCAGCGCTGCGATTCCGCGCCCGGGCGTCACTCTCAGCCTGCTTATTCCCTATGCGCGAGGTGAGGTGATCAGCCGCCTGCACCAGTCAGATGCGAAGATCCTGGACCAGGAGCATGTGGCGGAAGGCACCCGGCTACGGGTGATGGTCCGCGAAGGGCTGGCGGCCGAGTTACGGGAGTTCAGTATCGATGGCTGAACCCGCACCGCAGGAGGACTCCGGGACGGAGCTGGCTCTGGAGCTGCTGTCCAGGGTCGTGGACCAGATGGGTGGTCAACAACGGCCCGGGCAACAGGAGATGATCCGGCAGGTCAGCGCTGCCATTGAGTCTGATACCCATCTGCTGGTGCAGGCGGGAACGGGAACCGGTAAGTCGCTGGGTTACCTCATTCCGCTCGTCGTTCATGCCCTGGAGAGCGAGCGGCCTTCGATCGTCGCCACGGCAACGCTGGCCCTCCAGTCGCAAATTGTTTCCCGGGACCTGCCTAAACTCCTGGCCGCACTGGAGCCGGTGCTCCCACGAGCCATCGACGTGGCGTTGATCAAGGGTCGCAGCAATTACGTGTGCAAACACAAGGTCTCCGGTGGTTTCCCGACGGATGAAGCCGAAGACGGCCAGCTGTTTGCGCTGGGGGAGGACGCCTCGATGGTGCTCCCCGGTGCTGGTCCGGCGACCTCCCTGGGCAAGGAAGTCGTCCGGCTACGGGAGTGGGCGGAGGAGACCGAGACGGGCGATCGGGATGAACTGATGCCCGGGGTGAGCGATCGCGCCTGGCGACAGGTCTCAGTGACCGCGCGGGAATGCCTCGGCTTCCAGAAATGCCCTCTGGCCTCGGAGTGCTTCAGCGAGCGGGCGCGCGCACGAGGGGCGGAGGCGGATGTGGTGGTGACGAATCACGCGCTGTTGGCGATCAACACCTTCGGCGACGCGGCGGTCTTACCCGAGAGCGACGTCGTGGTGGTCGATGAGGCACACGAACTGGTGGACCGGGTGACCGGTGCTGTCTCGGCTCAGCTCTCAGCCGCCATGGTGACGGCTGCGGCGGCGGCGGCTCGGAGGCACACTGCGATCTCGGTGGATGCGCTGCATTCTGCGGCGGAGGCACTGGAAGCAGCACTCAGTGGTCCCCCAGCAGGATGGATGCCTGATGGCGTCAACGCGGAGCAGGGATCAGCCCTGACGCTCGTGCGTGATGCAGCGCGAGTGGCGCTCTCTGACTCCAAGGGTGATGCCGGTCAGCCTGCAGCAGGTGGGCGGCAGCAGGCGCGGGCGAGGCTTCAGGAAGTGTTGGATGTCAGCGAGCGGATTCTGCTCGCAGGCCAGAGTAGAGATGGCCAGAGTGACGACGTTCTCTGGCTGGCCCGGGCGGGGGTGTTCAACCCGCAGCAGGGGTACGCGGCAGCGGCCGATTCGGAGCCGGGAATGCTGCATGTGGCCCCGTTGAGTGTTGCCATGACCCTGCGTGAGTCGTTGTTCGGCAACCACACCGTAGTGCTCACCTCGGCGACGCTCGCCATCGGCTCCGCGTTCCAGCCCACGGCCGGTGCTCTGGGCCTGCTGGGGGCCGGTGCACCCAGCTGGAACGGCGTGGACGTCGGCAGCCCCTTTGACTACCCGCGGCAGGGCATGCTCTATGTTGCTGCTCATCTGGACAAGCCCGGACGGGGAAACTCGCCGGAGCAACTGGATGAATTGCAGGCCCTGATCCAGGCCTCAGGCGGCGGTGCACTCTGCCTGTTTTCCTCCCGAAAGGCAGCGGAAGAGGCTGCTGATGCCATGCGGAAACGCACGGATCTGAACATTCTGTGTCAGGGGGAGAGCTCCATGGGAGCGCTCATCCGGCAATTTGAGGCGGAGCCTGATACCTGCCTCTTTGGCACGATGTCACTCTGGCAGGGCGTAGATGTGCAGGGAACCTCCTGCCGGCTGGTCACGATTGACCGGATTCCCTTCCCGCGGCCGGATGACCCCCTGATGACGGCGCGAACCCGGGAGGTGGCCCGCAACGGCGGCAACGGCTTCATGTCGGTTTCCGCCACTCACGCGGCCATTCGTCTGGCTCAGGGGGCCGGGCGGCTGATCCGGTCCTCCCAGGACAGGGGAGTGGTTGCAGTACTGGATTCGCGCCTGGCGACAGCGCGCTACGGCGGATTTCTCCGTTCAGCGCTTCCCCCGTTCTGGGCCACGACGGATAAGGCACTGGTGCTGGGCGCACTGAAACGGCTGGCCCCTGCCGACTGATGGCCTGTGCCGACTGATGTCCTGTGCGGATCAGAGGGCGCGCAGTACGGTGACAACCTTGCCCATCACGGTCGCGTGGTCACCCAGAATCGGCTCGTACTGGGTGTTCTGGGGGAGCAGCCAAGTGTGGCCGTCGCGCTGACGGAAGGTTTTGACGGTGGCCTCGTCGTCCAGCAGTGCGGCCACAATGTCTCCATTCTGGGCGTCGTTCTGCCTCCGTACCACCACCCAGTCGCCGTCACAGATGGCGGCATCGATCATGGAATCGCCGGCCACCTTGAGCATGAACAGTTCGCCGTGGCCGACCAGCTGGCGTGGAAGTGGCATCACGTCCTCCACGGTCTGTTCAGCCAGAATCGGGCCACCGGCGGCGATCCGTCCGACCAGGGGCACCATGGCGGTGTCCTGAGCACTGGAGAGCTCAGCGACCCGCTGGCCGTGGTGACCCAGCAGTTCGTCCTGTTGCTCCGTGGCCGCTGATGCCACGTCCTCTTCCTCAGTTTCCCGGAGCGTGAGGGGAATCAGAACTTCCATGGCGCGCGGACGCTTGGGATCGCGACGCAGATACCCCTGGCGTTCCAGCTGGGTGAGCTGGTGGGTGACGCTGGAGAGACTCGCCAATCCGACCAGATCGCCGATTTCGCGCATGGACGGCGGGTATCCGTTACTGCTGATCGAGCGTTGGATGCACTCCAGGATCTTCTTCTGGCGCACGGTCAAACCCCGGAGGCCGGTCTTACCGGTTCCCGGTGTGGCGTTGGTTTCCGTGGGCATTGAGCCACCGGCCTTTCCCTTGCAGCGATGAACTTCACTATCTTGTCGGTGCCCGCTGATGGACTGAACTCAACGCGGAATTCCACCAACGCTGAGGTTCCTCATCGATCCGGGCCCCGGCTCGATCTTTCCCTCAGGCTAGGGGGCCGGAAGCAAGAAATCAAACATTTGTTCGAGCGAGTCTTGATCCCCTTCGATCATTCGTGCTAAAACTGACTTTAGAGATTCGAAAATATGTTCTATGACGCTTGAGAATGCTTCCGGCCAAACGGCGGAATGTTCGAAGGTCACGGACCCTCGAATTCGCCATCACAGAAAGGTAATGCCCATGTCCACACTTCATGTCGCAACGGCAGCATTCGCTCCAAGCCGTCGTGCAGTGGTCCCCATGGCGATCTCTGCCTCCCGCATCCGCCGTGCCCCGGGTGCTACGTCCCGGGGTGTCGCGTTCCAGAACGCCGAGCCAGGGAGCGCCCTGCACCTGACCAGACGCGGGCGTATGGTGCTGATCGGCGTTCCACTGATGCTGCTTGCAGTCGCGGTCCTGGTGCTGATCGGATCCTTCGTGGGACAGGTCAAGGCTTCTGATGCCGCAGTGTCCGGGGTGCAGGCGACCTCCGTGACCGTGCAGCCCGGTGACTCGATCTGGTCGCTCGCCGCGCACAGTGGGGTTAACCGTGATCAAGGGGATCTGGTGACCGAAATCATCGAACTCAATGGCCTCACGTCTTCGGTGCTACAGCCCGGTCAGAGTCTGCTGGTGCCGACTCGCTAGGAGGTCCAACGCTCCTTGTGGGGAAACCTGGCGGCCGGTATCCGTCCATCTGCAACGGTGGCTGGCCCGGATGATGGTCAGGGTTCGGCGGGTGCCCACTTGCTCACCTAGAATTGACGGGTGAGTGAATTCCCTGAATCAGACCGGCGCGCAGCCTTGAACGGGCTGCCGCTTCGTCCCGAGTTGTGTGGCATGGAGCCCTATGGGGCGCCCCAGCTTGACGTGCCCATCATGCTCAACGTCAACGAAAATACTCACAGTTTTCCCGAAGATGCACATCGCGCCATTGTTGATGCGGTGGATGCCGCCGTCAAGGGCCTTAACCGCTACCCGGACCGTGAATTCACGGTGCTGCGCAGTGCACTGGCGGACTACCTCGGTCACGGGCTGAGTGCGGACCAGATCTGGGCGGCCAACGGGTCCAATGAGGTGCTCCAGCAGATCCTTCAGGCTTTTGGCGGCCCGGGGCGAAAGCTGTTGAGTTTCCCCCCGACATACTCCATGTATCCTCTGCTGGCGCGAGGTACCGGGACGGAGTACATCAGCGGGCAACGAGCCGAGGATTTCACGCTGAGTGCGGAGAGTGCAGCTGCTCAGGTGGAGCAGTACCAGCCGGACCTTGTGGTGCTGTGCTCACCCAATAACCCCACGGGAACCGCTCTGGAGCTCGAGGTGATCGAGGCGGTGTATCGCGCCGGGGAGGCCAGCCGTACCGTCGTCATTGTCGATGAGGCCTATGCGGAGTTCCGCCAGGCCGGGACCCCGAGCGCCCTGGAGCTGTTGCCCGGTCGAGATCGCTTGATCGTGACCCGGACCATGAGTAAGGCCTTCGCTCTGGCAGGCGCCAGATTGGGGTATCTCGCTGCTGCTCCTGCGATGACCGATGCCTTACGACTGGTCCGTCTTCCGTATCATCTCTCGGCCCTGACTCAGGCTGCCGCAGTAGCGGCGCTGGAGTGCTCCGGATCCCTGCTGAGAAACGTCGAGGACATCAAGGTCCAGCGGGACCGGATCGTCGACGGCCTCAAGAGCCTGGGGCTGGAACCCGCCCGTTCCGATTCAAACTTCGTCTTCTTCCGGGGAGTGAAGGATCCGCACAGCCTCTGGCAGGGTCTGCTGGACCAGGGGATTCTGGTCCGCGACGTCGGTCTGCCGCATAGCCTGCGGGTGACGGCTGGCACTGCGGAAGAAACAGATGCCTTCCTCAACGCCCTTCCCAGCTTATTGAATCAGGCCTGATTGCTGGACTAGGCCTGATCGACCACCTAGACCACAGTTTTCGCACATTTAGTCAAAGGACATTATGGTGACCCATCGCATCGCGCGGCTCGAACGCAGCACCTCGGAGTCCTCCGTGCTGGTCGAAGTTGATCTCGACGGCACCGGACAGGCGGACATCGACACGTCCGTGCCGTTCTACGACCACATGCTTAACGCGCTGGCCAAGCACTCGCTCATTGACCTGAAGGTCAGAGCGAGCGGTGATACTCACATCGATGTTCACCACACAGTGGAGGACGTGGCGATCACCTTCGGTGAGGTGCTGCGCGAAGCCCTGGGCAATAAGGCAGGCATCCGCCGCTTCGGTGATGCCTCGGTTCCCCTGGATGAGGCCCTGACGCACGCCGTCGTGGACATCTCAGGACGCCCCTACCTGGTGCACAGCGGTGAGCCTGCCGGGCAGGAATACCACCTGATCGGCGGTCACTTCACTGGATCGCTGACCCGCCATGTCTTTGAGGCCATCACCCTGCACGCCCAGATCTGCCTGCACCTGCGGGTGTTGGCCGGACGCGACCCTCACCACATTGTGGAGTCGCAGTTCAAGGCCTTCGCCCGGGCCCTGCGGATGGCGATTGAGCCGGACCCTCGGGTGAGTGGCATCCCCTCTACTAAGGGCCTGCTGTGAGTGAGTCACTGCCTGAGACGCCCGGACCCACGGTCACCGTTCTCGACTACGGTTCCGGCAATGTGCGCTCCGCAGTCCGTGCGCTGGAGCGGGCTGGTGCCCGGGTGACGCTCAGTGCTGACCCGAAGGATGTCCTCGAGGCGGACGGTCTGGTGGTGCCGGGCGTGGGTGCCTTCGCCACCGTGATGAAGGAACTCCGTGCGGTGGATGGCTTGCGTCTGATCGGCCGTCGCGTAGCCGGTGGACGGCCCGTTCTGGCCATCTGCGTGGGCCTTCAGATCCTCTTTGAGCACGGCGTTGAACATGGCATCAGCTCCGATGGCATGGGGGAATGGCCAGGCACGGTGAAGCTGCTGCCCGCCCCTGTGGTCCCCCACATGGGCTGGAATACCGTGAAAGTCCCCGAAGGCAGCAAACTCTTCGCCGGTGTGGAGGACGAGCGGTTCTATTTTGTGCACTCGTACGGGGTCCAGGAATGGGACTTCGACGTGAATCAGCCGAAAATGAAGCCGCCGCTGGTGACCTGGAGCGAGCACGGTGCGCCGTTCATCGCCGCGGTGGAGAACGGGCCGCTGTCCGCGACGCAGTTCCACCCGGAGAAATCCGGTAATGCTGGAGCACGATTGCTGCGTAACTGGGTCGAATCGCTGCCCCGACTGAGTCCGGTCCCTGACGAAACAACCACTGCCTGATGTGGTCGATTCTGCTCATGGGCCTGGGTGGCCTGCTGGTCGGCGGCGTGATTGCCTTCTGGCAGCAGAAAGCACCGCGTTGGGTCCCAGTGTGTTTCGGGATCCTGGCCGTGCTGGCATTCATCGCCGCCTATCTGTTCACGTCCTCGTCCTGAACCACTTTTGCTCAGCACGTCGTCCTGCCCATACCCTTGTTCCACACTGTGAGGAATCATGACCGAGTCAATTCTTGAACTTCTTCCTGCCGTCGATGTCGCCAATGGCCAGGCCGTCCGCCTGGTTCAGGGCGAGGCCGGCAGCGAAACCAGCTACGGCTCCCCCCTGGAAGCTGCTCTGGCCTGGCAGAACGATGGTGCTGAATGGGTTCACCTGGTGGATCTGGACGCGGCCTTCGGCCGTGGCTCCAATGCCGAGTTGCTGCGTGAAGTAGTCTCCACGCTCACGGTGAAAATCGAGCTTTCCGGTGGCATCCGGGACGATGCCTCGCTTGAAGGTGCTCTGGAGCTGGGTGCAGCCCGGGTGAATCTGGGTACGGCAGCTCTGGAGAACCCAGAATGGACGGCCAGGGCCATTGCGCGTTTCGGTGACCAGATCGCCGTGGGACTCGATGTGCGCGGAACTACTCTTGCCGCGCGCGGCTGGACGCGTGACGGCGGGGATCTCTGGGAGGTGCTGGCTCGCCTTGAGGACGCCGGTTGTGCCCGGTATGTGGTGACCGATGTGACCAAGGACGGCACCCTGCGCGGGCCGAACCTTGAGTTGCTCCGCGAAATGACCGAGCGCACCTCCAAGCCCGTGGTCGCCTCCGGAGGCATCTCCAGCCTGGATGACCTGCGCGCCTTGCGCGAGCTGGTACCTGCTGGCGTCGAGGGCGCCATCGTGGGTAAGGCACTCTACGCGGGAGCCTTCACTCTGCCCCAGGCACTGGACGTCGCTGGCCGCCGATGAGCACCCCGTTCCGGGAGCTGCCCGCTCATCTGGCCCAGCGGCTCGGTGCGGCTGGCGGAATGGCCGATGGCGCCGGGCAACCCTGGGCAGGGCGCGATCTTGAAGGTCAGCATCACCGCTTCACGGCCGACGACGGCGCCCCGGACGCGGCGTACCGGAAAAGTGTCGCTGAGCTGTGTGCAGGAAGGGGCAGCGAGGCAGCGGTGGTTGCGAGCCTGGCGCAGGCACGGGTCTTCGTGCCGATTATCGCCACCGACACCAGCGACCCTGCGACGAACGCCGAACATGCTCACCCTGATCATTCGCACGGTGACAAAGAATCGGAGATGGCTCTGGTGACCGTGAAGGCGCCGGACGGGCGTATCGCTCTGCCGGTCTTCAGCTCGCCCGAGCGGCTGACCCAGTGGCACTCACAGGCGCGGCCGGTGCCGGTGTACGCGCCCCGGGCTGCTCTGTCTGCTGTGGCAGAAGGCGCCCAGCTGCTGGTCATCGACCCCGGCACCGAAACCGTGGTGGTGCGCAGGCCTGCCGTGTGGGCCCTGGCACAACAGCGCGAATGGGTGCCGAGTTACGCCGATCCCGTCGTCGAGGAGGAAGTGCGGCGGGTGGTCGGCGGCCTGTGGGACGGCCGGAACAATGCCGCCTCCCTGGCGAGGATCCCAGAGAATAGGCCCAGGGTTCCAGGGGTTGAGTCCGTTGAACCATTCGATAGACTGGCTGAGGTGCCACAGGCCAACCCGATGAGTTGGTTGCACGGCGTGACGATTCAGGCGGGTTCTGGCATTCGCACGGTCTTTCCCGAGGGAGTGACTGTAGCGGGAGGCGGTTCGGGCCCGGAGCTGAACGTCATCGTGCACCTGGTATCCGGACTCGATCATCATCAAGTCAACTCCGTGGTTTCTGCCCTCCAACAAGCCCTTGCGCAGAGCGAGGTTTTTGCGGAGCGGGTCGATTCGCTCCAGATCAGCCTCCGCGGAACGCAAGAGCAACTACCCTAGCCGCACAGATCCCCACAGGACCGAGTGCGGTGGGGAGGCACGGTCTGAGCCTCAGGGCGTGCCTCCATCCTTCTCACTGAAAAGGTCTGTGACGTGAATTTCGGCCAGTACCGTGCGCTGCTCACTAATGCAGCAGTACGAAGGCTCGTCCTGGTGGCGATGATCGCCCGCCTGCCTCATGCGGCGTCCGGCATCATCCTGACCCTCCATGTGGTCAATACCCTTGGCCTGGGCTATGGTGCAGCCGGTGGCGTTGCCGCGGCCGTCACGATCGGTCTGGCCCTGGGTGCTCCCTGGCGCGGTCGTGCGATTGACCGTCAGGGCTTGCGTCGCGCTCTGCTGCCCTCCATCATCGCTGAAGTGGTGGTCTGGTGCACCGCGCCCTTCCTGCCCTACCTGCTCCTACTGGTGGCCGCAGCCATCGGCGGTGCTCTGGCCGTGCCGATTTTCACGGTGGTCCGCCAGGCGCTGGGTGTGATGGTGTCCGCCAACTCGCGCCGCACCGCCTATGCGCTGGATTCCATCGGCACGGAGCTGACCTTCATGGTCGGACCCGCCGCGGGCGTGGTGATTGCCACCCTCAATACCACCCTGGCGCTCATAGTGGTCGGGGTGGCTTCCTCGCTGTCCGGGGTGTTCCTGTACTGGTTCAATCCGCCGACGCGTTCGGATCAGCCCGGCAGCGTGGACTTCGAGGACACTACGGACACGGGGCACTTCCAGGGCCTGCACACCGGGCCGCTGACCGTTGTCTCAGGTGCTGGCGCTGAGGAGGCAACTCTCTCTGAGGTGCACGCGCGCGCAGAAGCGGACGATGCCGGACGCACCGGACGCTGGGGCTACGTCACCAGCACGTTCCGGCAGCGCATGTCCTGGGTGACCGGTGCTGTTCTGGCGATCTTCGCTGCGGCCGTGGGGGTGGGAATGAGCCTGACCGGAACCGACGTCGGCATCGTGGCGAGCCTGCGCGGGGCGGGCCACCAGGACCAGATCGGCATCATTTTCCTGGCCTGGTGCGCCGCATCAGCCATCGGCGGTGTGGTCTACGGCTCTCTGCAGCACAAGGTCAACCCACTCTGGCTCCTGGCGGCCATGGCCGTGCTGACCATACCGATGGGATTCGCCTCGGACACCTGGACGTTGGCTCTGCTGAGCATCCCGCCGGGACTGCTCTGCGCTCCGGTGCTCTCCTCGAGCACGGAATGGGTCGCAGATCTGGTTCCTGAGGAGCGACGTGGCGAGGCGATGGGCTGGTACGGTTCCTCGCTGACACTGGGCAATGCGGTGGGTGCCCCCATCGCGGGTGCCGCTATCGACCAGGCGGGGGCCTGGGCGGGCTTCACACTCATGGGTGGGATGGCGGCTATTCTGGCCGTCGCTGGCCTGGTGACGCAGCGCGTCCGGCGGCGCGCCGTCAGCACGGTCTGAGGGATGCGGCCGGGAGCCGGGCTTGCCGCCTGGGCTGCAAGCCCGAGCAGCCGTAGACCTGACTAGTTGACCGGTCCGGTGAACTTCTCGCCCGGGCCCTTGCCGGGGGCGTCCGGGATCAGTGATGCTTCGCGAAAGGCCAGCTGAAGGGAGCGCAGTCCGTCGCGCAAGGGGCCGGCGTGCTGGCTTCCGATCTCGGGAGCTGCAGCCGTGACGAATCCGGCCAGGGCGGTGATGAGCTTGCGGGCCTCGTCGAGATCGGTCAGTTCTTCGGCATCGGGACTGTCTGCCAGGCCGAGCTTCACCGCGGCGGCACTCATCAGATGCACGGCCGCCGTCGTGATGACTTCCACGGCCGGCACCTCTGCGATGTCCCGCAGGACGGCCGCCTGCGAAGCGGAAGCACTGTCCTCGGCGCGGCTGGCGTCAAAGCGATGGGTATGGGTCGATGCTGCGGAATTATCCTCGGTGCTGCTCATGGTGCTAAGCTTGTCACAGACCGGTCGGTGATGGTTACTCCTGTGCTCAGATGCTCATGCATTCAGCGCGGTTTTCCTCCCGACTAGCAAGTGGAGTTCTCTCCCACCCCTTGACCCGCTTCCAGAGGACGCGGAGTTACCGGGTATAAGGTCGGTTTGAGCGGGTGACGTTTAAGCTGTGATCTTTGAGGCCTTCATTTGCATCGGCAAATGGAGGCCTTCTTCTGTGTCCGATGTCTGAATACTTACTGGCACACGCCCAGTTTTTGACACTGACAGGAGTCACACATTAGCGAGCCACGTATCAATGATCGTATCCGCGTCCCCGAGGTGCGGCTGGTCGGACCAGCAGGTGAACAGGTGGGGATTGTCCGCATTGAGGATGCCCTCCGCCTCGCAGCTGAGTCAGATCTAGATCTGGTCGAGGTTGCCCCGATGGCGAAACCGCCCGTGGCAAAGCTCATGGACTTCGGAAAATACAAGTACGAAGCAGCAGTCAAAGCACGTGAGGCCCGGAAGAACCAGACCAATACCGTGTTGAAGGAAATCCGGTTCCGGCTCAAGATCGACAAGCACGATTACGAGACCAAGACCGGGCATGCGCTGCGCTTCCTGGGCGCTGGTGACAAGGTCAAAGCCATGATCCAGTTCCGCGGACGTGAGCAGCAGCGCCCGGAAATGGGTATTCGCCTGTTGCAGCGTTTCGCTGAAGATGTGGCATCGGTGGGTGTGGTGGAGTCCACCCCGCGCATCGATGGTCGCAATATGGTGATGGTGATCGGTCCGGTCAAGAACAAGGCAGAGGCCAAGGCTGAAGCCCGCCGTGCTGCCCAGCGTGCCGAAGCCAAGGCGCAGAACGAGGCTAAGGCCAAGATCGACGTTTCCGGTTCCGCAGGGCCGATGACGCAGAGCCTGGCTGATCTGCTGCCCGGGTCCTTCACGGTGGAGACGCCGGAGGAGATCGAGACGGACGAGGTCGTCGTGGACGAGGCGCCCGTCGTCGAGGTTGTCGATTCTGTGGAAGCGGTCGAGCCTGAAGAGGCAGAGGTTGCTGAGGAGCCCGCCGTCGCGGAGATCGTGGTGGAGGAACCGAAGCAGGCAGCTCCGGCTGAGCCGAAAGCTGCTGTGAAGCCCGCTACGCCCAAGGTCGCAGCTGCTGCGCCCAAGGCGGTGCCAGCGGCTCCGAAAGCGACGCCGAAGCCGACCGCAAGCCCCAGGCCTGCAGCGCCGAAGCCCGTGGCAAAGGCCCCGGCCAAGTCAGCAGCACCCCGGGCTGCAGGTGCCCGAAGCACTGCAGGCCGGAACACCGCAAGAGACTCGAAAGACTAGCGGCGAGGAGCACACGCTCTTCGCAGCCCTGATGATCGGATTTCTTCGCTCGCGAAGGAATCCTTCGAACCGCTGGGTACCCAGCGCACACTGAAGGAGATCGGCCCATGCCGAAGATGAAGACCCATAGCGGGGCCAAGAAGCGCTTCAAGCTCACTGGCACCGGCAAGCTGAAGCGCCAGCAGGCTAACCGCCGTCACTACCTTGAGCACAAGCCGACGACGCTGACCCGTCGTCTGGCCGGGGACAAGATCGTTGCTCCCGCCGATGCCAAGGTCATCAAGAAGATGCTCGGCGTCTAACCACTCAACCGGCCGCCCAGGCGGCCTCGACCAGCCTTCTCAGGCAGATCAGTTGACTGGAAGACAGTTCACAGGCTTGAGAGCATTATTGAAGGAGTACGCACGTGGCACGTGTGAAGCGGGCAGTCAACGCCCACAAGAAGCGCCGGGTTATTCTCGATCGGGCGTCCGGCTACCGGGGTCAGCGCTCGCGCCTGTACCGCAAGGCCAAAGAGCAGCTGCTGCACTCGTTTGTGTACAGCTACAACGACCGTCGCAAGCGTAAGGGTGACTTCCGTCGCCTCTGGATCCAGCGCATCAACGCTGCGTCCCGCGCCAACGGTCTGACCTACAACCGCCTGATCCAGGGCCTCAAGGCCGCTTCGATCGAGGTCGACCGCCGTATGCTCGCCGAGCTGGCCGTCAATGACGCCGCAGCTTTCGCTGGGCTGGTCAAGCTGGCCAAGGATGCCCTGCCTGCTGACACCTCCGCTCCGGTGGCTGGCTGAACCACGGCCACGCCGTGTAGCCAGACTGATCGCCAGGACGACTGAGTGATTCGCGAAGAGCGCCCCAACGCTGAGGCCATGACCAATCCCCGAGCTGATCGGGCGAAGGATGTGGCCAAACTGCTGGGGCGCTCTTCGCGTACCCGGCGTCGCCAATTCCTGGTCGAAGGTCCACAGGCTGTTCGTGAGGCGTTGCGGGCGCACCGCGACTGCCTGCAGGCTGGGGGTGACGCCCTGGTGGATGAGTTGTACGCCAGCCGGGAGTGTCTGGACCGCTTTCCGGAGTTCGAGGACCTGATCGAATCCAGTGGGCTCGACAGTCGGCTCCGCATCGCCAGTGAATTGGTCCTGGCTGCCATGACGGATACCGTCCACCCGCAGGGAATCGTTGCCGTCTGCCGTTTTGTCGACGTTCCGCTGACCGAAGTGATCGCTGCCAGGCCGCAACTGATTGCCATGATGTGCCGGGTGCAGGATCCGGGCAACGCCGGCGCGCTCCTGCGAGCGGCCGACGCTGCCGGGGCGGACGCGGTGATCTTCAGCTCCTCCAGCGTGGACGCGTACAATCCCAAAGCGGTTCGCAGTACGGCCGGTTCGCTGTTCCATCTGCCCATCGTGCTGGGTGTGGAGCCCGCCGAGGTGGCGCAGGCCTGCCGTTCTGTAGGACTGGGTGTTCTCGCTGCAGACGGATACGGCTCTCTGAACCTCGACGAGTTGCAGGACGAATCAGCGGCACGCGGCTTTGACCAGGAAACTCCGGAAGCGAGCTACGCTCTGGAGCAGCCTACGCTCTGGCTGCTGGGCAACGAGGCGCAGGGACTCTCCGTTGAAGAACTGCAGCTTGCCGATCATCGGGTTGCAGTTCCGGTTTACGGTTCAGCGGAGAGCCTCAACCTGGCTACCGCGGCCACTGTGTGCCTGTACGCCAGCGCGCGCGCCCAGCGTCGCCAATAGTTTCAATTGGCTCAGTAGTTTCGGCTGAAGCGCAGGTTCAGGCGCGGGACTTGCGACCCGTCACAGCACCCCAGATACCAGCTACGACGAGACCTCCGACAATCGCCAGAACCCAGGAACCCAGGTTCCAGAACTCCATCCTGCCCGAGCCGAAGAGCAGGTCTCCGATCCAGCCTCCGACGATGGCGCCGATCACGCCCAGGATCAGCGAGGTGATCCATCCTCCACCGACCTTGCCCGGCATGATGGCCTTGACAATGACGCCGACGACGAGGCCCAGAACGATCCATCCGATGAAACCCATGATGCTCTCCTTCTAGATGTTGGACATTTGTATTATATCGCTGATCCGGACTCATAGTGTAGACATCCGAGAGCTGGTGGTGGGTCATTGCTTGGGAATGATCAATCCCACGCGGTAGCGTGGCGTCAGAACACAGATCACGCACAGGATTCCTGCGTGACGAACACATCGACGCAGAGGAACTGAATGTCTACGCACAGCGGAAATCGCGCCATCATCGCGGCGCTCACTGCCAATCTGGCGATTGCAGTGTTGAAGTTCCTTGCTTTTCTGTTGACTCGCTCCTCCTCGATGCTGGCCGAGTCCATCCACTCGGTGGCAGACTCCGGCAACCAGCTCCTGTTGCTGGTGGGCGCCAAGCGGTCCTCGCGGCAGGCCAGCCCCCAGCATCCCTTCGGTTATGGCCGTGAACGTTACATTTATGCCTTTATCGTCTCGATTGTGCTCTTCAGTGTCGGCGGCCTGTTCGCCTTGTATGAGGCCTGGCAGAAGTTTCACGATCCGCACGGCTTTGAAGGTCCCTGGTGGTGGGTTCCGCTGGTCATCCTGCTGGGTGCGATTGCTCTGGAAGGACGCTCCTTCACGGTCGCGATCAAGGAATCCAATCACACCCGCGGCAGCCGCAGCTGGGTTCAGTTCATCCGCACCGCCAAGGCGCCGGAGTTGCCGGTTATCCTGCTGGAGGACTTCGCAGCGCTGATCGGTCTGGTCTTCGCCCTCTTCGGAGTGTCCCTGACGCTCATGACCGGCAACGGCATCTGGGACGCAGTGGGCACCGGGCTGATCGGCCTGTTGCTGGTCGCGGTCGCCATCGTGCTGGCCTTGGAGACGAAATCGCTGCTCCTGGGTGAGTCTGCTACGGCGGAGGATGTCGCGTCCATTGAGGCAGCTCTGGTGGGTCCGGGTGTTGACCGGATCATCCATCTGCGCACCATGCACCTGGGGCCGGAGGAACTGTTGGTGGCCGCCAAGATCTCGGTGGACGGGGCGGACACCGGCGCTCAGATCGCCCGGTCCATCGACCAGGCGGAACAGCGGGTGCGTGCCGCGGTTCCGATCGCCCGGGTGATCTACCTGGAACCCGATCTGGACCGCAGCGCGGGGGCGGCCCGGGCCTAGTTGCGCGGGGCTAGTCAGCCGGCAGTCGTCCGGCGATCAAAACGACCACTGAACACCGCGATCCCGAGGCCGAGGATCGCCAGAACGGCACCGACCAGGGCCGGAGCGGTGTAACCCCAGCCCCAGGCGATGACGAGCCCACCCAGAAAGGCGCCGAGCGCATTGGCGATGTTGAGGGCCGAGTGGTTCATCGACGATGCCAGGGATTCGGCTCCGGGCGAGACATCGAGGAGGCGCGTCTGGAGGGCGGGTGTCAGGCTGCTGCCGACGGCGCCCAGAATCAGCACCAGCAGCAGAGCCGTGCCGATGAAGTGCACCGCCAGGCTGAACACCACCAGCACCACCGCCATGAGTCCCATGACCAGGTAGATGCTGCGCATCACCGAGCGGTCGGCCAGCCGTCCGCCGATCACATTGCCGATCACCATGCCGACGCCGTACAGCGCCACGACCAGCGGCAGCCAGGCCTTGTCCAGGCCGGTGACCTCCGTCATCGTGGGTGCGATGTAGGCGTAGACCGCAAAGAAACCACCGAAGCCGACGATGCCGATCAGCAGGGCGAGCCAGACCTGGATCCGCTTGAGGGCACTCAGTTCGGTGAGGATGGAGGCGTCGTGTGGGGCGGGCTGGAGCGGAACGAAGAAGGCAATGGCGCAGATGGTCAGGATGCCGATCAGTCCGACCAGAATGAAGAGCAGGCGCCAGCCGAAATTCTGGCCGATGAAGGTGGCCAGGGGAACGCCGATGACGTTCGCCACCGACAGGCCGAGCATCACCATGGAAATGGCCCGGCCGCGCTTGGTGGGAGCGACCAGGGAGGCTGCGATCACGGCGGCAACCCCGAAGAACGCGCCGTGCGGCAGCCCGGCCACAAACCGTGAGATCAGCAGCGACCAGAAATCGGGTGCGGCCACCGAGGACAGATTGCCCAAGGTGAAAAGGCCCATCAGGGCGAGGGCGAGATGCTTGCGTCGCATCCGCGCCGTCAGCGCCACGATGATGGGCGCACCGACCACGACGCCCAGCGCATAGGCGGAGATCAGGTGGCCGGCCTCGGGGATGGTGACATGCACGCCGTCTGCGACATTGGGCAGCAGCCCCATCATGGCGAACTCCACGGTGCCGATGCCAAAGCCACCGAGAGACAGAGCAACGATGGCCAGGGCGAGCTGGCGAGAGGAAAGCTGAGAAGACACGGCGGGGAATTCCTTCTTTGGGGAGTTCCTACCATTGCATCACGGACCCGCGGGCCTGTGGGCTGATCCACGTAGACT
Source organism: Psychromicrobium xiongbiense (assembly GCF_030271165.1). Taxonomy (GTDB): domain Bacteria; phylum Actinomycetota; class Actinomycetes; order Actinomycetales; family Micrococcaceae; genus Renibacterium; species Renibacterium xiongbiense. The sequence goes on along the minus strand of NZ_JASSZH010000021.1, from coordinate 36,047 downwards.
GGCGCTGTGATCTCTGACGCGCGGATTGAGGTGGTGGGGGCGGCCCTGCTCGATTCCCTGACGAGTCCGGCTCGGCTTCTGGTGGCGCAGCGCAGTGCCCCGGCCGCACTGGCAGGCCGCTGGGAATTTCCCGGCGGCAAGCGGGAGCGGGCGGAGACGCCGGAAGCTGCTCTGCATCGCGAGCTGCATGAGGAACTCGGCGTGTGCATCGAACTGGGGGACGAAGTGCTTGCCCCTTCGCCGGGTGGATGGCCGCTGAATGAGCGGGCCTCGATGCGCGTCTGGTGCGCTGTGATCAGCGAGGGTGTTCCGGTCATCCTGGAGGACCACCAGGCTCTGCGCTGGATGGATCTCCAGGACAGACAGGCTATCCGTGGGCTGGAGTGGATTGAGGCGGATCGGCCCATTGTGGAGGCGCTTCTCACACGCCTGGCTGTCTCGAGGTCCGGGGTGCAACGCTAGCCGGAGAACGCCCAGAGAGTGTCCTGGATGATGGCGGATCTGGCGTTGCTCGCCTCCACGGTGGGCATGCTGCCCTGCGGATAGTCAGCTTCCTCGATGCGGGGATCCTGCACGACGGTGGGTTTGACCCGGTGCATCGCCGCACTGCCGCCCAGTCCATGACGCTCCCTGAAGTGATGCACCTGGCCGCCGAGCCAGCGGCGGTAATCGGCCGAGGCATAGGAGCCCCCACTGTAGAGACGGCGGTAGCGGCCCACCAGCTCCGGATGGTGGCTGGCAAGCCAGGACATGAACCATTCACGGGTGCCCGACCGCAGGTAGAGCGCCCCTGCGCTGACGCCGGTGGCGCCAGCGGCTGCCAGGGAGCAGAACAAGGAGTCGAGCGCCTCATCACTGTCGGTGAGCCAGGGCAGAATCGGCATCGCCATCACACCGCAGGGCAGGCCGGCCTCGCGGAGTCGGCTGATCAGCGAGAGCCGGGCGCGAGGGGAGGGTGTGCCTGGCTCCAGCGTGGCGGCAAGTTCCTGGTTGGTCAGTGCCAGTGAGATGCCGAGGCCCAGGGGAACCTGGCCGGAGGCCTTCACCAGGAGTGGGATATCACGGGCGAGCAGCGTGCCCTTGGTGAGAATGGAGAACGGTGTCCCGGAGTCCGCCAGCGCTCTGATGGTTCCCGGCATAAGTTGGTAGCGACCCTCTGCTCGCTGATAGGGGTCGGTATTGGTGCCGAGTGCGACGGGGTGCCGCTGCCAGGAGGGCCGGGCGAGTTCGGCCCTCAGTACCTCCACCGCATTGACCTTGACGACCACCTGCGAGTCGAAGTCGCGGCCGGCATCGAACTCCAGATAGGTATGGGACTTGCGGGCAAAGCAGTACACGCAGGCGTGGGAACAACCCCGGTAGGTGTTGATGGTCCACCGGAAGGGCATCGTGGAACCCTCCGGGACCTTGTTGAGGAGGGATTTGGCGGCGACCTCATGGAACGTCACTCCGGAGAACTCAGGGGTGGTGACGCTCCGGAGCAGGCCCTGCAGAGGAATCAGGGGCTGCTCCTGGGCTCCGGGTTCGGGTACCAGTTCCTGAGTTGTCCAACGCATGCTTCTATTCGAACATATATTCGAAAGCGTGGCTAGTGGGGAGATTGGCTCTGTGGGTCACATATCTCGTCGAACACTCGTGTAGTGGACCTGCGGCCCCGGTTGTTGCGATAATCGCTGTACTAACTGTCTGGAACCCTCCCGCAAAGGTCGTCTCATCGTGGCAATCGCATCTGGTCCCCGTCCTCCCATGGACTCGTCCCCGGGGAGGAGGGTGGGGCCCGGGCGGCTCTGGTCCCTCCTGGCTCTGGTGGTAGCAGTCCTCTTTGCACTCTCGGGTTGCAAGTATGAGATGAACACCAAGATCAATTCGCCGACGTCGCTGGATCTGGTGATCGTGATGGCGATCGACAAGGCGGAACTCAAGGGCAAGACCTATGACGACTACGTCAAGAGCCTCGGTGGTGGCTCCAGCACGGATCCCTCGACCAGCTTGCCCGGGGCAAAGGTGGAACCCTACGATGACGGCCAGTACCAAGGTAAGAAGGTGTCCTATTCCGGCTCACCTCAGGATTTGGCTTCCTCATCCGCGGGTAAAGGAATCAGCATCACCTATGCGGATCACAAATACACCTTCAGCATGGTTACCGGGTCCTCCTCGGCCCCAGCGACGTCCGCACCCATCCCGTCCCAACTGAATAATGGAAAGAGCCATATGTCTCTTTCCGTGGAATTTCCCGGGAAGGTAGTCTCCGCGGACGGGGCACAGATTTCCGGCAACAAGGCCACCTGGGACCTCCTCACCTTCAAGGGCGGCTCGCTCAAGGCTGTCGGGGAAGACGGCGGAGCCGGTGCGGCAAACGCGCCCGCAGGTGGTCAGAACCCGGCTGGGACGCCAGGCCAGGATGCAGGCAATGCCGGATTCCCGGTGTGGATCATCATCCTGGCCGTCGTCCTGTTGGTCGTCGTGGTCGGAGGCGTCCTGCTCTTCGTGATGATGAACCGGAAGAAGGCTCCCGCACCCGCCATGACGGGCTACCCGGCACAGGCTGGTTTCCCCGGGCAGCCGGGGTACGGTCAGCAGGCGTATGGGCAGCAGCCGCAGCCCGGCTACGGTCAGCAAGCCTACGGGCAGCCGATGCAGCAGCCCGGCTACGGTCAGCAACCACAGCCGCAGCAGCCCGGCTACGGTCAGCCAGCACAGACTCAGCAGCCCGGATATGGCCAGCAGCCGCAGCCGCAACAGCCCGGATACGGCCAGAACCCCTATGGCCAGCAGCCCTCCACCGGCCAGTCCGGATATGGCCAGCCCGGATACGGCCAGCAGGGCTATGGCCAGCCCGGGTATGGACAGGCTGCGCCTGGTTCGGAGGGAGCACCCCAGCCGCCGCAGAATCCGGGACAGCCGCCATTCCCGCCGCAGAATCCAGGTTCTTACAGTTAATCGCCTGCACGTATGCGGCCCGGCCCGATCGGGCCGCATAGACTGGTTCAGGCAATTCCCCGAACCAAGGTGCATTCCCCATGACCGATTCATCTCTGGACGCCCATCCCATGGCGTCTGATCCCTCTGCGCCCGATGCGACGGCGCCTGAGGCCGCTGCGCCTGGCGTCATCGTGCCTGAGCCGACTGACGAGGCTGGCCTGCAGGCGGCCGTGGCCCGCGCGCTGGTCGATATCGCAGCTGCCCAGGACCTTGAGCAGCTCAAGGCCGCCCGGATCGCGCACACCGGTGAAAAATCGCCGCTGAGCCTGGCGAACCGTGGCATCAAGGATGTGGCCAAGGAGCTCAAGGCCACGGCCGGAAAGCTGATGGGCGCTGCCCGCAGCCAGGTCAACCAGGCCCTCGAGGCCCGCACCGTGGTGCTGGAGGCGGAAGCCGCGGAGCGCATCCTGGTGGAGGAAACGGTAGACGTGACGGCCGCTCCGCAGCGTCGGCGCGCTGGCGCCCGTCACCCGCTGTCCACTCTGCAGGAACGGGTGGCGGACATCTTCGTGGGAATGGGCTGGGAGATCGCCGAAGGCCCGGAGCTCGAATCGGAGTGGTTCAACTTCGACGCACTCAACTTCAAACCGGATCACCCGGCGCGTGAACTCCAGGACACCTTCTTCGTGGAGCCTCCCGAGGCTCATCTGGTGTTGCGCACGCACACGTCACCGGTGCAGGTCCGTTCCATGCTGGAGCGGGAACTGCCTATCTATGTGCTGTGCCCGGGCAAGACCTTCCGTACCGATGAGCTCGACGCCACGCACACCCCCGTCTTCCATCAGTTTGAAGGTCTGGCGATTGACCGGAACCTCTCGATGGCGAATCTGCGCGGAACGTTGGAACACTTTGCCCGCCAGATGTTTGGCGAGGAGGCCAGGATTCGTCTGCGGCCCAACTACTTCCCCTTCACTGAGCCCTCTGCGGAGCTGGACATCTGGCATCCCGGTGCCAAGGGTGGCCCTCGCTGGATCGAATGGGGGGGCTGCGGCATGGTGAATGAAAATGTGCTGCGTGCCGCGGGAATCGATCCTGAGGAGTACTCGGGCTTTGCCTTCGGTATGGGCATCGAGCGGACCTTGATGTTCCGCAATGAGGTCGCGGATATGCGCGACATGATTGAAGGCGATATCCGCTTCAGTGAGCACTTCGGGATGGAAATCTAATGCGTATTCCTTTGTCCTGGCTGCGTGAATTCGCAGCCGTCCCTGCCGAGGCCAGCGCCGAGGACGTGATGAAAGATCTGGTCCGGGTGGGGTTCGAAGAGGAGGCTGTGCACCGGCCGACCGATGCGCTCTCCGGGCCGATCGTGGTCGGCCAGGTGCTCTCGCTGGTGAAGGAACCGCAAAGCAACGGCAAGACCATCAACTGGTGTCAGGTCCGCGTGGTTCCTGAAGGGGCAGAGCAGCCGCTGGCGCGTGAGGACGGCTCAGCGGAGGGCATTTCGCCCGATGGCGTTCAGGGCATCGTCTGCGGTGCGCACAACTTCGTCGAGGGAGACAAGGTCATCGTGACCCTGCCGGGTGCCGTGCTGCCCGGCGATTTCCGGATCTCCCCCCGGAAGACGTATGGACATGTCTCCGCCGGGATGATCGCCTCCGCCCGCGAGCTGGGGCTGGGCCAGGAGCATGACGGCATCGTGGTGCTGTCCACTCTGGGCCTTGACCCGGAGGTCGGCACGAGCGTTTACGAGCTGCTGAACCTGCACGATCATGCGGCCGAGGTCAATGTCACCCCGGATCGTGGCTACGCTTTCTCGATCCGCGGCATCGCGCGTGAATACGCTCATGCCACGGGCACCGAGTTCACCGACCCGGCCAGCCTGCCGGCTACGGTGGCGGCCGATGGACAGGGCTACCCGGTGACGATCGCTGACCAGGCGCCCATCTATGGCAGGCCCGGAGCCGATCGGTTTGTGGCCCGCGTGGTGCGCGGCATTGACGCCAGCCGTCCCACCCCGGTGTGGATGGCCTCGCGTCTGCGCCTGGCCGGGATCCGCAGTATTTCGCTGCCGGTCGACATCTCCAACTACGTCATGTGGGAGCTCGGCCAGCCGCTGCACTTCTACGATCTGGACAAGGTCACCGGGCCGATCGTGGTGCGCCGCGCTGAGGCCGGAGAGACGCTGACGACGCTCGACGCCAAGACCCGCACCCTTCATACAGAAGACTTGCTGATCACCGACGAGACCGGCCCGATCGGCATCGCCGGTGTGATGGGGGGCGCTTCCACCGAGGTGTCTGAGAGCACGCGGGACGTGCTGATCGAGGCGGCACACTTCGAGGAAGTGTCGATTGCGCGCAGCCGGCGCCGGCACAAACTGCCGTCCGAAGCCTCCAAGCGCTTCGAGCGTGGGGTGGACTGGCAGGTGGCCGATAGGGCCGCCCAGCGTGCTGTGGACCTGCTGGTAGCCCTCGCGGGTGGCACCGTGGACGAGCACGGCACCGACGTCGGTGCCGAGCCTGTTGCGGTGGCCATCGAGCTGCCCGTGGCGTACCCGGCCCAGCGGATAGGCGTTGATTTCACCGCCGAGCAGGTCGAAGGGTCACTGCGTGACCTGGGTGCCATCGTGGAGCCTGCAGGGGACGACGCGTATCTGGTGACCCCGCCCAGCTGGCGGACCGATCTGCTGACCCGCGATGACCTGGCCGAGGAAGTCGCCCGGTTGGTCGGCTTCGAGCACATCCCCTCCGTGCTGCCGGTCGCCCCGCCCGGACGTGGCCTGAGTCGCATCCAGCAGCAGCGCCGTCGTCTGCTCAGTGCCCTGGCGTCCTCCGGGCTGGTGGAGGTCATGGCCTACCCCTTCGTCTCACAGGCCGGCAACAACACGTTCGGCACGCCCGACGCCGGGCAGCCGGTCACCGCGGTGAAACTGGCCAACCCGATCAGCGAGGAGTTCGGTTTCCTGCGGACCTCGCTGCTGCCGGGGCTGATCGAGGTGGCCAGGCGCAACCTCTCCCGCGGCTTCCGTGATCTGGCGCTCTTCGAGGCCGGATCGGTATTCCTGCCCGGTGAGACGATGGGAACCGCCAGCATTCCGCCGCTGGGCATCAAGCCCGACGAGGACGTTCTGGAAGCGCTCTACTCCGGGATTCCGGATCAGCCGCTTCATGTGGCCGCGCTGCTGCTCGGTCACGACACGGTTGCCGCGCCGGGTCACGCCCCGCGTGCCTGGGATTATGCTGATGCCCTCGATGTGGCCAAGGTCGCTGCCGAGGTGCTCGGTGTCGATCTGGTGGTCAGTCAGGGCCGCCACCAGGCATTCCACCCGGGACGCACCGCCACGCTGAGCCTGCGCAGTGGTGCCGTGGTGGGTTATGCGGGCGAATTGCATCCGCGGCTGCTCGCTGAACTGGATCTGCCCGAACGTACCGTAGCGGTGGAGTTCGATGCCGATGCCCTGTTCGAGGAGACCGCCGACGTGATCGTCGCAAAGGATCTCTCTACCTTCCCGGTGGCCTCGCAGGATGTCGCCCTCCTGGTCCCGGCCGAGATCCCTGCGGCAGAGGTGCTGGAAGTGCTGCGCACCGGTGCCGGCGAGCTGCTGGAGGATGTGGCGCTCTTTGACGATTACCGGGGTGCCTCGGTTGGTGAAGGCCAGAAGTCCCTGGCGTTCAGCCTGCGGTTCCGGGCACCGGACCGCACGTTGACCGCCGATGAAGCGAGTGCCGCCCGGGAAGCAGCCGTGGCCGCCGCGGCGGAGGCGTTTGGCGCCGTCCTGCGCTAAGTTCGGTTTTTTCCTCATCGATTGCTGCGTTGTGTGCCGATTTCTCGCTGGAAAAACGGCACACAACGCAGCAATCGATGCTTGATCGTCAGTACAGGTTGCCTTCTTCCGGACCGAAGAGATCCGAGGCCCGGCCAACCACCAGAGCATCCGGCGTGCCCACGAGCTCGACGTCCTTGCCCGGATAATCGAACTTGGCCAGCACCAGCCGCATGGCTTCGAGGCGGGCGCGTTTCTTGTCGTTGCTTTTGACCACGGTCCACGGCGACTGGCGGGTATCGGTCTTTCGGAACATGGCTTCCTTGGCCTGCGTGTAGGCATCCCACTTATCCAGCGATGCCAGGTCCATGGGGGAGAGTTTCCACTGGCGAACCGGGTCCACCTGACGGATGGTGAAGCGGGTCAGCTGCTCGGCCCGAGAGACAGAGAACCAGAACTTCACCAGGTGGATGCCGTCATTGAGCAGCATCTTCTCGAAGGCCGGGGCCTGCTTGTAGAACTCGGTGTACTGGGCTTCGGTGCAGAAGCCCATGACCCGTTCCACACCCGCCCGGGTGTACCAGGAGCGGTCGAAGAGGACGATCTCACCCGCAGAGGGAAGATGGGCGATATAACGCTGAAAGTACCACTGGGTCTTTTCGCGTTCACTGGGTTTCTCGAGGGCGACCACCCGTGCGCCGCGCGGGTTGAGATGCTCAGTGAACCGTTTGATGGTGCCGCCCTTACCCGCAGCATCGCGGCCTTCGAAGAGCAGCACAATGCGCTGGCCGGACTCCTTAACCCAGTTCTGCAGCTTCAGCAGTTCGATCTGGAGCAGCCGCTTGTCCACTTCGTAGACCTCGCGGGAGAGCCGTTCTGGGTAGGGGTAGCCCTCACGCCAGGTGTCCACAGCCCTGCCGTCCGGGCCGATCAGTACCGGGTCATCGTCGTCGGTATCCAGCACGGTGTAGCCAGCACCCTCGAGCGTCATGTCCATCATGGAAGAACCTTAGGCTAGGAGGGTGAATGGCCGATTAAGTCAGAGTGAACCCACAGCCGTGGGCGGCTCTGACGTTCGGTGGCACGGCGAGGTTGCGGTGCGGGCGGTCAGACTTGATCGATTCCACCCGCAACCCGAAGAGCTTTCCTGGCTGACGCCTGCCGAAACAGGGCGGGCTGGGCGGCTGGTTGCACTACGCGACCGGAGGAATTTTCAGCGCCGACGCATTGCCCTGCGCTATTTTGTGGCCGAGCTGGCGGGTGTCTCACCGGGCAGTCTGATGCCGAGCTATGTGTGTCCGGTCCATGGCGAGGGCGGTGATCATGGAAGGCCGGGCTTCCATGGGGTGCCAGGATCCTTCAGCGCCACGAGCAGCCAGGGTTGGGCGATGATGGCGGGCACGATGACGGCGGGCCTCCGCGTGGGCGTGGACTGTGAGCGCAACGGAGCGGCGGACTTTGCGGGCTTTACCAGGCTGATGCATCCCGCGGAGCAGGTGGCTCTGGTGCGCTGCGAGACGGCTGCGGACCGCAGCAGGTTCCGAACCGAATGCTGGGCCGCGACCGAAGCCTGGCTCAAACTGCGCGGAACCGGGCTGCAGGAGGACCCGGCGGCCGTGGACACCGTCGCGCTGCGGAGCGCGGGCACTGTGGAACTGCTGGATGCAGCCGACTACGGCCTGCCGGAGAGCCTGGTGCTGGCGCTCGCGGTGGGCTGAGCCGCGGATCGCTCCTTGCCAGAGGCCCGTCGCCGTCCCAGGAGGAAGGACCCGATCCAGACCAGGGAGCCGAGGACCGGCAGCAACACGACGATGATGCTCCACACCGCTCGCTGAGCTGGGCTGAGGTAGGCGGACCTGAGAATCATGACCAGAGTCAGGACAAAGAGCGCGAACCAGACGATGGTGGTGACGGCTCCCAAGGCGGAGAACCACCCGGGGATCTGAGGTTCAGGGCTCACGGTGACTCCTCTCAGGATGCGCCCATCGGAAGCAGCGGATCTTGGCTGGCATTCATCCGCGCACTGCTTTGAAATTCCTTGAAGCGATCTGTGAACCAGCGTAGCGTGATCTTACCGGTTCGTTCGAACATCACGAGAACCTATGGGCGTCGTGGGTCAGTCCACCCGAAGGAGAGCGACATGCATTACGCACGGATCCGGCTGATTGGCTATGGCGCCTTGGCACTGGTGCTGGGAGTCGTCCTGCTCGAAGTGAGCACTCAGGTGAGTGGGTTGTTCGTTGACGCGCTCCGCGGCTCGAACAACACCGGCCTGGGAATTCTTACCTTCTTCCTCGATGTCCTCAACAGGGGAGTGATACCGCTTGGCGCTTCCATGTTGGCCATGGGCATTGCCTTGTGGCTGGTGGAGAGGGGGAAAGCTGCTGAGGCTGCGGCGATCACGACGCAGGACCCCGCTGACGGTCAGCCCGCCAAACAGTAGCTGTCTCAGCCCAGCGGCGGCAGCTCGGCCTGGAACAGCCAGGGGTTCAACAGCACTGCGGCGTCGACGTCCGGGTGCAGCTCCTCGATCAGTGCCAGGAAACCCGCCGTGCTGACGGTGCCGTGACGGAAACGGGCCGTCCAGGTCCGCAGCAACTCGAAGAACGCCGCATCGCCCAGGCGTAGCCGCACGCTGTGCAGCGCCAGTGCGCCGCGCTTATAGACCCGGTCGTCGAACATCAGCTCCGGTCCGGGCGCGCCCACCAGGAGATCCTGAGGCTTGCCGGCCAGCATCCGGTGTGCCGCCGTCGCGCGCTGTTCCGCCGTGGGCGCTCCGGAAGCCTCGGACCAGAGCCACTCGGCGTAGCAGGCGAAGCCCTCATGCAGCCAGATGTCCGACCAGGTGCCCACGGTCAGCGAGTTGCCGAACCACTGGTGGGAGAGTTCGTGGGCGATCAGGCGTTGGGATTCCCAACTGGCATCGAGATGGTTCCGGCCGATGATCGACAGCGACTGGGCTTCCAGCGGAATATCCAGCTCATCCGGGGTGACCACCACGGTGTACCCGGTGAAGGGGTAGCGGCCGAAGGCTCGCTCAAAGGCGTCCAGCATGTCACGCTGCCGCGACAATCCACGTTGCGCCTTCGCAGCCAGCGCGGCGGGCACCGCGACGGCCAGCGGCACCGCCGGAGCCGGCGCGGCCTGCAGGGGCTGGAGCTCGTAGCGCCCAATCTGCAGGGTGGCCAGATAGGTCGCCATGGGTTCGGGCTGCTCGTAGACCCAGGTTTCCCGGCTGGATTTGCTGCGCCGCTGCACCAGAACGCCATTGCAGACCGGCCGGTAATTCGCATCCGTGGTGACCGCCAGAACGAAGCTGGCCTTCTGACTCGGGTGGTCATTACAGGGGAACCAGGTGGAGGCGCCGGTAGGCTGGCCGGCCACGAGCACGCCATCCTCCAGCTCCTCCCAGCCCACGTCTCCCCAGACGCCCATGGCCGGCCCGGGATTGCCCTCGTAGCGAATGTCCAGGGTGAACTTTGTGCCTTTGGCGAGGGCCTCGTCCAGGGTGATGGTCAGAACATCGGAGCGATGGGCATACTTGGCGATCCGCTGTGCCTTGCCCCCCACACTGACCGCGATTTTGCCCGGTTTCAGGTCGGTGAGGCTGAGCCGGACGGTCTTGAGCTTGACCTGACTTTCCGCCTCGATCCTGGCCCGGCCGGCCAGCCGGTTGGATCCCAGACGGCAGTCGAGCTCCAGATCATAGTGATGGACGCGGTAGTCCGCACTGCCGTGGGCCGGAGTGTAGGCGTCCAGCGTGTCCTGGGGGTTCTTCTCGCGTGTGGGGCTCATCAGTCCTGGTGGTGGGTAGGGGAACTCGAGGGTATCAGGGGCGGGTCTGTGGGGCTTGTGGGCGACGCCAGGGGCTTACTGGATTGCCAATCCAGTAGCTTCCGGCAGGCACGGTTTCCCCTCGCATGACCAGCGATGCCGGGCCCACCGTTCCTCCCACGCCAATCCGTGCGGCGGGGAGGATGACGCCGTGTGGGCCCATCGTGGCGCCATCGGCCAGAACCACGGTGTCCAGGGCCATGATCCGGTCATGGAAGAGGTGGGTCTGCACGACGCAGCCACGGTTCACCGTGGAGCTTTCACCCAGGGTGACCAGATCCGCCTCCGGCAGCCAGTAGGACTCGCACCAGGCGCCGTGGCCGATTTTGGCGCCCAGCGCGCGCAGCCACCACACCAAAGCGGGGGTTCCGCTGGCGGCCCGGGCAAACCAGGGGGCGGCGACCAGCTCCACGAAGGTATCGGCCACCTCATTGCGCCAGATGAACGAGCTCCAGAGCGGATGCTCACCCGTGCGGATTTTGCCAACCAGCACCCATTTGGCGACCACGGCGGAGCCCGCAGCGACACAACCGGCCAACATCATCACCACGCCACCCAGGGCGGCGGCCAGCCAGTAGGTGCCGACGCTGGCCAGCCAGCTCATCAGCGCCAGCACGGACAGCGCCAGGGCCACGGTCAGCATCACTGGCACCACCCGGCACAGCTCCCAGAGCGTGCGTGCCACTTTGAGTCGGGTGGGTGGTTCAAAGGTGCGCTCGGTATCCGATTGTTGCGCAACCCGGCGCAGCCGCACCGGCGGCGCACCCAGCCAGGAGGTGCCCGCCTTGGCCTTGGCCGGTGTCGCGGAGAGCACCGCGACCAGCGAATTCTTAGGCACGGAGCGGCCCGCCGCGGTCATTCCGGAATTCCCCAGGAAGGCACGTTTGCCGACCTTCGCCGGAGCAATACGGACAAAACCGCCACCGAGCTCATAGGAGGCGACCATCGTGTCGTCGGCCAGGAAGGCACCATCGCCCACGGTGGTCATGGACGGCAGCAGGAGCACCGTGGAGGCCTCGACGTTCTTGCCGATCGTGGCGCCGAGCAGCCGCAGCCACACCGGGGTGAACAGCGAGGCGTAGATCGGGAAGAGCAGGTCCCGGGCCAGATCCAGTACCCGCTCGGTGGCCCAGACCTGCCAGCCGACCCGGCTGAGCACGGGGTGGAAGCCTTCACGCAGGCCGATGCCGAGCAGCCGCACGGTCACTCCGATCAGCACCATGAGGCTCAGGAACCAGACGATGGCGGCCAACGGGACAGCCAACAGGAGCTGCGGGTAGAGCTCGTGGAGCGCGGTGGCAGGGGAGCCTGCCGGCAACCACAGCTGCGCCAGGCGCAGCCCCACCCAGGCGCTCAGTGCGGCGGCGAGGAACGGGATCATGGCCAGAGCGGTGGAAGCGCAGGCATAGATGACCAGCCAGAGACGGTTGCTCCGGTGCGGTGCCTCCGGCCAGTCCGGCCGGGCCTTGCCGACCCGTTGAGCGGGAGAGCCGGAGAAAAGCTGGCCTGCCCGGACCTTGCCCAGAACGGCAGAGCCCGCAGCCACCTGCGCACCCTTACCGACGCGGGCGCCGGGCATCAGGGTGCTGCGCGCCCCGACCGTGGCATTCGCTCCGACCGAGATCTCACCGATGTGGACGTCATCGCCGTCAATCCACCAGCCTGACAGGTCCACCTCCGGTTCAATGGAGGAACCATCACCCAGCCGGAGCATGCCGGTGACCGGGGGAACCGAGTGCAGGCTAACATCCTTGCCAATCCGGGCTCCCAGGGCGCGGGCATAGTGGGTGACCCATGGGGCACTGGACAGCGACACCGCCTGGGCGTGATCGGCAATCTGCTGGGCCAGCCAGAGCCGCAGATGCACCCGACCGCTGCGTGGGTACACCCCGGGTGTGACGTCTTTGAGCAGAATGCGGGCTGCAGCGATCGAGATCCCCATCCGGCCCCAGGGGCTGACGAAGACCAGCCAGCTGGCCAGCACCCACCACCAGCTCACGGCCGGGCCCCACCAGCCCGATGCAGTGTCTCCACCGTGGCCGGTGAGGAACCACGGCAGCAGGTTGTTCAGCGCCATCAGGTAGGTCAGCCAGCGCATGGCCACCAGGATGTGCAGTGGAATGCCCATCAGCGTCTGGAAGACCTGGGAGCGTCGGGCCGTCCGGCGGACGGTGCGTTCCACGGCGACTGCGCCGAGGCGCGGTGCGTGGGTGCGGGCCAACTCCAGCAGGGCACCGACACGCGGGTGGGCGTAGATGTCGGCCACTGTCACGGTGGGGTAGCGGACCCGGAGTGCAGAGACCAGCTGGGCCGCGGCGAGCGAGCCGCCGCCGAGCGCGAAGAAGTCCGCATCGAGATTCCTGGCCGAGCCGCCCAGAACAGCGTTCCATTGCTCCAGGACCCAGCGCTCGTCCTCGGCCAGGTCGCCTGCCGGCGCACCGTCGTCGGCGCTGTCAGAACCGGGAAGCGGCCAGGGGAGTGCCTGGCGATCCACCTTGCCGCTGGTCTTGGTGGGAAGCGTGTCGACCACGGCCAGCAGCGGGATCAGCGGAGCGGGAAGCTCGGTGGCCAGGGCCGTGCGGAAGAGGGTGGTATCCGGGACGGTTCCGGCGGCTGGCACCAGGTATCCAACCAGGATCTGATTGCCTGCCGCCGTGGTCTTGACGGCAGCAGCGGCACCGGCGACACCGTCCAGAGCCTGCAGTGCGGCGTCGATCTCCCCGAGTTCTATGCGGCGCCCGCCCAGTTTGACCTGTTCATCGGCGCGACCCATGAACACCAGGCCGGCCGGTTCATAGCGCACCAGATCACCGCTGCGATAGGCGCGCTGCCAGCCGAGGCTGGGCATCGCCGCATACTTTTCGGCGTCCTTGGCCGGATCGAGGTAACGGGCCAGGCCTACGCCCCCGATGATCAGCTCGCCCACCTCACCCGCGGCTACCGGAACCCCGGCGGCATCGACGACGGCAAGGTCCCAGCCGTCGAGCGGCAGACCGATCCGGATGGGGTTCGTCTCTGAATGCCCGAGGTACCCGCCCTCCAGAGGGGCGGCGCAGGCGACGACAGTCGCCTCGGTAGGCCCATAGGTGTTCCAGACCTCGCGGTCCTCGACGGCCAGCCGGTCCGCCAGCTCCGGCGGGCAGGCCTCCCCGCCGAAGATCAGCAGCCTGACATTCTCCAGAGCCTCGGCGGGCCACAGCGCGGCCAGGGTGGGCACCGTGGAGACCACCGTGATCCCGTGATTGATCAGCCACGGGCCAAGGTCCATGCCGCTACGCACCAGTGAGCGGGGCGCGGGGACCAGACAGGCGCCGTGCCGCCAGGCCAGCCACATTTCCTCGCAGGAGGCATCGAAGGCCACGGACAGGCCGGCCAACACCCGGTCCTGCGGGCCGATCGGGCCGCCTGCCGCACTGTCCGGGTTCTGCAGGAAAAGTCGCGCCTCGGCATCGACAAAGGCCGCCGAGGAACGGTGGGAGACGGCGACGCCCTTCGGGGTGCCCGTGGAGCCGGAGGTAAAGATCACCCAGGAGTCGTCATCCGGGGTGGGGTTACGCGGTGCCGGGAAGGGCTTTGGTCTGCCGGGGGCGGCGATGATGCCGTCATCCTCATCGCTCGCGGCGTGCAGGATGCCTGCCACCTTCGCCTCGGAAAAGACAAGTTTGGCGCGCTCGTCGGGGTCGTCGGCATCGACCGGCACGTAAGCCGCTCCGATGGCAAGCACCGCCAGAATGGCCAGGTACAGTTCTGCGGTGCCGGAGGGGATCCGCACGCCGATCTTGTCCCCGGCGCCCAGACCAGCCCGATGCAGCTTCTGCGCATAGCGGTTCACCTCGCGCAACAACTCGGCATAGCCGAGGCAGCGCTCGCCGTCGTCCAGGGCGGAAGCGTCCGGGAATGATTGAGCGGTGCTGTGCAGGATCTGGATCAGCGTCCGCTCCGGCGGAGTTGAAGCGCTTCCGGGCAGCTGCGGGGCGTACACGGGCTCGCTCATGGAATCAGGACGAGCTTTCCGGTGGTGGCGCGGGCCTGCAGGTCACGATGGGCGTCGGCAGCATCCGCCAGCGGGTAGCTGCCACCGATGCGGACGGACAACGTGCCGTTGGCGGCGGCCTCGAAAACCTCGGAGGAGCGCCACCGACGTTCCTCCGGTGTCAACAGATAGGAGCCCAGCGTCGGTCGGGTGAGGTAGAGCGAGCCACCACGGTTGAGCCGCTGGGGATCCACTGCTGGGACCGGGCCGGAGGCCGCCCCATAGAGCACCAGCATGCCACGGGTGGCGAGCGATTCCAGCGAGCCGTCAAAGGTGGTCTGGCCGACGCCATCGAACACCACATCGACGCCGTGCCCCCCGGTGAGCTCGCGGACCTGCGGGGCAAAGTCCTGGTATCCCAGCACATGGTCGGCCCCGGCTGCCCGAGCCAGTGCCTCCTTCTCCTGCGTGGAGACCGTGGTGATCACGGTGGCGCCACGCGCCTTGAGCAGCTGGGTCAGCAGCAGCCCGACGCCACCGGCCCCGGCATGGCTGAGTACGGTCTGGCCTGGCTGTACCGGGAAGGTGGAATTCATCAGATAGTGGGCGGTCATGCCTTGCAGCGGGAGGGCTGCGGCCGTCGTCAGATCCAGGCCATCGGGTACCGGAAGGGCTTTGTCCTGGGGGATCAGCGCATATTCCGCGTAGGTCTTGCTCGCTTCGGCAGTGGCCACCCGGTCGCCGGGGGCGAATCCTTCCACGCCCTCGCCCACTGTGACCACGATGCCGGCCGCCTCGGCTCCGGGAGTGAAGGGCAAGGGGGTGGGGTAAATGCCTTCACGCTGATAGGTCTCAATGAAATTCACCCCCGCAGCAGCAACCTGGATGAGCAATTCTCCCGGACCAGGGATCGGGGTGGCGACCTCGTCGAGATGGAGGACCTCCGGCCCGCCGTGGGTCGTGGCGACTATCGCTTTCAAGCTCGCGCTCCTGTGGTTCACGTGCGTCGGGCAGGTACTTGGTACGGTCCCATGCTAGTGGTTGAAGCCCAGCGAGGGAGCGATTATCGATGCCGGGTAAGTCACATCCGAGGGGGTGGGCTGCGCGCCGGTGCGCGGCGTCAGAGTTTTAAGCACTTACTTCCTGCCTGCGCGGAAGGAACCGCCAAACCCCGGGGATTGCACGTGACGGAGGGGCCGGTAACTGCTTAAAACCTTGACGCGACTCGGGTGAGCTTTTGGCCTGGACCCGGCCGGCGCCTGGGATGGTAGTCCGGCATCGGGTGGGTGAAAATACGCCGCGGAACGCCCACCCAATGCTGAACCACCATCCCTGGGCCGTAGGAACCCCTGAAGTGAGAGGATGGCGTTCATGGTGTTCGGACAACGCGAGCGAGCTGAGGCTGAACAGCGTCGTCGTGCGCTTCAGGCCCAGGTGGAGGCACGAGGCTGGACCTGGCACGACGCTGCTCCCGCGCCGGCCCAGGAGATCTGCGAAGCGTCCTTCCGGCTGGCTCGGATGACAGGACCCATCTGGCCGATAGGCCTGGCCGATGTGGTGAACGGCGTCCTGGATGACCGGCAGTTTGAGGCTGCGCGGCTGGTGGGTTATGCCCACAACTCGACGAATAGCGGATCGAAGTTTGGCGATCGCAAGCAGACCAACGTGCTCTGGGTGCAGCTCCCGGCGTCCCTGCCGGAGATCCGTCTGGTCGATTCCAGTGGGCCCGGGCGCGACCACGGCCTCCGGCTGCCACCGCTGGGCCAGGCGGGTCGCTGGACCGTCGAAGGCTTCGTTCCCGCCTTCGCCACCGATCTGCTGCAACCCGAGGTTCTGGCCTGGCTGGATCAGCTGCCCCCGGTGAATGCCGTCGTCATCCGTGCCGGAGTCGTTCTCGCCTACGGGATGGCGGATCTGGACACCGGCACGATGGCGACGGTGGCGACCGTGCTCGCCGGGCTGATGGCCGCGGTACCCGCCACGACCTGGGGTCGTACTGATGCGCTCCTTGCCGGAACCGGGGTGTTTCCTTACCAAATGCGCGATGGCGCAGGGCTGGTGCTGACGAAGCGGCTGGTCAGTCGGGACTGGAAGGGGCAGGGGATAGCGGCCGCCGTGCCATGGCAGGAAGCGCCCGATGCGCCCGGCATGGTCACCCTCTCCTGGCGGGATGCTGATGTGTGGCAGGTCCCGGCCGGAACGATGCCGCAATCGGCCGGATTCAGCTTCACGCAGGACAACGGCACCGGAAGCCCGGTATACATTCCCACGGTCGTTGAATCCCCGACGCAGCCAGAAACACCGATGCATAATAATTTACAGTGATGCATATTTACAGCTAGACTGTGATCATGACGATTTCTGTGGCTGTCTCCGGAGCCAGTGGATATGCCGGGGGAGAGCTCCTTCGGCTGCTGGCCAACCATCCTGAGGTGCGCATCGGCGCCATCACCGCACACTCCAATGCGGGCGCGCGCCTGGGGCAGTTGCAGCCGCATTTGCTGACACTGGCCGACCGCCTGCTGGAAGAGACCACGGTGGAGAACCTGGCAGGGCATGACGTCGTGTTCCTGGCCTTGCCGCACGGGGCCTCGGGTGCCATCGCCGCTCAGCTGCCGCCGGAGACGCTGGTCGTGGATGCGGGTGCAGACCACCGGCTCAGCGACCCGCGGGCCTGGGAAGAGTTCTATGGTTCGCCGCATTCCGGCACCTGGCCCTATGGTCTTCCGGAGTTGCCGGGTCAGCGCCGGAAGCTGAAGGGCGCCACACGGATCGCGGTGCCCGGCTGCTACCCGACGAGCGCCCTGCTGGCACTGACCCCCGGATTTGCCGCGGGTGTGCTGGAGCCCCAGGATGTCGTCATCGTCTCCGCCTCCGGCACGTCCGGTGCCGGCAAGTCGCTCAAACCGCATCTGCTCGGCTCTGAGGTGATGGGAACCATGACGCCCTACGGTGTAGGCGGCGTCCACCGGCACACCCCGGAGATCGAACAGGGCCTCAGCCAGGTCTCCGGCCAGCCGGTCACGGTCTCCTTCACGCCGACGCTGGCGCCGATGAGCCGGGGTATCCTCACCACGGCCACCGCCCGGCTCCGGCCTGAACACGCTGGCCTCGACGCCGCAGCGATCCGCCAGATCTGGCTCGACGCCTATGACGGTGAGGACTTCATCCACGTCCTGCCAGAGGGCCAGTGGCCCAGCACCAAGTCCGTCGTCGGCTCCAACTATGTGGCCCTTCAGGTGGCCTACGATGCGCGGACCGGCCGGGTGGTGGTCTGTTCCGTGATCGACAACCTGGTGAAAGGCACCGCAGGCGGCGCCGTGCAGTCCATGAATATTGCGCTGGGATTCCCGGAGAACCTCGGCCTGACCACACTAGGAGTGGCCCCGTGAATTCCGTCTCGCCTGAATCAGTCGAACAGCCAGAATCAGCAGAACTTCCAGCAGGAAAAGCAGGGAAAACCGGCGTCACCGCTGCCGCAGGCTTCCGTGCCGCAGGCGTCGTCGCCGGGCTCAAGAGCACCGGGAAGCCGGATGTCGCTCTGGTGGTCAATGACGGCCCGCTGCATGCCGCTGCTGCGGTGTTCACCAGCAACCGGGTGGCTGCGGCTCCCGTCCACTGGTCCCGCACCGTGGTGGGCGACGGCCGGGCGGATGCCGTGGTGCTCAACTCCGGCGGCGCGAACGCCTGCACGGGCGCTGAAGGCTTTCAGAACACACACGCCACTGCGGAGAAGGTTGCCGAGCTGCTGGGCGTGTCCGCAGGGGACGTCCTGGTCTGCTCCACCGGCCTGATCGGCGAGCAGCTCCCCATGGACAAAGTGCTGGCAGGCGCCACCGAGGCTGCCGGGTCACTGGCCGCCGATGGCGGTGCGCAGGCCGCCCAGGCGATGATGACCACGGACACGGTGAGCAAGCAGGCGCAGTGGACCAGCCCGGCAGGCTGGAGCGTGGGCGGTATGGCGAAGGGCGCCGGCATGCTGGCCCCGGCGCTGGCCACCATGCTGGTGGTGCTCACCACGGACGCCGTCCTGGAACCGGAGGCTCTGGACGCCTCCCTGCGGGAAGCCACCCGGCTCAGTTTTGACCGGGCGGATTCCGATGGCTGCATGTCCACTAACGACACCGTGATTCTCATGGCCTCCGGAGCCTCCGGCCTGATCCCGAACCCGCAGGAGTTCCAGAGCGCACTCACCGCGGTATGCACCGAGCTGGCCCAGGCACTGATCGCCGATGCCGAAGGCGCCAGCCACGAGATTTCGATCCGCACCTTCAACGCTGTTTCCGAGGCGGAGGCGATGGAGGTCAACCGCGCGGTGGGCCGTTCCAATCTCTTCAAGACCGCCATCTTTGGTCAGGATCCCAACTGGGGCCGGGTACTCTCCGCGGTGGGAACCGTTCCGGTGGAGCGGGCCGCCTACGATGCCGATCAGCTGGACGTGTCGATCAACGGCGTGCAGATCTGCCGCAATGGTGGCATCGGGGATCCCCGCGATGGGGTGGACCTCAGTGGCCGCCAGGTGCTGGTGGAGATCAACCTCAAAGCGGGCCAGGCGGAAGCCACCCTCTGGACCAACGACCTGACGCACGACTACGTCCACGAGAACAGCGCGTATTCCTCATGACCAAACATCAGAACCATTCAGCCCAGCAGAATTCCGCCCAGGACAAGGCCGCCATTCTGATTGAAGCGCTGCCCTGGATCCAGCGGTTCGCGGGCACCGTCGTCGTGGTCAAATACGGCGGCAACGCCATGGTGAGCGAGGAGCTGCGCCAGGCTTTTGCCGAGGACATGGTGTTCTTGCGTCATGTGGGGCTCAAGCCCGTCGTGGTCCACGGCGGCGGCCCGCAGATCAACGCCATGCTGTCCCGGCTAGGGATTGAATCCGAGTTCCGTGGCGGCCTGCGGGTTACCACCCCGGAGGCCATGGATGTGGTGCGGATGGTGCTGACCGGTCAGGTGGGCCGGGAACTGGTCGGCCTGATCAACGCCCACGGTCGCTATGCCGTGGGTCTTTCCGGTGAAGACGGTGGCCTGCTGCAGGCCGAGCGGGTCGGCACCGTGGTCGATGGCGAAGAGGTGGATCTGGGGCAGGTCGGCGAGGTGGTGCGGGTCAACCCTGGCTCGATCCTTGACCTGCTCGAGGCCGGGCGGATCCCGGTGATTTCCACGGTGGCACCGGAGGTCGGCAACGCCGCGAGCGTGCTCAACGTCAATGCCGATACCGCAGCAGCGGCTCTGGCCATTGCACTTCAGGCCTCCCGCCTGGTCATCCTGACCGACGTCGAGGGCCTCTACCGGAACTGGCCGGACCGTGATTCGCTGATCAGCGCGCTGAGCGTGAGCGAGCTGAGGGAACTGCTGCCGAGCCTGGCCTCCGGAATGATCCCCAAAATGCAGGCCTGTCTCGCGGCGGTTGAGGGCGGAGTGGAGAGTGCCTCGGTGGTGGACGGCCGGGTGGCACATTCCATGCTGGTGGAGATGTTCACCGCAGCTGGCAATGGCACCCAGGTGTTCCCGGACAGCTCTGAGAACCACCTTGACTCCCACGAACTTGACTCCCACGAAGAGGCACCGGCATGAGCATCGAACCACAGGCAGAAACGTCACAGGACACCACGCTGGTCGCTGCGGACAGCGGCGCGCACTGGCTGGCGCGCTACCAGAAATCCTTGCTGAACGTCTTCGGTGCCCCGCAGCGGGTCCTGGTGCGCGGACAGGGCGCCCTGGTCTGGGACGCCGACGGCAAGGAATATCTGGACCTGCTGGGCGGCATAGCGGTTAACGCACTGGGCCATGCGCACCCCTTCGTCACCTCGGTGATCGCCAGCCAGATGGCCACCCTCGGGCATGTCTCCAATTTCTTCACCAGCCCCAGCCAGATCGCGTTGGCGGAGAAGCTGCTGAGCGTGGTGAAGGCACCGGAGGGTTCCGCGGCCTTCTTTGCGAACTCGGGGGCGGAAGCCAATGAAGCTGCCTTCAAACTGGCGCGCTCCTACGGGAACACCCAGGGAAAACCAACCATTCTGGCACTGGAAGGTGCCTTCCACGGCCGGACCATGGGGGCGCTCGCCCTGACCGCCAAAAAGGCCTACCGGGCTCCCTTCGAGCCGATGCCGGCCGGAGTTGAGCACCTTCCCTTCGGCGATCTCGGAGCCCTGGAAGCAGCCCTGGCCACCGGCACGGTGGCTGCCCTGGTCCTGGAACCGATCCAGGGCGAGGTCGGCGTCCGCCCGCTCCCGCCGGGGTACCTCAAAGCCGCACGCCAGTTGACCCGGCAGGCAGGCGCGCTGTTGATCGTCGACGAGGTACAGACCGGCATCGGGCGCACGGGGGACTGGCTGGCCTACCCCGGGGTCTACGGTCCGGACTTCATGCCTGCGGAGCTTCCCGATGCCCTGACCTTCGCCAAGGGCCTGGGCTCCGGGTTTCCGATCGGTGCCCTGGTCACCATCGGCCCGGCAGCCACGAGCCTGCTCAGCGCGGGCCAGCACGGCACGACGTTCGGCGGCAATCCGGTGGCAACGGCGGCCGCACTGGCCACCCTGCACACGATTGACACGACCGGCCTGCTGGCTGCGGTCACTGAGCGCGGCGAGGCGCTGCGTGCCGGGCTGCGTGCGGTCGAGGGGGTGACCGAGGTCCGCGGAGCTGGTCTGCTGATCGGCTTCGATCTGGACGCCCCTTGCGCTCCGGAGCTGGTTCAGGCCGCGCTGGACGCGGGATTCATCATCAACGCCCCCGCGCCGGGCACCATCCGGCTGGCCCCGCCCCTGATCCTCACCGAGGCGCAGGCGCGCCAGTTCCTGGACGCCCTGCCCGGCTTGATTCATACTGCCAAGACGCCCATCCAGCACAGAGACAGTGAGACAGCATGACTCGGCACTTCCTCATCGACACCGATCTCAGCCCCGAGGAACAGAATGAAGTTCTGGACCTCGCCCTGCAGCTCAAGCGCAGCCCTTACCTCCGCCAGCCCTTTGCCGGGGAGGGGGCAGGCCGGAAGACCGTCGCGGTGATCTTTGACAAGACCTCCACCCGGACCAGGGTCTCCTTCGCGACCGGTATCTCGGAGATGGGCGGGACCCCGCTGATCATCGGCGCCGGTGAATCGCAGCTGGGCCACAAGGAATCCATCGCGGATACCGCCAAGGTGCTGGAGCGCCAGGTCGCGGCGATTGTCTGGCGGACCTTCGCCCAGGCCGGTCTGGAAGAGATGGCCGCGAACTCCTCCGTGCCCGTGGTCAACGCGCTCTCCGACGACTACCACCCCTGCCAGCTGCTGGCCGACCTGCTCACTATCAAGGAACACAAGGGCGAGCTCAAGGGCCTGACCATGACGTACCTGGGCGATGGCGCCAACAATATGGCGAACTCCTACCTGCTCGCCGGGGTGACAGCTGGCATGCACGTGCGGATCGGTGCGCCGGCTGACTACCAGCCCAGCGCCGAGGTGATCGCCCTGGCGCAGGAGCGCGCGGAGGCCACTGGTGGTTCCGTGCTGGTCACCGACGATGCCGCCGAGGCAGCCCGGGGTGCCGATGTTCTGGCCACCGATACCTGGGTGTCCATGGGGCAGGAAGAGGAGAAGGCGGCCCGCTCCCAACTGTTCACCGCGTACGCCCTCGATGAGGCGGCGCTGGCACTGGCTGCGCCGGACGCCATCGTGCTGCATTGCCTTCCCGCCTACCGTGGCTATGAGATTGCCGCTGCCGTGATCGACGGGCCGCAGTCCGTGGTCTGGGATGAGGCCGAGAACCGCCTGCATGCTCAGAAGGCGCTGCTGGCCTGGTTGATGGAACGTTCGTGAGCGCGCAGCCAGCCGATGGGGCGTCTGGCCGCACCGATGATGCGCTGACCGGGACCGCGATCCCGGCGACCAAAACGGCGCGACAGGCCCGGATTGCCGCGCTGCTGACGGCCCAGCCGGTCCGGTCCCAGGCGGAGCTTGCCGGTCTGCTGGCCGACGACGGCGTCCAGGTCACCCAGGCGACGCTCTCCCGGGATCTGGTGGAGCTGGGTGCTGTGCGGGTCCGTGGCGAGGGTGGTCTGGTGTACGCCGTTCCGCAGGCCGGGGTGGACCGGACCCCGTACGCCGCGGTGTCCAAAGAGTCGCTGGACGCCCGGCTGGCCAAGCTCTGCGCTGAGCTGCTGGTCACCGCGGAGGCCTCGGCGAACCTGGTGGTGTTGCGCACCCCGCCGGGGGCGGCGAACTTCCTGGCCATGTCGATTGATCACTCGGTGATGCCCGATACTCTGGGCTGCATCGCCGGAGACGATACGGTGGTGGTCATCACGCGTGATCCATTGGGTGGCGCGGCGGTTGCCGAGCGCTTCCTGCAGCTGGCTGAGGATACAACTGGCTAGTGACCCGGCAACCTGAACCAGGCTGCCGGACCTCAAGTGTGAATTATTGAATGCTTTACGTGTGTGTTGTGCTGTGAAAGGACAAAAGATGACTGACCGCATTGTGCTTGCCTACTCGGGTGGCCTGGACACCTCCGTGGCCATCGGCTGGATCGGTGAGGCCACCGGTGCCGAAGTGATCGCCGTGGCGGTCGACGTCGGCCAGGGCGGCGAATCGCTGGAGACCGTGCGTCAGCGTGCGCTCGGCTGCGGCGCGGTGGAGGCTTATGTGGCGGATGCCCGCGACGAATTCGCCGACGAATACTGCATGCCGACGCTCAAAGCGAATGCGCTCTACCAGGGCCACTACCCGCTGGTGTCCGCCATCTCGCGGCCCGTCATCGTCAAGCACCTGGTGAAGGCTGCCCGCGAGTTCGGTGCCACCACCGTAGCTCACGGCTGCACCGGCAAGGGCAACGACCAGGTCCGCTTTGAGGTCGGCATCCAGACCCTGGGTCCGGACCTCAAGTGCATCGCGCCGGTCCGTGACCTGGCTCTGACCCGCGATAAGGCGATCGAGTACGCCGAGCGGAACAACCTGCCCATCGAGACGACCAAGAAGAACCCGTACTCGATCGACCAGAACGTCTGGGGCCGCGCCGTGGAGACCGGCTACCTGGAGGACATCTGGAACGCCCCCACCAAGGACATCTACGACTACACCGCCACCCCGGAATTCCCGCCGGCACCGGATGAGGTCACCATCTCCTTCGTCTCCGGCGTGCCGGTTGCGCTCGATGGCGTGGCGCTCACCCCGCTGCAGATCATCCAGGAACTGAACCGCCGGGCTGGCGCGCAGGGCGTGGGGCGGATCGATGTGGTCGAAGACCGTCTGGTCGGCATCAAGAGCCGCGAAATCTATGAAGCCCCCGGTGCCATGACGCTGATCACCGCACACAAGCACCTCGAGGACGTCACTATCGAGCGCGAGCAGGCCCGTTTCAAGGCGATGGTCGGTCAGCGCTGGAGCGAACTGGTCTACGACGGCCAGTGGTTCTCCCCGTTGAAGCGTTCGCTCGATGTGTTCATCGAAGACACTCAGAAGTATGTCTCCGGTGACATCCGGCTTACTCTGCACGGGGGAGTGGCTCAGGTCAACGGCCGCCGTTCGGACACCGGTCTGTATGACTTCAACCTGGCCACCTACGACACCGGTGATACCTTCGACCAGTCGCAGGCGAAGGGCTTCATTGAGCTCTGGGGTATGTCCGCCAAGACCGCCTCGAGCCGGGATCAGCGGATCGCGGGCCTGTGAGCCAGTCCAGTATCAGCCAGTCCAGTACCAACGAGTCCAGTACTAACGAGGGGGCGCTCTGGGGTGCCCGGTTTGCCGGGGCTCCGGCGGATGCCCTGGCGGCGCTGAGCAAGTCCACCCACTTTGACTGGCGGCTGGCCCGCTATGATCTGGCCGGCTCCCGGGCACATGCCCGGGTGCTGAACCGAGCGGGTCTGCTCAGCGAGGAGGAGCTGGCCGGGATGCTCACTGCTCTTGATCAGCTGGATGCCGATGTCGTTTCCGGGGCCTTTGTGGCTGCTGAGAGCGATGAGGATGTCCACGGGGCGCTGGAGCGCGGGTTGATCGAACGCGCCGGAGCTGCCCTGGGCGGCAAGCTGCGCGCCGGGCGTTCGCGGAACGATCAGATCGCCACCCTGGGTCGGATGTTCCTGCGGGACCATGCCCGGATCATTGCCCGGGGTGTGTTGGCCACCATTGAGGCGCTGCTGGCTCAGGCCACGGCGCACCACGGGGTCGCCATGCCGGGGCGTACTCATCTTCAGCATGCACAGCCGGTTCTGCTGAGCCATCATCTGCTGGCCCATGCCTGGGCTCTGCTGCGCGATGTGCAGCGTCTGGTGGACTGGGATAAGCGTGCTGCCATCTCGCCCTATGGCTCGGGCGCTCTGGCGGGATCCTCGCTGGGCCTGGATCCACGGGCGGTGGCAGCGGATCTGGGCTTCGACTCGGCTGTCTGGAACTCGATCGACGGCACCGCCTCGCGTGATGTCTTTGCCGAGTTCGCCTGGGTATCCGCGATGATCGGCGTTGACCTTTCCCGGGTGAGCGAAGAAATCATTCTCTGGGCCACCAAGGAGTTCTCTTTCGTCACGCTCGATGATTCCTACTCCACGGGATCCTCGATCATGCCGCAGAAGAAAAACCCGGATGTCGCCGAACTGGCCCGCGGTAAAGCAGGCCGCCTGATCGGGGACCTCACGGGTCTGCTGGCCACGTTGAAAGGCCTGCCACTGGCCTACAACCGGGATCTGCAGGAGGACAAGGAACCGGTGTTCGACGCCGCAGACACTCTGGAGCTGCTGCTCCCGGCCGTCTCCGGCATGATCGCCACGCTGACTTTCAACACCGCCCGGATGCAGGAACTGGCACCGCTCGGCTTCGCGCTGGCCACCGATGTGGCGGACTGGCTGGTCCGCCAGGGGATCCCGTTCCGTGACGCCCATGAGCTCTCCGGGGCAGCCGTGAAACTGGCCGAATCCCGTGGCGTGGAGCTGTGGGACCTCAGCGACGCGGACTATGCCTCCATCTCGGAGCACCTTACCGGCGAGGTCCGTTCCGTGCTCAGCACCCAGGGCTCGCTGGAGAGCCGCAACGCGCAGGGCGGCACGGCGCCATCGGCCGTCCTGGATCAGCGGGCCGCGCTCGAGGCTCAGCTGGCCGAGCTCCGGAGCTTTGCGCAGTAAACATCCTTTGAGATCGTGACGGGCCGTCAGATGAGGTGAGTTAGCAGCTGTCTAACTCGCCTCATCTGACGGCCCGTCGGTGTATGGACAGCTCAGACCCACGGCCCGGACGTAGGATCGGCGTATGACTGTCACCGACTTGCCCGTTGTTGCCGAATCGCTCGCCTCTGCCCACAGCATTCTCGATTGGCTGGCAGCCGCACCGGAGGCCGCCGTGCGCGAACCCTCCGTCCTGCCGGGATGGACCCGCGCGCATGTGCTGGCTCATCTGCGAGGGGTGAGCCATGCGGTGGCAAGTCAGCTCGAGTATGCCCTGCGCCATGAGCAGGTGGTGATGTACGACGGCGGCGCGGACGGGCGCAACGCGGATATCTCCCGGATCGCTGCGCTGGAGCAGCCCGCCCTGGAGGCAGAGGTCCGCCAGGCGTTCGATCGCCTCAACGCCGCGGTCTCCACCCTGAATGAGGGGGACCTTGCCCTGCCCACGGCATTCTGGAACGGACCGGTCTCCGGCGTGCTGGGTGCCATGGCCCGTGAACTTCTGCTGCACCACGCGGACCTGGCGATCGGCTACACCAGCAATGACTTCAGCGAGGCCTTCTCGCTGACTTTGATCGACTTCCTGGAGGCGCGGGTTCCGGAGAAGACCCGCTTGCTCATCCAGCCGCTGGGCCGGCAGCCTCTGGTCCTGACAAATGGCAATGTCTCCGGTAAGACCATCGTCATCACCGGGATGCTGACCGATATTGCCGCCTGGCTGGCCGGGCGGCAGCCGGTCGGCCAGGTCAGCGCCAGTGCCGCAGCGGACGCCGTCGAGCTCCCGGTCCTCAAACCCTGGCCCGCTCCGCCAGCGCCGGTGCCGGCCTCGGACCCAGAGCGCAGCACCAGCACCGACCCTCAGATCAGCATTGAGGCGGCCAGATGACACCAGCGGTCCACCCCGGTGGGCCCAGGGAGCGACTGAGCGCGCTCATCCAGATTCCCACCGTGTCCCGTGCGGATCCGGAGTTGGTGGATCAGGCTGCTTTTGAGCGGTTCATCACGGCGATCGAGGCCTTCTATCCGCTTGTTCATCGGAGCCTGAGCCTGGAGCGGGTCAACGGTCAGGGGCTCCTGTTCCGCTGGACGGGTCGCCGCCCGGAGCAGCCCACGGTTCTGATGGCGCACTACGACGTGGTGCCAGTGCTGCCGGAGGATCACTGGACGCACCCTGCGTTCTCCGGGCACGATGACGGCGAATTCATCTGGGGCCGCGGAACTCTCGACGACAAGGCCTGCGTGGCAGCGATTCTCGAAGCGGTGGAGGCGGCGCTGGGCGAGGGATTCGTTCCGGCCCACGATGTCTATCTGAGCTTCGGCAACAATGAGGAGACGCACGGCTCCAGCGCCCGTCGTGCGGCGGAGTTGCTGGCCGAGCGCGGCGTCCGACCCTGGCTGGTCCTGGATGAGGGCGGGGCAGTCGTCTCGGAGGCCTTCCCCGGGGTCAGCCAGCCCATTGCCATGGTGGGCATTGCCGAGAAGGGCACACTGGATGTCGAGCTCTCGGTGCACATGCCGGGTGGGCATTCCTCGATGCCTGCGCGCTGGGGTGCCACGGCCCGGCTGGCCCGAGCCATCCTCCGGCTGGAAAAACATCCCTTCCCGGCGCGGTTGCCTCAGGCGGTCCGGCAGATGCTGACCGCCCTGGCTCCGCTGATCAGCGAGGAGCGGATAGCGAGGCCGCTGGGTGCTCTGCTGAGCCGGGAGGGTCTGATGGAGAAACCACTTACCGCCCTGCTGACGCGGCTCTCGCCGGAAACGAACGCCCTGGTGCGAACGACCGCGGTCACCACCACCCTGCGAGGCAGCCAGGGTGCCAATGTGCTGGCTTCCACGGCCACCGCGGGCGTCAATATCCGGATTGCCCCTGGGGAGACGGTGGATGGCGTCCTGGAGCGATTGAAGCGCGTGATCCGCGACCCGGCGGTCGCCGTGCGGAAGATCGCCGGGGGTGGGCCGTCACTGACTTCGCGGACCGATCATGCACCGCATACGGCCCTGAGCCGGGCGATCGCCGAGGCGTTCCCCGGCGTTCCACAGGCACCATACCTGATGATGGGAGCCACCGATTCCCGGTACTTCGCCGCCCGCTGTGACGCGGTGTACCGCTTTGCGCCGTTCCGGATGAACGGGCAGCTGAGGGCCACGATCCACGGAGTGAACGAACGCATCCCCGTGAGCAGCTATCTCGAGGGCATCGGCTTCTATGGGGCGCTACTTCGCCAGATCGCGAATCACTGAGGGAACCGGCTGGCCTCAGAGCATCGACAGGCCGGCTGCCCGGGCCTCTCGCGCCAGGAGGCTCTCCTTCACCGGAACACCCCAGCGGAAGCCGCCCAGGCCGCCATCGAGCCTCACCACGCGGTGGCACGGGACGAACAGTGCGGCCGCATTCAGCGCGCAGGCCCCTGCTGCGGCCCGGACCGCCGCGGGCCGACCCGCCAGCAGCGCATATTCGCTGTAGGTGACCGGATGGCCGGGCGCCACGGTCCGCAGCACGTCCCAGGCGTGAGTGCGGAATTCCCCGGAATGCTGCAGCACCGGGACGCGGCGGATCGGCTCGAAGTCATCGGCGTAGAACGCCTCGATAGCCTCACGAATCGCGCGCAGTCCGGCCTGATCCGGCGCCTTCGTCAGGGTGCTGTCAAGGCGCTGAGCCGACTCGGGGGCAAAGCGGGCACGCAGGGTCGGATGGATCTGGCCGATCAGCTCAGAAGGATCAGCAGTCCAACCGGAGGCCAGGACACTGGATGTCGGTTCAGTCCCTGCCGGCTGTGCTTCGCGCGGTTCGGTGAGTGTCGAAATCACCGTGAACGGACCGTCGGGGGTGGTGACGGTGAAAAGGGTGGAGTTCATGAGAGGTCCTTCCGGGAGCGTTGAGCAGTGGTGCGTGCTGAGGTGCGCAGGGATGCTGCACGCCAGAAATGTGCGGTGGCGTAGGAACGCCAGGGGGCCAGATCGGCGACGGCCTCGGGGAGGACACCCAGAGCGGCCATCCCGGTTTTCACGGCGACGTCGTTGGCCAGGAAGACATCCGGATCGCCCAGAAGCCGCATCGCCAGGTAGCCCACGGTCCAGGGGCCGATGCCGGGCAGAGGCACCAGCGAAGCCTCCAGTGAAGCCCTGTCATCCTGGACGCCGAAGACCAGGGCGCCCTCGCCTTCCGACCGGCCTGCGTCCGGGCTTTCAGCACCGGCGGCCAGCAGACGCATGACGTTCAGAATTGACTCACGACGCCGGGCCGGTCCACGCAGCATCGGTTCCGCGTGGTCGGCGATCTGAGCAGCTGTCGGGAAGAGCCTGCTGAGCGGCGGCGTATCCGGACGCTCGATGTTGTCCGTCGGCTGTTCGGCCGCTGCGCTGGCTGGCGGCAGTGGGGTCACTGCTGGATAAGCGTCGCCCAGGGTGGCGATCTGGTGGAGCATGGTGCGTGCCGCCACGACGGTGATCTGTTGGCCGATCATGGCTCGGAGCAGCATTTCCGTGCCATCCACGGCACCCGGGACGCGCAGACCCGGAATCCGGGCGGTGGCCTCGGCCAGAGGTATCCCGAGGCCGCGATCGATGGCGACGGGATCGGCATCGAGGTCAAAGAGCCTCCGGGTGCGTGCCAGCAGGCTGGGCAGGTCCCGCAGATCGCTGACCGTGGACGTGAGGTCAAGGGCAGTGATGGCCTGGGCCTGTTCCAGCTGCGGAAGGTGCTGCAGGCTCGCTGGAATGCTGACCGTGAACGCAGCCGGTCCGTGGGCCAGCGACAGGGTGCGGCTGTAGCTGTGCTCCCCAGCCCGTTCCACGCCGTCCACTGCCCGGGCTGCCAGAAACCCGAAGATTCCCGGATCGTAGGGCGGTCGTAGGGGCAGTTTCAGCGTCAGCGTGCTGCCAATGGTCCCGGTGGGCGCACGATCCACGGTGTGGGCCTTCGCCGTACGGGCCGTGGCCCTCAGCTGGCTGGGCGTGAGATCGAAGATCTGTGAGACCGTCTCGTTGAACTGCCGGATCGATGCGAAGCCGGAGGCAAAGGCGACATCGGCAATCGGCAGGGTGGTGGAGGTGAGCAGTGTGCGGGCGGTCTGCGCCCGGGACGCCCTGGCCAGCGCGAGCGGACCGGCTCCCAGCTCCGCCACCAGGATCCGGTTGAGCTGCCGTGAGGAGTAACCGAGCCGCCGGGCCAGCAGGTCCACACCGCCACGCTCCACCGTGCCGTCGATAATCAGCCGCATGGCCCGGGCGGCGACATCGGACCGGACGTTCCATTGCGGGGTACCGGGAACAGCCTCCGGCAGGCAGCGCTTGCAGGCGCGGTATCCTGCCTCGTGGGCCGCGGCGCTGGTGGCGTAGAAGGTGACGTTCGATCGCCGTGGTGTGCGGGCCGGGCAGGACGGGCGGCAGTAGATGCGGGTGCTGCTCACCGCCGTCACAAACTGTCCGTCGAAACGCGCATCCCGCGAATCGATGGCTCGGTAGCACTGTTCGAAGTCCATAGCCACCATCCTGTCAGCTGGGACCGACAGGATCTAGCGAAAATCGGACATGGCCGTAGGGCGTCCAGGAAGGGCCTGATGACGGATCTGGGAGAGTTACTGCGCCAGGACAGCGTCACGGTGGCGCCCCGGTTGCTGGGTGCCCTGCTGACCTCGGTGACCGCGGACGGGCAGCGGGTCACGGTGCGTCTGACGGAGGTGGAGGCATACCAAGGGCCCCACGATTCTGCTGCACCGGATCCCGGCTCGCACAGCTATCGGGGCCGGACGCCGCGGACGTCGGTCATGTTCGGCGCGCCCGGGCACCTGTACTGCTATTTCACCTATGGCATGCACTGGTGTGCAAACGTCGTGTGTGCGCCAGAAGGGACCTCCTCCGCGGTGTTACTGCGCGCGGGCGAGGTGGTGGAGGGGCTGGAAACGGCTCACCGTCGACGCCCGGCGGCGCGTAAGGCCAAGGAACTCGCCTCCGGACCGGCGCGGCTTGCCAGCGCCCTGGGACTGGCCCGGAACGCCAACGGCCTGCCGCTGCGGGGAATGGGCCTGCCCGGTTCGGGCCTGTCCCGTGGTGGCGTGCCCACGCTCCCGGACGACGCCAACCTCACGGTGAGTCTGGAACTTCAGCCCCGGCTCGCGGCGGAGCAGCTGGCGTCCGGGCCCCGCGTGGGAGTCAGCGGAGCAGGTGGCTCGCTGAGCTACCCCTGGCGCTTCTGGATCGCTGGCGATCCCACGGTGTCACGCTATGTGCCGGGGCGGACTTACGGGCACCAGTAGCTGGGGATGTACCAGGTGCTGTAATCGCGCACCGGGCAGCCGTAGAACGGGGGTTCGCTTCCGGGGCCTCCGGCGCCACACATCGGATCGGTTTCCGTGCTGCTGGTCGTGGTCGTACCCATTGAGGTCTGACCGCAGACGGCGGACCCTGCCTGCGCAGGGCTGGCGACAAAGAGGCTGACACCGAGCAGGGCAATCCCGGCGCCGAGTACGGTGACTCGGTGTGCGGCCTTGGTGAGCTTTTTCATTGAAGTATTCTCCAGACTCAGGGGGGGCGAGTGTGCCGACCGGGTGACCGCTGATCGGTAGGCCTCAAACATAGCGCATTTGCCCCGTTCAGGGGAGAGGTTTTTGTCATGATTCCGCGAGGATACGGCGCACCGAGCCCCTTGCCTGCCGCAGATGCGGTAGCCTCAGGAATCGTGAATGAACCTGTGGAGAGTGACGTCCGTGACCTGATTCTTGGCCTCTGTGCGGTGATCCCGGACTACCCGAAGCCGGGGATCGTGTTCCGTGACCTCACTCCGGTCTTTGCCGACGGTCCCGCCTTTCATCGGGTGGTCGAGGCACTGGTGGCGTCCTTCCCGGAACCCTTCGATGCCGTGGTGGGTGTGGAGGCCAGGGGCTTCCTGCTCGCCGCCGCTGCTGCGGCCTTCAGCGGCACCGGAGTGGTGACTATCCGCAAGCCCGGAAAGCTGCCCCGCGAGGTCTACGCGGAGGACTATGCGCTCGAATACGGCACAGGCACTCTGGAACTGCATCGCGACGATCTTGCTCCCGGATCCCGGGTGGTGATTCTCGATGACGTCCTGGCCACCGGTGGGACGCTCTCTGCGGCTCGCAGGCTGCTGGCCCGTGCGGAGGTCGAGGTGGTCGGCCTGGGCGTCGTTCTGGAACTGGAAGAGCTGCACGGCCGCGACGCACTGCCCGGTGAACAGGTGCATTCCCTGGTCCGGTTGTAGCTCATTACTCGGGTTTACCCGGTGTTCACGCACATGCGAGTATCATGGACGGTCTGCTTTTCTCATGGAAGGGATCGTGCGGATGTCTGAAGTAGAAGTAGCCCATTCTGAGCGGGTGCACCACGGCTTGGAGGAGCTTGCGCATGAGCGTGACTACGTCGCAGGGCTGTATGCCCGGCTGGATGAACTGCGTGAGGAAAAGCTCCAGCAACTGGCCAGCGTGCGCCGCGATGGCTCGGTGGGATCGCACCAGAACCGTTCCGAACGTGATGCCTTTGCGAGCCTCTATGAAGACCGCCTGGCCCAGTTGAACGGGGTGGATGACCGGCTCGTCTTCGGCCGGCTCGATCTCGACTCGGGGGAGCAGCGATACATCGGGCGTATCGGGCTCTCTACGGATGATCTCCGCCAGTTGATGGTCGACTGGCGTGCGCCTGAAGCCGGGACCTTCTATCAGGCGACCGCTTTTGAGCGGCTCGGCGTGCGTCGTCGTCGTCATCTGATTCTTTCCGGCCGTGAGGTCAAGGCGATCGAGGATGAAGTGCTCGATGCCGAGCTGCTGGTGGAAGGGCATGAGCACCAGGGCGAAGGGGCACTGCTTGCAGCGCTCAACGCCAAACGCACCGGTCGGATGGCCGATATCGTCGGCACCATCCAGGCCGAACAGGACCGGATCGTCCGGGCACCGCTGTCCGGCGCGCTCGTGGTCCAGGGTGGGCCGGGCACCGGAAAGACCGCTGTCGCCCTGCACCGGGCTGCCTACCTGCTGTACACGCACCGCCAGCGTCTGGGGTCCGCTGGCGTGCTGCTGGTCGGTCCGTCATCGTCCTTTATGAACTACATCGAGCGGGTGTTGCCCTCGCTGGGCGAGACCGGCGTGGTCATGTCCTCGCTGGGCAGGCTGTATCCCGGAATCCGGGCCACCGCGCGGGAATCAGCCCGGACTGCGGAGGTCAAGGGCCGCGCCGTGATGGCCGAGGTGGTGGCCGCAGCCGTGGCGAACCGGCAACGCGTCCCGGCGGCGGATCGCGTGCTTGAGATCGAAGGGCATCGCCTGGTGCTCACGCCGCGGCAGGTCCGTCGCGCCCGGGACAAGGCCCGTGCCACCGGCAAGCCGCATAATGAGGCGCGGTTGACCTTCGTCAAAATCCTGCTCCGCGAGCTCACCGAGCGGCTCACCGAGGAAGTTCTGGAATCGGCGGGCGGCAATACGGCTGATCGGTCCTATCTGGCCGAGGAGGTGCGGAGCGCCCGCGACGTGCGGGTGGCGTTGAACCTGGCCTGGATGCCGATGACCCCGGAGAAGCTGCTCACCGAACTCTTCGCAAAACCCGCACTGCTGGAGGCTGCGGCCCCGCAACTGAGCGAGGCGGAGCGGGAACTGCTCTACCGAGATCCGGAATCCGGTTGGACTGAGGCGGATGTTCCCTTGCTCGACGAGGCCGCTGAACTGTTGGGTGAGCTCGATGGCGGCAAGGCCTCGGAGGCCGCCGCTCGTGAGGCGAGCCGACGCCGGGATCTGGATAATGCCGAACACGCGCTGGAGAACATGCACCAGTCGATGGCGGACGCCGGCGTCGACGGCATGCTCACCGCAGAGGATCTGGCGGCCTTCAACGCAGCGGGGGAGGAGCGACTCAACCCTGCGGAACGGGCGGTCACCGACAGGAACTGGGCCTTCGGACACGTAGTGGTCGACGAAGCCCAGGAACTCTCCGCCATGCAGTGGCGCCTGCTGACCCGACGCTGCCCCGTCAAGTCCTTCACGATCGTCGGTGACATCGCGCAGACTTCCTCGGAAGCAGGCGCTCATTCCTGGGCGCAGGCGCTCGAGCCGGATTTTGCGGACCGCTGGAGCCTGGAGGAGCTGACCGTCAACTACCGCACGCCCTCGCAGATCGCGGAAGCCGCGGTGCGGGTGGCCAATGCTGCCGGCCGGGACATCTCGGCACCCAAGGCCGTTCGTGAAGGTGAGTGGCCGCCCGTCGTGGATGAGGTCAGCGACTCGACTGAGGGCGTACTCGCCGCTGTTCCCGAAGAGCTTCGAATACTCGACGGCGGTCTGCTGGCGATCATTGCCGCCCCACAGCGGGTGGCAGGGCTCACTGCGGCATTGCGCGCCGTGTATGGTGCCCGGGTCGGGCACGGTGCCGGGTCGCTGGAGCAGGACATTGTGGTGATCGACGCCCGTGAGGCCAAGGGGCTGGAATTCGACGGCGTGATTCTGGTGGAACCGCTGGAGCTGAGTCGGGGAGACCGTGTGGGGGATCTCTACGTGGCGATGACTCGTCCCACCCAGCGCCTGCGCCTGATCACCTCCGAGGGCGTACCCGCCGGGCTGTAGTACCTTGGACTGGTGTCTGAAGCATCGCGAACCCAGCTCCTCGAGGGCCAACAGAACGACGAATCCTTTGCCAATATCTGGCAGGAACTTCTCTGGAGGGGCCTGATCCAGGTTTCCACCGATCAGGCGGCGCTGGAGAAAGCGCTGACCGAGGAGACCGTCACTTATTACTGTGGCTTTGATCCGACCGCAGCCAGCCTGCACCTCGGGCACCTGGTTCAGCTGCTGCTCATGCGTCGGCTGCAACTGGCTGGCCACAAGCCGTTGGCTCTGGTGGGTGGTTCCACCGGCCTGATCGGCGACCCGCGGCCTACGACCGAGCGGTCCATGCAGACGAAGGAGCAGGTGGCCGAATGGGTCGCCAGCATCCAGGCCCAGGTGCAGCCTTTCCTGTCCTTTGACGGCGTGAACGCTGCCCGTATGGTCAACAACCTTGACTGGACCGCGCCGATGAGCGCCATCGATTTCCTACGCGAGATCGGCAAGCACTTCCGGGTGGGCACCATGATCAAGAAAGACATCGTGGCGAGCCGGCTCAACTCGGAGGAAGGCATTTCCTACGCGGAGTTCAGCTACCAGATTCTGCAGGGACTGGACTTCCTGGAGCTGAACCGGCAGTACGGCTGCACCCTGCAGTCCGGCGGTTCGGACCAGTGGGGCAATCTCACCTCGGGCACCGAGCTGATCCGCAAGGTCAACGGCTCGCCGGTGCATGCCGTAGGTACCCCGCTCATCACCAACTCGGACGGCACGAAGTTCGGGAAGAGCGAAGGGAACGCGATCTGGCTCAACCCCGAGATGACCAGCCCGTACGAGTTCTACCAGTTCTGGCTCAACACTGCCGATGCCGATGTGGTGGACCGCCTGAAGGTCTTCACCTTCCGCAGCAAGGCGGAGATCGAGGAGCTGGCACGCAAGACGGCGGAGCGTCCGCATGAGCGGGCCGCCCAGAAAGCGTTGGCCTGGGAGGTGAACTCGCTGGTGCACGGGGTTGAGGCGACGGAGAAAGTGATTGCTGCCTCGGCAGCGATTTTCGGTCAGGGTGCCCTGGAAGATCTTGATGAACTGACGCTGCGGGCGGCGACGGCGGAGCTGCCGCATGCCCAGGTTGGCCCGGACTCTCTGGGGCTGGTTGAACTCCTGGTGGCCTCTGGGCTGGTGGACAGCAACTCTGCAGCGCGACGCACCATCACCGAAGGTGGCGCCTACGTCAATAACCGCAAAGTGATTGAGCTGGATGCGGTTCTTTCGTCAGAGGATCTGCTGCATGGACGGTACGCCTTGCTGCGTAGGGGCAAGCGCACCATGGCGATGGTGGATGTGACCGCTCGCTGATCTTGCTCATGGTGCTTTGAGGGCCACTATGAGGGCTGAAAAGTGAGCTAGATCATGAGAGGTTCTTTCCTCCCAGCGGCAACAGGTGCCTGTTTCTGGAAACGGCGATTCCGCGTCATTGCACGCAGAATCGCCGTTTTCTGCGTCTGAGGG
Source organism: Psychromicrobium xiongbiense (assembly GCF_030271165.1). Taxonomy (GTDB): domain Bacteria; phylum Actinomycetota; class Actinomycetes; order Actinomycetales; family Micrococcaceae; genus Renibacterium; species Renibacterium xiongbiense. Next base: position 358 of record NZ_JASSZH010000021.1, on the reverse strand, counting down.
GCGGTCTGCCCGGTGGACTTGCGCCGACTCTGAAGAGCGTGTAATGTCTTCTGAGTCGCCCGCCGATGGGTGTGTCGAGATGACCTGGAACATGGCACTCGCCACCGGAGCGGGAACCACCCACTAACTTTCAGTGATCTATCTGTGTGCTTTTGAGCAGTCAGAGAAAATCAGGTGATGATGTGTGGGCGCATGAATGAACATCGTGAAAATTCTTCGGAAACGCGGATTTGACACGAAAGAAATGAATGCAATAAGCTAAGTAATACAACGAGGAAAACGAATTCGGGAAAGAATTCAATTACTTGAATGTGTCTGTTGTTTGAGATCTCAATAGTGTGTTTTGTGTTTGTTGATA
>NZ_JASSZH010000020.1 GCF_030271165.1 Psychromicrobium xiongbiense | reverse complement strand
GCCGGAGGATTCAGACCCCACCTACACTCCGGATTGCGATGAGCCACATTTCCAGGGCGGCGCTATGTACTGGTCGGCGGCGAGCTCTGCCCATGCACTGTGGGGCGCAATCGGCATGCGCTGGTCCCAGCTGGGCTCGGAAGCAGGGCGCCTCGGATACCCACTGGAAGAGGAGCGATGCGGGCGAGTGGCAGGTGGATGCGTACAGGACTTCCAGAACGGGACTGTCTACTGGACGCCGGCCTATGGTGCCGTCCAGGTGTGGGGCTCTATCCGTAACGCCTGGGGTTCCTATGGTTGGGAAGGCGGCCGGTTGGGTTATCCGGTCTCACCCGAACGATGCGGTCGGGTTGATGGGGGATGTGTCCAAGATTTCAGCGGCAGGACAGTCTATTGGAGCCCAATCTACGGGGCACATCCCGTCCTCGGCGCCTTCCTTCAGCGCTGGGCCAGCCTGTCCTGGGAGTATGGAAGACTCGGGTACCCCACGGCAGACCAACGGTGCTCCCTACGGGGAGGGGTGCCTCCAGGCATTCAGCGGAAGCAAACTTTACTGGTCGCCCAACACTGCAGCAAATCCCGTCTGGGGTGCCATCGGCTCATATTGGGCGTCCTTCGGTTGGGAGAACGGCCCCTTCGGGTACCCGATCACAGGTGAGACGTGCAACGGACCCTGTGTGCAGGACTTTTGGGGCGGTCGCATTACCTGGAATCCAACAGCACCCATGTCGTATTCGCTCTGGGATTGGAACCCACTGATCTTGGTCAATAAGCAGAAACCACTCAGCCCGCTGTCCTACGCACCACAGTCACTGGTCGGCATCGGTTCACAGCAGCTCCGGGCGGACGCAGCCAACTCCCTGCAAAAAATGATCACCGACGCTGCGGGCGGAGGCATCACCATCACCGCCGTCAGCGGATACCGATCCTACGGGGACCAATACTCCCTCTACTGGTCCTATGTCGCACAGTACGGCCAGTCGACCGCTGACAGCATCTCGGCCCGACCTGGCTTCAGCGAACACCAGTCAGGACTGGCCGTGGACATCGGAAACCCTAACGGAGCCTGCGGCCTCCAGTCCTGCTTCAGGTACACGCCAGCGGGCACATTCGCCGCGGACAACGCCTGGAAGTATGGCTTCGTCGTCAGGTATCCAGATGGCACCCTGGCGTGACGGGTTACTCCTACGAACCCTGGCATCTTCGTTACGTCGGCACGGAAGTGGCGACCAACATGCACAAGTGGAGCGTCCCGACCCTGGAGCAGTACTTCACGGTGGCATCGGCGCCTGGATAGTGAGATGCCATCGCGACCGACGGCATCTCACCGGCGAACCGTCTCGAGAACTCACGCTCGCGCGGCAACGAATCAATTCGCTACAGCCTGGCCCCGAGACGTATCTGCAGTAGGTTTCAATCCCGCCCTGTGCCCTGAGCCCTGCTTCGGCCTGAGCGCATCCAGCGTCAGAGTGGCCAGCAGAATGAAATATGGTACGTACAGATACAAATACCGGGAACGCGTCTCAAAGAACAGCAGAAACAGTGTCAACGCAAGCAGCGACCACCGCATGATGGCAGCCGGTGAGGTGAGAAGCCGCGGAGTGCGCACCCGCAAGGGCACAGCTACCAGAATGAGCATGGCCAGCCAGCAGGACTGCCAAATACCCGTCGTCACAGCGTAGTTGTCTCCATTCCCCCACAGATAGCTCTGAATATCGCTGCTCAATGGATCCCGCACCGGGAAAGGATCCTTTTGCGCCAGGAGAGTTCCTTCACCCCAGGCGTGGAAGCTGCCGTCTCCAAAGGTCCAGACAGCTTTTCCATCGAGAAACTGGAGGTACCCGGGAAAACCCATCTGCACCACCCGCTGACCGTAAAGGTCCAGACCGTGCTGAAACCTTACTGCGGGATCGGAGATGGCAATCGTCGCATTAACATCCGACTGGGTGAATGCGCCCATCCCGGTGGCACCCATCGCCAGAAAATGAGTCCACGGCACGGCCCGGGTATTTTCGGCAACATTGAACCCGATGTAGGACTGCGACCTGATGTCGGCCCAGACTGCAGCGTTCATACCGACAAATCCAACCATCGTCGTCACCAGAACAACGACTACTACCTTCAATTTCTGACGACGTTGCGTTGTTCTGCCCAGCAGATACTGAAGCACGTACACACCGAGGATGGCGACACCAGCAAAAGCTGCGGTCGGCTTGAGATTGAATCCGACCGCAGTCACAGCACCAATCGCAATCCAGAGCAGGACCTTCCAATACCAATGCGTGACCCGAAGCGCTGTGAGATGGAGGTACAGCAGCAGCACGGGGAAAATAATTCCCAGCGTGTCCGAGTAAACGACAGGAATATAAGGAGAGAAGACGATGAATACAACGGCAGGAATGAGAGTGAAGACGGCCGCACCTTCGTGAAGAATCCGTCGAGCACACAAATAGACCAGGAGGACTGTAGCCGTCAGAACAACACAATTGAGAACAACAGCCGAATACAGCAGGCCATCGGGACCGATTCCCCACGCCAACATCGTTTGCGAGTATCGAGTGAGCGCAACGATCAGCATCAGATTGTTCGGGTACAGAGGGAAAAAATCATAAATCGTCCTCATGCTGCCATCGGCGACGCCGAACGCGCTCTCCTCAATCGCGCTCGCGTCCCATCCCGGGGCAACCTGCATCGCGAGACCGACCCGAAGCTGCACAACGAAGGCGATGACCAACGTTACGCACAAAAAGACTGGTCGAACCCAGCGCCGCCGACTCGCCAGCCATTCCCCCGCCGCCTGACACCAGCAATACAGCGGAGGCAGCACCAACAGTGCAACGATGGCGCCCAGGACGTTCAAGGCATAGTTATAGTTAGCGATTTCTTTCACTGGCCAGAAGAACACGCCCAGCAGAATAAATGCCAATATCCCACAAAAAATAAGGCCTGGAGCTGCGGTAAGACGGTGGTGCCGAATGGGCTCGGTTCGCCACCCCCGGACCCTTCTTACGAGTTCACGACAGACCTGAATGTTCGTCGGCAGACCCGCAACAATGATGAATGACACCAGGGCGACGATCACCTGAAAGATCCTTGAGGGAACTATCGAGGGGGCGATCCACGCAGCGAGCACCGCCACCGCCACTCCGTACGCCAACCACAACCAGCGCTTCCCGTACGTTGTACTGCTCCGTGGGGCTGAGGGCTTCTCCGAGAAGGCTCCACTCCACCGCTTCAGGTCATGCATGGGGAATCTCCGCCTGCTCGGCATCGTGCTGAAATACCCACATTCTCATCAACGTGAAAGTCAGAATGGCAACACAACCAATCGCACCGATCTGCACCAACAACTGCGGGTAATGCATGACATCGACAAATATCCAGAGGATGACAGCATTAAGCGTCATCCCGCCGAGGTTGACCACCAGGAATCTGAGGATTGCTCTCTTCTGACCACCCTGATGTCGAAACGTGAAGGAACGATTCCCGAAGAAACTGATGATCATCCCCACAACATAACTGAAAACCATCGCCGGGACGGCCGCAACCGCCAGCAGCGAGAGAAGGGCGAAGATTGAATACCCGACCACATTATTGAGAACACCGACGACGATAAACTTCCAGCCCGAAGAAGCCAGGCTCCTGAGCGACTTACTCATCCGAGATTTTCCGCTCCGCAACCGCGCTCTCCAACGTCGGTTGCCGCCGTCGACTGCCATATACAGCGCGGACCGCGTAGAGCGGGCGGTTCTGCACCTCGGTGTAGATCCTCCCGATGTATCCTCCAAGGATCCCCAGCATCATCAGTTGGAGACCCCCCACAAAGAGGACCGAAATGACGATGAACGTCCAGCCCTCGACCACTGCCGCCGGTACGAAGATTTTCATGAACAACGCGTATAGCACACCCAGAATGCTCAGCAGTGCGGTGAATATGCCCACTCTTGAGATGAGAGTCAGAGGAAAAGTGGAGAACCCAAAGATTCCATCCGCCGCCAGCTTAAGCATTTTTCGAAGTGGATAGCCTGTCTGGCCGGCGAGGCGCGCATCACGATCGAACAAGACCGCCGTTTGTCTGAACCCGACGTAACTGACCATCCCCCGAATGAACCGGTCGTGTTCTCGATACCTCTTGATCTCATCGACCACGGCCCGGTCAAGCAAACGAAAGTCACCAGTGTTAGGAGGTATGTCAATGGATGCGATCCGCTTCAGGAGCAAATAGAAGGCCCAGGCAGTGAATCTTTTGAAAGCCGAGTCCTTGCGGGTGCGCCGCTGAGCATAGACGACGTCAAAGCCAGCCTCCCACTGCGAGATCAGCTGCAGACTGACAGCGGGCGGATCCTGGAGGTCACTGTCCATGATGACGACAGCGTCCCCACTTGCGATATCGAGTCCTGCTGTCACGGCGACTTGATGGCCGTAGTTGCGAGGGAAGTCGACGACCAGGATGCGCGAATCTCTCACCTGCAGGGCAGACAGCAACTCCAGCGAGCTGTCAGTGCTGCCATCATTGATGAAGATGATCTCGGCATCATAAGGAACCTCTGAAAGAGTCCGCGAAATCGTCTCATAGAGCGTGGGGATGTTTCCGGACTCATTGTAGATGGGGAAGACATAGGAAATGGTCTTCCGGCCAGCATCAGGACTCACAACAGTTCATTTCTCAAAAATGGCAGCCCATAGCGGCCACCCGGACATTCAGCGTACGCTCAGATTAGCGCACCAGGCGCGGGGTTGCTCAACGTCATGGGACAACGGAGTGCCGTTGAATACGCTTAGAGACCGGGCCGGCTAGCCGCACGCAGTCAGTTTGAGAAGGCTTGCGCTCCCCTGCTGAAATTCGCTACGTGCTACCCCGGCAGCAACCAAGCCGCGCAAGCCCGGAGTCGGATGCGAACCGTTATTGACCTCCTGAGCCCCGAAATCCAGCACATAGGTGACGCCCAGCCTGCGGACCGCATTGCACACCTCTGGGTTGCTACCGGCATCAGCGAGATGATCCAGAATCAGCCGTACATCTGCCGTAGGCGGAACTGCCAGGATGTGATACTGCAACGGTTTCCTGTTGGCGATGGCAAAAACCAGGGAGCTGCCGTTACCCGGGTTTCCAGCCACGACAGCGCTGGATGGCACTAAGGAATCAACCTGCTGCAGGACCGCCACCTCATCCGTCGTGAGCAGCGGGGAACTCGCACTCAGCGCATAATTCTTCGACGCCTTCAGTACTTCGGCGTTCACACTGCCCAGTTGGCTTGCCGCCACGCCCAAGGCCGTCAGGACCACGGCGGTCGCGATCTTACGCGATGGCACCAGACGTAGGCCGGCCACAAACGCCTTCGCCCTGGGGCTGGCAAGGATCCAACTCGCAGTCCAGTAGACACCAGCGGAAGCCACTGGCACCAAGATGATCGGCAACAGCGCAGCCAGCCGATAGCTGTCGTTGTACCAGGGGCCAGTGATGATGTCACGAACTCTCCCCTGCTGAAAGGACGACACAACAACGAAAAGTCCCACAGCAACCACCAATTGGCCAAGGAGCCACCAGAGGCTCCTGCGCCGCCACAGGGTGAACAATCCCAGAAGAATCGCAGCTGCTCCCAGCAGATTGGGTGGCAGGCCCATCAGTGCACCGCTGGCCAACACTGCAGCGGCACCCAGTAGGGAATGAATGGGAGGCCAGAAGGCTGCTTCAGCAGGTGGACGGAGCAAGGTCCAGATCAGGATCATGCCGATGATGCCCATCACCACCACCACAGCACGTGCCCAGTGCAACCCGCTGGAAATACTCCAGGTCGCCCAGAACTCCCGCCAGCCGGCCACGATACGAAAGAGCGCAACGGGAGAAAGGAGCGCAAGAACCACCAAAAATCCGGTGGGATGGGCAAGCCCGAGCCCGGGGATCAGCAGTAGTAGAAGGAATCTGGCAAGGGGCACCGAAACGGTGGAATCGCCACATCCTATGGCACGCATGCCAGCCCATAAGGTGGCTGGAACCAGCGCATAGGCAAGAAGTGTTGGATACAGTACGCCAAAGTCGATCATCATGAGCGGAAACGTTCCAAATCCAGCGCTGAATACTCCTACGACTAGGGAAGAACCAAGATTGCGCGGGAGAAGCAACCTGCTGAACAGCATGCATCCCGACACCCAGATCACACTGCAGATCACCAGATTGCTGACGTTCACTGCCACCGGGATCGTCAGGTGACCAAGTTGCCCCACCAGGGAAACCACATCGTGCCAGGCCGCCGGGTAAAAACGCTCACCGGTCATGGACCCAAGGGTGAACGAGGATGCCTGGTTGGTGTCCCAGATGTATCGAACGGCGTTGAGGTGGAAGATGTTGTCAAAGGTCTGAGAGATGGCGCCGGGCGCGCCGACCGCTCTGACAAACTGAATGGCCATCAACACAGTGCCGAGGAGAACTCCGGCCAACGTCGCCCACCTGCGGTTTGGCCCGTGGGCCACCGTCCCAGAGACCGGTACCATCGCTCGAAAGAACCGGAGGATCAACGCACAGCACACCCCCGCGGCGGCAGTCGCTCCCAGTACCGGAAGAATCGACCATTGCCACCCCAGGAACCCTGACAGGATGGCCGCAAGCGAGATCAAGGACACTGACAGACCTGGCGCAAGTGCAAGAAGTTGCAAGCCACGAAGCTTGAGGACCCACCCTAAGACGAGACCAGGCACCAGAAAAACCGCAAGCGCCAATACCAGGCCCCACGCGGCCCAAAACCACTCCGCCATACCCTGCTCTCACCTTCCGGTGATTAAACCAATCGCTCCACGCCCGGACTTAATCATCACGTTCTGCGGAGCGTTTCCGGAGCTCCGCCACCACATCGTGAACCTCCCCGTCCATGACGATCTTGCCGCGCTCCAACAAAACACCACGCTCACAGACGGTGGCAACCAGGTCCAGATCGTGACTCACCACAAACAGGGTCTTTCCCCGCGCGGCCAGTTCCTTGATCTTCTGGATGCACTTGCGCTGGAAGGGCTCGTCCCCCACCGCAAGAATCTCGTCAATCAGGAAGATCTCGGGATCCGTATGCACCGCGATGGAAAAGGCCAGCCGCAGATACATTCCCGAGGAGTAGAACTTCACCTCGGTATCGATGAACTCGCCGATCTCGGAGAACTCCACAATGGAATCGAACCGTTCATCGATTTCCGCCCGGGACATGCCCAGGATGGCCCCGTTCAGGTAGACATTGTCCCGCCCGCTGAGATCGTGGTGGAAACCTGCGCCCACCTCAATGAGTCCGGCTACCCTACCCCGGGTCCGTACCGAACCGCCGTCGGGCTGGAGCACACCGGAGATCAGCTTCAGCAGCGTGGACTTCCCCGAGCCGTTGAGGCCCAGAAGCGCGACCGTCTCGCCTTGCGCAACATGCAGCGAGACACTGTCCAAGGCCTTGAATCGCTTGGAAATATCTCCCTTGCGGCCGCGTAGCAGCCAGACCACGGCCTCCTTGAGGGAGCGCGTGTGGCGGAGAATGAACTCCTTGACAATGTTCTCGACGATGATCGCGGTGGTCTCATTGACTGAAATAGGCTCTGTCATCAGAGTTCCTGCGCGAATCTCTTGGAGAGCTTGGCAAAGGTCGCCTGCCCAATCAACAGAACCAAAACGGTCACACCGAGTGCCACAGGCAACCAGAAGGTTTCCAGGCCGGGAATGGCTGCGGCAGAAGGCATACCGGCCTGGCTGTCGCTGAGTGTCGCACCCCAGAATCCGCGATGGAAAATCTCCACTGCGACCGTCATGGGATTCAGCTGATAGATCCAGAACGCTCCTCCCAGCACATGCTCCACCTGGCTCCAGAGGTACAACACCGGGGACAGCCAGGTGATCATCATGATCATCAGGTCCACCAGGTTCTCCGAATCACGGAAATAGACATTCACTGCCCCGAAAAACAGGCCCAGACCAATCGCCAGGACCGCCACCATGGCGAAGGCCAGGATGACCAGAAGGATCTGCACCAGGGAAGGATGCCAACCCGTGAGAAGGCACACCACCACCAGAATCAGCAGCTGCGGGAAAAAGTGGACCGCAGAGACCCAGACGTTGGCAACCGGGAACAACTCGCGCGGCAGATAGATTTTCCGAATCAGGTCACGGTTGTCCACGATGGAGCGGGTGGCATTTCCCAATGCTTCAGTGAAGAAGTTGACCAGCACGATTCCGGAAAACAGGTAGATCGGGAAATTAGGTGTGGATCCCTGAACACCCAGAAAAAGACCCAGTGCCACATAGAACACCAGAAATTGCGTCAATGGCCGCATATAAGACCAGACGATGCCCAGGACAGAGCCTCGGTACCTGACTTTGATTTCCTTGCGAACCAGAAGGTTCAGCAGAAACCTGTTCTTGTAGACATCCCGCAGACCCTTACCCCGCCCGGGAAACGTCATGGCTATGTCGTTCTGGCTCACAAAGTGTCCCGGGTATCGGCCTGGGTGTGCTCGGCAAAAGTCGATCGCCAGGCGTCGACAGAGGATATCCGGGGGGCTGCCTCGCGGTACCTCGCGACGAGCTGATCCCATTCCTTACGGATGCGCAGGTGCAGGCGAGCAGACTTGGCCAGCATCTCCCGTAGCTTCGCGGGATCACGCTGATACCAGGAAGCACCGGTGCCTTCTGCATTCGTCACCACGATGCTGTCGTACCCGGCTGTTCGCCACCATCGGTTATCACGGTGAGCCAGCACTGCCTGCGGATATTCAGTGCTGCTGGCCTCTGGCTGGCGCACCAACTGGCGAACCACCGTTTTGAGCGCCCAGGGAATCAGGTCCTTTTTAGCGGGGATGCCTGCCGCAACACTCCGGTGCGGGCCCCTGGACATCCGGGGATGCGGAAACTCGTCAATGTCTTCCTTGACCTGGGCATCCGGATACTGTGCACGCAGGGCGTTGATCTGCGGTAAACGCTCTGCCAGCAGACCATGCAGTTCCTCGGGGCCAGCCAGCAAGTCTTCCATGGCCATGATTCGCCCGTGCTCAGTGAAGTACTGCATGGAGATCAGGTGCTTGACGTCCTGCTGCACTGATTCTCTTGGCACACGTCCGCCTTGCGGGAAGGGAGAGTGAAGCAGTGCGGTAATGGTGCGGTTGCGCTCATGGAAATACGCTTGCCAGCCCACCAAGTCATCTTTGTCCGCCCAGGAAACATGCCACACCGCTGCCCCGGGCAGCGAGACCGTGGCAAAACCGGCTTCTTTGGCGCGAAGACCGTACTCGGCATCGTCCCATTTGATGAAGATCGGCAACGCCAGCCCGATCTCCCGGATCACTTCTGTGGGGATAAGACACATCCACCAACCGTTGTAGTCCACGTCGACACGACGATGCATCCAGGAAGTCTGTCGGAGGTTGACGACGCCAAACTCGTGGCGCAGCTCCATCTCTTCGTGGGGAAGAGCGGGCTGAACCCGGTACATGTCGACCACTTCACCGAAGGTATGCAACACCGTCCGGTTGTAGAGATCGAACATGTGCCCACCCACAAGGGTGGGTTTCCTGCAGTAGTCCGCAAACGTGACAAGTCGACGGATCGTCTCCGGCTCAATCACGATGTCGTCATCCATGATCAGCGCATAGTCGCTGCCGTTCTCCACGGCCTCGAACATGCCACGCGAAAAGCCGCCCGAGCCACCCAGATTGGTCTGGTCGATGATCCGCAGGCGTCCGCCGAATTGCTCAGCGATGGCGGCGAAGTCAGACTGCTCGGCCACCTTGTTGCTGCCCTGATCCACAATGATGAACTCCTTGATGGAGTCGAGTACATCCAGGTTCTCGGCCAGGCTACGAAGGTTGTTGAGGCAGTACTCGGGCTTGTTGAGCGTCGTGATCTCCAGGGTGACCTCGCTCGGGGTTGAGGAGCGGGGTGCATCCTGCGTTGTCCACTCGGCGCCTTCGAGGATCAGCTCTTCGTTCCCGGCAGCCAGGTCAAACCAGTACCAGCCACCGTCTCCGAAGGGCTTCAGGGTCAGGGCGAACGTGGTGGAAGCCTCTCCCGAGACCCTTTCACTGGCCACACGCTGCAGCGAGCCGCGCGCATTGGACTTATAGACCAGCACCGCGCCTTCGCCACGGGTCGTGACCGTCAAACGGATCTCCCGTACCGTGGTCCAACGACGCCAGTAACTGGCTGGGAACGCATTGAAGTAGGTTCCCAGCGACAGCCGGTCCCCTGCCTTGACTCGCAAGGACGTCCGGCTCAGCAGGTCCTCGCTATGAGCCTCCCGAGGGGTCGAGCTCAGCAAGCGGAGCTTGTCCTCGGGCTTCTTGGGCGAGCGGTAAAAGGTGTCGTCCTCGAGGAGCCGTACCCCATTGAGAGAGCCGGCATCGACGTAGAGCGGGATCGTGTCAACCTGACCGCCGGTGGGCAGGATGACCCGCTGGAGGACAGCCCATCCTTCGTCGACGACGCTCATGCGTCGACTCCACCGCTTTCCAGTTTGGCCCCACCGCTGAAGTGAGGCTTGATCTTGTTGTCATACATGCTCAGTGCCGAGCCAATCGCCATGTGCATGTCGAGGTACTTGTAGGTGCCCAGGCGGCCTCCGAACAGGACCATGTCCTCGGCCGCGGCGAGATCGCGGTACTTGAGGAGCTTCTCCCGGTCCTCGGAGGTGTTGATCGGGTAGTAGGGCTCGTCGCCCTTCTCGGCGAAGCGCGAGAACTCGCGCATGATGACCGTTTTCTCCTCCTGGTAGCCCCGCTCCGGGTGGAAATGGCGCGGCTCGATGATGCGGGTGAAGTTAACATCCTCGTCGTTGTAGTTGACGACGCTGGTGCCCTGGAAATCGCCCATCGGCAGGACTTCCTCTTCGAAGTCGATGGTCCGCCAGGACAGATCACCTTCCACGAAATCGAAGTAACGGTCCACCGGGCCGGTGTAGACCACGGGGATCTTCCCGACGACCTTGGACTTGGAGTATTCGTGGGAGTCATCGAAGAAATCGGTGTTCAGACGAACTTCGATGTTGGGATGGTCCGCCATTTTCTCGATCCACGCGGTGTAACCGTTCGTGGGCAGACCCTCGTACTTGTCGTTGAAGTACCGGTTGTCGTAGTTGTAGCGCACCGGGAGGCGGGCGATGATGCTCGCCGGCAGGTCCTTAGGATCCGTCTGCCACTGCTTGCCGGTGTAGTGCTTGATGAACGCCTCGTACAGAGGACGGCCGATCAACTGGATGCCCTTGTCGTTGAGGTTCTGGGGATCCGTGCCTGCGAGCTCGCCGGCCTGCTCCTGGATCAGAGCCTTCGCCTCACCCGGCGTCAGGTTGGCCCGGAAGAACTGGTTGATGGTCGCCAGGTTGATGGGGAGAGAGTAAACCTCGCCCTTGTGCACCCCGTAGACCTTGTGCACGTAATTGGTGAACGTGGTGAAGCGGTTGACATACTCCCAGACGCGCTCATTGGAGGTGTGGAAGAGGTGCGCACCGTAGCGGTGGACCTCGATCCCGGTCTCGGGCTCCGTCTCGCTGTAGGCATTTCCGCCGATATGGTGGCGGCGGTCCAGAACGACGACTTTCAGGCCAAGTTCGGTGGCGGCACGCTCCGCGATGGTCAGGCCGAAAAATCCGGACCCCACAACGACAAGATCAGCGTTCACAAAAACTCCCACTCACGGTTCAGTCACTCTCCGACGGGCACACTGGTAGCCCAGAATCGCTTCCAGACTACCGGATGGGCGCTCGGTCTCCGCTGTGTCACGCCCGGACGTCGTGCGAAGATCGAGCCACCAGGAAGAAGCATCCAGAAGACGGGAGAACACATGAGACTGGAGATCACGGTCATGCCATCTCCACTTCCGGGTGCAGAGGTTCAGGTCCAGGAACTCAGCCTTGACCTGCCCGCGCAATTCCCCGGTACCGACCTTCAGCTCTACCTCGACCGGCATCATGCGCCAACCCCGTATTTTGTGGGTTCCCGATCACTCGCCAGTTGCCTTGCAGGCGTTCCCCCACTCGTTAACGGCGCGCTGTTGTCCACGGTTCCTGTGCCCGTGCGTCCGACGTACATCGGCCCCGCACTGCTGGTCCGCTCGGGTCCGGATGCAGGGCGAATCGACCCGCTGCCCTTCGGCCTACACCGTCTGGGTGGTCCGGCAGCGGCGATCCCCCTCTCCGGCGTCTCGACGCTGCACCATGCCGATCTCCGCTCCGATCCCTCGGGCCTCTTCCTGATTCCTCGCATCGGTGCACTTCGCATCCTGGTGGAGGGCGACGTCTTGGCGGTACCCCCGCAACTCCTGGAAGTAGTTTTGATCGAGGAAGCAGCACCAGCCGGGCTACCGGCACAGGTCGCAGCGCACGATGCCGCCGGCTGCGTGCTCGCAGTCGCCTGCGGGATGCTCCCCCGGGTTTCACGGCCGGAATCAGTGACGCTCGGCCGCAGTCCGGACCTGGAAACCCCGGTCGGCGTCCCCTGGGCCTCGCTGGACGGACTCCACCTGGCGGGCGAGGAGCAGCAGATCCGGGGCATACTCCGGACCCTGATGAGCCAGCTCGTTTCTGCTGGATGCCGAGTCGAGCTCCGTAACCCCGATCCGACAGACCCAGCCCGATTTCTGCCCAGTGTGCGACTGATCCCGGCGTCGTACGGCTACGCGGTGGACATCTGGCGGCCGGACCATGTTGCAGGCGAAGCGTGCGCTCGCTGGACTGTGGGCGAGGGCACTACCCGTCCCACGACTCCCGACTCCACAGGTCAGGGCCCGACGCTGCAGTGTCAGGAGGGTCTGGCCACGCTCAGCCAGGACGGCCGGCACACAACGTTCGTCCCGGACACGGTCAGCGAGCGCAGTTTTGACCGCTTCGCTCGCGGTATGGCCCGGCTCCACGCCGCAGCCTAAAGCACCGGGGCCAGCTGAATCTACAGCACCTACAACGCAGCGGAGCCGCCCTGACGCACAGTAAACGTCACCACTGCGGGTGTGAACAGCAGAATGAGTACGGCAAGCGCCCCCGCCAGCCCCAGCCAGCCGATCCAGAGACCACCGATCAGAAGCGGAACCGCGATGGTCAGCATGATCAATTGCCAGACCAGCGTCGCTGCACGGGTCCACCGGAAACCGCGAGCGCCCTGCATTCCCACCGCCACCAGGCCTGCGCCCAGTCCTAGACAGATCACGGTCAGGAACACGGCGGCCGCCATCGAGCCTGCCTGGGACACGAAAAGATTAATCAGAAAATAGATGCCAGCCCCCAGCATCAAGGCCGCTTCAGCCAGGACTACGACGGCGATCACCCACACGCCCCAGGGGCGGCGGGCGGAATCCGGGGCAGACAGAGGTTGCGGCACAATGGCACCCTACCCGAGAGCGACGGGCGGAGCCACGCGCCCGGGACACACAGCCTCGAGGGCCCGCTTCCAGGCCAATCACGTGGCAGGAATGTGACGAAACGCTCACCACCTGGGCCAGATTGACCACTTTTACCCCTTGTTTACACGCAGTTAACGTGAAAACCTTGATGCAATGACCAAAGGGTCTGCCCTCCGTAGGGACTCCGGCACCGCTGTGGCGGCCCACGGAAGGATGCAGCCCTTTTTTTGTGCCTTGTCTCGTGAATATTTTCACAAGCTGGGCCGAGTGAGCTTAGTCGTGTGACTGTTAAGGAGTCAGTGATATCAATGGATTGGCGTAGCCGAGCAGCGTGCCTGGACAAGGATCCAGAGTTGTTTTTCCCTGTCGGCAACACCGGTCCCGCGCTGCTTCAGATCGAAGAGGCCAAGAGCGTCTGCCGTCGCTGCGAAGTCATCGATACCTGTCTGCAGTGGTCCATTGATACCGGTCAGGATGCCGGCGTCTGGGGCGGGATGAGTGAGGACGAGCGCCGCGCCCTGAAGCGCCGCGCCGCTCGCGCCCGCCGCGCCAGCTAGTCCCCAGCAGCTCCCCAGATTCGCAAGCTCATCCGAGGCCCCTCGCCGCTGTGGGCCCCCGCCAGGGTCCCGCGCTGAGCCTGCGAAGCGTGGGAGCGTCCGACGCGCTAGTACAGTGGCAACTCGACGCAGACGGACGTTCCGCGACCGGGACGCGGCTGCCAGACGATCGAACCGCCCAGTTCGCTGGTCACCAGCGTCCGCACAATCTGCAGACCCAGGCCCTCAGTGACATGCCCCTCCGGGAGCCCCACTCCGTCATCGGAGACCGTGAGCCGGAGCATCTCGCCATCGGCAGTCATTTCCCGCTCAGCCTTCAACCAGACGGTTCCGGCGCGGTTTTGCAGACCGTGCTCCACAGCATTCGTGACGAGCTCATTGATCACCAGAGCCAGCGGCGTCGCCAGATCACTGGCCAGCTCACCGAACTCCCCCTCCCGCTCGGTGCGCACGGGGTGCTCCGGTGAAGCGACCTCGGCAGCCAGACGGAACTGACGGCCGATCACCTCATCAAAGTCCACGTTCTGGGTCAGTCCCTGGGACAGCGTCTCGTGTACCAGGGCAATCGTAGCGACCCGGCGCATGGCTTCCTCCAGCCCGTGCTTCGCCTCCTCGGAACGCATCCTTCGCGATTGCATGCGCAGCAGCGCGGCGACGGTCTGCAGATTGTTCTTCACCCGATGATGGATCTCCCGGATGGTGGCATCCTTGGTCACCAGCTCCTGCTCCCTGCGGCGCAATTCCGTCACGTCGCGGCACAGCACGATGGCGCCAAAACGGCGGTCCTGGTCCTTGAGCGGAATGGCCCTCAGCGACAGGCTCACGCCGCGCGATTCCACCTCGGTCCGCCAGGGCATCCGCCCGGTCACCACGAGCGGCAGCGTCTCATCCACGGCCTTACGGCCCTGCAACAGACTGGCCGTGATTTCGGCCAGCGAGCGCCCCTCCAGGGATTCGACATCGCCCAGCCGCCGGAAGGCCGAAACCCCATTAGGGCTCGCGTATTCCACAATGCCCTCTTCATCGAGGCGGATGAAGCCGTCTCCCACGCGCGGGGCACCACGCCGGGACCCGGTAGGCGAGGCGAAGTCCGGCCACAGTGCCAGGCTGCCCATCCGGAGCAGGTCCTGGGCGCTCTGCCGGTACGTCAGCTCCAGCCGGGATGGCAGTCGGGAGGAGGAGACGTCCATATGCGAGGTCACCACGCCCAGCGTCCGCCCGTTGCGGACCATGGGATAGGCATCCACCCGGACGGCCATCTCCGAATCCCACCGCGCCTCCGCCATCCGCTGCGGCTGCCCGGTCGCCCAGGCCCGGTTGACCAGATCGGCCAGATCGCTGCGCAACTTCTCCCCGACAAAGTCCTGGTGGAACACGGTATGCGTCGTGGACGGACGCACATGGGCCAGCGCAATGAACTGCGCATCCGGTTCCCTGAACCACAGCGCCAGATCGGCGAAAGCAAGATCTGCGACCATCTGCCAGTCGCCCACCAGGACATGCAGCCATTCGGCGTCCCCCGGGCCAAAATCCGCGTGATCCTTGATGGGGTCAGTGAAGATCGCCACAGCCCGCCCGCCTTATCTCTGAATGCTCAGCTCCGCACAATCGAACGGAGCACCCTCAAGGCTACCGAGAGCGAGGCCATATCGTCTTGTTCCAGCTGATTCACTTCCAGGAACATCGTCCTGGCGCGCTCCAGCGGCTCCCGGTTAAGCGCAACCCACTGCTCCAGCCGGGCCGATGCCGGAGTACCCGGCTCGGTGGAACGCATCACCGCAATCGTCAGATCCGCGGTGGTCGAATACAGATCATCGCGCAGTGCTGCCCGGGCCAGTGCCTGCCAGCGATCCAGACGGGGCAACGCGGAAATCCGGTTCAGCAGCGAATCCACGGTGAACTGAGCGAACACGCTGTAGTAGACCGCCGCAATGTCCTCCGCAGGCTCCTCCACCTTGGTGCCAATTCGCGCCACATCCAGCAGAGCGAAACTCTCGTACACCTGCGACCACTGGGTCGCCAGGGGCTCCGGCACGCCCCAGAGAACGGCCTTCGCCTGCCACCCCTCCACTCGTTCGCGGTCAACGCCCAGCAGATAGCCGCCCAGGGAACCGCGGAGTGCATCCACCACCGGCTGGTAGCGATCCACCAGCTCACCGACCTCCCGGGTGGTCTCGCCATGATTGACCATCCAGCGCACCGCCCGGTCCAACAGCCGGCGCAGATCCAGGTGAATGGTCGACCAGTGCGCCGTGGGGAACGAAGAGGGCAGAGCACTGAGTTCGGCCAGAACCTCGTCCAGACGGTAGATCTCCCGGATCGCGACGAAGGCCCGGGCAATCTGGTCCTCCCCCGCACTGGTCTCCTCCAGAGCACGGAAGGCAAAGGTGATGCCACCGATATTGATCATGTCATTCGCCACCACCGTGGCAATGATCTCCCGGCGCAAGGGATGTGACTCAAGGTCCCCGGCAAACCGCTCACTGAGCTGCCGCGGGAAATAGCCCTCCAGGGCCCGTCGGAACCAGGGATCATCCACCAGCGCGCTGGTGCTCAACGCCTTGGCCAGCTCGATCTTGGCATAGGCCGCCAACACCGAAAGCTCCGGTGAGGTCAGCCCCTGGCCAGCCGCCATCCGGTCTTCCAGCTCCGAGGTGCCCGGCAAGGCTTCGAGACTACGGTCCAGGCCGGCGTTCTTCTCCAGCCAGTCCATCAGACGTTCATAGCTGGGGCCCCATTCGAGGACCCTGGTCCGGTCATTGAGCAGCAGGATGTTCTGTTCCACATTGTCGGTGAGCACCAGGGCACCCACCTCCTCCGTGAGGGAGGCGAGGAATGCTGCCCGCTCGCCCGACTCCAGTCGCCCGGCAGCCACCATGCGATCAATGAAGATCTTGATGTTCACTTCGTGGTCGGAGCAGTCCACACCCGCCGAATTGTCAATCGCATCGGTGTTGAGAATGACGCCGTTCAGCGCAGCCTCAATGCGACCGCGCTGGGTCAGTCCCAGGTTGCCGCCTTCGCCCACCACCTTGACCCGCAGATCCCGTCCGTCAACCCGGATGGCGTCGTTCGCTTTGTCGCCGACCTCGTTGTTGCGCTCCGTGCTGGCCTTGACATAGGTGCCGATCCCGCCGTTGTACAGCAGATCCACCGGCGCGAGCAGAATGGCGCGCAAGAGGTCCGGTGGGCTCATCGCCTGCGTTCCTTCCGGCAGGTCCAGGACCTTCCGGACCTGCTCCGAGACCGGAATGGACTTCACCGAGCGTGGATAGATGCCTCCGCCCTCGCTCAGCAGCGAGGAGTCGTAGTCAGCCCAGGATGAGCGCGGCAAACCGAACAGCCGACGGCGCTCGGCGAAGGACGCGGCCGGGTCCGGATTCGGGTCGAGGAAGATATGCCGATGGTCAAAGGCGGCCACCAGTTTGAGGTGCTCCGAAAGCAACATGCCGTTGCCGAAGACGTCGCCGGACATGTCCCCCACGCCGGCAACAGTGAAAGACTCTTGCTGAGTGTCGACATCGAGCTCGCTGAAATGCTTTTTGACCGATTCCCAGGCCCCGCGGGCGGTGATGCCCATGGCCTTGTGGTCGTAGCCCACCGAGCCTCCGGAGGCGAAGGCATCGCCGAGCCAGAAGCCGTAGTCCGCCGAAATCGAGTTCGCGATATCAGAAAACGAGGCGGTCCCCTTGTCCGCAGCCACGACCAGGTAGCTGTCATCGCCATCGCGGCGCACCACCCGCTCCGGTGGAGCGGTCTGCCCGTTCACGAGGTTGTCCGTCAGATCGAGCAGACCGCGGATGAACACCTGGTAGCTCGCGATGCCCTCGGCCATCCAAGCTGCCCGGTCCACGGCCGGATCGGGCAGTCGCTTGGCGTAGAAGCCGCCTTTGGCACCGGTGGGCACAATTACCGCATTCTTGACCGTCTGCGCCTTCACCAGCCCCAGGATCTCGGTCCGGAAATCCTCCCGCCGGTCCGACCAGCGCAAGCCGCCGCGGGCAATCGGGCCGAAGCGCAGATGTACACCCTCCACCCGTGGTGAGTAGACCCAGATTTCCGCATGCGGACGGGGCAACGGAAGGTTTTCCAGACTCCGCGGATCAAGCTTGAAGGACAGATAGCCCTTGCCCTGGAAGTAGTTGGTCCTCAGGGTCGCTTCGATCGCATTGGCCAGCGCGCGCAGGGCACGGTCTGCATCCAGGGTCGGCACCTGCTCCAGGCCGGCGTCCAGCGAATGGTGAACCTGCGCGAGCCGGGCTTCACGGGCTGGATCCGCCAATTCCGGGTCGAAGCTGGCCTCGAACAGCTCCACCAGTGACGTCGCCACGGCCCGATTGGCCACCAGGGCATCAGCAAAGAAATCGTAGGAACTGGTGTTGCCGCACTGGCGCAGATATTTGGCATAGCTACGCAGCACAGAAACCCGACGCCACGACAACTGTTCCTGGAGCACCAGCCGGTCAAAGGAGTCGGATTCGCTCTCTCCCTGCATCGCCGCACCAAAAGCGTCCCGCAACAACTCCGCAGTGCCCAGCGGATCCACTCCCGCCGGATATTTGAGACCCAGGTCGTACAGGAAGAAATCCCGACCATCCGCTGTCGTGATTTCGAAAGGTCGCTCGTCCAGCACAAGGAGGCCCAGATTGTGCAGCAGCGGCAGAATCTGACTCAGACTGCGCGGCTTGGTCAGATACAACTTAAGCCGGGCGTCTTCCTCGAGGTCCTGGACGTCTGCTGGCAGATAGACCGCTACCTCGGGCCTGCAGTCCACCGCATCGTCCTCGTGAACCTGGTCCAGGCCTGCGGCATCCTGCAATGTCTCGTGCTGCCGGCGGGCCAGACGCAGCCGTGCTTCGTAGGCTTCAAAGCGTTCGACATCGAGCACGGCCTCCTCCACTTCGAAGTCCACCCGGTACCCGGCAGGGAAGGCATCCGCCCACAGGCGGACCAACGGCAGTGCGACCTCGAGAGCATAACTGTTCTGCAGCGCTTCCGAGAGCCCTTCGGCCCAGGAGCGGGCAGCCCGGACCAGTCGATGCTCCAGTTCCTGGCTGAGCGCTTCCAGCTCAGCAGGGCTACGGTCGTGGCCCTGGGTCTCCCGGGGCAGCCGAATGCGGAAGAACAATCGCGCCAGCGCAGAGTCGCTCATTCGCGCCTCAAAGTCGATAGTCTCCGCCTGGAAGGTCTCCCGCAGCTCCGCCTCGATCCGTAGCCGGACAGCAGTGGTGTAACGATCCCGGGGAATGTAGACCAGTGCGGACATGAACCGTCCATAGATGTCCGGACGCAGGAACAGCCTGGTCCGCCGCCGTTCCTGAAGCCGCAGGATCCCATCAGCGATGGCGATCAGATCCGGCACAGCGATCTGGAACATCTCATCGCGTGGGTAGGACTCCAGAACTGCGAAGAGATCCTTGCCCGAATGCGAATCGGCGGGAAAGCCAAAATGGTCCTGAACCGCACGTACTTTCTGGCGCACCACCGGAATGTCGCGAACCGAGGAGTTATAGGCAGTAGAGGCGAAGAGGCCGATGAATCGCCGCTCCCCGGTCACATTGCCCTGGGCGTCAAAGGACTTGACGCCCACATAGTCAAGGTACCCACTGCGGTGCACTGTGGAGCGGGAGTTCGCTTTCGTGATCACCAGAGCCTGACGCTCCCGGGCCTTGCGACGCCCCGCCTCGGTCAGTCGATGCACCTGCTTGGCGGTCGCGGCCGCCTCCGCCCGGCTCTGGTGCAGCACACCGAGTCCACTGCCTTGCTTGGTGACCAAGGCGTCCTGGCCCTGATCACTGATCAGCTCATACTCGCGGTACCCCAGGAAGGTGAAGTTGCCCGCTTCCATCCAGCGCAGCAGCTCCTGGGCTTCGCCCAGCTCGGCAATCTGGTCCCGGCCCGGCGCCTGTTCCAGGCTCGCTGCGCACTCCAGCGCCATCTGCCGCATGGACCGCCAGTCATCCACTGCAGCACGCACATCGGCAAGCACATTCGTCAGACCGGTGGCGAGCTGCTCCCGGCGTTCCAGGCCCAACGGTGCCAGTTCGATGGCGATCCAGGACTCCAGGGCCGCCGAGCCTCCAGCCTGGGGCAGGACGGCGGCCAGGTCAGGCAGCGCCGCAGTGTCACCGCTCGCCATTCCGCCCTGGGACGGCACGGGAATGACCTGTTCCAGAGCACCGTCCTGGTCCCGTCGAACCACAAACACCGGATGGACCACCAGATTGATCGCCCCGTACTGACGCACGATTTCGGCGGTGACCGAGTCGACCAGGAAGGGCATATCGTCCGTGACGACGTAGACCATGCTGGCCAGCGAGACTCCGCTGCCGCTGGCATCGGGGAGCTGATCTTCCACTACCGAGACCATCGCAGTGTGCGGCAGGCGCCGCGCAGCCAGTTGCCGATGTGTAGCAGCGCGACGGTCCAGTGTCTGCGGATCGAAGTGGGCAAATTCGTCCTGGGCCACCTGTGCGTAGTACTCATCACGGAAGCGTGCATTCGCCTCGGGGCTCAACCTCGTTTCCGACGGAACGGTGCTCTCCGAACTCGGGGTGGAACTCGATGCGGCCTCGCCGGACCCTGTGGACATGTCAACGCCTCCATAGGTGGTAGTCAGCCGCGTCATTGCAGCCCTCTTCACTGTAGTCCGTGAACGCCCAGCCGATTGATGGGCATATGACCTACAAAATTCTTATTTTTTGTTGATCTGCCCAACGGCCTTGACGAGTTGTCGCTGCTGCCGTCGGCGACCTCGCCCGGCGGAGGCAAGGCGCCCGGTATCGGCGGCTGTTTTCGCACCGGAAGTACCGGCACCCGAAACCTCCGCCGCCAGTCGGAGAAGTGCCTGTCTCAACGGAGCATCCGCCGCAGCCTCCAGCAGGACCTGACCGCTGAGCAAGGCTCTGTCCATGGAGGCCGGATCCCAGGGCAGGAAGTGGACGATGTCCCGCTGCGGGCCGAAACGGGCCCAGGCCTCGCGCAGCGCCGACTCCGGTGAACTCCCCACGGATCCGGTGCGAAGCTTGTTGACCACCACACTGACCTGGTGCGCTGGAAAGAGTTGATCGAGCTCATTCAGGGCTCTGATCATCCGCGGAATTCCGATGCTGTCCGCGCCAGCGACAGCCACAATCTGATCTGCCGCATTCAGTACGGTGAGAGTGGCGGCGTTGCGGCGCGGCGCCATCGTGTCATAGCTGAGTTCTTCATCATTTTCGAGTGAAAAACCGCAGTCGATCACCACATGACGGCAGAGCTGCCTGGCCTGTTCAACCACCTCAGTCAGGGCTGCAGAGCGCAGTTCAGGCCAGCGATCCATCCGGGTCAATCCCGTGAGCACCCGGAAACTTCCGCCCCGGAACATCACCTCGGGCGCAATCCGGGCCAGCGTATCCGGCGCCAGGACACCTTGATCAGCCAGCCGACAGGCCTGCGCAATTCCTGCAGTTTCATCGAGCAGGCCGAGTGTGCCGGCCACACTGGCTCCATAGCTGTCGGCATCCACCACCATCACCCTACGACCCGTGGCCGCCAGCTCAGCTGCCAGGTTGACCGCGACCGTGGTGCGACCGGGCGAACCGATCGGTCCCCAGACCGCGATGACGCGACCCTGCGCGGGCTCCAGAGCGCCGCCCCCTCCCGAGCCGGCCGGGGCGTCAAGCGGTCGGTGAACCTGCGGACCGGCCTGCGGGTACGCCGGGAGCTGCGCTGTCCTGACATCAGCATGCCCCCAGGCCGCGCCGTGCGGTCCCGCGAGGTCCCGGCGTTCAGAGTTCGCGGCCGCAAAGTTTCTGTGGGAGACCGTGTCGCTGATGCTCGCCGCCAACTCCTCGGCCCTAGCCTCGCAGGCGATAACCACCGCGCCCAGCGAGGTGACCCGCTTCGCCTGCTGGACGTCATCGGTCATCACCAACAGACTGACACCCAGCGTGGCCAGCTGTTCCAGCAGCGTCGCTGTCAGGTCTTCCACGCCATCTGCGATCACGGCAGCCTGGGCCAGGCCGCTCTGGCAGGCCGCCACCGCCTCCGCCAGATCGGCGCAACGGCGCACCACAGTCACGGGCCCATGCAGTCGTTCCAGGCCACCGACCATCGGAGCGATGGCCTCGCCGACGGTCACCACTGGAATGGTCATCCGCGTGCGCCCGCCGGATTCCAGACCACGGAAATGGTTGCCTTGCTGGCGAGCGCCGTCAGGATCTGGGGTAGCTGTTGTTCAGGCACGAGGACATAGATCGTGGTGCTGGAGTCCGCCCCGAGGCCACTCCCCGCCGCCTTGATCTCGCTGATTTCCGCAGCATTGAGCATCTTCTTCGACTCTGAGGAGGCAGATCCGGCCGGGCTACCCGCTTTAGCATCCGGTCCAAGCACCCAGACGTCCACCAGGCTGCCCTTACGGACCCCGGTGGGCAGTGGGGTTTCCAGTTTCAGCGCCACCGGCTTGCGGTGGAGCGCATCCGTCTGGCCCACGCTGTCCCTAGCGACCAGTTGCCCCTGACGAATCGCCTGCACGGCGACAGAGTCGGTGGGAACATCCTCGGCACTCAACAGGTACGAACCCTGGAGATCGCCGAGTTGCACCTTGACCTTGAGCAATACGCTTTGATCGAGCTTCTGCCCGACGCCGATGTCCTGGGCGGCGGCGTACACGCTGACGGTACGGTCCACGTTGCCTACCAGGGCGACGACGCCCGCCACCGAGGCCAGAACCAGCAGAAGACCGATCAGCAACCGTGGGTCCTTCCACGAAGGCCGCTTCAGCCGGTTAGCCGGGTTTGCACCGATCGTCATGCCTGCATCCTTTGCGCCATCAGTGCAGGGGCTTCCCAGAAAGTCCCCGCACTCCATCCAAGAGCAGAGCCAGCATCACACCGACCCTGTGAAACGACTATGCGTCGAATCTCCGACATCAGGATAAGGCCACACGTCTGAATAATTAAGTGTTGCCGGACCACTTGTGGATAACTTGGTCAAAGCTACTCAAGTGAGTACAAAAGTGACAAAATAAGACCATGCCTCGATTCCTGACCCTCGCCGACGTCTCCGAGCAACTGCAGATCTCCTCCCCTGCGGCGTATGCTCTGGTGCGCAGCGGCGAGCTCCCGGCGATTCAGGTGGGTGGACGCGGCCAATGGCGCGTCGAAGAGACCATGCTGGAGCAGTACATCCAGGATCGGTATGCAGATACACAGCGGCTGGTGGCACAGCATCAGGCAGCACAGAACAGGGACCCCGCCACGCACTGATCGGAGCTACGCCTCGCGAGGAGGCGAAAGAAGCGTCTGGATGCCGGAAAACGGCACCGTGCGCCGGGTCACGATATGCCCCTCCCGCCGCAGTTCGCCATCACGCAGCACGGCTACATCACAGTGATCCGACCCCACACCGTCAATGACTGCGGTGAATCTCTCCGGCACCGACCCACCTAGCTGGAACGTCACCACGGAACGATCCCGGGCCAGAAGGCGCAGGATCGAGGCAAGGCTGCGCCGAATCGCACCCGATGGGCGGATGGCCGTCCGGCCAAGCCCTTCCACACTGAGCACAGCATTCAGCGGGACGACGGCTGAGCGCTGGTCCACCCGCAGCATGAGCCAGTCGTCTCCCACCAGATGCAACACCCCAGCCAGGGCGGCACTACCTGCAGAACTCGCGCCAGCCGCTCCACCGAAACGGAGCTCGAGCCGGTCGCCTACCGCGCCACGCAGGCGATCCAGCAAGGTCACCGACGCCGCCTCCGCGCGTGCCCGCTCGGCAACTTCCGCCTCCCAGTCCAGAATTCGCGCGGCATCAACCTGCGCCTCCATATCGGCAAAAAGTGCTTCCCATCGCATCAGCACAGAGTAGGGCGCACAGCAGATCGGGTCAACCCACAAAAAATCAGATCAAATACAACTAAACATAGACAAATAGAATCTATGGTGCTTCACTTAGCTTTATGAACATCAAACACGTTCAAACAGCATCAAATCGAAGGAAAGCTATCGAACATGCCCGGGGAACAGCCCGGCAACACTTTGCTGCCGATCTGGGCATGACCCTGAGCATCCTGCTGCTGGGTGCCGCTCTCCTGTTCTGTGGCTCGGTGACGATGCCCAGGTTTGGGCGCACGAATCTCTGGAACACACTCGAGCTGGCTGACGTCGTCGCGGCGATCGCCATCGTGAGTGGACTCGCCGTCACACTCTGGTGGGTGCTGTCCCTGATTGTCTCGCTCAGTTGGGCGATTGCCGCGAAGCGTCATCCGGGCCGGAGTCCCAGGGTTGTACGGATAGCGCCGACCTCCATGCAACGTACCGTTGCCGTGCTCGTCGGCCTTCAGCTGGCTTTGGCGCCCAGCGCACAGGCCGGCATTCCGACTCTCGCGGCACCCACCTCTCCCGCCTGGACCGCCAGTTCCAGCGACTCCTCGAGCTATCCCCTGTGGAAACCGAGCCCCAGTGGAGGGACAGATCCCAGCTGGCATCTCGCTCCGCAAGCGAATCCCAGTCCCAGCTGGAAGCCAAGTCCCGGCGAAGCATCGTCCCCTGCCCGGCCGGCATCGCCGTCCACACCCCCGAAAGCGGACACCAACCCAGCCGTGGGAGCCAGCCCGCTCTGGCAGCCTTCAGCCCCTGCTACCACACCAGGTCTCCTGGCGCCTGCCCCACAGCGCCCCGTCATCGGCGCAGAGCAGAGCCATGTGGTGCGTCCCGGCGACTCGCTCTGGTCCATCGCGGCCCGGGCGCTGGGTCCACTGGCGGACGATGCCGAAATCGCCCGGGCATGGCCGCTCTGGTATGCGCTCAACCGATCAGTGATCGGCGAGGACGCCCATCTGATCCAACCCGGACAAATTCTCCTCGCCCCACCTGCACGCTGATGAACGCTGTGCATCCACCTCAACCCATCTCACACCAGGAGGCATCATGTCCGCCGTCACCGCTGAAGAATCATCCTCAGGACCGGAACCCCGGCGACTGCGGGTGGCTGGAAATTCAGCAGAATCCGCTCGTGAACAGCCCCAGGGCGAGGTCGTTGACCTTGCCGCTTCAGAGGCCCGCAAGGTGCGCCAGTTCGCCGCCACGGTGGCCCAGGCCGCCCTTGAAGTACTCGCCGGAGTTCGCCCGGTCTCGCAAGTGCGCCCGTACCTGGACTCCAAACCCCTGCGGAATCTGGAGATCAGGCTAAACCTGACGCAGCGAGCCTTGCGAACCGCCCGCCCACCACTGGCAGACAAACCGCATCACGCGCTCAAACTGCGCAGTGTTCACTACTGCAAGCTCGCACCCGGTGTCTACGAACTCAGCGTCGTCATCGCTGAACGGATTCGCCACCGTGCAGTGGCGCTTCGGGTGGAGCAACGGGCAAATGCCTGGCGCGTCATGGAGTTACAGATCATCTGAAGGTGCCAGACGCTGTCCCCACTGGGGCAGCCTCGTCAGCGGCGCTTCTTCCGCTTGGCGTTCGTTCTGGTGGTCTTCCGGGCCGATGGCGGCAGATTGGTTGAGGAGCCCTTGCCTGCCGATTCCTTAGCCGCAGCGGTGCGCTCCACCCGGGTCTGCGCTTCGCCCGAGGCATCGGGCGAAGTGAAGCTCAGTGTGGTCGGCTGGGCTGGGGCCTGGAGCCCCGGTGCGCTCAGAATTGCCGACGCTCCAGAGGACTTTCCCTCAGCAGGCTCAGCATCCCCGGACGATGTCCCGGCCACCCGGTCCGCCAAGGCGGACTGCTCCGCCTGGACGCCCACCGAGGCGGCTGGCGACTCTTCGACCTGAACGTCGAGGTTGAAGAGGAAACCGACGCTTTCTTCCCGGATGGCTCCCGTCATCGCCTGGAACATCAGGAAACCCTCGCGCTGGTACTCGACCAACGGATCACGCTGTGCCATGGCGCGCAGTCCGATGCCCTCTTTCAGGTAGTCCATCTCGTAGAGGTGTTCCTGCCACTTGCGGCCCACCACCGAGAGCACCACCCGACGCTCCAGCTCTCGCATGGTCTCCGAGCCCAGGGACTCCTCCCGGCGCTGGTACGCAAGCCGGGCATCGGAGAGGATCTCATCACGCAGGATCTCAGAGGTGATCGCGCCCTTACCGCCCACCTCTTCAGCGATGTCATCGATGGTCAACGAGATCGGGTACAGGGTGCTCAGATTGGCCCACAGCGCCTTATAGTCCCAGTCTTCGCTGTGCCCTTCGGCCGTTACTGCATCGATCGACTCGGTAATCGTGTCTTCGAGGAAGTGCTGCACCTTCTCGTGCAGATCATCGCCTTCCAGAATATGGCGACGATCGCTGTAGATCGCCTCACGCTGACGGTTGAGCACGTCATCGTACTTGAGCACGTTCTTGCGCTGCTCAGCGTTGCGGCCTTCCACCTGTGCCTGCGCCGAGGCGATCGCCTTGGAGACCAGCTTGGACTCCAGCGCGGCGTCATCGGGCATCACCGAGCGGCCCATCAGTCGTTCAGCCGCACCGGAGTTGAACAAGCGCATCAGATCGTCGGTCAGCGAGAGATAGAACCGCGATTCGCCCGGATCGCCCTGACGACCGGAGCGGCCACGGAGCTGATTGTCGATGCGCCGCGACTCATGGCGTTCGGTGCCCAGCACGTAGAGACCGCCGAGTTCAACGACCTCGTCGTGCTCAGCCTTGACGTCTTCCTTGGCCTTCTCGAAGGCCTCTGCCCAGGCCGCCTCGTATTCTTCGGGTGTCTCTTCAGGGCTCAGCCCACGCTTGGCCAACTCCGCCACAGCATGGAATTCAGCGTTGCCACCGAGCATGATGTCGGTACCACGACCAGCCATATTGGTGGCAACCGTCACCGCGCCTTTACGCCCGGCCTCCGCGACGATAGCGGCTTCACGAGCGTGGTTCTTGGCGTTGAGCACCTCATGCTTCACGCCACGCTTGGCCAGCTGTTTGGAGAGGTATTCGCTCTTTTCAACGCTCACCGTGCCGACCAGCACCGGCTGACCCTTTTCGTGACGTTCCACGATGTCGTCCACCAGAGCTTCGAACTTCACGACCTCGTTTTTATACACCAGATCCGGCTGATCGATCCGGATCATCGGCTTATTGGTCGGGATCGGCACCACACCGAGTTTGTAGGTGCTCATGAATTCTGCAGCTTCGGTCTCTGCGGTACCGGTCATCCCCGAGAGCTTTTCGTAGAGCCGGAAGTAGTTCTGCAGGGTGACGGTGGCCAGCGTCTGGTTCTCCGCCTTGATCTCGACGCCCTCTTTGGCCTCGATGGCCTGATGCATGCCTTCGTTGTACCGACGGCCCGCCAGAATACGGCCGGTGTGCTCATCGACGATGAGGACTTCACCATCGAGGACCACGTAGTCCTTGTCCCGCTTGAACAGTTCCTTGGCCTTGATGGCGTTGTTCAGGAAGCCGATCAGCGGGGTATTGGCGGATTCGTAGAGGTTCGTGATGCCCAGGTAGTCCTCGACCTTTTCAATCCCGGGCTCCAGCACACCGACGGTGCGCTTCTTCTCATCGACTTCGTAGTCCTTCTCCTCGGTCAGCCGGAGCACCACCTTGGCGAATTCCCCGTACCACCGGTTGGCGTCCCCGGACGCCGGGCCGGAAATGATGAGCGGAGTCCTGGCCTCATCGATCAGAATGGAGTCGACTTCATCGACGATGGCGAAGTGGTGGCCGCGCTGAACCAGTTCCTCCGCGCTCCACGCCATGTTGTCGCGCAGGTAGTCGAAGCCGAATTCGTTGTTGGTTCCATAGGTGACGTCTGCCGCGTACTGTTCGCGACGCACCGCGGGTTCCTGCTGGGAGAGGATGCAACCGCTGGTCAGACCCATGAAGCGGTGAACACGACCCATCAGCTCCGACTGATAGCTGGCCAGATAGTCATTGGTGGTCACAATGTGCACACCTTTACCGGAGAGTGCGTTGAGGAAGGCCGGGGCCGTGGCCACCAGCGTCTTGCCTTCACCGGTCTTCATTTCAGCGATGTTGCCCAGGTGCAGCGCGGCACCACCCATCAGCTGAACATCGAACTGTCGCATACCCAGGGTGCGGCGGGAGCCCTCTCGCACCGCGGCAAAGGCTTCCGGAAGTAAGTCATCCAGGGATTCACCGTCGGCATGACGGGCCTTCAGCCGATCGGTCTCCTCGCGCAGCTCAGCGTCCGTGAAGGTCTCGAAAGACTCTTCCAGCGCGTTGATGGCGTCCGCGTAGACGTGGAGACGCTTGAGCGTCTTGCGGTCGCCCGTACGGAGGATCTTCTCAAGCAGTGAAGCCACGTGTCTGTACTCCCGGTTAGCTGCGGTTGTGCGGCCCAGGCCGCTGCCGGAGCCCTGCGGCTCCCGGCGGTCAATAGTCTACGTGAGACACGATTAGCCGGGCGCATGCGTTCCCCGAGCTGGCTGACAGGCAGGTGGAAGACCGTGAGGTGGAAGATCATGAGGGTGAGGACAGCACAGCGCTCAGCCTGCGGCGACAACCGCCCTCGCCAGGTCCGGTGCAAGGTCACCGACCTGTTCGACCAGCACATCGTTCAGGCCCAGCCAGTCGGCCATCAGCCGAAGTTCGGCAGCCAGCTCGATGGCGGTATCCACCGGAGCCTCCGGCTCGCGGAAAGCGGTGCGAACGATCAGTCTGCCGTGCGTCCGGTCAGCTTTGAGGTCCACCCGGGCCACCATCTGCTCCCCTAACAGGAAAGGCAGCACGTAGTACCCGTGGGTGCGCTGCCCGGCCGGGGTGTAGATACCGATGCGATAGTGCATGCCGAAGAGATCAGCGAGCCTACGACGCTCAAACACCACCGAGTCAAAGGGGCTCAGCAGCGCCCGGGCCCTGCTGAAACGCGGCCGGGCAGCCTCTCGATGAAGGTAGAGTCGGGCATCCCAGCCACGAACCACGACCGGTTCCAGCACACCATCACCGACCAGCCGGTCCACCGCCTGTGCAGCACTGCGCACCGGCAATCTGAAGTAGTCCGCAAAACAGCGCGCCGTTCCGATTCCATGCGCCCTGGCGGACGCCTCGATGAGCATATCCAGCGCCTGCTGACGCTCGGCATCATCGAAAGACGCCACCTGCAGACTGTGCGGAGCAGGATGGATGACCCGTTCAACCGGCGTGTATAAGCGCTCGAACTGTTCAGTACGACCCGCCACTCCGACGGTGCCGGCGATGAACAGTTTTTCCAGGATCTGCTTGACCGGATGCCAGTTCCAGCCCCAGCCGCTGCGATCTACCTCTGCCTCATGGCCGATCCGATCGCTCACCTGCCGGGCCGTCATCGCGCGCCCTGCAGACAGCGCCGCGAGGACGTCGGCAGCCAGGGCTTCCTCCGAGGTTCGATCGAGCGGGTTCCGGCCGAACCAGGACCGCCGCTGCCACTGCTGGACGGCGGTGAAATGCCCGGGGTGAATAAAACTGGCCTCATGAGCCCAGTACTCGACCATCTTCCGCGGGTGCCGTGAGGCCAGCCGGTCCAGCGCAGAACGGTCATAACTGCCCAGACGGGCAAAGAAGGGCAGGTAGTGGCTGCGGGAAAGCACGTTCACTGAGTCGATCTGCACCAGTTGCAGAGTGTCAAAGGTCTTGATCAGGGCCCGGGTTGATGCCCCACCCGATGCCGCAGGCTTTCCCCGATGCAGACCCTGCGCGGCGAGCGCGATTCTTCGGGCCTGGCCCAGGGTCAGGGGTGCGGAAGCGGTCATCTGTCCAACGCTCATCAGGCCAGCACTCATGAGGCCAGCCTAGGAGCAAGGGCCGACAATCAAGAATCTCTCGAACCCTACGCCCCCAGGCTGGCCTGGTGGTTGTTTACTTCATGTGGTCAATGCTGATCAACCGACGCTGGCCGCCCGGTCATCTGAGCGATACGCCAGGATCTGCTCACTCACGGTGGAGCTACTCGGCATGGTGCCGTCTGCATCATTGAGCGAGATGACCCCGTAGGTCCAGCCACGACGGCGGTACACCACGGAGGGCGCATTCGTCGTGGAGTCGACGAAGAGGTAGAAATCGTGGCCGACGAGTTCCATGTTGTCCACCGCGTCATCGACGCACATGACCTCCGCCGGGAAGATCTTCCGGCGGATCAGGACCGGCGAATCTCCGGCAGGGACGTCGGCTTCACTCTCATATGGCTCCGGGGCGGCCACGGGGGTGGGCGCGGGCTCCGGATCCGCCACCAGGCCGAGGGGCACTGTGGGCAGGCCGGCCGTCGCTTCGTGAACCGCCACAGGTGTATGGCGACCACGGTGAATTTTCTTTCTGTCCTTGGCGCGACGCAATCGTTCAAGGAGCTTGGCATAAGCGGCGTCAAAAGCGGCGAACTTGTCATCGCCATGAGCTTCTGCGCGAATCACCGGACCACGACTCTGCACCGTCAGCTCGACTGCGAGCACCTGACTGGCTGAGCGCGATGCCGCAATTTTGGAGATTTTCGCGTCAATGCGCTGGATCTTGTCGGCAAGGACTTCCAGTTTGGAAATCTTTTCCGAGGCGTACTCCCGGAAGCGATCCGAGATGGAGAGGTTGCGTCCGTTGATGGTGAATTCCATAGTGCCCTCCAGAGATCTTGGTGACACAGCGGTCGACATTTCGGTGCATACACCGGACCGCCGACGGGTCCCGATCCTCAAGGGATGCCCGTTCACCCACGTTAGTCCAAAGCGGGTCAGGAATCACGCAGATCCCGGGAAGGGTTTTCCTGGGTTTTTGGTATGTCCGGTTCCCAGGCCGCTCCGCCAGCAGAAACTGCCCCGGAAACCGCTGCCACCACGGCTCCACCGAGAACCTCGCACCCCGTGGCAGAAAGGACCCGATGCGCCTCAGCCAGGGTTGCCCCAGTGGTCAGGACGTCATCGATCAGCACAATTGGCCTGCCGCGCAGCCGTGGGATCTGGTGCGAGCGCACCGCCAGACTGCCCCGGGCATTGCGGCCACGCGCCGCGCGGCCGAGCAGTTTCTGGCTGTGCCGGGCCCAGGCAGGCCGCCATCGCGGGCGCAACAATCGCACCGCGTCCAGGCCAAGATGCCTGATCGCCGGTTCGGCCAGGATGAGGGCCACCGGATCATAGCCGCGTCGGCGAAACGCTGCGCCCGTGGTCGGAATCGGCACCAGTACGGGCGCCGGGCATGCATGATCAGGAGGCAGACAGAGCTCCTGAACCGCCACCTCCACGGCACGGGCCAGCGCAGGCGCAAGCTGCCGTGCCAATACTGTTCTGCCCTGCTGTTTGAACCCGAGGAGGACGGCAGAGACCACCGCGCCGTACCGGGCCGCAGCGATCACCGGCAGAAGAGGCTCTCCGTTCAATTCCTGCAGGGCAGGAGCACCGTGCGAAGCCTGCCAGGGTTCCCGGTCAGCCTGACGCAGATGCCGGGCACAGTCCTGGCATAACGATGCGTCGGCCGCCTCGCAGGCGACGCATCGCATCGGAAAGACCACCAGACTCAGCTCCGTCAGGAGCCTGCACACCGTTTCCACCAGCCACGCCCATCCGCTGGTGGGCGGGGAACGATGCCCGCGCACCGGCATCGTCGGGTCCAGATCCATTCAGCCATCCTGGCCCGCGGATGGTCCGGTACCGGGAGAACCACCCGCCTCCGGGCCCGCTTGTGAACAAAAAGGCGCTCAATGGCCACTGTGGAGGAGGAGTCTCAGCCCGGGAAAGCCAGCTGGGTGATCCCCTGGGCGGGCTGCTGCTGCCAGACATTACCCACCCTCAGGTAGAGCGCCCCGGAAGTGCTCTGGGTGTACACATCGTTGAAGGAACTGCCCACGCTGAGCCAGCTGGTGTCCGCCAGCGTGGGCATCACCACTGGATCAGCGGCAAGCGACCACTCCAATAATGCGGGTGCGGTGGTGCCCGGCGTCAGCAGCACCACCGATTCCGGTCCGGACCAGAAGGCCTGGCTGACCTGAGCGGCTGGGTAAAGGATCATCGGTGGGGCCAGGTCCCGCGGGGTGCTCCCCGCACTTCCGTCCTGCTTGAGAATCCCGGCAAATTCGAGAGTGGTCACCCCATTCGCTGAAGAGACCACCAGCAGTCGGGTGCCGTCACGGGAGACCCGCAGGGAGGAAACAGTACGGCCCTTGAGCCAGTCCGGGGTGAGCGTCACCACCGCCCCCTGACCTGCCGGCTGCGCTGCGAAAACCCGACCGCTGCCGTCGGTGGCAGCCGTCCAGACCCATCCGCCGGGTGAAAACGATGGCGCCGACAGCGGGACGCCGTCGATCTTCCGGACCGGTTCCTGCCCGGGCACCATGGTGTACAGCGACCGCAGCTCGGCGGTGAGGAAGGCGAGCGCGACGCCCTTGTCATAGGACTGGGCGGGCTGGGCTGGGTGCAGCGCCGCCACCGACGGGAACCCCGTCAGCGATGACACCGCTCCACCCTCCAACCAGGCGAGTTCCCCCTTCGAGATACCGACCTGACGGGCCGCGACCGTGGGCTGATGAGCCACGCCGGTCGTCGTCGGATCCGCGCTGTCCGGGGTGATGCTGGTGGTGTCGGCGCGCATCTGCACGCTGGTCACCGTATTAAGGCCCTTCTGCAAGGTCTCCTGCAGCTGAGCCTGCATCTGTGCGCGCGCTGCCGAGCTGGCTTCCAGAAGGGATTTGGCGGTCAGATCGACGGTGGCCTGCGAATTATTGATCGGTACGGTGGGCCGCAGAAGATCGGTGCCGTCCGGGAAGGCGCTGGCCACGGCACCCTTCAGATACGGTGCGGGGCCGCCCAGCAGCGCGCGCACCATCGCCGTGGCGCGGGAGTTGCCCTGCGCCACGGAACTCTGCCCGGCAAACCAGCGCAGGTCGGGAACGAGGTAGCTGAAGGTCGGATCGTAGAAGTAGATATCGCGCGGGACGAAGAGCGAATTGAAGTAGTCCTGGGACAGCAATACCCCATTGGGTGGCGAGCTGATCCGCCACTGGCCGTCCACCTTGCTCAGGCTCAGGCTCATCGATTCCACGGCTCCGGTGGAGGCTGCCGTCATCACTCCGGTCGAATCCACCACGCCTTTGACGTCGACATCGACCTTGTACTGCGTATCAGATCCGTCACGGGAGATCCGGGGGTCTCCCTGGTAGACCACCGTGCGGTTATTGCCCTTCCAGGTGTTTCCCAGATCGGTGGTCAGGTACGTCCGTGCCACCTGGAAGTTATTCACCACGCCGCCCACCGAGGCTGCGATGAACCCACTGATGATCTGGGTCTGATCAGCGTTGTCTGCCGGAGGAACCGCATTGAACACGATGTCCTGCGCCTGCTGATTCTGCTGGTCAGCCGTCACGTCGCTGCGGCTCACCGGCCCGCCGGTGGGAATGCTGGAGCAGGCCGTGAGCATGGCCAGGAGAAAACAGAGGACGCTCAGAACGCAGGCCAGCCACGGCACACGATGACGTCGGGCGGCGGAGAGGGGCCGATTCATCGCTTCTCCTTCGATGCAGACGTGGTCCCTCCCTGTGGAGAGGCGGTCCCGGAGGTCAGCTCAGCCAGAGCTGAGAACGATGGCGCCCGGGCCACGGTGGCCAGAATTCCGGTGGGCGGAAACGCGATGGGTCCGCCCGCTTCGGTACCGGGTGGCATATCGAGCAGCGTGTGGTCGATGACGTCGCCCTGATGTCGGGGCAAGGTCAACCGGAAGCACGAGCCCTTGCCGGGGCTCGCCCAGACTTCGAGCCGCCCCCGGTGGAGGTTGGCGTCCTCGGTGGCGATGGCCAGTCCCAGGCCGCTGCCCCCCGTGGTACGTGCGCGGGCCGGATCGGCACGCCAGAAGCGGTCGAAAACACGCACCAGATCTTCTTCGGCCATCCCGATGCCGTAGTCCCTGACGGCAATGGCTGCGACCTCCTCATCGGCAGCAATATGCACTTCCACCGGGTGTCCCTCACCGTGCTCGAGCGCGTTAACCACCAGGTTGCGCACGATCCGTTCGATCCGGCGCGGATCCATTTCGACCACACAGTACCGATCCGACATCGAGCTCAGAATGCGCAGTTCCGAACCGATCTGCTCCGCGAGCGGTGCAGCCTGGTCCACCACCTGTTGGATGACGGCAAACAGATCGCCGGGCTCCGCATCCAGCAGTGCCGCACCAGCGTCAAACCGGGAGATCTCCAGCAGGTCCGCCAGAAGCGCCTGGAACCGCTCCACCTGGTGGTACATGAGTTCCGCCGAGCGCTGGCTGACCGGGTCGAAGCCGTCCCGGGCGTCGTAGAGCACCTCTGCGGCCATCCGGACGGTGGTCAGCGGGGTCCGCAGCTCATGCGAGACGTCAGAGACAAAATTGCGCTGCATCTCGGAAAGCGCCGCCAGCTGGGTGATCTGATCCTGCAACGCAGCCGCCATTTTGTTGAAGGACAGCGACAGGCGGGCCATCTCATCCTCGCCGCGGGCATCCATTCGTTCCTGCAGACCGCCGGCGGCCAGCTTTTCCGCCACCGTGGCAGCGGCACTGACCGGGGTGACGACGCTGCGCGTCACATACCAGATGATGCCGCCGATCAGCAGCAGCAGTGCAGCACCGGAGATGAGCAGCACCGACTGGATGTAGTTGAGCGTGTCCTGCGTCTTGTTCAGGTCATAGACCATGTAGAGCTCATACGTGGTGCTGGAGAGCCGGACGAGAGTACCGATGGCGATCGCCGGATGCGTGCCGCTGCTGCCGACCGGAAGGGCGATCGACTTCCAGAGCTGGACGCCGAGCTGATTGGTGGGCAGCGCCCTGACCTGACTACGCAGATCGTCCGGGATGGCTGTGGCGGGAAATCCGTCGCTGGACAGCGAGGCCACGGACAGCGGATTGGTCTGACCGGGCACCACGGTCATCAGATACAGACGGCTGTTATCCGACTCGCCGGTGTTCAGGGAGCTGAGGACGCCGCGGGCCAGCACTGACAGGCCGGCCTTGTCCGAGACCTGGGCGGCATCGAATGCGTCCTGCACCATGGTGACGCCGCGCAGGTTATCCGTGGTCGCCTGCTGCAGTCGCTCCTTGAAGAGCCCCTGGGCGATCTGGTTGGAGAGGAAGATCCCGAGCACACAGAACACCAGAAACGCTGCCAGCATCGTCACCGAGACGGTGCGGAACTGCAGTGACCGGCGCCAGCGGCTGAAGACCCAGGCGAATTCGCGCTTGGTCCAGGCCCAGCCGCGTCGCCACCACGACGGAACAGCCATCAGTTACTGACCTGCTTTGTACCCAACGCCGCGAACTGTGAGCACGACCTCGGGAGCCTCGGGGTCGCGTTCGATCTTGGAACGAAGACGCTGGACGTGCACATTGACCAGCCGGGTGTCGGCAGCATGCCGATATCCCCAGACCTGTTCCAGAAGCACCTCACGGGTGAAAACCTGCCACGGTTTGCGAGCCAGCGCCACCAGCAGATCAAACTCCAGCGGGGTGAGGGAAATGCGCTCCCCGGCACGCGTGACGGAGTGGCCGGCGACGTCGATCGTCACGTCGGCAATGGTCAGGGTTTCCGGCGGCTTCTGGTCACCGGGGCGCAGACGGGCGCGGACCCGCGCTACGAGTTCCGCCGGTTTGAAAGGCTTGGGCACATAGTCGTCGGCACCGGATTCCAGCCCGCGGACGATGTCGGCCGTGTCCGATTTGGCGGTCAGCATCACCACCGGGACATCGGACTCGTTGCGGATCTGACGGCACACTTCAATGCCGTCAATGCCGGGCAACATGAGATCCAGGAGCACCAGGTCCGGTTTTGCGCCACGGAAAACGTCCAGGGCCTGACTGCCGTCGGCGCAGAAAACGGGATCAAAACCGTCGTTGCGCAGAACGATGCCGATCATCTCCGAGAGTGCCTCGTCGTCGTCGACCACCAAAATACGAGCCTTCATATACCTATCGTCGCCTATCGAGTCAATCTTCGCCCCATCGACCTGCCCGGAGGGCGCAAATAACCTGTCACCGGGCCTGATGGCCCGCCATCGATCCTTTGGATAGGCTGTGTGCACCGGCAACAGGTCGCCCCGGCTCGCACCGAACGCGATCGTGTGGAACGTCGTCGTCGTCAGGAGGCTGTGTGAGCGATCAGGGAGGTGCGCCTTTCCAGCCACCACTGCCACCACTGCCACCAAATGTCGCACCCGGGTCCTCCTCTGCACCGGTGGCACCGGCGCCATCCGCGGGCTGGGGTGCGCAACCACAATGGGGGCAGCAAGCGCCTCCCGCATCCGCCTGGGGGCAGCAAGCGCCTCCCGCATCCGCCTGGGGGCAGCCAGCCCAGTGGGGCGCTCAGCCACAGTGGGGCCAGCCCGTCGCGGGGTCTCCGATGAGCAGCCCCCAGGGCGGCTACATCGCACCACCGAAGCCAGGGACCGTTCCACTCCGCCCGCTGGGGGTTGGAGAACTTCTGGATGGGTCGTTCCAGACCATCCGGCGCAATGCTGCGGCCATGATCGGATCCTCGGTCCTCTTAAAGCTCTTGAGCACGATCATCACCACGATCTGCCTGGCTCTTCTTGCCGGTCCCTCGCTCAACACTCTGCTGACCGCTTCCACGCTGGGCTCCCGCAGCAACTCCTCACTCCCACAGCTGGGAACTCTTCTGGCAGGGGTGGGGATCAGCTCGCTCCTGTCCGTCGTACTGACCCTCATCATCGGAACCCTGCTGCAAGGCCTGCAAGCCATACCCGTCATGCGCGGAACGCTGAACCAGAAGACCAGATTCGGCCTTCTGTGGCGTCTGGCCAAGCCGACACTCTGGAAGCTCATCCTGCTGGGACTGTTCTACGCTGTGGCGCTGCTGATCGGGATGGGCGTGGTGGTGGGAGTGGCCTATCTGACCTTCAGCGCGGGTGGGGTTCCGGTCGGGTTCCCCGTAACGATCATTCTTGCGCTGGCAGCGATTACTCTCGCCGTCTGGGTGGGAAACAAAATCGCGCTGGCCCCGGCCGTGATGGCGGTCGAGGGCGCCGGGGTGGGCCAGGCGCTGCGACGTTCCTGGCGGCTCACCGACCGCAACTTCTGGCGAGTATTGGGGATGCTCCTACTGGCAGGACTGATCGCGAGTGTGATCGGCTCGATCGTCACAACCCCGCTGTCGCTGGTGCTCGGCCTGCTCACACCGGTTGTGGCGCCGTCGATGGACACCTCGGGCGCGGTGACCGCGGCCCTCGCGCTGCAAGCCATGAATATCGCGATTGCTTCTCTGGTCAGTGCCATTACCAGTGCTTTCCAGACCGGCGTCCTGGCGTTGCTGTATGCGGATCTGCGGATCCGTAAGGAGGGCCTGGATCTACAGCTGCTCAAGGAACTGGAAGACCTGAGCCTGCAGGCACAGTACGGCGCACCCGCAGGAACTGTCCCGGAACGCATCCCGGGCTCCGCCGCACCGTCCGCGGAATCGGCTCCGAGTGACTACCGGACGGTGCCATGAGCGGCGTAGCCTGCGTCCCTTTTCCGGTCACCGCACTGAGCAGTCTCTGGCACGCCCCGAACGGATCCTGGGACGTTCCGGTCAGCCCGGATGCCGAGCAGGCGCGCCGTTGGGCCAGCGAGGAGCTCGCTAAAAGGGCCTATCAGGATGCCAAACCGGGCTGGCTGGAGGCTGCGGGTAAGTCCTTCACGGATTTTCTCCAGTGGCTGGCAGAGCATGTGACCGGCATCGGCAACATCAACCCCGGACTCATCATGCTGGCCATCCTGATCCTGGCAGGAATCGCAGTCACCGCTGTGGTTCTGATCGTCCGGCCACGTCTGCGTTCCGCCGCGCATACCGAAGAGGGCATCTTCGAAGGAGGCGACGCGGCCGATGCCGCACGTCATCGCACGCGGGCTGCGGAGGCCGCAGCTGCCGGAGACTTCGATACGGCCGTCATCGAACTGTTCCGGGCCATGATCCGAGCCACTGCCGAACGCACCATCTTCGATCCCGAACCCGGAATGACCGCCAGCGAGGGTGCCGCCAAGCTCAGCACGGCGTTCCCCTCCGACGCCGCCAGCCTGGGATGGGCTGGTGAGCTGTTCAACCGGGTCAGGTACTCCCGGCATCGTGCGGACCGTACGGTAGCTGCCGCGGGAGACTACGAGCGGATGCGCTCGCTCGATGCAACTCTCGTGGCGAGCCGACCGAGCGAATTCAGTGGAGCCAGCCTGAACTGGGTGAGCCCGGCGTGAACGCAGTTGCCCCTGGACCGACCGGCTATGCCGGGGGTGCCGTTGAGCCGCTGGACCCGGTTCAGCCTCCCAGAACTGGCTGGCTCAAGCGCCAGCGGCTCCGGATTTTCCTGGGCCTGGCTGCGGCACTGCTGATCGGCATCGGACTGGTCTCCGCACTGTCCGGGCAGGGTCCGCGCGGCGTGCTGGATGCGCAGAATCCAGCACCAGAGGGCGGCATGGCGGTGGCGCACATCCTGCAGCAACAGGGGGTCACCGTCACTGCAACCAGCACTCTGGCTGAGACCATCAAGGACGTTTCCTCCGCCCCACGTGGCCGCACTACGGTTCTCCTGTTCCAGCGCGACATCGCCCTGACGTCCAGCCAGCTGCGCGAGTTGGCCGCCAGCGGTGCCCGGCTGGTGCTGATCACTCCGGGCCCGCTGGCGGTGCAGGCGCTCAGCCCCGAGCTGCAGGCAGCCGGCGTCATGGGCAATCCCACCGGTTCCCCTCCTGCGGGCCCGCTGACAGCTCAGTGCACGATGCCGGATGCCCAGGCTGCGGGCACCATCACCAGCCTCCACCCCCAGCTCTATACCGGTCCGACGGTCTGCTTCCCGGGTCCCGGCACCGGCGCCGGGGTGGTGGCGCAGAACGCCGGAGGGACGGTCACAGCCGTGGGTAGCCCGGAGATTCTGATGAACCGGT
This sequence comes from Psychromicrobium xiongbiense, assembly GCF_030271165.1. GTDB lineage: Bacteria > Actinomycetota > Actinomycetes > Actinomycetales > Micrococcaceae > Renibacterium > Renibacterium xiongbiense. The sequence continues at coordinate 96,054 of NZ_JASSZH010000020.1, read as the reverse complement.
ATCTGGATCAGGAAGGCAATGCGGCGCTGGCGCTGCGCCTGCTCGGCCACACCGACCGACTGCTCTGGTACATCCCGGGACCGGGGGATCTGCCGGAGAGCCAGCATCCCGTCTCCCCGGCCAGCCTGCTGCCACCCTGGGTTGCTTTTGTCAGCCCGTGGCTGCTGCTGGTGGGTGTTCTGGCCTGTCTCTGGAAGGGCCGGCGCCACGGACCGGTGGTGGAAGAGCCGCTCCCAGTGGTGGTCAAGGCCTCCGAGACGGCGATCGGCCGTGCCCGGCTCTACCAGAACGCGCGGGCTCTTGACCGGACGGTCGCCAGTCTGCGCACCGGGTCGCTGCGTCGACTGGCCCGGCGATACCGGCTGCCCAGCTCCGCCTCAGCCCAGGAGGTCATTGCCGCCGTCACGCTGGCGGCCCCGGCTCGTGAATCCGAGATCCGGGCGCTGCTGAGCGAAGAACCACCCCATAGTCAGGCGGCCATGGTCAGCTGGTCGCAACGCCTCGACACTCTTGAACGCCAACTTGAGAAGGAATCCTGAGCCATGAGCATGCCCGACCATCCAGCGCAGCCTCACCCTGCCCTGCAGCCTCACCCTGCCCTGCAGCCTCACCCTGCCCTGCAGGCGCTGCTTGCCGTCCGAGCCGAAGTCGCCAAGGCCGTCGTGGGCCAGGATGCCGTGGTCACCGGGCTGCTGATCGCTCTGCTCTCCCGTGGCCATGTGCTCCTCGAGGGCGTCCCGGGCGTGGCCAAGACACTGCTGGTGCGGGCGCTCTCCGCCGCCCTGAGCCTGGACACCAAACGGGTGCAGTTCACCCCGGACCTCATGCCCGGTGACATCACAGGCTCGCTAGTCTACGACGCGCACAGCTCGGAATTCAGCTTCCGGGAAGGCCCGGTGTTCACCAATATCCTGCTGGGCGATGAGATCAACCGGACGCCTCCGAAGACTCAGGCCTCGCTGCTGGAAGCGATGGAGGAGCGCCAGGTCTCGGTCGATGGCGTAAGCCGCGCGCTGCCGGTTCCGTTCATGGTCGCAGCGACCCAGAACCCGGTGGAATACGAGGGTACCTATCCCCTGCCGGAAGCGCAGCTGGATCGTTTCCTGCTCAAACTGACCATGCCGCTGCCTCCACGCGAGGAGGAGATCGAGGTGGTGCGTCGGCACAGCCTGGGCTTTGACCCGCGCGACCTTCGCGCAGCCGGAGTACAGGCCGTCGCCGGGGCCGCGGAGCTGGCCGAGGCCCGCGCCGGAGTCGCCGCTGTCGATATCGCGCCGGAAATCGTTGCCTACATCGTGGATCTGGTGCGGGCAACCCGCGCCGCACCGTCCTTCCAGCTCGGCGTCTCGCCGCGCGGTGCCACGGCGCTACTGAACACCTCCCGGGCCTGGGCCTGGTTGTCCGGCCGGAGCTTCGTCACGCCGGATGATGTGAAGGTACTGACCCTCCCGGCACTGCGACACCGGGTGAGTCTGCGCCCCGAGGCACAGATGGACGGTGTGAAGGTCGATGACGTCCTGCTAAGTATCCTGGCCACCGTGCCGGCCCCGCGCTAAGGCTCCCATGGTCATCACCGGACGGTTCGTGCTGCTGGCCGCTGCGGGTGCGCTGGCATTGTTGCTGGCGCCATCGTGGACCACGGTGTGGATCCTCTGCGCCGTGTTGGTGCTGCCGCTGGTGGTCGACGCGCTGCTCGCCGCCTCACCGCGCAAACTGCGCTTTGCCCGCCAACTGCCCGGTTCGATCCGGCTGAGCCAGAGTTGCACCGCGGAACTTTTCGTCGCCAATAAGGGCCGCCGGACGGTACGCGGCAGCCTGCGCGATGCCTGGCAGCCCTCTGCCGGGGCGACGCCAGGGCTGCTACGGCTGAGCGTCCCGAGGGGTGAGCGCCGTCGGCTGAACCTGAGCCTCACCCCGACTCGCCGCGGCGATCTACACAGCCAGACGATCACCGTCCGGTCCTTAGGCCCGCTCGGTCTGGCCGGACGGCAGCGAACCGCGGTGGTTCCCGGCCGGCTCAGAGTGCTCCCGGAATTCCGTGCCAGAAAACATCTGGCCTCCAAACTGCGCAAACTCCGGGAACTTGAAGGGCTCTCCGCCGTGCAGATTCGTGGCGCAGGCACCGAGTTCGATTCGTTGCGTGACTATGTGCGCGGCGACGATGTGCGCTCGATTGACTGGCGGGCCACCGCGCGTCGGCAGGCTGTGGTGGTGCGGACCTGGCGGCCGGAGCGGGATCGGAGGGTGGTGATCGTGGCGGACACCTCACGCACCTCTGCCGCCCGGATTCTCGACGAGCCGCGGCTGGACAGCTATCTGGAAGCGGCACTGTTGCTGGGAGTACTTGCCGATCGGGGTGGGGACCGGGTGAGTTTCCTGGCCTTCGACCGTCGGCCACGCGCCCAGGTGACGTCGGCGCAGAAGACGAATCTGCTCGGTGCCATGGTTCAGGCCATGGCACCGCTGACCTCCGAGCTGATTGAGATGGACTGGACCCAGGTTCCGAGCCAGGTCCGCCAGATGACGGCACACCGGGCCCTGGTGGTGCTGCTCACCAGCCTCGACTCCGGCGCGCTCGAGGAAGGCCTACTGCCTGTCGTCGCCCGCTTGAGCCGGGACCATGTGGTGGTAGTGGCCTCCGTCAGTGACCCGGCGCTCGAGGCGATGCGCGCTCAGCGGAAGAACAGCACCGAGGTCTACGCCGCAGCCGCCGCAGAGCGTTCTGTCCTGGACCGGGCGGCCGTGATCGCGCTGCTCAAGCAGGCCGGTGCCGAGGTGGTGGAGGCCGAACCGCAGGAGCTGCCGCCGCGGCTTGCCGACCTGTACCTGCGTCTCAAGGCTGCCGGACGGCTCTGAAGCACCTTGAACCAACTCTGGCGCCATCGAGTGCTGCATTATGTGCCGATTTTCGCCGATTTTCGGCACATAATGCAGCACTCGATGTCAGGATTGGGCCAGCTCAGTCAGCGCGGCGGCGACGGCGGTGCTGTGGCCAAGTGCAGCCTGCGCCTGTGCGGGCGTCCCCAGGCTCAGGTCCCCCGCCTCCACCAGTCGTAGCGCACCGAGGGTCTCGGCACCGAGTCCGAGTTCCCGCCAGAGTCTCCAGAAGGCGCGTGCGGTCTCCGCCACACCAGAACCACCGGGGAGACGCCCCACCGCGGGACGCGCGCCTGAGGGACGACCACCCGATGAGTTCATGCCCGGCAGGCGCAGCGTCAGTTGACGCCCCTGATCCAACCAGGCGGCCAGAGGCTCCCAGCTGGCCGGATCCCAACGGTGGGCACCCCCTTCGGCCGGATCGACCTGCACACTGTCCAGCCCGGCCTCCCTCGCCTGAGCCAGCACCTCCAGCGGGACGGCCAGGCACACCTCGCTGGCACCGGCATTGAGCAGGGCTGTTCTCATCTCCCGCCAGAGCAACTGGGCCTCAGAGCGCGGCACGGAGCGCAGGCTGCGATACCCACTGACCGTGGGAATCATACCGGCCAGGGCGCGGGCAGCCTCGGGTTCATCCACCACGACGGTCAGCCGGGTGCCCGGTGTAGCCTCGCGCACCGCTCGCAGCTGCTCCGGAAAGCCGTCGCGCTGGGACTGTGCCAGATCGCGCCGGGCCCCGGGATCCGCCAGAGCACGCTCGCCGAGCGGAAGGTGGACTCCTGCCGCAAGCGTCAGAGGTCCCACCAGATGCAGGGCCAGATCGGGTACGGTCGATTCCCGCGCACCCACGACGTCGGCCAGCGCATTGACGTCCGAGCGGAGAAAATTCCTGGCTCTGCGCCCGTCTGATCCCTCCCGCGAGGTGAGACGCCATCCGTAGGACTGCAGATCCACCGGCATCTCGACGAGCATGGCGGCGGTCCGACCAATCGGATCGGCGACGGGCCCCCGCCCGGGCAGCAACGGCAGGCTGGGCAGATGCGGGGCGCCCAGCTCTCCGAGCTGAATCCGGATCGCCTCAAGCACTTCACCGGTGGCACCACCACCGGACTCTCCACCGCCGGGCCAGAGACCTCGCGAACCCGCCCTGACCTCAGCCACCAGTCACCTCAAACACCCGTGGCCTCAGACATCTCTGCCTTCAGGCATCAGTGTGAGCCCCCGCTGCAGCCGCACCTGCGGCAGATCCCGCATGCGACTCAGAGATCGCCTGATGGTTGCGAATCACCTCGGAGATGATGAAGTTCAGGAATTTCTCGGCCAGAGCTGGGTCCAGATGGGCCTGCTCCGCCAAGCTGCGCAAGCGCTCAATCTGGGCAACCTCCCGGGCCGGATCGGCCGGGGGCAGCTGGTGCAACGCCTTGAGCACACCCACCCGCTGCGTGGCTTTGAACCGCTCGGCCAGCAGAAACACCAAGGCGGCATCGAAGTTGTCGATGCTGGATCGCATCGCCAACAGCTCCGCCATCACCTCAGGGGCCACGGTCCCGGAGAGGGAACTGGCGGTGGGGTCAAATTCGTGCTGGTTCGCGCTCATGCTTCCCAGTCTACGGAAAACCGGTCCGCGGAAAATCCGCCGGGGAATTTTTCGGTTGGCGGATTGCCCGTGAACCCCTGTCAGGCCGCGGAGTCTCCCCGACTGAGCTGCCGCCGCTCCTGGCGTCGGGCCGCCTGCTGGCGAGGATCCGGCACCGGCAAGGAGGCAATCAGACGTTTGGTGTACTCCGCCTGCGGGTTGCTCATCACCCGGGAGCCGATTCCCTGCTCCACCAGGGTTCCCCGGTACAGCACGCCCACCCAGTCAGCCAGCTGGTCCACTACGGCCAGGTCATGGCTGACGAAGAGCGCCGCGAAGCCGAACTCCTGCTGGATCTCCTTGAACAGCTCCAACACCTTGGCCTGGACGGACACATCGAGGGCGGACGTCGGCTCGTCGGCAATCAACAGCTTGGGATTCAGCGCCAGGCTGCGGGCCAGCGAGGCGCGCTGGCGCTGACCACCGGAGAGCTCATGTGGATAGCGGTCAGCGAACCCCCTGGGCAGCTGGACCGCTTCCAGAAGGTCCCCCACCCGTTTGCGCACCTGCACGGGCGAATCGGTGGTGTGCACCTGGAGGGGCTCCGCCACACACTCCCCCATGGTCAGCTGAGGATTGAAGGATGCGGCCGGGTCCTGGAAGACGAAGCCGATATCTTTGCGCAACGGTTTGAAGGTGCGCTCACGAAAATCACGCATCTCATGACCCAACACCGTCAGCGAACCGCCCGTGGTCCGGTTCAGGCCCGCAATAGCCCGTCCGATGGTGGTCTTTCCTGAGCCGGATTCGCCCACCAGGCCGAAAACCTCGCCGGCGGAGATGGTGAAACTCACCTCGTTGACCGCGCGGAAACCCGACTGCCCCAGCCTGCCGGGGTATTCAATCACCAGATCGCGTGCTTCCACCAGCACTGGTGCGTCCTGATGTGCTCGCTCTGTGCGACCGGCCGAGGCGGAATAACGCCCCAGATGTGGGACCGCCGCAAGCAGCTTCTGCGTGTATTCCTGCTGTGGGGCCGAGAAGAGCCGCTCCGCGCTCGCTTCCTCCACAACCTTGCCGTGATACATGACCACCACGCGGTCAGCCAGATCCGCCACCACGCCCATATTGTGAGTGATCAGCACGATGGCGGTACCGAAGGTATCCCGGACCTCGCGCAGAAGTTCCAGAATTTCGGCCTGGACGGTGACATCCAGTGCCGTGGTCGGCTCGTCGGCCACAATCAGCGCAGGATTGAGCGCCAGTGCGGCCGCAATCACCACCCGCTGTTTCTGCCCTCCGGAGAACTGATGCGGGTAGTAGTCCACGCGTTTCTCCGGCTCGGGAATCCCCACCTTGCGCAAGGCCTCGATCGCCGCGGTCCGGGCTTCTTTGCGGCTGACCCGGCTGCCGCCACCCATCGCACTCTGTGCAGCCCGGTGGGCCCGCAGGCCCTCTGCGATCTGCCAGCCCACGGTATACACGGGGTTGAGTGCCGTCGAGGGCTCCTGGAAGACCATGGAGACATCACGGCCGCGCACGCGGCGTAGCTCCCGGGCGGGAATGCTCACGACGTTGTGCCCGCTGACCAGCACCGCACCGGAGGCCAGTGCGGTTTCCGGCAGCAGGCCCAGGATGCTCTTGGCGGTCACGGTCTTACCGGACCCGGATTCGCCCACGATGGCGACCACCTCGCCGGGAGCGACCGACAGGGCGACATCGTCCACGGCTTTCACCTCGCCCTGGTCCGTGGCGAAGGTGACCCGGAGGTGTTCGATGTCCAGAACGTTCTTCGCGGTGCTCTCGTTCATGGCGCTGGAATTCATGCCAGTGATCCTTCTGCCGGGTTGACGGTGGCTGCCGCAGCAGATGCTGGTGACGCATCACGGTGTTTACTGGGACGGCGCCTGCCACGGAGCCGGGGGTCGGCTAGATCGTTGAGGCTTTCACCCACCAGGGTCAGCCCGAGTACCGTGAGCACAATCGCTGCGCCCGGGAAGACACCGGTCCACCAGATACCACTCGTGGCATCGGCAAGCGCCTTATTGAGGTCGAAGCCCCATTCGGCGGCTGCGGTGGGCTCGATGCCGAATCCCAGGAAGCCCAGGCCCGCAAGGGTCATGATCGCCTCGGAAGAATTCAGCGTGAAGATCAAGGGCAGCGAGCGCGTGGCATTGCCGAAGATGTGCCGGGTGATGATCCGCCAGGTAGAGGCACCGATCACCTTGGAGGACTCCACGAAGGGTTCGGCCTTGAGCCGGATGGTCTCCGCCCGGATCACCCGGAAGTACTGCGGGACGAAGACCACCGTGATGGAGATCGCCGCCGCGAAGATCCCGCCCCACAGGTCGGAGCGGCCGCCGCTGATCACGATCGACATGACGATGGCGAGCAGCAGCGAGGGAAAAGCGAAAATCGCATCCGCCACGACCACCAGAATCCGGTCGAGCCAGCCGCCCAGATAGCCGGAGAGCAGGCCCAGGATCACGCCCAGGAAGATCGAAAGCAGTACGGCGATCACGATAACGGCGATGGCGGTCTGGGCACCCCAGAGAGTGCGGGAGAACACGTCGTATCCGCCCACCGTTGTCCCCCACAGGTGCGCCGGGGAGGGCGGTGCCTGGGTGGGGAAATTCCCGTGGGCGTCGCTGATCTGGTTGAAGCCATAGGGCGCCACCAGTGGGGCGAAAATCGCTGAGAGCAGGAAAAGCCCGGTCAGCACGACGCCCACCACGAGCATGCCGCGTTGCAGGCCGACGCTGATCCGCAGTTGTGAAATGATCGGCAGCCGGGCGAGCAGGCTGCGAGTGCGGTGCCGTGCCTCTGCGGCGTGCGCAGAAGTGTTCTGCGAAGGAGTGGACGGTGTCGTCTCAGAACTCATCTCAGTACCTCACTCGGGGGTCGATCAGCGCAGCGATGACGTCCACGATGAAGTTGGTCACAGCCACCAGAACGGCAAGCAACGCCACGATGCCCTGCACCGCAACGAAATCCCTTGTGCCCAGGTACTGGGCGAGCTGGAAACCGAGCCCCTTCCATTCGAAGGTCGTCTCGGTCAGCACGGCCCCGCCCAGCAGCATCGCGATCTGCAGGCCCATCACGGTGATGATCGGGATGAGTGCCGGCTTATAGGCGTGTTTGGTGACCAGCCGGAACTCACTGACGCCACGGGAACGCCCTGCTTCGACATAGTCGCGACCCAGGGTGCCGATGACATTGGTGCGCACCAGCCGAAGGAAGATACCTCCGGTGAGCAGGCCGAGCGCCACCGCTGGCAGGATCGCGTGCAGCAGGACGTCGCCGAGCGCTGTCATATTGCCGCTGCGGATCGCATCGAGGAAATAGATGCCGGTGGGTGCGGCCAGCTGCTGGAGGGCCAGCGCGTTCTGAGTGTCGGCACGTCCGGCCACCGGGAGCCAGCCGAGCCAGACGGAAAAGATCAGTTTGAGCAGGAGCCCGGCGAAGAACACCGGGGTGGCATAGCCGAGGATGGCGAAGATGCGCAGGACGGCATCCGGCCAGCGGTCCCGAAATTTCGCGGCGACCAGGCCCAGCGGGATGCCGATCAGCAGGGCCACGATGAGCGAGAAGAAGGCCAGCTCCGCGGTGGCGGATCCGTAGGTCAGCAGAACCTGATTGATCGGCTGGTTGTCCAGGGTGTGGCCGAAGTTTCCGGTCGCGATCTGGCCAAGATACTCGAAATACTGCACGATGACGGGCCGGTCGTAGCCTGCCTCATGGATTTTGGCCTGGAGCTGCTCGGGTGGCAGCTTGCCGCCCAGCGCAGCCGTCACTGGGTCTCCGGTGATCCTCATCAGGAAGAACACCATGGTGACCAGAATGAAAATGGTGGGAATGATCAACAGGAACCTGACCAGCAGGTATTTTCCTAGTCCGCCTGAGCTGCTGCGGGCCCTGGTGGGACCCGGCTGTGCAACCTCAACGTCTGTCTCTATCAGCGCCGTCATGAGTGCGTATGCCTTTGTCTGGGCTTCATCTGGGGGCCTCTGTGGTGGAAGCCTGAACAGGCTCGGGGTGAGACGCCACTGAGCGTCTCACCCCGAGCCTGGAATGGTGACTACTTTTTGGAGATGACCGCAGCGCGGAACTTGAAGGCAGCATCAAGCGTGGTGTCCACGCCGCTGACGTTGGTTCCGGAGACTGCCACCTGGTTGCCCTGGAGCATCGGCAGAGTCGATAGGTCCTTAGCTTCCAGGTCCTGGATCTGACCAATCAGATCAGCCCGCTTCGCCTTGTCCGTCTCGACGCGCTGCTGCTGGATCAGCGTCTGCACCTGCGCATTGTCGTAGTGGTTGTGCAGGAAGTTGTCCTTGCTGAAGAACGGCGAAAGGTAGTTGTCTGCATCCGTGTAATCCGGGAACCAGCCCAGCTGGTACACCGGGTACAGATCCGCCGTGCGGTCCTTGGAATACTGGGTCCATTCGGTGGACTGCAGGTTGACCTTGAACAGGCCAGACTTGTCCAGCTGGTCCTTGATCTTGGCGTATTCGTCGCCGGAGCCAGGGCCATAGTGGTCCGGGTTGTACTGCAGATTCAGGGTCACCGGCCCGGTGACGCCGGCATCGGCCAGGACTTTCTTGGCCTTGTCCAGGCTGGGGCCGCCGGATCCGTCGCCGTACAGCGACTTCAGCGGTTCCTTCGCCCCGGGCAGGCCGGAGGCGACCGGCGAATAGACCGGGGTGTAGGTGCCCTTGTAGACATCGGTGGAGATGGCCTGGCGGTCGATCAGGTCCGCCACTGCCTGGCGCACTGCCAGAGACTTCTGCGGGCTGGCCTCCGGTGTCTTGGCGCCGAAGGGCATGGTGTTGAAGTTGAAAACCAGGTAGCGCAGCTCGCCACCGGGTCCGGTCTGGACCTTGACGTTGCTCTTGGTCTTCAGATCCCCGATGTCGGTGGCGCTCAGGCTGCGCCAGGCCACATCGATCTTGTTGGTCTGAATGTCCAGCTTGAGGTTGTTGGCGTTCGCGTAGTACTGGACGTTGACCACATCGGTCTTCGCCTTGTCGACCAGGCCTACGTAGTTGGGATTGGCCTTCAGGCTGACCAGCTGGTTCTTGGTGTAGCTGGTCACGTCGTAGGCACCGGCGAAGGGATGAGCCTTGGCGATGTCCTCATCGGTCATCAGCTTGTCCGCCGGGAAAACAGCATGATCGACAATGGGTCCGGCCGAGGAGGTGAGCACCCCGGGGAAGGTCTGGTCATTGGGCTGCTTGAGCGTGAAGACCACGGTGTTCGGATCCGGAGCCGCAACGCTGGAGAGGTTCTCCAACAGCGAGGCCGGGCCGTTTTCGTCGTTGATCTTCACGATGCGGTCAAAACTGAACTTCACATCAGTCGAATCCAGAGTGTGGCCATTGGCGAACTTGAGATTGGGCCGCAGTTTGACCGTGTACTCGGTGGGCGAGGTGAAGGAGGCCGAGGCTGCAAGGTCCGGTTCAATCTCATTGCCCTGAGGTTTGACGTTGAGCAGGAATGGGTAGACCTGGGTTTCCATGAAGAGCGAACCGTTGTCATAGGAACCTGCGGGATCCAGCGCGGTCACCTTGTCCGTGGTGCCGATGGTCAGGGAACCTCCTGACCCCGAACCAGAGCCGCCACTGCCGCTGTTCCCGGCGGGGCCGGTGCACGCAGTCAGTGCCAGCAGGGATGCGCCGGCCACCACTGCGAGGGAACGCAGCTTGAGAGTGTGTGTAGACATCGCAAACTTTCTTTCGTCGGGTATGACGCGCAGAAATCCCCCCGGCGACGCCTCGATGAGCGCAGCGCCATGTGATCCAGCACACGTACATGCTAGAGCATGCCTGCGCCGCTACTGAACAGTAGTTCGGTTTACACACGGCAAGAGTGGCGCTCCCCCGAGGTTGATTTTCCTAGGGAAACGCCACTCTAACCGAGTGCCCGGGGGGCTCACTGACCCCCCGGACTTCACCGTGTTAAGTCCTGGTTAACTCTTGCGAGACGACCGATGACGGGCCATCAGCACGGTGGTCAGACCACCGAACATCAGGAACGCTGCCGCGCCCGCAGGCCAGGCCAGATTCGTACCGGTCTGTGCCAGCACCGGAGCAGCTGCAGGTGCAGCCGCTGGAACCATGACGGTTACCGGAGGTGTGGTCACATTCACCGTGACCGGTGGAGAAGTGACCGTGACGACCACCGCCGGACAGACCGTGAATGCCCCTACCGAGCCGGTGAAGGTCACCGTCTGCGCACCGGTGAACTTGTACGCAGCACTGGCCGGAGTAGCCACTACGGTGTAGTTGCCGGTGACCTTGTCAAAGGTCACCGCGTAGGCGACTCCTGTGGTCATGGCAGGTGTCACGCTGCCATAGGTTCCACATCCACTGGTAGTGACCAACGTCGGCGCAACCGGAGTGACCACCGTGGCACATTGCAGGCCCGTCAGCTTCGCCATGACAACAACGGTGAAGATGGTCTGGGTATCTTCGTCGAAGAAGAATCCGGGCTTTGCTGTTGCTGTGGCGTAGTAGGTACCTGGCCCGTTGAACGGTCGGTTCCAGCTGAAGGTGTAACCGTCAGCCGTAGGCAAGGCAGGCAAAGAACCGTCTGCCGTACACGTAGGCGGGTTAGCTGCTCCTGGAGGAGTGACATGCTCAATCTCATGCCGACATGGCTTGGATTCACCACTCCATGTCTGACTGACCTCCGAATTCCAGGCACGTGCTTTCACCACGTAGCTATGGGAATCCGTCGGATCTCCCAGGAGATAATTCTTGTCGAAGGTGCTGCTGAAACTCTGGGTGTCAACCAGCGTTCCATCAATCCACACCCACACGGTGTTCCATTTCGGCGGCACAGCCGGCGATCCGGGTGTTGGTGCAATATAGGGCTGGCCGGGATTGTCGATCACCAACTTGGTGACGGCAGGGACGGCCGGCGTCAGAATGACGTTGGTGTCGCGATGCGTATAAGGGACGACATACGCCCAGCCCTTACCATGGTCCACGCCACGAACGATTCCGTTCCAGCCTTCCGGCTCCCACTTCAGAGCGCCAGTTTCGTGCTGGATGTACAACCACTCCTGGACATACGTGGCAGGCACAGCCGGGGTCACGATGATCGTCTTGTACGTGGGTGCGATGTACGGCTGACCGGGCGTCCCTGGGACGGCATCTTTGCCGGGAACCATGGCCGGGTAGCCTGCGAGATCTACAAACAAAGTTGAACAGTTCGACTGAACAGTTCCATGTGGTGCGATTTCCACTGCATTCGCTGCGCCTGCGCTCCAGGAAACTGAAGCGACCATCAGACCAGCAATTCCGACAACCGTCGCAAGACGCTTGCCTTTTCCCCCCAATAGGTGACGCAAAGCGTCACGCAAAAAAAACATGAAGAGCCCCCCAACTCTTTCAAAATATGGAATTACCAAGACGGCAGTAGGGGGCTGCAATCAATCCATCCGGCTCCCCCTGCCTTCTGTAGGTATAGCAGAGACGCCTTGGGTTGTCTATGAATTTAGCCAGAAAACTACAGCAATTTTGAATCGCTTCACTGCGAGATATTACCCTTGCAATTGTCTTATCTGGCGAGCTTTAGCTACCAGGCACTCACGGGAAAATTGCTGGAATATTTCGCTCGCAGCACGAGTTCTGGCGTCAATTCCCTGCATAAAATCTTTGCGGATCTTTTCTCCCTCGCCTTCCGCCAAATCCTCTGCCATCCCGCTGGCGAGCCAGGTGTCCAGCAGTTCGGCATCGAGCTCCAGATGAAACTGCAAACCGAGTGCCGAACCGTGACGAAAGGCCTGCGTACCGCAATCTTCCGTCCGGGCCAGAGAGGCCACCCCTTCGGGAAGCACGGCGTTATCGCCATGCCAGTGCACGACGTCCAGCCCGTTCAGCGCTGTCAGCTCGCCGGTGGCGGAAATGGCCGCTACACCGATCTCACGGGTGGCGGCGTGCTGCAGCCCTCCGCCCAGAGCCAGAGCGATCAACTGATGACCCAGGCAGACTCCCAGCACGGGAATCTCGCTGGCCACTGCAGCGCGGATCAGTTTCTGCTCCAGAGCCAGGGCAGGGTAGCGATCAAGGTCATCGGCATCCATCGGACCACCCATGAGCACCACGCCCGACAACTCCTCGAGGGGTGGCAGCGCCGGGTCCAGCTCCTGGAGGAGATTCCGGATCCGATACTGCACCCCCGCCAGTTCCAGAGCCCGGGCAATCAAACCCGGGCCTTCCACCGCCAGATGCTGGAGGATCAGAACATAGCTCGCCACGGGCTGCTACTCGGCGGTCAGCTGGGTAGATGCAGGCTCCGCGGAAGCCCGCTGCAGCGAGCGGGCGGCATCGATCGTCGCCTGACCCAGAACACGGGTCCCCTGATACAGCACGACCGTCTGCCCCGGCGCCACCCCACGTAATGGTTCCTTCAACCGGACCACCAGCTGCGGTCCGGTTTCTGCGACATCCCCGGACCCGGCATCCACGGACCCGGCATCTCCGCTGCCCGGCTCCATCCAGGCTGTGGCCGCCACTGGCTCGCCGTGGGCACGGACTTGGGCCATGCAGTCGAATTCCTCGCCTCGGGCCACCGCCGGAATCGGCTCCCCAGCCCAGGAGACCTTGATGCCGCGGAGGTCATCGATCGCCAGCAGCTTCTGAGGGCCCACCACCACAGTGTTGTCCTTGGGACGGATCTCCAGCACAAAGCGCGGCTTCCCGTCCGCAGCCGGGGTGCCAAGCTTCAGGCCCCGCCGCTGACCCACGGTGAACTGGTTGGCTCCCGTATGGGCACCAACGGTCGCGCCTGTTTCGTCGACGATGGCGCCCGGTGTCATCTCGATCTTCTCGGCCAGCCAGCCGGCGGTGTCGCCGTCGGAGATGAAACAGATGTCATGGCTGTCCGGCTTCTTGGCCACGGACAGGCCTCGCCGCCCGGCCTCCGCGCGTACCTCCGCCTTACTCTGGGCATCGGCCAACGGGAACATTGAGTGCTTCAGCTGCTCGTGGGTCAACACGCCCAGCACATACGACTGGTCCTTGGCCCAGTCGTTGGCGCGGTGCAGTTCAAAGTTTCCCTCGGCATCCTGCGTCACCCGGGCGTAGTGACCCGTGCAGACCGCATCGAAGCCCAGCGCCAGCGCCTTCTCCAGCAGGGCCGCGAACTTGATCCGCTCATTGCACCGCATACAGGGATTCGGGGTGCGGCCCGCAGCGTACTCGGCAACGAAGTCCTCCACCACGTCTTCTTTGAAACGCTCAGAGAAGTCCCAGACGTAGTAGGGAATGCCCAGCTTCTCGCAGGCCTTCCAGGCATCGGTGGAATCCTCGATGGTGCAGCAGCCCCGGCTGCCGGTGCGCAGGGTGCCGGGCATCCGGGACAGGGCCAGATGAACACCGACCACCTCATGCCCGGCCTCGACGGCGCGCGCCGCAGCCACCGCGGAGTCCACCCCGCCACTCATTGCCGCCAAAACCTTCATCGTTGTCCTTCGTGTCTCTGGGAGGCGTATCCCCGGGTGGCCGCCGTCTCAATCCGGGAGACGTGCCCTGCCATTCCCGCAGCGAGTGCCTGCTGATAGGCCAGCGGAAGTGCCGCCATCAAGGCGTCAACGTCCGCGGGGGTGGATGTATGCCCCAGGCTGAACCGCTGGGCCCCGCGGGCGTCCTCCTCGCTCAACCCCATCGCCAACAGAACGTGAGAGGGTCGGGGAACACCTGCTGTACAGGCCGAACCGGTGGAGGTTTCGATGCCTGCCATGTCCAGCAGGAACAGTAGCGAATCGCCCTCGCAGCCGGGGAAGGTGAAGTGGACGTTTCCTGGAAGTCTGGTGTCTGTTGCGGAAGTGGCAGGTGCGGCATCCGGCAGATCTGCCGCAAGCGGATCGGGGCCTCTCAGCACAGCAGCCGGAATCTCCTTGCGAACCCGCCGAATCAGCTCATCGCGCAGCGCGGAGATCCGTGGCAACTCCTCGTTCAGCCCGGCCACGGCGTCCTGGGCCGCAGCGGCAAAGGCTGCGATCGAGGCAGTATCCAGCGTGCCCGAGCGCACGTCGCGCTCCTGGCCACCGCCGTGTTGCACGGGAGTCACCGTCACGGAGCGGCCCAGCAGCAGGGCTCCCACGCCGACCGGACCGCCCAGTTTATGTGCGCTGATCGACATCGCAGCCAGCCCGGACTCGGAAAAACTGACAGGAACGGAGCCAAATGCCTGGACGGCGTCGGAGTGAACCGGGATGCCGTAGCTGGCGGCGAGTGCGGCAACCTCGGCCACAGGCTGAATGGCACCCATTTCATTGTTCGCCCACATCACGGTGACCAGTGCAATCGACTCCGGTTCGGCATCGAGCGCGGCACGGTAGGCCTCAAGATCCAGAACACCCTCGGCAGTGACCGGCAGCCAGACCACCCTGGCCCCTTCATGGCGCTCCAGCCACTCCACGGTGTCCTGCACCGCGTGGTGCTCAATCGAGGAAACCAGGATGGTCCGCCGTTGCGGGTCGGCCGCGCGGCGCGCCCAGTACAGGCCCTTCACCGCAAGATTGTCCGCTTCGGTGCCGCCAGAGACGAAAATCACCTCGGAGGGGTGGGCTCCGGCCGCCCGGGCCAGGTCCTCGCGCGCCGTCTCCACCACCATCCGGGCACGACGACCCGAGCCATGCAGCGACGAGGGGTTACCGCTACGGCTCAGTTCCTGGGTGAGTGCGGCCAACGCAGGCCCGGAGAGGGGTGTGGTTGCCGCATGGTCAAGGTACACGGGCACCGGACAATTCTACCGTCCAGTCCATGGACGGGATGGAAATCTGCCCTGGCGGGGTCTTAGCCTCAGAGTAGTCCATCATTCAAGACGCATTTCTCACCATATGAGATGGAGTGACTCATGCAATCCCCCGCCCGTTCTGGAGCCTCTGCACGATGGATGATGCTGGGCATCGTCGTGTTCGCCCAGGCCGTCAGCTCACTGACCGTCAACGGTACGGCGTTCCTGCTCCCGGAGCTGGATCGGCAGTGGGGGCTCGGGCTGATGTCAGCCGGCTTTCTGGTCTCCATGCCGCTGGCCGGAACGCTGTGCACGCTGGTGCTATGGGGCGCCGTCATCGACCGTATCGGTGAGCGGGCTTCGCTGACCCTGGGGCTGGCGGCTGCTGCCCTGGCGCTGGGCGCAGCCGCCCTCAGTGGTGGCCCCGTTGCTGCTGGCCTCTGGCTGTTCCTCTCCGGGGTAGCTGTCGCCTGCACCAACGCAGCCGGGGGTCGCATTGTGGTCGGCTGGTTTCCCGTTCAGCAACGCGGACTGGCCATGGGAATCCGTCAGATGGCACAACCGCTCGGCGTGGGCTGGGGGGCACTGATGCTTCCGACAGCGGGCGCGGCAACGCTCAGTACGGCCTGGTGGGTGGTGGCACTGCTGTCGCTGCTGGCAGCAGGACTCTGCTGGTTCTGGCTGCGCAATCCCGAACGCCGCGCCCGTCGTACAGACCCGGCGACGGAGAATCCCTACCGCGGCAGCAGTTTCCTGCTGCGCATCCATCTGATCTCAGCACTGCTGGTGGTGCCGCAATTCACCCTGTGGACCTTCTCGCTCATCTGGCTGCTGACCGGCCTTCACCTGGATGCTCCCGCGGCTGGCGCGGTCATCGTGGTGGCGCAGCTGACCGGGGCACTGGGACGGATAGGCGCGGGAGTCTGGTCGGATCGCTGGGGCAGCCGGGTGGCACCGCTGCGCTGGGTATCGGTCAGCACCACGGTGGCGCTCCTGTTGCTGTCCTTGAGCGCGCTACTGGCCCAGAGCGGTCCGGCGCCCGCTCCGCTGACCGTTCCCCTGGCCGTCGTTGCGCTCGTTCTGGCGTCGGCGCTCACCGTCGCGGACAACGGACTGGCCTTCACGGTGGTGGCTGAGGCGGCAGGGCCGTACTGGTCCGCCCGCGCTCTGGGCATTCAGAACACGGGGCAGTACCTGGTCTCCGCCATCGTGCCCCCTCTGGTCGGCGGTCTGCTCGGCGTGCTGAGTTTTCCGGCGACCTTCGCGCTGATCGGCATCATTCCGGCCGTGGCGACGCCGCTGGTTCCCAGCCGGGACGAGGAACGACGGGCCGTCGTCGCGGCTCACTGACACTCACTGACAGGAGAGCGTGCCTATTGGCCCGGCGGGGCGACGCTGAGCTTGTTCAGCAGCGCGGCATACGTGGCATCCAGCAGGGCATCCGTGGGGCAGGAGAGGGTGAAGACCAGGCCGGTCCCGGCGTGGTTGAACATCCGTGCGTTGTACAGGATGGCGGGATGGCCAGCGGCCGCGTTCTGCCGCCAGGACAGGAACTGCACCGAGGGCGTGGGCTTGGACAGGTCCTGCCCCCAGCGCATCGTGGTCTCCTTGAGCACCTCGGGCAGCACCGACGGCATCAGGAAATGGAACAAGGCCCTGGTGGAGGCCAGATCGTCCTCGGCCGTCATGAGCGGCTGCTGATTGACCGTGAACCAATGGCTCTCGGTGCAGCTATTGACGTTCTGATATTCCGTCCATCCGCCTTGGTTCAGCCGGGCAGCCTTCCATTCGGCGGGCGGCGTCTCGTTTCCCGTGGATGTCACCTCGGGGACGTGATCGTTCCAGCCCACCGGGACGCCGATCGACAACGTGTTGCCCGCAGCCCATGTCATGTCCTTGGCGGCGACCGCGGCGGCATCGTGCCCCGGAAGGATGGTCGGTGCAGCATACGATGGCGTCGGGCTGGCCGATCGGGACGAGGTGTCCTCCGGTTGATTGACCCGGATGGTGCAACCTGCCAGGCCCACCAGGGCCAGCGCAGCGAGAACCACCAGCAGTAGCCTTCGAGGTCTGGTCCGGGAGAAACGACTGAATGTCACTGCATCAGTTTATCCCGATACACCCAACGATGGCGTAACACCGATGGCACTGCTCACCCACTGCCGGTGCGGCAGGATAGGGGTGTGACTGATTCTGAAATTTCACCCCGTCATCCATGGAATCGTTATGTGGCCCTGGGCGATTCTTTTACCGAGGGGATCGGCGATCCCGAACCCCGCAGCCCGGGCGGGCACCGCGGCTGGGCCGACCGCCTCGCAGAGGAACTCGGGCGCGGGCACACAGATTTCGCCTACGCCAACCTGGCCATTCGCGGCCGACTGCTGCATCAGATCCTTCAGGAACAGCTGGAGCCGGCCATCGCTCTGCAGCCCGATCTGGTCACCGTCTCTGCCGGTGGGAACGATCTGATCCGCCCCGGTGGCGACCCGGATGCCCTGGCAGAGGCGCTCGATGCCGCCGTGGGACTGCTCTCCGATGCCGGTGCCACGGTGCTGATCTTCAATGGCCCGGACGTACGGCAGACCCCGGTCCTGAACCTGATCCGTGGCAAGGTCGCCATCTACAACGAGAATCTGCGCACCGTCGCGGCCCGCCATGACGCGATCGTCGCAGATATGTGGTCGCTGCGTGAGCTGGCGCTTCCCACCATGTGGGCCGAGGACCGTCTGCACTTCTCCCCGTTGGGCCACCACCGCATTGCGATGATGGCCCTGGATGCGCTCAACGTTCCCCATCAGCTGGAGCCGCTGACGGCAGCTGAGCTTCCCGAGAGGACCTGGCGGGAAGCCCGATCAGAGGACCTGATCTGGGCCAGGGAACACCTGATGCCCTGGGTGCTGCGGCGACTCCGCCACCAGTCTTCCGGGGACCGGATCAGTGCCAAACGCCCCACTCCGGGACCTGTGTTTCACCCCGAGGCCTGAGCACCGTTTCCGGGGGAAGATCTCATTCAGCGCAGAGCTGCGGCCACCAACGGCGCCAGCTGCTCCGTCTCGGTCAGGAATCCATCGTGGCCGATTCCCGAGTCGATCCAGTGCACCGGCTGCGGCTGAGCCAGCGCTGCTGCCAGTTCCTCACTCTGCTGAGGCAGATACAGACGATCTGACCGGACGGCCGCCAGGATGAACTTCACTCCGGCTGCGCGGGTCAGGGCCTCCGGGAGCGTCCCGCGTCCGCGGCTCACATCGTGACTCATCAGGGCCTCGGTCAGCACAATGTAGCTGTTGGCGTCGAAGCGGCCCACCAGCTTGCGGGCCTGGTGATCGAGGTAGCTCTCCACCTGGTAGCGGTGCTCCCCCACATCCTGTGCCCGTCGGGCGGACACCGGATGCTCCCCCGGCTGGGCTGAGCGGCCAAAACGGGCCGCCAGCTCAGCCTCCGAACGATAGGACAGATGAGCGATCCGACGCGCCAGTCCCAGGCCGGCCTGAGGTTGTTCGCCACCGTAGTAGTCGCCGCCCTCGAACGCCGGGTCCTGCCGGATGGCCAGCACCTGCGCCTGCGCCAGCGCGATCTGCTCCGCCGTACTCGCCGCACCCACCGCGATCACCACCACGGCTCGCACGCGCTCCGGGTAGGTGACGGCCCATTCCAGCGCCCGCGCACCACCCATCGAACCGCCGATGACGGCATACCAGCTTTGAATACCCAACGCATCCGCCAGCCGGGCCTCGGCGTAGACCGAGTCACGCAGCGTGACGAAGGGGAACCGCCCGCCCCAGGGTGCGCCGTCGGCGGCAATCGATGAGGGGCCGGTGCTTCCGTAGCAGCCGCCGATCAGATTGGCAGCCACCACAAAATACTGATCGGTGTCCAGGGCCCGCCCGGGCCCTACCAGTCCTTCCCACCAGCCGTCCTCGTCCGAATCCCCGCGACTGACGTGCGTGCTGCCGGTCAGTGCGTGGTGCACCAGAACGGCGTTGGAGGCATCAGCATTCAGCGTCCCCCAGGTCTCATAGCCCAGCGTCACGGAGGGCAGCGTCTCCCCGGATTCCAGCTCCAGCGAACCGATCTGGGCGTGAGTCAGCACTCCGTCTACCCGGCTGCTGGCCGGTGCCGGCTCGACGGTCCCAAGGTGCTCCTGGTGGCTGGGATGCACGGAAAGGCTCATGCCTGAGCTGCCTGCACCAGCTCAGCCTCGGCTGACGGCGCCGATTCCGCATGGTCCGCACGAGCGCCCCGGGCGGCTTCAAAGCCCTGGGAGAGGTCATCGAGGATGTCGTCGATGTGTTCCAGACCCACAGAGAGGCGCACCAGCGATGGCGTCACCCCGGCCACACGTTGCTGCTCTTCGGAGAGCTGGGCGTGGGTGGTAGAGGCGGGGTGGATCACCAGTGAGCGCACATCGCCCAGATTCGCCACATGCGAGTGCAAGGTCAGCCCGTCGACAAAGCGCTTGCCCGCCTCCAGACCACCCTTGATCTGGAAGGCGACCACCGCGCCGACGCCCTTGGAGCTGTACTTGCGGCCCCGCTCATACCAGGGACTGGAGGGGATGCCCGCGTAGGCAACCGAGTCGACGTCATCGTGCGCTTCCAGCCACTGCGCCACCTTGATGGCGTTCTCCACATGTCGCTCCACCCGCAGGCTCAGCGTCTCGATGCCCTGCGCGATCAGGAAGGCGTTGAACGGCGAGACGGCGGAGCCCAGGTCACGCAACAGCTGGACGCGGGCCTTGAGAATATACGCCAGGTTGGCACCCAGGATGCCGCCGACGCCCAGATCGCGAGCGTAGACCAGACCGTTGTAGGACTCATCCGGAGTGTTGAAGCCGGGGAACTTTTCCGGGTCCTGGGCAAAGTCGAAGGAGCCGCCGTCGACGATCACACCGGCAATCGCGGTACCGTGGCCGCCCAGATACTTGGTGGCCGAGTGCACCACGATGTCGGCACCCCACTCCAGCGGGCGGATCAGGTACGGGGTGGCCAGCGTGTTGTCCACGATGAGCGGCACCCCGGCCTCATGCGCCACCGCGCTGACGCCTTCGATGTCCAGAATGTCCTGGCGCGGATTGGACACGACCTCGCCGAAGAACAGTTTGGTGTTGGGCTGCACCGCTGCACGCCAGTGGTCCAGATTGTCCGGATCCTCCACAAAGGTGACCTCGATGCCGAAGCGCTTGAGCGTGTGAGCCAGAAGGTTATAGGTGCCACCGTAGAGACTCGGGCTGGACACCA
Source organism: Psychromicrobium xiongbiense (assembly GCF_030271165.1). Taxonomy (GTDB): domain Bacteria; phylum Actinomycetota; class Actinomycetes; order Actinomycetales; family Micrococcaceae; genus Renibacterium; species Renibacterium xiongbiense. The sequence goes on along the minus strand of NZ_JASSZH010000020.1, from coordinate 75,621 downwards.
CATGGTCCCCGGCCTGAGCGATATTGAGAATCGCGAAGGTTTCGGCAGCCTGGCCGGAGGACAGCAGTAGCGCGGCAAGGCCCCCTTCGAGGCTGGCGATCCGCTGCTCCACGGCATCCTGGGTGGGGTTGCCGATCCGGGTGTAAATCGGCTCCAGCTCTGCGAGGGCGAAGCGGTTCGCCGCGCTCTCCGCGCTTGGAAATACGAAGGACGTGGTCTGGTAGAGCGGCAATGCCCGTGCACCCGTCAATGGATCGGGGGTCTGGCCTGCATGGATCTGACGTGTTTCAAAGGACCAGTGGTTGCTCATAATGGCTCCTCAGCCGTTTCCGGGTACGACCGACGTCCGCACCGCCTGAGGCAGGCACAGCAGATGAGGGATCGTCCTCGCGCTTGCACTTGATCGGTTGATCAAGGCCCGGTTTTCACCCAGGGCACCCCGCCGCGATGGAGGGTTGCCGTCCAACATGCTGGGGCACTCGCCGCGTCCGGTGATCCGGACGGTACGGCAACGTTGGAACTCGAAACCTGTCACCAGTCTGGCCAGCAGCCCGGGTGCTGACAAGTCCATGACTGCATATGACGGCGGATGGCGCATGGAATCGTTTTTCTGACCGTTTCTGGCCGCGCACCGAGCTGAAACTTAGGGGAGCCTAAGTCGAGCTGGATGCCCATTGATGCAAAGATGTGGACATGCGCATGGACCATGTTTCTTACGCTTGCGAACCTGACGGTTTGGCTGCCACGACGGAGCGAATCGCCTCAGCACTCGGTGTCCATGCAGTGCGTGGCGGGGTCCACCCCCGGTTCGGCACCCGCAACATGATCATCCCGCTCACCGACCGCCATTATGTCGAGGTGGTCGAGGTTCTCGATCATCCTGCCTCTGACAAAGCCCCTTTCGGCCAGGCCGTCCGCGCACGCTCAGATGTGGGTGGCGGATGGATGGGCTGGTGCGTCGAGGTGGATGATCTGGCGATCTTCGAAGAACGCCTTGGCCGCTCCGCGGTGCCCGGCAACCGCAAGTTCCCCGACGGACGCGAACTCGTCTGGCAGCAGATCGGCATCAAAGGCCTGATCGCCGATCCGCAAGTTCCATACCTGCTCAAATGGGAAGGCGATGCGGGGCTGCATCCCTCCCAGGCCGCTGCGAGCACTGCCCGTCTGGCCAAGCTGACCATCGCCGGTTCTGCGGAACGGGTGACCGAGTGGCTCGGTGAATGCGTGGAGAAACCGCTGGAAGACGTGGCGGTCGAGTGGCTCGCCCCGCACGGCACCCCCGGAATCCTCAGCGTGACCTTCGAAACGCCCCAGGGCTTCGTCACCGTCTGAGCGTTCAGTCAAACCCCAGTCAGCCAAACCCTAGCTGGCGGCCAAAGACGAAGGCCGCAATGTCCAGCAGACTGTGTGCAATCACCAGCGGCATGACCCGTTTGGTCCGCGTGTAGAACCAGCCGAAGACCAGCCCCATCGCGACGTTACCCACAAACGGCCCGATCCCCTGGTACAGGTGATAACTGCCACGCAGCACCGCGCTGGCCACAATGACCCACCAGACGCTCCAGCCCATGGCACGCAACCGGGTGAACAGATAGCCCACCACCACAACTTCCTCCAGCACCGCATTGCGCACGGCGGAGAGGATCAGCACGGGCACCGTCCACCAGTAGGAATCGAGCGCATTCGGAACGATCTGCACCGTCACCCCCAGCGCGCGTCCGGCAGCGTACAGCCCCAGCGAAGGTGCCCCGATCAGGACAAAAAGTCCGAATCCCCAGAGCAGATCCCGTAGCGGTTGGTTCCAGACGGGCCTGCCCGGTGTTGACCGTGGCACGTCGAAGCCGATCGCCGCGAAGCCGCTGCGACCCGGCTTCCACAACAGGAACAGCACCAGAGCCACCGGCACCAGGGCGAAGAAGTTGCCCAGCAGCTGGTAGGTCAGATCGAAGTATTCGCTGCTCGTCGTGGAGGCATTGAGCGTGGCAGTCGCCTGGGAGATCGGTTTCCTGCTGGCCACCTCAAGCAGGTTGACCAGGGCGTACACCCCGGATTTTCCCAGTGAGAGCCCGATGACGATCAGCACCTCGGCGGCCCAGCGGCGCCTCAGGGAACTCCGCACGGGCAGCTGGTGGGGTCCGGCGGCATCGGGCATGTGCTCATCCTGCCTGAAAGCCTCCCCCAGCTGGAAATCAGCCGCTGCGTCGAGTGTCGAGATAACGCTGGAATACCGCAGGAAAACAGCATGAGCTCAACACTCGATGCGAGTTGGACGGGCCATCGAGCGGACCCGGAATCGATAGACTCTCTGAATGAGCGCTCCACGCCAGATTCTGCTGTTGCGGCATGGCCAGTCCCAGGCGAATATCGATCAGGGCCTGTACAACCGGGTGCCGGATTACCGGATCCCGCTGACCGAGCTGGGCCTCGCCCAGGCACGTGAGGCTGGCGAGGAGATCAAGCGCAGGCTGGAAGGGCAGAAAGTCTGTGTTTACGTCTCCCCCTATTTGCGCGCTTACCAGACCCTGGAAGCGCTCCAGCTCGGTGACCTGGCCGAACGGGTCATTGAGGAGCCCCGGCTACGCGAACAGGACTGGGCCAACTTCCAGCGCCAGGAAGACATTGCCGATCAGAAGGAACTGCGCAACGCCTATGGGCATTTCTTCTATCGATTCCGTGATGGCGAATCCGGTTCCGATGTCTACGACCGGATCAGTTCCTTCATGGAAACCCTGCACCGCCACTGGCAGAAGCCGGATTATGCGCCGAACACGCTGCTGGTCACCCATGGGCTCACCATGCGACTGTTCTGTATGCGCTGGTTCCACTGGTCTGTGGAGTACTTCGAATCACTGAACAACCCGGACAATGCCACCATCCGGGCGCTCATCGGAGAAGGCGGTCGGTATACTCTCAACGAGCCCTTCGCACAGTGGAAAGATGCGATCCCCACCCAGAGTGTGCTGGACGCGCCCACGCTGTACTGGTGAGCAGCGCGACCCCACGGTTTACTCGGAAAGTTCCTCCGCGTCCGGAGCCACCGTCACCTTGATGCCGCGCTCCGCGAAGGCTGCGATCTGCTCCGGGGTGATCCCCTGATCGGTGATCAGGCGCTCAAAGTGGTAGCCCTCCATAGTGGCAAAGGCCCGCTGACCGATCTTGGAGGAGTCCGCCAGCATATACGCCTCGGTGGCCCGCCGCGCCATCAGCGAGTTCACGGTGGCCTCCCCCTCATCGGAGACTGTGGGACCAACCTCGGGGTCGATGCCGTTGACCCCGATGAACGCCAGATCGAGCGCCACCTTCTGCAGAATGATGTCCGTGTACGGGCCCACCAGCTCATAGGAGCGGGGATTGACGATGCCGCCACACACCATGATCTTGAAGTGCGGCCGCACGGCGAGCTGGGCGGCAATATTGATCGCGTTCGTCACCACGGTCAGCGTGGGCTTATTGGACGGCTCCGCCAGATCCTCGCGGGTGGAGAGCACCTGGGCCAGTGCGGTGGAGGTGGTCCCACCGCAGAGGCCGATCACCGCGCCGCGCGGAATGATGGCACTGGCAGCGAGAGCGATCCGGTGCTTCTGGGCGGCATGATCGTCACGGTTGTAACGTCCCGGCAGGTCGTAAGCCACCGAACTCGCCACGGCACCGCCACGGGTCCGGCTGAGCAGGCGCTCGGCAGCCAGGGAATCCAGGTCCCGCCGGGCGGTGGCCGGGGAGATCTTCAGATCGCGCACCAGATCGTCAACCTCCACCTGCCCGGTCTGAGCGAGCAGATCCATGATTGCCGTCAGGCGTTCGGTGCGGTTCATTCTTACCCCTTCGCAAAAAGCGTCAGCAGCCGGGCCACCTCGGGGACAAGTGCTGCCCGTCCTGCGCCCAGGTACTTTCGCGAATCTACCACGGTGGGGTTCTGCGCAAGATACTCGCGTACGGCGTTGGTAAAGAACCCGTTCAGATGCGTCGAGACGTTGATCTTGCGCATCCCCAGTTCAATGGCCCGGACAATCGAGGCATCGGATACGCCCGAAGAGCCGTGCAGCACCAGCGGAACGTCCAGGGCCTGCGCCAGTTCGGCGATCCGGTCAAAGTTCAGTTCCGCACTGCGTTCCTGCATGGCGTGCGAGGATCCCACCGCCACAGCGAGCGCATCCACCCCGGTAGCCGCCACAAAGTCCCGGGCCTCGACCGGATCGGTCAGCACACCGGGCGCATGGGCGCCGTCCTTACCGCCAACCTTGCCCAGTTCCGCCTCCACATAGACGCCACGCTCGTGGGCGTACTCGACGACGCGCGCCGTGGTGGCGACATTCTCCTCGTAGGGCAGGTGAGCGCCGTCGTACATCACGGAGCCGAAGCCGAGGTCGATGGCGGCCAGGGCCAGCTCCGCACTTTCCGCATGGTCCAGGTGCACCGCCAGCGGAACGGTGGCCGCCCGGGCTGTGGCAAGCGTTGCGTCGGCAATGGGCTCCAGCCCGCCGTGGTACTTCACGCAGTTCTCAGAGATCTGCAGGATCAGGGGAAGCCCGGCCGCCTCGGCACCGGAGACCAGGCCTTCGATCGTCTCCAGATGCAGCACATTGAAGGCGCCCTGGCCACGGCCGGCAGCGACGGCCTGGTCCATGAGCTCACGGGTGGGAGTCAAAGGCATAGCGATTCCTTCCTCAGATTCTGGTTTCAGTCGACCGAGCGGTGATGGCTGAGCTGAAGAGTGGACTCGAGCTCGGGCCAGCTCGGAGAGATCTCCCCCGCGCCCGGAGTCAGCACGGCGGCGGAGCCCCAGGCTGCGGCGCGGGCCAGAAGGGCCTCCGGGGCCACGTCCACCCCCTGACTCGCTGCCACAGCGAGGATCGAGGCGGCACCGGCAACGGCGGCATCGCCCGCTCCGGTGGGATTGCCCTGCAAGGGCTCGAGGAGCCGGGCGGACCAGTACCCCGGAACGCCCGCAGTGAACAACAACATGCCCTCTTCACCATTACTGACCAGCAGGCTGCGGGCACCGAGCCCCAGCAACACCCGGGCCCCGGCAGACACCTCACGTTCTCCGGTGGCCTCGGCAAGTTCGGCGCGGTTGGGCTTGAGCAGATCAGCCCCTGCGCTAGCTGCGGAGAGCAGAGCAGCACCAGAGGTATCCACGATCACCGGAATTCCGGCCGCCCGACCCAGCGCCACCACACCCGGGAAGAAGTCACCCGGCGCCTTCTGCGGCAGCGACCCCGAGGCCACCAGCACTGTTGCACCGAGGAGCTCCTCGGCCAGAGCGGAGGCCAGGGCACGCCACTCGGCAGCCTCCAACGGGGCACCGTATTCGTTGAAAATACTGGTCTGCCCGTCATGGTCATCCACCAGCGCGATGGTTCGCCGGGTGGGCGCCTGCACTGGGACCAGCCGGTGGTCGAGCCCGGCCAGCCCTTCGCTTAGCTCGCGGCCGGTATCGCCGCCAGCCGTGGCCAGGACTTTGGTCGGAACGCCCTGGCTGTGCAGCACCCGGGACACATTGATGCCCTTGCCACCGGCGCGGCTGAGCGGTGCGTCCACCCGGTGGGAGCTGCCCCGCACCAGCTCGGCCACACCATAGGTGAGGTCGATGGCGGGATTCGGCGTCAGCGTCAGGATCATGGCTGCGCTTCGAGCGCCTGCGCCTGGCGCTGAACGTGACTATGCTTCGAATGGCGCTGCTGGGCCTTCATCGCGGAACCGATCAGCCCGGCATCCTGCCCCAGGCTGGCCTTGACCACCTCAGGGCGCGGCTGGAAAGTGAGCAGCTCATCGATCCGTGCCCGCAAAGGCTCAAAAAGCGCCTCGCCGGCCTCGGCCAGACCGCCACCGATCACCACCCGGGTGGTGCCCATAAAGGCGACCGCCTGAGAGATGGAGAAGGCGATGGCGTCCACCGCATCCGCCCAGAGCACCCGGGCCTGGTCATCACCGGCCTGCATTGCGGCCAGCACTTCCCGCGCACCGCCGGTGAAATCGGTGTGCAGCGCGCGGTAGCGCCGGGTCAGACCGCCTGCCGAGCCGATGGCCTCCATGATGTGGCGCTCGCCATTGGCCAGTGGGACGAGCGCATGCCCAACCTCACCGGCAAAGCCCCCGCCCTGCAGCCGTCGGCCGTCCACATAGAGGGCGGCCGCCACTCCGGTGCCGATCACCAGGATCATCACATCGTGCGCATTCTGGGCCGCCCCCAGGGCCACTTCGGCATCGCCTGCGGTGCTCACATCATGGCCAAAGGCCACCGGAACACCCAGGCGCTGCTCCAGGACTGCCCGGAAGGGGAAGCCATGCCAGCCGAAGTTGGCGGCGTAGACACCCACGCCCTCGGTCTCGTCGACCAGCCCGGGTACCGTGACGCCGACGGCGTTCAGATTCACTTCGGGATGGGCGGCACGGTAGCGCCCGGTCAGCTCAGCCAGGAAGTCGACCAGCACCTCACCGGGCCGCTCGGCATCGAGCGCGGTGGGAAACCGCTGGATGTCGACAATATGCGGGATCTGCCCGGGCTGGGCAGCCAGCACAAGCCCGGCTTTGGTATCGGTACCACCCACGTCGAAGGCCAGAACAGCGGAATTCAGCTCGGTTTCGGGCATCGGCGATGGCACGGAGAAGGAGGACATAGCTAGAAGCCTAGAGGTTGATCAGGCGTCCAGAATGACTGAGCGGGTCAGGTTACGCGGCACGTCCGGGTTGAGCCCACGGGCACGGGCGCGTTCCAGGGCCAGCCGGTGAACCCGGGCCAGCTCAGCCAGCGGATGTACCGGTTCCGCAACAAAGTCAGCCCCGGTACGTTCCACCTCGGCGCGCATGCCCTCGGGTGCTTCGCCGAACATCCAGGTCACCCGGCCGGGTGCCGCAATAGAAATCGGTCCGTGACGGTATTCCATCGCAGGGTAGGACTCGGTCCAGCCCTGCACAGCTTCGCGCATCTTCAGGCCGGCCTCGTGAGCCAGGCCCACCGTCCAGCCGTGCCCCAGGAAGGTGAACTGTTCTGCATCGAGCAGTTCGGTGGGCACGGGCGCCTCCACAGCGCTGCGTGCATCCTGCACCGCGCCGGTCAGATCCACGCCGAGGTCGGTGAGCAGGTAGGCCAGGGCCGAGGTGGCGAACCGGGTCTGCACCACGGAGTGCTCATCGGCATACGGCAGGGCGATCACGGTATCGGCAAGCTCCACCGCCGGCGAGGAAGCGTCGCCCACGATCAGGATGGTCGGAACCTTACCCTTGAGGCGCTCCAGCACTTCCAGCACCTCAGTGGTGGTGCCTGAGCGGGTCAGCGTGATCACGGCATCGTAGCCGCGGTCCAGGAAGGACTCGGTGGCGGTGAAGGCATCCGACTCGCCCAGACCGGCAGCTTCGCGGGCGGTGGCGTAGCTCTGCGCCATGAACCAGGAGGTTCCGCAGCCGACGACGGCGATCCGGGCGCCGGGTGCCGGGAGCAGGCGTTCGGTGGGGCTGGGATTCTCCGCACGCGATTGGGCAATCGCCCGTTCCCAGACGTCCGGCTGGCTGCGCAGCTCTTCTTCCATGAAGGCTCCGGACACCACGTTTTCGCTCATATCACTCACTCCTGGTCGATGGATTTCCTGAGGTCCAATCTACCAGCAGATGACGGAATCTGACTTAAGATGACTAAATTCAGTGAGAAATAATCAGTTCAAATGAAGCTTTGATCATTCCTTCCACCGTTCCGAGAAATCCGAGAAAAATGTAAGGTGACTGGATGATTGGTTTCAACGGATTCATGACCATGCTCCCTGCGCTGTTGCTTGGCACCGTCGTGTCCATGGCACTGGCGTGGGTCGTCATCCGCTCGGCGGTGTTGTCCGCGCTGCGCAAGCACGCGGCGGAACAGCGTGCGGACACTGAAGGCTGACGTTGTTCCGCAGGCGTTTCGTCACCAACGCTGCACTGGGCGACTGGGCGCTGGCCGTCGTCACTAGATCTGGCATCGCCGGATGTGGCGTCGCAGGATCGCCGGTCACCGAATTAGCGCTCAACCAGACCACGGCGGCCACCTGGTCCAAGGCCATGGGGCTGGACCAGGAGCCCTGTCCGTACATCGGCCGCGTGCTGGATGCTCTGGCCCAAGCGGCATGCCGGGACCAGATGCTTGTGCCTCCGGAACCCGGGCTGGTCGGCATCGCTTATGCTCTTCGGGACACTGAGACAGAAAGTGAGACGGCCCTCGGCTGGGGGTTCAGACCCGATGCGAATCCTGACAGGCCGATGATCGCCACCCGCGCTCTGAGGTTCGACCAGCTGGCCGGTTCACCCGAGGCCATCGGCGCAGGCGCAGTGGTCGCGGTGGTGCGGAACGCCGCACGAACGCTGAACTGGCGGCGACCCGGCGCGCAGACCGTAGTGCAGTACACGAGCCGCAGCACGCCCGTGCCACCCACCGCGTGGACCCGTCCCGCAGCGATCGGCGGGAACTGAACTTACCCCTGAACCGCCCGGCGACTGTCGGCAAAGGCCTGGACGCAGCGCTCAATCTCCTCCGCCGAATGGGCAGCCGAGAGCTGAACCCTGATCCGTGCGGCGCCACGTGGAACCACCGGGAAGCTGAAGGCGGTCACATAAACGCCGCGGCTGAGCATCTCTTCCGCCACTCTGGCCGCCAGCACGGCATTGCCAAACATGACCGGCACAATCGCATGCTCGCCATCGAGCAGCTCAAAACCCTCCTCCGTCATCCTGCGTCGGAACAGCTCCGCATTGGCAAAGAGCCGGGTACGCAGATCCACACTGTCCTTGACCAGATCCAGCGCCGCCAGGGTTGCCGCTGCGATGGAAGGTGCCACCGAGTTGGAGAACAGGTAGGGGCGTGCCTTCTGGCGCAGCATGGCAACAATTTCCGCACGCCCGGAGACATAGCCACCGGAGGCGCCGCCCAGCGCCTTGCCGAAGGTCCCTGTGTACAGGTCCACCCGGTCGGAGACCCCTGCGTGTTCCGGAGTGCCGGCCCCGGTGGCACCCATGAAGCCCACGGCATGGGAATCGTCCACCATGACCAGCGCACCGTACTGATCCGCCAGATCACAGATCGCCGCCAGCGGTGCCAGGTAGCCGTCCATCGAGAAGACGCCGTCCGTGACGATGACCGTCCGGCGCGCGCCCTGCCCTTCGCCGCCCTGGGTCTGAGCTTCCTGCAACCTGGTCTCGAGCTCGGCCATATCCCGGTTGGCATAGCGGTACCGGCTGGCCTTGGACAGCCGGATGCCGTCGATGATCGAGGCATGGTTGAGTGCATCGGAGATGATCGCGTCCTCGGGCCCGAAAAGTGCCTCGAACACGCCCCCGTTGGCATCAAAGCAGGAGGAGAACAGAATGGTGTCCTCGGTGCCCAGGAAGGCCGAGAGTCGCCGCTCCAGCTCCAGGTGCAGATCCTGCGTGCCGCAGATGAAGCGCACACTGGCCATGCCGAAGCCGCGCTCATCGAGCGCTTCTTTGGCGGCGGCGATCAGCGCGGGGTGATCTGCCAGGCCCAGATAGTTATTGGCACAGAAGTTCAGCACCGAGGCGGAGGCGCCATCACCCTGGGCGGTGGTGATCTGGGCGTTCTGTGCCGAGGTGATGGTGCGCTCGGCCTTGAACAGGCCGGAATCGCGCAGCTCGGTGAGTTCTGAGGCCAACTGTTCTTTGAGGGTGGTGTACATCGGGAAATCCTTCGCTGCTGTGCTGAGTCGGGTGGGTGTCTGGCCGGTCAGAGACTCGTCCAGTCGAGGACGATCTTGCCGCCCGTCCCGGAGCGTGCGGCAGCGAATCCTTCCTCCCACCGCTGCGCCGGGACCACCTCGGTGATGATCGAGGTCAGGGCCGCGCGCAAAGCGGGGCTGGAGGAGAACATGGCGCTCATGGCGTACCAGGTTTCAAACATCTCGCGCCCGTAAATCCCTTTGAGCGTCAGCATATGGGTGACGACCTTGGCCCAGTCAATATCGATGGAGGCCGCGGGCAGTCCCAACATGGCGATCCGCCCACCGTGGTTCATATTGTCGATCATCTCCGGCAGAGCCCGCGGGTTCCCGGACATCTCCAGGCCGACGTCAAAGCCTTCGCGCAGGCCCAACTCCCGTTGCGCATCCTGTACCCGGGTGGTGGAGACGTCGATGGCGGCATCGACGCCCAGCGAACGCGCCAGCTCCAGCCGCGAGGGTGAAACGTCGGTGATGGCGATTTTGCGCGCCCCGGCATGGCGGGCGACGGCGATGGCCATCAGCCCGATCGGCCCGGCACCGGTGATCAGCACGTCCTCGCCGAGCACCGGGAAGGCCAGCGCGGTGTGGGTAGCGTTCCCGAAGGGGTCAAAAATGGCGCCCAGCTCCGGGGTGACCTGCGGGTCGTGATGGACCCATACATTGGACTCCGGGATCACCACGTATTCGGCAAAGGCACCCGGGCGCTGCACCCCGACGCCAAGGGTGCGGATGCACATCTGGCGACGGCCCGCGCGGCAGTTGCGGCACAGCCCGCAGACGATATGGCCTTCACCCGAGACCCGGTCCCCCACCGCGACATCGCGGACGGAGCCGCCGACCTCCACCACTTCGCCATAGAATTCGTGGCCAGCGATCAGCGGGGTGCTGATGGTCGACTGCGCCCAGCTGTCCCAGCCGTGAATATGCAGGTCGGTGCCGCAGATTCCGGTGGACATGACGCGGATCTTGACCTCGGCATCGCCGACCGAGGGCTCGGGGACCTCCGCCCAGTCAAAACCGACGCCTGGCTGGGCTTTGAGTAACGCTTTCATCGGGAGACCTCTTTCGCAGGCTGCTGCGGTGATGCTGGCAGCAGCTCCATTACACGCCCAAATTCCTTGTAGCACCATCTCAAATACTTGAATGCTTCTTTTAGTTTTGCTTTATGGTTGTGCCATGGAAGTGCATCAGCTTGAGCTCCTTCGCGAACTGGGCGAACTCGGCAGCGTGACGGCCGTGGCGAACCGCCTGTTCGTCACCCCCTCCGCCGTCTCACAGCAGTTGGCTCAGTTGCAGCGCGGGGTCGGGATTCCACTGACCCGCAAGGAAGGACGCGCCCTGGTGCTCACCGATGCCGGAAGAGTCCTCGCCGAGGCAGGTGGCCGGGTGGTCCAGGCGATGGCGGAGGCCCGGGTTGCGGTGAAAACGCACCTGGACGATCCCTTGGGAGTGGTGAGCGTCTGTGCCTTCCACAGCGCGGGTCAGGCACTGTTCGGACCACTGGCAGCCGCGCTCCACACTGGCGATGGCCCTGGCCTGCGGATGGCCGACGAGGACGTGGCGGAGGCCGATTTTGCCCCGCTCACCGGTCAGTACGATCTGGTGCTGGCGCACCGGATGTCCCACAGCAGCCACTGGGCCGCAGCTTCTCCGACCACTGCCTCACTGGTGGCCACGACGCTGCTGGAGGAGCCTTTCGACATCGCCGTCCATGCCGGGGATCCGCTCGCTGCCCGCACCTCACTCACGCCCCAGGAGGTGGCCTCCCGCAGTTGGGTCCGTGCCCATCAGGGCTTCTCGCCATCGGACATCCTGGACGCCGTAGCCGTGGTAGCGGGCCAGCCCGTGGACGTCGCCCACCGGGTCAACGACTACGCGACGGTGGCCGCGCTGGTGGCGGCCGGTGGCGTCATCGGCCTCATGCCCCGCTATCTGCGCGCCGCCACGCTGCCCGACGGCGTGGTGCTGCGGCCACTGCGTGGAGTCAAGGCAACCCGACGGATCGATGTACTCAGCCGGCCGGAAAATCTGGCCCGACGCTCGGTGCGGACGGTGATCGAGACCCTGCACAGCGTGACCGGTACGCTGATGGCATCCCACGATCTGGCGGCCCAGGAGGCGGCTTCCTGATCCGCGAGGTACCTCAGTCCGCCAGTTTGCGGGTTCCCTGGCGGATAACCGCAGCGACCCCTGCCAGACACGCCAGCATTCCGATCAGCTCGATGGCGTTGGGCCAGGTTTTCCAGCCCAGCAGCACCTCAGAAATGCGGATCACAAAGGGTGTGGCCAACCCCAGCGTGGCGGTGAATACCGCACCACGGTCATGGATCAGTCGGTGTTGGATGATGTAGACCGGAACGTAGATCACCACGCCGAGTACGAAGAACCAGAGCCAGTCGAGGGCAGACAGGGTGAGGTATTCGCCCAGCGATCCGGTCGCGGCGGTGAGGATGAGGAGCACAATGGCGCCGAATCCGAAAATGCCCAGCAGCAGGTCGGTGGGCCGATGACCCCGGGAAATCCGGGCGTAATGCTGGCCGTACAGCGCGATCGAGGACACCGCGACGACGGCGGCCGCCACACCCCAGAGGTAGCCTGCACCGCCAGCCGCCCCGCCCGGCACAGGGTCACCGAAGGAGCCCAAAACGTAGACCGCCGCACCCAGCACGGCCAGAAGGACCGCCGCAGCGGCAAACCAGCTGGAGCGTTCGCGGAAGAACAGCACGCCAAAGACCAGGGTGAAGGCCGGGGAAAGCGTGATGACCAGATTCGTCACCGAGGTGCCCACCAGCGACATAGCGGCCAGCGAGAACCAGGCGTAGATGGCGACGCCCAGCAGACCGGAGATCAACAGGGCCCAGGGCCGCCGGACCACCTCCTGCACCGAGCGCCTCAGCGCCCCACGGCTGCGGCCCGCAATCAGCAGCAGACCCAGGCAGGTGAACAGCGTCCGCCCGGTGGCCACCACCTGAGGACTGTGATGATCGATCAGCAGACCGGAGAAGATCCAGGTTCCGGCAAAGAGCAGGGTCATCAGGACCGAGAGGCCGATCACCGCACCGCGGCTCAGCGGTTGCTCCTTGGCCTCTGACACATCGGGAATCGAGGCATCCAGCCTGGAATCGGGGGGCATCTGGCGGCTCACGGTGACTCCTTGGCTGAAGGAAGGCGTAGGGGGAGCGCCGACCCGCACTGTGGTCCGGGCTACGCCGTGGTCCGGGCTACGAGGGCGAAAACTGCCTCACCAGCCCAGAACAGTCTAGTCAGGCCAACCAGACTAGACAGGCCAGTCAGAACGGTCCACGCGGGATGGTGGCCTACCTGCTGATGACCTCCGCGAGAATCGGGGCGGGAATCGTCACCGCGGGGCCAGCCGGATTGATCACCAGTCCGGACTGGTGATCCTCCAGCAGGGCGCGGACCACGTTGTCCAGGCCGGTCCGTTGGGCGCCCGAACCGGGGCTCCAGGCCCAGATCTCGGCTGGCGAGGTTCCTGCGACCGCAAAGCGTGCCCCGTCCGGTCCGGACACGCCAGGAACGACGATGCCGGTCTCGGATCCGGCGGCATCCCGCTGGACATCAAACGGGATGAACAATGGACCCTCGCGCAGCGCGTCCAGGTATTCGCTGAAGGGAAGCGAGCGGGTGACCGTCGCTTCCGCGAGGCGTCCCAGGCTGTCAGGCTTGCCGTCGGAGCCCTGGACAATTTCCCCGGCGTAGGCGATGAACGCGCCTGCCGAACGCCCATCGATGACAATGCCCTCAAAGTCCTGAGCAGCCTGGGCCAGGACCGCACCCGCCGGTTGCACCAGGGACGTCCCGGGACGGCCACGGTAGCGCGCCAACTCGTCATTGTCGGTGAAGGCCAGCAGTAGGTTCTTTCCTGCATTATCGGGCTGCGCGGCGATCGACAGAGTGTCGCCGGGCTGGAACCCGAGCTGAGGGTTCGCGATCCTGGAATCGGTGATGTCCAGCAGTAGCTGCCCTTGCATCGCCCAGCGCAGCACCTCCGAGAAGGTCTGGTGGTCCTTGCGCTGAGCCCACCGGGTGAGAGCTCCCTGCACCTGCGTGTTCACTACGTTCTCCGCCATTCCCCGAGCCTATCCTGAGGCGTGGATTGCGCGAACCGGAGGTGGCTGACCCTCAGGATCCGGTTCAGTCAGAGTCCGGTTGAGTGTGCACCGTTGCAGGGTGATTTTTCTCTACACCCTGCAACGATGCACACTGAACCTCGCGCTCGATGCCGTGTAAGCCCGCAAGGGCCCGGCAGCGCGCCCGCGGTTTTCAGAGCGCGCCTCTCAGAGAATCAGGGACAGCAGCAGGACCATGCCGAGGCCGAACACGCTGACCAAGGTCTGTACCACCGTGTGCAGCCGAGTCGCCTGCCCCATCGACATCCCGAAGGATTCCTTGACCAGCCAGAAACCCGCGTGGTTGACGTAATTGAGGCCAATGGAACCCGCACCGATAGCCACCACCAGTAGCGCCACCAGCCAGGGATCGGCTCCTGGCGGAACGATCTGAGACACGATGCCGGTCGCGGAGACGATCCCGACGGTCGCCGATCCCGTAGCGGTGGAAAGGATCAGGGACAGCAGCCAGCCCAGGAACAGGACATTCATCTGCCAGTGCTGGGCCGCAGTTCCAATGGCGTTGCCGATGCCGGAATCGATGAGCACCTGATTGAAGGCACCACCCGCTCCGATGATCATCAGAATGCCCACCACAGGCTTGAGGCTTTCGCCGACGGCCTGGCGGACCTGTTCACCGGACCGGTTCCTGGCGAGCACCAGGAGAGCCAGTGCTACAGCACAGAGCATCGCGATGACAGGATTGCCCAGCAGTTTGAGGGCGCCGAGCACTGGGTCTTTGGCGTTCAGAGTGACCTGCCCAATGGACAGCGCCAGCATGAGCACAATCGGCAGCAGGATGCACACGAGCGCCCAGACGATCGAGATTCTGCGCGGCTTTTCAGGCAGCGCACCAGAGAGCGCGGTGGAGCCCCCTGAGACAGCGACGCCGGCGCCTGATCCGACCGCCGCGGAGCTGGTGGCGTGAGTGAACTGGGCAATCAATGCGGGATCCGGCTCCACTGCCATACGCCGGGAGAGCCAGCGCGCGAAGACCGGGCCGGACAGAATGACCGTGGGAACCGCGCAGATGAAGCCGACGATGATCGTCTTGCCGAGGTCAGCATGCAGACCGCTCACAGCAGTGAGCGGGCCGGGATGCGGCGGGACCATGCCGTGCAGGGTGGCCAGCGCGGCAATGGCGGGAGTCACCACGAGCACATAGGGTTTGGCGCTCGGATCCAGTTTCCGGATCCGCTCCGCCACACCGAAGATGAATGGCAGCAGAATGATCAGGCCCACCTCAAAGAACATCGGAATGCCGATCACAAAGGCGGCGAGCGTCATCATCCACGGGTAGGACTTCATGCTTCCCCTGGAGACAATCAGCTCCGCGATCCGGTCTGTTGCACCGGAATCAGAGAGGAGCCGTCCGAGCATCGCCCCCAGAGCCAGAGTGATACCGACGTTTCCCAGCACGCCACCGGCGCCCTTGAGAATCGAGGCGGCAATGCCATCACCGCTCTGACCCGCAACGAGCCCGGTCAGCACGGAGACGATCAGCAGCGCGATCAAGGGGTGCATTCTCAGTCGACTGTTAATCAGCCCGACCAGCAGCACCACCGATGCCACGAGGACAACAATCAGAAACCAGGCGTGAGCATCCATTGGTCACCATTTCCGGATCAGGGCGGAACGTCGGAAACGTTCCGGAATCGTTTCCGGTAGCATGCCATGTGGCCGCCGTCAGGTCAACTGTGCAGGTTCCCCAGCCTCGCCACCAGACGGTCCACCGCTCGCTGGGCAGCCTCCGTCAGCTCCTCCGGCGACAGTCCCCCGACGTCGAGCGTTTCAGCCCGTTCGTCCGATTCCGCAGGGTTCCGGGTGCCCAACACAATCCTGCCGTCCACGGCGGGTGGCGGCGCCAGGTCCGCGCTGAGGCTCGAGGGTCTGGTCAGCAGCAGGTGGTAGCCATGGCTCTCGCAGGACTCAAAGATACTGGCCACGAGGCCTTCAGGCAGCGGCCCCGGTACCGCCAGTTCAATCAGTGAGGTTCGCCCGGCCCGCAGTGCCTGACCAGCCAGGCTGGGCCGGTACCCCATCTCGGCCGCCGTTTCGAGAATTCTGGCCCGGGTCGCCGCCCCCACTTCGGAGTTGCCGGTCATGGCACGGGAGGCAGTGGACAGAGCGACACCCGCAGCGCGAGCGACGTCGCTCAGAGAGACCCTCATTCATACTCCTGTCCGCTGGAGGCAGCCGTGCGCCGCTAGCCATGATTCTCCCGGAGCGGAGGAGTTTCGTCATCTCGGCAGCAGGGCTTCGGGCGCGGACGTGGGCAGCAGGTCCCGCTTCATCCCCTCCTGACCCGGGATCTGTCAGCAGGTCCCGGTTCAGACACCACCGAACCGGGACCTGCTGACAGGCATTGGTTCAGGCGCGGACCTGGCCGCCGTCGAAGTATGCCACCATCTCGGCGGGCAGCGCCGGGACCCTGCGGGCGCCGCCATCACTCCGCAGGGACTCAGCTGCCAGTACGCCAGCCGCCACCGCCTGCCGGGCCGCGATCGGCGAGGTGTCGGTCAGACCGCCATCGCGCGCAAATCGCAGGAACTCAGCGATCAGCAGAGGATCCGCACCACCGTGACTCCCCTCGTCATCTTCACCACCCTTGATCTCCACTTCCAGATCCGGGGTGGCATAGCCGTGCGTGGTCCGGGTGTTCCAGACCTTGATCCACTCCCCCGGGCCATCGCCATAGTTCTCGATGCGGCCGCGGGTCCCGATCACGGTGTAGTTGCGCCAGTAATCCGGCGTGAAATGGCACTGCTCGTAAGAGGCCAGCACGCCATTGTCCAGCACCATGTTCATCATGGAGATATCCTCGACGTCGATCACCTCGGCCAGATCCGTCTGCTCGGTGGGCGGCCAGTTGTCCGCAGAGAACCAGTCCCCCATCCTGCGGTCGGAGTTATCCCGGCGACTCTCCACCTCGCCATAGACCGAGAGCGAACCGATCGCAGACACCCGCTCCGTGTACCCGCCGGCCAGCCAGTGGATCACATCGACATCATGCGCACCCTTCTGCAGCAGGAGCGTATTGACGTTCTTCTGCTGGGCATGCCAGTCCTTGAAGTAGTAATCGCCGCCATTGCCCACGAAGTGGCGGCACCAGACAGCTTTGACCTCGCCGATGGTCCCCTGTGCAATGAGCTCGCGCATCTGCCGGACCACCGGCATATGGCGCATATTGTGCCCCACGTAGAGCCGGGTGCCGGTCTCGTAGGCAGCCCGCAGCACGGAATCGGCCGCCTCCAGTGTGACGTCGAGGGGCTTCTCACAGAAGGTCGCAATGCCTGCCCGGAGCGTCTGAACCGCGACGGCGGCATGCTGGTTGTCCGGAGTGAGCACCAGGACAGCGTCAATGCCGCTGGTCAGCAGGACGGAGAGGTCGTCGGTGATGGTGGCCTCCGGCAGCGCCCTGGCGGCATCGGCCCGGCCTCGCTCACTCGTATCGCAGACGATGGTGACTTCCGAACCCTCACCGGGCCGGTGCGCATGCCTCCACAGTCCCGCGCGCAGGCCAAAGCCGACAATACCGATTTTCAGATCCACTGTTCTCAATTCCTTTATTCCTCCGGTGTTGATCTCTGGTGCAGTGTGCCGACCGTCAGATCCTGCTCAACTGGCTGATCCGCTGATTGATCTGCTCCCGGACCCGGCGGTAGTACCCGGGTTCGTAGCTGAAGTTATCCATGGCGAGCGGCCCGCCCGCACCGTTGGAATCGAGCAGACTCACCACGGACTCCCGGTCGGACAGCCCGGCCAGCAGTTCAAAAGCCCGGTGATCGGCCATGGCCTGCGCGAATACCCGATGCCGGATCGATTCCCAGGGCTCACCCTCCGCTCCCGGGTACACCACAAAGGAGTCACCACCTGGAAAACCGCCACCGGCGCAGGTGTCCTCGAAGGGATTCAGTGCACTCACCGAGTACTGCGTGTTGTAGAAGTTGAACCCCCAGTGCAGAAAGCCGGTGAAGCCGAGGGCAAAGAGCTGATGCCCGATGACGCGATTGCGCACCGAGGGCATGGCGATGAAGCGGTTGGCCACCTTGTGGTCCTGTGAGACGCAGTAGTACGTCCAGAGGTCCTGGACCCCGGCCGCCAGGAAGGGGCCGACGGCATCGCTGGCCACCACGGGATGCGGCACCACGCCGGAGGAGTAGAACTCGAAATCGCTGAGCGCATCGACTACCCGGCAGCCGTCCAGAAGGTCGGACACGGCGTCCTTGGCACGACGGTAGCTCGCCAGCGCCTCCTGGCCGTGGGGCTCGTCCGAGATGTGGAAAATCACCTTCTCCAGTGACCAGTGTTCCTCCAGAACCGCGCGCAACGCCGGGATCAGTTGCTCGGTCAGGGCACGGTATTCCGGCGAATCCGCAGCGACGTCCCAGCCGAACCGGCGTTCCAGGACGCCATCAGACTCCACATAGATGGCCGGCGTCCAGGCCGCACCCCACTGAGTGAAGAGGTGGGCCACCTCGAGATATTCGATGCCGTGCCGCCTGCACAGCTCCATCCAGCGGATCAGTGCGGAAAAGTCGAAGTGGTACACCCCGGCGTCGTCGGTGCTGATGCCGATCAGCTGGGTGGGCAGTCGATAGCCGTCCACCTGGGTGTCCAGCGGCGGCGTCCAGGTGGGAGTCAGGATCGAGTTGACGCCCATCCGCGCGGCGGAGGCCACAAACCGGTCGATGATCGCCCAGTGTTCCTCACCGAAAACCGGCACCTGGTAGTACTGGGCCAGGCCGTCGCAATGCAGCCAGTGGGTGTTCACGATGCCCAGCGGCGGCGCCGCCACTGGCAACACCGAGATCTGCACCTGATCACGGAACAGGACGGTTCCGGTGCTGTCGGCAACCGTGACCGTCAGTTCGTAGTCGCCTGCCCGCTCGATGCCTCCGGCAGTGGGCACCGTCAGATCCACCCAGAGGGCAGTCCACTGGCCGTACAACGGACGGACCTGTCCGCTGACGGCATCGGGCTCCGTCTCACTGCTCTCGACACCCTGCGCCAGCGGCTTCAGCAGATCGGGGTACAGGCCGGGGGTCACCCGGTCATAACCCTCGGTGCGCTCAGGGAACGCCGGGAGCAATACCGGCACCAGCTCAGCCTGGAAAAGGCTCAGACAGTCCGGCCGGGCACCGCTCACCGTGACGGTGAGCGGGCCGGCCAGGCGGAAATCATGCCGTTGCGGAGGCCTCAGCGCGATCTGGAACGAAGCGGTCTCCCCCAGCAGCACGCTGTGCGGGATCGATCGGTCCAGCGGACGGGGATCCTGGTCCGGATACACCTTCTCCAGAGAGTCGGTCAGAACAACATCCCATCCATGCCCAGTCTGGGCCTCCTGCGTCACCGGTAGATTCCCTTCGTTGTCAGTGTCAGTACTGCGTGCGTTATTTCAGTCCCGATCGCCCGATGCCGGCCATCACACGCTTTTGCATCGCGATGAACAGAATCAGAATCGGTGCCATCGCCATGAGCGAGGCAGCCATCAGGATCGGATAGTTATTGGCGTGCTCACCCTGCAGATTGGCCAGGCCCACGCTCAGCGGGGCACTGTTCTGCGTCGAGGCGACGACCAGGGGCCAGAGCAGATCATTCCAGGACCACAGAATCGTGATGATCACCAGAGCCCACAGGCCGTTGGCGGCCAGCGGCATCATGACCTTGGTGAAGATCTGGAAGGGATTGGCCCCATCCAGCCTGGCCGCATCCTCCAGCTCATCCGGCAGACCCATGAAGAACTGGCGCATCAGGAACACTCCGAAGGCGCTGAACAGACCGGGCGCCACGATGCCGGGAATGGAGTTGAGCCAGCCCAGACTCTGAATGATCTGGAACTGCGGGATCAGGAAGAGCTGCGAGGGCACCATCAGAATCGAGAGGATGACGCCCAGGATCAGCCCGCGACCGCGGAACCTCATCCGGGCGAAGGCGTAACCGGCCAGTGAGCACAGAATGACCTGCCCGACCACCCGGATCACGGTGATCAGCACCGAGACCATCAACGAGGAGCCGAAGTTCATGTTGCTGAACACATCGGCAAAGTTGTGCCATTGGATCTCGGTCGGCCACAGCGTGGGCGGAGTGCTCTGCACCTCCGCATTGGTGGAGATGGACATGATCACCTGGTAGAGCAAGGGGGCGATCATGAGCAGCCCTCCGATGCTCAGCACCACGTGGGCCACCGTGTTGTTGCCCCGCTTGACCCGGCGTCCGGCCCGTACCGTCAGATCAGACATAGTTGACCCACCTCCTCTGCACCCGGAACTGAATGGCAGTCAGGGCGCCGATAATCACCAGCACCAGGATGCCGACGGCTGCGGCATACCCCTTGTTGTTCGTGATGAAGGCCTGGTTGTAGAAGATGTAGACCAGACTCTGCGTCTGCGGCATGGCAAGATTCGCCTTGCCCATCATGACGTAGAGCAGGTCGAAGAGCTGGAAGCCGCTGATGACGGTCACCACCGAGACGAAGAAGATGCTCGGTGTGAGCAGAGGCACCGTGATGTTGAAGAACTGGCGCAGCTTCGAGGCACCGTCCACTTCAGCAGCCTCGTAGATCTCCCGGGGGATTTCCCGCAGCCCCGCGCTGATGATGATCAGGTTGAAGCCCAGAGACATCCACAGACCCACGATGGCGACCGCAACCAGAGCGAAGCCTGGCGTCGAGGTCCAGTAGGGCCCTTTGATGCCGAAGAGGCTCAGGAACCAGTTGATCGGGCCAAAGTCACCATTGAAGATCAAACGCCAGACCAGGCCGACGGCTGCAGGCATCGTGACATACGGAATGAAGTAGAGGGTCCGGTAGAAGCCTGCAAAGCGCAGTCCGGGCCGTTCGATCAGGGCCGAGAGGATCACCGCGATGGGAATGCCCAGCAACACAATGAGCGTGTAGATCAGCGTGTTGAGGATCGACTGCGGGATCGTGCTGTCAGAAAAGAGCGTGATGTAGTTCTCGAGCCCGATGAATTTAGCCCCGCCGAAAACGCCCCATTTGGTGAAGCTGTAGTAAAAGGTCTGCACGATCGGCCAGAGGTAGAACAGGGCGATGCCGGCCACCGTAGGCAGAATGAAAAGCCATGGCCAGAAGCCGTCCCCCCGGGCAAGGAACCGCCGGCGCGGGGCCGGGCTGTTGCCCGTTCCCGCGCCGCCGGTCCCGGCATCCGTGGTGCGGAGCGCCCCGCTCATGACTCTTGCGACAGCGCCGCGTTCATCTTGGTGGCCAGGTCCTTGGCGACATCGGCCACCGGCTTGGTACCGGCGAAGGCCTGCGGCAGCAGGTCATTCTCCAGGTTGTTCCAGGCGGAGGTGTTCTTGGAGATCGGGTAGGGCGATGCCGTCTGGGCAGCGTCCAGGAAGACCTTCAGGCCGGCGTTCGGAACGGCGTCGACCCAGGCCTGCTGGGTGCCGTTGAAGGCTGGGATGACGGTACCGGTCTGTGCCTGGATCGTCGCGGCATCCTTGGAGCCGAGGAAGGCAACGAAGGCACGGGCGGCGTCCGGGTTCTTGGCGTTGGCGGGAATCACGTTGGCCAGGCCGTGGATCACGCACTGGTTGCTCTTGGGGCCCTTGGGCAGAGCGACGACACCAAGGTCATCACCGATGGCGGCGTGGGCAGGATTGACCGTCCAGGAGCCGTCGATCGTCATCGCGAGCTTCTTGGAGGTGAACATATCCGAGGTCGAAGTATCGGTCAGCTGCTGCATATTCGGGGAGACACCGGAGGTGATCAGGTCACGCCAGAACTGCAGGCCGGTGACCGACCCGGGGTCGTCGTAGCCACTCTTCTTGCCGTCCGGGGAAATGATAAAGCCGCCCGCGGCCAGCATGGTGTTGTAGTAGCTGGTCTGGCCACCGGTCAGGTCACCGGCAAAGCCATAGATGCCCTTACCCGCATAGAACTTGGAAAGCTTATCGCCCGAGGTCTTGACGTCGTCCCAGGTCCAGGAAGACGTCGGCTCGGCCACGCCAGCAGCCTTGAGCAGCGACTTGTTGTACATCAGGGCGATGGTGTCGAAGTCCTTGGGAACACCGTAGAACTTCCCATCCACGGTATAGAGATCAACCAGCGCCTTGGGGTAGTTGCTGGTATCCACGGCCTTGGCCTGAGCCAGGTCGTCAAGAGGGAGAAGCTGGCTGTTCTGGGCGTACAGCTTGATGTGCGGGCCGTTCATCCAGAAGACGTCCGGCAGGGTGTTGCTGGAGGCCAGGGTCTGGATCTTGGTCCAGTAGGCCGATCCTTTGGAAGGCGTGACATCGATGTTGACCGTGATGTTCGGGTACTGGGCGTTGAACTGCTCCACAATCTTCACCATGGCCGGCTTCTGGGCAGCATCCCAGATGGCATAGGTCAGAGTCGCCTTGAGGTCCTTCGCCGGCGGAGTGTAGGTGCTTCCGCCTGAGGTGGGCGAATTGGAGCCGCTGCCGCAGGCAGCGAGAGACACGGTTGCGGCGCTGAGGGCCGCCATGGACAGGAACGAACGTCGATTGAGGTAGGTCACGGGAGAAGTCCTCCAAATGGTCTGGCCGCAGCGGGTTGCACTGGAGGCAGAGGGCACGCCAGCGCAAGCGGTGAAGTAGATCACATCACGTTAACCGATTAAATGCAAGACTGTGAGTGATCGATTTGGGTAAATATCAATCAATTTACGTCACCGAAACATGCGGTGCAGGTGACTGTGCGGATGACAGCACCGGAATGCGCTCAGGCCGAATCGCGCTTAATCAGTTCCCAGGGAAACTCCAGAACCGTAGCCGGTGCCTGGGGATCGGCGGCCCGCTCCACCAGGAATCGGGCCACCGTGTCAAAGAAATCCATCGGGCCTACCGTGGTCAGCGCCGGAGTCATCTGCTCCCCCTCGGTCGTATTACCGATACCGATCACTTCCACATCCTGCGGCACCCGCAACTGCAAGCTCTGTGCTGCCTGGATCGCTCCGATCGCCGCGTAGTCAGTGGTGGCGTAGATCGCAGTGGGCCGATCGGGCAGGCTCAGTAGTCTGATCGCCGCATTGAAGGCACTCAGCGCGTCCAGCCCGTGATCGGCCACATAGTCGGGCCTGAACGGCAAGCCCGCCTGCTGCAGACCGTCACGGTAGGCCGCAATACGCACCGCTCGTCCGGCCGAACTGTCCAAGGTCGACTGCAGCAGCCCGACCCGCTGGTTTTTGGCCAGCAGATGATTCACCGCCCGATGGCAGGCACTACCCGGCAACGAACGCACCACATCAAAGCCCTCGGGCTCCAGAACCTCGCTGAAGACCATCAGACGCTGTCTGCGGGCCGCAGAACGGAGCAACTCGCGGTCCCCTTCCCGCTCCGGGCCATCGATAAAGGTCACATCCGCATTCTGCCGCCGGAGCGCCAGCCGCCAGTCGGCATCAGCCAGGATCATGGCCGTCAGTCCCTTCTCCGCAGCCAGCGAGCCCACCGCACGGCTGAGGTCCAGAGCCCACGGGTCGGAGATCATGGTCAGCGACAGCATCAACAGATTGGTCTTGCCAGTGCGAATCGTCCGGGCCGCCTGGTTGGGTCGGTAGCCCAGGGCTTGCGCAGCGTCACGGACGCGTTCGGCGGTCGCAGCGGAAACTCCGGATGCGCGGGCGCCGCCGCGTCCGGAGAGCACGTAGGACACCGTGGCCGTGGAAACCCCCGCAGCCTGAGCTACTGACTTGATCGTCGGACGTTCGTTCCGCCCGGACATCAACGCACCGCCAGAACCAGAACCGTGGCGTCATCGGCCTTTTCGCCGATCTCCGCCTGACGCCTCCGCAAGGCTGTCTGCAGTTCCAGGGCTGCGACAGGGCTCGCCACGGCCGCCAGGAATTCCCCCGGGCCGCTGACCAGGCCTAGGTCCACAGCCCGCCAGGCGCCATCGCTGGCCAGCACGATCAGCTCCGGAACACCGCAGCTGGTCACCAGAGCATGCTCCGCCGCTTCAGCTTCACGGCGCGCCACCCAGAGGCCTACCGGTGTGTTCCGACGACGGCGAGACTGCGCCAGCTGCTCCGTTTCCAGGCTCGACGCGCCCAGGCTCAGGCCGGGATCCGCCAGCACCGAGACGATATGGTGCACCGCACCCGTAGCCGCTTCCCGCACCACCACGTGACAATCGGCCAGCGACAGTACCTCAACGCCGGTCAGCTCCCCCGTAGTCGAACGGCTGAGCTGCGCCACCGACAAGGCTGCAGAGGGGAAGCGGATGCGTTCGGGACCCACCAACTCCTCGGCCCGGTGATCGAGGATCCGCAAGGCCTGACCCACCGTGTCGCGGACGCCGGATGCAGCGCATTGGGATGCCTGCTGCCCGGAGCTCTGCTGCCCGGAGGCCACGGTGGCCAGTGCGCCGCTCAGCTCCGCGGCATACCAGCCCGGATCGCTGGAGCCCGGCAGGCCCAGTGGCGGCAGCACGGACGTCGCACCGTCGACCACCCAGGCGGCATCACCGGCCAGGCCACAGGCATCCTCCATCGGGTGGTTATCCCCTTCGGAGAGCACTCTGGCAACGATGGCCCACCCCCGGGCGTCCCGGTTCTGCAACGGCAGGCTGCGGGCCATCGGAACGCTAACCTTCGATGCCGAGTGTCTTCAGGATCAGCTCCTGGACGCGTCCGGCATCGGCCTGGCCGCGGGTCGCCTTCATCACAGCGCCGACGATGGCGCCCACCGCCTGGATCTTGCCACCGCGGATCTTCTCCGCGATCCCCGGCTGTGCGGCGAGGGCTTCATCGACCGCAGCCTGCAGGGCGCCGTCATCGGAGACCACGGCAAGGCCGCGGGCTTCCACGACTTCCGCGGGCGTTCCTTCGCCGGCCAGCACGCCATCGAGCACTTCGCGGGCCAGCTTGTCATTGATCTTGCCGTCATCGATGAGCTGCTGAAGCTCCACCACCGTCGCGGGGCTCACGCCCAGCTCTGCCGGCTCCACCTCCGCCAGCTTGGCACGACGCGCAATCTCGCCCATCCACCATTTACGGGCCACCGCGGCCGTGGCACCCGCGGCGATGGTCGCCTCGAGGTCATCCAGGATGCCGGCATTGACCACGTCACGGAATTCGAGGTCGGTGTAACCCCACTCGGCCTGCAGGCGCTTGCGGCGTTCGGCGGGCGGTTCGGGCAGCGTGGCGCGCAGTTCCTCCACCCACTCGCGGGAAGCGACCACGGGAACCAGATCCGGCTCCGGGAAGTAGCGGTAGTCGTCCGCATCGCTCTTGGGCCGGCCGGAGGTCGTCGTGCGCGTGTCCTCGTGCCAGTGGCGCGTCTCCTGCACCACCTTCTCCCCCGCGTCCAGGACGGCGGCGTGACGCTGCATTTCGAAGCGCACCGCGTGCTCGACGGCGCGCAGCGAGTTCACGTTCTTGGTCTCCGACCGCGTGCCGAACGCCTCCTGCCCGATGGGCCGCAACGAGACGTTGGCATCGCAGCGGACGTTACCGCGCTCCATGCGAGCGTCGGAGACACCGAGGTTCTTCACGATCTCGCGGACCGCGGCCACATAGGCTTTGGCCAGCTCGGGAGCACGCTTGCCCGCACCCACGATTGGCTTGGTGACGATCTCCACGAGCGGCACACCGGCACGGTTGTAGTCCACCAGCGAGTAGTCGGCACCCTGAATGCGGCCAGATGCACCGCCCATATGGGTCAGCTTGCCAGCGTCCTCCTCCATATGCGCACGCTCGATCTCGACCCGGAAGACCTCGCCGTCCTCCAGCTCGATGTCCAGGTAGCCGTCGAAGGCGATCGGCTCATCGTACTGAGAGGTCTGGAAGTTCTTCGGAGTGTCCGGGTAGAAGTAGTTCTTCCGGGCAAAGCGGCAGGTCTCCGCGATCTGGCAGTTCAGCGCCAGGCCGATCTTGATGGAGGACTCCACGGCGGCCTTATTCACCACGGGCAGCACGCCGGGCAGGCCCAGGTCCACCTCGTTGACATTGGTGTTGGGCTCGTCGCCGAACTCGTTGGGCGCGGAGGAGAACATCTTGGTCTTAGTGTTCAGCTCCACGTGCACCTCGAAGCCGAGCACGGGCTCGTACTTCTCGAAAACAGCGTCGTAGTCCACGATCTGGTCCGTTGACATTACTTTGCACCTCCCAGAAGGGTTGATCCCAGCACGGGAGCCTGAGCCAGCAGCGGCCCGCCCCACCTGGTTTCCAGCAGTGTTTCCAGTGCACCGGCCGCCCGGTACAGGCGGGCATCCTGCCGGGCCGGAGCCAGGAACTGGATGCCTACGGGCAGACCATCCTCTTCCGCCAGACCACCGGGGATGGAGATGCCGGGGATGCCAGCCATATTCGCCGGAATGGTGGCCACGTCATTGAGATACATGGCCAGCGGGTCATTGAGTTTCTCGCCCAGCCTGAACGCTGTGGTGGGCGCCGTCGGGGAGATCAGCACATCCGCCTGGGCAAAGGCGGCATCGAAGTCGCGCTGAATGAGCGTGCGTACCTTCTGGGCCGAGCCGTAGTAGGCGTCGTAGTAGCCGGCAGAGAGGGCATAGGTGCCCAGAATGATGCGGCGCTTGACCTCCGGGCCAAAGCCAGCGGCGCGGGTGGCACCCATGACGCGTTCAATCGTCATCGGCCCCTCCTCCGGCAGCACGCGCAGACCGAAGCGCACGCCATCGAATTTGGCCAGGTTGCTGGAGACCTCGGACGGAAGGATCAGGTAATACGCGCCCAGAGCGTACTGGAAGTTGGGGCAGGAGACCTCGACGATCTCGGCACCGGCATTCTTCAGCAGCTCCAGCGCCTCATTGAAGCGGTTCTCCACGCCGGCCTGGTACCCCTCGCCGTGCAGTTCCTTGATCACGCCGATGCGCATGCCCCGGACGTCACCGTTACGGGCCGCGGCCACCAGATCCGTCCAAGATTCCTGCAGAGAGGTGGAATCGTAGGGATCATGGCCGCCGATGACCTCGTGCAGCAATGCGGAGTCCAGCACCGTGCGTGAGACCGGGCCGATCTGGTCCATCGAGGAGGTCATCGCGATAGCCCCGTAGCGGGAGACGCCGCCGTAGGTGGGCTTCACCCCGACGGAACCGGTCACAGCGGCGGGCTGGCGGATGGAACCGCCGGTATCCGTGCCGAGCGCCAGCGGGGCCTCGAAAGCTGCGACGGCGGCCGCAGAGCCACCGCCGGAACCACCGGGAATGCGATCCAGATCCCAGGGATTGTGGGTGGGTCCATAGGCCGAGTGCTCCGTGGAGGAGCCCATGGCGAACTCATCCAGGTTGGTCTTGCCCAGAATCGGCATCTTTGCGGCGCGAAGCTTTTTGACGACGGTGGCGTCATAGGGGCTCATCCAGCCCTCAAGGATCTTCGACGCCGCCGTGGTCGGCTGTCCGACGGTGACGATCATGTCCTTGACCGCAATCGGCACACCGGCCAGAGCGTGCAACTCTTCTCCAGCGGCACGGGCGGCATCGACCTCTGCGGCGACAGCGAGCGCCTCCTGACCGTTGACGTGCAGGAAGGCGTGCACCTCGCCATCGACGTCGGCAATACGATCCAGGTGCGCCTGGGTGACCTCCACAGCGGAAAGGTCCTTGGCGGCCAGCCTTTCGGCGAGCTGGGCAGCGGTGGAACGAATGATCTCCTGGCTCATGGCTTACTCCTCATCCAGGATCGCGGGGACCTTGAAGCGGAATCCATCCGCATCCGGCGCGCCGGAGAGGGCTTGCTCGGCGGTCAGCACGTGACCCACCACATCCTCACGGAACACATTGCTCAGCGGGATTGGGTGGGAGGTGGCGGGCACATCGGCACCGGCGGCCTCACTGACGGACTGGACGGAGTCGACGATCAGGGCCAGTTCCCCGGCCATCCGGTCCAGCTCCTCAATACTCATGTCGATATGCGCCAGTTGCGCCAGATGCGCAACCTCGTCACGACTGATCTCAGCCATGGATCTCCCCTGCAACGTTCAAATGGTTTTCCGCTCCAGTCTACGTTGCTTCCGTTCAGTGCCCGGCGCTGCACAACTCGCAACCAACCTTGTTGCCGCTCTCCACAACTCAAACGCACACCCCAGCACCTCCGAATCATCACCGGGCTGTGAGGCACTCATAGATCTAACGATTCTCATACAACATGATCGTCGGATTTACCCCCTATGGAGGCTGACCCGCAGCCTGCTTCCCGTCATGCAGATCCAGCGCGATGAGCGCCTTCTCCGCAGTGTCGCCGCGGGCCTCACGTTCAGTGTTAAGGGGCGCCATACCGCGGGCGCGGCATGACCCAGTGGCGACATTCAGGTCCTGCTCCCCCGGCACGATGGCGGCATCATCAAAACCATTCATGTCAAAGAGCTCTCTGCAGGCACACCAACCCGAACACATCACCGCAGCTCAACGCGTTGGCCGACCGCGAAACCACGACCCGTGAGCCAACTCAGGTCCGACATCCGGTGTCACAATAGCCACAGCCGTCACGACCAAGGGGATTCCGCCGTACAGAGTGAAAGCAGATGCCAGCTTCGCTCACCCTGTACGGCGAGCAACTCACTGACGCGTTCACCATGCGGCTAGGTCAGGTCAAGCATCTAATCTACCGAGGCATACTTCGCTGCCTTCAGAGTGACGCAACGACCTGTGAACCTGGCGATGCTCGGATCCAGGTTCACAGGTCGTTGGGTCACTCTGAAGGCAAACTGACTATTTGGAATCCAGCGACCTACATTCCTTCGGTCGCTCGAGTTCGATCCTTGCCCTGCGCGCCCGCCGAACGTAGCGAATCAACATCCAACAACCCGCTAGCACGACTCCGATGATCACAGCATAAAGGGAAATCAAAATCCAAAATTGCTGCCAAGTTGAAGTGAATATCATTATACTTTTCGCACCAATCGCCTCGATACCATGGATAGAAATGTCATGGTGAGGTATCCCAGGCATTGGTGTAGCTCAGATGAAGAGTAACTGCAGCAAAACCCGAGACAAACGGGGCATCGAAGTTGTATTGACCTGTCGCCTTGGCCTCTCCATAACCATCCTGCTGTTTTAATAAGAACAGCGATGGATTGCTCATGGTGCCAACAACCGAACTCCCGCCGAGCCCCCGCAGATTGTTTATCTGCGAATAAAAGGTCCCCCCAGCCCCCTCATAGAGATCCGCGTAAAACCACACACTAAAAAAGGCTTGATCAGTAGCAATCCTACAATTGTCGACGCGCCAATACCCAGCCCCTGCATAGCTCTGACATTGCGTAATTGAACGCATGGAAGTGTTGGGGTTGGTTACAGACGCAGCCGAATTACCAGTAACTTGATTACCAGTAACTTGGACTGGCAACTCGACCGTCGACTTCGAAGCGGAACCATCCGAAA
Source organism: Psychromicrobium xiongbiense (assembly GCF_030271165.1). GTDB lineage: Bacteria > Actinomycetota > Actinomycetes > Actinomycetales > Micrococcaceae > Renibacterium > Renibacterium xiongbiense. Next base: position 46,471 of record NZ_JASSZH010000020.1, on the reverse strand, counting down.
AGTGTCTGACCGTCTGCGAGTATCCACCCACCTGGCTTGTCACAGTGGAAACAGGTGTTCCGCCGGTCATCGATTCGGGAAGTCTCCCATTTAGGAAATTCTGGATGACTCTGTCTTGGTCGTCCTTTGGAACCCCCATTTGATCATAACTCGCCCTCACTGAGGCTTCTGCTTCAGCCGATAAATGACCGCCTTCCCCGTGAGTGGTCGGCCCAAGAGCAACAGCTGCACCGCTTGTAGTCGCAAGCATTAGCGTTGCAGCCAGAATACCGCCGATTGAGGCACGTCGTATGATGCGAAATTTTGACGGCGCCTTCCAAGCAAACCTCATGCTCATTTTCCTGACCTCCGAAATTGAACAACATTGTCCAAACCCAGATGGGTCATGCAGATCACCGAAACTCCGCATTCCTTGCGACCCGATGGGCTCTTGATAACATCCTGCCCTTGCGCCCCTTCCATTGTCAACACATAGGTGGGACTGAGCCGAACTTACAATTACGAATCAGGTCTAGTGACCGACCCCGATGGCTCCCGTCAGCATGCCGATTGCCAACATCACCAGAGAGACTACGGCAGAACGCCAGAGTACCTTTTTGTGGTGATCGCCCAGTTCCACAGAGGCCAGAGAGACCAGGAGCAGAATCGCCGGAACCAGTGGAGACTGCATATGGAAGGGCTGCCCGGTGATGGATGCGCGCGCCATGTCCGCCGCACCGAGGCCGTAGTGGCTTGCGGTCTCGCTCAGAATCGGCAACACCCCGAAGTAGAAGGCGTCATTGCTCATGAAGAACGTCATCGGGATGCTGAGCAGACCGGTGATCACGGCCATCAGGGGACCCATGCTCGGTGGGATGATCGCGACCAGCCACTCCGACATGTCTTTGACCATGCCAGTTCCGTTGAGCACGCCGGTCAGCACCGCAGCGGCCATGACCATGCTCACCACGGCCACAATCGACTGACCATGCGCCACCAGAGCCTTCGCCTGATCCTTCACACGCGGGAAGTTCACCAGCAGGGCGATGGCTGCGCCGACCATGAACACGTAGGGCAGAGGCAGCACGTCCATCACCAGCAGAACCATGATGGCGGCGGTCAGGGCAAAGTTGACCCAGATCAGCTGGGGGCGCAGGGTGGCACGGTTCGGATCCAGCGCAGTATCCGCCAGAGTCCCGGATCCACTCCCGGAACCACCGGCGAGCGCGGGCGTGATCTTCTCCATCAGCGCCGTCCGGGTACCGACCCGTCCGCCGCTGGCCTTGGACAGTGCGGAGCCGTTCTTCAGTTCCATGACATCGATGGCGGTGCCACCGGCGAAGGCTGCCGCCGCACCCCAGCGCTCCGGCTCGGCGACCATGAGGCGCTTGCGTTCCATCAGACCCAGCACCCAGGAGAACAGCAGCACCACGACCAAGCCAGCAATCAGTGCAGGCACCATCGGCACGAAGACTTCCGAAACGTTGATCTTCAGTGCAGAGGCAGCACGGGCCGTGGGCCCACCCCAGGGCAGGATGTTCATGGTGCCATTGGCCAGACCGGCCACACAGGTCAGGACGACCGGGCTCATCTTCAGCCGCAGGTAGACCGGCAGCATCGCCGCCGTGGTGAGGATGAAGGTGGTGGAACCGTCGCCGTCCAACGAGACGGCCATCGCCAGAACGGCGGTCCCCATGACCACCTTGGCCGGGTCGTTGCCCAGCTTGCGGAGAATGAACCGGACCAGTGGGTCAAAGAGGCCCACATCGATCATGGTGCCGAAGTAGATGATGGCGAACATCAGCAGGGCGGCCGTGGACGTCATCGAGCCCATGGACTTCATGATCATGGGGCCCAGGCCCAGCCCGGCACCGGCGAAGAGCCCGAAAATAGTAGGGACGAGGATGAGCGCCAGCACCGGCGTCATCTTCTTGGTCATGATGAGCACCATGAACACGGCGATCATGGCGAAACCGAGCAGGACAAGCATCCTTGCGCTCCTTGGGTCAAAGTTTTTGGCGCACCACACCACTGTGATGCTCGTCATAGAAGGTAGAGTGGCGCAGATCACCTCGAGGCCTTAAGTCCCCTTGATGGCGCTTGTGCTTGTTGATCGCGTTCTGCGCATTTAGCTCACACACAATCTGGGGTAGGCTCGCCTGCCGAAGGGAGTGCCATGCGAACACTGAAGTTCTCCACCCAGACCCTGTTGCTGCAGATGGCCGTGGTGCTCCTGGTGGTGTTCCTCTTCGCTCTGGCCTTCGGGTTCATCATGGTGGAGCGGATCACGCAGGATGCCGAACAGCAGGCGCTCACCCTGGCCCGGACCATCGCGGCCCAGCCCCAGGTGCGCGAGGAAGTGGCCACGATCAGCGCCCGGGACGGCACTCCCCCACCCAGCGTTCTGGACGACGGCCCGCTCGAACTACTCGCCGAAGCCGCCCGCCAACGTACCGACGCACTCTTCGTCGTCATCACCGATGAGATGGGTGTGCGACTGGCGCACCCCGACCCCCAACGACTCGCCGAGAAGGTCAGTACCGATCCCTCGGATGCCCTGGCCGGTCGCGAGGTGGTCACCCGTAATACCGGGACGCTGGGGCCTTCCGCCGGCGCCAAGGTGCCCATCTATGCCCCGGGCAGCGGGCCCAGCGGGAACGCCGGCGTCGTGGGTGTGGTGAGCGTCGGTTTTGAACGGGAGCCCCTGGGCAGCGCCCTGCTCAACGCAAGCGGGCCGGTGGCACTGACCGCGCTGGGTGCGCTGGGAGTCGGAGTCTTAGCCTCCATGCTGCTCCGAAAGCGACTGCGGCGGCTCACCCTCGGCATGGAACCGGAAGAGCTCACCACCTTGGTGCAGGATCAGGTGGCCGTGCTGGAGACCACCCACGAGGGCGTCATCGGCGTCTCACCTTCCGGGCGAGTGACGCTGGTCAACGCCACGGCGCAGAAGCTTCTGGATCTGGATCGCCAGGGACGGCAGCACCCGGGCTGGCCGGGACTGCCAGGCACCGACTGGAGGGAGGCTCCCGTTCCCGCGGCCCTGCGGGCGCTGACCCGTGAGAACGCCACCGAAGACGAAGTGCTGGAGCTGGTCACCGGTGCCCGCGTGGTCCTCGCCACCGCACGCAAAGCGGTGCACGATGGCGAGGACCTGGGCTGGGTGATCTTCCTCCGGGATCGCACCGAGCTGGCGCAACTGAGCCGGCAGCTGGAGTCGGTGAGCACGATGAGTTCAGCCCTGCGCGCTCAACGGCACGAGTTTGCCAACCAGCTGCACACCATCTCCGGGCTGCTGGACCTCGGGCACACCGCCCGGGCCGCCGAGTACGCGCACCGACTGGTGGAGACCGGCCCGCTGGAATTCCCGGTGGAGGGACTGGAACGGTTGCGCGAGCCGTATCTGCAGGCATTCATCGGGGCCAAGGGCGTCCGCGCCCGCGAGCGCGGCGTGACCCTGCGCGTCGGCGAAGACACCTTTGTCCGCGGCTCGGTGAAGGCACCGCACGATGTCACCACCGTACTGGGGAACCTGATCGACAACGCGATCAATGCCGCTGTCTCCGCCACCAGCGGCGAGGCTGGAGCGGAGCGCTGGGTCCGGGTGGATCTGCTGGATGAGCCAGATGCCGGCACGGTTCACGGGGCTGATACTGGCCATGAGGCAACAGTGCGGGGAACGCTGCATGCCGTCGTCGCCGACTCTGGTGACGGTGTCGCCGAGCCCGGTCGGCTATTCGAGGAGGGCTACACGGCCTCCGCGGTGCCCGGCCAGGGTCTGGGGCTCAAGCTGGCCAGAGAACTGGCGCTGCGTCGCGGAGGGGATCTGCAGCTTCTGGATCCCGGCAGCCCGGACGCCACCGGAGCAGTGTTCACGGTGAGACTGCCCACCGCCATGAGCTTTGATCTCACTCCTGACGAGTCCGAGGAGGACGTATGAGCCGCGGTTTCCCGGTTCTGATTGTGGACGATGATTTCCACGTGGCGACCCTGCACGCCAGCTATGTGGAGGCGGTGCCGGGCTTCCGGGTGGTGGGGCATGCCGGGAATGCCCAGCAGGCCTTGCAGGCCTTCCACTCGCTGCGGCCGGAACTGGTGCTGCTGGATGTTTACCTTCCGGACGGCTCAGGGCTGGACGTCCTGCGCCAGCTGGATTGCGATGTGATGATGCTCAGCGCCGCGGCGGATGTCACGTCCTTGCGCATGGCTCTGCACCGAGGGGCCCTGGCCTACCTGCTGAAACCGTTTGGCCAGGAGGATCTGGCTCAACGGCTTCGCTCCTACGCCAGGTACCGCCGCCTCCTGGAGAAGTCCATTCAGCTGGATCAGGACATCGTGGAGCGAGCCCGACGGTCCCTGCTGGGCACCGAGACATCTGCCCTCTCCTCACCCGCCCGGACGCGCAGCGCCACGGAACAGTCCATTCTGGAAGCGCTGACCGGCGCTCAAAGCGCATCCGGTGGAGCTGCGCTCTCGGCCCTGGAGGTAGCGGAGCAGGTGGGAGTCTCCCGTGCCACGGCGCAGCGCTACCTTTCCTCCCTGGCCGATGACGGCGCCGTCGACATCCAGCTGCGCTACGGGACCACGGGGCGGCCGGAACACCGGTACGCTAAGCGTCGTTAATCAGCACGAACCGCCGTTCTGAGCACTGGACTCTGAACCTTCTGAACTCCGCCTGAAAGTAGCCCTGTGTCTGCGCTGAACATCACCCACTATGAGGTGTTGGGCCTTGCCGTGACCGCGAGTGAGCAGGAGATCAAAGCCGCCTACCGCAAGGCCGCGCGGGCCACCCATCCGGATCACGGCGGCCGGGCCGAGGACTTCCGGCGGGTCACCGAGGCCTACCGCGTGTTGGGCGATCCGCTGCTCCGCGCTGGGTACGACGCCGCCTATGCCCGGCCTCAGGCCCAGAACCGCCGGGAAGGCGCCGGGAATGGGGCGTTCAGGACCGACCCCTGGGACGCTGGGTCCGAGGCTGGATACGGCGAGGCCGAAGACGCCGAGAACCGGCATCCCGAAGCCAGCGCCTTCACCCGCGGGCAGGCGAAGTCCCGCGAGGCCACGGGGCTGCCAATTTTTGTCCCGCCCTTCGGCGCGGACCAGGCTCCCCTGCTGCCCCTGGAGCTCGCCGCTCGCCAGATTCACGGTGCCCCACGCAAACAACGGCGCAGCCTCTTCGGCGCACAGGCCCGGCTGGTCCGGGAGGCCCGCACCATCGAGCTGCTGCAAGGCCAGATCCTGGCCCGATACCCCGCGAGCCGTCTGGTGAACGGGCTGGTCTCCCCGGTGGAGGCGGGCGGCATCGACCATGTGGTGCTGCAGGGCTACCGGATGGCGGTCGTCGGCTCCCTGATGGTGCCGGAGGGCGCGTACCGCTGGACCGGACGGGAGCTGGTGCACGGCGGCAGGCCGCTGCTGCCACCGAGCATCCTGCCCGCAGCCCATGCCCTGGGCCGGCTTTTCCCGGAGTGCACCGTCTCCGCATGGCTGGTGGTGCTCAGCCCCGGCAACAATCCTTTCGAACCGGTGATCGATTACCCCACCGGTGCCACGCCCGATGGCGGCGCGGGCCTGTCGGTGGTGGGCGCGGCGCGGCTGGGCCGTCAGCTCGGGTCATTCCTGGCCGCTGGCACCAGCCCGCAGGTGGTGGACCTGCGAATCCTGGCGCGCCTGCTGGGTGCGATGTACTGAGGACCGGGTGCTGAGGTTCGGCCCGGTGCCGGTCAGCGGGTTCAGCAGACAGCCTGGGTTAAGCTGAGGTGGTGCCTACGCCGCTGCGAATTCTGTTCTATACCCCCGAGATCCCCGGAAACACGGGCAACGCGATTCGCCTTGCCGCCGTCACCGGCGCCGAGTTGCACCTGGTGGAGCCGCTCGGCTTCGATTTTGAGGACGCCAAACTTCGCCGGGCGGGCCTGGACTACCACGATCTGGCCGTGCTGACCGTGCACCCGACGCTGGACGCCGCCTGGGAAACCCTGGCCCCGGAGCGGGTTTTCGCTTTCACCGTCGATGGCGAGACGCCCTACACCGAGATCAACTACCGGCCTGGCGATGTACTGCTCTTCGGCCCAGAATCCGTGGGCCTGCCCGCCGAGGTCAAGGCAGATCCCCATGTCACAGCCCGGGTCCGCGTGCCCATGGTCCCCGGGCGTCGCTCGCTGAACCTGGCGAACACCGCCTCTATTGCTGTCTATGAAGCGTGGCGGCAGCGCGGATTTGAAGGAGCTATCTGATGAGCAATCCGAACACGGCCAGCCAGGCATCACCAGCGCAGGCCACAGCCCCCAGGCCGCCCCAGTTCGCTCACCGGGATCCAGGCCTGGCCTTTACCGATGGGGCTGCGCAGTTCAACAGCTGGTCGGAGCAACTCTGGGATCCGGCGGCACGGATTGTCGTGGAACGCGCGGCTCTGACCCCGGGGCAGACCGTTCTGGACGCCTGCTGCGGAGCCGGAGCTGCCACCCTCCCTGCTGCTGAGTTGGTGGGGCCGGAGGGCGCGGTGGACGGCGTCGACCTCTCCTCGGGCCTGCTCGCCCTCGCTGGCCGCCGCCTGGCCGAGCGCGGAATCCTGCACACCACGCTGACCGAAGCGGATGTGACCAGCTGGCGTGGCCATCGCCGGTATGACGCCGTGCTGTGCTGCTACTCGGCGTTCTTCTTCAGCCCGATGGCTGCGGGGGTGGACCACCTGGTCTCGATGCTCGCAGCCGGCGGGATCTTCGTGATGAGCACCTGGGCGGAGGGCGCACTCTCGCCCCTCGCTGAGGTCATCCTGGAGGCTGCGGTCACGGAACGCCCGCGGCTGGCCGGAGTCACCCCGGAGCCCAACCGGAATATGGCCCTGATCTCCGATGTCGACTCACTGGAACGCTGGCTTCGCGCCCGCGGGCTCGTGAACGTGGCGGTCAGCATCGAACCCCTCAGCCTCACGGTCAGCGCCGAACTCGCCTGGGCGCTGGTCATGGGCAGCGGCTGGCGCACGCTGTTGCCGCGCGATCCGGAGGCCATCGCCCGCGTGCGTGCTCAGTTCCTGAAGCGCATCGCCAAGCTTAGTGATCCCCAGGGCCTCATTGCTTTCAACTCAGACACCCTGATCGGCAGCGGTCAGCGGGGCTGATCTTCTGCCTCGCTGTGTTCTCCTTATTCTGCTTCTCCTACCCTGCCGCTTGACCTTGACGTAACGTCAACTTTTATCGTGGAGTGTGAGCCGGAGGTTCGGGCTCACCGACAGGGTCAAAAGCATCCGGAGGCGGGATCATGGCACACATCAGCACCGACGACGCCGACCGCGCCCTGGGCCACTCAGACGCTCTGGGCATCTCAGAGGTGGCGCGTGCCGCTGGGGTATCCTCACGGACGCTACGCCACTACGCAGCCATCGGCCTGTTACAACCTGCCTGGACCGCATCGAACGGCTACCGCTATTACGAGCGGCCGCAGTTGCTGCGGCTTCAGCGGATTCTGCTGTTGCGTGAGCTCGGGCTCAGCCTGGACACCATTGCGGAGGTCCTCGCTGGCCAGCGCGATGCCGAGGAGGCCTTGCGCGTCCACCGCCGGTGGCTGCTCGCCGAGCGTGACCGGATGCAGTTGCTGGCCCGGACCGTGGAATCCACCCTGTCGGCGCTGAAAGAAGGAGGAATCATGAACACCGATGACCTGTTTGCCGGGTTCGAACAGAACGCCTATGAAGAAGAAGCCATCCAACGCTGGGGCAAGGACGCGGTAGAGAAGGCCAATGCCCGCTTTGCGCGGATGAGCCCAGCCGAGCGGCGGGACGTCGCCGCAGAGGTGGCTGCTATCAATGCCGGGCTGGCCCAGTGCCAGACGCTGGGACTGGCAGCCGATGACGATCGGGTTCAGGCCGTCATCGCCCGCCACTATGCGTGGATCGAATTGAGCTGGACGCCCACGGCGGAGGCGTACCGGGGACTCGGCCAGATGTACGTGGACGATCCGCGATTCCGCGCCTACTACGAGAAGGCCGGGGTGAGCCCGGAGTATCTGCTGAACGGCATCGAGCTCTACGCCGAACGGAATCTCGGCTAGCGCAGTTCGTCTAGCGCCAGTTTCGCCGGGCTGGATCTACCCCCTGCGGCGCAGGATCTCCTCGGTGGCCTGAGGCAGGACGGCGAAGAGATCGCCGACGATGCCGAAGTCGGCGATCTCGAAAACGGGTGATTCGGCGTCCTTGTTCACCGCGACGATGACGCGTGAGGTCTGCATTCCGGCCTTCTGCTGAATGGCCCCGGAGATGCCCACCGATATGTAGAGCTGCGGTGAAACAGTCACGCCGGTCTGGCCGACCTGTGCCGAGTGATCGATCCAGCCGGCATCGGTGGCAGCGCGGGAGGCTCCCACCGCGCCTCCCAGGGCGTCGGCGAGCGCCTCCACCGGCCCGAAGTCGCCGTCCACGCCGCGTCCGCCGGCCACGACCACCAGGGCTTCCGCCAGGGCGGGACGTGCGCTCTTGACCCGCTCGGTCACACTAACGATCCGGGTGCCACGAGCTGCCGGGGAGAAGGTGACCTCCACCGTCTCGAGGGCGACGTCGGAGGGGCGCTCCTCCTCGGCCACGGTTGAGGCCAGGACGCTGGTGGGCTTGAGCGTGAGCACTGCTACCGGAGAGTTCACGGCGGCATCGACCGTGTAGGAACCGGCGAGCACGGACTTCTCAGCCAGCCACCCGGCGGGTGTGTCCACGCCCGTCTTGAGGCCGACGACGTCGGTCACGATCCCGGCGTCCAGCAGCACGGCCGCACGGGCCGCCACGTCCTTCGCTTCGGGGGAATTCTCGGTCAGCACCACGACTGCTCCCAGCTGGCCTGCTGCCTGTGCAAGAAACTCTGCGGCGGGAGCCACCGAGTAATCGTGCAGCTCAGGCTGGGTGGAGAGCACCGCACGGGCCACACCGTAGTCCGCCAGCTCCACCAGCAGCCCAGCTCCAGGCTCCCCGCTGAGGATGGCGACCGGGTCGCCGAGCTGGCGTGCGGCGGTCAGCAGTTCCCGGCTGGCGGAACGGAGCGAGTCGGTGGGCTGGTCCAGGAATACTGCAACGGCACTCATCTCAGGGGCCTTTCTGACAAATTTTCTGGCAAATCACGGGGAAAGCGTCGGGAAACGTTCCAGGAATTCAGGGGGCTCAGAAGCGACTTAGAGCAGCTTCTGCTCGGCGAGGAAGTCGACCAGGCGGATCCCGGCGTCGCCCTCGTCGGTGATGATCGTCCCTGCCACCCGGGCTGGCCGCGGGCTGGCGTCCACCACGCTGGTCAGCGCGCCCGCACTGCCCACCTGACCGGGGTCGAGCTGCAACTGGGCCAGGTCATAGCTCGTGATGGTGCGCTTTTTCGCGGCCATGATGCCCTTGAAATTCGGGTATCGCGGGTGGTTCGCCTGATCGGTGACCGAGACCACCGCAGGCAACGTCACCTCGAGCTGCTCCGAACGATCGGCGTGATCCCGGCGGCCCTTCAGCGTGGTCCCCTCCAGCTCGAGCGACGAGGCGAAGGTCAGTTGCGGCAGGCCGAGCCGGGTGGCCAGCTGGGCCGGAATCACGGAGGTTTCGCCGTCAGTGGAGGCCATACCGGTCAGGATAAGGTCCAGGGGGCCAAGCGCGCTCAGCAGTGCAGCCAAGGCCCGGGAGGTACCTGCCGCATCGGATCCGGCGAGCGCCTCATCGCTGAGATGCACCCCTTCATAGGCGCCGATCTGCAGGGCCTTCTTCACTGCGGAGACCGCACCCTCTGGGCCCATCGTCACGGCGATGACGCGGTTCCCGGCGGCTTCGCCACCGCGCGCCTCGGCGATCTGCAGCGCGGCTTCCAGCGGGTACTCGTCCAGTTCGGAGAGGATGCTCTCCTGGCGGTCCAGTCGATAGTCCTGGGAATCGACGTCCCTGGAGCGCAGGTGCCGGTCAAACTGGGCGTCCGGCACCTGCTTGACCAGAACGGCGATGCTCAGCGGTGCAGCTGCTTCGCTCACGGGCTTCCCTTCATGTGGACGGAACTTTCGTGGTGGGGCTCTCCCTAGAGCTTAAGTGATGTTCGCGGCTCACCCCCACCCCACGCGACGTCGGAAGACACGGAATCCCGCCTCACCGGGTGGCAAGACGGGATTCCGTGCGCGTGAAGATGCTGCGTGGTGAAGATACTTCAGTTGGTGCTGGCGGTGCCCAGCGTCACATCCACTGACTGGCTCTTCCCGTTCCGCAGGAAGGTGACCTTGACGGTAGCCCCACCGGCCTGTTCCCGGACGGCAGCGGTCAGCGAGCTTGCGTCATCAATGACCCGGCTGCCGACGTTCGTGATGACGTCGCCCACCTGAATTCCTGCCTTTCCGGCAGGGGAACCCGAGTCCACCGTCGACACCAGGGCGCCGATGGTGAAGCTACTGGAGGAGCCATTCGCGGAGGAGCTGCTGTTGCTGCTTCCATTGGCCGCCTGCGGCTTGACCGAGACTCCCAGCTGACCGTGAGTGGCCTTACCCGTGGCGACGATTTCCTGCGCAACGCGCTTGGCGGTGTTGATCGGAATCGAGAAGCCGACTCCGATGCTGCCGGAAGCGCTGGAGCTGGAACTGGAACCGGTCCCGGCAATCGCCACATTGATACCAATCACCTGGCCCTGGCTGTTCACCAGCGCACCGCCGGAGTTACCGGGGTTGATCGCGGCATCGGTCTGGATCACATTGAGGCTGATCGAGCTCTGTGCCGTGGAGTTCGGTGACTGAGAGCCGCCGTTCGGCGGTGCGAATTTATAGGGGCTGGTGCCACCGCTGTTGCCACCGCTGTCCTGCCCCTGCGGTGCTGCCGAGGATGCGACAGAAATGGTGCGGTTCAGCGTGGAGACGATGCCGTCCGTGACCGTTCCACTCAGTCCCAGAGGCGCGCCGATCGCGATAGCGGTGTCCCCGACATTAATCTTGGAGGAGTCCCCCAGCTCCGCTGGGACCAGGCTCGGTGCATCGATCTTGATCACGGCCAGATCGTTGAGCGGATCGGTTCCCACCACCTTGGCGGCGAAGACCCTTCCGTCATTGAGCCGAACCTCGATGCTCGGGTTGGCCACCTGACCATCCAGCGTCACCACGTGGGTATTGGTCAGGATATTGCCGTTGGTGTCCAGAATGATGCCAGAGCCGGTACCGCCGGAACTGCCACTGGTCACTCCGATAGTGACGACGGAAGGCGAGGCTTTCTGAGCTGCCGCGGTGACCGCGTTGACTGCCGCAGTGTTGTTCACGATCAGCGGCGCATTTCCGTTCTGCGCTGCCGGCGTCGAGGTACTTGCCTGGGCGCCGAAGAATGCGGTGCCTGCTGCAGCGGTGCCACCGCCGACCAGCGCAGCAATGATCATGCCCGCCACCACGACGCCTGCACCATAGCGTTTCCGCGGCGCACGCTCCTGCTGCGGGCTGGGCGCGACAGCCACGCCATACGGACTGGTCTGCGGGTAGGTCTGCGGGTAAGTCTCAGGGTAGGTACTGCCCTGGTGTATGGCGGTGGGGCCGAAGGCCTCCCCTGTGTGGCCCTGACCGGTATGGCCCTGGTAGTGCTGTCCGTCCTGGGGCCTGTCATGGGAGGGCACACCGTGCTGCGCATGCAGGGGCTGCGAGGACGGCAGCGGCTGTGTCTCATGGGCACCGCCGAAAGACTGCGTAGCCAGCGGCGGGGCCGGGGGCACCGACGGGGCAGGCGGGAGGTTGGAAGACTGACCGGCATCGTGCGCGGGCATTTCCACTGTCTCGGCCGGTGTCTCGGCCGGCATATTTGCGGGCTGCTGGGGATCGTGGGGGTCGGGGATCCCGTGTGCTTCATTCTGATGCTCGCTCATGGCTGCGCTACTCCTCGTGGTGTTCTTGCGGTGTAGCGGGCGGCACCGATGTGAGGTGCGGTCCGCTGCCGGAGTCGTCGGTGTCCCGGTTGCTCCTTGGTGTTGCCTCTACTGTTCCGGGTCCAGATAAGCCCGTCGCGAAAGTTCGCTGGAGGACCGCTGTGAGAACGCCGGACATTTGCCGCACCCCAATTGTCCCGCACCGAGGCCATCATTTCGCCAGAGGCGTAGCGAGGAGGTTGGTACCGTTCGGGGGCGGACCATAGGATGGAAAAAAGCGTCAGCGCGGTCCTCATGGCCCCCTGTGGTCATCCCGTTCGGGGGCCGCCTATGCCGGTGGGAGGGCCTTCGAATGCGATCAGTTCTACGGACAGTGGGGCGCCTGGTCGGTGCCCTGGCGCTTGCGGGGGCACTGGCGCTGCCAGCCACCGCAGCGACGGCTGCGGTCCCTGCCGAAACTCCTGTGACCATCGGTGCCGGGCAGAACATTGTGGACCCGAACAACGCCCTGGGCAGCCGGACCTCTGAGGTGCAGTCCGCGATCAGTAAGCTCTTCACGGACAAGAAATACAACTTGTATGTCGTCATCGTGAAAACTTTTGACAACCCCTCCGACCCCACCGCCTGGGCCACCCAGGTGGGCGACACCAAGGGCATGAGTAAGTTCGATGTGCTGCTCGCCATCGCCACCGATCAGGGCAAGGCCACACTTCAACGCGGCAAGAACAGCGCCATCACCACCGCCCAGCGGGACAGCATCAACCAGAACGCCGTCGTGGCAAACCTGGCCAACGGCAAAAAGGACTATGCGCAGGCCGCCATCGACACCGCAGCCGCCGTCGGGGATGCCGCAGGGGGCGGCAAAGGCACCGTTCCGACGGCCGCCAGCGCTGCCGGCGGCATCATCACCGTCGTGGTACTCCTGCTGCTCGCTGGCGGTCTGGTGACCTTTGTCATCTTCCGGCGCAGGAAGAAGCAGCGGGCCCTCGTCACGGCGCAGGCCTCCGGCTACGGCCCCCAGGGCCAGCAGCTCGATCCGATGGCCGGTGTCAGCGTGGAAGAGCTGCGCAAGCGGGCGGGTTCCCTGCTGATTGCGGCCGATGACGCCATCAAATCCAGCGAGCAGGAGATCGGTTTCGCTCAGGCCGCCTATGGCGACGAGGCGGTCAAGCCCTTCCAGGCGGCCCTCGAGGCGGCCAAGGGCCATATGGCGGAATCCTTCAAACTGCAGCAACAGCTCGATGACGAGATCCCGGACACGGTGGAGCAACAGCGCGCCTGGTACGGCGAGATCATTCGCCGCTCCGAGGCGGCACATCAGGCGCTCGCGGAGCAGAAGGGCAACTTCGACTCGCTGCGCGAGCTGGAGCGCACCGCTCCGCAGGTTCTGGCTCAGGTGGCCGCCAATGCGCAGAGTGCCCGCAGCGCGCTCGATGCCGTACAGGCCTCCCTGGTGTCCCTGCACGCCCGCTACCCGGAGTCTGCGCTGAGCCAGGTCCGGGACAATGCCGCCCAGGCCAAAGAGCGTCTGGACTTTGTCGACACTGCTGCGGCTAATGCCTCCCAGCGCCTCGCCGCCGGCGATCATTCCGGCGCGGCAGTCGGGGTACGCGCCGCAGAAGAAGCCCTGCATCAGGCCACGGTGCTCGAGGACGCGGTCAGCAAGGCGGCGGCAGATCTGCAGAACGCGGAGCAGGCGCTGCCCGCAGCACTGAACAGCGCCACCACCGATCTGGCTCAGGCCAGAGCAATGGTGGCCAATGATCCTACCGGTCAGGCTGCGGCACAGGTGGCGGCTGCCGGTGCGGTCTTTGGCCAGGTACAGTCCCAGCTGTCCACCGGAAGCTATGATCCGGTGGCCCTACTGCACCAGGTGGAGCAGGCCCACACCAATCTGGATCAGTTGCTGACCGGCATCCGGGACCAACAGCAGCAGGCTCAACGGGCCCAGGCCTCGCTCCAGCAGGCCGTGATGAGCGCTCAGGCCCAGATTTCCGCCACTCAGGACTTCATTGCCGCACGCCGTGGCGGGGTCGGCACCGAGGCACGCACCAGGATTTCCGAGGCGCAGCGCAATCTTGACTATGCCCTCTCGATCCAGCGTACCGATCCGGTGACCGCGCTGGCTTACGCCAACCAGGCGACGTCGCTGGCCCAGCAGGCGGCCCAGGCCGCGCAGAACGACGTCAATCAGTTCTCGCTGGCCGACTCCGGCTACGGCCGTGGATACGGCAACTACGGTGGGGGCGGCGGTGGTTTTGGTGGTGGCTTTGGCGGTGCCATTCTGGGCGGAATCCTGGGCGGCATGATTTCCGGCGGACATCATGGTGGCGGCGGATTCGGTGGCTGGGACTCTGGTGGTGGCTGGGGTGGTGATTCCGGCGGTGGCTGGGGCGGTGATTCCGGTGGCGGCTTCGGCGGAGACTCTGGCGGCGACAGCAGTTTCTGATGACTCCCACGACTGACTTGATTCTCGACGCGGCTTGATTCTGGGCGTTGCTTGATTCCAGGTCTGGCCATCAAGTTGAATTTTTGACACAGTAAGTACCAGATTCCGCAAGCTCCCCGAGCTGTAGCGGATTGAACCGCACTCCGTACTGAAAGGCAGTACCCATGGCAAAGCAGTCCATCTTTGGCCGCATCGCGCAGCTGGCCAAAGCAAACATCAATTCAGTGCTTGACAGTGCCGAAGATCCGCAGAAGATGCTGGACCAGATGGTGCGCGACTACACGAACAACATCGCGGAAGCGGAATCGGCCGTCGCACAGACCATCGGCAATCTGCGGATGCTCCAGGACGACTACAACGAAGACCTCCGCAATGCGCAGGACTGGGGCAATAAGGCCCTCGCCGCGAGCCGGAAGGCTGATGAGTTCCGGGCCGCAGGTAACGCCACCGACGCCCAGAAGTTCGATGATCTGGCCAAGGTCGCCCTGCAGCGTCAGATCTCCTCGGAGAATGAGGCGAAGACCGCTGCACCGAACATCGCCTCGCAAGAAGCGGTGGTGGAGCAGCTCAAGACCGGTCTGAACCAGATGAAGACCAAGCTCACCGAGCTGGCGTCCAAGCGCAATGAGCTGGTGGCCCGGGCCAAGACTGCGCAGGCGCAGTCTCAGGTCAACCAGGCCATCGGCAGCATCGACATCATGGATCCGACCAGCGAGGTGGGCCGGTTCGAAGACAAGATCCGTCGCGAAGAAGCGCGGGTCCGTGGCCAGCAGGAACTGCAGGCCTCGAGCCTGGACGCGCAGTTCAACTCCCTGGAGGATCTGGGTGAGCAGACCGAGATCGAAGCACGTCTGGCAGCCCTCAAGGCGGGCTCGGCCCCAGCGGTGACCGCCAGCGCACCGGCCGCGGCAGCCAATCCGGCAACGCTGCCCACGGTCAATGAGGATGACTTCAAGACCCTCTGAGTCAAAGTCCGGATGGGCTGACAAGCTGGGGTGGGAACGTTCCGTTCCCACCCCAGCTTTTTTGCGCCGTCTTTTCCGGTCGGCTTTCCGGGGGTGTTCGCTCCCGGCGGAGCCATATCTGCCGTTTTCCCAGGCCGCTCCCCCACCGCACTGATAGGCTCGAAAGATGACAACCTCAGGGCTGCGCACTCCGGAAGCACGGGCTTCCCTGCTGCGTGCTCTGCTCGGATTCTTCATTCCGCTGAGCATTCTGGCCGCCGTCGTCATGCCTCTGCTGGGCAGCCCCAGCCTGATGACGGCTCTGGTCGCGACTGCTGCGGTCTGTGCCCTCTCAGCGAGCGGTGCCATGCTGGTGACCCGCTCCGCCGCACGGCCTGCCGCGGTGCGGCTGGTCAACCGGGATTACCCGGGCCCTGAGCGATTCCGGGTTGCCGATGATCCGCACCTTTCCGGGCGGCCCCGGCCCCGCGCTCCGTCATCCTCCTGCTCGCAGTAGCAGGAGGATTTTCGCTGGCCTTCGGGTCATTGGCCTTCGGGCGTCGGCCTACAGGCCAAGCGCCTACAGGTCTTCACTTCTCTCCTCCTCGCTGCTGCCTCTGACATGCCTGGTCATTTCAGTCACATCAGTTTCACCTCAGCGAGGACACCATGAATATCTATGCTTTTGCACCCATTGCCTGGGCCCTGGATCTCGGCTACACCTTCCTTCAATGGCTCAGCAGCCTGCTGGCACCCCTGACAGGTGAGCTCTCCGCGGGGCTGGCCGTCATCGTGCTCACCCTGGCCGTACGCACTCTCCTGATCCCGGTGGGTCGCTCTCAGGTCAGGGGTGAACTGGGCAGAGCCCGGATTGCGCCGCAGCTGGCCGACCTTCAACGGCGCTACGCCAAGAGACCGCAGGAACTCAGCGAGAAGACGCTGGAGCTGTACCGCTCCGAAGGCGTCTCCATGTTTGCTGGCATCGGCCCGGCCATCCTGCAGGCACCCGTGCTGATCACGGTATATGGGCTGTTTGTGCTGACTAGCATCGGCGGCCATGCCAATGCGCTTCTGGACGCAAGCCTGGCCGGGGTACCGCTTGGGCAGTCGCTGGTGCATCTTCTGAGCACAGGACCGGTCTTTCCCGGCGTCATCATCTACGGCGTGATGCTCGCGGTCATCGTGGCCGTGGCCGAATACAACCGCCGCCGGATGATCCGGTTGTCCCGGAGTGCATCAGCAACCACCGGGTCCCTGGCCACGATGACCCGGATCATGCCCTGGCTGTCCTACGTGAGTGCCGTCACTGCGATCTTCGTCCCGCTTGCCGCGGGCCTTTACCTCGCCACGACCACGCTGTGGACCGCCATCGAACGCGCGGTACTGCACCGGCGTCTGTCCTTGCGCTCAGTGCCTCACGTCAAGATACTCGCAAAATGATGTCCTTGACCGCGGCCCGCTCCAGTGGCAAAGTGAGTACGCCCGCACGCACCAGCATCACCGAGGCCCATCGTTCGATCGAGAAGGTGCAGCCCACGTGAAAAAATCATCCTTGCCATCCTGGGAATGACCGTTGCATTGACAGTATCGTTCCTCGGCTCCCTCCCGGCACAGGCCTCTGTGCCGACACACATCAGTGGTTCCTCTGTTGCTTCCATGGCATTCAGCGCCCTAACGGGGAGTGGCATTTCTCAGATGGATCTGCCGTCACCCATCCAAAGCCCCAGCGGAGGAGCCGCCAGCCCCATGGACGTTGCTGGGCAATATTACCGATATTGTGAAGGTTCGAATGGATCTACGTGGGCATGGCCTGACTGGCAGGATCCCGCATTGTGCCAAGGCATGATGGATGTCTATATCAGCGGCAACCAAGTGGCTCATTACAATGCCTATCTCTACTCTCTGGGCAGCGATCGGAACCCCATTACTCTTACTTGTATGGCTGGCTTGACCTACCTGTGGATGACTGCTGGTGGCGACGTTACACCCCTCGGCTGGGTGAATGATGCGGTCGCTGGATCCCTCACCATCCTCGGGTGTTTGGGGTACTAGCCGCGATGGTCAAATACCGAAACTCGTTCCTTGGGATGTTGGCGACCGGGCTATTTTTCACGGTGATCACCGTGATCCCCGACGGTTCTGTCAAGGTCTCAACTTGGGTCGCTATCTGTTGGTCAGCCCTGGCAGTTGTTCTACTCCTCGTTTCAATGATTGAAACGAGTCGGAAGAAAGGCAACAAGTAGGCTCAGAATGATCGGTGTGAGCCATCCTGCCTTTGGCAGCTGACCTGCAATGCTGGACCTGTTTTGCCGCCACTCCTTCGAAAGCGCACTGAGTAGCAGAAGTTGCTGAGTGGAACAGCTGAGTGGAGTCGTTTCCACGTGCAACTTCTGCTACTCAGTGAGGAGAGAGGGTTGGGAGTGGGAGGACGTCGGGCCCGGAATCCGCTGGCTCCGGCGAGGTGCGGGATCGGCCGGAGGCCCAGACGTAGGTACTCAGCAGCAGGCATGCGCAGCCGATGACGACAATCCACCACGGAAATCCCGGGCCGGCAGGAGCGGCCGCTGCACTGGCGGCGTCCCGGGCCGGCGTGGGCAGTACTCTTTCTCCGGTCACCAGAATTCGCTGGCTGTTGATGCCCAGCGGTGTGCAGGTCACCAGGGTGACGAGGTCCTTGCCGGGAACCGGGTCAAGTGCGCTGGTCTGATCCGGGTCCACGACTTTCGTGTCGACCACCCGATAGGTCAGCACTTCCTGGAAGACCGTGACGGTGAACGTATCGCCCACCTTGACCTTGTCCAGATTCGTGAACAGCGTCGAGGTGGGCAACCCCCGGTGTCCAGTCAGGACGGCGTGCGTTCCGACTCCGCCAACGGGCAGCGCCGTTCCTTCGAGATGCCCCACCCCCTGGGCGAGCACGTTGTCGCTGGTACCGTGAAAAATCGGCAGATCGACATCGATCGACGGGATCTTGATCCGCCCCATGGTGCCGTACTGATCACTGGCCAGCAGCTTGTTGTATTCAAAGCCATTCGAGACACCGGTGCCGAGCGCCTCAGGCTTTCGCTCATTGGCGGCGAAGGTGGCTGTACCGCTCAGAGCGGCGTTGTAGCGTTGAGCCTCGGTCAGTGCACCCTCTACCACCGAGGGCGCCAGCACCGAGACGCCCTGGCCGTAGGTGGTCAGTTGCTGAGCCTGCTGGACTGAACTCACCCAGGCTGCGGCTGTCGGATAGAGCAGGACCAGGACGCCCACCAGACACACCGTCGCGATGAAGAGTGCGAACTTTGGCAGCCGCCAACCGCTACCCGCCGGGTGCCCGGCAGGCACCGCTGTGGCGAATCGCCGTCCTACCCTGCTGTTCTGCCGCACCAGATTCTCCTCTGACCGATCGTCATCCGACAGGGGTGGGGCCGCCCCCAAGCGGTCCCACCCCTGTCTCGTCGTGTGGCTGTCACCACCCGACTGGGATCAGTGCTGCGCTCCGCGCTTCCGGCGAGCCCGGACCAGCGCCGCACCGCCTGCCACCGAGATCAGGCCGATGCCGCCAATCAGGAACATCGCTGCCCCGCTGCCACCGGTCAACGGCAGGGAGAACGGTGGGACCGGCGGATCGCTGACCTGCACCACGGGAGCATTCGCCACCGAGCCCGTCTGCACCGTCAGGGTGTAGGGCGAGGACGGCGTGAATCCGGCGGCCACCTGATAGCCGACCGGCGCCTGGGTCTCCACCAGGTAGTAGGTGCCCGTCTTCAGGCCCGGGATGGTCGTGTTACCTGAGGCATCGGTGGTGAAGGTCGTTGCCTTCGTCCCACCGACCAGCACACCCACCGGGTTAGTGCCCGCTGCGGCATCGGCCGTGCTCAGATACACGCTGAATACCGCGCCCTGAAGCGCCTTCTGGGTGTCGGCGTCCTGCTTGTGGATGCTCGCTGCACCCCAGGTCGTCTGCACCGAGCTGCTCGGGAATGACGTGTTGTTGACATTGACCGATGCGGTGTTCTGGATGGTGCCGGAACCGATCGAGTTCACCGTGGTGGCGAACGCCAGTTTGACCGTGCCGCCTTGATGCGCCTTCAGGTTGGTCAGCCCCTGAGCGGTGAAGGTCACCGTGAGGGTGCCGCCGTTGAGCGCCACTGTGTAGTCCCCCGAGGCCAGTGTGACCGGGTTATTGGCAGCATCGGTGAAGGTCACCACGGCCGACGACGGCGTGTAGGTCAGTCGCGAATCCAGCGGATCCGTGAGGGAGAAGGACGTGAGATCCTGCCCGCTCGGGATGTTCGGAACCTTCGCGGTCACCGTCCAGTTCACCGTATCGCCCAGACCGTGCGCCGCAGAATCGTCAACAGTTTTGGTGATCGAGGTGGTGGGGTTCTTCGGGTAGACATTGACGGTGCTCAGCCAGCCTGCACTGCCCGTGGTCGGAAGCGGGACGCTCACCAGGAACGGCGGTGCCAGTTGCGTGATCTGGTTGGATCCGGCGGACACCTCCGTGACGACGTAGACGCCCATCTGGGTGATGCCGCTGAAGTCCGCAAGGCCGTTCACATCGGTGACCTTCGTGGTGCCGGTACCGAGTGTGTAGGTGGTCGTTCCATCGGAGACGGTCCCGTTGGAACTCACCGTCAGTTTGCCCGCGGTCGTCCAGCCGGCGTTGGTGCTCAGATCGACGTTGTTCACCAACTGGATCTGGTAGGTGACGCCGGCCAGTGGTGTGAGGCCTGCCGTATTGACGGCTGTGCCGTCGTGGGCCAGATTCGTCGGCGTCGCGGGCTGCACAAATTTATGAATGGCGATGTCGTACGGTCCCGGCGGCAGGTTGGGTGGAGTGGCCGCAGAAGCAGCCCCTCCCCCCAGTAGCGCCCCGAGCAGGCCCAGTACGGTGACTCCCACCAGTTGCAGCGAGCGTCGTGCCCCCCACCTGCGAGTCGTCGTTGTCATGGTGTTCCTTTCCCCCAATGGTCTTCGCCAGAATGCGAAGAAAATATGTGACGTGAAGTCGTGTGAATGACGCAGTTCAGCGGCGTGCGGCCCGGACCCGGTGGATCTGCCACAGAGCCATCAGGGCCAGGCCCAGCAGGAGCAGCCCACCACCGCCAATCCAGATCGAGTCGGCACCGATACCGCCGGTGAGCGGCAGCATCGGAGCAGGGACGCTCTGATTGACGAAGCGGTAGTACACGTGTTGCCCCGCGGGCACCGTGACGTCCGTACTGGCGACGTCCGTCCAGGTGGTGCCGTCGGTAGAGATCTGAAGGCCCAGGGCGAGATACGGCAGGTTTGCGGCAACCGACGTCTCAGACAGGGTGTACTTCGTCCCGGGTTTCACCTCGAAGGTATTGGCGGCCGCTGTGGTCTCCGAACCGGCGATGCTGTTCTGCGCTGGCAGCGTGTTGTCCGAGGGAACCAGCTTCAGTGTGAACTGGCTGGCCGTCAGACCGGTGCCTGAGATGTGTTTGAGTACCGTGATCTGAGCAGTGGTGTTGGTGATCGTGCAGGTGGCGCTCTGCCCGTAGGCCAGCGAGACCGCCCCGCCCGCTGGAGTCACCGTTCCCGTACTCGCCACACACTGCCAGCCTGCCGCCGTGGGCACGTAGACATTGGGCCCGCCGCTCTCCGCGAGCGCGTATGACGCCCCCGGGGTCAGTGCCGCCGTCGCAGCGCTGGTGCCACTGGCACCGTTAGGTCCGGCCAGGGTTCCCGCTGGTCCGGTGGCGCTCAGGGTCCAGGCGGTGACTGCGGCCGAACCGACATCAACCTTCTTGACCAGGGTGAGATTCTGCGTGCACGTCACCGCGTTGGTGATCGTGTAGGTGTTCGGCGAAGGATTCCTGACCAGCGTCGAGGAGTAGGGCAGCGCTGCGGACACCGCCGCGCCGTTGGCGGAGGTAACGGTCGATGACGCCACCGTGCAGCCCGGCGGGACGGTGATGGCGCGCTCATTGATGCTGACCGACTGGCCCAGCGAGTATCCGGTGCTCGCCACACCCCAGGTGACGTCGGTGCCGTTGACGGTGGCGGTGGCGCCAAAGCCCGCGGGCAGAGCGTTTGCCGTATCCCCTGCCTGGGCCGGCACGTGGAACGTCCCGATCGGATGGCCCGCGGCATCGGCAATCGACCAGAGCTTATTGACCAGCACCGACTGGGCGGCCGGTGTGTTGCTCAGGGTGCAGACCACGGCGGTTCCGGCCTGACCGGCCGCCGGCAGCGGTATGGTGACCGAGCCCGAGGTGCCGGTGCCCGATCCGCCGGCACCGGTGCAGGACCAGGAGGTGGAGTAGTCGGACAGGGCCGAACCTGAGCCCGCGGCCATCAGCTCAGAGAATTGGTAGGTGGAACCGGCCAGAACGGGCAGGGTCAGCTGCTTGGCCTGAACACCGTTCGCGCTGCCACTGGTGGTCGTCGAACCAATCGTCGCCCCGGCTTTCGCAAGGTTCAGCGTGAACTGATCGGTGGCCGTGGCCCTGCCCACCACGTTCTTGCGGATGGTCAGCGTGGCCGGCGAATTGCAGCTTGCCAGGTCCGTGCTGGAACCGCCCAACAGATTTGCCGCTGGGGTGAGCTGAGCCCAGCTCGTCGGATCGTAGCGCGCCAGCTGGCTGGTGTTGCCCAGGTAGACCGAGCCGTCCGCATCGAAGGCCATACCGTTGACCGCCGTGATGGAGATGGCTCCGGGGGTGCTCGACGCGGCATTGATGGCGTTGCCGGGATGAGCTTCCGCTGCCGCGAGGTCGGCTGCGGTAACCGAGTAGATATTGGTGGTGGATGCGGCCCCTGAGCCGGGACTTCCCGAACGCACCAGGAACAGATTCCCGGCCGCATCGAAGGCCATATCACCGTTGTTGTTGGCATCCGAGGCGGTGATTCCGGTCGGCACAAAGCCCAGGTTCGTGATGGCCTGCGTCGCAGGATCGTACTGGTACAGGGCATACACCCACTGGTTCGCGTAGGTGCCGGTGGTCGGGTAATTGGTTCCGGCGAAGAGGAACTTACCGGTGGCCAGATTCACCGCACCCGTGACCAGAGAAGAGGTGTTGCCTGTCTTGTAGGACAGCTGCGTCCTGGTCCAGGATCCGGTCGAGGCGCTCCAGCTGAGAATGCTGTCAACGTCCTGGGACGCACTTCCGGCCCGGGTGTAGGCGTACATGGCGGAGCCATTTGCCGCGATGGCCAGGCCGTTCACCGCAGTGGGAAGGTTTGCCAGCGTGCTCCACCCGTCATAGGTGGTCGCCGTGGGTGAACTCGTATTGGCACCGGCGACCTGGATGATGTGCCCGTCACTTTGGACGGAGTACACATAACCGCTGCTGCAGACAGGTCCGCCGGTCAGCTGGGCGGCCCCGGCCGGCCCGGCAGTGCCGCCGATCACCAGGAGCGCGAGCATCACAGCAAGCCCGGCGCCCAGCACCGAATGCCATCGTGCGGTTAGACGGTGCGCGTCAGGCACAGCGGCATGACGCATAGAAATTCCAAACTGCATTCTGTGCGACCCCCCAAAGTCGTCCACAGATTTTCAGCAGGAGCGCACTGTCAAAGCAGCCCCTACCGAATTTCCCCCAATATTCAAGCTATGCGAGCGGCACGCCATCGGCGACCGATTGTCACATAGTACACACACCCAGGCAATCTGCCTAAGACCGGTTCTTGCGTGACATCTGGAAGTGTAGGACAGTCAGGGGATTAAACACCACTCAACCGGAGCTTAATACCGAGTTAAAGCAAAGTGGTCCTGACCGGCATTTCTGCTGGTCAGGACCACTTTCTCGTTGCGGGGACAGGATTTGAACCTGTGACCTCCGGGTTATGAGCCCGGCGAGCTACCGAACTGCTCCACCCCGCGGCGCCTGATCAACATTACCCGCTTTGTCCCGCAGAGCCAAATCGACTCCGCGGGACGGGTTTTTGCGGACCCGAAAGGGCCTACTATGGCGGCTGACGAGGTACTGCTATTTGCTCGGCGAAGGGCTGGATGAGCTCGATGGCGAGCCGGTCGAGCTGCCGGACACGGGAGCGCTGGGTGCCCCGGTCGAGGCGCCTGTGGACGCGCCGGTGCTCGTCCCGGCACCGAGCTTGCTCTCGGCATCGAGCGCGGCGGCCACCGCGTCGCTGAGCCGTTTCTGCGCGGCACCGTAGGCCGTGAAATCGCCCTTGGCCAGAGCGTCCTGCCCATCCTTGATGGCCTGCTGCGCATCCTGCAGCGCCTTGGTCAGCGCAGCCTGAGCATCGGAGGCCCCCGGCTGCGTGCCCGAAGAGCCCGATCCGGAGGTCGGCGTTCCGTTATTGCCGCTGTTCTTATCCCCCGCGCTCGCCCCGGAGTCACCCCCGAAGAGTTCATCCAGAGCCTTGTCCAGAGTGGCAGCGAAGGCGATCTTGTCGCCAAAGGCCACCAGCACGCGCTGCAGCGTGGGATAGCTCGCGCCGCCCCCCGTGGACTGGACGTACACCGGTTGCACATAGAGCAGGCCACCGCCAACAGGCAAGGTCAACAGGTTACCGTTCACAATCTGCGACTGGCCCAGCTTCAGAATGTTGAGCGAATTGGACACGTTCGGATCGGAGACAAAACGGTTGAAGACCTGCCCGGGCCCGGGAATCTGGGTACTCGGCGGCAGCGTCAGCAGCCGCAGCTTGCCATAGGAATCCGCCTTCACGCCTGCTGTGGAACCGGCATCGGCGTCTGCGGCGAGGTATCCGTACAGCACATTGCGCGACTCGGTGCCCACCTGCTGCGGAATGAAGTTGGAGGTCAGCGAGAAGGCCGGCTTCGTCTGCCCAGGGACCTGCAGCGACATGTAGTAGGGCGGCTGCTTGACGGTATCCGAGGTGCTGGTCGGATCGTTAGGCACGCTCCAGGCATCACTGTTGTTGTAAAATGCCCCGGCGCTGGTCACATGGTAGCGGCCCAGGAGTTCACGCTGAACCTTGAACAGATCCTCCGGGTAGCGCACATGACTGATCAGGTCCGCAGACATCGCGGAGATCGGCTTCAGCGAACTCGGGAACACCTTCTGCCAGGTCTTGAGCAGCGGGTCGTTGGTATCCCAGGCGTACAGGTTCACGGACCCGTCAAAGGCATCCACGGTCGCCTTGACCGAATTCCGGATGTAGTTCACCGAGCCGGACAGCGCCCCTCCGGCGCGAGCGGTCTGCGAGTCGGTGGTCGCTGAGTCCAGCTGCTGCTGTTGCGCGTAAGGGTAGGCATTGGAGGTGGTGTAGGCGTCCACGATCCACTTCACCTTGCCATCCACCACCGCGGGGTACGGCTTCCCATCGATGGTCAGGTACGGTGCAACCTTCTGGACCCGTTCCACCGGTGTGCGGTCGTAGAGAATCTGCGACTGATCGTTGACTGCATTGCTCAGTAACAGGTCCGTTGACTGGAACTTCAGTGAGTACACCAGCCGGTTGAACCAGTTGCCCACATTCGGACCGCCGTTGCCGTCAAAGGTGTTCTTCGAATCCGAGGTGGTATCGGTGCCCTGGGGCCGGTCCAGCTCCACGTGATTGTTCTGGTCCCCGCCGACAATCGAATAATCCGTGGTGTTCTGGCCAAAATAGATCCGCGGCTGGTAACTGGAATCATTGCCCAGTTTGCCCATGGTGGGCACCCCGGACTGCATGAAGACCGGCTTGCCGTCCGCCGTCGCCGTGTTGCCGTAGGCCGCCACCACGCCATAACCATGTGTGTAGACCAGGTGCTTGTTGTACCAGCTCTGCTGCGAGACCGGAATGCCCTGCGGATTGAGTTCGCGCAGACCGATCACGGTGTCCTGAACCTTGCCGTCCACCGTGTAGCGATCCACGTTCAGGGTCTTCGGGAAGCCGTAGTAGGGCCGGTACTGCTCCAGCTGCTCAAAGGTCTTGGTCATCAGCGCCGGGTCCAGCAGACGGATGTTCGCCGTCGTCGTCGCATCCTGCCGTAGTGCACCCTGGGTCGCTGTCGTCGTCGCCGCATAGGGGATGACCTGCACATCGGAGAGGCCAAAAGCGGCCCGCGTCATATCGATGTTGCGCTGCACATAGGGTTGCTCAATGGTCTGCTCGGAGGGCTTCACCTGGAAGGTCTGGATTACCCAGGGGTAGATGCCGCCAGCCACCACGGAGACGATGACGAGCATGGCGGTGCCGATCAGCGGCAGACGCCAGCGCCCGATGGCGGCGGCCACCAGGAACAGCACGGCCACCACGATCGCGGCAACGGCCAGAATCGCCTTGGTCGGAATGACCGCATTCACATCCGTGTACAACGCGCCCGAGGTGTAGCCGGAGGTGTTGAGCAGCGTGTTGTACTGGTCCAGCCAGAAGTTCAGGCCCAGGACCATCAGGAAGATTCCCGCCGTCACAGCCAACTGGACGCGGGCGGAGCGGCTGATGAACAAACCCCGCTCCTGCAAACGCACCGCCCCGTACAGGTAGTGCGTGAGCAGCGCGGCAATGCCGGAGATCAGCACGATGGCGATCAACAGGCCCACCACGAATCCCAGCAGCGGCAGGGTGCTGGTGTAGAAGGAGATATCCATCCCGAACTGTGGGTCCTTCGTCCCGAAAGGCTCCTGGAACAGGAAAAGCAGCACCTTCTGCCACTGACCCACCGCAGAGGCTCCGGCGAAGATCCCGAAAACCACCGGAATCACGATCATCGCGCCCCTGCGGATCGGCTCCAGCTGCGCCTGATACTGATGCAGATTCTGCTGGACCGGGTTCTCCGTCGAGTACACCGGGCGGGATCGGTAAGCCACCCGGAGCGAGAAGTACACGGCCACGGCCATCAGCACAAAGGCCCCGGCGAAGGAGGCGATCCGGGCCAGATTCGTCTTCCAGAACACCTCCTGGAAGCCCAGCTGGTTGAACCACAAAACCTCCGTGTAAATGCTGGCGAAGAAGGCGAATCCAATCACCGCCACCACCAGAATGATGATGGTCGGTAACAGCGCTCCGCGACGTCGTGGTCTGGCAGCGGGTCTTTGATCCTGGCTCACGATGTTCCTTGTCAGTTCTGCAACGGGTCGGTGGTGCGGGTCGGTACGTCGGAAGGTCTAGGAGGCGGTGCAGCTGGGGAACGCTGACAGGTCTTTGCCTGCGCCGTAGGCTGCGACGGCATCGTGCGCCTGGCTGAGGGTATCCACCCGCATCACCTTCAGGCCTGAGGGCACATGCCCAACAACCTCATTGCAGTTGCTGCTGGGCGCGAGGAACAGCGTGGCACCGTCCTTGGATGCGCCGATCATTTTCTGCACGATCCCCCCAATGGGTCCAACGTTCCCGTCCGCATCAATGGTTCCCGTCCCGGCAACGTGCTTGCCTCCGGTCAGATCATCCGGAGTCAGTTTGTCGATGGTGGCGAGCGCAAACATCATGCCGGCGCTCGGGCCGCCCACGTTGCTGAGCGCGAAGTCGATGGTGAAGGGGAAGGTGAAGTCATATTTGAGGCCGATGCCGAGCAGATACCGGCCGCTGGCGGAGTCAAAGCTCGGCTGGATGCTCAGCGTCACCGGCTGACCGGAGCGGAGCACCTCGACCGCGACCGTAGCCCCCTTACTCTTGGCCAGCGCTGCGGTGAGCACCGCGCGGCTGGTCACCGGGGCGCCATCGACCGCGGTCAGCACATCACCGGGCTTGAGCTTGCCGTCCGATCCGGTCCCCCGGCCCACCTGTGCGACGGACAGCTTCTGGGTGAAGGGGATCTTGAGGTAGGTCAGCGCTGCGGCGCGCGCCATGTCCTGGGAATCGACCATATCCGCGACACTCTGCTGGTTGATCTGATCCGCGGTGGCATCCGGCGGGTAGATCAGGTCCACCGGGTACAGCGCGGTGTCCGGGTTGAGCCAGGCCTGATACAGGGCGATGGCGCTGAGCTGATTCGCCGGGCCGCCGTCCACGTACACCGTGAGCATGTCCAGCTGACCGGTAGAGGGATAGCTGGTGGCACCGGTCACCGTGATGACGCTCTTGCCGGAAGACTTGCCCAGAGTATTGAAGACCGGCCCCGGGGATTCCACCACATACGGTGCCGGAAGAACGAGCGCCAGCACGGTCAGCGCCAGGGTCAGCAGACCGGACACGGTGAGCACGATGGTGCGACGGCGCTGCTGACGTTGAGTGGGCGTGTGTTCCGGTGACACGTCAGAGAGTTGACCGGATGTCCCATGGGGACCGGTCGACAGATGACTCATGGGTGCTCCTCATCGCCTGCGGCGCTGACCGCAGCCGGAACGCCGTCGCACTCCCGTGCGTGTTCTGATTCCCAGCCTACGCGGTCTGCGGCACGGCGGTGTCGGGGCGCCGGGGTGACGGACTTGGCCTAGAGCGAACGACGCACCCGGCCGCAGACAAGCACTGCCCGACAGCGGTACCGTGAGAGTCCTAGTCGAGTGCGCATCAGACCCCTGGTCCCGGTGGACACTTACGGATGAATACCGCCGATCCAGTGGAGGAAGTGCCATGAGCAACGAGCCTGAGAAGCACGATGACGAAGGCCCGCTCGACCCCTTCCAGGAGATGCTTGCCAAGCTCTTCGGCAGCGAGGGCCTCAGCGGCGTGGACGCGGCTGAACTCGCCAAAGCCGCAGGCCTGCCCAATGATCCTGCGGTGCTGGCCAATATGTTCGCTCAGTTCCAGACCATGATGGCTGGGAACAGCAACGACGGCCCGGTGAACTGGACCATGGCCCATGATCAGGCCCGTCAGGCGGCAGCCGGTGACGACCCGTCCATCTCGGCACCCCAGTCACGATCGGTGGATGAGGCTCTGCATCTGGCCGAGCTGTGGCTCGACCCACTCACCGATCTCTCCAGCACCGGCTTGATCGGCAAAGCGTGGTCCCGTGCCGAATGGGTCGAAGAGACCATGGGCACCTGGAAGCGGCTGACCGAGCCGGTGGCCACCAGCGTGGCCCAGGCACTTTCCCGCACCCTCCAGGAGCAGGCTCCGGAGGAGATGCAGGCCATGCTCGGCGGGGCGGCGTCCATGCTGCAGAACGTCGGTGGGGCGCTTTTCGGTATGCAGTTGGGGCAGGCGGTGGGCGCGCTGGCCCGCGAGGTGGTATCCGCCTCGGATATCGGAGTGCCGCTGGCTGATCTTCAGATGGCTTTGTTACCCACCAATATTGCCGCGTTCAGTGAGGGCCTGGAACTTCCGGCCGCCGAGATCCAGCTTTTCCTGGCGTTGCGCGAAGCCGCTCACGCGCGGCTCTTTGTCCAGGTGCCCTGGCTGCGTGGGCATCTCCTCGGCAGCATCGAAGCCTACGCCCGCGGCATCCACATCGACCTTTCCCGGATGGAGGAGGTGGCTCGGGATCTCGACCCGAGCGACACCGACCGCATCCGCCAGGCGCTCTCCGAGGGTGTGTTCATGCCTCAGCGCACCCCCGCGCAGGATGCCGCCCTGGCCACACTGGAGACCGCGCTCGCCCTCGTGGAGGGCTGGGTGGACGAGCTGACTTTCGAGGCCGCCGCCCAGCTGCCCAGCGCACCGGCGCTGCGTGAGACGGTGCGCCGTCGTCGAGCCACGGGTGGGCCTGCCGAGCATGCTTTCGGCTCCCTCGTCGGGTTGGAACTGCGCCCCCGCAGGCTGCGGGAAGCGGCAACCCTGTGGGCGACCCTGAAGAAGGAGCGCGGCATTGCGGGCCGCGATGCGATCTGGAAGCACCCCGATCTGCTGCCGACGGCGGAGGATCTGGACGATCCCGAGGGTTTCAGTGCGCGGCGCGCGCTGGCCGAAGCATCGGACGCCTCGGTGGACCAGGACCTCGAGAAGCTGTTGTCCGGCGGCTATGACACCCCGGAATCCGGGGATTCTTCGGCAGACCCGGGCGATCAGTAAGGATAAGGCGTACCACCCCTCACTTTCATGCATTTTTCATGCATTATGATGCACTAATGGATGAAGAGGCAGAGTCATTGGCACGCGTGATTGGCGAGCGCGTCCGCCAGGAACGGAAAGCCCGCGAGTGGACTCTTGATCACCTCTCGGATGCTGCGGGTGTGAGTCGTCGCATGGTGGTCAATGTGGAGCAGGGTTCGGTGAACCCCAGCATCGGAACGCTACTGCGTCTCAGCGAGGCCCTCGGCGTCGGCCTGCCCGCACTGGTGGAGCCACCCGCATCCCAGGCAGCGAAGGTGACCCGGCATCATGAGGGTGCCGTGCTGTGGGCTGGACCGTCGGGCGGCCAAGGCGTGCTCATGGCCGGAACCGAACCGCCCAACGTCCTGGAGCTTTGGGACTGGACCCTGGCCGCGGGCGAACGCCACGAAAGTGAGGCTCACACCGCTGGTACCCGGGAACTCCTCCAGGTGCAGCAGGGCTGGCTCATGGTCGAAACCGACGGGCAGACTGTGGAGCTCGGCGCCGGAGACGCACTGACATTCTTCGGCGATACTGTCCACGCCTACACGAACCCACGCGACGAATCCGCCAGGTTCCTGCTCGCTGTCTATGAGCCAGGAGTCGGAAATGCACACACCAGGGAGCAGCACTGAAGCTCCAACTGCGGGTCCCGGCATGGTCGATGGCGATCACGGCAATGCTGATGATTCAGGTGTCGAATGCACTCTCGATCGGGGTGGTCAGCCACATCGGCCCTACTGGCACAGCGTGGCTCAGAATGTGCTTCGGTGCCGGGTTTCTCCTGTGCATCGTCAGGCCGTCGCTTCGATCCGTACGGAAACAGGATGTCCCGATGCTGCTGGTGCTCGGTGTGGTCACGGGGCTCATGACGACCTTCTTCCTCGCCGCCGCCGAGCGGATTCCACTCGGAACCGCCGTCGCAGTGGAGTTCCTCGGCCCGCTCACCGTTGCAGGTCTCGCGACAAAGCGCCTGAAGGCACTGATCTGGCCGCTGCTCGCGCTCGCCGGGGTGCTGCTCCTCACCGAGCCCTGGCAGGGGAACAGTGACCTGATCGGCATCGGCTTCGCTGCGCTCGCGGGCACCTGCTGGGGCTTGTACAACGTGTTCACACAACGCGTCGGCGATCGCTTCTCCGGCATCAGTGGCCTCTCGCTGACCCTTCCCATCGCCTCGGGAGCGACCGCCCTTTTCGGCGTTCCCCAAGTCCTCGGCGGCGACTTCAGCTGGGGTGTGCTGGCGTCTGCGGCCGGAATCGCCCTCATCACCCCCGTGGCTTCCCTGGCGCTCGAAATGCTAGCCCTGCGCCGTATGACTCATGCGGGGTTCGGCACACTGCTGGCGATCGAGCCCGCCTTCGGGATCCTGGCCGGTGTGCTGCTCCTCAGCCAGACACCCACCGCCCTGCAGTGCATCGGAATCACGCTGGTGGTTCTCGGGGCCGGGGCCGCACAACGCTATGGAGCCCGCTCTCCCGGAGCGGTGACGACTCATGCCACTCCCGCCCGGGAGGGACAGCTAGAGTAGCTCTCACCATCGGTTGTTCCGCGCCGTCAGTGGTTCCGGCCGAGTCTCACCCCTGAGGAGTGTGAGGGCATGCGCTTCGCACGTAGCGTTCTCCTGGCTGCCAGCTTTTCGGCCCTACTGGCTCTGACCGCCTGTCTGCCACCTGGGCCGACCCCGGAGACCATGAACGACTTTGCCCAGCTGGTGATCACGACGGCTGCGCACGGGAAGGCCAGCGAGGTCGCGCAACTTGCCGGCCCCGACTCAGTGGACACCGGCCCACCGTCCGAGGCTCTGGCGTCCTTTGCCAAAGGCTGGGACCCGAAGACGGACAAGCTTTCGGTGTCCGCGGATTTTGCCTCGCTTGCCACCGTGACTGCCACCAGAATCAATGGTGCCACCAGCAGCTACCGCATTGTCTGGTCCACGACGCAGTGGACTCTGTCCATTGGCCATCGGGCGTCCAGCGGAATCCCGGCGAGCCCGACGGCGAAACCTCGGTAAGCCGCTGTTGGGCGATGCGACTCAGGTCACGATGCTCGCGAAAAATGCACCCTGGACAATCCTCCCCACTACCGTTGATACTGGTGTCCACGCCGCCGTCGACAGCGGCGAGCAGGGCACCGATGGCCCCTTCAGACCCCTGCAGGTTGATCAGTGGCCGGACGCACCTGCTACGACGGCTGATGATTCCCTGAGGCGGATGATCATGTTCCATATCGGGTGGGCGCAGATGGATGCAAAGCTCATCGACAAGCGTTTCATTAAACGGACGTCGGACAACATCCAGGTGGCCTCCACTCAGGTGTGGGAGTACCTCATCGAGTTCACCGGACCCGACGGGACCGCGATTCGACTGCCGATCAGAGAAGAGACGTTCAAACTGCGGGATCCCCACATCGGCAGCAAGGTGCCGATTCTGGTGAACAAAGCCCGATCGAAGGCGGCGTTCAACCTGAAAGATCCGAGAATCAACGCGATGACTCACCTAAAATCCCGGGAAGCCGAGCAGAAGGCCGCAGACAAGGCGAGGTTCGAGGCCAGGCTGAACGAGATCCGGCCCCCTGAGGACCCCTAAGGAATAGCTCCGACCTCGTCACCATCGTCATCCTCGTCGACATCATCCTCGCCCGGTTGGCCGTGGCTGTGCGCGAAGCTGACGCCCGCCAGGAAGGCTTTGGCCGTCTCGGTGCGTGGGTAGGCCGTGAGCAGTGCCCAGAAGGCGGCACCGTGACCCGCCACCAGCAAATGGGCGAGCTCGTGCAGCAACACATAGTCCACCACCCATTCGGGCATCCCGCGTAAGGCCGTAGAAAGCCGGATGCTCCGGTCCGCCGGCGTCGCAGAACCCCATCGGTTTTTCTGATTGCTGACCCAGCGAACCGACGACGGTTCAGCCCGCCCCTGAAGATAGCGGGCGGAGAGCTCGCTGGCCCGCCGCATCAGGTCATCGTCGCTACGCCTGCGCGAGGCACCTTGCGGCTCCTCCAGCCTGGCGACCATCGTGGCCACCCAGCGGCGCTCCTCTGCACGGCTGAAGTGCGCCGGAATCGCCACCACCGCCTTGCCATCCTCCCAGAAGGCTGTCACGGTGCGCCGTCGTCGTCGGGACCGACGAACCAGTACCTCCCGTCCGTGGGCGCTGATGCCGACTGCCGGGTTATCCCAACGCTCGGCGGTCATGAGGCGGCTAACAACTCAAGCACTGCTTCACCATAGGCCTCCAGCTTGGTCGGGCCGATGCCGGCAACGTCCGCCAGTGCTTTCAGGGAGGTGGGTTTGCGCTCGGCAATAGCCACCAGAGTGGCATCGGTGAAGATCATGTAGGCGGGCAGCTGCGCCTCGCGAGCCGTCTCCAGCCGCCAGGCCCGCAAGGCTTCAAAGGTGGTCTCCTCGTAGCTGGCCGGGCAATTGGCACAACGGCCGATTTTGCGTTCCGCAGCCGTGGACAACAAGGTCCCGCAGACCCGGCACGCGGTCAGCGCTGGGCGCTCGGTGCGGTTACGCCGTTTGGCAGCTGGACCCGCTTGCGCCGCAGAACCGGGCCGGATTCCTTCCAGGAACCGGGAAGCCTTCCGATGTGCGCGACCACCGGGCGTCCGGGAAAGAGACCAGCTCAGGTGCAGGAACGCCCGGGCCCGCGTGGCACCCACGTAGAGCAGCCTTCGCTCCTCGTCCACCGCCTCCGGGGTGTCCGCGAAACTGATCGGCATCAGCCCTTCGCTGAGCCCCACCAGGAAGACCGCATCCCATTCCAGGCCCTTGGCTGCATGCAGGGAGGCCAGGGTCACGCCGTTCACGGTAGGCACGTGCTGTGACTGGGACCGCTCCTGCAGCTCCGCCACAAAGCCTTCCAGATCCAGCCCGGGGCCCCGGCTGAGCACGAGTTCCTCAGCCAGATTGACCAGAGCGGCCAGGGATTCCCACCGTTCACGGACGGCCCCGCCCCCGGCGGGAGCCTCCTCGGTGTAGCCGATACTGGCCAGAATATCTTTGACCTGTTGGGCCAGCGGCGGTGAGTCGGGCCCGGCACCCTCTGCATCGCCGTCGTGCCCGGTCCCGGCCGCACGGACCGCAGCGCGAAGCGACAGAATGGCATCCCGCACCTCTTTGCGGGTGAAGAAACGCTCGCCTCCGCGCAGCTGATATCCGATGCCGGCACCCGCCAGAGCCTGCTCAAAGGCCTCGGACTGGCCATTGGTGCGGAACAGCACCGCGATCTGCGCTGCCGGGGTTCCGGCGGCGATTCGCTCACCGACCAGGCGGGCGACGGCGGCAGCTTCCGCCTCGTCATCGGGGCATTCGAGGAACTGCGGGGCCTCCCCCGATGCCTGCTGCGAGCGCAACTCCAGCGGCGTGGCCCAGAGCGCATCGGCGACTTTACCTGCGGGGCGGCGCTGAGTCAGCACCGCGTTGGCCAGACCCACCACCTGCGGAGTGGAGCGATAGTTGCGCACCAGCCTGATCACCTGCGCCTGCGGGTGCGTGCTGGCAAAGCGGAGCAGATGCTGGGGTGTGGCCCCGGTGAAGGAATAGATGGTCTGGCTGGCGTCGCCCACCACGCAGAGCTCTTCCCGCCCGCCCAGCCACAAGTCCAGGAGCCGCTGCTGTAGCGGCGAAACATCCTGATATTCGTCCACCACGAAATGGCGGTACTGATCCCGGACCGTGGCCGCGATGCGTGCGTCTTCCTGCAGAATGCCCACGGTGACCAACAGGACGTCCTCAAAGTCGAGCAGGTTGCGGTCGGCCTTGAGCTCCTCATACGCTCCGAAGACCCGGGCCACCGTGGTCAGGTCGAAGCCTGCAGGAGTTCCCCGCTCGCTCGCATGAGCCAGGTAGCTGTCCGGGGTGAGCATGCTGACCTTGGCCCATTCCAGTTCCCCGGCCAGATCCCGCACAGTGGCCCGATCGGTGCCCAGGCGCAGCCGTCGTGCGGCCTCCGCCACAAGTTGCGCCTTATGTTCGAGCAGATTCGGCAGAGCACCGCCCACTGCCTGGGGCCAGAAAAACTGCAACTGTCGTAGCGCGGCGGCATGGAAGGTGCGGGCCTGCACCGCCCCGACACCCAGATCACGCAACCGGGTGCGCATCTCCGCGGCGGCCCGGGCGGTGAAGGTGACGGCCAGGAGCCTGGAGGGCTGGTAAACCCCGCTGTGCACACCGTAGGCGATCCGGTGAGTGATGGCGCGGGTCTTCCCGGTGCCAGCGCCTGCCAGCACACAGACCGGCCCGTGCAGCGCGGTGGCCACCTGGCGTTGTTCCTCATCGAGGCCGGAGAGCACCCGCTCTTCCAACGAGAGATGGTCCTTCATCGGCCCAGCATTCATCAGCACCGTGCCCTCAGGCCTCGGGAGCATCATGGATCACGCCGCCATACCAGTGCTCAATCAGGGAGCGCGCAATCGACATCCGGTGCGAGATGACCACTTCGCCGCTGCTCACCGCCGCCTGGAGTTCGGGGCGGGTAAACCACCGTGCACGGGTCACCTCAACTCCATCCGGAGTGGCGTCAACATCATCGGTGCGCGCCGTGAACCCCAGCATCAGGGAGGCAGGGAAGGGCCAGGACTGAGAGCCCAGATAATCCACGGTGTGAATCCGGATGCCCACCTCCTCCCCGATTTCCCGTACGACGGCCTGTTCCAGGGATTCACCCGGCTCCACAAAACCGGCCAGCGTGGAGTAGCGGTTGGACTCCCAGCTGGCACCTCCGCCGAGCAGCAGACGATCATCAGCACCCACGACGGCGACGATGATCGCCGGGTCGGTGCGCGGGAAATGTTCGGAGTTGTCCTGCGGGCAGCGGCGCACCCAGCCAGAGACCTCCACCCGGGTCGGCGCACCACAGCGCGGGCAATGGGTGTGTGCACGGTGCCAGTTCAGAATCGCCAGCGCCTCAATGAAGAGTTGCGACTCTGCCGCGGGCAGCTCCGTCGCCACCTCGCGGAAGGTGCGCCAGGTGGCCTGCGCGCCGAGTGCGGTGGCGGCATCGTCCGTGCTGTGCACCGCGAACAGTTCATCGCCGGGCTGGAGGGCTACTCCCGGCTGGCCCGCGTCAGCGTGGCTGGACTCCTCAGAGAATGGCCCCTGATAGCGGCCCAGATAGACCGTAGGCCCCGCGCTTCCGGCCTCATCCTGCAACGGCACCGGATCGGCCCAGGCGCGCGCGTCAAAGAACACGACGTGTCCGTCGCGGATCAGCGTCTGCCCCTGATGAATGACGATCAGCCGCGCGTTGCTCTGTGCGAGGGCCTCGGCTGCGAAACCCGGAGCAGCCCGGCGCTCACTCCCCCGGTCCACCACCGACTGCTGCCAGGGCAGGCCCTGAGGTCGCAGATTGTCGCTGGTGATGCTGCCCGTCATTGTCATGTTTCTACCGTACCGATGCGCTCTGACAATTCACATTCGGATCACCTTCGGATCGGCTTCGCCAGCGCCCGCCGCCTGCCCATTCGCGGCCCATTCAAGCGGGAGTTCGGACGACTCGCCGCCGGAGCTCGCCGCGAATCGCGGGCACCGCCGTACCGTGGAATGGTGAGACGAACACCTATGGAACTTGCGGCTGTGGCCAGCGCAGCTGTGCCCGGCCTGATACCGACGGCGGTCGCCCACGAACCCGATGATTCCGCGGATTTTGATGCGGCACTGCTGGTTGACAGCGATCGGCGACGGTGGCGGGTGCGTTCGCCCCGGCATCCTGAGGCCAGCGCCCGGCTGGAGACCGAGCGCGAGGTACTGCGCGCTTTCAGCCCCGGCGTCCGGGCCGAGCTTCCCTTTGTGCTGCCCACCGTGGCCGGAACCGTGCGACTGGGTGAATTGACGGCCTTCGTGTACTCGCATGTGGATGGCGCAGTCCAGTCCACCCAGACGCTGAGCAGCGGCGGCGCGGTCGTGGCCAAGGAAGTGGCTGCCGCCATGGCCGCCATTCATGAATTGCCCGCCGAACTGGTGGAGCGCGTCGATCTGCCCGTGTACAGCGCCAATGAGTTCCGGCAGCGTCGGCTGAACGAACTTGATCAGGCTGCCACCACCGGGAAGATCCCCTCCTCGCTCCTGCGGCGCTGGGAACAGGCGCTCGAAGACACCACGATGTGGAATTTTGCGCCCACCGTGGTTCATGGCGATCTCCATGAGGACAATCTGCTCTTTGTCGGATCCCGTCTCACCGCAGTGACCGGCTGGACCGATCTGCGAGTAGGAGATCCTGCCGATGATTTCGCCTGGCTTACCGCGGTGGAGGACACGGCGTTTGTGGCTGCCGTCCGCGAAGCCTACGCCGAAGCCCGCACCGTGGCACCTGACAGGCATCTGCAGCGCCGTGCGGCGCTCTCCGCAGAATTCGCCCTGGCCCAGTGGCTGGTCCGCGCGATCGCTTCCGGGGACACGGCCATGATCGCCGATGCCGAGCAGATGCTCCGTGCTCTGGAACGGGATATCGCGCTCTATGGTGGCCAGCAGATCTCTGCCGCCGAAGCGGTCACGATCTCCCCCGCACCGGTCTCCTCGACTGAAGCATCTGGACCGTCGACGTCTGCTTCCGAGATCTCCGAGGATGCAGCGGCTCAGGACGGTCAGGGCAACGTACCCGGGGGTGGTTCCGCACCGACCTCTGCACCTACGCCGGAAGCCACCACGGCCGCAATCTCAGTGGTACCTACCTCTCAGAGATAGACCGCTCAGAAGTAAGCCGCTCAGTTGGTCAACCCGAGTCCCTGGCTGACCAGCTGCTCCAGCTCCTCTTCGGTCAGGGGATTCTCGATCCGCACTGTGGCATTGTGTTGCACATAGTAAAAAGCCAGGCGGATCCGTTCTGCCGGTACCCCCATCAGGCGAGCCCAGGCCAGCCGGTAGAGCGAGAGCTGTACCGATTTCTGGCGCAGTTCCTGACCGTGGGGTGGATGTCCGGTCTTCCAGTCCACCAGCTCCCAGTCCTGCCCGTCCTGGAAGACCGCGTCGATGCGACCCCGCACCGGGATCCCCGCGATCGTCGTTTCCAGTGGTACTTCCAGATAGGCGGGCAGACGCGTGGCCCACTCAGAATTCCTGAAGTTATCCCGGAGCACGTCAAGATCCAGCAATTCATCCAGGTATTCGTCGGCGCGCGGAGCTTCCTCGAGGTCCAACTGACCGGCCATGCCATAGTGATCCTCCACCCAGCTATGGAAGGCGGTGCCGCGACGTGCGGAAACACTGGGCCGTCGCGGCACCGGCCGTCGAAGCTGGCGGAGCACTGCGTCGGCGTCGATACCCAGCTCCACCACGGCCGATGCCGAAAGGTGCGCCGGAGGCTTCCCAGCTGACTGCGATGCGGCCGGTCGCGGGGTGAGCAGGAATTGAGCCTCGGAACCCCACCGGGGGCTCCGGCCCAGTGGAACCGGCTCAGCCATCGCGGAACGGACCAGTCCGGCAGCAGCCTCCAGAGCCCGTCGTCGGCCGGGCACCGGATGCCGGAGCACCTTCTCACCCGCAGCGATCAGGGGACCGGCCAATGGGTCATAGGGCCATTCAGCGCGCAGAGCTGCCGCTCCGGCAGGGTTTTCGGCGGGCGGCTCCTGGTCCAGGCCCCGCTTCAGCACGCCAGCCAGAGCGGGTGCCTCGGCGACCTCGGTCAGGAATCGGGACGCCTCCCGCGGCTTGGCTCCTGTTCCTTTCCAGGCCGCTCCACTGATCATCAGGAAGGTGCGCGCCCGGGTGAACGCCACATAGGCCAGGCGGCGTTCCTCCTCCTGCGCATGGACCAGGGCATCATCCTTGTACGTCTCCTGACTGGCGATCCAGGATTTCTGGTCGGTCCCACTGATATCCCAGACCGGCAGATCGTCCCGGTCACCACGGAGAGGCCAGGGCAGACCCTCATTCGTCCAGCGGCGCGCCCGATTGGACGGAAAATCGTCCTCAATCATTCCGGGAACATACACCTCGTCCCACTCCAGGCCTTTGGACGCATGCACGGTCAGCAACTGCACCGCATAGGGGTCCGGTTCCAGGGTGGCGATCTCCAGACCTTTCTCCTGGTCTGCTGCAACTTCCAGCCAGGAGAGGAAAGCATTCACATCCACCCGGCTGGCGGAGGCAATGAAGCTTGCAGCAGCGTCGCTGAGCGCATCCAGATGATGACGCGCACGCTGATAGCTCCGGCCTGGCCGGGCAGCAAGTTCGATATCGATCAGGGTGGATCGCTCCGCCTCCACCAGAAGGGTCATCACGTCATCGGTGATGCCGTGGCGCAGGCGGCGCAGTTCCGCGCGGAGGGCCAGTAACCGGGAACGCCCCTCGGAGCTGAGCGGGCGGGCAGATTCCGGCCAGAAATCCTCGGGCAACTCATCGAGCGCCTCGATCAGATTCGCACCCTCCACCAGATCCTCAGGACGATCCTGAGCTGCCCCACTGTCCCCTCCGGCCTCGGACTCCGTGGCCTTGTCTCCCGGCGATGCCTCGCGGCGTCGTCGTGCAAGGTACTTCGAGTAGTCAGCCAGCGCCATCAGATCCCGGGGGCCGATCCGCCATCGGGCCCCGGTCATCAGCCGGAAAAGGGCGTCATTGCGCGTCGGGTCAACTACCACGCGCATGGTGGCCAGCACATCGATCACCTCTGGTGTGCTCAGCAGACCACCCAGACCCACCACCTCATACTCAACGCCCCGCGCTTCAAAGGCATCGCGGAAGGAAGCGAACTGGGAACGAGTCCGGCAGAGAACGGCCACCGTCGTCGGCCCGGCTTCCGCACGTCGGCGTCGCACGATGCTCTCGGTCACCGCCGCGGCCTCCTCCTCGTCGGTGCCGAACCGGGCAATCTCCACCTCTCCGGCGGGGGCGCCGGGCCGCGGGGCCAGCGCCTTGAGTTCCACCCCCGAACTGGCGTGAGCGGAGGCTGCCAGGCGGTTGAGCTCAGCGGACATGACATTCGCGGCATCCAGCACCGCCAGTGAGTTACGCCAGGCCACACTCAAGGTGGCGACCGCAGCTGGCCGGCCATCGATGCGACGGAAAATTTCCGGAAACCGGAACAGCTGCCCGGCGGAGGCACCACGGAATCCATAGATGGACTGGTGTGGATCCCCCACCGCGGTGACCGCATGTCCCTGACCGTACAGCGAGGCAAAAAGAGTCAGCTGGGCGTGGGAGGTGTCCTGGAATTCATCCAGCAGCACCAGGGCGTACTTGCTCCGCTCCTGAACCGCCACCTCCGGGATCTCGCGGGCCAGCCGGGCGGCAAGGGCCACCAGATCTCCGTAGTCCAGCAGGTTCTGATCCGTCTTGGCGCGTTGGTAACGCTCCACCAGCCCCGCAATACTGGCCCGGTCGCGGAGCATGGCCTCGATTTTGTCGGCCGCCCCCTGGGCATCGCGGCCCTTTCCCTCGCGATGGGGAAGGGCCATGAAGCGATCCAGCAGTTCCGTGAGCCAGATCTGCACCTGCGACGGATCCTGGAGGTGCTCCGAACACTCCCCCGCAATGCTCAGGACGGCGGCGACCAGGGTGGACAGTGCTCCCGAATACTGGCTCAGATCGCCGTCGAAGGATTCCACGACGCGATGGGCCAACTGCCAGCTCTGCGCCGGCCCCAGCACCACGGCATCGCGCTCCACGCCCAGCCGTAGGCCGTAGTCGGACACCAGCGTGTTGGCGTACGAGTGGTAGGTGGAAATGGCTGGCTCCAGACCGTGACTGCGGGCGATCTGTGCCACGCGCGGGTCAGACTCCGCCGCCTGCATTAGTTGAGCCCGGATCTTGGCAGAGAGCTCCCCCGCAGCTTTTCGGGTGAAGGTCACACCCAGCACCTGATCCGGACGCACCAACCCCTCGGTGACCACATGCACCACCCGGTCTGCCATCGTGGTGGTCTTTCCGGAGCCAGCACCGGCGATCACCAGCATAGGTTCCAACGGAGCCTCAATGACCCGTTTCTGCTCCTCGGTGGCCTGTCGCACCGCTGGCGACCGGGTTCCCTTCGACTCGACAGCACTCACTCTGTCACCTGCTTTCCGCTGCACAAGGGGCAGACCTCGGGAAGTTTGCACTGCGTCCGGCCGCCCTTCTGCGGATCGTGAATCGAGGCGAAGTCGGCGGCGGACATGACCTGAGCGGCGCGGTCCAGTTGATCCTGAGCCCACTGATCGTCTGCCGTCAACGGGTCCTGATGCTGGATCGGGACGCTTTTGACCTTGTCGCCCAGCTGAACGAGGGCGGCTCCTCCACTGCGCTCCAGCTCGGACGTCAGATTCGGCTCAGTCCTCAGGCCCTGTTGCTCGGATCCCTGCTCAGCAAATGCCCCGTGCTGAATGGCCGTCTGGTACGCGGCCAGCTGGGGATGTTGCTTCACGGCTTCCGCCGTCGGCTTGACCTTGCCGGTCTTCAGGTCGATGATCACCAGACGACCTTCCTCATCCCGTTCCAGACGATCCACCTGTCCGCGCAGCCGGGCCAGCCGCCCGCCGGCAGGAAGCTCCACCGCAAAGTCGCGCTCGACCCCGAGCAGCATCCGGTGTGACTGGTTCAGGGACCGGATATACTCCGCCAGATAGGCCAGCATCGATGCCCCACGGCCCTTCTCTGCCGCGCTCACCCAGGTGTCCGGCAGACCGAGCGAAGGCCAGTCCCATTCCAGGTCTGCCAGATACTCCTCCAGGGTTCCGGCAGGGCGTCGCTGGGCGATGGCGTGGACCAGTGTGCCCAGGCTCTGCGCAAAGTTGCTCGGCGCCTCCCCGCCGGCCGCCTGAATGAACCACTTCAGCGGTGAATCAAGGGCCGTTTCAATCCGCGAGGGAGAGATGGACACCACGTCGTCCGGATCGAGAATCGCCTCCGTGGTGCTCAACGGCGCCAGCCCCCACCAGCTTCTCGGATCGGCACCGGGGGCACCGGCGAGCGCCGCCTGGCCGAGCACGCCCGAGGCCTCTATGGCCACCGTCCGGTCCAGCGGACCAGCCTCCGCACTGAACGACAGCTGCCCGGGGAAGGTCTCCGGATCGGCATCGGTCAGGAATCCCTGCACAGTCTTCTGGCGAAGCTCGCCGACCAGGGAGCGCAGGTTCTTCGGCCGGGCCACCTCGGTGAGGGGCCGGGCGGCGGGCTCATCCGTGGATGCTTCGCACCCCGAGGCAGAGGGCACCCAGGGGTCCACCAAATCCAGGAAACCGGAGGGCTGCTCGTCTTCCGAGGACACGGCACAGCAGATCAACCTCTCAGAGGCACGGGAGATCGCCACGGAGAAGCTACGAAGCTCGTCATAGCGGATGTCCCGGATGCGCTCCGCCGCGGTCAGCGTGATGGACTGGCCGGGGCCACGTTCCAACAGCTCCACCAGTTCCTGGCTGCCCAGCAGCTCGCCGCGGAGGCGGGTGTTAGGCCAGATGCCCTCCTGGACGCCTGCCACCAGCACTATGGGCCATTCGCGGCCGGCAGCGCTGGCCGGAGTCAGCACCTCCACCGAATCCTGATGCGCAGCCCGCGCCGCGAGCGTGTCCATCGGGAGCTCCTGGTTCTTCAGATACTCCACAAAGGCCGCCGCCGGTGCGGCCGGTGCCTGATCCGCATACCTTTCAGCAATCTGGAACAGTGCCATAAGTGCATCCAGATCACGGTCCGCCGCGGCAGCCAGGGCATCCCCCTGAAGCGCCGCGGAGGCCCACTGATCACTGAGTGCAGTCGCCTCCCAGAGCGCCCAGAGCACCGTCTGCGGATTAGCCCCTGACTCGCTCAGCGCCGCGCGACCGGCAGCCAGCATCCGGGCTGTCCGTGACGCCAGTCGGCCGATGGGGCCAAGGAGTTCCAGTTGCGCAGGCCGTTCCAGTACCTCCACCAGCAATTCATCACTGGAACGACGTCCACCTGAGGCGCGTTCTTCCATTCTCAACGCCTGCCGAAGCCTCCGCAGCTGAACGGAGTTCAGACCTCCTATCCGCGAGGTCAGCAGGTCCACCGCTTCCTCGGGAGTGAGCGGAGTTGGTCGCACTGCCAGCTCAAATGCCAGCAGCAGTGGACGGACTGCAGGTTCGTCCCGGATAGCGCTCTCTGCGCCACCCACCGACACAGGCACACCGTGATTGGCCAGGTACCTGCTGATGGTGGAAACCATGGCACCCGTGGGAACGATAACGGCGAGGTCTGCAAAGGATCGTCCCTCCGCCACATGAAAATGCAGCAGACGCTCCACCAGGTAACGGCGTTGTTGAACCTCAGAGCCGAGCAGTACGCCCAGCGGTTTGGCTGGCTCCTCCGAAATCTCAGCCGACCCGCCGAGCCGTTCCGTTTCCCCGTGCAGTTCTGACACCTCAGCTGGTTCCGGGAATCGCAGCTGTCGCGCCTGCTGCGCGCCACTGCTCTGGCCGATCCTCTCCGCCACCCGCTGCCAGGCTGCCGTCATCGGCCGCGTCAGCCGATGCGAGACGCTCAGCGACGCCTCCTGCGCCATCAGAGAATCCCGCAACAGGCCCACCGCATCGGGCCGCGCACCACGGAAGCCCTGCACCACGGCATCGGGGCAGGCCGTCATCACCAGATCTCTCTCTGCTCCCAACTGGCGCAACAGCGTGTGGACCGACCAACCGGCTTCCGGGACATCATCCACCAAGACCAGGCTGAACCGCTCGCGCTCGCGTTGCAGGAAATCCGGGTGACGGGCCAGCACGTCGCTGGCCTCCCGGACAATTCCCGCAGGGTCGAAGGAACCGGCGGCCTGCAGTTCGATCAGATCCCGGTATTCGGCGAACAGCGTAGCGGCAGCCCGCCAGCTCTGGCGTCCGGTCTCCTGACCCCAGTGATCCAGGTCCTCCGGCAGCAGGCCGTGATCGATCACCCGGTCGAAAAGTTCTCTGATTTCCTGGCGGAAGCCCCGGGTGTCGAGCGCCAGAGACAGGTCCTCCGGCCAGTCGGGCCCGGCGCTGAGCCCCAGGGCGTGACCTTCCAGGAGTTCTTTGAGGTAAAGATCCTGTTCGGGACCGCTGATCAGCCGCGGGCGCCGCTCCATTCCGGGGAACAGCCCTTCCGCCTGGGCCCGGCGCAGCACATCAAAGGCGTAGGAGGTCCAGGTGCGTGCTGGCGAGGCCATCATGGTCCGGGCCAGTCGAGCTGAGATCTGGTCTCGCAGGCGGGTGGCGGCACTTCTACTGGGCGCCAGCAGCAGAATGCCTGAGGGATCCAGTTCTGTCTGCTCCACCCGGTGTACCACCAGCTCCACCAGCAGGGTCGATTTTCCGGTGCCGGGCGCGCCCCAGACGATCAGTGGCCCGTGCCCTGCAGGAGCACGCACGATGGCGGCCTGCTCCGGGCTCAGGGCGG
The DNA here is from genome assembly GCF_030271165.1 of Psychromicrobium xiongbiense. Taxonomy (GTDB): domain Bacteria; phylum Actinomycetota; class Actinomycetes; order Actinomycetales; family Micrococcaceae; genus Renibacterium; species Renibacterium xiongbiense. The sequence goes on along the minus strand of NZ_JASSZH010000020.1, from coordinate 3,139 downwards.
ACCCGGGAAGGGTGGGGTGAAGCATGGCTTCCGTCATGAATCCATCTCATCACGCGGCTCCGACAATACAGATCGATAGGACCCTTCAGACGGATCGCACAGTTCAGACGGATCGCACAGCCGCGCAGCCAGGGCATCGAGGCGTGCCCATTGGTCCTGGGCGGGGCGCCATCTGGCCCGGGCGATGTCCACCCGCCAGGAGGAATCCTGCCCAGTGGTCTTGCCGCGCAGCGGAGTTTCCTCTTCGCGATAGCGCAGCAGTGCCTGTTCCTCGTGTCCCGACGGGGCCAGGCCGCTCGCCCGGAGCACCCGCCACCATGGTACTGAGTTGCCATGGTGGGCCATCACGGCCCCCACTTGGCGTGGTCCGCCGACGCCCAGAAGCTCGGCGATATCGCCATAGGCCAGCACGGAACCCGCCGGGATCAGAGCGGCGAGCTCCAACACCGCCTCAACATACTCTTCCCGCATAACCCCCCAGCGTAGTGCGCGAGGGACCCGCGCCGAGCCTGTGAGGGGTGGGAGCGCGCGGAGCGGTAGAGAGCGAGGGACCAGCGCCCAGCCGCTGAGGGGAGGGAGCGCGCGGAGCGGTAGTGCGCGCGGGACCCGCGCCGAGCCTGTGAGGGGGGGGAGCGCGCGGAGCGGTAGAGCGCGAGGGACCCGCGCCGAGCCTGAGAGGGGTGGGAGCGCGCGGAGCGGTCGTGCGCGAGGGACCCGCGCCGAGCCAGTGACGGGTGGGAGCGCGCGGAGCGGTAGAGAGCGAGGGACCAGCGCCCAGCCGCTGAGGGGAGGGAGCGCGCGGAGCGGTAGTGCGCGAGGGCCCCGCGCCGAGCCTGTGAGGGGTGGGAGCGCGCGGAGCGGTCGCGAGGGACCGCCATCGAGCACCTGCCGCCGTTGAGTGTGCACTGTTGCAGAGTGTTTTTCACATATACCCTGCAACAGTGCACACTGGATCGCCATCGCCTCGTTGATCCGGGCCGCAAAGCACGCCGAGTGGGACGTGCACGCGGAAACTGTCGGTGAGCTCCGCTAGCCTGCGAAGATGACAAACCTGACGGATAGGCCCGACCAGGCCCATCAGACTGGCCAGGATCTGGCTGGATACGCCTGGACCGCTCTCCCACGGGCCGCCTTTGACCTGGAGACGACTGGGCCGGATCCTCAGTCTGCACGGATACTCAGTGCATCCGTGGTGATGGTCGATGCCGCCGGAGGAATCAGCGAGCAATGGGACTGGCTGGCCGACCCAGGGGTGCCCATTCCTGAGGCATCGACGGCGATTCACGGAATCACCACGGAACGCGTCCGGAAGGAGGGCCGACCACTGCGTGAGGTGGCTTCGGAGTTGGCCGCCGTGCTGCGAGGCTGCGCTCTTCAGGGCACTCCCGTCGTGGCATTCAATGCCAGCTACGATTTCACGGTGCTGGATCGCGAATGCCATCGACTGGGTCTGAATCCCCCACCGACGGGGCCGGTGATTGACCCGTACATTCTGGACAAGCAGGTGGACCGGTTCCGCAAGGGCAAACGCACTCTCGTGGCGCTGTGCGAGCAGTACGGCATCGACCTCGAGCAGGCACACACGGCCTCCGCCGATGCACTGGCAGCTCTGCGACTGGCCGAGGCACAGGCCGCCACCTTCGCCGAGCTTCGGATACCTGCAACCGGGCTACACCAGCTCCAGAAGATCTGGGCCCGGGAGCAGGCCGCAAGCTTCCAGTCCTATCTGCACCGCCAGGGACGCCTTGACGCTGTGATCGACGGCACATGGCCTGTGCTGCTCTGAACAAGATCGGCCGACAGCAACAGCATGCCGTCACATCGAGTTCACAGCGAAGCCCCTGCTGAAACTCATCTAGATGACAGAATTATGTTCACCACAACATCTTGTATGACGAATATAATTCTCAGACTGAGATCATTTCAGTCACATGGAAGAATGTTCTTCTGTTGCCACCAGTGTGGCGTGAATCCAGCTTCGGCGTCCCGTGCCGTCCTGTGCCGCCGTAAGCCGCCCGATCAGAAGTGAGTTTCCCATGAAGTTGAAAGCCGTTACCTGGCTCAAAACCGCCTCCGTCGCAAGCCTCATCGCAGTGAGCCTGGCAGCCTGCGGCTCCCCCGCAGCGAGCAGCGGCGGCAGCAGCTCCGCTGCCCTCGCCGGCGCGGACCAGGCCTCGACCGATAAGTACACCACCGCCAACGTGGTGCCCCTGGACAAGATCGACAAGTCCAAGCTGGGGCTGGGTACTGACGGTACTCTGCGCGTGGGAACCCTCTCCGATGCCCCGCCGAACATCTTCCTCAAGGACGGTGTGTTCACCGGCTTCGACAACGAGCTGCTCAAAGCCATGGCAGCCAAGCTGGGTCTGAAGACCGAGTTCGTCGCCACTGACTTCTCCGCTCTGCTGGCCCAGGTGCAGAACAAGCAGTTCGACGTCGGCTCCTCCTCCATCTCCACCACGGACAAGCGTCGTCAGAACGTGGGGTTCACGAATGGATACGACTTCGGCTACATGGCCGTAGTGACCAAGAAGAACTCCAGCATCAAGGGATTCAAGGACCTGACCAAGGATCTTCGCATCGGTGTGGTTCAGGGCACCGTGCAAGACGATTACGTCACCAACACACTGGGCTTTGAACCGGTCCGCTTCCCGGACTACAACACGGTCTACGCGAATGTGAAGAACGGCCAGGTTGATGCCTGGGTCGCTCCGTCGCAGCAGGCCAGCGGACAGGTCAAGGATGGCGATGGAACGGTCATTGCGGAGAGCGTGATCAACACCCAGAACTTCACCGCTTTCGCCGTGAACTCCAAAAACCAGCCGCTGATCGACGCACTCAACTCCGCGCTGGACGCTGTAGTGGCGGACGGTACCTGGGCCAAGCTGGCCAAGCAGTGGTACCCGGACCGGCAGACGCCGACCACCTGGAAGCCCGGCAGCAAGGCCTCCAAGCTCGGCTGATTCTTTCAGTTTCACCGGCGCCGCGCCCCTTCGGAGCGTACGCTGGCCCAGGCGTTGGGGTCACACACTTCAAGTGTGTGACCCCAACGCCATTGCACGTCATGAGCCTCTGAGAGTTCTTCACGGACACCGAACGAACAGGAACCCCGTATGGACGGTTTTCAGCAATTCCTCGA
>NZ_JASSZH010000002.1 GCF_030271165.1 Psychromicrobium xiongbiense | reverse complement strand
CCCTTGGGGTGCCCCCCCCCCCTTCCGTGTACCTGGGCCGCGATCTACGAGCTAGTTCCGGGGGTCACTGCGCCGTCTGCGGGCGCGGGGGCAGGGCTCCCGGGCGCAGCGAACGGTAGCCTTCGTGGGCTGGCGGCAGATCGGTGGGAATCTCCACCAGCATCTCCCGCAGCACACCGAGCCCATACTCGAGTTGCGGGTCCTCCCCCGCGCCATAGGCGTGCGGCGGGAACACCACTTCGATGTCCGGGCTGACGCCCCGGTTCTCCACATCCCAGCCCACGCCGCCGGTGAACCAGAGGGCGTAGCGCGGCTGGGTCACACCGGTCCCGTCTGCCAGCGAGAACTGTCCATCGATGCCGACCACACCACCCCAGGTACGGGTGCCGATCACCGGCCCGATGCCGCGCAACTTGCTGACCTGGGTGATGATATCGCCGTCCGAACCAGCGAATTCGTCGGCAAGTATGACCACCGGACCGCGCGGGGCAATCGCCGGGTATGTTCCGTCCTCCCGGCCCCGGGTGCGCACCCAGGCGGTGATCTTGCGCCCGATCAGTTCCGCGACCAACTGCGAGGTGTGCCCACCGCGATTTCGACGGACGTCGATGATGACGGCATCGCAGGTGAACTCGGCTTCCAGATCGCGATGCAACTGAGACCAGCCGTGACTCATCATGTCTGGAATATGAAGGTAGCCAAAGCGGCCACCCGAGGCTTCACGTACCACGGCCCGGTTGCGGCGTACCCAGTCCTGGTACCGCAGGCGCTCCTCGCTCTTTAGCGGAACCACCGCCACCCGACGGGTCCTGCCAGCGCCTTCGCCGTGAAGTGCTCCCTGGCGAATCAGCAGTTCAACGGTCTTTCCCGCCGCACCCGCCAAAAGTGGTTCGATGCCCTCGGCGCCCACCGGGACGCCATCGACGGCAAGAACGGCATCGCCTTCCCGGACGTCCACCCCTGGAGCCGCGAGCGGCGCCGTAGCCTGCGGATCAGAAGATTCGCCGGGCAGGATCTGCTTCACCAGCCACTCAGAACCCTGCCGCTCCAGCTTTGCCCCCAGACGCCCCTGCGGAGCCGTTCCCGGTTCCGATAACCCCCGCGGCTGAACATAGGCGTGGGAGGTTCCCAGCTCGCCGTGCAGTTCCCACAGCAGGTCAACCAGGTCATCGTGGGAGCCCAGACGCTCCACCAGGGGCCGATAGGTCCGGTAGATGCCCTCCCAGTCGATACCGGCCAGATCCGGAGTCCAGAAGAAATCGCGCTGCAGGCGCCAGGCCTCGTCGAAAGCCTGCCCCCAGACCTTCACCGGCTGCAGAGTGACCCTGATCCGGCCCAGATCCACCTCAACGCGCTCTCTGGACTTCTCCTCGATACGCTTGTCACTGGGCACCGCCAGAACCTTCTTCTGGCTCACCGCCACCACCTGCTTGCGATCGCCGGAAAGATGGTATCGACTCACGTCATCGAGCAGGGTCACCTTCTCCCGGCTCAGCAGGTCGAACCGCACCAGGCGGGACGGTGCGGGCTTGTCCGCGAGGGTGGCCCTGCCATCACCCAGCACGCCCTCCAGATCACGCTCCAGCCAGAGCAGCGCGTCCGGAGCGGCGCTGAGTGCGCGGTAACTGCCCTGAGCCACAGGAACCGAAATGATCCGCTCGGCAAGGCCGTCCAGATCAACCGTCACCGGGTTCACGGCGCTATCGGCTTCCGTATCTGACCCGGCCGTAGGCACCTGGTCAACCGAGGCTCTGTCACTGCCGCCACCGACGGTCGGGCCGAAGGGCGAGGGAGTTCCTGCCTGCAGCGCCACCAGATAGGGCTTAATCGACTGAGGGAAGGCCAGATCGAAATTGTGGCTGTCGTAGACCGGATCAAAGCTGCGCTGCGACAGGAACGCCAGGAATTTGCCGTCCGGAGTGAAACTCGGCGAAAAATCACGGAACCGCCCGTCGGTCACGTCCGTCACGCTGACGGCGTCAGGGGAGGCCGCCGAGTCGAGGGGCGCGATGCGCAGACGGGTGCGCTCGGTCTCCACTGACACCGGCTCTGCCCAGACCAACCAGCGCGAATCCGGGCTGAAGCCAGCGCGGTCGATGGCGGACACCCGGGTATGCACCAACTCACGCACCTGCTCACTCACCAGGTCGATCAGGAAGAGGCCGCCTGCCTCCGTGGTGACCGCCAACAGCCTGGCATCAGGGCTGACTTCCAGGGTCCGGATGCGTTCCTGCTCCCCCACGTCGAATCGCTGCGAAGGTATCCCCGAGCCCTGGGTCCCGGAGGCCTGAGTGCCGGAACCGGCTGCGCCGAGGGTGGTCTCTGTATCAACGGTGTTCTCAGGAACGGCTGCCGTGACGGTGCCAGAACGGTTGACCGACGCTGCCGAAACGGGCTTCGGCAGGAGGGACTCGTCCTGTCCGTGCTCCTCCGATCCGCCGGGATTCTGCTGACCGTCTGGCGCGCCCTCCTCGGCAGGGTGCGCCAGGGTCGCTTCGTTCACCGCATCGGTGGCAACTCGCCCCGGAGCGTCGGGCTCCAACGGCACCACATAGAGCGCCTCGACGCCCCCATGATCAGCCACATAGGCCACCCGGTCGGTACCCACCGGCCGGGCAAGCCTGGCCCGGACCCCGGGCGTCACCTCGAGCGCCCGGGCAGGGCCATCGCGGTGTGCCAACCAGTGGATCGTTCCATGACTTTCCAGAATGCTTGCGGTACCACTGTGGTCGGGGAGCACCTCGCCAAGGTGTTCGGCCACCGGCAGCGGGCGAGGCCTGCGGCCTGTCGAGGCCGAGCCCAGGGTGATCTCCAGCTGCCGCGGGGCGGCATCCAGGCTGTACAGTACAAAGAGGTGCCCGGCGGATTCAAAAATCACCCGTGCACCGTCTGAGGAGGCATGCCGGACGTAGAAACCTTCATGGTCGGTATGGCGGCGCAGGGACTCCCCCGTCGGCAGCACGGAATAGAGGTTTCCATACCCCTCATGATCGGAGAGGAAGGCGATCCGTTCACCCAGCCAGAGTGGGTCCGCCAGATTACCGTCGAGCTCGGGAACCAGCCGTTCAAACTCGCCCGAACCATCCCGGTCGATCCAGAGCTTCCCGGCGGTACCACCGCGGTAGCGCTTCCACCAGGCAGGTTCGCGGGAGTACACCGAGGAGACGACCACCGGACGCTCATCGCCGAACACCGGGCCGAAAGCCGCCGTGTCGATGGGGCCAAAGGGCAGCCGACGCCGGTCGGCACCTCCTGCTTCACCCAGAGTCAGCGCATAGCCTACGGTGTGCCGACTTTCCGGCTGCTCGAAGGAACTCACCACGACGGGCTCCCCCTCCGGGGTGAAGCCGGTAACCTTCGTGGACGCGTGGCCGAACCAGGTATGTCGACGGACGTCACCGCCATCGACCTCCACACTGACCACCTCAGGTGCGCTGCCCTGGATCACCGTCCAGACCACTCGCCGTCCGTCAGGGGTGAATCTGGGGTTTTTGGCGGGCAGTCCCAGCGAGGAGAGGCGCCAGGCGCGCCCTCCCGCCAGGGGCGCGAGCCATACATCATTTTCTGCGACAAACGTCACGAGATCGCCATGGAGATGCGGGTAACGGAGGTAATGCGAAGTCTGGGCAGTCATAAATCGATCTTAGTCATCGGCGCTCCCCTCCCCGGGAGCCCCGATCACCTGCGCGTGTAATCGGAGCGATAACGCCGCCGCTCAGTGGGCAAATACCCGCTGGATACGCCATTGGGAATTGATCTGGACCAGAAGGAATTCCAGCGACTGCCGCTGGATCTGAGGGTGCTCGGCGATGACGGCCCCGTCCTGACTCATTTCGCGGAACGCGCTCAGCTCCACCTCGACCGCCACCATGCTGGAGCTGCCTGAGGCGACGGAGGGCGCTTCTGCTCCGGGCGATCGATTCGTGGAGGCAGCCGCCGAACCGAGCGTCATGGAAAAGCCCGCAAGGGCATGACGGTGAGCCACGAGCGGCGCCATCGACTGCTGATCTGCTGCTTCGGCCGCGGATCCGGGAGCATTCACCCTTCCCAGAAGCTCGGCCGTCCCCGTGCGGAATGCCTCGGCACGGAACCAGACGAGTGCCTTGACCGCGACCAGGGGATCTGGGGACGATGCCGCCGCCTCGACCTCGGCGGGCACCGCACCGGGTGCTGCGCCAGGTGGCGTGCCCAGCGAGGTAGTGCTGTGGGTGGAGCCAGTCCGGCTGCCGCCCGCCTGTTGGGCCGATGGACCCGGACCGGCAACCCCGATCAACACCGCGAGTACCCCAGCCGCCGTCACCAGAGACAAACTGCCCACCAGCATCGACCACCGCCACCGCCCTTTCATTGACCTCATTGACCGCCGCGCCGGTTCCTTCCTGGCTCTCAGGCGCTTCGCGGGCTTCGGGGCGGCTCGTCGGCCGCGAGGCCGCCCTGAAGCCTCAGCTCGCGGCGCGTCGATGGGTGCTACATCGGCGGCATCGCCCGTCGTCGGCTGGACGGCGGCCACGCGCAGAGGAGCTTTCTGAATCACCGGGCTCGGAACCTGGATTGCGCCCGCACTGGCCCGGTTGCTGCTAGTACTTCTGATCTGCTTCCGCGTCGGCAACTGCGGCAAGACGCTCGCGTGCACCGAGGCCATCAGGTCTATCGGCTCCGCCACAGCGCCGCGGTAGACCATCTGCGCCAGCTGTGCGGCCGAAGGCCGGCGGGCAGGATCCGGGTCGAGACCGGACCGCAAGGCCATCACCAACTGCGGTGGAGCGTTGATCGGCAGTTGCCCCGTGGTGCCAGCCAGGCCCGCACCACTCATCCCGACCTCGATCGCACCGGACTCCTTCCCGCGGGAGGGTGCCCCGCCGAGCGCATGCCAACCGAGCGCGCACAAAGCATAGACATCTGCCGCCATACCGGAGGACAACGTCCGGTCCGCACCGCCCGCTGGAACCGGACTGAACAGCGCCGGGTCCACGTAGCCGTCGGTTCCGATCACCTCCGCACGAGGCCGCTCGCCGACCATCCGGGACAGCCCAAGGTCCGAAAGAAGAGGTTTCCCCTCTGCGGTGAAGAGAACATTGCCCGCCGATATATCCCCATGAACCACCCCGCGCGAGTGCAGGTACTCCAGGGCCTGAAAGAGCGGCGTCAACACGGTCACCAGCTCACCGACGGTGACCGCTCCCCGAGCCGCTAGGACTCCAGCCATCGATCCCCCGGCGGCGTACTCGCAGACCAATGCCTGCCCGCCCTCCCATTCCCCGGCCAGAGGTGTGACATCGCTCACGATCAGCAGGTGGTCGTGGCGGAGGTTTCCCAGAATGCGCACCTCCCGTCGCAGTGCCGCAGCGCATTGGAGGTCTGCGGCGGGATCGGCATCGTCGGCCGGGGCGAAACACTTCAGGACCCGCTGTTTCCCTTGGCTGTCATGGGTCAGCCAGGCCTGTGCTGTGCCACCGGAACCCAGAAGCCGGATGAACGTGTACCCCGCGGCCCAGGGAGCCTCCCCGGGAAATATTTGATCCATATACCAGTGATACCTGAATTCGCGGTGTCGTGCAGAAGTTATCCACAGGTCACAAATTCAGAGCGTGCCGCACTCGGGTCTAGGCTGAGAACCATGGCGCTCGAGTTCACTGAGGTTGGCTTCAACCCGTCCCTCGTCGACTACCAGGAAGCGTGGACGCTCCAACGGGACCTCCATGATGCTGTGGTCCGCGGCACTGCCCCCAATACCGTCCTGCTGCTGGAACACGCACCGGTCTATACCGCAGGTAAACGCACCGAAGACCACGAGCGGCCCCTCGACGGTACCGACGTGATCGCGGTGGATCGTGGCGGGAAACTCACCTGGCATGGGCCGGGACAACTGGTCGGCTACCCGATCATTGCACTGGCAGATCCACATGCGATCAGGCACTACGTCCATGTCCTCGAGGACGCCCTGATTGCTGCTCTTGGTGACTACGATGTCGCCGCACAACGCGTGGAGGGACGCCCGGGACTGTGGTTGCCCGGAGACGAGAAGGGCCCGGTGCGTAAAATTGCAGCCATCGGCATCAGAGTCCATGACGGCGTGACCATGCATGGCTTTGCCGTCAATTGCAGCAATGACCTCACGCCTTACGGACAGATCATCGCCTGTGGCATCACCGATGCCGCAACCACCACCATTCAGGCGGAGACCGGCCGCGCAGTAACCCCCCAGGAATTCGCCTCGACGATCCGACGCGAACTCCTTGCCCGCCACGACGACCTCGTCGGCGCCGTCCCGAGTGAAGGAAACCTTCGATGACGACCACCACCCCACATGGCTCCGCCCAGGACGCACTTGTCCCCGAGGGGCGCCGGATGCTCCGCGTCGAGGCACGCAACGCCCAGACCCCGGTCGAACGTAAACCGGAGTGGATCAAGGCCAAAGTGTCCATGGGCCCCGAGTTCGTCGGCTTGAAGAACCTGGTCAAAAAAGAGGGTCTGCACACCGTCTGCGAAGAGGCAGGCTGTCCCAACATCTTTGAATGCTGGGAAGACAAGGAAGCGACCTTCCTGATCGGTGGCGCACACTGCACCCGGCGCTGCGATTTCTGCCAGATCGACTCGGGCAAGCCTTCACCCGTGGACCGTTTCGAGCCCACCAAGGTGGCCCGAAGCGTCAAGTCCATGGGCCTGCGCTATGCCACGGTGACCGGCGTCGCGCGTGACGACCTGGAAGACGAGGGCGTCTGGCTCTATGCCGAGACCATCCGGAAGATCCATGAGCTCAACCCGGGCACCGGCGTAGAAATCCTGATCCCCGACTTCTCCGGCAAACCGGAGAACATCCAGGCTATCTGTGAAGCCCGTCCGGAGGTCTTTGCGCACAATGTGGAGACGGTCCCCCGGATCTTCAAGCGCATCCGCCCGGCCTTCCGTTACGAGCGCTCGCTCGACGTCATCACCCAGGGGCACGCTCTGGGCATGGTCACCAAGTCCAATCTGATTCTCGGTATGGGTGAAACGCGGGAGGAAATCTCCCAGGCGCTGCAGGATCTCCATGATGCTCGGTGCGATCTGATCACCATTACGCAGTACCTCCGGCCCAGCGAGCGTCATCTGCCGGTGGACCGTTGGGTGAAGCCTCAGGAGTTCGTGGAGATCAGCGCCGAGGCCGAGGAGATCGGCTTCCTCGGCGTCATGAGCGGCCCTCTGGTGCGATCGTCCTACCGGGCTGGGCGCCTGTGGGCCACAGCGATGCGCAAAAAGGGTCTGGAAATTCCTGCGGAACTGGCGCATATCGGCGAGGCCGGAAGCACCCGCCAGGAAGCGGCCACTCTGGTGGCTGCTGCCGTGCGCTGAGCTTCGCTCCCCAGACCAGGTCATAGCCGCCGGCCGAGCACGGATCTACCGTCAGAAGCCGATAGACTGGTGGCACTATGGCCAAGAACACCGACGCTCCCCAGAATCGCGCCTCCGTTGGCGCCCCGAAGGCTGTCAGCGACAAAGCTGCTGCCCGGGCCGCCAAAAAAGCCGCAAAAAAGCCCAGTCGCCTGAAGCAGGTCTGGGACGTTTTTAACATGACCCGTCGGCACGACCCGATGGTGGTCTGGCTGATGGCTCTGGTTTTGCTGGCCGCGGTTGCTGCTGGGCTGTTGATTGGCCAGTTTGTCTTCGCAGGCAACTGGATTTCCGGACTGATCCTAGGCCTGGCTGTCGGCATTCTGGGGGCCACCATCATCCTGTCCCGGCGGGCTGAGCGTGCCGCCTTTGCCCAGATCGAGGGCAAGCCAGGGGCATCCGGCGCCGCTCTTGGCACGCTTCGCAGCGGCTGGGTCGTGGAAGAGCAGCCTGTTGCCGTCAACCCACGCAGCCAGGATGCCGTCTTCCGTGCCGTGGGCCGACCCGGGGTGGTTCTGGTCACCGAGGGGCCGAGTCACCGGGTGCGCACGCTGGCTCAGGCGGAGCAGAAGCGTCTGCGCCGCATTCTGCCCAATGTCTCGGTTCATGTGATTGAGACCGGGCGTGAGGAAAATCAGGTCCCCCTGGACAAGCTCGCTAAATCGATGCGCAAGCTCAAGAACGAGCTGACCAAGGCTGAAGTCAACGCGGTCAGCAAGCGAATCTCCTCCATGGGCAGCCGCCTGCCGATCCCCAAGGGCATCGATCCCTACAAGGCCCGGCCGGATCGCAAAGCCGCCCGCGGACGGTAGAGCATCGCGTAAGCTCGCAAGTTTTTACCCCAGAAGGCTGTCGGCAGAGTTGCTGGCAGCCTTCTGGGTTTTGACACTCAGTTGAAGCGAGTCAGTCACCGGCGCAAGAGCACGGTGTTCATCGCTTTGTCGTGCAGACCCCGATGATCGGGATCCACGATGACGGCAGGCAGGACCAGACACAGCAGAAGTGCCCGCGCGATGCCGGCCAACGGGCCAGCGGCCCGCAGAGACTCAGTGCCACCGCCGGGCGCCTGGCGGACGACGTGAATATTGGCGATTCGATGACCAATACTGAAGCCCAGCGTGCCGACCAGAACCGCCTGTTCGATGAAGAAGATGCCGATCGTTCCCAGCGGATCACCGTTCAACAGCGCGTAGGAGATCACTGAGGCCAGAGCCCAGTCAATCACCAGCGCCAGAATCCTGCGTCCGGCCCGGGCGATGGAATACTGGCCGCGTTCCGGGAGCCCCAGCCGCTCCCCCGGATATCTGGACAAATGAGAGGTGTCCGGACCGGAGAGCCAGGAGCCGATATCTTTTCGATCTACCACTGATCCAGCCTACCGGCCTGCGTGCAGGTCCTGCCCCGGCTGATGCGGGATGCCTGCCCTGCGGCCTTTCGACTCTTGGTCACGTAACCTCCCAGAAACATTCGTGACATGGCCGAGTAACGGCCACGCGGTAAGCTCTGGTCTGTAGCCGCGGGGTTCCTGTACGTCCGCAGCACCAGCCCACATGCCGAAGGAGCATAGATGTTCACTACTGCGGACGAAGTCCTCAAGTTCATCGCAGACGAAGACGTGAAGTTTGTTGATATCCGCTTCACCGACCTGCCTGGTATTCAGCAGCACTTCAATGTGCCCGCAAAGAGCGTCGATGCGGATTTCTTTATCAATGGCCAGCTGTTCGATGGTTCGTCCATCCGAGGCTTCCAGGGCATCGCTGAATCCGATATGCAGCTCATTCCCGATGTCACCACCGCCTTCATTGACGCCTTCCGGGCGGAGAAGACGCTCGCCCTGAACTTCTCGATCGTGAACCCCCGCACCGGTGAGCCCTACCACCGTGATCCCCGTGGCGTTGCCGAGAAGGCCGAGGCCTACCTCGCATCCACCGGCATCGCTGACACCGCGTTCTTCGCCCCGGAAGCGGAATTTTACGTTTTCGACAACGTGCAGTTCGAGTCCTCTCCCCAGGGTTCGTTCTACAAGATCGACTCCATCGAGGCTCCGTGGAACATGGGCGCCAAGGAAGAGGGTGGCAACCTCGGGTACAAGACCCCCTTCAAGGGTGGTTACTTCCCAGTCGCGCCCGTCGATCACCAGGCTGACCTGCGTGACGCCATGTGCCTCAACCTCGACGACGCCGGCCTCACCGTGGAGCGTTCTCACCACGAGGTGGGTGCCGCCGGCCAGGCAGAGATCAACTACAACTTCACCACCCTGGTGCACGCTGCGGATGACCTGCAGAAGTTCAAGTACGTCATCAAGAACACGGCCTGGGAGTACGGCCAGTCCGTGACCTTCATGCCGAAGCCGATCTTCGGTGACAATGGCTCCGGCATGCACTGCCACCAGTCGCTGTGGAACGGCGGCGAGCCGCTGTTCTATGACGAGAAGGGCTATGCCGGCCTGTCCGACATCGCCCGCTGGTACATCGGCGGTCTGCTCAAGCACGCCTCCGCGGTGCTTGCCTTCACCAACCCGACGGTCAACTCCTACCGCCGCCTGGTCAAGGGCTTCGAAGCCCCGGTCAACATGGTCTACTCGCAGGGCAACCGCTCCGCCGGTATCCGCATCCCGATCACGGGCACTAACCCGAAGGCCAAGCGCATCGAATTCCGTGCGCCGGATCCCTCCTCCAACCCGTATCTGGCCTTCTCGGCCCAGCTGATGGCTGGCCTCGACGGTATCCGCAACCGCATCGAGCCTCCCGCGCCGATCGACAAGGACCTCTACGAGCTGCCCCCGGAAGAGGCCAAGGACATCCCCAAGGCTCCGGGTTCGCTCGAGGAGGCTCTGGAGGCTCTGGAGAACGACAACGAGTTCCTGCAGGCCGGTGGCGTCTTCACCCAGGACCTGATCGACACCTGGATCGCCTACAAGCGCGAGAACGAAATCGCTCCGCTTGCCCTGCGGCCCAACCCTTATGAGTTCGAGCTCTACTACGGCGTCTAAAGTTTCAGGACGCTTCCTGAGTTGAACAACAGCCCGTGTGGTTCCCAGGTCTGGGAACCACACGGGCTGTTGTGTTGGGGCGGGATACGCTGATCAGTATGGCCTTCCGACTGATTCTGCACACGCCTCGGGGCATATCGGCCTCGGAGAATCAGTGACCTGGCGCGCCAGGCACTTCGGGTTCGTGGATCACGATGGCGAGCCGGATCACCGCCCTGGCGGAACCGGGCAGCTTCGTCGACGAACAGGTCAGCGGCCCGCTTGCCTCCTTCCGCCACGAGCACCGCTTCGAAGGCTCGGTAGATGGCGGCACCGCGATGACGGACATCCTGGACGTCAGGGCACCCCTGGGCCCTCTGGACTGGCTTGCTGAACAGCTGTTCCTCCGGCGCTGCCTGCGCAGGCTCATCGAGGTCCGGAATGACTTCCTGCTGGCCGAGCAGCTCTAGGCCTTACCGAACTTCTTGTGCACGGCCTGTTTACTGACCCCCAGGCAGACGGCGATCAGCTCCCAGGACATTCCGGACTGCCTCGCACGACGCACCAGCGCGGCCTCGGTGCGACTCACCTCGCGCTGCAGCTCCGAGAGGGCATAGAGCGCCTCGGTGGGATTCTCGCCATCCATATCGCCGATCAGGGTTTTCATCCGCTCCGCCTCCATTCGTCAACCTTAGTTGACAACAGGAGGGGCGTCAACTAAGGTTGACGACCCTCCTGTTGGAAAGTCTTCAGAGCACTTTGGCGAGGAACTCCTGGAGCCGGGGCTGCGCCGGGGCACCGAAAATCTGGCGGGGTGCGCCCTCCTCGCAGATGACACCATCGGCCATGAAGATCACCCGGTCCGAGACCTCACGGGCAAATCCCATCTCGTGGGTCACCACCACCATGGTCATGCCCTCGGATGCCAGATCTTTGATCACCTGGAGCACCTCCCCGACCATTTCCGGATCGAGGGCGCTCGTCGCCTCGTCAAAGAGCATGATGTCCGGGGCCATCGCCAACGCCCGCGCGATCGCCACGCGCTGTTTCTGCCCACCCGACAGCGATGCCGGACGGGCCTCGGCCTTGTCTTCCAGCCCGACCCGACGCAACAGCTCCAGAGCACGGTCCCGTGCCTGCGCTTTGCCGAACTTCTTCAGCTCCACCGGCGCCAGGGTGATGTTCTCCAGCACCGACATGTGTGGGAACAGGTTGAAGTGCTGGAAGACCATCCCGATATGCTGCCGGACCTGGTTCAGATCGACCTTCGGATCCGTCAGATCGAAACCGTCCACCGACACCGAGCCGGAGGTGATGTCCTCCAGCTTGTTCAGGCAGCGCAGAAAGGTTGACTTACCAGAGCCGGACGGCCCGATCACGCAGACCACTTCGCCTTCGGCGATCTGCACGTCGATGCCCTTGAGCACCTCATTCGAGCCGTAGGACTTCCGCAGACCGGAGACGGTGATCTTTGCATTCGCGCTCATTTGTTGAACCTCTTGTCCACGATATTGGCCAGTTTGGTCAGCAGCATGATGACCACGAAGTACATGACACCCACAATCAGCAGCGTCTCTGCAACCCGGAAGTTGCCGGCGTAGATCTGCTGGCCCTGGTACAGCAACTCAGCAAAACCGATGGCCAACAGCAGGGAGGAATCCTTGAGCAGGATCACCAACTGGTTGATCAACGATGGCGTCATGATCTTGAAGGCCTGTGGAATCACCACGCGCCGCATGGAGGTGAGATAGCTCAGACCCAGACTGCGGCTGGCCTCCAGCTGCCCCGGGTCCACCGACTGGATGCCGCCGCGAACGATCTCGGTCACATACGCCCCGGAGTTCAGACTCAGGGTAAGCACGCCAGCAACCCAGATATTGATCGGCTGCCCGGTCAACTGAGGAATACCGAAATAGAAGAAGAACGCCTGAACCAGCAGCGGGGTGCCGCGGAAGACGTTCACAAAAGTTGTCGCCACACCACGCAACACGATGTTCTGCGAAACCTTCAGGAAGCCGAACAACAGGCCCAGCAGCATCGCAAACAGGAAGGAGATCGCCGTCACCAACAGGGTGTTGCCCAGGCCGCTAAGCAGCGCAGGCATGCTCTGGGCCAGCAGGTCCCAGAAGGAGCTGGGTGCGGTGTTCTGGGGTGCCTTGAGGTAGGTGTCCAGGATCTTCTGGTAGCCGCCATTGGCCTTCAACTTGGCCAGCCCGTCATTGAAGGCGGCCAGCAGATCCGGGTTCTGGCCCTTGTTGACCGCGAATCCGTAAGAAGCTCCGGGAACCTTGTCGGTGACGGTTTTCAGCCCGTTGTTCTGTGCGATGCCATAGGCAAGCACCGGGTAGTCATCGAAGACTGCTACCGCATTGCCGGATTTGACCAGCTCATACATGGTGGCGGACTGGTCCAGTGACTTGACCGTGAACCCATACTTATCAGCAATGGATTTGGCGTAGGTTTCGCCCTCACTGCCGGTTTTCGCGGCAACGGTCTTGCCACGCAGATCGTCGTAGCCCTTGGTCGTATTGTCGTTCTTCGCCACCGCCATCTGGACGCCGGAATCGAAATACGGCTCCGAGAAGTCATAGACCTGCTTGCGCTTGTCGGTAATCGACATGCCCGCGATGACGCCATCGACCTGGTTGGAGCTCAACGCCTGCAAGGCGGCGCTGAAGCCCAGCGATTTGATCTCGACGTTGAAGCCCTGGTCCTTGGCGATCGCGCGGATCAGGTCCATATCGATGCCGACCAGGTTGCCGCTGCTGTCGCGGAACTCGAAGGGCGCGAAGGTGGTGTCCGTGCCGATGGTGAAGGTCTTGCCCTGGACTGCAGAGGGTTTGTCCGCGGCCTGCGCGGCCTGGCCACCGGGCAGAATGCCGGCGCCAAAGAACACCACCAAAGCAGTCAGTACTGTCGCAATAACGGCCAGGAACGGGTTCGACGAGCCAAAGACGCGCCGTAAACCAAATGTTTTTCGGAGTGTTTGCACTCGTAGAGACTACCTAAATGTGCTTCCGGCCGCCCGGAGGCACCTCAGTTGCCGTAGAAGTGCTCCTCGAAAACCGCCCGCGCCTGGCGGGTGAGCCGCAGGTAATCCTCTTCCAGCTGGGCCCCGCTGCCCGGCGGGTAACCACACCACCGGGCCACCGCTTCCAGGTCCCGGCCGGCAGAGGGCAGAATGTCGCTGCTCTTCCCACTCCACAGGACCAGGCTGGACCGGATTCGGGTGGCCAGCCGCCAGGACCTGGCCAGTAGGGCGGCATCGACCGCAGGCAACAGCCCGGTATCCCCCAGCGCGGCGAGCGCCTGAAGCGTTGAGGTGGTCCGTAGCGCCGGGTACTCGTGAGCATGCTGCAACTGCATGAGCTGAACGAGCCATTCGACATCGCTCAGACCGCCACGGCCGAGCTTGAGATGACGCGAAGGGTCAGCTCCCCGGGGCAACCGCTCCGCCTCCACCCTGGCCTTGATCCGCCGGACCTCGCGCAGCTCCGAATCCGGAAGAGCCACCGGATACCGGATGGTGTCAGCCCAGGCCAGGAAATCAGCGGCCAGAGCGTCATCGCCTGCCAGTGGCCTGGCCCGCAGCAACGCCTGAGCCTCCCAGACCAGTGACCAACGGGCGTAGTACTCCTGATACGACTCCAGCGATCTCGCCAGGGGACCGTCTCTGCCCTCAGGACGGAGACCGGCATCGATCATCAGCTCCCGTTCGGCCAGCACCGCAGGCTTGAGCGGGTGACTGAGCAGGGCGCTGACCCGGGCGGCGAGCTGCTGTGCCTGCTGCTGCGCCCGCTCCGGATCGGCACCGGGCAGCGGGCGGTGCACAAACAGGACGTCAGCATCGGAGCCGTAGCTGATCTCCCGGCCGCCCTGTCTGCCCATGCCCACCACCAGCAGGGAGGTCTGCAGCTCCCCCGCTTCAAGCTCGGCGACCCTGAGCGCGCCCAGAACGGCGGCCTGATCCGCATCGGAGAGCGCATGGCCCAGCTCGCCCGCCGTGATCACACCGGCACTGTCCGCCAGCGCTATCCGCAGCAGTTCACGCCGCCGGATCAGCCGGATCAGCCGCATCGCCTTCTCCGGCTCCGGATTGCGCGACATCTTCGCCAGGATTTCCTGCCACTGTGCGGCCAGGCTCAGGGGTTCCAGATCCTTATCGCTGCCCAGCCAGGCAGTCTGTTCCGGCGACACCTCCAGCAGATCCGCCACCAGGCGGGAACTGGAAAGCACATGGCAGAGACGCTCCGCAGCGGCTTGCGAGTCACGAAGCATCCCAAGATACCAGTGGCTGGCCCCCAGGGACTCGCTCAGCCGCCGGAAAGCCAGCAGGCCGCCATCGGGGTCAACACCCTCAGCCAGCCAGCCGAGCAACACCGGCAGCAGCTGGCGCTGCAGCGCCGCACGGCGCGAGACTCCCGCGGTGAGCGCCTGGATGTGACGCATGGCACCGAGGCTGTCCCGGTACCCTAGCGCCGCCAGCCGTGCCTGAGCAGCCGCCGGGCTCAGTGCGGTTTCCTCGGCGCTGAGGTGGGCAGTGGTGGCCAGGAGAGGACGGTAGAAGATGCGTTCGTGAAGTGCCCGGACCTGACGCTTGACTCCGCGCCATTGCTCCAGCAACGCCTCAGCACTGGGCCGTGTCTGGGCAAAAGCTCCCTGGCTGGAACGGGCCAGGGCACGCAGGGCTGCGCTGGAGGTCGGCAGCAGATGGGTCCTGCGCATCTGAACCAACTGGATACGGTGCTCCAGGACGCGCAGGTACCGGTAGGCAGCATCGAGTTCAGCGCCGTCGGAACGCCCGATGTATCCGCCGGCCGCCAGAGCGGCGATCGCCCCCGTCGTGTCGCGGCGACGCAGGCCGGGATCGGTTTTTCCATGGACCAGTTGCAGGAGCTGCACCGTGAATTCCACGTCCCGCAGACCACCGATCCCGAGCTTGAGCTGGCGTTCCTTCTCCGCCTCCGGAATATGATCGCTGACCCGACGGCGCATGGCCTGCACGGACTCCACGAAGCCCTCGCGTTCAGAGGAGTTCCAGATGAGAGGCTCAATGGCGGCCTCATAGCGCTGCCCCAGCGAGCGGCTGCCTGCCAGCGTCCGAGCTTTGAGCAGGGCCTGGAATTCCCAGTTCCGCGCCCACCGCCGGTAGTATTCCAGATGCGACTCCAGGGTGCGTACTAGTGGGCCGTCTTTGCCCTCCGGACGAAGATTCGCGTCCAATTCCCACAGACCGGGTTCCCGGCCCGGGGCAGAAATCACCCTGGCCAGGGTCGAGGCGAGGGCTGTGCCGATTTCCACCACGCGTCGCGAGTCAAGGTCACGGCTCTCCACCACGTAGATGACGTCGACATCGGAAATGTAATTGAGCTCCCGCGCGCCGGTCTTGCCCATACCGATCACGGCCAGGTCCACCGCCGCGATCTCGGTGGCCGGGAAGGTCCGGGCGAGATCTGCCCGGGCAACGGCAAGGCCTGCCTCCACCGCAGCGCCCGCCAGATCAGCCAGTTCCGCCGCAACGGTGGGCAGCGCATCCGTGGGCGACGCTGCGCTGAGGTCCCGCAGAGCCAACTCCGCGAGCTTTCTCCGGTAGACCTTGCGCAATTCCAGTGTGGCCAGCGCCGGATCCTTCCGAGCCACCGGTCGTTCGCTGTAGGGGTCTGATCCGACGGCGCGGAGCAGGGCTTCGCGCAGGGATTCTGCGGGCACGGCGAGCGGTTCAGCACTGAGTGGGTGGCCGAAGATGCCACCCTCGTCCGGGTTGCGGATCAGGAAGTCTGCCAGCGCCTCTGAGGCGCCCAGGAGCCTGAAAACGGGCTCCTGAGCGCTTTCCGGGCCCTTGAGTATCTGCGCCACCTGAGAGGCCAGCGGCTCGCGGGCAGCCAGGATTCGCACCAAAGACTGCAGGGCGAGGTCAGGATCCGCCGCGAAAGCGAACCCCTTGAGTAGCTGCTCGCGGTCCAGGCTGTCCAGCTCAGGTGCAGCAAGAAATCGACTGCTTTTCTCAACATCGGCAAAGCCCAGCGAGATCAGCGTGCCATGGAGGCTTTTCATCAACGCCTCAGGTCAGAGAATTCCAAGGTTCTTCTGCAACTCGTAGGGCGTCACCTGCAGGCGGTAATCCTGCCATTCGGCCCGCTTGTTCCGTAGGAAATGCTCGTAGACGCGCTCCCCGAGGACCTCGGCCAGGAATTCGGATTCTTCCGCGATCCGCACCGCATCATGCAGGCTGGAGGGCAGCGGATCGTGTCCCAGAACCCTGCGCTCCGCGGTGGTCAGCAGCGAAATATCCTCTTCAGCCACGGAGGGCAGCTCATAGCCTTCCTCGATGCCGCGCAACCCGGCGCTCAGCAGCACGGCGTAGGCCAGGTACGGGTTGGTGGCCGAGTCGATGCCCCGGTACTCGATCCGGGCCGACTGCCCCTTGCCCGGTTTGTACAGCGGCACCCGCACCAGCGCCGAGCGGTTGTTGTGGCCCCAGGAAAGGTAACTCGGGGCTTCACCGCCACCCCAGAGGCGCTTATAGGAGTTGACGAACTGGTTGGTCACGGCAGTGAACTCCGGCGCATAGCGCAGGATGCCGGCAATGAACTTGCGTGCCGTCGCGGAAAGCTGGAACTCCGCCCCTGCTTCGAAGAAGGCATTGGAATCGCCTTCGAAGAGCGAGAAGTGCGTGTGCATCCCGGATCCGGGATGCTGGGAAAACGGCTTAGGCATGAAGGTCGCATAAGCCCCCTGTTGCAGGGCGACCTCTTTGATCACCGTGCGGAAGGTCATGATGTTGTCCGCCGTCTGCAGAGCATCCGCATAACGGAGGTCTATTTCGTTCTGGCCCGGACCCCCCTCGTGATGGCTGAACTCCACGGAGATCCCGACGCTCTCCAGCATGCCCACCGCAGTGCGGCGGAAGTCCTGGGCCACGCCCCCGGGAACGTGATCGAAGTACCCGGCGTGATCCACCGGTACCGGCTGGCCGTCTGCACCGAGTTCTTCGGATTTGAGCAGGTAAAACTCAATTTCGGGATGTGTATAGCAGGTGAAACCCATATCCGCCGCTTTGGCAAGGGTCCGTTTAAGCACATGCCGTGGATCCGCTGCAGAGGGCTGCCCGTCCGGGGTCAGAATGTCACAGAACATCCGGGAGGTCTGCTCGGTATCCCCACGCCAGGGCAGAATCTGGAAGGTTGAGGGATCCGGCTGCAGGAGCATATCGGATTCGTAGACCCTGGCCAGGCCTTCAATCGAGGAGCCGTCAAAACCAAGGCCCTCCTCAAAGGCGCCCTCCACTTCTGCCGGAGCAAGGGCTACTGACTTCAGTGAACCCACCACATCGGTGAACCAGAGACGCACAAAACGCACATCCCGCTCCTCGATGGTGCGCAGCACGAACTCCTGTTGACGGTCCATGGCTGTCCTCTCCGTCGTCCGGTCCGCTCAGGGCAATACCGGAAGGGCCATTCTGGGCTTCGGGCTCCGTGGTATCGGGCCGGTTGAAGCGTGGATTCCTGCCCAGCATCGCACGGTTGTGCGGCGCGTGGGCACACTACTGAATACTCTACCCAGCCTCGGTGCCATTGCCGGGTTAGCAACGTATTTTCTGGGTCCGGAGGACGGCAAGTCGAGTAGGCTCAGACTATGAATTCAGCCGAACAGCCTGCCCCTTACGGCACGGGTTCCACCGCCTCTGCGGCACCTGTCACTCCCTTGCAGCGCAAGGTGCGAATTCCGCATTTGCAACAAGCCAAAGATGAGGGCCGGCGCTTTGCGATGCTGACGGCTTACGACCAGTACGCCGCTCAGATCTTTGATGAGGCGGGTATTGAAGTTCTGCTGATCGGTGATTCCGCCGCCAACAATGTCTATGGCTATGAGTCGACACTGCCGGTCACGGTCGACGAACTACTTCCGCTGTGCCGCGCAGTATCCCGGGCCAGCCATCATGCCCTGGTGGTCGCAGACCTTCCCTTCGGCAGTTATGAGGCCTCCCCGGCCCAGGCGGTCATGACAGCCGTCCGGTTCCTCAAAGAGGGCCTGGTCGCTGCGGTCAAGGTGGAGGGAACCCACCGCCACGCTCCGCACGTCCGGGCCATGGTGGAGGCCGGAATCCCGGTCATGGCACATATCGGGTTCACCCCGCAGAGCGAGCACGCCCTGGGAGGCTACCGGGTGCAGGGCCGCGGCGATTCCGGTCAGGCCATTATTGACGATGCCGTCGCCCTCGCAGAGGCGGGCTCTTTCGCCGTGCTGATGGAAATGGTGCCAGCCTCGGTGGCTGCCGCCGTGGACGCCGCGGTCCACGTCCCCACCATCGGCATCGGTGCCGGAAATGCCACGACCGGCCAGGTCCTGGTCTGGCAGGACATGGCCGGTCTACGCGGCGGGCGTGTCGCCAAGTTTGTCAAGCAGTATGCTCAGCTTCGTGAGATCCTCAGCGAGGCTGCACGCAGCTACGGGGATGAGGTCAGGTCCGGGGTGTTCCCCGGAGAAGAGCATTCATTCTGAGCCTTCAGGCGTTCTTAGGCGTGCAGGCCGATCCGGGTTGCGGTGATGGTCGAGCCGTTCTTGGTCCCGGAGACGCTGATGGTGTCGCCTGCCTTGAGATCACCGACGGCGATGGTGGTGGGCTGCGGGTGATTACCCTTGGCTCCAGGGCCAGCCTTCTTGCCCTGGTTACCGTTCTGGCCCTGGGCGGAACCGGTGTTCGGTCCACTGGAGCTCGGGCTGCCGGATGACTTCGCAGGTTTCGCGGGCTTGGCCGGTAGCTTGACGATCTTGGTCGAAGAATCGATCGCGTAGGTCTGTACGAAGCCGTCGCTGCTCTTCACCGTCAGGGACGTCGCCGAGACGGATTCAATGGTGCCGTTCTGCACTTCCACTGTGACGGTCTTGCCATTGCGTTCCACCACGTTTTCGCCGTGAAGAACCCGGCCGCGACCTTGGCCCTTGGCGGCTGCCGCGGTGGAACTGGAACTGGAACTGTCGGCCGTGGAGCTTGTCGCGGCGTAGACCGCCGTCGAGCCTGCACCAACCACCAGTGCCGCAGCAGCCGTGGCGATCAGCGCTGTGCGCACGGGGTGACGACGCTTCTGTGATGACGTGGGCGGCATCTGAGACAGGTCGGGGGTTTCAAACTGGTTCACGATTCTCCTTGAACAGCACTGGTCTCACTGAATACCACATCATCGTCGCAGGCCAGCTTGTGACCACTCCGTGGCTCACATCAGCGTTCGCTGAGGCTGCTCCCAACTAGGTGTAGCAGAAATTGCACAAGGAAACGTTTCTACGTGCAATTTCTGCTACACAGTTGGGAGGGAGGAAGAGAGTAGGGTCAGGAATCCTCGTCGCCGGCTTCCCAGGCCTCATTGCGCTCGTGGACCTTCTCCAAGGCATGCTCAGCCTCTTCCCTGGTCTCGTAGGGGCCGATCAACGCTGTCCAGTCCGACTGGGCATCCTCTTCGACTTCATGGGTTTTGACGTTGTACCAAAACTGCGGCATCGCACTTCCTCTTCTCGGATGGGATCTTGGTCGGCTCGCATCTGCAGAGGCAGCGGACCGCCCCGGCGTCTGCCTTCAGTTTAGGGTGCTGACCGCCTGGATGCAGGAGGTCAGAGTTGAGGCAGGAAGAATCGTCGCCGTGCGTAGGATGGTTCCATGCCTCACGCACCCCTCGGCACCCTGACGCCTGGAATCCTCAGCCCGCAGCGGGCTGTCCCCTCTTCGATCCCGCGGCCGGAGTATGTCGGCAAGCCCGGGCCTGCTCCGTTCACTGGTTCCGAGGTCAAATCAGCGGAAACCATTGAGCGCATCCGCCGTGCCTCCAAGGTTGCCGCTCAGGCCATTGTGGCGGTCGGCGAGCACATCGTTCCGGGGGTGACCACTGACGAGCTGGACGCCATCGGGCATCAATTCCTGATCGACCACGGCGCCTACCCCTCGACCCTCGGCTACCGGGGATTCCCCAAATCGCTGTGTTCCTCGCTCAATGAGGTCATCTGCCACGGTATCCCTGACTCGACCGTGGTGCAGGACGGCGACATTCTCAACATCGATATCACGGCCTATCTGGGCGGTGTACACGGGGACACGAACTACACCTTCCTGGTGGGTGATGTCGATGAAGAGTCCCGGCTACTGGTCGAACGGACCGAGGAATCCCTGCGAAGGGCCATCAAGGCGGTGGCTCCGGGACGGCAGATCAATGTCATCGGCCGGGCCATCGAGTCCTATGCCAAGCGTTTCGGCTACGGGGTGGTCCGCGATTTCACCGGGCACGGCGTGGGCGAGGCCTTCCACACCGGCCTGATCATTCCGCACTATGACGCCGCACCGGCCTATTCGACACTGATCGAACCCGGTATGGTCTTCACGATCGAACCGATGCTCACCCTGGGCGGCATCGACTGGGATCTCTGGGCCGACGACTGGACTGCGGTGACCCGGGACCGTAGCCGTACCGCCCAGTTTGAACACACGCTTCTGGTCACGGAGACCGGAGCGGAGGTTCTGACGCTGCCGTAGTGCCAGAGGTACGGAATGCGCCGTTCATATTGCTTTTACTCGCGGTCAATGACCGTCATCTGTGATTAGCTGTTTTTCTACACTTGCCCTGTTCACCGTCAGCTTTCGACCCCTCCGGAGTTGTTATGTCCTCTCATGAATCGTCCTCCCACATCATCGGCATCGATATTGGTGGTACCGGGATCAAGGGCGGCATTGTCGACCTGGACAATGGCAAGCTGATCGGGGAACGCTTCCGGATCGACACCCCCCAGCCTGCTACTCCGGAAGCGGTTGCCGAGGTGGTCCGGCAGGTCGTCGACGAACTCATGTCCCGCCCGGAGGCCCCCAGTAAAAACTCACCCATCGGCGTGGACTTCCCGGCGATCATCGTTCACGGCGTGGCCCGCTCGGCGGCCAATGTCGACAACAGCTGGATTGGCACCGATGCCGATGCTCTGCTGACCTCGGTCCTCAAGCGTCCGGTCCACGTGATGAACGATGCCGACGCCGCTGGCGTGGCGGAAGCCAAGTACGGCGCCGGCAAGGGTGTCAAAGGCACCGTGCTGGTGATCACTCTGGGCACCGGCATCGGCTCTGCCTTCATCTTCAACGGAAAGCTGGTCCCCAATGCGGAACTCGGGCATCTGGAGATCGACGGTTTCGATGCTGAGACCCGGGCCTCAGCATCGGCCCGGGAACGTGAGGACCTGCCCTGGGACGAGTACGCTCAGCGACTGCAGCGTTACTTCTCTCACGTGGAGTTCCTGTTCTCCCCCGAGCTGTTCATCGTCGGCGGTGGCATCTCCAAACGCAGCGAAGATTATCTGCCGCAGCTCAAGCTTCAGACCAAGATCATCACCGCCGAGCTGAAAAACAACGCCGGAATCGTTGGTGCAGCTCTTCAGGCCTCGCGTCACTATCGCAAAAAGTAGGCCCGCGCCGCGCCTGTGTGCGAGTGGTCCCCCGGATCACCGTTGCCGGTGACCGGCCGACGCCAAGTGGTGCCGGTGGTGGCTCGGGCTTCCCCTCCCCAGCCACCACCGGAGTTCAGAGACGATCCCGCTGCTGTGACTGCGCAGAATCCCGGTTGCTGGCTGCTTCCTTGCGGAGTGCGGCAATCGCGGTGTCAAAATCGTCGAGAGTCTCGAAGGCCTGGTAGACGCTCGCGAAGCGCAGGTAGGCGATGGTGTCGAGCTTTTGCAGCGGCCCCAGAATGGCCAGCCCCACCTCGTGTGCCTCGATTTCGGCGGCACCGGCTGAGCGGATGCTCTCTTCAACTTCCTGCGCCAGCAGGGCCAGATCATCCTCACTGACCGGCCGCCCCTGGCAGGCCTTGCGGACGCCGTTGATCACTTTGCCCCGGCTGAACGGCTCGCCGATGCCGGAGCGCTTGATCACCGTCAGGCTGGTGGTCTCCACCGTGGTGAAACGTCGTTCACACTCCGGGCATTGCCGACGGCGCCGGATCGATGATCCGTCATCGGACACCCGCGAATCGACCACCCGCGAGTCGGGGTGACGACAGAACGGACAGTACATCAGCCACCTCCTTCGCTCCGGTCAACACACAGGCTAACACTAGATATAGCGGAACTACAAGGCTGTTATTACTAGATGTAGTGGTCCAACAGGACGGACGCCGTAGCTCACTGCAGGCGAACGGCAACCGCCTCACCGTGGGCCGGCAGGCCTTCAGCATCCGCCAGCGCAATGATCGAACCGGCAACTTCCGCAAGCGCCGCCTCGTCGTACTGGATCTCCTGAATTGCCTTCAGGAAGGTGTGAACGCCCAGGCCCGAGGCGAAGGCTGCGGTGCCGCCGGTCGGCAGCACGTGGTTGGATCCGGCACAGTAGTCCCCCAGGCTGACCGGTGAGGACGGGCCAATGAAGATGGCACCCGCGCTGGTCACCCGCCCCGCGAGGATGGCGGCATCGTCTGTCATCACTTCCAGGTGCTCCGCCGCGTAGGCGTTCACCACGGCCAGTCCCTGCTCCAGGTCATCCACCAGCACGATGGCGGACTGCTGGCCGGCCAGGGCCTGCCGGGCCCGCTCGGCGTTCTTGGTGGCGGCCAGCTGCCCCTCCAGTGCTTGGCGCACCCCGGCCGCCAGCTCCGGCGAGGAGGTCACCAGCACCGAGCCGGCCAAGGGGTCGTGTTCGGCCTGGCTCAGCAGGTCCGCGGCCACATAGGCGGCAGGTGCCTGGTCATCGGCCAGGATCGCAATTTCTGTGGGGCCCGCCTCGGCGTCAATGCCCACCCGTCCGCGCAGCAGCCGCTTGGCGGTCGCCACGAAACGGTTCCCGGGGCCGGTGATCAGGTCCACCGGTTCGAGGGCCTGGCACTCCCCTTCGGCCTCCAGCCCGTAAGCGAGTGCGGCAATGGCCTGGGCTCCACCGAGGGAATAGACCTCCTCGACGCCAAGCAGAGCAGCTGCGGCCAGGATGGTGGGGTGCGGCAGGCCACCCCATTCCTTCTGCGGCGGGGAGACCAGCACCATGGAACCCACTCCGGCAGCAAGTGCCGGGACCACATTCATGATCACCGACGAGGGGTAGACAGCCAGGCCGCCGGGAACATAGAGCCCCACCCGGAGCAGAGGTTCCCAGCGCAGGGTGACGGTGGCTCCCGGGGCGACCTCGACGGACACCGTGTCAGGTCGTTGGGCCCGTGCCACCTTCTGTGCCCGCTCAATGGAGGTCTCCAGCGCCCGGCGTACCGTGGGATCCAGGGTGCGCAGCGCCTCCTGAAGGGCCGCTGCGGGGACACGCGGATTCTCCAGCTTGATCCGGTCGAAGGCTGCGGTGAGTTCGAGAACCGCAGGCCAGCCCTCCTGCTCCACACGGGAGAGTACTCGCCGAACGGTGTCCTCGGCATCGGCAGCCGCGCCCGGCTCAGCCCGGGGCACCACGGCACGCAGTTGCGCGGTGCTGAGCTCACGGCCACGCAGATCGATCTGACGGATCAACCCAGTCTCGGTCAGCTCAGTCTCGCCAGCGTCTTCCGGTGCGGCTTCTACGGAGGGCATCGGTTCCACGGGATTACTCACCCCAGAAGTTTAGCCGTTCCGGCTCAGCAGCCGCGGTACCAGGTTCAGCCCAGGAACCAGCTCAGGATCAGCTGGCTTCCAGGCAGGCCGGGCCCAGCAGAACCTTCAGGTCCCCGAAGAGCGCAGGGTTCGGGTTCACCCGCCGGTGCAGCGGAAGTTTCATGATCTTCACCGAGGAGGTTCCGGTCAGGTGCAGCCGCACCTCGGAGTTGCCCGGATGGGTGCCAAGGACCTCGCCGAGCGCCTGCAACACCGGCTCGGTGGCCTTGTGTTCCAGCAAGGAGATCACCACCGGCCCGTTGGTGCCCTCGGTCAGATCCGGCACCGTGAGTTCCATGGCGTTGAGCGTGATATTCCCGTCGTCACGTTTCTGCAGTCGCCCCTTGACCGTCACAATCAGATCCTCGGCCAGAATCGAGGAGATCGGTCCGTAGACCTGGCCAAAGAACATGACCTCCATTGAAGCGCCCAGATCCTCTATTTCGGCGCGTGCATAGGCGTTGCCGCTGGCCTTGGCGATCCGACGGGAGAGCGAGGTGATCATGCCGGCAATGGTGACGATGGCACCGTCGGCCGGCCCGTCATCGCCGATCAGGTGGCTGATGCTCGCCTCTGCATGCTGAGCCAGCACGCCTTCCAGCCCCTGCAGAGGGTGGTCGGAGACATACAGGCCAAGCATGTCCCGCTCGAAGGCCAGCTTGTCCTTCTTCTCCCATTCCGGCAGGTCCGGCACGACGACGGCCAGCCCGCTGGTCTCACCTGGCTCGTCGAAGGCGCTGAACAGGTCGAACTGGTTGGCGGCCTCATTGCGTTTGAGAACGACGACCGAATCGATCGCTTCTTCATGGATCATCGCGATGGCGCGCCGCGGGTGGCCCAGGGAGTCAAAGGCCCCGGCCTTGATCAGCGATTCAACGGTGCGCTTATTGCAGACGACGGCCGGGACTTTCAGCAGGAAGTCGCTGAAGTTCTCGAAGGCACCCTTCTCCTGGCGGGCAAGCACCAGGGCGTGCACCACATTGGCCCCGACATTGCGGATGGCACCCATACCGAAGCGGATGTCCCGGCCCACCGGGGTGAAGTTCAGCGCGGATTCGTTGACGTCCGGCGGCAGCACCGTGATGCCCATCCGTCGGCACTCATTGAGGTACATGGCGGATTTGTCCTTGTCATCACCCACCGAGGTGAGCAGGGCCGCCATGTATTCGGCCGGGTAGTGAGCCTTGAGGTACGCCGTCCAGTAGGAGATCAGCCCATAAGCCGCAGTGTGGGCCTTGTTGAAGGCGTAGTCCGCGAAGGATTCTAGGACCTTCCAGAGCGCATCCATCGCCTGCTGCGAATAGCCGTTGGCAGCCATACCGCCGAAGAAATCAGCCTGCTGCTTATCCAGCTCCGACTTCTTCTTCTTACCCATGGCGCGGCGGAGAATATCTGCCTGACCGAGGCTGAAGCCGGCCAGCTTCTGGGCCGCGGCCATCACCTGCTCCTGATAAACGATCAGGCCGTAAGTTCCACCGAGGATCTCCTCCAGCGGAGCTTCCAGCTCCGGGTGGATCGCGGTGATCTCCTGCTGCTTGTTCTTACGCAGCGCGTAGTTGGTATGCGAGTTCACGCCCATCGGTCCCGGGCGGTAGAGCGCAATCACCGCGGAGATGTCTTCGAAGTTGTCCGGTTTCATCAGCTTGAGCAGCGACCGCATGGGTCCACCGTCCAGCTGGAACACGCCGAGCGTGTCGCCGCGGGCCAGCAGCTCATAGGACTCGACGTCATCGAGCGCCAGGTCTTCGAGCACCAGATCAAAATTCTGATTGAGCTTGATGTTCTCAATCGCATCGGAAATGATGGTGAGATTTCGCAGGCCCAGGAAGTCCATCTTGATCAGTCCCAGGCCCTCACAGGTCGGGTAATCAAACTGGGTGATGATCTGGCCATCCTGCTCACGACGCATGATCGGAATGATGTCGATCAGCGGGTCGGAGGACATGATGACGCCGGCCGCATGCACACCCCACTGCCGCTTGAGCCCTTCCAGGCCGAGCGCGGTTTCGAAGACACGCTGCGAGTCGGCGTCGCTCTTGAGCAGTTCCCGCATCTCTTCGGCCTCGGAATACCGTTTGGCCTCGGGGTTGTGGATATCGGCCAGCGGCATACCCTTGCCCATCACATCCGGCGGCATCGCCTTGGTGAGTCGCTCACCGGTGGAGAAGGGGTAGCCGAGCACGCGAGAGGAGTCCTTGAGTGCCTGCTTGGCCTTGATCGTCCCGTAGGTCACGATCATGGCGACGCGTTCATCGCCGTATTTTTCGCTCACATAGCGGATCACTTCGGAGCGACGCCGATCATCGAAGTCAACGTCGAAGTCAGGCATGGAGACACGTTCCGGGTTGAGGAAGCGTTCGAAAATCAGCCCGTGCTTGAGCGGATCCAGATCCGTAATGCGCATGGCATAGGCCACCATGGAGCCCGCACCGGATCCACGCCCCGGACCGACGCGAATGCCGTTGTCCTTGGCCCAGTTGATGAAGTCCGCCACCACCAGGAAGTAGCCGGGGAACCCCATCTGCACGATGACGCCGACCTCGAACTCAGCCTGCTTGCGCACCTCGTCCGGGATGCCCTGTGGGAATCGGTAGTGCAGCCCCTTTTCGACTTCCTTGACGAACCAGGACTGCTCATCCTCACCTTCCGGCACCGGGAATCGCGGCATGTAGTTGGCGCTCGTGTTGAACTCCACATTGCAGCGCTCGGCGATCAGCAGCGTGTTGTCACAGGCTTCGGGGAAGTCGCGGAAGAGCTGGCGCATCTCCTGGGGCGACTTGAGGTAGAACTCATCGGCATCGAATTTGAACCGCTTGGGGTCCGCCAGCGTGGAGCCGGACTGGACGCACAGCAGCGCCGCGTGGCTGGAGGCATCCTCGGCATGGGTGTAGTGCAGATCGTTGGTCGCGACCAGCGGCAGGCCCAGTTCCCTGGCCAGCTTGACCAGGTCCTTCTGGACGTTGCGCTCAATGTCCAGGCCATGGTCCATCAGCTCACAGAAGAAGTTCTCCGCACCGAAGATGTCCCGGAAATCGCTCGCCGCCTGAACGGCTTCCCGGTAGAGACCCAGCCGCAGTTTGGTCTGGACTTCGCCGGAGGGGCAGCCAGTGGTGGCGATCAGGCCTTTGCCGTACGTCTGGAGCAGGTCCCTGTCCATGCGGGGCTTGTACAGGTAGCCCTCAAGGGAGGCGAGAGAGGAGGCACGGAAAAGGTTGTGCATTCCCCCGGTGTTCTCCGCCCACAGCGTCATATGGGTGTAGGCACCCGCACCGGAGACGTCATCGCGACCGCCATCGCCCCAGCGCACCCGGCTACGATCCCGTCGCGCCGTGCCCGGAGTCAGATAGGCCTCGACGCCGATGATCGGTTTGATGCCGGCGTTCCGGGCCTTGTTCCAGAAATCGAAGGCTCCGAAGACAAAGCCATGGTCGGTGGTGGCCACCGCATCCATCCCGAGTTCGGTGGCATGCGAAAACAAGTCACCCAGCCGGGCTGCGCCGTCCAGCATGGAGTATTCAGTGTGATTGTGCAGGTGGACGAATGACTCTGAAGTACCGGTGCTTGCCACCTCACCATTCTAGCCTCGCCCGGCCCTCAGCAGGCCTGGACGCACCGAGGCTCAGGCCGGTCCGCGAAGCACTTCAAGGGCGTAGTCCAGATCCGAGGGGTATTCGCTGGTCACTTCGATCCAGTCGCCTGTGACCGGATGAGTGAACCCCAGGGTCCTGGCATGGAGCCATTGACGGGTCAAGCCGAGCTCAGCGGCGAGCCGCGGGTCCGCACCGTAGGTCAGATCCCCGGCACAGGGATGATGCAGGGCGGAGAAATGGACTCTGATCTGGTGAGTCCGCCCGGTGCGCAGGTGGACCTCGACGAGGCTCGCCCGGCCGAAGGCTTCCAGGACTTCGTAGTCGGTAATACTCGGCCTGCCGTCCTCCAGAACCGCGAAGCGCCAGTCATGCCCGGGGTGACGTCCGATGGGCGCGTCGATGGTTCCGTGCAAAGGGTCAGGCAGCCCCTGGACCACCGTGTGGTAGACCTTGTTGACCGTGCGGTCCTTGAAAGCCTGCTTGAGCCCGGTATAGGCACGCTCCGTCTTCGCAACAGCCATGGCTCCGGAGGTCCCGACGTCCAGACGGTGCACGATGCCGGCCCGCTCTGGTGCTCCCGAGGTGGAAATACGGTAACCGGAGGCCCGTAGCGAGTCGATGACGGTGGGGCCGACCCAGCCAGGGGATCCGTGCGCGGCAACCCCCACCGGCTTGTCCACCACAACGATGTCCTCGTCCTCCCAGAGCACGTCCAAACGCACTCCGGCGCTGGCCGCAGCGGCGGCGCTCTGCGCGGAGACCTCGGGTTCGCGCACGGTAAGCACCGTGCCCGCCTCGACCCGGGTGGATTTGGCCAAAGTAGCGGCATCCACCGTCACCCGCCCTGCGCTGAGCAGAGCCGCCGCCTGAGAGCGGCTGACGCCGAGCAACTCCGCCAGCACGGCGTCAGCCCGCTGGCCGTCAGAATGCTCCGGGATCACCACGGTGCGCAGCTGCTCCGCATTCGTTTCGCTCATGATCCGTCTGTTTCGGTCTGCTCGTCGCTGCTGGTTCTCCGGGGCGCCTTCGAGCCCCTGCTCACCGCCCGGTTATTGAGCGGGATGCCCTTCAGCGTCAGCAGGCAGATCAGGATCACGCCGCCCACGACGGCAGAATCAGCCATATTGAAGATCGCGAAGTTGGGGAAGGAAATGAAATCCACCACGTGGCCCATGCCGAAACCCGGCGAGCGGAACAGCCGGTCGGTGAGGTTTCCGAGCGCACCGCCAAGCACCATACCCAGGGCGATGGCCCACCAGACTGACGTGACCTTCCGCGCCAGGTAGATGATCACCACCGAAACGGCCGCCATCACCACGGCGAAGATCCAGGCATAGCCCTCGCCTATGGAGAAGGCCGCACCGGAGTTGGTGATGTAGTACCAGCGCAGCACCGGCGGGAATACCTCGGTCACCTGATACAGCTGCATCGTAGAGGTGACCCACAGCTTGGTCAGCTGATCGGCGGCATAGGCGACCACAGCCAGTGAAATCAGCCAGGCCAGCAGGACCCCCCGCGATCGCCGGGGGGCGGCAGGTCCTCCGGAAGTCTGGGGGTGGTCGCCGGTCTCATCGGGTGCAGTCATGATTACCTCGGTCAAGACGATGGCCGGTGTCCAGCAGCTGCTGGACACCGGCCATCGTCAACAAATAGAGCCTACGAGCAGAGTGCTCAGGATTCAGCGGTTTTTCCGCTGTCCTGGCCGTCACCCGAAGCGACAGAACCACGCGCCTCGAGATCGCTGAGCTGGCCCTCGATGTAGGCCTTCAGGCGTGAACGGTAATCCCGCTCGAAGCTACGCAGCTGCTCGACCTTACGCTCGAGCACCGCGCGCTGCTGTTCCAGATTGCCCAGAACCTTGCGACTCTTCTCCTGTGCTTCGTTCACCAGGCCTGAAGCCTCAACCTGAGCTTCACCGATGATCTTGTCACGCTGCTGCAGACCTGCAGTCACATACTCATCATGAAGCTTCTGCGCCATGGTCAGCACGCCGGCAGCGGACTCAGCCGTCGGGTGGATCGCCGGAGCGGCAACCGGAGCCGGAGCAACCGCAGCAACCGGGGCGGCGACGGGAGCAACCTCCTCCTTGGCAGCGGGAGCAGCAGGCTTCTCCACCACAAGAGCGGCGGCCTCAGCAGCAGCCACGGGAGTTGCCGGGGCGGCAGGAACCGCCTGGCCAGCCTCGGCAAGACGCTTACGCAGCTCGTCGTTCTCCTGGTAGAGACGACGCAGCTCGACGACGATTTCGTCAAGGAAATCGTCTACCTCGTCCTGATCGTAGCCTTCACGAAACTTCGTGGGCTGAAATCGCTTATTGACAACGTCTTCTGGCGTCAGGGCCATCTAGTCACCTCATAGGGGTTTAGGACCGACACCCGAACGCATTGAACGACCGGGCCTCAAGTACTTTATGCGTGATAACTCACTGTAGCGGTTGCGCTCATGGAGACGCGCTACTTGTTTTCAGAATATAGCCATAAAACCGGCGAAACTAATTGACCCTCATGACGCGAGTCCAGAAGTCACCGTCAGAAGGATCCAGGTCACGATGAAAATCACGATCAGACCGACATCCAGCGAGATTCCACCGAGATTCAGCGGTGGCACCAACCGGCGCAGAAGTTTCAGTGGTGGATCCGTCACAGAGTACACCCCGGTAGCAGCAATCAACGCCACGCCTTGTGGGCGCCAGCCACGGGCAAGCTGTTGGATCCAGTCAAAGATGATGCGCAGCAACAACGTGAGATAGAAAAGCAAGATCACGGTGTAGAGGAGGGTGAAAATAATGCTCACTGCAACAGCGTACTTGCCCCGAGGACCGAATCAGCTCTGATTGAAAAAGCTGGCCTGGCTTTCGCTGTCCTTCTGGTCTTCACCCAGCACCTGCACGAAGGAGGGCGAGAGTAGGAAGACCTTGTTGGTGACACGTTCGATGCTGCCATGCATGCCAAACACCAGACCGGCAGAGAAGTCCACCAGGCGCTTCGCA
This sequence comes from Psychromicrobium xiongbiense, assembly GCF_030271165.1. Taxonomy (GTDB): domain Bacteria; phylum Actinomycetota; class Actinomycetes; order Actinomycetales; family Micrococcaceae; genus Renibacterium; species Renibacterium xiongbiense. Next base: position 25,225 of record NZ_JASSZH010000002.1, on the reverse strand, counting down.
TCGGCTTCGCCCATATCGGTCACGTTCATGATCACCGGGATGCCGTCACGGAAGCTCTCACCAATGATTTTGGCGTCATTGTAGGAGCGAGGGTGCACCGTGGTGATGCGCTTCAGACCAGTCTGCTCTTCACGAGAGGACGCGGCACGCTTGATCGGCGTCACCGGGGCGCGGTATTCGGCCTGCGGTGCGGGAGCAGCATGGTTTTGTCCGTTGTCGTAATCCACAGTACGGTCCTCAATTTTCTGGGCGGGGCGAGACGGCATGGGCGCAGGCTCCTCATGAGCCTCATAGCGCTCGTCGCCGTCAGCGAGCCCCAGGTAAATCATGGTCTTACGCAGAGCGCCAGCCATTTCTGCTCCTTGGTCAGTGAATTTCTCGTTGAACTGCTGCTCCTTCGAAGCTACCCCACGGCTGGGCGCGGACCGAGGACATCCGAACCAATCCGAAGGTGTGTCGCGCCGTGTCGCACAGCAGCCTCAAGATCGCCACTCATTCCGGCGGAAATGCCGTCCGCGGCACTGTAGCTGGACCGCACAGTGGCGCTGATCCTGGCCAGTCGGGCAAAAGCCGCATCAGGATCCTCACCGAGAGGCGCCACGGCCATCACTCCCGCGAGGCGTAGCCCCTCGGCATCATCAAGGCGGGCAGCCAGCTCGGCCACCTGAGAGGGTAGCGCTCCCCCTCTGCTCTTCTCCGGCATCGCCGTCGCTGTCAGGTCCTCCAGAGCGGGGTTCAGATCCACCTGAATGAAACAATCCAGAGGTTCTGCTGCTGCGCGGACCACCGCAGCACGGGACAGCGCCCCCACCAACGAGATCCGGTCCACCGAGTGGATCGCCTGGGCATATTTGACGACGGATCTGGCTTTATTGGCCTGCAACTGGCCGACGAAATGCCAGTGCAGCGCCAGTCCGGAATCCGCGGCACCCAGCAGGCTCAGGCTCCGGTTCACCAGGGCGGCTTTCGCGGAAGCCTCCTGATCCCGGCTCTCCCCTACGTCCCGGACACCCAGTTCCGCCAGGGTCAGCACGTCTACAGCCGGATGAAATTTGGTCACCACAATGAGGGTCGGTTCTTGCTCCCGCCCGGCGGACTCAGAGCTGGCAGAGATCCTGGCCCGGACATTCGAGAGTCGCCGTGCCAGTTCGTCGGCCCGGGAAGACTCCACTGGCGCAGGCCGACTCGCCTCGCTCACGACCCGCTCCGGTAGACGATGCCGGCGAACCGACCCGCTGATCCGCCCCGGTGGGAGAAGAATCGACGATCTTCCAGAGTACAGACATCCAGGCGGTGAACCCGGACGCCCTCGGCCTCGAGTTGCGCCTGGGCACCGGCGCGCAGATCAAGCGATGGGGTACCCCAGGAGGTCTGGGCAAAGGTCTCCGGCACAGCGGATGCCACCTCCGCGCGCAATTCCTCCGGGACCTCGTAGCAGGCTCCGCAGATAGAGGGGCCTATCCAGGCTTCAAGCTCCACTCCCCCACGTGCACGCAGCGCCTGCGCAGTTTCACGCACGATATTGGCTGCGACACCCTTCCGGCCCGCATGGACCGCAGCAGCAAGCCCCCGGCCCTCCGCTGTTTCCGCCACCCAGAGAATGGGCAGGCAATCGGCAACAAGCACTGCCGCAGCCCGGTCAGAGGTGAGCAGCCCATCGGCGACCGGCTGCTCCTGCACCGGCGGAGCCCCCAGCTCATCGACCCAGACCACGGTGGTTCCGTGGACCTGGGTCATGAACTGAACTGGACCGCCATCGAGCGCATTTACCAGATGTTCCCTACGGGCAGCCGCCTGAGGATCAGCAGCACCGCCAGCCGGGACTCTCAGACTCAGGGAGCCGGAGGAAGCATCTGTGAAAACGCCAGTCCACTCCCCGCGAAGGTGGTGTTGCCAGAAATACATTCCTGAATCAGATTTACTTCAGGAAGTCCGGAACGTCCAGATCATCCATCCGGGAGGCACTGAGATCCGGCTCCACGATAGCGGGCAGTTCCTCGTCAAAGCCGTGGTCGACGCCGGACTGTGACGAAGAGCTGTTCTGGCCCCAGCTGGAGAGGCTGGGGGCTGCGGCCGCCGGGGCAGCGGCGGCGACGGGTGCCTCCTGGCGCGTCGCACGGTCGGGCAGCGGTGCGCTCGTCGCATCGACGTTGTCGAAACCGGCAGCGATGACCGTGACGCGAGCCTCGTCGCCGAGTGCATCGTCGATGACCGCACCGAAGATGATGTTCGCCTCGGGGTGTGCCACTTCCTGCACCAGTCGCGCGGCCTCGTTGATTTCGAAGAGACCCAGGTCGGAACCGCCCTGAATGGAGAGCAGCACACCATGGGCCCCCTCGATGGAGGCTTCCAACAGCGGCGAGGCGATGGCCAGCTCCGCGGCCTTGACGGCACGATCCTCGCCACGGGCCGAACCGATACCCATCAGAGCGGAACCTGCACCCTGCATCACGGACTTCACATCGGCGAAGTCCAGGTTGATCAGGCCCGGGGTGGTAATCAGGTCCGTGATGCCCTGAACACCGGAGAGCAGCACCTGATCCGCGGAGCGGAAAGCATCGAGCATCGAGACATTGCGATCGCTGATCGACAGCAGACGGTCGTTCGGGATGACGATCAAGGTATCGACTTCATCGCGCAGCGAATCGATACCGGACTCCGCCTGGTTGGAACGGCGGCGTCCCTCGAAGGTGAACGGGCGGGTGACCACACCGATGGTCAGGGCACCGAGGGAGCGTGCGATGCGAGCCACCACCGGAGCACCGCCAGTGCCGGTGCCGCCACCCTCACCTGCGGTGACGAACACCATATCGGCACCACGGAGCACCTCTTCGATCTCCTCGGCGTGGTCCTCAGCAGCCTTGCGTCCAACCTCCGGATCCGCGCCTGCGCCCAGCCCACGGGTCAGTTCACGCCCGACGTCGAGCTTCACATCAGCATCAGACATCAGCAGCGCCTGAGCATCGGTGTTGATCGCAATGAACTCCACGCCACGCAGGCCTACTTCGATCATGCGGTTGACAGCGTTCACGCCGCCGCCGCCGATGCCGACCACTTTGATGACGGCCAAATAGTTCTGCGGTGCTGCCACGGTTGGTGTCCCTTGTTCGATGTTGGTTCGATGTTCTGCAGAAATAATGTGTCGAGCTAAACCTTAACCCTCAAGTTGAGGGTTATAGTTATGTCAACTAACTCTTGATGTGACGCTATGGGGCATCGAGTTTCGGCGCAATGACCACGCCCGCGTGTCGTGTGAATCATCCCAGGAACTTATCGGGTGACGGGATGCCGGGGTGAGGACACATCGTAGGTTCTCACCGGCGCCGGTGCCGGTTTGCCCGCCTGAGCAGTGGGCGGGTTGTCCAGCATGATCTTGAGCACCTGGGCCTTCAACGCCATCTCCGAAGCATCACCCCAGACGACCGTCTTCCCGTCGCTCAGCGTCAGTTCCACATTGTCCGGCGAGGAGGCCGATGCAGACTTCATCCGCCCCAGCACGTCGGCAGGCAGCGCGGCCAGAACAGCGGTCATCGCCGCGAAGGTGCTCTGGCCAATCATGGCGGTGCCGCCATCGATCAGGGGAAGTTTTGCCGCCCCCAGATCCCTGGTGGTCCCCAGCTGAATGCCCTGAGGATCGACCAGCAGATAATCCGATCCGCTTTTAAGCACCGCCACCGGAACACGCTCAATGATGTGCACCAGGAGCGTGGACGGGGGGCGAGCCTCGATGCTGACCGATTTGACCTGCACCAGCGGGGTCAGCAGCTGCTGGACCTGGCTCTGGGTGACCTGGGTCAGCGGTTTGCCCTTGAGTGGGGCCAGTGCCTGCTGAACGGAATCCTCCGAAGCGAGCCTGGTGCCATCCACGGCCACGGTGCGCAGCGCGAGCATCGGGGTGAACAGCACAGCAGCCATCAGGCCAGCCACCAGCACGATGACGGTCGCAGCCACCGTCCACGGCAGCCAGGGCCGGCGTCCCGAGCGGCGCACACGTTCTTTGCGCCCCGGGAAGGCCAACACCGTCGCGTTGCCAGCCTCGTCGTCTGCGGCGCCCGCATGATCGCCCCATGCGTCATCGGCCCATGCGTCATCGACAGCCGCCGCTGGCGGCTTGGAGCCCTTCTTTGGCTGTGTGCCCTTCTTTGGCTGTGTGCCCTTCTTTGATGGGGTGCTTTTCTTTGCCTTCTTGGGGCGCGGTACCGGCACAGCGAACTGATCCTGCTCCGCGAGGGGCTCCGCATCGGGAACCGGCAGAGCGGTCACCGCATCCGAGGTCGCCAGAACCAGCTTCCGGCCCTGGAGGTCCGAACCCGTGACACCTGAACCCGTGACACCTGAACCCCGAGCCTCCGCGCTCTGGGCGCCAAGGCTGTCCGCGCCGCCGTCCTCCATGCCGACTCCGCTGCTGTCCTCCAGAGGAATCCTGGCCACCGAGACCCCAGGCATATCCCCCGGGGAGCCCTCAACGGGCGGCTGCGCAATCTCCTCAGGACTCACCATCTCCTCAGGACTCAGCTCGGGGGCACCGGCTGGCCTGCTGGACACCACATGGGGTTTACGTCGCATCGCTGGCCTCCAGTTCGGTCAGCAGCACGCTTCCCCACCGGGTCACATCTCCCGCACCGATCGTGAGCAGCACATCACCAGCAGCGCTCGATGCCGCAAGAGCGCCAACGGCGGCGGCGGCATCGGGCGCGTAGTGCAGGGTTCCGCGACCGGCTCCGGCATCCTCAGCCGAGACGGCCAGCGCGGCTGCCTCGGTGATGATCCTGCTGTCCACCCCAGGAACAGGATCCTCTCGGGCAGCATAGATATCCAGCACATAGGCCTCATCGGCACCGCGCAGGGCGTGAGCAAAATCGGCGGCAAAGGCCTGCGTCCTAGAAAACAGGTGCGGTTGAAACAGGACCCGGACCTTTCCCTCCCCAGCCACCGCGCGGGCACCCTGAAGCGCGGCCCGCACCTCGGTGGGATGGTGGGCATAATCATCAAAAACCCGGACCCCTCGAGCTTCGCCCTTGGCTTCAAAACGTCGGGCCGCACCACGGAATCCAGCCAGTGCAGCCAGTGCAGCAGCCGGTTCGACGCCCAGCTCACTGGCCACCGCCACGGCTGCCACCGCATTGAGCACATTGTGCTCTCCCGGCACCGCCAGATTCAGAACGAGCTGCTCTCCCGTCGGGGTGGTCAGCACCGCGCCTCCGGCTTCCCCGGAAATACCGCCCGAGATCCGCCACTGTGCCGCCTCGGAGCGCCCATAACGGACCACCCTGGCCCGCGGCACAGTGCGGTCGGCCAAGGCTGAAGCGCCGGCATCGTCCGCGCAGGCCACCAGCAGTCCCCCGGCAGGAAGCAGCGCGGCAAAGTCCTCAAAGGCCCTGTTCACGGCTTCTGCGGTTCCATAGTGGTCCAGGTGATCGGCCTCGATGTTCGTCACCACGGCGATCTGCGGGCGGTAATTCAGGAAGGAGCCGTCCGACTCATCGGCCTCCGCCACAAAGATCGGGCTGCTGCCCAGCGCGGCGTTGCTGCCCAGTTCGGCCACCACGGCACCGATCGCGAAGCCAGGGTCCAGGGCACCTCCGCGCAAGGCCACCACGGTCATCGAGGTGGTGGTGGTTTTGCCATGGGTCCCGGCCACCGCAATGACGGTTCCGCTCATCACGGCAGCAAGAGCCTCGGAGCGATGCCAGATACGCAGACCGGCACGTTGCGCCTGGGCGAATTCCGCATTGTCCGCCCGGATCGCACTCGAGTAGACGACCGTGTCTGCCGCACCGAGGTGGGCGGCATCGTGGCCCAGGTGGATCTGGGCACCCTGGGCGCGCAGTTGCGCCAGCACGGGTGAATCCTGGCCGTCGCTGCCACTGACGGCAACGCCGAGTTGCAGCATGATCCGCGCAATGGCGGACATTCCTGCCCCACCCACACCGATGAAGTGGATGGTCCGCCCGGCCAGTGCGGGGTTGAGGGCGGAGGCAGCCGGAGGAGTCATATCGGTCGGTGTCATCTGATCGCTCCCAGCGTCATCGTCGCCATCTGCTCGGCCGCATCACGAATACCTCGTTGTGCTGCCCGTTCGCCCAGTTCAGCCAGCCGGGCAGGGTCCCGCAGAAGCGGCAGTGCGACCCGGCGCAGCCAGTCGGCAGAAAATTCGTTGTCCGCCACCATCAGCGCTGCATCCCGGTCCACCAGAGTCGCCGCATTGAGACGCTGTTCACCATTGCCCACGGGAAGCGGCACAAAGATCGCTGGAACACCGACCGCAGCCACCTCGCTGACCGTCCCGGCACCGGAACGACAAACCAGCAGGTCGGCAGCGGAATACGCCAGAGCCATCGTGTCGAGGTACTCACGTTGCAGGTAGCCGGGCAGAGCCAGCGGTTCGCCGTGCTCATCCATCACCTGCTTGCCTGCCCCGGTCAGATGAAGGACCACGATGCCGGCCGCCACCAGATCGGCAGCAGCAGCAGCGACCGCCTGGTTGATCCGCACAGCACCCAGCGATCCGCCGGTGACCACCAGAACCGTGGCATCGAGTGGGAGACCCAGCGCGGCCCTGGCGCTCTCCCGATCCGCAGCGCGGTCAGCATGAGCGATGTCCGAGCGCATCGGCATGCCGACCCACTGCGCACCCGGCAGCGCGATGCCCTCGAACGCCGTTCCGATCGCCGCAGCCCGGCGGGCACCCAGTCGGTTCGCCAGCCCGGGTCTGAGATTCGCCTCATGGATGATGGTGGGGATTCCCAGGCGCTGGGCGGCAAGATACAGCGGAGTGCAGACATAGCCACCCACCCCGACCAGCACCTCGGCCTCGGCCCGTTGCAGGATCTCCCGGCTCTGGGCGATGGCACGACGCATCGCCACCGGGAACCTGAGCGCAGCCAGGCTGGGACGCCTCGGCATCGGAACCCGGTCAATGAGTTCCAGCTCAAAGCCAGCGGCCGGAACCAACCGGGTCTCCAGTCCGTCCTTGGTCCCCACCGCCCGCAGCCTGGCCTCAGGCTCGGCCCGACGGATGGCCTGGGCGATGGCCAGTAGCGGCGACACATGACCGGCAGATCCGCCGCCCGCCAGCACGACGGAGGGGCCCATGCTGCGGGCAGTGGAGGCGGAGCGCGAAGGATCAGTCATGGTACTTTCAGCTGTCGAGGGGTGCCGGGACGATAGGAAGGGCCGCGGTCTGCGGGGAACTGCTGGCTGGCCGCTTCTTGTTCCTGCCCCGTGGTGCCCTGGCGCTCGTGCCCGCCGTCCGGGTCTTCACTTTCCGCTGTCTCGACTCTTTCCGTGGTTTCCCGGAGCTGGACGTCGCCCCTTGTTCCACCGGCGGAGCCTTGGGTGCGCGCGGTTGCCGGGCAAAGGAGAGTACCACCCCGATGCCGGCCATGGCGGAGACCATCGCCGTCCCACCTGAAGAGATGAAAGGAAGTGGCACACCGATCACCGGCAACAGGCCGGTGACCATCGCAATATTCACGAAGGCCTGGCCAGTGATCCACACCATGATGGAGCCGCAGGCCACCCGGACGAAGAAGCTCTGGTGGTGGATGGTGATCCGGAACATGGCGACCGCCAGCACCATAAAGAGGGCAATCACCAGAACCGTACCGATCAGTCCGAATTCCTCGCCGATGATCGAGAAGATGAAGTCATTCTGCGCCTCGGGGATCCAGTGCCATTTCTGACGGCCCTGGCCCAGTCCCACTCCAAACCATCCGCCGCTGGCAAAGGCGAACATACCGTTCTGGGCCTGATCGCAGAAGCCCTGGGTATCCTGATAGCTGGGAGAGCCACAGCTGAACCAGGCGGTCAGCCGGGCGACACGGTTGGGGTTGGTGACGGCCAGCACGACGGCGCCCAACACGCCGATCAGGGCGGCACCGACGAAGATCCGGGCGGGCGCACCGGCAAAGTAGAGTCCGGCCGCGGCGATCGTCATCATGATCACTGAGGTCCCGAGGTCGCCTTCGAGCAACACGAGGCCGACGACCAGTGCCGCCACCGGGACGACCGGTATGAACAGGTGTGACCACTTGCTCAACAGTGCTTCCTTGCGGGAGAAGAGCGCCGCCATCCACACCGCCAGGGCAAGTTTGGCAATCTCGGACGGCTGAAGGGAGAAGCCTGCAATGTCGATCCAGTTCTTATTGCCGCCGGCTGCACGACCGATCACCAGAACGAGCACCAGCAGGACCATCGTCAGGCCCAGCACAGGCCAGGCCATGCTCTGATAAAACCTGATGGGCAAGCGGGAAAGCACCATCATGGCGACCAGCCCGACCAGGGCGAAGCCCGACTGCTTCAGCCCCAGAGTGAAGGGATTCTGATCGGTTGCCGTCAGTTCCACGGAGGAGGCGGAGAAAACCATCATCAGGCCGATGACGACCAGCGCGAGCGTGGTGCCCAGAATCAGGTAATAAGTGGCATTGCTCTGCGCCCCGGGGCCTTCAACCCGACGCCAGAACGAGCGGTAGCCCTCACGAAGCCTGCGCCCGAGTCCCGGTCGCTTCTCCTGAGCCGCACGATCAACGGGGCTGGGAGCTTCATGGACACTGTCCGCAGCACCACGACGCTCGGTCACAGTCGACGTCCACGTCATTCCGGTTTCCCGTTGGCTGGTGCCTGACCTTCCACGAGATCGCGGACAGCATCGATGAAAGCCTGGCCGCGATGTGCATAGGAAGGAAACTGATCCAAAGACGCGGCAGCCGGAGCCATCAACACTGTATCCCCCATCGTGGCAAGCGTGGCTGCTGAGCGCACCGCGCGGGCCATGACCTCCGCTCCGGATTCACCAGCCGACGCCGATCGAGGCTGGGTGCTTCCGTCAGCCATGACCCTTCCAGTGTCGCCCGGTTCGATCTCCAGCACCGGGACATTCGGCGCGTGTCGCTCCAGCGCCGTGAGAAGCGGCTCCCGATTGACACCGATCAGCACCACGGCCTTCAGCCGGGCAGCCTGCTCCTGGATCAACTCGTCGTAACCGACGCCCTTGCCGTCCCCACCGGCGATCCAGACGACCGGGTTGAAGGCCGCCAGGGAGGCGGCTGCGGCATGCGGATTGGTCGCTTTGGAATCGTTGACCCACAAAACGCCCTCGTGCCGGGCCACTGGCTGAATGCGATGCTCATGGTAACCCTCGGCATAGACTTTCAGGCCCCGGCTCACCGCCTCCGGAGCGACTCCGTAGGCTCGGACCAGGGCAGCAGCAGCAGCAGCGTTGGCCGCCAGATGCTTCGGCACCAACTGACCGGCATCACTGAGCTGAGCCAGTTCAAGCGCCTCACGGCGGCGCTCCTCGTGGAAGGCCCGGTCTACCAGCAGACCCTCCACCACGCCGACCATGCTCAGGCCAGGAGTTCCGGTGGTGAATCCCACTGCCCGGCAGCCCTCTTCGACCTCCGCCTCTTCGACCATGCGCTCGGTGGCCCGGTCTTCCACGTTGTAGACACAGGCCCGCTGAGTGTTGTGGTAAATCCTGGCCTTGTCCCGCCGGTAGCCCTCCATCGAGCCATGCCAGTCCACATGATCCTCAGCGAGGTTCAGACAGACACTGGCCACTGCGGAGACACTGCGGGTCCAGTGGAGCTGGAAGGAGGAAAGCTCCACCACGACGGCGTCATAACCTTCCAGGTCCCGGATCACATCCAGGATCGGAGTGCCGATATTGCCAGCCGGCACGGCGCGCACTCCGGCAGCCTGAAGCATCAGGGCCGTCATCGTGGTGGTGGTGGTCTTGCCGTTGGTTCCAGTGATGGTCAGCCACTGCGGATGCCGGGCGCCGGGCCGTCCCCGCAACCGCCAGGCCAGCTCGATGTCGCCCCAGATGGGGATGCCCGCAGCCTGAGCCTGTGCCAGCAGAGGGCTGCTGGGCCGCAGACCGGGCGAGGTGACCACCAGCTGCGCGGGCTCCCCCGCCACCAGCGGCAGAACGGTTGCATGGTCCGGTCCCAGCAGGACCGCGGACGCGCCCACGATGGTGAGGGTATCCGCCGCTGCCCGGGCTGCATCGTCGTCGGTGTCTGCGACCACCACGACCACGGCACCCAGCTCGATCAGGGTGTCCGCGATGGAGAATCCGGTGGCGCCCAGGCCGGTGACGACGACGCGCAGGCCCGCCCAGTCCGCCTCCCAGCCGTGGAGGGCGGCGAGGCGTTCGTCAAGAAGGGGATCGTGCGGGTACTCATGGGGCAGCTCGCTGTGTTGCTCAGCTGTCATTGCCCGAAGACCACCCATTCCGCGTAAAACGCTGCGAGCCCGCCAGCCACGAAGAGTCCGCCGAGAATCCAGAACCGAACCACCACCGTGATCTCCGGCCAGCCCTTGAGTTCAAAATGGTGGTGCAACGGTGCTATACGGAAGATGCGCTTGCCGCCACTGAGTTTGAAGAAACCAACCTGCAGGATCACCGAGAGCGTGATCAGCACGAACAGTCCGCCGATGAGTGCCAGCAGCAGCTCCGTGCGGGAGAGGATCGCGAACCCGGCGATCGCCCCACCGATGGCCAGCGAGCCGGTGTCTCCCATGAAAATTTTTGCCGGCGAGGTGTTCCACCAGAGGAAAGCGATCAGCGCGCCGAAGAGAATCGCTGCCAGCAGCGCCAGATCCAGGGGATCCCGGACGTCGTAACACACGGTCGAGGAGACCGCCCGCGGTGAGCCACAGCTCTGGTTGGACTGCCAGATCCCCATCAGGGTGTATGCGCCACAGACCATAATCGAAACACCGGAGGCCAGGCCGTCCAGGCCGTCGGTGAGGTTCACACCGTTGGTGGCAGCCGTGACGATGAGGTTGGCCCAGATCACGAAGAGGATCACGCCCAGTGCCGCCCCGGCAAAGGCCAGGTCCAGACCCGGGATGTCCCGGGCAAAGGAAATCTGTGTGGTGGCCGGTGTTCTGCCGCGCGCATCCGGGAAATTCAGAGCCAGGATCGCGAAGCTAACGCCGATCACGGCCTGAAGAATCAGTTTGCCCTTGGCATTGAGTCCTAGGGAGCGCCGATTGCGCAGTTTGATGAAGTCGTCCAGAAATCCCACAAACCCCATGCCCGTCATCAGGAACAGCACGAGCCAGCCTGAGGTGCTGGGGCCAGGCGATTTCGGGTTGAGGAACCAGGCGATCAGGTGGGTGAGTAGATAGGAGAGGATGACCGCGCCAATGACCACCACACCACCCATGGTGGGTGTTCCGCGCTTGTATTCATGCGTGGTGGGGCCATCAACGCGGATGAACTGGCCATAGCCACGCTTGACCAGAAAACGGATGAACAGAGGCGTACCGATCATGGCCAGAGCCAGGCTGATACCGCTTCCTAACAGAATCAGAATCATCGCTCACTCGCCTCTCCGCCGCCTTCCGGCTGGCCCCATGCTATCTGATCCCCCAGATGCCTCAACCCCGCGTCTCTGGAGGATTTGAACAGCACGATGTCGCCCGGGCGAAGTTCCTCATTGAGTAGTTCATAGGCTTCCTCCACCGTGGCTACATGCACCGATTCGTCGCCCCAGGAGCCTTCGTTCACCGCACCAATATGCATGGCCCGGGCCGGTGCGCCGATCACCAGCAGACGGGAGATGTTCAGGCGCACCACCACCTGCCCCAGGGCATGATGCTCGGCGATGGAATCCTCACCGAGCTCAAACATCGGCCCCAGAACCGCCCAGGTCCGCCGGGGCGGCTCCGCGGTGCGGCCCAGCTCAGCCAGGGTACGTAGCGCCGCCCGCATGGATTCCGGGTTGGCGTTGTAAGCATCGTTGATGACGGTCACGCCATCGGCTCGCTCCACCCGTTCCATCCGCCAACGACTCTTTGGCCCCTGACCGTGCAGCGCGCGGGCGATCGCGTCACCGGGCACTCCGAGCGCCCAGGCTGCCGCAGCAGCGGCCAACAGGTTGGTCACATGGTGCAGCCCGATCAGACCGCTGGCGACCGGATAGCTGCTGCCATCCGGGAACTGCAGATCGAACTCCGGCTGGGCCAGCGCATCCGTCCGGACGTTGAGCGCGCGAACCACCGGAGCATCGGCTGCGGCATCAGCGGGCAACTCCACGCCCTCCTCACCGAACCACAGCACGCCAGCCTTTGTGCGATGAGCCATCTCGACCACGCGGGAATCCGCCAGGTTCAGCACGGCAATGCCCGTCGGTTCGAGGGCTTCCACCAGTTCGCCCTTGGCCTGGGCAATGTTGTCGATACCGCCGAACTCGCCGGCATGAGCATGCCCGACGCCGAGCACGACCCCCACCGCCGGACGGACTATGCCCGCCAGATAGGCGATATGCCCTCGTCCTGTGGCGCCCATCTCCACGATCAGGTTCCGGGTGGTCTCATCGGCGCGGAACACCGTGAGCGGGACGCCGATTTCACCGTTGAAGGAACCGATCGGCGCCACCGTGGGCGCCTGGCTGGAGAGGATCCCCTCCAGAAGATCTTTGGTGGTGGTTTTCCCGGCGGAACCGGTGATGCCCACCACATTCAACGTGCCACGCTCGCGGAGCTCACGGACGACCTCTGCTGCGATCAGGCCCATGGCCTGCACAGCGTCCTGGACCACGATGGCGGGGGCAGCACTACCGTCCTCCCGAAGTGTCTGGCGCTCAGCCAGGACACCGCTGACACCGGCCAGCAGCGCGGCTTCGATGAAGTCGTGGCCGTCCGAGTGTTCCCCCGGCTTTGCCACGTACAGCGAACCGGCGCGACACTGCCGCGAATCGGTAGCGATCGCGGCCACGTCGAACAACGTGGCGGCATCGAGGGTAGGGCTCAATCGCCCATTGCTGAGGGTGGCAATCCTGCCAGCAGTTAGTTCAATCATCTCGAACTAAGACTCTATCCCGGAGGTACCCAGCACGGTGAATCCGCGGGCCAGGAGAGCACGGCGCAGCTCGACCCGGTCGTCGAGGGCGACGTTGACCCCGCTGACCTCCTGCCAGCTTTCATGCCCACGCCCGGCCACCAGAATGGTGTCCTCTGCGCTGGCCAGTTCCACCGCACGGTCAATGGCCGCAGCGCGGGGTGCCACCGTTTCCACCCGCACCTCGTGGGGCAGCGCTGCGGCTGCCTGCTGGGCACCCGCAGCCACCTGTACCCGGATCTGCTCCGGATCTTCGTCGTGCGGATCATCGTCAGTGACAATCACCACATCGGCGCCCCTGGCCGCGACCGCACCCATAATCGGTCGCTTGGTCACGTCCCGTTCCCCCGTGGCACCGAAGACCACCAGAAGCTTGCCTCCTCCACCTCTGATCGGCCGTACCGCGTCCAAAGCCTGGCGTAGGCCATCCGGATTGTGGGCAAAGTCCACCACCGCACGCGGTTCCACGCTGATCGACTGCATGCGCCCGGGCACCTCGATCATCAGCGGGTCACGGTCCAGTGCTGCCTGAAGATCACTCAGGCCAACGCCGGACTCGGCAATCATGGTCACGGCCAGAGCTGCGTTGGAGACATTGAAGCCGCCGGGAAGATCGGTCCTGAAGACCAACTCACCGGCGGGGCCCTGGAGCCGGATGCGCCAGCCCAGGCCCGCCGGAGTGGCCTCGAGCACCCGCCACTGCACGTCAGCGTCGGTCCCGGCGGGCGTCTCCGGGACCGTGCCCAGCCCTACCGCCGGAACCTCCGTCATCGCCAGGAGCCTGCGGCCCCAGGCGTCATCGACCGTCACTACCGCACGCCGGGCATGCTCCGGAGTGAACAACAGCGCCTTGGTCTGCAGGTACTCCTCCATGGTTCCGTGCAGGTCCAGGTGGTCCTGGCTGAGGTTGGTGAAACCGGCGACATCGAACTCCACGCCATCGACCCGGTGGAAGGTGAGTGCATGGGAGGAGACCTCCATCACCACGGAGTCCTCGCCCGCCTCTGCCATCGCGGAAAAGAGCGCATGGACCGCTGGCGCCTCCGGTGTGGTCAGCACAGCTGGCACAGCGCGGGAGCCGATGACGGTCTCCACCGTTCCGATCAGGCCACTGGAGCGACCCAGAGCCTGCAGCAAGGCGCGCACCAGATAGGACACGGTGGTCTTACCGTTGGTGCCGGTCACCGCGAAGGCCCGCAGGTCCTCATGCGGGTAGATGCGTCTGGACAGCATCCCCGCCGCCTGGCGGGGCTGGGCGACGATCAGTACCGGGGCCTTGGTCGGGGCATCTTTCACCTGTGTCTCGTTGAGCAGCGTCTCGTTCACCAGGCCAGCGCCCTCGGCATCCGTCACCACGGCCACCGCTCCGGCTGCCAGTGCCGCGGGAACGAATCGGGCTCCATGCGTTTTGGCTCCTGGCAGCGCCAGGTAGACATCTCCAGGGAGTACGGCGCGCGAATCCAGGCTGACGCCGTGAACCTTGATCTCGGACCAGCCCGGCTCCACGGGAACGCCCACCAGAGCAGCCATCTCGCTCAGCGCCACAGGGGCCGCATGCTCGGGTCGCACTCCCACGGCACCGCTGCCGGTGGCCTCCGCCGGTTCCTGAGAACTGCTCAGGGATTCGTCACTCACGTCTCGCTCCAGGTCTGGGTCATGGTCTAGAAGTCCTGCGGCAGCTTGACCGGGGGCTCGGTCGACGGCGGCACAGCCTCCGTGTGCAGCACCTGGCCCATCACTGCATTGAACACCGGCCCCTGGGTAATGCCGTAAATATTGCCCTGAGGATGCTGAACCGTCACCAGGACCACATATTGCGGATCGTCCATCGGCGCCATCCCGGCAAAGGAGGCCGTGTAGCCGTTGAACCCGCCCGCCACCGGAGACTCGGCGGTACCTGTCTTGCCGCCCACCCGGTACCCGGGAACCACCACGTCGTTGTAGTGCTGCATCGTGATGGCGCTTTCAAGCATGTCGCGGACCTGCTTGGCTGCGTCCGGGCTGACCGTCTCGGTGCCGGGAGCCTGCGGCATCTTGTGCTCCACGCCATTGGAATCGGTCACGGAATCGATCAGCCGGGGCTGTAGGCGCACACCATTATTGGCCAGTGCCTGGTAAATCATCGCGGTCTGCAGCGGAGTCTGCGAGACGCCCTGGCCGAAGAGGACGGTGTATTCCTGGCGGCCGTCCCACTGGTCCGGGGTGGCGAGGATGCCCTTGGCCTCACCCGGGAGCGGGATGCCGGTGGTCTGGCCGATGCCGAACTTCCGCAGGTAGTCATAGCGCTGTTGCGGCGTCAGTCGCTCGCCGATCATCACGGTGCCGGTGTTCATCGACTGGCCGATGACGCCGGCAAAGGTTCGATTCACGGTTCCGTGGACGAAGGAATCGGAGAAGGTCTGGCCGCCCACGGTGTAGGTCGGCTGGATCACCAGCTGTGTCGAGGGGCTGGCTTTGCCCTCCTGGATCGCTCCCGCGGCGGTGACCGACTTCTCGGTGGAACCAGGCTCGATGGCGTTGGTCACGGCGCGGGAGTCGCGGGAGGCAGCGGGCGTCGCACCCGGGTTGTTCGGATCCACCGTGGTGTCCTCGGCCAGGGCCACGATGTTGCCGGTTTTGACCTGAACCACCACGATATTGCCCCAGTCGGCATGCAGTTTCTTCACCTGATCGGAGATGGCCTGCTGGGCAAAATACTGCAGATCCGCGTTGATGGTGGTCTTGATCGTGCCACCGTTGACCGCAGCCTTGGTGTCGATGGGTGCGGTCGGAATGATGATTCCGTCCTTGCCCTTCTGGTAGGTCCTGCTGCCGTCCGTGCCGGTGAGCTCCTGGTTCATGGTGTATTCCAGCCCGGAGCCGGTCCCGTCCGAGTTGATGAAGCCGACGACGTTTCCGCCCACCTGACCCATCGGATAGGAACGCACCGGAGTCGCTTCCGCGGAGATGCCCGGGATGCGCAGTGAGGCGATGTGATCTTCAACCTCCGGGGTGACGCCGGTGGCCACGATGTTGTAGCGGGCCGATCCGGTCACGGCGGCTCTGACCTCGTCCTGGGATTTGCCCAGAGCGGAAGCGAGTTCGGCAATACCGGTGTCCCGGCTCACTTCTTCGGAACCGCCAGCGCCGTTGGGTCGCTTGAAGGGATTCGCCGAAGCAGCGCCGTTGTTCTGCTGGTCAACGACAATGCGGTAGCGCAGGATCGTCTGGGCCAGGATCTTGCCATTGGAGTCCAGGATCTCGCCACGGGTGGCGGGCAAGGTCTGCACCATGGTCCGCTGAGCCACAGCAGCCTGGGCCAGGTCACCCACGTTCAGTCCCTGAACCAGCAGTAGCTTCCCGGACACCACGAGCATCAGCACCAGCATGATGCCCAGACCGAGCCTCAGCCGCCGGCGCGCTTTCGTCGAAAGAGGCCTCACCGTCTTCTTCGATGTCGCAGAACGTTGACTGGATCCTGGCATATCACTGACCTCAGAGGGAACGGAGCGTAAAGAAAATGATCGAGCTTAAGCGAGCCTAACGGCAGGTCGCTAGTGCTGTGGGGACTTCTGGCTCGGAGAAGGGATCGTGCCGCCGTTGAGTGCTCCCGATGCCGGGGCACCGGCGGCAGCGGCGTTCGGCTCGAAGTTTGACAACGGCTGGCCCTGCTTCGAGGGCCCTCCGGGGACGATCGTGGGGCTGGTGGTGCCCGGCACGGTGGGAACAGCGATCAGCGGCGGGGCATCCGCTGCACTGGCTGCGGCAGGCTTCGGCGAGCCGGAGAGAATGCCACGGTCAATGTCGATCTGCCCAATGGTGGTGGCCGCCACCATACCCGCTTTGAGACCCTGCTGGGCAACATTCTGCGGGGACTGCATGTACTGCAGCTGAGAATCCAGAACCTGGTTCGCCTTGGTCAGTGATGTCTGCTCAGCACGCAGCTGCACGATCTCATACTGGCCAGTGGAGACCGCGATATTGAGCACCAGAACAGCGGCCAGTGAACCCATCAAGGCCATCAGGCAGAAGACCACAAAAGGGGTCCGTGAACGACTGGGATTGCCCTGTACCAAAGACAGCGGTGCGCGAGTGCTGCTCGGGCTCGCACTCTCCGCGCTCTCGCTGGCACTGCTCAGTGGCCTCGCCAGATCGAGGGCTGCTCCCCCCGCAGTGGCCGCCCGCAGCGAGCGCATGGTGGGTCGGCTGGTCTGGTCCGTATCTTTCACGCGGTCCTCCTGGGTCGAATGCGTTCAGCTGCGCGGAGCCGGGCAGAAGCTGCCCGAGGGTTCTCCTCGATTTCAGCGGCGGTGGGGGTCTCAGTTCCCTTGGTGAGAATCTTCAGTTCCGGCTTCTGGTTTTCCAGTTCGACCGGGAAATGCGGGGGCGCGAGCGAGGTGGCGCCCTGGGCGAGAACGTGCTTGACGATCTTGTCTTCCAGGGAGTGGTAGGACATGATCACGATCCGTCCGCCCAGGGAGAGGGCATCCACCGCCTGGGGAACCGCGCGTTCCAGCACCCGCAGTTCGTCATTGACTTCGATGCGCAGCGCCTGGAACGTGCGCTTGGCCGGGTGTCCCCCGGTGCGTGCCGCGGCAGCCGGAACGGCCGAGCGGATGGCGTCCACCAGCTCTCCGGTACGGCTCAGCGGAGCCTTACCACGGGCAGCGATGATGGCCCGGGCGATTCTGGGCGCAAATTTCTCTTCCCCCCACTTGCGGAGGATGGAGATCAGCTCGGCTTCGGAGTAGTTGTTGACCACCTCAGCAGCGCTAGGCCCCCGGCCGGTATCCATGCGCATGTCCAGTGGCGCGTCATAGGAGTAGGCGAAACCGCGCTCCTTTTCGTCCAGCTGCAGGGAGGAGACTCCGAGGTCCATCAGCACCCCGTCGATATGGTCGAAACCGAGATCCTCGAGCACCTCGTCGATCTCGTCATAGACCGCATGCACCAGGTCGGTACGGTTCTGATAGGCGGCCAGTCGCTCGCCCGCGAGGTCCAGCGCCTGAGTGTCGCGGTCAATGCCGATCAGGTGGACGTCCGGCCAGCGCTGAAGAATGCTCTCCGAGTGGCCGCCCATGCCCAGGGTCGCATCGATGACAACTGCCTGTTCGCCTCGCGACTGGGCCCGTTCGACCCCGGGGGCGAGCAGATCGACGCAGCGTGCACGCAGAACTGGAAAGTGCCTGGCGGAGGTGGGTGGGGTCTCGCTCACCTGATTCCTCCGCTGCTGTAGATCGTTGTTCTGTGGTGGCTCGTGGCGAGCCGGTCTCCGATATGGCCTGCGTATCCCTGGTACCAGATCCCCCTCCGCACCTTGCGTTCCGCCTGACACCGGGGAAGGTGCGTCAGGTGGGGCAGGGCGGCTGGAGATCTCATGCCAGGGGTTTCACAACAGGCCGGGTATGTGGTTGTCGTCGGTATCGGAGAACGAGTTCTCCTGCTCAGTGAGGTAATCCGCCCAGGCCTGGGCGTCCCAGATCTCAGCGCGGGATCCCGCACCGATCACTGCGAGTTCACGATCCAGCCCTGCGTAGGAACGCAAGGCCGCAGGAATCGTCACTCGCCCCTGCTTGTCGGGCATTTCGTCGGAGGCACCGGAGAGAAAAACTCGAATGTAGTCACGTGCTTGCCGCGAAGAAATCGGGGCGTTCCGCATTTGCTCGTGAACCTGTTCGAACTCTCGTTGGCTGAAGACGTAGATGCAACGTTCCTGCCCTCTGGTGAGGACCAGTCCGTTGGCCAGCTCGTCTCTGAATTTGGCGGGAAGAATGAGTCGCCCTTTGTCATCAAGGCGTGGCGAATGCGTTCCCAGGAACACAGCGTCACCCCACTTCTCCGCACCATCACCCTCTAACTCGCTCCACTTTACTCCACAATCCTCCACCGTCAATCGTTCAGTGGGCGTGGCGACACGATCTGGGCCCAGGTCAGCCGAAGGGTTCTGGTCAACTCCCGCGGAATCAGCGGGAAGTCAGCCGGTGGGGGGAAAGTGGAGGGAGGTGGAGGAAGCGGCCCGCTCGAGCGCCGGGGCACACAAAAGGACCCGGTCAATGACCGGGCCCTCCTCGCCATCGAATGCGATGGCCGTACAGCTGACAGGAAGAACTACGAGGCGGTGTTCGCTACCCCGGGATTGCCTCCGGGTGGCTCACTGTTCGCGACGGCGCTCCTCCCAGCGGTCCTCCAGACCAGCCATGAAACTGCTCTTGGGCTTGGCTGCCCCTTCACCGTGGTCACCATGGCCGGTATCCGCGCCGCGTCGAAGAGTGGCCAGGTAGACACCGGAACCCATAATCAGGAACCCCAGGACTCCGATGGCGATCATTTGGCTGGCAACGCCCGCTAGGAGCACCAAGAGGCCAACCAAGCTCAGCAATACACCGGAAATGATGTACCGCGTGGACAGAGACCGGCCTCGCTCGCCCCCCAGGGTGCTGGCGAGTTTAGGGTCAGTCTCATGCAATTGCTGCTCGAGTTGGTCGAGCAGTCGCTGCTCGTGCTCCGACAGGGGCATCACGACCTCCTTCAGGTCAATGCCATCGACACGCTGGGCTGTCTTCGGCTCACTGAGCAAACGGACCACGGCATGTTCTGGTTCCCAATAGTGCTTGATCCGATGATGAAGGAAAGCCTCCCCCGTCATCGAACTGTTGCGGTACTTCAAGAATAGGCTTCTCCGGCCCGTTCTGAAAGCCGCCGAGGGCGTCGACTACGGGAGCTGAACGGCAAGCTGCCGGGCAATTCACGGTTTTGTCCCGGAACGGGAGGAAAGGAGCCGTGCAGGTTTCACCGGTTGCGCGCCAAATTTCCGGTCAACGGCATCCATTGCGGCTTCTGCCTCGCGCCAGTTGTCGTCCTGACGGTCCAGACTGAGCTGCACGGAAGCCTGCTCTGACTCTTCCAGGCCCTCTGCCCGTAGCCCGATCAGACGCACCGCCATCGGGCGTGATCCCAGACCAGCCAGCAGACCAACCGCCACCCGATAGATCAGTTGCGCACTGTTCAGAGGCACCGGGATGGTCCGCGAACGGCTGATGACGGAGAAGTCCGCGTATCTGAGTTTCAGACTGATGGTCTTGCTGAGCTGGCCTCCCGAGCGGAGCCGTTGCGCGGTGCGGTGAGCCAGCCGCAACAGCTCGCGGCGGAGTATCTCGTCATCGAGCACATCGACCTCAAACGTTTCCTCGGCACCGATGCTCTTCTCGATCCGTTGCGGCGTCACCGGCCGGGGGTCGATTCCCCAGGCCAGGCGGTGGACGTGCTCACCGGGCGCACCGAGTGCACGCCGCAGCACCTCAACCGGAGTCTGGGCCGCCTGGGCCACGGTGTGAATACCCAGACCCGCCAGAACCTCCCGCGTTTTTGCCCCGACGCCCCACAGCGCGCTGACCGGAAGGGTGTGCAGATAGGCCACTGTCTCTGCTGCCGGGATCAACAACAGGCCGTCAGGCTTGCACCGTGCCGAGGCAATTTTGGCCACGAATTTGGTGGTCGCCAGACCGACCGAGGCGGTCAGACCGGTTTCCTGGCGTACCGTCCGGCGGAGCATCCGCGCGATCTCCAGGGGCGGCCCCAGGCGACGCATGGATCCGCGGACGTCAAGGAAGGCTTCATCAACACTGAGCTGCTCGACAGCATCTGTGGTGGATCTGAAGATGTCCATGATCTGCGCAGAAATCTCGTAGTACAGCTGATGACGAGGATTCCGCACCGTCGCCTGTGGGCACAGGCGCAGAGCCTGTGACATCGGCATCGCGGAGCTCACCCCGAAACGCCGGGCCTCATAGCTGGCGGACAGCACCACCGAGCGTCCCTGCGGAAAACCGACGATGACTGGCTTGCCGTAAAGCGAAGGGTCCAGGTGTTGTTCCACGGAGACGAAGAAGGCATCCATGTCCACATGCAGAATGGTGCAGTCGCGGTGCTGCGCGGCGGCGGTGGAATCCAGGGATGACTTCTGTGCTGACATGACAGGTCCATGCTAGGCGAGGGGTCTGACAGCTTCAGCGCTCAAAGTGCTGGCCCGTAGACTGTGAGCATGACTGAACCCGAGGCATACCGTGGCCGCCGTTCGCTCTCCAGCCGTCTGGGACTGGGGCTGCTCAGCCTCGGGCTGACCTCCGCCCTGCTGGTCGCCTGCTCCCCCAGCACTCCGGCCCCCAGCGGGACCAGCTCTGCTGCCGTCACAGGCTCGGCCAGTACCTCGGCCTCTCCTACCGGAACCGCCTCCGGCTCTGCGGCCCCTACCTCCAGTGGATCCGGCAGTAAAGCGGGGGCACAGCCCAGCGCGGGTGCGAGTGCCAGCGTCGGCGGCCTGGTGGGGGGTTTCCCCGCCACGTTAATCCCCCTGATGCCCGGCGCGCAGGTCTTGCAGAGTGCGGTTGATTCCAGTTCAGACCCGGCCACCGTGTCCCTGGTCGCCACCAGTAGCGCCGCCACAGCCGACATCGTCGGCTTTTACACCCAGGCATTGCAGGCGCAGGGCTTTACCGCCCTGGCAGGTGATGCCGTCGGTTCGGTGGCTTCTAAGGACTTCGTCCGCAATAACGGCAAGGACACCATCAACATCGCCATCAGCAGCACCAATGGCGTGAACACCTTCACCGTCGGGGCCGTCGTCGCTCCTTCCTCTCTCAAGTAGCTGCTACCGATGAATTCCGCAGATTCTGCCTGGTTCCTTGAGGGTGTGGCCGCCACTCTTCAGGAGTTCCTGGAGGAGCAACGCCGCACGCTGTCCCGGATCTCCGGCGATGCCACTGCCCTGGTGGACTCCATCTCCGCCCTGGCCTCCGGGGGCAAGCGCATGCGTGCCCTGCTGTGCTACTGGGGCTGGCGTGGGGCAGGTGGGTCCGCCACGGGAGATTCCACTATTCTCACTGCGGGTGCATCTCTGGAGCTCTTCCAGGCAGCGGCCCTGATCCACGATGACATCATCGACCGTTCGGAGACCCGCCGCGGAGCTCCCAGCGTGCACCGACAGTTCCGCACCGTGCACCAGCAGCAGGGCTGGGCGCTGGATGCCGAGCGTTTCGGCGAAGCAGCGGCGATCCTGACCGGTGACCTGTGTCTGTCCTACAGCGAGGAGCTCTTCGCCAACATCCAGGTGCCCGATGGCGCCCGGGCCCGGCAGATCTTCAATCTGATGCGGGCGGAGGTGATGGCCGGGCAGTATCTGGACATTCTGGAGGAAGTGGCTGGCCCACGCCGAGGAGTGCAGGGCGCCGTGGAAAGGGCCCAGGCTATCGTGCGCTACAAATCCGCTAAATATTCCACGGAGCATCCGCTCGTGCTCGGCGGCGCCCTCGCGGGCGCACCGCAGACCCTGCTGGAAAGTTATTCGGCTTTCGCACTTCCGCTGGGTGAGGCCTTCCAGCTGCGCGATGACATGCTCGGGGTCTTCGGCGATCCGGAAACCACCGGGAAGCCTGCGGGCGACGATCTCCGCGAAGGCAAGCGCACGGTGCTGGTGGCCAACACTCTGCAGCGCGCCGACCGTGCCCAGGCGCATTTCCTGGACCAGAACCTGGGCAGGGAGGACCTGTCCTCTGCCGATATTGAGCGGATCCGGGCACTGATGACCGACTGCGGGGCAGTCGCCGCTACCGAAGCGTTGATCGATCGGTACAGCGCCCAGGCAGCAGAGGCCCTCGCCGGGCTGTCCCTGGATGACTCCAGCAGAACGGCTCTGGAAGCCATGGCGTACGCCGCCGTCCGACGGACGTCCTGACCGGCTGCGCAGTCGGGCAAAGCTCAGGCCGTACCTGTTACCAGGCCAGTGCCTGGGCGCGGCGACGAATCTCCGTCTTGCGACCGGCATGCAGCGCATCCACCGGCCGACCGGGCAGTGACTCGTCCGGGGTGAACAGCCAGATTATGGCGTCATCGTCCTGATAGCCGGAATCCAGGAGTACCGACAGCGTGCCGCGCAGGCTGTCGAGGACCTCGCCATCGACCAGGAACGCCGCCGGGATCGAGCGGATCTTCCGCTCACCGATGCGGGCAGCGACCAGAACGCGATCCGCGAGCAGCGAATGAACCCGGGTGACGCTGATCCCCAGACGTTCTGCCACGTCTGGAACGGTCAGCCAGTCATTGACCAGTGTTTCGAGCTGGCTGCTCGAGCTGGCTTGGTTGTTCTCGGCGGAATTCTCGGCAGGCTGGTTCTCAGTACTCACCCGTCAAGAGTGCCACAAACCGGGCGTCAATGCGGCACGGAGCATCGAGATTTCCGGAGGCCTGTCCTCTCGAACACCCTGTTCCGAGCCCAACTAAGGGCTCCGGCGCCCGTGTTGAACTTCAGGGGTTTTGCTGGCACCGCCTAGGATCAAAGGGTGCAGGAGTATGGGGCGGAACCGTTGGTCGGCAGCATTGTCGACGGACGGTACGAGGTGCTGGGCAAGGTAGCGCGTGGTGGAATGGCCACCGTCTACCGGGCCACCGACCTGCGCCTGGAACGGGACGTGGCGCTCAAAGTGCTGCATCCTCATCTGAGTATGGATGCCAGCTTCCTGCACCGGCTGGGCAGCGAAGCCAAGGCCGCCGCACGGCTTTCCCACCCCCACGTCGTCGGGGTGCTCGATCAGGGTGAGGAGATGCGGGAAGGCCATCGGGTGGCCTATCTGGTGATGGAATTCCTGCCTGGTCACACCCTCAGAGACGTGCTGCACCAGAAGCACCGGCTCAGCCCCCGCGAAGCTCTGGACCTGCTGGACCCCATTGTCGAAGGACTCTCAGCGGCCCACCGTGGGCATCTGGTGCATCGGGATATTAAGCCAGAGAACGTCCTGATCGCCGATGACGGCCGGATCAAGGTGGCCGACTTCGGCCTGGCACGTGCGGTCACCACCACCACCAGCACCGGAACGCTGATCGGCACGGTAGCCTATTTGTCCCCCGAGCTGGTTCTGGGCCGGACGGCCGATACCCGCAGCGATATCTACGCGGTCGGCATCATGCTTTACGAGATGCTGGTGGGCGTCGCCCCGTTTGTCGGTGAGGTGCCGATTCAGGTGGCCTATCAACATGTGAACTCGGTAGTTCCGGCCCCCTCTCTGGCTCTGCCTGGTCTGGCACCGGATCTTGATGAGCTGGTTCGCTGGTGCACCGATCCGGACCCGGAGAACCGCCCCGCCGACGGCGGAGCCCTGCTGGGCGAGCTTCGCCATATCCGTTCCACGCTCTCCGACGCTGAACTGGATTTCCGGGCGGGCCAGCCATCGACCACCGAGTTCCTGCCCTCCGCCACGGAGGCCATCGGGCCGCCAGAGGCGATCTGGCCGGCTGCCACCCAGCTCATTCAGAGAGCTCCCCAGGCACCACTGACCGCTCCCACCACCGCCATGCCCTCCCGCGCGCGGCTGACCGTGGATACCGATGAGTCACCCCGGGTCAAGGCACCGAGTGCCCGGGCGCTCCAAGCCACCGCACGGCGCGAGGAACGCCAGGAAGCGAAAACGGCGGCGCGGCTTGCCGCCCGCGCTGCCGCGACCCCGACCGCTACCCTGCACCGCGGAAACACCCGCCGCCGTGGCTGGATCTGGCTTATTCTGGTGTTGATCCTTGCCCTGCTGGGGGCGACTGCGGGCTGGTACTTCGGTGCCGGGCCCGGAGCACTGGCCACCGTTCCCGACCTGCGGGACAAGACAGTGGCAGAGGCCAACGCCCAGCTGACCCAGCTCGGCTTCACAGCCACCATCCGGCAGGTCAATGACGAAATCATCGGCCAGGGCCATGTGGTCACCTCGGAGCCGGTGGCCCACACCGAACAGCGGAAGTTCCAGGGCGTCGTACTGCTGGTCTCCTCCGGCCCGGTGCTCTATGCCGTCCCGCCGCTGGTCGGCTCCGCACTGGCCGATGCGAGAAACAGCCTCACGGCGACCCATCTCGTGGCGGGTAAGGTCACTGAACGCTACGACGACACCGCTCCGGCAGGCCAGGTGCTGGAACAGGCCGTGGCACCGGGGACGATGGTGCGCACCGACACGGCCGTGGATCTGGTGGTCTCCAAGGGGCCCACGCCGATTCCTGTCCCCTCAGTGGTGGGAAAGACGCAGGCGGAGGCCACCAAGGCGCTCCAGGCGCTCTCGCTGGTAGCGGCCATTGATCCGCAACAGGTCTTCAGTTCCAGCGTGCCCAGCGGCTCCGTGGTGTCCCAGACGCCGGTCGACGGGACCCTCACCAAGGGCAGCAGCGTGACCCTTGTTCTGTCCAAGGGGCCGGAAATGGTGACCGCCCCGAATACCTTCGGCAAAGATGAGGCCGATGCCGTGGCCACCCTCAAGGGGCTTGGCTTCGACGTGAAGGTCAGTTATACCTACGGGACGCCCCTGCTGGGCAAAGTGGTGGGCCAGGACAAGACCGGTCTACAACCCAAGGGTTCCGTCATCCGGC
>NZ_JASSZH010000019.1 GCF_030271165.1 Psychromicrobium xiongbiense | reverse complement strand
CCCACTACTGTGTTGCCCCCCCAACGCCATTGCACGTCATGAGCCTCTGAGAGTTCTTCACGGACACCGAACGAACAGGAACCCCGTATGGACGGTTTTCAGCAATTCCTCGATTCCTTCTTCAACTTTAAGTACATGGCAGAGGTGGTGCCGGACCTGCTTTTCGTGGGCCTGCCCAATACGCTGATCCTGGCGCTGTCCTCGGGAGTTCTGGGTACACTGCTGGGCCTGTTGCTCGCCACCATGGGCATCTCGCGTCATCCGGTGCCGCGCTGGATCGCTCGCATCTACACGGACATCTTCCGCGGGCTTCCCGCAGCCCTCATCATCCTCATCATCAGCATCGGCCTGGGCCCGGTGCTCCGCCCAATCTTCGGCCGCAGCCCCTACCCGCTGGGCATCCTGGCGCTCACCCTGATGGCCGCGGCCTACATTGGCGAGATCTTCCGCTCCGGCATCCAGAGCGTCGACAAGGGCCAGATGGAAGCGACCCGTGCACTCGGCTTTGGCTACGGCCCGGCCATGCGCCTGATCGTCATCCCGCAGGGCATCCGCCGGGTGCTGCCCGCCCTGATGAACCAGGGCATCGTTCTGATCAAGGACTCTTCTCTGGTCTTCCTGATCGGGCTCACAGCCGGCCAACGGGAAATTTTCCGGATCGGGCAGGACGCCAACTCCAACAGCGGAAACCTCTCCCCCCTGGTCGCAGCCGGCATCCTCTATCTGGTGCTGACCATTCCCCTGACGCACCTGGTCAACTACATTGACAACCGCATGCGGACCGGTAAATCAGAGCAGAACCAGCCCCCGGCGACAGAAGACCTCGATGCCGAGGACGCCAGCACCTCCATTGGAAAGGCCAGCGCATGAGCACCGTCTCCCCCATTTCCGAAGCCAATTACACCGGTGGCTCGCTCGAAGGCCGCGATCTGCACCTCGCTTTTGGCGCCAACAAGGTGCTGCGCGGCATCAATCTGACGGTCCAGGGCGGCACCACAACCTCCGTCATCGGCCCTTCCGGTTCCGGCAAGTCAACCCTGCTCCGCGTGCTCAATCGGCTCAACGAGCCCGACCAGGGCGACATCCTGCTCGATGGGCGTTCGGTTCTCAAGGATGACCCGAACCACTTGCGGCAGCGCATTGGCATGGTGTTCCAGCAGTTCAACCTCTTCCCACACAAGACCGTGGTGGACAACGTCTCGCTGGCACTGCGCAAGATCCGCAAGATTCCTGCCGATCAGGCCCGGGAACAGGCTCTGGCACAGCTTGACCTGGTGGGACTCAGACACCGCTCCGAAGCCCGCCCGGGCAATCTTTCAGGCGGTCAGCAGCAACGCGTCGCCATCGCCCGCGCTCTGGCCATGAAGCCCGAGGTGATGTTCTTCGATGAGGCGACCTCCGCCCTGGACCCCGAGCTGGTCAAGGGCGTCCTGGCGCTGATGACGGATCTGGCTCACCACGGCATGACGATGGTCGTGGTCACTCACGAAATGGGCTTCTCCCGCAGCGTCTCGGATCAGGTGCTCTTCATGGACGCTGGCCTGGTGGTGGAAACCGGCACACCGGAGCAACTCTTCGATGCACCGCGCACGGACCGCCTCAAGCGCTTCCTCTCCGACGTGCTCTGAACTGGGCACGCCCGCACTAGGGGAAGAAGCCATTCCAGAGGCTTCAGGGAGCGCTCACTCCGGCCGAGACCACCATAAACAGGATGAACAGCGCGCCGAGTCCGCACATCGGAGCGAGCGCCACCATCTTTCCGCGCGCGCCCTGCATCAGCATGCCCACGACGACGAGGGCCATCACCACCCAGGGTCCGTAAGCCCCCAGAGGTCCGGCCCAGCTGACGCCACTGTGGGAGCAGCTCGATGGTGCACAGTGATCCGTCGCCATACCCACGAAGGCCGTGGCGTACATGACTACTCCGGAAAAAACGAGACAGAGCAAGAAGAGTACAGCCGAGCCGATAACGTCCGCCGCGACTGAACCACTAGTCCTCGGGACGTCGGCTGTCGCCTCAGGCTCAGCGGAATCCTCAGCTGTAACCGACTCCGGAACGTCTGCTGGTTCGACCATGACAACCCCTCTATCAACCTGGCGACTAATTAATCACTATGGTAGCTCAATCGAGGAGTGTGGAGCCATGAACTCCGAGCAGTCTCAGCGAATAACGTCGTAGACGAGCTTCTGCACGCCATTGCTGTAGGTCTCCTGCTCGGCCACCGCAAGCTTGATGGTGGCGTGCTCCGAACCACTGAAGAGTCGTTCCCCCTCACCCAGGAGGATGGGGAAAACGAGAAGGTGGTACCGGTCCACCAGGCCGGCATCGGCCAGCGCTTGACCAAGCTCAAGGCTGCCGTGGACGATGATCGGGCCACCCTCATCTTCTTTGAGTGCGGCCACGTCATCGAGAGAGCGCAGAATGCTGGCAGGCCAGCGCTCATCGTCGTGCTCCAGCGTCGTGGACACCACATAGTGCGGCATCGCGTTGTAGCCCGCAAACTCCGCCATCGATGGCCAGACTGGAGCGAACAGCTCGTAGCTGCGTCGACCAAGGAGGACTGCGGCAGCTTCTTCCTGCTCACGACCCTTGATCTCAAATGCTGCTGGATCAAATTCGACGCTGGTAAAGCTCCAGCCGGCGTTCCGGTATCCGTCGTTGCCCCCGGGATCCTGGGCGACGCCGTCGGCAGAGACGAAAGCAGAGACGATCAGTTCTCGCATGATGAGTTCCTTTCGAGACGAGTTGACTACCCGTGAGGCATTCAACCTTTTGGTTCTAAACCATTTGGTTCAGTATGAGCGTAACTCAGTTCCAGGACCGGAACAAGAGAGGAATACGACCGGAACAAGACTCAGCCAAGGCCGAATCACCATGGTCAGCTCTCCGCGATCTCCGCGAGCACCTCGAAGAAGGTCTGCCAACCGGCAATGGTTCCCTGCCGCTGTTCCGGAGAGAAGCCCGGCGTCTGTTGCGTCATCCGCATCCGGGTCCCACTCGCCGTCGGCGTGAGGTCGAGGGTCAACACGGCGCGCTCGCCCTCCGCGGGCCGGTCCGTGAGCGTCATGACCAGGCGGGTAGGCGGATCGACCTCCAGGAATTCTCCTGCCCAGTCGATGGTATTCCCATCAGGGAGGACCATCATTGCGGACCAGGCCCGCCCCACCTCAGCCCGGTAGTCAAGACCATCAAGGGGAACGTGCACCTCACGTCCGCCAAACCAGCGCGCGAACGATTCCGGTGCCGTCCAGGCACTGAACACCGCAGCCGGCGAGGCGGCAAATTCACGATCGATCTCAATGCCCTCTGCGGTGATGCCCGTCATTCCGCACTCTTCTCGTCAGGTTTTCCAGCGACATCGTCGGCTGGGATGCTTGCAGTGAGCGGCGGGACCGTCGTCGCGCCCACCAGGAAATCATCCAGGGCATCGAAGCTGTCACCCCAGAAACCACGGTAGCCATCGATCCACTGGGACGCCATCGCAAGAGGCCGCGCATCCAGCATGGCCGGGCGGTACTGCGCATCCCGGCCACGGGACACGAGACCAGCCCCCTCCAGAACCCGCAGGTGCTTGGAGACGGCGGTGACACTCATCTCGAATGGCTCAGCGAGGTCCCCCACATTGGCCGTGCCCTGGGTGAGACGCGCAAGAATCGCCCGCCTCGTGGGGTCCGCCAAGGCTGCGAAGGTCCGACTCAGCGGATCCTCCAGCGTTTTAGCCATGATTCCTCCGATCAGCACCACACACGCAGCACCACACACAACGGTAGTGAACCATTCAGTTCAGAACCATGCTATCAAGGCACTCTGTCAGCTCGGCGTGGCCTGCGCCTCCGCCGCCGCCCGTGCGGCAGCCGGGAGAGCCTGGGCAATCTTCTCCATCGCGGCGTCATCGTGCGCGGCGGAGAGGAACCACGCCTCAAACACCGAGGGCGGCAGGTAAATCCCGGAATCCAGCATGGAGTGGAAGAACGGGGCGTAACGGAAGACTTCCTGTGACTGCGCCTGCGCGTAGTTCGTCACCCGGTCCACCCCGAAGGCCACGGAGAACAGGTTCCCGGCGTGCTGGATCGAGTGCTGCACTCCGGCCCGGCCCAGAGCCTCGGACAGAGCCGTGGAGAGCTCCACTGAACGCGCATCCACTGCCTCATACACCTCTGCCGTCGCGGCGCGGAGCGTAGCCACCCCGGCGGCCATCGCCACCGGGTTCCCGGACAGAGTTCCGGCCTGGTACACGGGGCCGATCGGCGCCAGATAGTCCATCACCTCGGCGCGGCCGCCCAGTGCCGCTGCCGGGAGCCCCCCGCCGATCACCTTGCCGAAGGTGAACAGATCAGGTGCCCAGCCCTCATCTGAGCCGGTGAGACCCCAGTAGCCACCCGGTCCCACCCGGAAACCGGTCAGCACCTCATCGAGAATCAACAGAGCGCCGTACTCGGCGGTGATGGCGCGCAACCCGGCATTGAAGCCCTCGCCCGGCTCCACCACGCCCATATTCGCCGGAGCAGCCTCAGTGATCACCGCAGCGATATCCGCCCCGTGCACGGCAAAGACCTCCCGCACGGCGTCCAGATCGTTGTAGGGCAGCACGAGCGTCTGGGCCGCCGTCGCCTCGGTGACACCCGCCGAACCCGGCATCGCAAGCGTGGCCAGACCGGAACCGGCCTCAGCCAGCAACCCATCGGAGTGCCCGTGATAGCAGCCGGCAAACTTCACCAGCAGGTTCCGCCCGGTGAACCCGCGTGCCAAGCGGATGGCAGTCATGGTCGCCTCGGTGCCGGTGGAGACCATGCGAAGACGCTCGACGGCGGGCACCCGGTCGATCACCAGCTCGGCCAGTTCCGCCTCTGCCGGAGTGGAGGCGCCGAAGGAGAGCCCCCGGTCGACGGCCCGATGAACAGCGGCAAGAACCTCCGGGTGCGCGTGTCCGAGCAGTGCCGGGCCCCAGGAGGAGACCAGATCCACGTACTCGCGCCCATCGGCATCCTGCAGGTAGGCCCCCTTCGCGGAGACGATGAAACGCGGGGTGCCGCCCACCGAGCCGAAGGCGCGCACCGGGGAGTTCACCCCGCCTGGCATCAGGGTCCGCGAACGGTCAAACAGTTCTTCTGAGGTGCTCATCGACGTGATCCCTGCTTCTCGGCCATCCAGTCAGCCAGTTCCACGGCCCAGTAGGTCAGAATCGAGTCCGCCCCGGCACGCTTGATGCTCAACACCGATTCCTCAATGGCCGCGCGGCGGTTGATCCAGCCCTGGGCAGCGGCCGCCTCGATCATGGCGTACTCCCCCGAGATCTGGTACGCCGCCACCGGCACTGTGGAGATCTCGGCGACATCGGCCAGAATGTCCAGATAGCTCATGGCTGGCTTGACCATCACCAGATCCGCGCCCTCGGCCAGATCCAGTTCCACCTCACGCAGAGCCTCCCGCCGGTTGGCGGCATCCATCTGGTAGGTCCGGCGGTCGCCCACCAGCTGAGAGTCGACGGCCTCGCGGAACGGCCCGTAGAAGGCCGAGGCGTATTTAGCCGCATAGGCCAGTACGGCTGTGTCCTGGAAACCGGCGGTATCGAGCGCCTGGCGGATCACGGCGATCTGGCCGTCCATCATGCCGGAGGGGCCTACCATTGCGGAACCGGCTTCCGCCTGAGCCACCGCCATCTGCGCGTAGATCTCGTTAGTGGCGTCGTTGTCCACCCGCCCCTGTGCGTCGAGGACGCCGCAGTGACCGTGATCGGTGAATTCGTCCAGGCAGAGATCGCTCATCACGACCAGGTCCTCACCCACCTCCGCATGCACCTCCCGGATCGCGCGGTTCAGCACGCCCTCCGGGTCCAGTCCGGCACTCCCCACAGCGTCGCGCTGCTCCGGAATACCAAAGAGCATCAGGCCACCCAGCCCGCGTTCGGCAGCCTCAACGGCGGCCCGGCGCAGCGAATCGAAGGTGTGCTGGACCACGCCGGGCATCGAGGTGATCGGCTGCGGCGCGTCGAGTCCTTCGCGGACAAACATCGGCAGGATCAGATCCGCCGGGTGAAGTCGGGTCTCGGCTGTCAGCCGCCGCATGGCGGGGGTGGTGCGCAGTCGGCGCGGGCGGTGCTGAGGGTAGCTCACGGGGTTCCTTTCGGGTGGATCTCACGCTCGGAGGCCTGCGTAGCAGCAGAAATCTCGGGATCTGCCGGGAACAGCCGGGCCAGCGCGTCCAGTACGCCTTCTGCGGTGGGCTGCGACGCGGTGGCGGCGACGTGCAGTCCGGCTGTGTGGGCGGCCCGCGCGGTGGGGCTGCCGATGGCGATCAGGGCCGTACCACCCAGGGCTGCACCACCCAGCGGCGCGATGACCTGGGCCAACCGCTGCGCTGCGCTCGGCGACGCCGCCAGAATGGCCTCTGCCCCGCCCGCGCGCATCAGGCTGCGCAGCTCCGCGACGCTGAGCAGCGGCAGGCTGGGAGCCTCGGGGTCCGAAGTATGACTGACTGCCAGCGGCTCCACCAGGCGGCGCTCGACGGCGGCAGGATAGTCAACGGTCCGGTACACCGTGCTGGCTTCCACGGTGGCGCCCCGGGCAGCAAGTCCTTCGGCGAGCAGCGGTGCCGCCAGATCGGACTGCGGCAGCCAGACGCATTGCCCCTCCAGCGCGGGGAGCACAGCGACCAGCCCTTCCGCGCTCTGTTCGCCGTCCGGAGCAAGGTCCACCTGGAGCCCTTCGGCCTCCAGCACGCGGCGCGAGGATGGGCCGATCGTGGCGATGCGCGTGGTCGGAGGAATCAGCTCGGTCAGAGGGGCTCCGGCAGCAGCAGCTTTGAGAGCGCGCACTGTGGTGATCGAGGAGATCACCAGCCAGTCATAGCGACCTGCCCGGAGCGGTTCGAGGGAGAACCCCTCATCCGAAGCCCCGGTGCTGCCACCGGCCACCGGCACGGATTCGAAGTCGATCAGCGGGCAGAGCAGAACCTGCGCCCCCGCGGCCTGGAAGGCAGTGGCCCACGCTCCCACCCGGTCCGGGCTGCGGGTCAGAACCAGCCGTACTCCGGGACGCACCTTCTCTGAAGAAAACCCTGACGAAAACTGTTCAGCGGGCCGGGTGCCGGCCGATGCAGCTGGCTCAGAGGAGCGCATCAGCACCATCGGCCAGCATGGCCTCGGCCAGTTCGATGCCCAGCAGCGTCGCGCCGACCTCGGTCAGCCCATCGGTGGCGCGGGCCTGCCGGATCACGGTCTGACCATCAGGGGAGACCACGCAGGCCTCCAGGCGCAGCATGCTGCCCTTCCGCTGCGCCAGAGCACCCACCGGGGCGCTGCACCCCGCCTCCAACCGGGCGAGCAGCGCGCGCTCGGCGGTGACTGCCAGCCGGGTGTCCTCGTCATCGAGCGCGGCCACTGCTTCGCGAAGCGCCGGTGCCACGTTCTGAGCCAACTCCACCGAGAGCGCGCCCTGCCCCGGTGCCGGAAGCATGGTGGCGGGTTCAAAGTATTCGGAGATGGCCTCGCTGCGGTCCAGCCGTTCCAGACCGGCAGCGGCAAGTACCACCGCATCGAGGGTGCGAGGCTCGGTTTCAGAATCGTCGGCGGCCGGAGTCAGCCGCGCGAGCCGGGTGTCGACATTGCCGCGGACGTCCACAATCTCCAGATCCGGCCGCAGGGCGCGCAACTGTGCGGCCCGCCGAGGCGATCCAGTGCCCACACTGGCCCCCTCAGCAAGCCCATCGAGACCTGCGCCGGAGGCCGTACACAGCGCATCCCGGGGATCGGCGCGGAGCGGAATAGCCACCGTGCTCAGCCCCACGGCTGCGGCAGTGGGAAGATCCTTGAGCGAATGCACGGCCAGATCCACCGTGCCATCCATCAGCGCCTCGCGCAGCCGGGCCACAAACAGCCCGGTGCTGCTTCCACCCGCCAGCTGCGACAGCGGACCGGTCAGCACATCGCCGTCGGTCCGGATTTCCACGAGTTCGACGTCAAAGCCACCCACGGCGCTGAGCCGATCGGCGATCTGCTGGGACTGGGTCCGGGCCAGGGCGGAGCCCCGGGTGCCGAGCCTGAAAGTCTCGGTCATTGCGCAGCCTCAGCAATCAGCCCCACGACGCTTCCGACCTCGGCAATCGCGGGAACCTCGCCACGGAAATTCGCACAGTCACCGGCGGGGACCACGTCGTACCAGGGACCCAACTCGGTCAGATGTGGACGATCCACCACCTGGTGTGCCGTCATCCGCTCGCAAAGCAGGTCCACCAGACCGGCCACGAAGAGCGGGTGCGTGCCCGGAGTGGGGGCACGATGGAAGGCCAGGCCCAGTTCCGCGGCTGTCTCCTTCGCCTCGGTGTCCAGGTCCCAGAGGACCTCCATGTGATCACTGACGAAACCCAGGGGCACCACGACCACGCCCTTGACACCAGCGGCCGCCAACTCGGCCAGAGCATCGTTGATATCCGGTTCCAGCCACGGAATATGCGGTGCACCGGAACGCGACTGGTACACCAGCGACCAGTCGGTCCCGGGTGCGACGGCGTCCATCACGACCCGTGCCACCGCCAGGTGCTGCGCCACGTAGGCGGAGCCACCCTGGAAGACGCGGGGCTCAGCCTCGGCCCGGCCTGCTGCCTCCGCATCCCGGGTGGGAATGGAGTGGGTGGAAAAGAGCACGTGCACGGGAGCATCCGGCGTCCCGGCAGCCTCCAACTCGGCCCGAACGGTAGCCAGCGAGGCCGCAGTTCCCTCGATGAACGGCCGAACGAAGCCCGGATGATCGAAGTACTGACGAACCTTGTCAACCGCCAGTTTGCCGTCCAGGGCGGTGTCGGTCAGCGCGATGCCGATATCCTCGCGGTACTGCCGATCACTGGAATAGCAGCTGTAGGCACTCGTGGTGACCATCAGCAGGCGGCGGTGACCGGCATCGTACGCCTCCTGCAGAGTCGGGGCGATGTACGGATCCCAGTTGCGGTTGCCCCAGAGCACGGGAAGCTCGATGCCGCGGGCGGCCAGCTCAGCCTCCAGCGCGGCCTTGAGCGCGCGGTTCTGGGCGTTGATCGGGCTCACGCCGCCGTTGGCCCGGTAGTGGTGGCTGACCTCTTCGAGCCGCTCATCCGGGATCCCCCTACCACGGGTGACATTGCGCAGGAAGGGAATGACGTCGTCCTGGCCTTCCGGGCCACCAAAGGAGGCCAGAAGGATGGCGTCGTAGTCGGCGGGGGCAGCCCGCCCGGCCTCGGTGACGGGATTGAGCGCGGTCAGCGCCGCTGAGGATGCGGTCTGGGCCGCTGCAGGAGCACTCACCGCAGAACCTCGGCGATCTCCGCGATCTCCAGTCGGCGACCGGTATAGAACGGGACTTCCTCACGGACATGCATCCGGGCATCGGTGGAGCGCAGATGGCGCATCAGGTCCACGAGGTCGACGACGCTGTCCGCTTCCAGCCCCAGCAACCATTCCCAGTCACCCAGGGCGAAAGCGGAGACGGTGTTGGCCAGCACCTGGGGGAAGTCACGACCCAGCATGCCGTGGTCGCGGAGCATGGCACCGCGCTCGGCATCGGGCAGCAGGTACCACTCATAGGAGCGCACGAAGGGGTAGACGCAGACCCACTGCTTCGGCTCAAGACCGGCCCGCATATAGGAGGGCACATGGTTCTTGGCGAACTCCGCTTCGCGGTGCACGCCCATGGCGGACCAGCTGATCTCGGTATTGGCCAGCAGATCGGTCCGTCGCAGATCCCGGATGGCCTGCTGCAGACCGTCGGCCTCGGGGCCGATCAGCCAGAGCATGAGATCCGCGTTCGAGCGCATGGCGGACACATCATAGGCACCGCGCAGCTGGATGCCGCGCTCGGCGAGCACCGCCAGCACCTCCTCGAACGCCCCCTGCTTGCCGTTGCCCGCAGCAGGCAGGCCCGTACGCTGGAAGACCGTCCACAGAGTGAAGGGTGTGGTCGATGGATCATGCGATTTAGTGACAGATTGTCCCAAAGTGTCGGTCATAGAAAACAGTCTGCTCCTTCAGCAGTACATCAGTCGAGTTGACTATTCTACGATCGGTAGAAAACCTGTAGAAGAGTCAGCTCAGGTTCAATAACTCATAGAATGCGCTGTGCCTGAGCCTGCGCATCCGCAATCACAGCGGCCATACCATTGCCTGCCAGCCAGGCACCCGTGACGGCCAGGCCGTCAATCTGCTCCACAGCTGCCCGCAGTGCGGCAATTTTCGCTTTCTGACCCAGACCCGCGGCGGAGAGCGCCGACCGCCAGGTCAGCACATCGGAATCAACCACATCTTCCGCGCGGATAGTCAGGCCCAACAAGGCACTCGCATCGGCCAGGGCCAGCTCCAGGGACGGCTGGCCCCCATCAGCTGTTTCTGCCCCGCCCACCAGGGGAAGAGCATAGGAAAGGCGCAGAACATGCGTTCCGGGCCCCTCTTCGTCGGCCAGCCACGGCCATTTGGCGGTGGCGTGGGTAAGAGCTTTTGCCCGAACCACCTGACCCTCGGCGGTGGGATGCGCCGCACTCACCTGAGGCGCCACCAGAACCCCGGTGCCCCGCGGTGCGGCATCGAGCTCCGGAAGGTCCACCACAAGGGTCACCAGGGAGATCTCTGCGCCAAAGGCCTCACCGAAAGCACTTGCCTCATCCAGCAGCGGTGCAAGCAGCTCCACCGCACCGTGCGCCTCGGTGGCCACTACGACGCGCTGTGCTTCCAACTGCGCCGCAGGGGTTCCGACATGCCATGCCGTTCCCGTGC
Source organism: Psychromicrobium xiongbiense (assembly GCF_030271165.1). Classification (GTDB taxonomy): domain Bacteria; phylum Actinomycetota; class Actinomycetes; order Actinomycetales; family Micrococcaceae; genus Renibacterium; species Renibacterium xiongbiense. The sequence continues at coordinate 31,471 of NZ_JASSZH010000019.1, read as the reverse complement.
GCTTGAGGGTCTGGACGCTGGTATCCAGAAGCAGGGTCACGCCCAGCTCCTCCAGTTCGGTCCGCAGGGCGCGGGCAATCTGGAAGACGCCGCCACGCAGACCACCCACGGCGGAGCCGGGTTTGGTCGCCTTACCACGCAGGGCAGCAATAGCAGCGGAGAGCGAACCGTGTTCGGCGATCGCGGCACGCAGACCAGGGATCGCCTCTTCGGGGTCAAGGTCCTCCGGACTCACCGAGTACACCCCGCCGACCACGGGCGCGACCAGCCGGTCCAGCACCGCCTGCCCCATCCGGGCACGCACCAGGTCTGCCAGACTCCGGGCTTTCGCCCCCACGCCCCTGGGCAGGTTCACATCCAGCTTGGCGCGCAGCAGGCCGGTGCGGCCCAGAATCTCCCGCAGAACGGGCTCGTCGAGGGAACCGGGGATGCCCAGCAGTGCGCCCTTCGGCAGCGGCGTGGACTTTGGCTGTCCACGACCGTCCAGAAAGTGCAGCCAGGCACCGGCCGCACTGGGTTCCACCAGTTGTTCACCGAGCCCCAGTGCTTCAGCCAGCCGGGCGAACACCGGGGTGCGCGTGGCATAGCTCTCCGCGCCGGCATCGAGCACCAGACCGCCCACCTCGTGGGGCGCCACCGCGCCACCGATATGGGCGCTGGCCTCGATCACCGTGACGGACACTCCGGCGTGTGCCAGCTCCCGGGCAGCGACCAGACCCGCCATTCCACCGCCGACGACGATCGCCGTCGTTCCCGGCTCGGGCAGCGGTTTATCCACACTCATCGGCTCGGTCATGGCTCAACTCCTGGATCGCGGTGGGCGCTTCCCGGCTCCAGGGAATGCGCTAGTTCCACGATACGGCTCAGCACCGACGGATCGGTCTCCGGCGGCACCCCGTGGCCCAGATTCAGTACGTGGCCGGGCGCTGCCGAGCCGCGCTTGAGCACCTCGCGAACATGGGCTTCCAACACCTCCCACGGCGCCTCAAGATAGGCGGGGTCAATATTGCCCTGCAAGGGGGTGCGCCCACCCAGCCTGCGGTTGGCCTCATCGAGCGGCAGCCGGTAATCGATGCCCATCACGTCCGCACCGGCCTCGAGCATCGCAGGCAGCAGCTCCGAGGTCCCGGTACCGAAGTGGACCCGGGGTACGTCCAGCTCGCGGACGGCGTCGAAAGCCAGAGCGGAAGCCGGCGCCACCCGCTGACGGTAGTCCTCCAGTCCGAGCGAACCGGCCCAGGAGTCGAAAAGCTGAACGGCGCTTGCCCCCGCCTCCACCTGGGCTCGGAGGAACGCCCCCGAGGCGCGGGCAGCCCAGTGAGCCAGCGCATCCCAGGCCTCTGGGGCAGAGTGCATCATGGTGCGCGGACCCAGGTGATCTCTGGACGGACGGCCTTCGACCATGTATGCGGCGACGGTGAAGGGCGCCCCGGCAAAACCGATCAGCGGCGTGCTGCCGAGTTCCGCCACGGTGAGCCGGACCGCCTCCCGGATCGGCTCGAAGGCAGAGTCAGTCAGCTCCGGCAGAGCCCGAACCTGGGCGAGGGTGCGGATCGGCTCGCTGAGCACGGGTCCGACGCCGGGCACAATATCGACATCCACACCAGCCAGCTTGAGTGGAATCACGATGTCGGAGAAGAAGATGGCGGCGTCAGTATCGTGACGGCGCACGGGCTGCAGCGTGATCTCCGCAGCCAGATCCGGTCGCAGACAGGAATCCAGCATGCTCACACCCCGGCGCAGCGCCCGGTATTCGGGCAGCGAACGCCCCGCCTGACGCATGAACCACACCGGCTGACGGCTGGGGACCTGAGACCGATAGGCTGCGATCAGGGGCGAATGGGTGGTGCGTCCATCGCGGAGCGGATGGCCTTCGGGCAGGGTCATAGCATCGATTCTGCCCGTCATTTCAGGCTCCGATAGCGACAGCCTGTCAATTTTCAGGTGAGGTCAGCCTCGCTTTTCTACAAGCCGCCGAAATCGTAGGATGAGCAAGCTGTGGTCCTCTTTGCACTCGTCGCAACTCATGCCGACAATGATCTGGAAACCGTCGCCCGACTGAGCGGTGGTGCCTCCGGCGTTCACGGAAACGCCGTGGTTCTGGCCACCTGCAACCGCTTTGAACTGTACGGAAGCAGTACCGATCCGGCGGCGGCCGCCATCGGGCTCCTGGAGAGCCTGGCAGAATCCACCGGGATGGAACAGGCCACGCTGGAGTCGCATTTCCGACTGCTGCACGGATCAGCCGTGCCGCGCCACCTCTTCGCCGTTGCGGCTGGCCTGGACTCCGCCGTCGTGGGCGAGCGCGAAATCGCCGGGCAGGTGCGCCGGGCGCTGATTGAGGCGCAGAGCAGGTTCGCCGTCCCTGGCCCGACCGCCAAGTTGTTCCAGGTGGCCTCCCGAACCGCCAAGAAGGTTGGATCAGATACTGCACTGGGAAGCCAGGGCCGCTCCGTGGTGTCCGTGGCGCTGGAGATGACCGGCAGGACCAAATGGACCGATCAGCGTGCCGTGGTGCATGGCACAGGCGCGTACGCCGGGGCCACCGTGGCGCTGCTGAAGGAACGCGGCGTGCGGGAGATTGCGGTCTACTCCCCCTCCGGTCGCGCTCCTGAATTTGCCGCTGCCCGCGGTCTGACCGCCGTGGAGTCGCTGACCGATGCCCTGGCCTGGGCCACCCTGGCGGTGGGTTGTAGCGGCTCGGAACAGCGGGTGTCGCTGGAAGTGGTCCGTGACGCGCGACGCCGAAGCCTGGCTGGGGACGAGCCGCTGACCGTGATCGACCTGGCCTTGACGCATGACTTTGATCCCGCCATCGGCGAGCTGCCCGGAGTGGAATTGCTGAGCCTGGAATCGGTGCGGCTCGCCGCGCCCGCGGAACAGGAAGCCACGGTAGAGCAGGCTCGAAGCATCGTCTCCGATGCCGCCGCCGACTTCGATCTGGAACAGGCCAAGCGCAGCATGGACAGCGCCATCGTGGCCCTGCGCCAGCACACCCTGGCTGTGCTCGATGTCGAACTGGAGCGGGTGCGCACGCAGCACGGTTGCACTGCGGCGGCGGAGGAAGTGGAGTTCGCTCTGCGCAGGATGGTGAAGCAGCTGCTGCATGTGCCGACCGTCCGGGCCAAGCAGTTGGCTGCCGAGGGCCGGGGCGAGGAATTCAACGCCGCACTGGAAGCGCTGTACGGCATCGGCGAATCTGTCCGCGGACTGGCGGACTCTGCGGTGCCCTCCGAATCTGAATCGTCCGAATCGTCTGGGCCGGAATCCTGCCCCGTCGAGCGCCTCGGACACGAACAGTCCGCCTGACGCGCCTCCCCGTCATCGGGCGCCGCCTCTAGTGGTTTTCGAATATTTCGATTATGGTGGTCGTGAAAGGACTCCCGTGAACACCACAGATTTCCGCAATCGCCGGACGCTCGTTCCCTCGCCTGAAAACTCGAAGGAAGCAGCTCAGTTTGCTCGATTGGCAGCCCAGTTTGATGCACCAAGCGTCGGAGTGCCGCGCCTGGTCGGTCCGGATGGTGCAGCCATGGATATTCCGCATGACATCTTCGCTGTACTTCTCCAGGTGGCTCAGTCGCTCGCCAGCGGACAGGGCGTGACGGTCATTCCGACAGACAGCCAGCTCACCACGCAACAGGCCGCAGACTTTCTGGGCGTTTCCCGACCAACGCTCGTCGCCTTCCTTGAAGAAGGGGCAATCCCTTTCAGCACAGTGGGTCGGCATCGCAGGGTCATGTTGAGAGATCTCACCGAATACGACGCACGAGCGCGCACCGAGCGACGATCCTCTTTGGCCGGGATAGCCAGAGCGTCGGTCCTCAATGGTTCACTGGAAGCAACCGCGAGCCAGGACCACGAAATGAGGTAGGTTGCTCTTCCCCGCCGTTCTGGATACCTGTGCATTGTTCCCTATGTACCTCGCTGATCTGCTCCTGAGACTTGCTGAAGCTCGAGCCTTCCGGCCCTTAAAGCGCGCCATAGGGTCGACGCTATGAGCCGTGCACTCCCCGATGCGCTGGTTCGCGACTACCAATCGCTGATACCGGCCATGACCTGCGATCCCAAAGACCGCCACGTGCTTGCTGCTGCAGTGCGTTCTTCCGCCAAACTCATCGTGACTTTCAATATCAGAGATTTCCCTCAGGCCGCAGTCGAGCCCTTCGATATTGATGTTGTCGACCCGGATGACTTCCTTCTCGATCAGCTGGATCTCTACCCCGAGATGACTTTGACGTGTATTCAGAATCAAGCCTCGGACTACGCCAACCCACAGATCACCCAGTCGTCGCTGCTCGATGCCTACCAGAAGATTGGCCTGTCACAGTTTGCCGCCGAGGTCCGGGCACGCACCGAGCCGGGGCCAACAACTACCTCGTAGAGGTCCTACTCTTCTCAGCAGAAGCGCTCACCTGAGGCTTCCATTCCGACTCTGAGGAGGTTTTATGCATCACCGCAAGAATAGGGCTGGACGCCTCCGCCGCTGGCAGCAACACCCCAAGGGTTAGCGTTTGCAGGGCGTCCAGGTCTTGCCGCCGGGCGCATAGCAACGGGGTCCGGTATATCCGGGATAGGGACTCTGCTGGACGGGCGCCGGAGCTGGCTGTTGTGGAGCAACGGGCTGCGGTTGCGGAGCCGGAACGTACGGGATGTACGGCTGCTGGGCGGCAGCTCCGGCTGCCGCGGCCGCTTCCGAAGCTGCCTTTGCTGCGGCCTCGTCAGCCGTCCGCTTGTCTTCGGCCGCCTTGGCTTCCGCTGCCTTGACCTCCGAGGCCTTCCGCTCTTCCTCCACCTGAGCCGCAGCCGCCCGTATCTTCAGATCGTCGTGACGGGCGGTCGCCACGGCGACGGCGGAGCCAATCCGGTCAACAGCGGCTGTCACGGTCTGCACCCCTCGAGCCAGGGCCAGCACGGAATCCTTGGACTCTCCGAGCAGAACCTGCGCCGTCTTGGCAGCGATGACCGCGGTGAAGACTAGGCCTGCGGTCGCACCAATCTGCGCCGAACTCGCCCCCGCCGCAGGCTCCGCCGGCGCTGCAAGAGCACTCAGTTCTGCTGCAGCTACAGCTTCAGGACTGCAGGAAAGATTCTCCTGAAACAGTCCCCTCTTGGCAGCCAACGCCTCATCTTGAGCCGCCTTTACCTGGTAAAAATACTTCGCATTGCTACCAGATTGCTTGGCAATCCCCAGACCAGTTCGAGCAATCGAGGCATTGACGAGCTCCTCCTTGACAAAGACTGCAGCCAGCACGCGGTCGTCCCTGTCGGTCTTCTCCTGGTCGAAACGCAAAGTCACAGCCGAGCCGACCGGCAATTTTTTCTGCAGAAATTGGGTGGCCTCCGGCCCCTGGCACTCCACGATTTTATTGGGATGCTTGGTCTCCGGAGTGTCGACGTTGAGCAAGCGCACCGACTTAGTGGCACCCTCGAACTCTGCTTCAAAGGTGTCACCGTCAATCACGCGCACCACCTTGGCCTGAACCGAACCATCGGAGCCACAGGACGCCAGAGTCCCCACGCTCAGGGCCGCAGCAAGCGCACCCACGATGACGCGCCCAGCACAACGAGAGATCAAACCTGCGGACATTCTGCTCCCCTGCTCATTGCCCAGGGCGACACATGGTCAACCGCAAGGCCATTCTCAACTATTTCTGAGTATAAGCTGAGCGTTGAGCGAGAATTGACTGGGTGTCCGCCTGACGCGCCTCCCCGCCGTCGAGTGCTGCATTATGTGCTGTTTTCGGCCGCCAATTTTCGGCACCCCGCGGCATTTGATGCGGAGGAAGCCGCTCAGAGGTTCCGGGCGCCACCCTCGAGGCTGAATACCCGGTCATTGCCGGCCGCCCGGAGCGCCAGCGCTGCCGCGGCGGACCGGCTCCCGGTGGCACACACCAACACCACGTCGAACCCCAGCAGGGAATCCTCAGAAAGCAGCGACTCCACCTCACTCCGTGGGACCACCAGGGCTCCCTGAATCGATGACTCCACAGCATCCGGGCGGATATCCACCAGCCGGTAGCTGCCGGGGGTCAGGTCCTCCAGGCGGATCCCCACCGGCTTCGGCCCAGGCGCCGCACAGATCTCCGCATAATCGTCGCTCAACTCCGTCGCTGGCGCGCGGTCCGGATCCTGCGCAAACCGCACCGTCCGCCACTGCCCGCTCAGCGCATCGTAATTCTGCAGTCTGCCCAGCAACGGCTCCCCGACCCCGGCCAGCAGCTTGAGCGCCTCCACCGCCATGGTGGATCCGATGACCCCGCACAGCGGGCCCAGCACGCCCACTTCAGCGCACGATGGCGCCGCCTCAGCATCCGGCGGCTCCGGGAACAGATCCCGGTAGCCCGGTCCGCGGCCGGGCCAGAACGTACACACCTGGCCACTGAAGCGGAGCACCGCCCCCCAGACCAGCGGAATTCCCAGCATTTCGCAGGCATCGGTCACCAGGTACCGGGTGGCGAAGTTGTCGCTGCCGTCGACCACCAGGTCGTATCCGCGCAGCATCTCCAGCGCATTCCCGGCCTCCAGCCGCACCGAGATCGTTTCCACCTGCACGCCGGGATTCAGCTCGGCGACCCGCGCCCGCGCAGAGTCCACTTTCAGAACGCCCAGCTGCCCCTGGCCATGCACCACCTGGCGTTGCAGGTTGGAGACGTCCACCACGTCATCGTCCACCAGGCCCAGCCTGCCCACCCCGGCCGCAGCCAGGTATTCGATCACCGGGGAGCCCAGCCCGCCAGCCCCGACAACCAGCACCGAGGCTGCCGTCAGGCTGTGTTGTCCAGCCACTCCGAAGCCTGGGAGCATGATCTGCCGGGCGTAGCGGGAAAGGCCCTCGACATCGAGTGCGGGTTCCTTTGCCGGAGTGGGAACCGGGGAGAGTGAACGAGTGGATGGTGACGATGATGGTGCAGGCACCTCTCCAATGTACGCTTCACCCAGCGGTGTACCGCACACACCGTCCCAACGCCCGAGGGCCGCTATGAAAATGCGCTATTGCATGCATTCAGCAGCCCGTACTCGCCAGTAGGATGGTCCTTGCACGAAGGAGTTGTCCATGTCTGACGAGAGCATCAACAAGCCTTCTCGGCTTCCCCGCGACGCCCGCCGCGCCCAGCTGCTGGCTGCAGCACAGGAGGTCTTTGTGGCCAACGGGTACCACGGGGCCGCCATGGACGAGATCGCCGAGGCCGCTCAAGTCTCCAAACCGGTGCTCTACCAGCATTTTCCCTCCAAACGCGAGCTGTATCTGGCCCTGCTGGACCAGCAGATCGGCGAGCTGACCGCGCAGATGCTCCAGGCTCTCGCGTCCACGGATGACAATCGTCTGCGCGTGCAGGCAACCATCCGTACCTACTTTGAGTTCGTCTCCAAGGACGATCAGGCGCACCGGCTGATCTTCGAATCGGATCTGGTCAACGATCTGGAGGTCTCCGCCAGAATCGAGGCCTTCAACGCCACCTATGCCAGCGCCATCGCTGAGATCATCAGCCACGACACGGCGTTGAGCCCGGTCGAAGCCACCCTGCTGGGTCGCGGCCTGGCTGGAATTTCCCATGTGAGCGCCCGCTACTGGGTGGAAAACGATGACGAGATTCCGATGTCCACCGCCATCGATCTGATCTACCGTTTAGCTTGGCGCGGAATCAGCCGCTTCCCCAAGGAATCCGCACCCGCCACGCATTAGACTGCTGCAGGAAACATCCGCCGGGCGCACTCCGGTCGATGAAGCTATTCGAAGCCATAAGGAGTCCCTGCGATGGAAATCAAGATCGGCGTCCAGAATGTCGGACGCGAAATCGTCCTCGAATCCGCTCAGGATGCCGATGCCGTCAGCAAACTGGTCAGCGAAGCCCTGAGCAGCGGCCAGGAACTGCGACTTTCCGATGACAAGGGCCGCACCGTGATCGTGCCGGGCAACGCGATCGGCTATGTCGAGATCGGCGCCGAGGAACTCCGCCGCGTGGGCTTCGGCGCACTCTGATGGTTCAGGTCATCGTACTGGCCCTGCTGGCCATCGGGATCGGTCTGATCGTCTGGGCTGCGGACCGCCGTCACACCCGGTACGGCTCCGCTGTGCCCGCGGGAGTCGCCGTCGTCGCCGCCGTGCTGACCTGGATCATCCTCTCGGCTACCGGGCTCGCCGCAGACACCAACTGGACCTGGTTGACCTGGCTGGCCCCGCTCGCTGCCGCCGTGGTGCTCCCGGTGCTGGTCTCGGCTGTGTTGGGACGTAGCCGGGAACAGCACGATGTCGCCCAGCTCACCGAGGTGCTCAAGCGCGCCTGATGCCCCGGCTGGCTGATCCGCTGGAAAACGCGAACGTTAACGGAAAAAGCACCCGCGATTGCGGGTGCTTTTTCCGTTAACGTTCGCGTTTTCGTAGTGCTTTTCGTAGTGCTCAGCCCTGTGACGGTGCTGTGATGGCTCAGAGATCCGGGCGGCCTTCCATGGCACTCGATGCCTGGGCATGTTTGCGCTGGGGAATCCGACCCGCCAGCCTGGCCAGTCGCCCGGCCTGCACGGCATGGTTGAATGCCTCCGCCATCTGAACCGGATGCTGCGCCCTGGTCACCGCAGTCGCCAGCAGAACAGCGTCGCAGCCCAGTTCCATCGCCAGCGCGGCATCGGAGGCGGTGCCGATCCCGGCATCGAGCACCACTGGAACCCCGGCTCGGGAGACGATCAACTCAATATTATGCGGATTCAGCAAGCCAAGACCGGTTCCGATCGGTGCACCCAGCGGCATGACGGCTGCTGCGCCAAGTCGCTCCAGGCGCAGGGCCAGTACCGGGTCGTCATTGGTGTAGGCGAACACGGTGAACCCGCGATCCACCAGTTGTTCGGTCGCTACCAGAAGCTCCGGGGCATCGGGAAGCAAGGTCTCCTCATCGGCGATCACTTCCAGTTTGATCCAGTTGGTCTCCAGCGCCTCCCGGGCCAGCTCGGCTGTCAGCACGGCCTCGCGGGCGGTGAAGCAACCAGCCGTGTTAGGCAGCACCCGGATGCCGGCATCGAGCAAAAGCTGGAACAGCGAGTCCCCCTGCCCCGCCTGGTAGCGGCGCATGGCCACGGTGGTCAGTTCCGTGCCCGATGCCGTCAGGGCCTCCCCCAGCCCGCTCAGGCTGGGCGCCCCACCGGTACCCATGATGAGCCGGGAATCCATCGTGATCCCGTCAATACTCCAGCTGTCCCGCATCCGCTGCTGCTCCTTGTGTGTCGTTTCCATCGCGTTGCCCATCGCTCAGCCGCCCTGAACGGCGGTCACCAGATCCACGTCCGAGCCCGCGCTCAGCACGGTACTGGCCCAGCGGACCCGCGGCACCACGTCCCCGGCGAGCGCGATGGCGACGCCTAGCCGACCGCCGTCGCTCGCGGTACCGTCGGATTCCAGGGCGCGCCCGGTGTGCCGGGCCACGAGCTCGAGCACGCTGAGCCCGTCCGGCAGCTCGGTTGCCTCGCCGTTGACGGTAATGTTCACGCGCTGACTCCTCGTGTGTTGAAACGGGGTTCGAATCGTGCGGTGGATGGTGTGTCTGACTGGTCGGTGCCCTCTGCCCGGCTGAACCGGAAAGGATCCCAGGCGCGCAGGCCGTCTGGCTCGCGGCCCTCCACCACCTCGCGGCACCAGCTGGCCGCCAGCGGGGTCAGCAATACCCCGTGGCGGAAGAATCCGGTCGCGACGACCAGCCGCCCGGCGATCCGTCCCAGCAGCGGCATATTGTCCGGGGTGCCGGGGCGCGCCCGGGCGGTGACCTCGTCCAGGCCCAGCTCGGCCACCGCGGGCACCAGTAGCTGCGCGTCGCGGAGCAGTTGATACACCCCTCCGGCAGAGGGAGAAGCAGCTCCGTCCTCACGCTGGGTCGCACCGATCACCACGGTGTCATCCTCGCGAGGAACCAGATAGACCGGGCGTCCGCGCACCACGGCGCGGACCACATGAGTCAGCAGCGGGCGCAGATGCACCGGCACACTCAGACGCAGGATGTCGCCGTAGACAGGACGCAGCGGAAGCGTCACCGGCAGGCCCGCGATGCCGGCAGAGCCGAGTCCGGCGGCAACCACCACCTGCTCCGCGCTGAGCTCACCGCTGTCGGTGAGCAGGCGGACGGCATCGTCCGTGGTGTCCAATGCCTGGACCCTGGCCCGATGCACCGGTACCCGCTCCAGCAGCGCCCGGGTCACCTGCCGGGGATCGACCTGATGATCGTGCGGATCCCAGTAGGCGCGGCGAAAGCCGTCTGCCAGCAGGGGTTCGCGCTGCATGGCGTCCTGTCGACTCAGCCGCTCCACGGGTAGGCCACCCAGGGCCTGCGCCTGGGTGAGCTGGTCGATCTCCTGCGCATCCGCGGGGTCAAAACCGACCAGCAGAGTGCCCTCCGTGCGGTAGCCGACGGAGGTCTTCTCTGCGGTCTCTGAGGCACCACATAGACGCTCCGCAAAAGCGGGCCAGAGTGCTGCTGAGGCAAGCAACTGCTGCTGCAGCGACTCTTCTTCGAAATGGAATTCGGTGACCGGCGCCAGCATCCCCGCGGCCGCGAAGCTTGCGCCCCCTGCGGGATCCGGATCGATCAGCAGGACCTCGTGGCCTGCTCGCTGCAATTCCTCGGCAATGCCCAGACCCACGATGCCGCCACCCACCACGGCGATCTCGACGCGCCGACTCTGGGGCCGGGAGGTTGCAGGCTCCGCCTCGGGAACTGAGGATGATGCACTCATGGATTTCCTTCCCTACGCCGGAATGACCCGGATCAGGTAATACGGTCGGCATCTGGTCAAAGACGCCCTCTCAGCCGGTTCTGACATTCGGCTCCCGCGGTACGTACCATCGTAGCGCTGGCAGACTGGGTACGCTGAAGTCCATGGTCATACAGCCCGCCACCACTGCAACGTCTCCTGCCACCAACCCGGCTGCCAGCCCGGCCCCCAGCGCTGCATCTCATACCGCCCTCCGGGCGCAACTGGCCCAGGCCAGGCTGTATCTGTGCACCGATTCACGGGCCGGACGCGGCGATTTCGCCGACTTCGTCGATGCCGCCTATGCCGGCGGGGTGGACGTGATTCAGCTGCGCGATAAGAATCTTGAGGCGTCCGCAGAACTGGACGCGCTCGAGGTGCTGCGCGAGGTCGCGGAGCGCCACGGGAAACTTTTCTCCGTCAATGACCGGGCGGATATTGCGGCGCTCAGTGACGCACCCGTGCTCCATGTCGGCCAGGGTGATCTACCACTGGATGCCGTCCGGCAGTTGCTTCCGCACACCCTGGTGGGCCTGTCAACGCACAGCACCGAGCAGATCGATGCCGCCCTGCTCGCAGGGGCAACGACCCCGCCCAGTGCCCCAGCACCCCTGGACTATTTCTGCGTCGGGCCGGTCTGGGCCACCCCGACGAAACCGGACCGGGCCGCCGTCGGAACTTCGCTGGTGCGCTATGCGGCCAGCAAGGCAACCGCCAGCCAGGCGGCCGGCCAGGCCCTGCCCTGGTTCGCCATCGGCGGCATCGATCAGCACACTGTCGCAGAGATCGCGGAGGCCGGGGCACAGCGCATCGTCGTGGTCCGCGCGCTGACCGAGGCCAGCAACCCTACGGCCGCCGCCGCACACCTCCTTGCGCAGCTGCCACCGCTGAGCTAACCGAGGTGCCCACAATGCTCACCTCTGGTCGGGGCGGGGACGACGGAGCATGCGGTTCCCGCGAGCGGCATGGCTGGCCTAGCGGCGGCGTCGGGGTCCGTTCAACACGGCAAGCACGACGCCGCAGAGGATCCCCACGATGCTGCCAATGCCGAAGCCGATGGCGGGCTGTCCGAAAACGGTGCCGATGAGCGCTCCGGCGCCCATCCCGATCACGATGCAGAGGAGGAGCACGCTCGTGCCCGCGCGATCTCGCGCGGACATGCCGCCGGTGTCGTCATCCATGTCGAGTCCTTCCCACGATCTCGAGTCCCAGCCTACCGACCCGCGCACGTCCGCGGGACGCCGCTCTCCGGAGAACGCAGCACGATGAGCTGCTGGGAACCCCGCATCTCAGGGCGCGTATTCGTCCCGCTTGCTGGTGCCCAGGCCCATCCGCACCATGCCGGAGACCAGGCCGACGGCGGCGGCGACGCCGTCGACCACAGGAACACCCAGACGGCCGGTCAGCAGGTGGCACAGATCCGCCATCCCGGCGCAACCGAGCACAATGACATCGGCGCGGTGATCGGCGATGGCGCCGGCGGCGAGTTCCGCGATGGTCTCGATGGCAGCGGAAGAGGTGTCCTCCAGATCGAGAACCGGAATGCCAGTGGCATCCATCGATACGCAGGCCTTCGACATTCCATAGCGTTCCACCAGGTCAGCTGCCTGTCCCAGCGTTCGGCTGAGCGTGGTCACGATGCCGAAGGACCGGCCGGACAGCGTCGCGAGGTGCATTGCAGCCTCGGCTATTCCGACCACCGGAACCTCCACCAGCTGCCGCGCGGCATCGAGCCCCGGATCACCGAAGCAGGCCACGATGTACGCGTCGCTGCCACCTGCAGCCAGGTCTTTTTCGATCAGGTCCACGACGGCGACGGCGGCAAAAACCTCATCGCGGTGAGTCTCGATCGCTGCGGGGCCTTCTTCGGGGCAGAGCGCAACGATCTCGATCCCGGGACCCGCCACCTCCCGGGCAGCGACCGCGATCTTTTCGGTCATTGCCCGGGAGGTATTCGGATTGACGAGCGTGATTTTCATCGGCGAGCCGGGTCCTCTACGGGAGCCGTGACAGGTCCCGCCTGGACCGGAATCGCTCCGGAAATGGCCGGCGGCTCGGAAGCAACGGTGGAGGCTGCGCCATCAACGTTGCCATCGGAGATACCGACGGTCTCTCCTTCAAAGCGCGGGACCATCGGGTTCCGCCGCTCCAGCAGGGTGAAGCACAGGTAGCCGAGGCCGCAGCCGATGAACCAGGTGTAGTTGCCGATCCAGGAAATATCGAAGATGCCCAGGTCCGCGAACATCTTGGGGAAGACGCCCAGGATCACGGTCGGGATGCCGGCAAGCAGAATCGCGTTGACGGCATTGGGGTTGTAGCCCTTCTTGTACCAGTACGGACCTTTCTCATCCATGGTGAACATGGCGTCGGTCTTGATTCGCTGGTGCGCGGCAACGTAGTAGCCGGCAATCAGAATGCCGAACAGCGGGCCGATCAGGGCACCGAGCAACCCCAGAGTGTAGTGAATCGCGGTGTCATTGCCGTACCAGTTCCACGGAGTCAGGATGACCGAGCCGACCGCCGCGATCATGCCGCCCATCCGCCAGGAGATCCGGTGCGGTGCGACGTTGGAGAAGTCGAAGGCCGGGGAAATGAAGTTGGCCACAATGTTGATACCGATGGTCGCGATGACAAAGGTCAGCCCGCCGAGCAGTACCGCAAACACTGTGTCGATCTGCTGCACGGTCTGGATCGGGTCCGTGATGAGTTTGCCGAACACGGGCACCGTGGCGGAGGCCGTGATGACGACCAGCAGCGAGAAGAACAGGAAGTTCACCGGCAGGCCGAGGAAGTTACCCTTCTTCACCGCTGCGAAGGACTTGCCGTAGCGGGCAAAGTCGCCGAAGTTCAGCATCGGGCCGGAGAAGTACGAGACGACGATCGCAATGGCGGTGAGCATCACGGGGATCGAGGCCCAGAAGTCCAGCGGCTTGCCGACCGACAGGTCCAGGCTGATCTTGTCCCAGCCGGCTGTCCAGACGAGGTAGATCGCGAGGATGATCATGACCACGTAAACAGCCGGTCCGGCGAAGTCGATGAACTTCCGAATGACCTCCATGCCCCGCCAGAACAGCGCTGCCTGGGCGACCCAGAGGATCGCGTAGGAGATCCAGCCCAGTGCCGACAACCCGAGGAAGCTCATGTGAACCAGCGATTCACTGCCCGGGAAGAACTTGAGGATGACGATGTTCATCGACTCGGCCGCAAGGAAGGTCTGCACGCCGTACCAGGCGATCGCGATCAGTCCGCGGATGATGGCGGGGATGTTGGCGCCCTTGATGCCGAAGATCGCGCGGTTGACCACCGGGTACGGCACACCGGTCTTCTGGCTGGGCTTGGCGACGAGGTTCGTGAACACCTGGACGATGATGATGCCGATGAGCAGGGCGAGCAGCACCTGCCAGCTGGCGATGCCGAGCGCAAACAAAGAGCCCGCGGTCACGTAGCCGCCGACCGAGTGCACATCCGACATCCAGAACGCAAAGATGTTGTAGGAAGACCAGCCCTGCTTCCGAAGCGGCGCCAGATCTTCATTGGCGAGCCGGTGGTCGTATTCGGGTTTCATGTTGCCGGCGCCGACGGGCATACCGGCCGCCTCGACGATGTCGTGCGGAAGAGTGGGCGGATTGACCGCGTCCCGACTTTCACTGTGTGCCATGAGGAAAACCTTCCTGATCTGCCCTGAGATCCAGGGATCGTTGCTGTGGAGCCGACAGCGGGGGAACTGCCCGAAACGGATCTCTGGAGTGGGTAGACGTAAAGCTATAGCTTTACAATCGGCGGCCGGTTTCGGATACGTTACATCGGCGTGAAAATCAGATTCGCGCGGAAAATTCGGCCCGAAGGCCCGTTCCTTAGGCGTGTGTTAGGGTCACTGACTGAGCCACACCTATCAGGGAAAGGGCAGAATGACGGAGCAAGCCAGTCCGACGATCGGTGCCAGACTGCGGCATCTTCGCACCGGCTCGGGTCGCTCGCTCCGTTCAGTGGCAGAGGCGATCGGCATCTCCCCCAGCGCCCTGTCCCAGATTGAAACCGGCGTGATGCAGCCTTCCGTCAACCGCCTGATCGAGATCGTGACCGTGCTTCAGGTGCCCGTGTCCGCCATCTTTGACGACCACGAGGTTCTCAGGCCGGTCAATCTTGCCCCGGAGGCAGTGGCGGAGCCATTTCCCGGCGTCCTGGTCGCCACTCGCAACGCCGACTCCATCACCACGCTCGGCCAGGGCGTCGTCTACCGCCGCCTCACCCCGGTCCAGCTGGACGGCATCGACCTTTATGAGACCACGTACCCTCCCCTGGCCTCCTCGAGTATCGATGGGGCCATGCTGGTGCACGAAGGGTACGAGGCTGGGCGTGTGCTGGAGGGCAGCCTGACCTTTGAATTCGGCGAGGGCAGCGTGGAACTCGGTTCCGGCGAATCGCTCTCGTTCTGGGCCACCCGGCCTCATCGGGTGGTGAACAGCTCACCGGACACCCCCGCCGTGGCGCTCTGGCTGACCCTGCGCAATGCCGGAGCCATCCCGACGCACTGAGCAGCATCCAACGATGCTCACTCAGGCGCTTCCGCTATGCAACATCACGACGACGAAACATCCGGGAAATCAATCGCTCCTACACTCTGTTAAGTGATGGGTTTACACGACTACGCACCAGAGGCGATCGCCGCGCGCCGCGTCCTGATCGGGGGCACCTTTGTGCCCGCGACCATACGCATCTCGCGGGGAATCGTCACCGACATCGATGGCTTTGACCGGCAGGCAGAGCTGGTGCTCGATGACGAGGCGGTCCTTCTTCCCGGCCTGGTGGACTCTCATGTGCACTTGGATGACCCGGGGCGCGAGGAGTGGGAGGGGTTCGGGACGGGGACCGCTGCGGCGGCTGCCGGTGGTGTGACCACCGTGGTGGACATGCCGCTGAACAGCCTGCCGGTGACCACCACGCCCGAGGCTCTCCAGGCCAAGCGCCGCGCAGCAGCCGGGCGGATCAGCGTTGATGTCGGTTACTGGGGCGGGGCGGTGCCGGGCAATCTGCGATCGCTCGCTCCCCTCCACGATCAGGGGGTGGCCGGCGTGAAATGCTTCCTGGCCCCCTCCGGAATCGATGAGTTCGGCCATCTCGATGCAGTGCAACTTGAACGGGTCATGGCAGAACTGGCCGTCTTCGATGGCCTGCTGCTGGTGCACGCCGAACATCCGCAGCATCTGCCCGAGGATGGGCCGCTGGGCCAGCACTACGACGTCTTTGAACGCTCCCGTCCCCCCGCCGCTGAGCGCGCCGCCATCGAGCTGGTCATCGCCACCGCCGCCCGCACCGGAGCGCGCGCCCACATCGTGCACCTCTCCGACGGATCCGCTCTGGACCTGATCCGCCAGGCCAAAGCCGCTGGTGTGCGACTGACCGTGGAGACCTGTCCGCACTATCTGACGTTGCGTGGTGAAGAGGTTCCCGATGGCGCGGCGCAGTTCAAGTGCTGCCCGCCGATCCGCTCCGGTGCCAACCAGGACCTGCTGTGGGAAGGCATCGTCGACGGGACGATCGACGCTATCGTCAGCGATCACTCCCCCTCCACCCCAGAACTGAAAGCCCGAGGCGACGGAGACTTCGGCCTGGCCTGGGGTGGCATTTCAGGGCTGGAAACAGGGCTTTCCACGGTGTGGACCGAGGCCCGCAAGCGCAATATCCCTCTGGAGTCGGTGGTCCATCTCATGTCCGTCGGCCCGGCGAGGATCGCCGGCCTGCAGCATGCCGGGACCATCCGGATCGGAGATCCCGCTCATCTTGCCGTCTTCCGGCCCGAGCTACCCTTCGCGGTGAACGCTGAGCGGCTCCACTATCGCCATCCGGTCTCCCCCTGGAACGGTCAGGTCCTCCATGGACTGGTGACCGAGACCTACCTGGCCGGACAGCGCATCTACCGGCACGGGACCGAGGTCATGGCGGGAACCGGTCGGGAGATTCTGGGCGGACGACGGGTCAGCTCCGCTGATGATCCCTTCATGAAGGCCAGCGAAAGGACCACATCATGACGATGCCTATCCTGCAGCCACGTATGGGCCGGATCGACGGCGAGCATTATCTTGAGGCCCGCCCCGACACCGTACTCTGGGGTCGGCTGCCCTGTGCGAGCGATGCGCCAGCACTGACCATTGAGCCTGGCCAGACGGTGACTATTGACACGATCAGCCACGAAGGAGTTCTGGAAGATCAGGGCCAGGATCCGATCGAGTTCTTCGGTGAACACGGCGTATCGCGAGCCGAGGTTCTCCATGATGCGATCGCCGTCGCCTCCTCTCTGCATCGTGACCCGCTTCAGGATGGACCGCACCTGGTCAACCGTCCTATCGAGATCCTCGGGGCCCGTCCGGGCGATCTGCTGAAAATCACGGTCGTATCCCTGCTTCCGCGAGTTCCCTACGGCATCATCTCCAATCGCCATGGCCGTGGGGCGCTGCCCGGTGAGCTTCCCCGCGGCGAGCACACGGTCAGCGTCTTCGCCTCAGCGCGCGAAAAGAACGGTGCCCTTCACGGGTTCCTTCCCGTAGTGGAGGGCGCTGTGCCCACCGTCTCCTTCCCGCTGGCCCCGTTTCTTGGCACGATGGGCGTGGCAACAGCGTCCTCGGTGCGCCCGCACTCGGTGCCACCGGGCTCCTACGGCGGGAACATCGACATCAACCTCCTCACCGAAGGCAGCATCCTGTACCTGCCGGTCCAGGTCGAGGGCGCACTCGCCTACGTCGGAGATCCACACTTCGCCCAGGGCGACGGCGAGGTGGCGCTCACAGCGCTGGAAGCCTCGCTGCGGGCCACCCTCCGCTTCGAGGTGATACCCCAGGATCAGGCCATGGCGGCCTTCGGCCAGCTCGGTGGGCCGCTGGTGGAAACCGCAAACTTCCTGGCTCCCACCGGACTGTCCGAGGATCTGACCGAGGCGATGCGCAACTGCGTGCGTTCCGCCCTGTCGCTCCTTCAGGCCCGCTGGGGCATGGACGAGCACCTCGCCTACGCGTATCTTTCGGCCGCAACTGACTTCAATATCTCGCAGGTGGTAGATCTGGTGTGCGGTGTACACGCGCGCATCCGGATCAGCGACTTCCAGGAGGTGCACCATGTCTGAACAGACCATGACGGACAAGATCGGGGCTGAACAGCTCATTCCGGGCGATCTGCGGGAGGCCTTCGAGTCCTATGAGCAGGCTCTCATGGCCAATGATCTGGAAGCGCTCGATGCCGCCTTCGCCCCGGGCCCCCAGACCATGCGGGGCGATGCCGCGGGCCTCCTCGTCAGCCACGAGGCGATCAGCGCCTTCCGCGGCGTGCGCGGGGGGGTACCGCCGCGCGTCATCGAACGCCTCGAATACCGGCCACTCGCTGAAGACTGCGCGTTGCTGATCTCCGTCTCGCACTACCGCCAGGGCGGATCCGGGCTGCAGACGCAGCTGTGGCAGCGCATCGGGGGGCGCTGGCTGATCACCGCCGCACACGTCACGGCCCGTGCGCAGGCCCTGGACCGATCGGTCTGGCGCACGGTGGGCGACCCGCTGTTTCAGGGTGCCTGGGAGGGGCCGCTCGTTGGCCTGACCGTGGCGGTGAAAGACCTCTTTGCGATCAAGGGGTACCGGATCGGGGCCGGGAATCCGACCTTCCTCGATGATGCCCGGCCGGAGCCGACCACTGCCCCGGCGGTGAGCGATCTTCTCCATGGTGGTGCGTCCTTGCGGGGCATCGCCCGCACCGATGAGTTCGCCTACAGCATTGCCGGGGACAACCCACACTATGGCACGCCACCCAACGGCGCGCTGCCCGGCGCACTGCCCGGCGGGTCCTCCAGCGGCCCGGCCTCCGCAGTGGCGACGGGGCAGGCAGAGGTTGCTCTGGCCACCGACACCGCCGGGTCCATTCGGGTGCCCGCCTCTTACCAGGGGCTGTGGGGTCTGCGGACGACGCACGGGCTGGTACCACGCCAGGGCCTGCTGCCGCTGGCTCAGTCCTTCGACACCATCGGCTGGCTGACTCGTGATGGTCAGACGCTCCAGAGGGTCGTCGACTGGTGTCTGAGCTATGACGGTTCCGACTCCACCGAGAACGTCTTCGGCGAGTCGACGATCGATTTGCCCTGGCGTTTCGCCGTCATGCGGGAAGCGCTCGATGCCGCCGAGCCGGACACCAGCGCAGCCTTCAGCGAGCTACTGGCCTCGCTGGCGGAAGGGTCGGATGCGCCTGCCGTGGAAGAGGTCTCAGTCGGCGATCTGGACGAGTTCTACGCACCGTTCCGCGTGGTGCAGGCCGCGGAGGCCTGGCGCAACAACGGCGACTGGGTGACCAGCCATCCCGGAGCCGTCGGAGCGGCCGTCGCCGAACGATTCCGCCTCGCCGCTGAGATCACGGCGGAGCAGGAGAGCGCTGCGCGTGCGGCACTGGTTCAGCTGCGCCGTCGGATGACGGATCTGACCCGGGATACTGTGCTGATTCTGCCGACGGTGCCCGGCCCGGCACCGTTGCGCACAGCAGCCAGCGAGCGGGTCAACGCGGTTCGGGTCGCCACCTTGGCGATGACGACGCCGGCCGCCATCGCCGGCCTCCCGAGTCTCTCCGCACCCCTGCTGCGGGTGCCCTCAGCACTGGGTCCGGCACCCGTCGGTGTGAGCCTGATCTCACGCGCCGGAACCGATGTCGCTCTTGTGCGCCTGGCACGTCGCCTGGCAGATCATGTCCATCCTCTGAAGGAGCCCCAGTGACCAGCAATTCCGCCATTCCCGGCCCCATCAATCCGCCCGCGCGCCTGCTCATGGGGCCGGGGCCGGTCTCTGCCTACCCGAGCGTGCTCACGGCGATGTCGGCACCGCTCGTCGGACAGTATGACCCCTTCATGACGAGCACCATGGTCGAGACCCAGGAGCTGTACCGGGGAGTCTTCTCCACCGGGAACGAGGCGACTCTGCTGATCGATGGCACCTCGCGCGCAGGCATTGAAGCCGCACTCATCTCGCTGATCACGCCCGGAGACCGCGTCCTGGTACCGATTTTCGGCCGCTTCGGGCATCTTCTTGCGGAGATCGCAGAGCGCGCCCTCGCCGAGGTCCACACCATTGAGACCACCTGGGGGCAGGTCTTTGCGCCCTCGGCCATCGAGGAGGCGATCATCCGGGTGAAACCCACCCTGCTGGCGCTGGTCCAGGGCGATACCTCCACCACGATGAACCAGCCGCTGGAGGACATCGGCGCCCTGTGTGCCAGACACGGCGTGCTGTTCTACACCGACGTCACCGCTTCTCTGGGCGGCAATCCTTTCGAGATGGATGCCTGGGGAGTCGATGCGGCAACCGCGGGACTGCAGAAGTGCCTCAGCGGGCCTTCCGGATCCTCGCCGATCAGCCTCTCCGAGCGTGCGGTATCGGTCATTCGCTCACGCGGGCGGATCGAGGCCGGAATCAGGGAAGAGGGGGATGTGGAGAACGAAGAATTCATCCGCTCCAACTACTTCGACCTCGGGATGATCCTCGACTACTGGGGCCCGCGACGGCTCAACCACCACACCGAAGCCACCTCCATGCTCTACGCGGCGCGTGAATGCGCCCGGGTGCTGCTGCTCGAGGGGCGGGAGAACGTCATCGAACGCCACCGGATCTCCGGCGAGGCGATGCTCGCCGGCGTGCAGGGCCTGGGGCTGAGCACCTTCGGCGACCTCGCGCACAAGATGAACAACGTCGTCGCGGTGGAGATCCCGGAGGGCGTTCCGGGGGACGAAGCCCGTGGGGCCTTGCTCAGTGACTTCAGCATCGAGATCGGGACCTCCTTCGGCCCGCTGCACGGTCGCGTCTGGCGGATCGGCACCATGGGGTACAACGCCCGGCCCGATGCCGTGCTGACCACCCTCGCGGCTCTGGAGTCGGTACTGCGACAGTTCGGGGTACCGGTTCCAGCAGGCGGCGGGGTGGAGGCCGCGACTGCGATTTTTGCCAGCAGGACTGCCGATACTGCCGATGCCCGGACTCCTGATGCCGAGGTGGCCGCGCGGTGAGACAGAGGCTCCTTGCCCATCCTGAACAAATCGCCCAGGCTGCTGATCGCGTGATGCGCCGTTGTGACGAACTGGCTCGGGTCTCGGCGGTACCGGGCCAGATCGAGCGGGTCTACCTCTCGCCCGAGCATGCACGGGTCAATCGTCTCGCAGCCCAGTGGATGCGTGAGGTGGGGCTGTCTCCTCGCCAGGATGCTGCGGGAAACCAGATCGGCCGGCTCGAAGCCCGCGGAGCGAACGGTATTCCGCTCCTGGATGCGCCAGCCCTGATGCTGGGCTCCCATCTGGACACGGTGCCCGATGCCGGCCGCTATGACGGCATCGCCGGCGTGCTGATGGCCCTCGAAGTGGTCCGTCTGCTGTCCACTCCCGGACCAAACGGGGCGGTGGAACCGCTTCCCTTCGCCGTGGAAGTCGCCGCCTTCTCCGACGAGGAGGGCACCCGATTCGGCAAGGCGCTGCTTGGATCCTCCGCTGTGGCAGGCACCTGGCAGAACGAGTGGTGGGCGCTCACCGATGCCGACGGCACCACGCTTCGACAGGCCTTCCTTGAATTCGGCCTCGACCCTGCCCGCATCGGTGAGGCAGCCCGTCGGCCGGAGGAGCTCATCGGCTACCTCGAGGCACATATTGAACAGGGACCCGAACTCGACCGGCTCGGCGAGCCGCTGGCCGTGGTCTCCTCCATCGCCAGCGCCCGCCGCTTCCAGATCGTGGTGGAGGGCGAAGCCCGGCATGCTGGAGGGACACCGTATGACATGCGCCGGGATGCGCTGCTCGGTGCCAGCGAAGCCGCTCTGACGGTCGAGCGGGTATGCCGCAATGAGCACCACATCGTCGGCACCGTCGGCCAGTTCGAGGCGTTCCCGGGGGGTGTGAATGTGATCCCCGGTGAAACGCGCTTCTCTCTGGACCTGCGCGGCGAATTCGATGACACCCGGGACAGTGTCTGGGACACCATCTCCAGCGATCTCGACCTGATCATGCGGCGCCGAGGGCTGCGCTGGCGGTGGACCGAGACGCACCGGGCCGCGGCCGTGCAATGCGCACCACTCCTGCAGGACGTCATCAGGGAGGGCATCGGCGGCGCCTACCGTTCTGTGGCTGCGGATCCCCTGACCTTGTTCAGCAGGGCGGGACATGACGGTATGGCGATCGGCAGCATCGCCGATGTGGGGATGCTCTTCCTGCGAAATCCGGGCGGCGTCAGTCACCATCCCGACGAATCCGTAAGTTCAGCTGATACAGCCCGCGGAATTCGCGCCCTCGCCGAGGCGGTCCTTCACCTGGCCGCCGAGCATCGCCCCTGATCACCCCCACCAGATCACTCCCCTCATCGAAGAAGGAACCTTTCTGATGCCCCTTCGCACAGCAGAGCAGCAGGCTCGTATCCATCTCGTGCTTCTGCTCGCCCTGACCTTCACCACCGGAATCGCGGACGCGGTCGGTTACCTGGGCCTGGACTATGTCTTCACGGCCAATATGACCGGCAACGTGGTCATTCTCGGCATGGCACTCGTGGGCGGACAGCCCCCTGGCGGCGGAGGGCACGCCCTCCCGGTCATCGGGCCGCTGATCGCCTTGTTCGCTTTTATGCTCGGAGCCGCGCTGGCCGGCCGCCGTCTGCACCGCGCGCCCGCTGGTTGGACGGGCCGGACCACCACCATGTTTCTGGTGACCGGCCTCGGCATTCTGGTGCTGGGGCTGGCCTGTGCCGTCGAACCCCCGGTCTCGGCGACGGTCTGGGGCTATGCGGTCACCGCAGGCCTGGCCCTTCTGATGGGAATCCAGGCGGCCACCGCACGACGACTGGCCGTGGCGGATGTGACCACCGTCGTCGTCACCTCGACGCTCACCGGCCTCGCCGCCGATTCCCGACTGGCCGGAGGTAAGGGGACGCGATGGGTCCGCCGGGTCCTCGCCGTCGTGCTGATCCTTGCCGGTGCGACCGTCGGTGCCGCGATCCTGCACGGCGGACTTGCCGCGGGGCTGATCGTGCCGGGAGTCATCGTCACCGCTGTGGCCGTCATCGGGCATTTCAGCGCGCATTCAGGCCGCCCGCTCGGCGAGTAAATTTTCGCCGAGCCCATCCTCCACTCCTCCCCGGATTCGCACGCTCATCTGGGGCCCCGCGCGCTAGGCTTAGGGCCGTGCCCAAGTCGCCGTTCAGCCCGTGGTCGCCATCGTTCGCGGAAACCGATGCCAGCAGACTCCAGGCGGCGCTGGCCGCCCTGCGCACCGAGTTCGCCCTGCCCGTAGACTTCCCGGCGGACGCCCTGGCCGAGTTGGAGCGCAGCATCGCCGGCTATCAACTGCCGGAAAGAGACCTCCGCTCCGCTTATTTTGTGACCATCGATCCACCCACCTCACTCGATCTGGATCAGGCGATGTGCCTGGAGCGCCTGCCGGAGAGCGAGGTCACTCTTCCGGAGGGTCCCGGCGCCGGCTATCTGGTTCGGTACGCCATCGCCGACGTCCCCGCTTTTGTCCCTCCCGGCGGTGCGCTGGATGCCCAGACCCGCACACGCGGCCAGAGTATGTATCTTCCGGACGGCCGGATTCCGCTCCACCCGGCCATGCTCAGCGAGGACGCCGCCAGCCTGCTTCCCCAGCAGGAACGCGGTGGCTACATCTGGGAGTTCCGGCTCGATGCGCGGGCGGAAGTTCGCAGTGTCACGGTCTACCGCGCCACCCTGATATCCCGCGCCAAACTGGGCTACCACCAGGCCCAGGCCGAGCTGGATGCCGCTCAGCCCTCTGATTATCTGCCCACGCTGGAGTTGCTGCGCGAGATCGGCCAGAAGCGGATCGTCCTGGAGCGCGAGCGCGGCGGAGCCAGCCTGAATGCTCCACAACAGGAAATTGAGCACGATGACGGCGGCTACCGCCTGGTCTTCCGGCCCGCCGAACCGTTGGAGGACTGGAACGCCCAGCTCTCGCTCATGACCGGGATGGCTGCCGCCTCGATGATGCTGGAGGCCGGGGTGGGGATCCTGCGCACCATGCCACCGCCGGATCCCTCCGCCATCGCCCGCTTCCGCCATCAGGCCGAAGCACTGCAGGCGCCGTGGCCGGCGGATCAGCCCTATGGCGAGTTCCTGCGCACCCTCGATTCCCGTCAACCCCGGCACCTGGCCCTGCTGCACGCGGCCACCTCCCTGTTTCGCGGTGCTGGCTACACAGCCTTCGACGGCGAGCCTCCTGCCCAGAGGCAGCAGGCCGCCGTGGCGGCACCCTACAGCCACACCACCGCTCCCCTGCGACGCCTCGTGGACCGGTTTGTCCTGGCCGTCTGCGCGGCGCATTGTGCCGGGGAGGCCATTCCGGGCTGGGCCAGAACCGCCCTGCCGCAACTGCCCGCGCTGATGGCGGCTTCAGACCAGCTGGCCGGTCGGGTGGACCGGGCTGCGGTCGATCTCATCGAAGCAGCCGTGCTCAGCGATCAGGTGGGTCAGGTGTTCGAGGCCGTCATCATCGCGCGCAAGGAGCCCAACGGTTCGGGCGTGGTGCGATGCACCGTCCAGTTACTGGACCCGGCGGTCACCGCGCCACTGGATGTTCCCCTAGATCCCGCCGACCCAGAGGCCAGTCCCGAGCCCGGTCCGCACACTGGCCCGCAGGCAGGTGACCCGGTGCGAGTCCGGCTGCTCAGCGCCGACATCGCGCGCCGATCCGTCACGTTTGCCCTCGCCGAGGCGACTTAAGCCATCGAGTGTTGAGATAATGCGGTGGCCGCACCGCGGCGAGGTTCGCGCATCGTCTCGACACTCACGGAAGGAACCATGACTCCCACCAGGCATGAACTCCCCGCCACCGTCGGCCTGCTGCAGGCCGAGACCGTGCACGCCGTCCTGGTGGCCGGCATTCTGGCCTCCACCTGCATCTTTCTGTTCAATCTCGTGGCCGCTATCACCCTGACGCAGGTATCTTCGGGATCGTTCACTTATTCGCCGGGCTACCGCCTCGTCATGGGCATCCTTCTCAGTTCCGCGCTCAGCCTGGCGGCGTTGCCGCTGCTCCTTGGCCCGGTGGCGACCTGGCTGCAACTGGCCAAGGTCCGCCTGTACTCTCAGGCGCTCGATGCCGGACTCCCGGCACGCTCACCCGAGCTCCGCGACACGGTGGAAGTGCGCGGGCCGGTGGGGCAAGCTCCCTTCAGTGCCGCCCTGGCGTCGACGGTGGTTCTGGGCAGCGCCGCACTGCTGGTCGGGATCGTCTTTGCGCTGGCGCTCGGCGAACAGTCCCGCTACGACGACTCCGGTCAGTTTGTACAGGAGAACGTCGGAGTTCTCGTGGCGACCGGCATCCTCATTCTGTTGGTCCCGCTCTGCACCATCCTGACCGTCATGCTGGTGCGCAGGCAGCGACGCTGGGTGGAGAACGTCTGGAAAGAGCTGCCTCAGGCCCTGGGGGCGATGAAGGGAGAGCCACCCAGCCTGCGGGTCGATCCACAGAACTTCAAGGACCGTCCTCGCAAACGATCCGGAGAGGACCGGCTGGAATTCGCGGCACGGTTTCTGCTGGTGGCTGGTGCACTGTTGTTCCTGGCCACCGTCTTCATGCACAAGCCCGGGCGCTACGCGGCGACGATCCAGTACGACGATACGGTGGAGAGCATCCTGACCGTGGCCACCGTGCTGGGTGCCGCCGCATGCGCGATCGGGATGGTCGTGGAGATTGCCGCCACGTCGATCCGAAGCCGCCGGATTCTCGCATCGGCCCGGCAGGGCACGACGCAGCAGGGCACGACGCAGCAGACCGAGAACAGGCTGGCCCGGCGGCAGGTCACTGAGGTGCTGCCGCAGGGCAATGACCTGATCCTCCAGTTGTGGTTCGGGCTCGGCATCGTTCTGCTCGGCACCTATCTGGGCCAGGCAATCCCTTTTCCCCTCCCGGCCCAGCCGGTGGAGTCCGCCGACTACCCTTGGCTGGAGCTCAATCCGCTGATACCGGTGCTGACCTGGCTGGTCGGCATCGCGGTGCTGAGCGTGATCCGGTTCAGGCTCCAGAGAGTGCTGCCGCACATCCGCAACCTCCTGGGCTACCGTCGTCCGGTCGAGTACGTGGACCGCTCGCCGGAGATCAACTTCTGGTCCTGAGGCTTCCTGAGCCTGTCGCCCTGCGGAATCCGGGGTTCGCTCGGAAATCAGGAGCGATCAGTTAGACTGGATACTGTAGAACTGGATGTCCGGGCATTGCGCAACAGCTGTTTCAGAAATTGACGCGTTGGTGAATCTTTCCGCGGTCATGGACCGCACGCATGTCGACGTGGTCGGCATCCTCTGGCCGTGCTTCCGCCCGGCTCCGTCCACCTTCCGGTCGACGTCGAGCCGCGAAGGCACCTGTATGGAAGAACACGTGTGACAGTCGATCACGATCTCTCCGCCGCCGAATCCTCGGTGGACGTCCCCCAACCCACTTTCGCCGACCTCTCGGTACACCCGGATATCGTCGCCTCGCTTTCCGCAGCCGGTATCACCCACCCCTTCCCCATCCAGTCCATGACCCTGCCGGTCGCGCTCTCTGGACACGACATCATCGGCCAGGCCAAAACCGGCACCGGCAAAACGCTGGGCTTCGGCATTCCTGTACTGCAGCGCGTGGTCACCCCGCTCGACGCCGACTTCGCCAAGCTGGCAGCCCCCGGCGCGCCTCAGGCTCTCGTCGTGGTGCCGACCCGCGAACTAGCGGTTCAGGTGGCCAATGACCTGCAGGTTGCCGCCCGGCAGCGCGGCGCACGGATCACCACGATCTACGGTGGCCGCGCCTTTGAACCCCAGGTCGAGTCGCTCAGCCAGGGCGTCGAGGTGGTGGTCGGCACTCCCGGTCGTCTGATCGACCTGCACCGTCAACGTCACCTCAACCTCAAAAACGTGCGGATCGTCGTCCTCGACGAGGCCGATGAGATGCTGGATCTGGGCTTCCTGCCCGACGTCGAGACGTTGATCGCAGCCACCCCGGCCGTCCGTCAGACCATGCTGTTCTCCGCCACCATGCCAGGACCGATCGTCGCCATGGCGCGCCGCTACATGACGCAGCCCACGCATATCCGCGCAGCCGATCCGGACGACGAAGGCATCACCAAAAAGGACATCCGTCAGGTCATTTACCGCGCTCACAACCTGGACAAGGACGAGGTGGTGGCCCGCATTCTGCAGGCCCGTGGACGTGGCCGCACCATCATCTTCACCAAGACCAAGCGCACTGCGGACAAGCTGGCGCATGAGTTGATGGACCGTGGATTCGCTGCGGCCCCCATCCATGGCGATCTGGGCCAGGGTGCCCGCGAGCAGGCTCTGCGCGCTTTCCGCAACAACAAGGTCGATGTGCTGGTCGCCACCGATGTCGCGGCGCGCGGCATCGACGTCGATGACGTGACGCACGTGATCAACTTCCAGTGCCCTGAGGACGAGAAGACCTATCTGCACCGCGTGGGCCGCACCGGCCGCGCCGGGAACAAGGGCACCGCGGTGACCTTTGTGGACTGGGATGATGTGCCCCGTTGGTCGCTGATCAACAAGGCTCTGGGCCTGGATGTGCCGGAGCCAGTGGAAACGTACTCATCCTCTCCGCATCTCTACAGTGACCTGGACATCCCGGAGGGTACCAAGGGCCGCCTGCCACGCAGCCAGCGCACCCACGCCGGGCTTGCTGCAGAAGAGATCGAGGATCTGGGCGAGACCGGTAAGCGTCAGCCCTCCCGTTCGGGCTCCGCTGCGGGTGGTCGCTCGGGCGACTCCCGATCCGGCGGATCGCGCTCGGGTGGATCGCGCTCGGGCGATTCCCGCTCCGGAGGCCATTCGCGTGCTGAGGAACCTCGTTCCGGAGAGGCCGGAGAAGGGCGCAGCCGCAATCGTCGGCGCTCCGGTGGCCGTGCCACCGAAGGTTCCGCCGCTGCCTCCCCGCAGGGAACAGACACCCCGCAGCATGCTGCGGGCGAGGCACCCGCCAGGTCCTCGCGGACCCGGAACCGTACCCGCAGCCGCAACGGCCAGCCGGTTCAACGCACTACCTCTGAGGCTCAGTCGTCAGGCTCGAATGAGCCAGCCGTGTCGAACGACTGAGGACGCCCGTCATGGGATCACTCGCTGGCCCCTCGCCTGACGACGCTGCTCTCTGGAGAGCGGACGGCCCCAATCTGGTGATCCAGGCAGAAAACCTGGACTTCCTGGGGCAGCTGCCCGATGCTGCGTTCACCGTGATCTATCTGGACCCGCCCTTCAACACGGGGCGGGCCCAGACCCGGCAGAACACCACCTCGGTGCGCAGTGCCACGGGAGGCGCCGGGACCCGATCCGGATTCGGAGGACGCAGCTACCAGGCCATCAAGGGCGAACTACACCGCTACGATGACGCCTTCACCGACTACTGGAGTTTTCTGGAACCACGGCTGATGGAAGCCTGGCGGCTACTCGCGGAGGACGGCACGCTGTATCTGCACCTGGATTACCGGGAAGTGCATTACGCCAAGGTCATGCTGGACGCCATCTTCGGCCGGGATTGCTTCCTCAACGAGATCATCTGGGCCTACGACTACGGAGCACGGTCCAGAAGCCGCTGGCCCACCAAACATGACAACATCCTGGTCTACGTGAAGAATCCCGCGGCCTATCACTTTGACAGTGCCACGGTGGATCGCGAACCCTACATGGCACCAGGTCTAGTCACGGCGGAGAAGGCAGCGCTGGGCAAGTTGCCCACCGATGTCTGGTGGCACACCATCGTCTCCCCCACCGGCAAGGAAAAAACCGGCTACCCGACGCAGAAACCGGAAGGGCTGCTGCGCCGGATGGTGGCGGCATCGTCCCGCCCGGGCGACTGGCTGCTGGACTTCTTCGCAGGCTCGGGCACCTTCGGGGCGGTGGCCGCCTCCACGGATCGCCGTTTTGTCTGCGTGGACCAGAATCCCGCTGCCGTGGACATTATGGAGAGCCGGCTGAGCCAGGCCGCACAGGTCGTTCGTCTTTGAGGTGTCTCTGAGGCCGCAGGTCCAGAATCATCCAGAAACGCGAATCGCACCGGGAAGAGCACCCCGGCTCTGACCTGCTTTAAGCGGTGCGATTCGCGAAGCGCCTCAGGCGCGGACGATGCCGCCCCAGCCCTGAGCCTCAATCTCAGCGAGTGCCTCCGGACTGGTCAGATTCTCACCGAGCCGATTGGGTTTGCCACTGCCGTGGTAATCGGAGGAGCCCGTGACGAACAATCCGTGCTCCGCGGCCAGCCGGTAGAGGTATTCGCGCCCCTGTTGCGGATTGTCCCGATGGTCGACCTCGAAGCCTGCCAGACCGGCATCGATCATCTGGTGGATCGTCTCCGGCCCCACCACCCGGCCGCGCTCAATCGCCATCGGATGCGCAAAGACCGGCACGCCGCCTGCAGCCCGCACCAACTCCACAGCGTGCGCCGGCTCCGGGGCGTGGTGTGAGACCCAGTATTTTCCGCGCGAGGCCAGGATGCCGGCGAAGGCTTCGCCCCGATCCCGGACCAGTCCCGCCGCCACCAGGGCGTCGGCCACATGAGGACGCCCTACCGTTGCGCCAGGGGTGACCTGCGCCAGAACATCGCCCCAGGTCAGCGGATAATCCTGGGAGATTTTTGCCACCATGTGTTTGGCCCGGTGCAGGCGGGATTCCCGGGAAGCCGTGACCTCCTGGAGCAGGCCCGGCGCAGAGGGATCATGCAGATAGCTGAGAAGGTGAACGGTGATGCCCTCTGAGGTCTGACAGGAGACCTCCATCCCCGGAACCAGCGCCACGTCATAGGCACGGGCCGCCGCGCTCGCCTCCACCCAGCCTGCTGTGGAGTCGTGATCGGTCAGCGCCACGACGTCTAGCCCTGCCCTGCGCGCAGCCCGGATCAGTTCCGCGGGGGCTTCAGTGCCATCGGAAACGTGCGAATGCGTGTGCAGGTCAATGCGCATCCTTCCAGAATAGTGACTTTGACCCGCGGTGACCCCTTACCGGCACAATCCCACCGGCGGAAACGGCGACCGTTGGCCAGTTGAGGTGGCCAGTGGCAGGATGGAGGGCGTGACTGAGCCCACCATGACACCAGAAACCGCCGCCACATCCTCCGGGCAACCCCTGGAAGACCGCGTGAACAACCGTTCCCAGCGTCCCTCCTCCGACGCCTTCAAAGCTTTCATGTCCAGCCAGTGGGCCCCTGCCAGCCAGGAGCTGCCCCCCGTGGATGAAGTAGCAGCTTGTGCCGCCGGGCGCCGTCGGGCCATCAGCGAGGCCTTCCCCGGCGAGCGGCTGGTGCTGCCGGCTGGCCCGCTCAAGGTCCGCTCCAATGACACCGACTATATGTTCCGGCCGCACTCCGCCTTCGCGCATCTGACCGGGCTGGGCGTCGACCACGAACCCGATGCCGTCCTGGTACTTGAACCGGTCGATCCGGGAACCGGCGATGACGGCGGTAACCACCGGGCGACCCTCTACTTCCGTCCGCTCGCCGGGCGGGATACCGAGCAGTTCTACGCCAATTCGCGCAGCGGCGAGTTCTGGATCGGCAAACGACCCACGCTGGCCCAGCTGCGCGCGCAGCTGGCGCTGCCGACCGCTGATCTGGACGAGCTGGAGGTTGCGCTGACCAAGAATGTGGGGGAGCCGTCGATCGGCGGCACCCGGATTCGGCTGGTGCGCGATGTCGACCCCGCCGTTGATGCACTGGTGGACACCGCACGCATCAACACCGCGATCAACCCCGAAGAGGTGGATCTGAGCGCCGATGACGCCCGGGACGGCGTGCTGTCCGAGGCACTCTCGGAGCTGCGGCTGGTCAAGGATCCCTGGGAGGTCGGGCAGATGCGCTCGGCCGTGGCCGCCACCGTGGAGGGTTTTGCCGACGTCGTGCGGGCGCTGCCGCGCGCCATCGCCCATCACCGAGGTGAGCGGATTGTGGAAGGAACCTTTGCCGCGCATGCCCGCGCTGAGGGCAACGGCTTGGGCTATGAGACCATCGCTGCCGCGGGCGATCACGCCACGACGCTGCACTGGATCACCAACAACGGCCAGGTGCGGGAAGGCGAGCTGCTGCTACTCGATGCCGGAGTGGAGGCGGATTCGCTGTACACCGCCGATGTGACCCGGACGCTGCCGGTCTCCGGAACGTTCAGCCCGGTGCAGCGCAAGGTCTACCAGGCCGTGCTTGATGCCGCCGATGCCGCCTTCGCGGTGGCACGCCCGGGGGTCAGGTTCCGGGACATCCATACTGCTGCGATGAAGGTGCTGGCCGAGCGTCTGGTGGAATGGGGCCTGCTGGACGTTGCGGTGGAGGAGATTCTCTCCCCCGAAGGCCAGCAGCACCGCCGCTGGATGCCGCACGGCACCAGCCACCACCTGGGCCTTGACGTCCATGATTGTGCGCAGGCGCGCGCAGAACTGTACCTGGATGGCCTGCTGCAGGAGGGCATGGTGTTCACCATTGAGCCCGGGCTCTACTTCAAGGCCGATGATCTGGCGGTACCGGAGGAATACCGCGGGATCGGCGTCCGGATTGAAGATGATGTGCTGGTCACTGCGGAGGGGACCACGAATCTCTCCGCAGCACTGCCCCGCACGCCCGAGGCCGTCGAAGCCTGGATGGCAGAACTGGCCGACTAAGTCTGCCGCCGGGCTCAGGTCCGCAGCCAGTCAGTTTCGCAGCCAGTCAGTTTTGCGAACGAAAACGGAAAGAGCACCCGCAATTGCGGGTGCTCTTTCCGTTTTCGTT
>NZ_JASSZH010000018.1 GCF_030271165.1 Psychromicrobium xiongbiense | reverse complement strand
CCACAGTTTTGCGAACGAAAACGGAAAGAGCACCCGCAATTGCGGGTGCTCTTTCCGTTTTCGTTCGCAAAACTGTGGATGGCGGCTCAGTGGTCCTTCGGGGAGTCCTGGCCACCAGGGTCCTTTGAGGGAGCATCCGGGTCCACCCGGATGCCGTACTGCGGGCGTCCGTCCGGTAGGTCCGGGTAGCGTCGGGTGGATGCCGGAGTGGGTGTCGGTTCCGCTGCAGACTGGGCGGGCAGAGCGGCATCGGCCGCGCCAAATGGGGCCTGAACAGGCTGCGCGGGTTGGTCCTGGCTGTGTCCGCTCTGGCCCCTCTGATCATTCTGGCCCGTTTGGTCCCGCGACTGATCCCAGGGATTGTTCCAGCTCTGCGGCCAGGACGGCTGGCCGGGATTAGACGGCTCGCCGGGATTGGAGGGGTGATCCGGATTAGACGGCTGATGCGGCTGGCGTGTCTGGTTCGGGTTATGCGGCAGGTGCTGGTGCGGCGGCCGCTGCCCCGAGGACATCGGAAGCTTCTGCAGCAGCTGCCGCGCCTGGCCGGAGACCTCACGCCCCACAAGCACGTCGTAGCTGGAAGCGATCACCTGGGAGGTTGAGGTGAAGTCCCGCTTGCCGCGCTGGGCGGCGTAGCTGACGATGCCGAACAGCATCCAGAAACAGGCGCCCAGCAGCATGGCCACGGGAATCGACACGATGGACTCCCCCGGGTTGGAACCGAACATCGACAGCACGACGCCGACGAAGAGACCGAACCAGGCACCGGTGAAGGCACCGCTGAGCGCCACCCGGGGATAGCTGAGCCGCCCGGTGACCCGCTCCACCATCTTCAGGTCGTTGCCCACAATGGAGACCTGCTCCACCGGGAACTGTTGGTCCGCCAGGTAATCCACGGCCTTCTGGGCATCCAGGTAGGAGGTGTAACTGCCCACGGTGTCCCCCTGAGGCACACTGCGCGGGTCGTTCAGGGCGCGGCCAGGACCAAACAGATTCGACATACGCCCATTCTCGCCCATGCGGAGCCGCCGTGGGGCGGGTATCGCTTCCGGTGAACCCGAGGTGAACTGCAAGTGCTGGTTTCCTGTGAATCCTCGAACCCGCCCGGGCTGCGGAAACGGCGATATAAACAGTAGCCTTGGGGAGTGAACTCAAACCCTACTCGCGTCTTCGTCGCGCGCCTGCTCGGCCTCGATGTCTTTGACCCTTTAGGTGACCGTCTGGGCCGCCTGCGGGACGTCGTCGTCCTCTCCCGTGGCCTGAGAGGAGCCCCGCATGCCGTCGGCATCGTGGTTGAAGTTCCCGGCAAAAAGCGCGTCTTTGTCCCGATGACCCGGCTGACGTCGATGGATCAGGGCCAGATCATCTGCACCGGTCTGGTCAATCTGCGTCGTTTCCAGCAGCGCGGTGCAGAGCAGCTGGTGGTCGGCGAGCTGTTCGACCGCAAAGTCACTCTCAAGGACGGCAGCGGTGAAGCCGTCATTGAAGATATCGCGATGGACCAGCAGCGCAACGGCGAGTGGCTGGTGTCCAAACTGTTTGTCCGCCGGGGCACCTCGACCTCCCGGCTCCGTGGCCTGCGTCGCGGCCACACGCTCCTCCTGGACTGGTCAGATACCGTCCAGGAAGCGACCACCGAGCCTCAGGGTGCCAGTCAGATGGTGGCCAGCTATGAGGATCTCAAACCTGCCGACTTCGCCGATGCACTCCAGGAGCTCAGCGACAAACGCCGCATCGAGGTGGCCACAGAGCTCCAGGACGAACGTCTTGCCGATGTGATCCAGGAGCTCCCGGAGGAGGACCAGGTTCAGCTGCTCTCCGCGCTGGACAATGAACGCGCCGCCGACGTCCTCGAGGAGATGGACCCGGACGATGCCGCCGATCTACTGGCCGATCTTCCCTCTGCCAAAGCTGAGGAGCTGCTGCGACTGATGGAGCCGGACGAGGCCGATGACGTCCGCAGGCTGCTGCAGTACGACGAGGACACCGCGGGCGGGTTGATGACTCCGGTGCCGGTGATCCTGCCCCCGGAGGCTTCGGTTGCTGAAGCCCTGGCCCACGTGCGCAGCGAGGAGCTCTCTCCCGCGCTGGCCTCCTCCATTTACGTCTGCCGCCCCCCGCTGGAGACGCCCACCGGACGGTTCCTGGGCGTGGTGCACGTGCAGCAGTTGCTGCGCAGCGCCCCTCCGGAGAAGCTGGGGACCCTGGTGGATAAAAACCTGGAGCCGGTGTCCGATCTGGCACCGGTCAGCGAGGTCTCCCGGGTGATGGCCTCCTACAACCTGGTGTCGCTGCCGGTGGTCAACGATGCCGGCCGCCTGGTAGGCGCCATCACGGTCGATGACCTGTTGGATCAGCTACTGCCCGATGACTGGCGTGCCCACGAGGACGGCGAACCCGTCCGACGACTAGGAGGACGTGTTGGCTGAGAAGCACACCCACGGGGGTCTGGATACCCCGCTTGAGTTGCGTTCGCGCATGTTGCCGAATTTCGGCAACGATCCCGACGCCTTCGGACGGTTCGCGGAGCGGTTCGCCCGCTATATGGGCACCGCCAATTTCCTGTTCTACATGACGATCATTGTGTTCGTCTGGATCCTGTTCAACGTCGTCGGCCTGTTCGGCTTCCAATGGGATCCCTACCCGTTCATTCTGCTCAACCTGTTCTTCTCCACTCAGGCCTCGTATGCGGCACCGTTGATCCTGCTGGCGCAGAACCGACAGGATGACCGGGACCGGGTGACGATCGAGCAGGACCGGGCGCGCGATGAACGTAACCTCGCGGATACCGAATATCTGACCCGGGAAGTCGCTGCGCTGCGCATTGCCCTGCGTGATGTGGCCACCCGCGACTTTGTCCGTGCCGAGCTCCGCTCGCTTCTGGAGGACATCCTCTCCAGTGAACGCGACGAGCCGTCGGCCGAAGCCGATGCCCGGGAGAAGTCTCGCAAGAAATCCCGGGATTCCAAGGGCTCTCCGCGCACCCAGGCGATCCCCAAGGTCAGCGCGGAGAGGGTCACCGCGTCCGAAGGTTCCGCGTGACGCTTCCTCCCGTGCCAGACCATAGCCCTTTGCACCTTCCAGAAACCCTGAAGAAGGCGCTCGCCGGGGTGATCGACCCTGAGTTGCGACTGCCGATCACCGAGCTGGGCATGGTGGAGAGCCTGGAACAGGACGGTGAGCAGGTCACGGTGCGGATCCTCCTCACCGTAGCGGCCTGCCCGTTACGTGACACGCTGGTCTCCGATACCGAGGCGGCCTTGCTGAGCGTGCCCGGCATCGAGGACGTCAGAGTGGAACTGGGCGTGATGAGCACCGAACAGCGAGCGGCCCTCAAGGAGCAGCTCCGACCGGCCCACCGCCAGGGCAATCCCTTTGCCCGGGCTGACTCGCTGACTCAGGTCTACGCCGTCGCCAGCGGCAAGGGCGGGGTGGGAAAGTCCACGGTGACCGTGAATCTGGCTGCGGCTCTGGCCGCGCGCGGGCTCAAGGTGGGGATCATCGACGCTGACGTGTACGGCTTCTCGGTGCCCGCCCTGATGGGT
Organism: Psychromicrobium xiongbiense; assembly: GCF_030271165.1. Lineage (GTDB taxonomy): Bacteria > Actinomycetota > Actinomycetes > Actinomycetales > Micrococcaceae > Renibacterium > Renibacterium xiongbiense. The sequence goes on along the minus strand of NZ_JASSZH010000018.1, from coordinate 10,608 downwards.
CTGGTGCACGATGGCGAGACCACCACCCCAACCCGGGTGGACGAGATGATCCTGCCGGTGGTGGCGTACGGCGTCAAGGTCATCTCAATCGGCATGTTCGTCTCCGGCAATCAGGCCATTGCCTGGCGGGGGCCCATGCTGCACCGGGCCCTGGAGCAGTTCCTCACCGATGTCTATTTCGGCGATCTCGATGTACTCTTCCTCGACCTGCCCCCCGGCACCGGGGACATGGCCATTTCCGTCGCCCAACTGCTGCCTTCCGCGCAGCTCCTGGTGGTCACCACGCCGCAGGTTGCAGCGGCCGATGTCGCCGAGCGTGCCGGGGCGATCGCGGCCAGTACCGGCCAGAAGATCGCAGGCGTGGTGGAGAACATGTCCTGGCTAGAGCAGCCCGACGGCACCCGGCTGGAGCTCTTCGGCTCCGGCGGTGGTGAGGCTGTCGCCACCCGGCTCAGCGCCACGGTGGGCACCGAGGTCGCCCTGCTGGGCCAGGTCCCGTTGGCGGTGGAACTGCGTGAGGGTGGGGACGCCGGCCGACCGGTGGTTCTCTCAAATCCGCAGAGCCCGGCGTCCGCGGCATTGACAGCTGTGGCTGCGCAATTGGCCGCCCGCCCCCGGGGTCTGGCCGGTCGTCCCCTGGGCGTGAGCGTGACCCCCATGTCCGTCGAGTGGTGAGGTCACGCCCCTCACCATGCATGTTAGGGGCGTGACCTCACCACTCGACGAAGAATTTTTCTCAGACCGAGGACTCACCCCGAGGTCCGCGGAGCGAACATGATGACGGCCACGCCGACCAGGGCGATGAACGTGCCGATCAGATCCCAGCGGTCGGGCCTGAAGCCGTCCAGCATCATGCCCCAGGCCAGCGAGCCTACGATGAACACCCCACCATAGGCGGCCAGAATCCGGCCGAAATGAGCATCCGGCTGGGCCGTGGCGACGAATCCGTACACGCCCAGCGCCACGACGCCCAGTCCTGCCCACCACCACCCCCTGCCTTCGCGGACGGCCTGCCAAATGAGCCAGGCCCCACCGATCTCCGCAACAGCGGCCAGAGTGAAGAGAACGACTGATCTGAGAATGCCCATCCACCTATGATGCCGCCCCCGCCCGTGAACATGTCATCTGCTGGAGATCCTCACTTGCGTCACCTCTGTTCCTGCGCGACGATGGTGCAAGCGCTTACGCATGCCCGGCAGATACCCCAGGACAAAGGAGTCTCCATGTCAGAAAATTCCCTCGCCCCGGACGCCAACTGGTGGCGTCAGGCCGCCGTTTACCAGATCTACCCCCGCAGCTTCGCGGACTCCAACGGGGACGGCATCGGCGATCTTCCGGGGGTGACCTCCCGGGTTCCCTATCTGAAGGCCCTGGGCGTCGATGCCGTCTGGCTGAGCCCCTTCTATCCCTCAGCCCTGGCGGACGGCGGCTACGACGTCGACGACTACCGGAATGTGGACCCCCGGCTCGGCACCCTCGAGGACTTCGACGAGATGGCAGCTGCACTGCACAAGGCTGGCATCCGGGTGATTGTCGACATCGTCCCGAACCATTCCTCCAATCGGCACCTCTGGTTCCAGGAGGCCCTGGCCTCACCCCCCGACTCCGCAGCCAGGAATCGCTACATTTTCCGCGATGGCAAGGGCGAGAACGGTGACCTGCCGCCCTCGGACTGGGAATCGGTGTTCGGAGGCTCAAGCTGGGAACGCATCACCGAGCCGGATGGAACGCCCGGCCAGTGGTACATGCACATTTTTGCCAAGGAGCAACCGGACCTCAATTGGGACAACCCCGAGGTTCGCGATGATTTCCTGAAGACCCTGCGTTTCTGGTCAGACCGCGGCGTGGATGGCTTCCGGGTGGATGTGGCACACGCCATGGTCAAGGACCTCTCCGAGCCTTTGCCCTCCCGGGCGGAGCTGCAGGCAGCCAACACTGGTACGGACGGCTTTGTGGATGGTTCTCATCCCTACTGGGACCGGGATGCCGTGCATGACATCTATGCCGAGTGGCGCAAGGTCTTCAATGAATACAACCCGCCACGGACTGCCGTCGCCGAGGCATGGGTGCATCCCGACCGTCGGGCGCGCTACGCCAGCCCCGAAGGCCTGGGCCAGGCCTTCAACTTCGATCTGCTGCAGGCCGATTTCGACGCTGGGCAGTTCCGGTCCATCATCACCAAGAACCTGGCCGAGGCAGCTGCCTCCGGGGCCTCGTCCACCTGGGTGTTCTCCAACCACGATGTCATCCGCCATGCCACCCGCTACGGACTGCCCGTCGTCGAGCGGGTCTCCGATGGCGAGATCATGGCTGGGCAGGCCGGCAAGACCTGGCTTCTTGAGGGTGGCGATCCCGCAGCGGTCGACGTCGAGCTGGGTCTGCGCCGGGCCAGGGCCGCTACCTTGCTGATGCTCGCCCTGCCCGGTTCCGCCTATCTCTATCAGGGCGAAGAGCTTGGCCTGCAGGAAGTCGGCGACATTCCGGATGCGGACCGCCAGGACCCTACGTTCTTCCGCAACAAGGGAGTGGACGTCGGCCGCGATGGCTGCCGGGTTCCACTCCCGTGGACGGCGTCGGGCACCTCCTTCGGATTCGGTACCGATGGCTCGCATCTGCCGCAGCCCACCTGGTTCGCAGAGTACGCAGCGGGCGTGGAGGATGGTGTTCCCGGGTCCACCCTCTCGCTCTACCAGGCGGCCCTGGCACTGCGCTCACAGTTGCAGACGGCCGAGTCGCTGGAGTGGCTGGAGACCGGCCGCGATGACGTCCTGGCCTTCCGTCGCCCGGATGGCTGGACCTCGGTGACGAACTTCGGCGCGGAGCCCTTTGACCTGCCATCCGGGGACGTCCTCGTTGTCAGTGCCCCCCTGGAGGGGAAGACACTGGAGGGGAAGACACTGGAAGGAAATACACTGCCCGGGGTGACCACCGCCTGGCTCCGAGTCTGAGAGCTCCTTGCCAACCAGCTGCATGATCAGTGTGGTGAGGTGGGCAGTTTCGCGAACGTTAACGGGAAAAGCACCCGCGATTGCGGGTGCTTTTCCCGTTAACGTTCGCGAAACAAGGACTTAGGTGGCGTCGATATCCCACGGAGCGCGTTCGCCAGCGGCCAGCCGTTCCACAACCCTGACCGGCTCGGGCGCAGCCGCGATGGCAGCAGCGGGTGCCGATGACTCGATGGCGGCCGGAGCCGGCTCCGGGTCATCGAGCAGGGCCTCGCGGATGATCCGTCGCGGATCGTACTGGCGTGGATCAAGCTTCTGCCAGTCGATGGCATCCAGATCCACCCCGGCTTCTTCTTTGATCTGTTCCCGGGCGCCACTGGCCATCCGGCGTGCTTCCCGGACAAAATTACGAAACTTCTGCGTGTACTCAGGCAGACGTTTGGGCCCGATCACCAGCACCGCAAGGACGCCAATGATCAGGAACTCGAAGCCGTTGATGTTAAACATGTCGGACCAAACATTACCTGCTTGGAGAGGTCAGAACATCGTCGAAATACGCGGAAGCTTCAGCACAGGAAGCTTCTTGACCGCCTTGATCTGACGTGGTGCGCGATGTGCGAGCGATTCACGCAGCATGGCACGGCCTCGGTGGATCCGCGAACGTACTGTTCCCAGCTTGATTCCCAGGGCTGCGGCCACTTCGTCATAGGCCAGACCCTCCAGGTCACACAGCACCACAGCGGCCCGGAAATCCGGCGGCAGCGCTTTGAGCGCGGACTGAATATCCACATCAAGGTTGTTGAACTCAAAGCTCAATTCCGGCCCTGGATCCCGGCCGGGAACCCGACTCTCAGCATCTTCCGCCAGAGCATCAAAGCGAATCCGGCTCTTGCGCCGGGCCTGATCCAGGAACAGATTGGTAGTGATCCGGTGCAGCCAGCCGTCAAGAGTCCCTGGTGTGAAGGTAGCCAGTGCCCGGAAAACCCGCACGAATACTTCCTGGGTGAGATCTTCGGCATCGTGCTGATTGCCGGTCAGCCGGTACGCGAGACGCAAGACTTTGGAGGAGTGATTGCGCACTACTTCATCCCAGCTGGGTGCCACCCAGGCGGCAGTCTCCGGGGAGGGAACACCCGTGCTGCCCGGTGAAACCGTAAGCTGCTGGTCGGCCATGGGACTACCTCCTTGAGGTTCCTTGAGGAGTGCCGAATCTATATGGTTGCAGATTCCACTGGGCTTTTCCTGTGTCGTGGCAGGTATTTAGCGCAGAGCGGAAGAATCCCCCTGCGCCACCCACACACCACCCCGTGGGGTGCGTCCCAACCGGCTCCAGTAGGCTGAAGGCATGAGCATCGACAAATCTATCGTCTGGTCGTACGTTGAAGGGCTTCCGTTGGAGGACCAGACCCTGTTGCGGGCGAGGGATCGTGCCCGCGACCTGGGCGTGGCGTCGATCAGCCCTGCCACCGGCGCCCTGCTCAGCGTCCTGGCCGCCTCGTCCAAGGCACATACCGTCGTCGAAATCGGTGCCCGGACCGGCGTCTCCGGCATCTACCTGCTGCGTGGACTCAGCCCCCAGGCCGTCCTGACCAGCATCGACGTCGATGCCGAACATCTCAAGGCCTGCCGTGACGCCTTCAGCGAGGCGGGATTCCCGGGCAATCGCACCCGCACCATCAGCGGGCGGGCCAACGATGTGCTGCCCCGGCTGACCGATGCCGCCTATGATTTGGTCTTCCTGAATGCGGATAAGTCGTCCTACCCCGGCTACATCGAACAGGGCATCCGCCTGCTCAAGCCCAGCGGCCTGCTGGTGGTCCATGACGCGCTCGATGGCGGCCGGGTGGCCGAGCCGGCACGGCGCGAGGAGCACACTGTGCTGCTGCGTAAGGCCGCTAAAGAGTTGCGCGAGGATCCCCGGCTGTTGACGGCCGTCGTCCCTGTGGGCGATGCCCTGCTGCTGGCCACCAAACGCTGACGCTCCGCACCAAAAACCTTCAGAAACGCTGATGGGGCGGCATCCTGAGTTCAGGATGCCGCCCCATCAGGCTGAAAAATTATTCCGTTACGCCAACCAGGCAGTCTTTGAGCCGACCTGCCTCCTCGGCATTGAGCTCTACGACAAGGCGCCCTCCGCCTTCCAGCGGAACGCGCATAATCAGGCTCCGCCCTTCCTTCGTGACCTCCATCGGACCGTCACCGGTTCTGGGCTTCATGGCCGCCATCAGGTAAACCCCTTCACAGTTGTTCAAGCGAATGGTCGCTCAACTCATTATCTCGTAGATCACACTGAGGGCCAATTTCACCCCGGTCGTTGGAATCGTTTCATCGGAAATCGATGGCGCCTTCCCTGCGCAGGAGCGGTCCAGGGACGCCACTCGGCAGGTCCGGTCAGGGCGGGTAATCACCACCGCCCGGCAAGGGCGCCCAGGCCCAGAGCCAGACCACCCAGACCATCTGGAGCAGCAGGAACAAGATCAGGACCACCCACCGGGCCCGGGTCGATCGCACCAGGAATGCTGTGGCCAGAGCGAACGGGAAAAGCGGCAGGAGCAGACGGAAGGTGCTCGTCTGCGGATGCAGGACTGCCGCCAGATAAGCCGTGTAGCTCAGACCCCAGAGGCGAAGGTCCAGGCCGATCCGTCGGACCGCCGCCGAGTTGAAGTACACCAGGAACGCCAACAGAAGCAGCACCACCCCGGCGATGCCGCCCACCAGTCCGAGGTATTGCTGGGCAGCGGCCAGCCAAGGCTGGAAGAGCACCAAAGGCCCACCGCGCCAGGTGGTCTCAGTGTCCGTATAGGCAGAGGGGACGCCGGTGGCCCACCAGGCAATGACCGGCCATGCTGCGGCGCCTATCAGGCTGGCCAGCAGCATCACGGCCATTCCGCCACCCTGCCTGAACCCAGGCAGCCTGAACCCACTCTGCCTGAACGAGGTTACATCGCTGGGCAGATCCCCGCTCTGGCGCGAGCCCCCCTGCCAGGGCAGGTAGCCGAAGAGACTGCGCGTCCCGGGCCACAGCTGGGTGACCACGTGCAGGACCGCGAACAGGGCAAAAGCGGAGCCCACGGGGCGCGAAAGATCCGCCAATAGAATCAGCGGAACGGCCGCGTAGTAACGACGCTGGAGCACCAGGAGCAACGCCCCGGCCAGAAACGCCAGGTTGATCGACTCGGCGTAGGGCACCTGGAGGATCGCGGAGGCAGGGAAGGTCAGCAGGAACATCACGCCCCAGGTGGCCGTGCGATCCTTGGTGAAATGCCGGAAGAGCCGGTAGCAGATCAACGATGCCGCCAGCCCGGCCAGGGTCGCGACGATCGGCGCGAGAATCAGCCAGCTGCCTCCGGTCAGGACGGCGAGCCCCCTGACCAGCAGGGGAAACACCGGATAGAACGCCCAGGTGTTCTGCTGCACCGCTCCGTTCGTATCCCGCGGAAGCACCGAGGGGTAGCCGGAGTCGAAAATCCGCTGATACCACTCCGAATCCCAGATCCCCAGGAAATGCAGGTAATCCGGTTGTGGCGGAAACCAGGGGTTGGGCCCCTGCTGAAGCGCAGCACCGGCAAAAATGGCTCCGCTGACCATACGGGTCGCCAGATAGATCAGACCGATCCTCAGCCACCAGGGGGAGCCGGCCAGCGGGCGGAAAAAACGCCGGAGTGGCTCCCAGAACAACGCCCGGTTCGACGGCAACACCCAGAGGTCGTCCCGGTATGTGCTCCGTCGCCCCCCGGCCCTCACCGTTCCCCGCGAACCCAGCAGTCCGCCTGGTGATCGTTGACCAGACCCACAGCCTGCATCATGGCATAGGCCGTGGTCGGCCCGATGAATCGGAAGCCCCGCTGCTTCAGAGCTTTGGCCAGCGCCGTCGACTCCAACGTCTGAGCCGGAATCGGCTCCGTTGCCAGACGCGGAGCGGGTCGGTGCGCCTCGATCAGTCCAGCCAGGCTCTCCCCCACAGGCAACGCCAGAATCGCCCGGGCATTGGCGATGGTCGCGGTGATCTTGGCCGTATTGCGCACGATTCCGGCGTCCCCGAGCAAGCGGGCAACATCGGTCTCGGTGAAGGCCGCTACCTGCTCCGGTTCGAAGCCTGCGAAGGCGGTGCGGAAGGCTTCCCGTTTGCGCAGAATGGTCAGCCAGCTCAATCCCGACTGGAAGGCCTCCAGGCTCAGTCGCTCAAAATACTGGGTCTCCCGCTCGCGGCCAGTGCCGCTGATCGGGGTGCCCCACTCGTCGTCGTGATAGCGGGTATAGAGGTCATTGCCTGCCATACCAGGCCAGTTGCAGCGAATCAGACCGTCCGTGCCTGGGACAGTGGCGCTCATCGGCCGCCCTCTGTCTCTGGGTGAACTGATGCGTTGTGCACTACTTCCTCTTCGGCTGCTGCGGGTTGAATCACGGCGTCCTCAGCGGGCGCATCCTTGCTGGCAAGCTCCCGCTCCAGCTCCCGGATCCGCGCGGCCTGCTGCTCCAGATCTGTGCTGAGCGAATCCAGGACCTGGTCCACCTGATCCATCCGGTACCCGCGCAGAGCCACCGAGAACCGAATCCGGTCCAGATCCTCAGCGCGGGCACCGGCAGGCAGCAGCACTGGCGGCAGATGGGGCACCGGCTCAGCCAGGGAGTCATCGAGGATCGCCTGAGCAGCCCCCGGTTGCTCCAAGGGTTTCTCCGAGCCCGCCACTTCGGTGCTGGGGCTGACGGCATGGGCGAGCGGCAGCCCCTGGTACCGCCGCTGCTGGCCGACCACAAAAAAGGCAACGCCCGCAATCACCAGAACGGCGAGGAAAATGAGGAAGTAACTCACCGGCCCATTGTGCCAGAGCCGGTGGTGCCAGAGCCTGTGATGTCAGAGCCAGCCTCAGTCCTGCCCATGGCGGCTGTGATCCGCTCCACCGCTTCGGCGGCCGTGTCCACCACGGTGACGATGCCGGTGTCCCCCGGAGAGACCAGGCCGTCTTTCACCAGAGTGTCCTCAATCCAGCGCAGCAAGGGGTTCCAGAATTCGCGTCCGATCAGCACGATCGGGAAGGAAGTGACCTTTTTCGTCTGAACGAGCACCATCGCCTCGAACAGCTCATCCATCGTGCCGAATCCACCCGGCAGCACAATGAATCCCTGCGCGTACTTGACGAACATCGTCTTCCGGGCAAAGAAGTAGCGGAAGTTGACGCCCAGATCCACCCATTGATTCATGCCCTGTTCAAAGGGAAGTTCGATGCCGAGACCGATCGAGAGTCCACCACCTTCCACCGCGCCACGGTTGGCGGCTTCCATGGATCCGGGACCACCGCCGGTGATGACGGCCAGCCCTGACTCGGCCAACAACCGTCCGACCTCCACGCCGGTGGCGTAATAGGCGCTGTCAGGGCGGGTGCGGGCTGAGCCGAAGACGCTCACCGCCGGCCCGATATCCGCCAGTGCCCCGAAACCTTCGACGAATTCAGACTGGATTCTCAGCACGCGCCAGGGATCGGTCCGGGTGAACTCGCCGGGGCTGCGGCTATCCAGCAGGTTCTGATCCGCGGTGTTCCCCATCGCCTGTTTCCGGCGAAGCTCCACCGGGCCACGTCGACGCGAGGGCGCCACCGCAATGATCTCCTCCTCAACGACGTCCACGGAGACGGAATCAACAGAATCGGGGGTGTGTGGTGAACTCATGCTCTCAGGCTATGCCATGTTACCGGTGAGTTTCGGAGGATTTCCGGACCGTCACCATGCCATCACGCCTTCATCACAATCGCCTGAATAATTCGTCAGCTAGTGAACAATCCCTGAACATTCGGTAGGTTCTACCTATGACAAGTCAAATGGTGCAGCCGCTGGTGCACGTCAACGCGGTGAACAAACACTATGGCGCCCTCCACGTGCTCAAGGACGTCAGCCTTGAGGTCAACCGGGGCGAGGTCGTGGTGGTGATTGGCCCTTCCGGTTCCGGAAAGTCGACGCTGTGCCGGACCATCAATCGCCTCGAGACCATCGACAACGGTCAGATCTCCATTGACGGCAAGGTCCTTCCCGAGGAAGGCAAGGCGCTGGCCCATTTGCGTGCGGAGGTCGGCATGGTGTTCCAGGCCTTCAACCTCTTTGCCCACAAGACCATTCTGGAAAACGTGACCCTCGGCCCGATCAAGGTCAAGGGCATTCCCAAGGCCCAGGCCGAAAAGGAGGCCATGGCGCTGCTGGAGCGCGTCGGGGTGGGAGCCCAGGCCGCCAAACTGCCCGCCCAGCTCTCCGGTGGTCAGCAGCAGCGTGTGGCCATTGCTCGGGCCCTGGCCATGAAGCCCAAGGTCATGCTCTTCGATGAGCCCACCTCCGCCCTGGACCCCGAGATGATCAATGAAGTGCTCGACGTCATGGTGGGTCTGGCCAAAGAGGGCATGACCATGATCGTGGTGACCCACGAGATGGGCTTCGCCCGCAAGGCCGCTGACCGCGTCGTTTTCATGGCCGATGGCCAGATCGTGGAGTCCGCCACCCCGGAGGACTTCTTCTCTCATCCGAAGAGCGAACGTGCCAAAGACTTCCTGTCCAAGATCCTTACCCACTGACGACCTGCCCGCGCACCGCAACAATCACTTGTGCACCACCGAAAGGAACCCCATGAAACTCACTCGAAAAGCCAGTGTGGCTGGAGCAGGAATCATTGCTGCAGCACTGGCTCTCACAGCCTGTGGCGGCTCCACCGGAGGAACCGATACCAGTAGCGCGGCTGCTGCTGCCACTCCCTACTCCGTCGCGTCCAGCGTCTCGCTCACCGGCAGCCCGACGTACGACAAGATCAAGTCCGGCGGCAAGATCACCATCGGCGTCAAGGAGGATCAGCCCGGACTGGGTCTCAAGGATCCGACCACCGGCCAGTACTCCGGATTCGATATCGAGATCGCCCGCTGGATGGCAGCCTCGCTGGGAATGAGCGCAGACAAGATCACCTTCCAGGCGATCCCCTCCTCCAACCGTGAGCAGGCCCTGGCCAACGGCCAGGTGGACCTCTATGTGGGCACCTACTCCATCACGGACAAGCGCAAAGCCCTGGTGGACTTTGCCGGGCCGTACTTTGTCACGGGCCAGGGCCTGCTGGTGAAGAAGAGCAATGACAGCATCAAGAGCGAGAAGGATCTGGACGGCAAGAAGGTCTGCTCCGCCACCGGCTCCACCCCGATCCAGAACATCAAGACCAACTACCCCAAGGCCATCCCGGTGGAGTTCGATGTGTACTCCAAGTGCATCGACGCGCTCAACAGCGGCCAGGTCGACGTCGTGACCACTGACCAGGCCATCCTGCTCGGCTACGCCGCCCAGGACCCGGACAACCTCAAGGTCGTCGGCCAGCCGTTCACCACGGAGAAGTACGGCATCGGTCTGAAGAAGGGTGACACGGCGCTGCGCACCTTCCTCAATGACACCCTGACCAAGGGCAAGGATGTCTGGAGCAAGATCTACGACAGCACTCTGGGCAAGTCCGGTCTCAAGGTTGCCCAGCCTGCCGTGGACAACTACCCGGCAAGCTAGCACTGCTCGTCCGTGGTGCCCCGACCTTGTGCAGGCCGGGGCACCACGGCACTCCTCTTCGAAAGCGAGCCACTGCTGTGAATACGCTGACCGATAATCTTGATCTTTTCAGCGAAGGTTTCAAGAACACGATCATCCTGTTCTT
>NZ_JASSZH010000017.1 GCF_030271165.1 Psychromicrobium xiongbiense | reverse complement strand
GGGCGGCCCCCCCACGGCACTCCTCTTCGAAAGCGAGCCACTGCTGTGAATACGCTGACCGATAATCTTGATCTTTTCAGCGAAGGTTTCAAGAACACGATCATCCTGTTCTTTTTCTCCGCCATCTTCGCGCTGATTCTGGGTACCATCGTCGCCACCCTGCGCGTCTCTCCGGTCACCCCGATGCGCGCCCTGGGCACGTTCTACGTCAACACCGTGCGCAATACGCCGCTGACCTTGGTGTTCCTGGTCATGGTGTTCGGCCTGCCCCGGCTGAATTTCCCCAATCCTGGCTTCGTCCCGCTCGCCATCATCGCACTGTCCCTGTACACCGCGACCTATGTCGCAGAGGCCATCCGGGCCGGGATCAACACCGTGCCGATCGGCCAGGCGGAGGCGGCTCGCGCCATCGGCCTGCCCTTCAGCCAGACCATGAGCCTGGTGGTCATGCCGCAGGCGATCCGGGCCGTGGTCCCGCCGCTGATGAGCGTGCTGATCGCCCTGCTGAAGAACACCACCGTGGCTGCCGGGTTCTCCGTCATGGAGGCCGGCGCCATCCGCTCGAACCTCTCCGAGCGCGGCTACCCGGCCATGCAGAGCCTTCTGTGGGTGGCCCTGGGCTTTGTGATTCTGGTGTTCCTGCTGAGCTGGCTACAACGCACTCTTGAGAAGAAATGGGCGGTGTCCTGATGAGTTCAGTTCTTTTCGATGCTCCGGGGCGCAAAGCCATCACCCGGAACAGGGTGCTCGGCGTCCTCACCATCGTGGTGATCCTGGCGTTCCTGGCCTTCGTGATCTACAAATTCGCGGAAAGCGGCCAGTTCAACGCCAAGAAGTGGAGCCTGTTCTCCGCTCCCCTGGTACAACAGACCCTGCTCAAGGGGCTGGGTGCCACGCTGAGCGCCTTCGCGGTGGCAGCCGTCGGCTCGCTCATCCTCGGTATGGTGCTGGCCGTCGGCCGGCTCTCCGAGCGACGCTGGATTTCCCTGCCGGTGGGGTGGATCACGGAGTTGTTCCGCGCCATCCCGCTGCTGATCCTGATGGCGATCATGTTCTACGGCCTGCCCTCGGTGGGCGTGCAGGGTATGACGCCGTATATCGCGGTGGTCACCAGCCTGATCCTCTACAACGGCTCCGTGCTTGCGGAGGTGTTCCGGGCGGGCATCCGGGCCATTCCGAAGGGCCAGAGTGAAGCCGCATACGCCCTGGGCCTGCGCAAGACGTCCGTGATGACGATCATTCTGTTGCCGCAGGCGGTGCGCACCATGCTCCCGGTGATCATCGCCCAGCTGGTCGTGACGCTCAAGGACACCTCGATCGGCTTCATCATCACCTACCAGGAGCTGCTGTACCAGATCAGCTTCTACGGTGGGCAGACGCAGTATCAGACGCCGTACATCCCCGCGGCCATCATCGGTGGCTCAATGTACGTGGGCTGCTGTCTCATCCTGGCGGGTCTGGCAAAGTACGCGGAGTCCCGGCTGCGGCGCAGCCCAAAGGTCTCCACCCGGGCCACCCCCGCTGTACCGGGCGCAGGAACCCTGGACTCGAACGGCACCGTATAAGGGGCAGAACCTCAGCTCAACCAGCGGGTCAGGGCGGCCAGGCAGTCACGGACTGCCTGGCCGCTGACGTGTTCGTCGTCGCTGTGCGCCAGCAGAGCATCCCCCGGCCCGAAGTTCACCGCAGGGATCCCGAGCTGGCCCAGCCGTGCCACATCGGTCCAGCCGAATTTGGGCTTCGGCTGGCCGCCCACGGCCGCCACAAAAGCCGCGGCAGCAGGCTGATCCAGGCCGGGACGGGCTCCAGGAGCGGCATCCGTACGGTCCAGCTCAAACCCCTCCAGCAGTTCGCGGACCACAGCCTCCGCCTGGTCCAGCGACTTATCCGGCGCAAAGCGATAGTTGATCTCCACCACCGCCTCATCCGGGATCACGTTCCCCGCGATGCCACCCCGAATTTTCACCGCATTCAGGCTCTCCCGGTAATCCAGGCCGTCCACCGCGACGGTCAGCGGATCATAGTCACGCAGCCTGCTCAGGATCTCCGCTGCATCGTGAATCGCATTGTGGCCCATCCAGGCTCGTGCCGAGTGCGCCGCCTGACCCCGGGTCCGCGCTTCAAAGCGCATGGTCCCGTTACAGCCGCCTTCCACGACGCCATCGGTCGGTTCCAGCAGGATGCCGAAATCAGCGTCCAGCAGTTCGCGGTGATTCCGGGCCAGCCGGGCCAGGCCGCTCAACGAGGCCTCTACTTCCTCATGGTCGTAAAAGACGAAGGTCAGATCCCGGATGGGTTCGGTCAGGGTGGCTGCGAGCGCCAGTTGAACGGCCACTCCCCCCTTCATATCCACCGCGCCACGGCCGTACAGCACGCCGTCACCGACTGAACCCTCCCAGCTGGACGGCACCGTTCCGCGACTTCCGGGCGTGGTGGGCAGCGGCACGGTGTCGAGGTGTCCGGCCAGGATCACCCTTTCGGCACGGCCCAGCTCGGTGCGCGCCACGATCGCATCGCCATCGCGCGTTATCTGCAGGTGCCCCAGTGCGCGCAGAGCCTGCTCCACCTGATCGGCCAGGGTCGCTTCATTCCCGGAGACGCTTTCCACATCCAGCAGAGCGGCGGTCAGGACGGCGACGTCAGCGTGCAGGTCAAGGGGCCGCGATTCGCGGGTGGAGTCCTGAGCAGGTTCGGGGTGAGAAGGCATGGATCCAGAATAGTCGGCCGCTCCGGCGACACCAGTTGGCGGGCGGGAGTTGGTCAGCGCCGCCGCGCTACGGGAGAATGGAGCCATGAGCAGCTTGCCGACGGACCCGACCGCAGAACTCCCCCTCACCGAGCACCGTGCCGCCCACGGCACCGGCCTGGCCACCATCACCGACTCCGGCACCATTCTGGATGTCTGGTTCCCCGCTCCGGCGCTGGGACTGGGGCCGGAGACGCTCCGGGACGCCGCCTCGACCGAGCTCGAGCAGGCCGCCCCTGAACTTGCCGAACTGGTCGGCACCGATCCGGATCGCGGCGTCAGCCAGCGCGTCGTCTTCGTGCAGATCGACCTGAATGCCGCACCTGCCGATACCGCTGATGCCTACCTTCGGCTGCACCTGCTCTCCCATCGACTGGTCCAGCCGAACACCGTCAATCTGGACGGAATCTTCGCAGCCTTGCCCAATGTGGTGTGGACCAGCGCCGGTCCCTGCTCGCCGGAAGGCTTTGAGCTGACCCGGGCCAGACTGCGTCGTCGTGGCTCCCTGACTGTCTACGGCGTGGACAAGTTCCCGCGGATGGTGGACTACGTGCTGCCCACCGGGGTACGCATCGCCGATGCCGACCGGGTGCGCCTGGGTGCGCATCTGGCGGATGGCACCACCGTGATGCACGAAGGTTTTGTGAACTTCAACGCCGGGACCCTGGGTCACTCCATGGTGGAAGGCCGTATCTCCGCGGGCGTCGTGGTGGGTGAGGGCTCAGATGTAGGCGGTGGTGCCTCGATCATGGGTATGCTCTCCGGCGGCGGAACGCAGCGCGTGGTGATCGGCGAGCGTGCGCTACTGGGCGCCAACTCCGGCGTCGGCATCTCGATCGGCGATGACAGCGTCGTGGAGGCAGGCCTCTACGTGACCGCTGGCACCCGTGTGCGGGTTCATGGCCCCCGGAACGACGATGGCGAGCCCACTGCCCGGATCGTCAAGGCCGTGGAGCTGTCCGGCCAGCCCAACCTGCTGTTCCGCCGCAATTCGACCACCGGTGAGGTGGAGGTGCTCCCCCGGCTCGGACAGACCGTGGAGCTGAACGCCGCCCTGCACGCCAACTGAGGCGCCGTCCACCAGAAAGTCCCTCGGAAAGCTGACCGGAAAGCAGGCCCTGTGAGCCGACGCTCAGCCCGCCACGCCTTGCTGTGGGTCTTCTCCACGGCACTCGTGGCGGTGCTCGCCGTCGTCGCGGGTCTGTGGGCGATGAACTTCTTCACTGCGCGGCCCGTGGCGCTCTCCGTGGGCTGTTCCGCCTCAACGGATGCCGGGACCTTTCGGCTCGCTCCGGATCAGACGGCGAACGCCTCTCTGATCTCCTCGGTCGCTCTCCGGCGGAACCTCCCACCGCGGGCGGTGACCATCGCCCTGGCCGTGGCGATGCAGGAATCCAAGATCCGCAATATCACCTACGGGGATCTGGATTCGGTGGGCCTGTTCCAGCAGAGGCCGTCCCAGGGCTGGGGCACCAAGGAGCAGATCCTCAACCCCGAGTACGCCATCAATGCTTTCTACAATGCCCTGCTCAAGGTGCCGAACTATCAGAGCATGGCGGTGACGGATGCCGGGCAAGCGGTGCAGCGATCTGCCTTTCCGCTGGCCTATGGGCAGCACGAGCCCATGGCGAGGGCCTTCGCTTCCGCACTGACCGGCAACTCCACCGGAAACCTCAGCTGTACCCTGAATCCGCCCTCCGCCGCTGGGACCCCTGCGGACGTTGAGGCTGCCTTACGCCAGAATTTCGGATCGATCACCGTACAGAGCACTCCCACCGGTGTGCGGATTTCCAGCAGCGGAAGCTACGCCTGGGCGATGGCTCAATGGGCCGTGGCCAACGCGCAATCACTCAACCTCTCTCAGGTCAGCTTCGCCGGGGAGAACTGGATCTGCGGAAACAACGATGGCGCCACCAACCGCGGCTGGGTCAGCGGTGGTGTCCCGAGTGACACCGAGGTCATCATCACGGTGCAGAAACCCAGCTGAGCAGTAGTTGGGAGGGGAATCGCAGTACGCGGCCGGTAGGCTGAAACCATGAAGGTACTTGTCACCGGAGGCAGCGGATATATCGGCTCCCACACGGTTCTCACTCTGCTCGAAGCCGGTCACGAGGTCAGTGTGCTGGACAACCTGGTCAACTCTTCCGCAGAGTCCCTGCGCCGCGTCGAGGAGCTCACCGGAAAGTCGGTGACCTTCCACCAGGTGGACCTGCTCGACGAAGCCGCACTCAACGAACTCTTCGCCAGCGAACCGGTGGATGCTGTGATCCACTTTGCCGGGCTCAAGGCAGTGGGCGAATCCACCCAGCAGCCCTTGCGTTACTACCACAACAACGTCACCGGAACGATCAATCTGCTCCGGGCGATGGACGCCCACGGGGTGCGCACCATCGTCTTCTCCTCCTCCGCGACAGTTTACGGCGGTCAGAATCCGTACCCGTACATCGAGAAGATGGAGATCGGTTCCGACAATCCCTACGGCCGGACGAAAGAGCACATCGAGGACATCCTCTCCGACCTCGGTGCGGCCGATGCCCGCTGGCGGATCGCCCTGCTGCGCTACTTCAACCCGGTGGGCGCTCACCCCTCAGGCCGGATCGGCGAGGATCCCCTCGGCATCCCCAATAACCTGGTGCCCTTCATCGCCCAGGTAGCGGTGGGCCGCCGCGAGAAGCTCATGGTCTTCGGTGCCGATTACGACACCCCGGACGGTACCGCCCTGCGTGACTACATCCACGTCATGGACCTGGCGGACGGTCACGTTGCCGCCTTGGACTACGTCGCCTCACATCTGGGCGTCTTCCGCTGGAACCTCGGCTCCGGCATCGGCAGTTCGGTGCTGGACGTTCTGCACTCCTTTGAACGGGCTGTAGGGCATGAGCTGCCCTACGAGATCACCGCACGTCGCCCCGGCGATCTCCCGGCCTTCTGGGCCGATCCCTCGGCGGCTCTGGCGGACCTGGGCTGGTCCACCACCAAGACCCTGGACCAGATGTGCGAAGACCACTGGCGCTGGCAGAAGAACAACCCTCAGGGCTACCAGGACGCTTAAAACATCGGAGGCCCTGTCACTGAATATTGTTCAGCGACAGGGCCTCCGCAGTATCAGGAAGACTCAGTACCAGGAAGACTCAGCGCGAGGGGTACGCGCGCTCCGGCTCGCCCACATACAGCTGACGCGGGCGCCCGATCTTGGTGGCCGGGTCCTTGATCATCTCGCGCCACTGAGCGATCCAGCCTGGCAGACGACCCATGGCAAAGAGCACCGTGAACATCTTCTCCGGGAACCCCATCGCCTTATAGATCACGCCGGTGTAGAAGTCCACATTGGGGTAGAGACGGCGGTCAACAAAGTACTGATCGGTCAGCGCAGTCTCTTCGAGCTTCATGGCGATGTCGAGCAGCTCGTCATTGCCACCCAGCCGGGACAGGATCTCGTTCGCGGTGGCCTTGACGATCTTGGCCCGCGGGTCGTAGTTCTTGTAGACCCGGTGGCCGAAGCCCATGAGCTTAATGCCGTCTTCTTTGTTCTTGACCCGCTGGACGAACTTCTCCACGGGCTCGCCGCTGGCCTGGATCTGGCGAAGCATGTTCAGCACAGCCTCATTGGCACCGCCATGCAGCGGGCCGAAGAGCGCGTTCACACCCGCGGAGATCGAGGCGAACATATTCGCATTGGAACTTCCCACCAGGCGCACCGTGGAGGTGGAGCAGTTCTGCTCATGGTCCGCGTGCAGGATCAGCAGCAGGTCAAGAGCCTTGACCATCACCGGATCCAGCTCATACGGCTCAGCCGGCAGACCGAAGCACAGCCGCAGGAAGTTCTCCACCAGGTTCATCGAGTTGTCAGGGTAGAGCATGGCCTGCCCGATCGACTTCTTATGCGCGTAGGCGGCGATCACCGGAAGCTTTGCCATCAGGCGGATCGTGGAAAGCTCCACCTGATCATCATCAAAGGGGTCCAGCGAATCCTGGTAGAACGTGGACAGCGCCGAGACGGCAGAGGACAATACCGGCATGGGGTGCGCATCCCGCGGGAAGCCGCCGAAGAAGCCCTTGAGCTCCTCGTGCAGCAGTGTATGGCGCCGGATCTTCTGATCAAAGGCTGCCAGCTCAGCCGCGGTGGGCAGGTTCCCGTAAATCAACAGGTAGGAGGTCTCCAGGAAACTGGAGTTCTGCGCCAGCTCCTCGATCGGGTACCCCCGGTAACGCAGGATGCCGGCGTCACCGTCAATGAAGGTGATGGCCGATGTCGTCGCGGCAGTGTTCACAAAGCCGGGATCGTAGGTCACGGCACCGGTGGTGCTCAGCAGCTTCGATACGTCGTAGCCGTCATTGCCCTCGACTGCGGCGATCCGCCGGAGGTCGAGAGTTCCGTCTCCGTAATGCAGTGATGCATTCCTGGTTTCCCTGACGGGGCTTTCGGTCATGGGGGGTTCCCTTCGATGGGTTTCCTGGGGCGTCCTTTGCTATGAAACTACCGCTCAGGCAAGCCCTGCGCCTAATCGCAGGGCAGCTTTTCGCGTCTCGAAGCCGGGCCGTTCACGATAGCGGGGAGCTATCGTGAGGATTCACGCAAACGGCGGGCTGCCGCCTCGATCCGCTCATCACTGGCAGTCAGTGCCAGGCGCACCAACCCCTGCCCGGCGTCACCATAGAAAACGCCCGGGCCGACCAGAATCCCGCGGTCCGCAAACCAGGCCACAGTAGCCCAGGAATCCTCTTCGGCCCGCTCCCCACCGGGAGTCACCCACAGGTAAAGGCCAGCCTCTGATCCGTGGACCACAAACCCGGCATCCTGCATTGCTGCTAGCAAGGTCTCCCTGCGCGCCCGGTACCGGTCCTTCTGCAGCTGAACGTGCGCGTCATCGGCCAGCGCTACGCGCATCGCTTCCTGCACCGGCCACGGGACCATCATTCCGGCGTGTTTGCGGCTGACCAGAAGCGAGGAGATCAGCGCCTGGTCACCGGCGATGAACGCCGCCCGGTAGCCCGCCAGATTCGACTGCTTGGACAATGAGTAGACCGCCAGCAGTCCCTCGGTCGATCCGCCGGACACCTCAGGATCGAGTACCGAGGGCACCCCGGACTCCCACTCGCCCCAGCCCAGCTCGGCATAGCATTCATCGGAAGCCACCACAGCGCCCAGCTCGCGAGCCTGACGGACAATCCTGGCCATCTCCTCCGCCGAGAGCACCTCGCCCGTCGGGTTGCCGGGCGAGTTCAGCCAGACCAGCCGCACGCGGGCGAGCGTATCGGCATCGAGCTCACCGAGGGAATCTGCAGCAACCGGTGTGGCACCGGCCAGCAACGCACCGATGTCATAGGTCGGGTAGGCAACCCTCGGACGCACGACGACGTCTCCCGCGCGCAGACCCAGCAGCAGCGGCAGCCAGGCCACGAGTTCCTTGGATCCGACCGTGGGCAGGACCTGATCCACCGACAGGCCAGGCACTCCACGGCGACGGGCAAACCAGTCGACAATCGCCTGGCGCAGATCCGCGCGACCGGCGGTGGTGGGGTAGCCATGGGCGTCCGTGGCGGCTTTGAGCGCGTCCTGGATCAGCTGCGGCGTCGGGTCGACGGGCGTTCCCACCGACAGATCGACGATGCCGTCCGGGTGCTGCCGGGCGCGTTCAGCATAGGGTGCAACGGCGTCCCAGGGGTACTCAGGCAGATCGAGTCCGAAGGGGCGCGATGCGTTACTCATGCCTGGTTCTGAGGAGGCAGAACGGCGATCAGCGGGTGATCCGTGCCCGTATTGCCGAGCTTGGCAGCTCCGCCAGGGGAACCGATCTCAACGAAGAACTCGACGTTCGCCTTGTAGTAATCGGCCCACTCCTCGGGCACATCGTCTTCGTAGTAGATCGCCTCAACGGGGCAGACCGGCTCGCAGGCACCACAGTCGACACACTCGTCAGGATGGATGTAGAGCGAACGTTCGCCTTCATAGATGCAGTCAACCGGGCACTCTTCAATGCAGGCTTTGTCTTTGACATCCACGCATGGCTGCGCGATAACGTACGTCACGTCCCAACCCTTCTTCTCTGTGTTGACTGGCACCAGGAGGGATCGGCGCTCAGGGTTCCATTATCCCCCACCCGGCTTGCCCAGCCGCGCCACGACGTGGACTGTGAACTTATGTGTGCGAACTGATAGGTGCCAGCCAGGCTCTGTCTGCGGGTGAACAGTGCCGGGCCCGATCGTCGCTGGGCCGGTGTGCGACGATCGGGCCCGGCACTAGCATGGGGGAATGATCCGCCTGCCGCCGCTCAGCCACCTTCCCTGGGAACGTTTACATCCCGGGATGCGCCTGGTGGTCCGTTATCGGCGGGCCGGGCAGGCCGACATCGGGGGTTCGGCAGAACCCTTCACCGATGCCGTGGGCGAGCTCCTCTCCACCGAAGGGTCCCCCGGAGAACCCACGACTGCTGCGTTGAGGGTGCAGACCCGGTGGACCGAGGTCCACATCCCCTGGCAGTCGGTGGTAGCGGTAAAGGAGATTCCGCCGGCGCCGGTGCGAGCCGGAGCTCGGAGCGTCAGTCCGTCGGAGTGACCAGGGTCATCCCAGCCACCTCGATCTCCACCAAGGCACCCGGCGCCACACTGAAGTTGGATCGCGGGGCTCCGGTCATCACGACGTCACCCGGGCCCAGACGGAGCCAGTGACAGACGTATTCCAGGCACTGGCGGATGGTGGACGGCAGATCCCAGGTCCCCGTGGAAACGCGCTCCGCTCCATCGATGCGGACCACCATGGCAACCTCGTCAATACCGCACTCGGTGTCGATCCACGGCCCCAGCGGGGTGTAGCCCTCCCCCCCTTTGCCTTCGAAGTTCCGTGGGTCCAGGACGGCCCGGTCCGGACTGGAAACGTCGTTCACCGCCGTCACACCGAGCACGTACTGGTGGGCTGTTGCTGCCGTCAGGCCGAGAGTATCCTTGCCGATCACCACGGCAATCTCACCCTCGATGGCCGGGATCCCGGCATCCCGGCGCAAGGTGAGTGGGATGCCGGAGGCCACCACGGTCCGCGGACTCTTGAGCCACGCCTGGACCGGGCTGTGATGCTCGGGCCCGTTCTGAGCGATCCCTACCACGATGACGGGCTGGCAGGGGGCCAGCATCTCCCCGTTCAGTGGCTCCGATGGCACCGCATCGGCTGGCGATTCGCCCCGTGCAAAGGCTTCGTAGGGATCCTCCACCGGCAGCCAGTCCGAGCCCTCAGCCCGGACCCAGTGGAAGCCGGCATTGGTTGACAGTCGGGCGAGCCGCATCAGAGCACCGCCATCGCGGTTGGCCTCGAGTTGAGCACAGCAGCCACCGTCAGATCTCGATCTTCGTGATGCGCTGAGTGGTGGCTTCCACGCCCTCGCCGGTCTCGTGGCGGGAGACCTTGACGGCATCGTCCGTGCGGAGCAGGTCGCGTCGCAGCGTCTCCGGGACCAGGAAGGTGGAGCAGGTGGTGATCAGAGCCAGGGTGGCCATGTAGATGGCCAGCAGAATCCAGTCACCCTTGCTCACGGCGATGATGTAGGCACCCAGGACGCCGGCCAGGCCGCCTGCCAGGACCGCGGAGATCTCGCGGGCCATCGCCACGCCCAGGTAGCGGTGCTTATTGCCGAACATCTCCGGCATCATGGCGCACTGCGGGCCAAGCATGGTGTTCACGGCCACGCCGATGCCGATGGCGATCACGAATACCGCCAGCCAGGTGTTGCCGAGAGTAAGCATCCACCACGCGGGGAACGAGTAGAGCAGCATGAAGACGGCGCCGACGCGGTAGATGGTGCGACGGCCGAATTTGTCGGAGAGGTGCCCGGCGAACGGGACGGAGAAGACACCGATCAGAGAGCCGATGGTCACGCCCCAGGCCAGCAGGCCCTTGTCCGCGTTCTTGCCAACCACGGAGACGAAGAACGCCAGGGAGAGAGTCTGGAACATATAGGAGCCGCCGTTCTCCGCCATGCGCAGGCCGATGCCGACGAGGACGCCGGGCAGGCCCTTGGTGAAGATCTCTTTGACGGGCTTGTCCTGGATCTGCTCGTTCTTCTCCAGCACCACGAACGTCGGAGTTTCCTTCAGCTTCGACCGGATGAACAGTGCGACCAGAATCAGCACGAAGGAGAGCAGGAACGGCACGCGCCAGCCCCAGCTCATGAGCTGATCCTTGGGCAGCAAGTTGATCAGCCAGAACACCACGCCAGCCAGCAGGGTGCCGGCCTGGATGCCGATAAACGGTAGCGAGGCGAAGTATCCGCGACGCTTGACCGGGGCGTACTCGGCCATCAGGACGGTGGAGCCGGCCTGCTCGGCGCCGGCACCGAAGCCCTGCAGCAGGCGCAGGACGACCAGCAGGAGAGGAGCCAACAGGCCGACCTGGTCGTAGGTGGGCAGGACGCCGATCAGGGTGGAGGCACCGCCCATGAGCAGGATGGTCACCACCAGAACCCATTTGCGGCCCAACCGGTCACCCAGACGTCCAAAGACGAGGCCCCCGAAAGGACGCGCCAGGAAGCCGACGCCGTAGGTTGCGAAGGCGGCCACAGTCGCCATCGCGGGATCCGCCTGTGAGAAGAACAGAAGGTTGAAGATCAGTGCCGTCGACAGGCCGTAAAGGGCGAAGTCGAAGTATTCGAGAGCGCTGCCGATGCTGGAGGCCAGGGTGGCACGCTGCAGATTCTTGGCGTAATCCGGATCGGAGGCACCCGGGTGTTCAACCGTGTGTACTGAGGTCAATGCCATCTCCTTTGATTGGCTGGAACGAGCGAAATCGACGCAATGATTACGCCTTGTCTCTGCGTGGAGACTACCAGCCCTTTGAACTCTGTTCAACCCCCTGAACATTCCGAGTGCTGTCACCGCGTCGTCAACCCGGGTCAATAGGAGGAATATCCAGCCCAGTCACGCCACCCTCGGCGCCCACGAGGCGCTGGATATGTCGATAAAGAGGGTCCTGCCCCAGCACTGATGCGGCAGATGCCCCCGACCGAAGCCACCGGGGTGCGGCATCCATCATACTGAACATGGTTCCGCATATTGAATGCCACCAGGTGGATCGCTCTGGAAGCTCGGCCGGCGCAGAGGATAGGATTTTCGCTATGACTTTGATCCAGAATTCCCCCGCTCTTGCTCTGACGATCGCCGGCTCCGAAGCGACCGGCGGGGCCGGGGCGCAGGCGGATCTGAAGACTTTTCAGGCCCGAGGGGTCTTCGGTATCGCGGCGCTGACCTGCATCGTTTCCTTCGACCCCAAGGCCGACTGGAATCACCGTTTTGTCCCGGTGGATCCCTCCGTCATCGCCGATCAGCTCGAGGCGATCACGACCGCTTACCCTGCCGAGGTGCTGGACACCGCCAAGATCGGGATGCTCGGCACCCCTGCGACCATCGAGACCGTGGCCTCCATACTGAGCAGCCAGAGCTGGCGCCATCTGGTGCTGGACCCGGTGCTGATCTGCAAGGGCCAGGAACCGGGTGCCGCGCTGGATACGGACCAGGCGCTCAAGCGCGAGGTGCTGCCGCTGGCTACCTTCGTCACCCCGAATCATTTTGAATCGCTCTCCCTCTCCGGCATGGAGGAGATCAGCACCGTCGAGCATCTGGAGGATGCCGCCCGGCGGATTCACGACTCCTCGGGCGCAACGGTGCTGGCCAAAGGCGGGGTGCGGCTGGGCGGAAGCGACGCGGTGGACGTCTTCTACGACGGCACGACGTTGGAGATTCTGCGCGCACCCAAGGTTGGCGAGGTCGCCGTTTCGGGTGCGGGCTGCTCACTCGCTGCGGCCGTGACGGCGGAGCTGGCCAAGGGCGTTGAACCCCTGCAGGCCGCTCGTAACGCCAAGGAATTCGTCACGGCCTCGATCGCGGGCCGGGTCAGCTCCCAGGCTCCGTTCGACGCCGTCTGGCAAGGTGCCCTCTCCGCCTCCTGATGGGTACCTCCTCACTTCCTTCCTCTTTTCTCCGTCCCCCGTCCCTCCCTCTCCCAACTGAGTCTCAGGTTGGAGGGATGGTTGCAGGAAAGAGGCGGGACAGGGGGTGCTGAGGCTGCCCACAGCGCTCTGGCAGGTGACTTGCCTAAGGTGAAAGGGAATCCCCTGCACCCTTCCCCAAGGATCACCATGAACGCTTCAGCGACCCCCGCCGTCTGGTATCGGCGCTCCTTCCGTAACCAGCCACTCTGGCACTGGCTCGTACTGGCCGGCATCATCCTTCTCGCCGTCGTGCTGGAAAGCTGGAACCTGGGGCAGGCCGGGATGTCCGAGTATTACGGAACGGCGGCCCGGAGCATGTCCGAGAGCTGGCGAGCCTTCTTTTTCGGATCCTACGACCCGGATGCGACGATCACCCTGGACAAGCTCTCCGGCTTCCTGGTCCCTCAGGCCCTCTCGGCCCGGATTTTCGGCTTCAACCAGGTCTCGATCACGCTCCCCCAGGTCATCGAGGGCGCCGTCACCGTCTGGGCCGGTTACCGCATCGGCAAAAACTGGGCAGGGCCCCTGGCGGGCCTTCTGGCGGCTGCAGGCTGTGCGCTGACCCCGCTGGCGATCTCGATGTTCGGGCATTCCATGGAAGACGGCATGCTGATCATGTTCTGTGTGCTCGCCGTGATGTCCTGGCAGGATGCGGTGCGCACCGGGAAGCTGCGCTGGCTGGTCCTCTCCGGTGTCTGGGTGGGGCTGGGCTTCCAGGCCAAGATGATGGAGGCCTGGTTCGTGATCCCGGCGCTCGTGCTGGGCTATCTGCTGGTGGTACACCGCTCCTGGTGGTTCAAAATCCGGCATGTGCTGATCTTCGGCGCCGTGACCCTGGTGGTTTCCCTCTCCTGGATGACCGCCATACAGCTGGTCCCCGCGCAGGATCGCCCCTATGTGGACGGCAGCACCAATAACAACATGTACGCCATGGTCTTCGGCTACAACGGCCTGAACCGCTTCATCCCGGAGGCCGTCTCCGGCTCCGTCACGACCGGCCCTGGGCTGGCACAATCCGGCCGGTCCGGCGGGATGCAACCCGGAACAGCCCCGGCCGATGGCGGCCAACAGGCCGGGACGCAGGGTGGCGGCACCCGGGGCGTGCGTGCAGGGCAGCAGCCCGGCGGCGCGGGTGGTTTTCCGGGTGGAAGTTCGGGCGGCTCCGCCTGGAAGCTGCTCAGCGCTCAGTACATCTCACAGATCGGCTGGCTATACCCCGCAGCGCTCTTCGGCCTGTTGCTCAGCGGCATGGCAGTGTTCCGCCGCCGGGCAAGCCAGGGCATCAGCTCCGCCTTCTGGGTCGGCGGCATCTGGCTGGCGACCGGCGTCGTGATCCTGAGCGCCATGACCATCCCACACACCGCCTATCTGGCCATCCTGGCGATGCCGATTGCCGGCCTCTCCGCAGTCGGAGGAGTGCTGATGGCCCGGGCCTACCGTAAAGCCCAGACTCTCCGCCAGGCGTTGCTGCCCGCAGGGGCTCTGGCGATCCAGACTGCCTGGTCCGCCGTGGTGGCCTCGACCAGCGGCCTACTGACCCCCTGGCTGCCACTGGTTATCGCAATGGCCGGGGCCGCCGGGGTACTTGCGCTGACGCTGCCGTGGCTCAGGCAGCTGCCGTCGCTCAATCACCAGGAGGCCCCGGCCGCTGAGCGCCGTGGCTTTGTTCCGGGACAGCTGCTCACCGCAAGCACCGCCCTGGCGATCGCCGCAGTCTTCCTTGGCCCGGCAGCCTGGTCCGCCTCCGTCGTGGTACCCGCGTACGCCGGAACGGCATCGGACGCTTATGCCGGCCCACGGCAGACTGAGGGTGGATTCAGTGGAGGTTTCGGCGGAGCCGGCATGGGCGGCTTTGGTGGCGCTGACGGAGCCGGTACGACGGCCGGGCAGGGACAGCGATCTGCCCCCGGGGCCGGCATCCCTCAGGCGGCTGGCGGCCGCGGCGAGCGCGGAGGGAATCCAGCGGCCGATGGCGCAGCAGGCAACCGCGGCGGCGACCAAGCAGGGGCTGGCTCCCAAGGAGCTGGCGCTCAGGGCGGCGCCGCTGCAGGCGGCCCTTTCGCCGCGGTGACCGGAACCACGCTCACACTCGACGCCGCAGACCAGAAGCTCTATGACTACCTTCATGCGCAGAACCCTGGGGCGCATGTGCTGATGGCCACCGACAGTCGTACGACGGCATCGCGTTTTATCCTCAACACCGGCCAGGAGGTCATCTCCTACGGCGGCTTCAGTGGGACCGTTCCTTCTCTGACTCTGGATCAGTTCACCGCGCTGGTGACCTCCGGCCAACTCAAGTACGTGCTCCTGACCCAACCGGCCGGAAGCACCTCGGACACGGCCTCCTCCGGGCGCGCTGTGGGCGGAATGATGGGTCGGGTGGCATCCACCCCGGAGGCCTCCACCATCCGTGACTGGGTGGCCCAGCATTTCACGGTGGTTCCGGCCAGCGACTACGGATCGGGTTCCGGCACCAGCTCTCTCGGCACGCTCTACGTTTACCAGGGCTGAGTTTACAAGGGCTGATCGGCAGGCTGCGCCTCCCCCGGATCCGCTGTGGACGGACCCGCAGGGGACGAATCCGGTGTGGACGAATCCGGCAGAGTGCGCATCCTGAGCAGAGGTGAGAACACCACGGCCAGTGGCGTCAGCAGACCTGCGAGGGCGCCGATCCAGATGGCTGGAACGGCGCCCAGCAGGGTGCCCAGCACGCCTGCCAGCAGGGCGCCCAGGGGTATCACTCCGAAGACCATGAAGCGGATCGAGGCGTTCATCCGGCCCAGCAGCGCAGGTGGACAGATCCGCTGGCGCATGCTGACCTGCATGACGTTGAAGGCCAGGATAGCGAAACTGGAGACGAATTCCACCGCGATCAGCAGGGACATCTGCCAGAACACGGTCGGCAAGGCGGCAGCCAGTGGAACGCCCAGAGCTGCCACGGACCAGCAGATCGCCGCTACCGGGATCAGTCGCCCTTCCCCCATCCATCGAGCCAGGTGGGGTACCGCCACCGCGCCCAGCACACCGCCGACGGAGCCCACAGAGAGCACGATGCCGAGCCCCACCGCACCGAGGTTCAGCTCCCGCAGGAGCAGGATCGGTATCAGCGTGCCCGTGATGTTGCCACAGAAATTGGCCCCGGCCACGGTCAGGACGATGCGCCGCAGCAGTGGTTGATGCAGCACATAGGCCAGTCCTTCGCGAATCTCCACGCCCAGCGACCGCCGTTGCTCCACCGGATGCCGGTCCTCGCGGACCCGTACCCGCCACAGACACAGTGCAGAGACGGTGTATCCCAGCGACTCCGCTACGAACAGCACCGGGGCACTGAGTACCGTGAGCACGGCACCGCCCAGGCTGGGACCGGCCACCCGCGCCACCTGAGCCGTCCCTTCCAGCCTCGAATTGGCATCCGGCACCTGCGACCGTTCCACCAGAAACGGAATGACGCTCTGGTAGGAGACATCAAAGAACACCGTGGCCACGCCCACCACGAGCGCCACCAGATACAACTGCCAGATGTGCAGCAGGCCAGACCACCAGAGCACAGGGATCGCCAGCATCGCCACCGCACGGACGGCATCGGCCGCAATCATGACCCGCCGTTTTCGCCAGCGGTCCACCCAGGCACCAGCGGGCAGGCCGACCACCAGGAAGGCGATTGTCCCCGCGGCCCCGAGCAGGCCGACATCGAACTCGCTCGCGTTGAGAAGTCCGACGGCGAGCACCGGCATGGCGAGCAAACCCAGTTGCGTGCCCAATTGGCTGATCCCCTGGCCGGACCAGAACCGCAGGAAGTTCCCGCTGCGCCACAGCGATGGTGAGGTCATGATCCCAGTCTCAGCGACCGATTGGTTTAAGTCAATCAGTCGGTGGGAGCCCTCTAGACTGGTGGTATGAGCGCATCAGAGGAGGAACTGAACCAGGCAAGGATCAAAGCACTTTCCTCCAGCGTGCGGCTGCGGATCCTGCGCCTGTGCCTGCACGCGGCCAGAACCAACCGGGAAATCGCTCAGCTCATGGAGATGAATCCTGCCACGGCCCTGCATCACGTCCGAACCCTGGTCAGCACCGGATTCCTGGAGGCGCAAGCCGAGCGCCCGGGCAAACAGGGCGCCCGGGAAATCCCCTATCTGGCGACTCGACGCTCCTTCCGCCAGGAGGTCCCCGGAATTGCACCGATCCTCATTGAAACCTTGATGCAGGAGGTGGAGGGCCTGCCTCCCGAGGAGATTGAGGTGACCCGACTGGGTCTCATGCTCAATGCAGAGCACCAGGCGGAACTCAGGGATCGGCTGGAAACACTGACCAATGAATACGCGGCCCGGCCGGCCGATCCGGACGGCAGCCCGACCTCGCTGTTCATGGTGCATCACCCGGACCGCTCAGCAATCTCTCTCGACCCACCACCCAACTGAGTCGCAGCGTAGTGGCGCAAAAATCGCGAATTTCCAGCAACTACTGCTGTGAGGTTGGGAGGTTGGGAGAGACAGCCGGACGGGATGCACGACGGCGGCCCACCACGCGGATCATGACCATCACCGCCAGATACAGCACGGTGACCCCGGCCAGGCCATAGAGCCACACTCTGCCGGGAAGATTGTCCAGAATCAGCCCCAGCATGCCGTGCGGCATCG
Organism: Psychromicrobium xiongbiense; assembly: GCF_030271165.1. GTDB lineage: Bacteria > Actinomycetota > Actinomycetes > Actinomycetales > Micrococcaceae > Renibacterium > Renibacterium xiongbiense. The sequence goes on along the minus strand of NZ_JASSZH010000017.1, from coordinate 105,262 downwards.
AGAGCCAGAGACTCATCAGATAGGCCAGCACACCGACCAGCGCGCCCAGCAGGACGGAACGGGCCCAGCTGCCGATCATCACCATCGCGGAAGCGGCCAGCAGCACGGCCAGCGAAGCACCCCACGGCCATCCACCGGCGACCCGCGAGTGCAACAGGGTGCCCAGCAGTGCCACCACGACACCGACGACGACGGCGCACAGCGTCCGGCCCAGCCAGTCACTCGCCGTAGAGCGCGGAGCAGTGGCTTCCACGCCAGCGTTCCCGCGCCCAGCATTCCCGCGCCCATGGCGCACGGTCTGGAAACCCTCGCGGGCACTCACGGGAGCGAACTTGCCGTCGCCGGCCGCCATCGAGCTCCCCTGGATCACCATCTGGCTGCGATGCGCGGCCATGGCCTGAAGCTTGGTGTGCAGATCGCCTTCCACCCAGAGAGTGGCGAGTTCCTCCTGCGCCTGACGATCAGCAGGGCGGTCCGAGTGGATCACGTGGACCAGCGGCACATCCCAGGCCTCGGCCGTGGAGGCCTCCAACGCAGAGGGCGAGCGCTGCAGCGATTCCGGCTCGGCAGCCAACTCGATGGCGCGCAGAGTGAGCTCATGGGTGCGCATATGGTCTGGATGCCCATAGCCACCATCAGGGGCATAGCTGACCACCACATCCGGGCGCATCCGGCGAATATACGCTGCCGCATGGGCACTGGGGATCTCCAGCGGCATCCGGCTCAGGGCCAGTGGATCGTTCAGCGCCAGCGGGTCCGGCTGGGCACGCCCATCGGACCCCCAGGACATCCCGGAGTCCCGGAAAATCCTGGGCTCCGACCCCTCAGCGAGTGCGGGCCATTCGCCCAGAAAGGCACGCCCGTTGATGCCGAGCACCCGGCTGGCCTGATCAAGCTCCGCGCTGCGCAGCTGTCCGAGGGCCGCACCGCCGTCGTTGAGGCTCTGGCCTTCGCGCGCAGGGCCATACTCTGTGGCGGGCTTGGGCAATCCCTGTTCCAGATGCCTGATGTCTTCCGGCAGCACCTCGCCCAGCTCGCCACGGGTGTTGGTGAGCAGGTCCACCTGAACGCCCCGGCCAGCCAGCAACGCCATCGTGGCACCGGTACTGATCGACTCATCATCCGGGTGCGCATGGATGAACAGTACCCGGTAGCGGCCGTCCGGAGCAGAGGGCTGGTCCGGAAGGAAACCGAACGGCAGAAAACCAGCACCGGGCGAGCCCGGCACGGTGGTGCCGGGCTCGCCCGGTGTGAAGGAGGGAACGCCCATCAGTGGTGGTCCGGGCTGCTTAGCCCTGAGCTGCAGCCTGGTTGCGGGAACGGTTGGCCTTGACACGCTCGGAAGCGGTCAGAATCACCTTGCGGATGCGGATCGCCTCCGGGGTGACCTCCACACATTCGTCCTCGCGGGCAAACTCGAGGGACTCTTCGAGGGTCAGCACCCGCGGCGGAGTGAGGTTCTCGAAGCTGTCCGAGGAGGCAGCGCGCATATTGGTGAGCTTCTTCTCACGGGTGATGTTGATGTCCATGTCATCAGCGCGGGAATTCTCGCCAACGATCATGCCCTCGTACACCTCAGAGGTGGGCTGGACAAAGAAGGAGCCACGCTCCTGCAGGTTGATCATCGCAAACGGTGTCACCACACCGGCACGGTCGGAGATCAGCGAACCGTTGGTGCGGTACTCGATCGGGCCAACCCAAGGTTCATAGCCCTCGGAGATGGAGGAGGCGATGCCGGCGCCGCGGGTGTCCGTGAGGAACTTGGTGCGGAAGCCGATCAGGCCACGGGCCGGAACGACGAATTCCATCCGGCACCAGCCGGTTCCGTGGTTGGCCATATTGGTCATCCGGCCCTTGCGGGCAGCCATCAGCTGGGTGACTGCGCCCAGGTACTCTTCCGGAACGTCGATGGTCATGTGCTCCATCGGCTCGTTGACCTTGCCCTCGATGACCTTGGTGACCACCTGCGGCTTGCCCACGGTCAACTCGAAGCCTTCGCGGCGCATCTGCTCCACCAGGATGGCCAGGGCCAGCTCGCCTCGGCCCTGCACCTCCCAGGCATCGGGGCGCTGGGTGGGCAGCACGCGGAGCGAAACGTTACCGATCAGCTCCTTGTCCAGACGATCCTTGACCTGACGGGCCGTGACCTTGGCACCCTTGACTTTGCCAGCCAGCGGCGAGGTATTGATACCGATCGTCATGGAGATCGCCGGGTCATCGACCGTAATGAGCGGCAGCGGCTGCGGGTTGTCGACGTCGGTCAGGGTTTCACCGATGGTGATGTCCTCGATGCCGGCGACTGCCACGATCTCTCCGGGGCCGGCCGACTCGGCGGGCACGCGCTCCAGAGCCTTGGTGGCCAGCAGTTCAGTGATCTTGACGTTCTTCAGGGTCCCGTCGTGCCGGGCCCAGGCCACCGTCTGCCCCTTGCGGAGCGTGCCGTTGAAGATGCGCAGCAGCGCCAGACGCCCCAGGAACGGGGAGGCGTCCAGATTGGTCACATGCGCCTGGAGCACACCTTCGGGATCGTAGGTCGGGGCCGGGATGTGTTCAATGATGGTCTTGAACAGTGGTTCCAGATCCTCGTTGTCCGGGGCCGAACCGTTGGCCGGCTTCTCCAGCGAGGCGCGCCCCACCTTAGCGGCGGCGTACACCACGGGAACCTCAAGCACCTTGTCCAGATCCAGGTCCGGAACCTCATCGGCCAGATCCGAAGCCAGACCGAGCAGCAGGTCCATCGACTCGTGAACGACCTCATCGATCCGCGCATCGGGACGGTCGGTCTTGTTGACCAGCAGGATCACCGGAAGGTGCGCGGCCAGTGCCTTACGCAGCACAAAGCGGGTCTGCGGCAGCGGGCCCTCAGAGGAGTCCACCAGCAGCACGACGCCGTCCACCATGGACAGGCCGCGCTCCACCTCACCACCGAAGTCGGCGTGGCCCGGGGTGTCGATCACGTTGATGGTCACGGTCTCGCCGTTAGAGGACGGACCGTTGTAGGCCACCGTGGTGTTCTTGGCCAGAATGGTGATGCCTTTTTCCCGCTCCAGGTCACCGGAGTCCATGACGCGGTCGGCCACTTCACCGTGTTCGGCAAAGGAGTGCGTCTGCTTGAGCATGGCATCCACCAGGGTGGTCTTGCCGTGGTCCACGTGCGCCACAATGGCAACATTGCGCAGGTCGTTACGGGAGGCTGTCTTAGTCTCGGACTTAGTCTCGGACATGCGTGAGGACTCGATTCGGTGATCGGAGGCGGGATGACGAAAGACGGCAGGGCCGGTCAGACCCCGACGCCAGCGTTACAACCCCCCATTCTAGCCGCGTCCGACGACCTCACCCAAACGCATGGGCTACTACACCCAGCGAATGGTGTCTGATCTCACAGTTGGCAGTCCGCGCCGCATGCGTCATGATAAGGCAAGAAGTAGCCGCCGTGAGTGCGGTCAGAGGGGGAACATATGGGTGCCTGGGAGGCGGGTCGCATGCTGCGCAGGCCGTGGCTCCTCAGCGCCCTCGCAGCCGCTCTGGTAGTCCTGACCTTGCTCTTCGGCCAGTCGTTGGGGCGTGCCGCTGGCGCGCCCTTGGCTGGCGCGCGGGCCCTCTCAACGCTGATCAGCCCCGATGCGACTACCCTGGCCGGTGATGGCGCCCGGATCCGGAATCCGCTGACCAATCGGGTGGAGCTGGTTCGCGCCGGCATGCCGAGCACTGCCGTATTGATCGGCGATTCACAGTGTGCAGGGGCGGCCGGAATTCCGGGCGATCACACCTGGCCGCAGATGGCGCTCACCAGCCTGGGCTATAGCGTCTCCTTCCACGGCGTCCCGGGCACGGGTTACGTCGCCGCGAACTCCCGCGGCCAGGATTACCCGGACGCCCTGCTCTCCGGCCAGTGGGTGCTCCCCTATGCCGGCCCACGGGCAGCCAACGCTCCCCTGGTGGTGATTGAAGGTGGAGGCAACGATGCCGCCCTCGGCGCCACCGATGCGCAGATCACCGCCAACGCCCAGCGGCTGGTGACGGAGCTGCGCAGGACCTACCCGGCATCGGCCATGGTGATGATCGGCACGCTGGGCCGTGGTGAGAATTTCGGTGGCGGTCGCCGCAGCCAGGTGGATGGCCTGCTCAAAGGATTCGCTGCGACGCAGCGAATCCCCTTTGTCAGCGTGGGCGACTGGCTCACCCGCTACAACGTGGCTCAGGATCTGGCGGATGCGGTCCATCTGAACGAGACCGGGCACCGCATTCTGGCCCAGGTGCTGCGTAACGCCTTCATCACTGCAGGCATCGTGGGCCCTGCGGGACAGATGCAGGCACACCGTGCCAGCCTTATCCCCCAGCCCTGATTCCGACTGTTCTGGCTTTACTCTGATTAACGCCGTGTGGCCGGCATCGTGAGATTGACGATGCCGGCCACACGAGCACAGTGAATCAGGACGCTTCTTCCATAGCCAACAGTTCCTCACGCATCTGACGGCGTTCCTGCTGAGCCTGCGGGTCCGGCAGCGGCACCGCCGCCAGCAGACGCTGCGTGTAGGCCTGCTGCGGATCCTGCAGAATCTGCTCCCGGGTTCCCTGCTCAACGATCTTGCCGCGCTGCATCACCACAATGCGATCCGCCAGGTAGTCCACCACGGCGAGATCGTGAGTGACGAAGAGGCAGGCGAAGCCGAGTTCCTTCTGCAGGTTCTGCAGAAGATCCAGCACCTTGGCCTGCACCGAGACGTCCAGTGCCGAGGTCGGCTCATCAGCAACCATGAGCTTGGGCTTGAGCGAGAGAGCGCGGGCGATACCGACACGTTGCTTCTGGCCGCCGGAGAGCTCATGCGGGTACCGGTTGCGGTAGTTGCGGGGCAGCTCCACCTGGTCCAGGAGGTCCTCGATCCGCTTCTGCAACGCCGGTCCCTTGGCGACCTTGGCCAGGAACATCGGTTCCCCGATGCTCTCACCGATCGGCAACCGCGGGTTCAGCGAGGACGATGGGTCCTGGAAGACCATGCCGACGCTCTTGCGCACCGTGTGCAGCAGGCGGCCATTCTTCTTCGCAGCCGTGATGTCCTCGCCCACCACGCGCAAGGTGCCTTCAGCGACCGGCAGCAGCCCCACGGCGGCCCGACCGATCGTCGTCTTACCGGAACCGGATTCGCCCACCAGGCCGACCACCTGGCCGGGGTAGATCGTCAGATCAGCCCCTTCCACGGCGCGAAACGCGGCAACCCTGCCCTGCTTGGGGTATTCGATCGCCACATTCTTCAACTCCAGCACGGGAGCTTCGGTGCGGGTCTCTTCGGCCCGGTGCTTCCCTTCCCCCTCGGGCACGGGCTCGGTCATCTCCAAGACCTCCACCGTGGCGCTCTGCTCGCTGCCGCGCCCCAGGTGCGGGACGGCGGCCAGCAGGGCCTGCGTATAGGGGTGCTGAGGCCGGTAGAAGATGTCCTCCGCCGTGCCGGTTTCCACGATCAGGCCCTTACGCATCACCGCAATGCGATCCGCCAGGTCGGCCACCACACCCATATCGTGGGTGATCAGCACAATGGCGGAATCCAGCTTGTCCTTCAGATTGCGCATCAGGTCAAGGATTTCGGCCTGGACCGTCACGTCCAATGCGGTCGTCGGCTCATCGGCGATCAGAAGTTTCGGATCACAAGAGAGCGACTGGGCGATCATGGCGCGCTGGCGCTGACCACCGGAGAGCTGGTGTGGATAGGATTTGAAGGCCTTCTCCGGATCCGGCAGCTCCACCAGTTCCAGCATTTCCAGGGCGCGTACGCGTGCCTGCTCCGGTGAGATCTCGTTGTGCATGCGCAAGGTCTCAATGATCTGGAACCCCACGGTGTACACCGGGTTCAGTGCCGTCATCGGCTCCTGGAAGATCACGGCAACCTCGCCGCCACGGACCCGGCGCAGCTTGGCGGGCGCGGCGTTGAGGATCTCGTCGCCGTTGAGCTTCACCGAGCCACGCACCCGCGTGTTGTCCGGCAGCAGGCCCAGAACGGCCATCGAGCTGGCGCTCTTGCCGGAACCGGATTCACCCACGATGGCGAGTACCTCACCGGCCTTCACCTCATAGTTGAGTCCGATGGCGGCAGGCACCCAGCGCTTGTCCACGCCGAAGTCCACCGAGAGGTCCTTGACCTCGAGGACGGTGGCGCCGGGAGTGGTCCGTGCCGTGGCGGGAACCGGGGCTGCGAAGCCTGCCGCAACATCATCGAGAATTTCCTCGATCTCGCCCACGGTGTTCTCTGCGTTATCGGGGGTTTCCCGCTCCGGGGAGTTCCCTGCGTTGACGTCGGTCATGATGAAATCCTGTTCCTTCCGTGCTGGATCGCAGCAACGTCGAGGTTGCTTGGCACAGCAAGCCTGAACATCGAATGTGCCCGCAGCCGGGCGGGAATTCGTGACACTGAGGTGGAGACTGTCACGATAGAGCCATGACTGACGAGCCCATGACAGACCAGCACTTTCGGCCCCGGAACGGCAAGATCCTGGGTGTGGTGCTGTGGGTGGTCGCCGCGGCTGGCCTGATCGTGCCCCTGATCACCAGGTTCAGCCTGACCGATGTGCTGCTGGCCCTGCCGATCGTAGGCCTGCTGGCCTTCTGCGGCTACTGGCTTTTCTGGTACCCGGAGGTCGTGGTAGGCAGCGACTCGGTGACGCTGGTGAACCCGGTCCGCACCATCGAGGTGCCCTGGGAGGCGCTCATCACGGTGGACACTAAATTCGCCCTGACCCTGGTTACTCCGGTGGGCAGGTTCAGCGCCTGGGCGGCACCGGCTCCCGGCGTGGTCACCACGTACCGGAGCAAGCCCGGAGACGCTCAGGGCCTGCCCTCGACCACGTACGGCGCACAGGGAAGTCTGCGACCCGGCGATCTCAAGCGCAGCGACTCCGGCGCGGCGGCCTATCTGGTCCGCAGCCGCTGGGCGGCCCTGGCCGAAGCCGGAGCCCTCGACGTCGATCACACCGAGAACGCTGTGGTGAGCCGCCAGGTGCACTGGCCGCTGGTGGGCATTGCAGGCGTGCTGGTGGCGGCCGTCATCGTGCTGGGCGCCCTGTCCTTCTGAGCACCCAGCGATACAAGCTGAGTGAGTGCCGATCATGAGGCCTGGTCGGCTTTCCTGGCGTGGCGTGCGCTGAACTTCTTCTGGCGCGGATCGAAGGCATCGCGCAGACCATCACCGATGAAGTTGATGCACAAGCAGATCACCACGATGAACAGGCCGGGGAACCAGAACAGCCAGGGCCGGGTGGAGAACGCTTCCTGGTTCTGCACCACGAGCGAGCCCAGCGAGATATCTGGTGCCCGCACACCGAGTCCGATGTAACTCAGACCGGCCTCCAGCAGGATGGCCGAGGACATCAACAGCGTCGTGTTGACGATGATCACGCCGATCGCGTTCGGCAGAATGTGCTTGAAAACAATGCGGGAGTTGGAGGCACCGGCGATCCGCGCGGCGTCCACAAACTCACGCTCACGCAGGCTGAGGAACTCTCCACGGACCAGACGGGCCAGGCCCACCCAGATGGCAAGTGCCAGAAACACTCCCAGAAGCACCACGCCGAAGTTGTTCTGCAGCCAGGCGAACATCTCAGCGATGAAATCGCGCTGCTCGATGATGGAACCGTCGGCCTGCACTTTGGTGCTGCCCACGCTGGCCTTATTGGCAATCTGGCCCAGCACAGCAGCCGTGACGATCACCGGGATGATGATGATGGCATCCGTGATGCGCATCAGCACCGTCTCCACCCAGCCGCGGAAGTAACCGGCCAGCGCGCCCACCACCACACCGATGAAGGCCGCGATAATACCGATGGTGAACATCACGATGATGGACAGCTGGGCTGCACGCATGGTCATCGCGAACATATCGCGACCCACCCGGTCCTGGCCGAAGGGATGGTCACCGAAGCTGAACGGGAAGGTGTAAGTCGGCGCCGCGTCGTTGACGATGTCACCAACGTCCGTGTAGCTGTACTTCCACCAGCCGGGAATGTTGATCCATCCCCAGAGCTTGATGCCGGAGGCACTGAAGACCAGAACGGTCACCAGGACGAAAATCACCAGGGCGACCATGGCGGCCGTGTGGCCGAAGAAGCGCTTGCGGATGATCTGGCCCTGGCTCAGGCCCTTAGTCTCTTGAATATCTTCGATACCGGCGGCAGGGACCACCGCTTCGATCTGATCGTCGCCCGGTTCAAAAGGCACCAGCGTCGTCATGATTTCACCTTCACTCGGGGATCGAGGGCGGAGTACACCAAGTCCGCCAGCAAGTTGAACACCAGGGCTGTGATCGCGACGACCACAAAGAAGCCCATCACGGGATTCGGGTCAACCCGCTGCAGACCCTGGGCGAACATCTGGCCCATACCGGTGAAAGAGAACACCGATTCCGTGATCACCGCACCACCGATCAGACCGCCGATATCGAAGGCCACCACGGTGGCCAGCGGGATCAGCGCATTGCGGAAGGCGTGACGCATGACGACGGTGCGCTCGGAGAGGCCCTTGGCCCGCGCCGTGCGGATGTAGTCCATGTTCATGATTTCCAGCATGGAACCACGGGAGTACCGCGTGTAGGAGGCGATGGAGATCAGGATCAGCGCAATCGTGGGCAGCAGAAGGTGGGTGAACTGATCCAGACCCTGAGCCCAGAAGTCACCCTGGAAGTTCGGAGTGCTCGCACCGATCGTGGCAATAGGCCGCCCGCGCGTGGCGTCATAGTAGCCCGGCCAGGCCTGCATGAAGCGATCCAGCGTGATGAGGAGCCCCATCAGGAAGGCGGTGAGCCCCGCGGAACGCATGTTCTGACCCCGGTCGTAACCGCCAAAGAAGTAACCGACTGCGACGCCCACTCCCACGGCGACGACGGCAAGAATCACCATCATGAGGAAGGTCGCCTGATTCAGAAGGGCTGGCAGAGCGAAGTAGAGGACGACGCCGATGCCCACGGTGGTCAGTGACGAATAGAGGGCTTTACGGTTTTTGAGGCCCGCAGAAAGCGCAGTGACGCCGAAGGCAACGCCGACCCCGCTGAGTGCAAGAACCACCGGGCCGAGCCCGGGGGTGCGCAACCAGCCGGTGAGTGACATGTAGAACATGACTGCCGCGACCACCGCTGCGGTGGCACCGAAGGCGATCCACCGTCCCTTCCAAGCACCCTTGGCGACCGCCATCGCGATCAGGCCGAAGACCAGCGCCACTGCGATGATCACCGGTATCGGAATCTCCGGGTTTTTAAGGAAGGTATTGAAGCTGATGGCTCCGAATTCTTTCAGGAGCACGGCGGCCCAGAAGATCGGCAGCGAGAAGAACAGGAAGGCCATGAACGTGACGCCGTAATCGAGCGCGCTGTACTGGCGGAGTGCGGTGATGATTCCGATGCTGATACCGATGACGATGGCCAGCAACGTTGCTGTTGTCACCAGGGTCAGGGTCTGCACGATGGCAAGACCCAGTTGTTCAGTCACCGGTTGGCCTTGCAGATTTTTTCCCAGATCGCAGGCATTGGCGAAGGGAATCAGGCAGCCGGCTGCACCGCGGAGCCACACAAAGTAGCGCAGGGGTGCGGGGACGTCGAGATGGAGCAGATCGCTGCGCGACTGGATAAGTGCGGCTTTATTGGGGTTGTTGCTGGTACGCAACTCTTCCAGCGGATCGCCAGACGCTGCAGTCAGGAGATAGACCACGAAAGAAGCGCCAAGCAGAATGAGTGCGGCTGTGATGAGCCTTCTCACAATGTAGCTGAGCATAAGGACCTCGAGAGGGTACATGATCGGGCGTGACACAGCAGTTTACTCCACGCCCAGAGGCGTCCTGTCGCGCTGCATCATCCGGATGGTCGGATGGAACCAGAGGGGCGCCAGGACTTTCAAAGTCCTGGCGCCCCTCCACGGAAGGATCAGTCACTGCCCGGGTTGGATGCCCCGGCCAGCATGACGGACTATCTGCCTATTTGGCAGTCCAGTCCCAGACATTCCACCAGACGCCGGTCTGCGTCGGATTGTAGCTGACACCGGCAACCTTGTCGCTGTAGGCATCCATACCAACGGTCTGGAACAGCGGGAGGCCGTAGCCCGTGGACCAGATCTGCTTGTCGATCTGGGTCATCAGATCGTTCTGCTTCGCCGGATCAACAGCCTTGATCAGCTGTGAGCAGAGCTCATCGGTCTTGGGGTCCGAGTAGGTGTTGAAGTTGTTGCCAGCGTTGGACTTGAACAGCTGCGGGATGTTCGCAACGCCAACGCCCGAGTTGATCCAGCCGAAGACAGTGGCATCGTAGCCGCCCTTGCCCAGAGCCTTGGACCATTCCGACTTGCCGAGACCGCCATCGACGATCTTGAAGCCGGCCTTGGTGGCGGACTGCGCGATCAGCGTGTAGGAATCCAGACGGTTCGGGTTGTCCTTGTTGTACATGATACGAACCGTCGGGGTGGCACCGTTGAGCAGCTTCTTAGCGCCGTCAATATCCACGGCCGAGTAGTCAGCGGAACCATTACCCTTCACGGAGTTCGCGTAGGGATCCTGCTGCGGCAGGAAGGTCTCCGAATCCAGGACCTTGGCGTTGGGATCCAGCGGCGTGATGATCTTCTTGAGGATGTCCGCACGCGGAACGGTCTTCATGAAGGCCTTGCGCACGTTCTCGTCGGCAAAGACGCCTGTGTAGTTCAGGTCAAGGTGATCGTAGGAGAGCTGGTTGCCCTTGTCCGCGGTCACGCCCTGGCTCTTGAGAGCATCAAGCTGAGCCACGGTATCAGCGGAAGCCTGCGGTGCGATGATGTCTGCCTCGCCGTTCTTCAGTGCCGCGATCTGTGCAGATGCGCTGGAGATGTAACGAACGGTGATCTGGTCCAGGTGCTGAGTCGGGCCCCAGTTGTAGTCGTTGTTCTTCACCAGGGTGATCGACTGATCCGGCTGCATGCTCTTGACGACGTACGGGCCGTTCGAGAGCGAAAGGCTCGTATCCGAGGGGAGCTGCTTGGTATCAAAGCCGGTGTTCCAGAAATCGGCGGCCTTCTTCAGCGCGGCGACAGGGGCGGCGGGCTTGGTGGGATCACCCTTGGGGGTGTTCTTGAGCAGGTCCGTCAGAGCAGCCGCATCCTTGAGGCCGGCCTTGGTGGCGACGACGTGAGCAGGAACGTCGATGACCGGAATGCCCAGCGCGACTTCCCAGTCAGCGTAGGGCTCCGAGTACTTGATGGTGATGGAGTGGTTGTTGTCGCCGATTTCCGGGAAGGTCGTCAGCGCCAGGCCGGAGGTATCCGCCGCCGGCTGGAAGTAGGTAGTGCCGGTCTTGGCTTTAGGATCTGCGTCGTCGTAGTAGCCGGAGCCGGAAGCCCAGGCCAGGACGAGGTCGCTCGCATCCACCGGGCTGCCGTCGGACCACTTGACGCCATCGTTGACCGTGTACTTGACGGTCAGCGGGCTGTCCGAGAGCTTCTCGATCTTGCCGAACTTGGTGTTACGGACCACTTTGAGCTTGTTGTCGATGTAGCCGAAGCCCGAGTGGGTCGCGTAGGCGATCTTCGAGTTCGTGTCGACGTTGTTCTCGGTGAAATTGCTGTTGAACGAGGTGAAGCCATTGACTTCAACCACGGTTGCCGATCCACCGGATTTGCCGGTGTTAGCGGCAGTGGAACCGCCCCCGCTAGGGTTCCCAGCGCAGGCGCTCAGCGCGAGCGCGGCGATTGCCGCGACGCTGAGTGCTTTCGAAACACGTCCAAAACGCATTTCGCCTCCTCAGTTGTTAGGTGCTTGTGACCAAAACATGGCTGCTTCGGCCGGCCGGCCCAACATCACAGGGATGTATGGGCCAACTCACATGATGTAGAGCGTAGACCGATCAAGTTACCGATGGGTAAAAGATCCTTCCTTCGGGTCATGGTTGTTATGGAGATGCAACCTTAAGTTCAGCGTTTCGTCGCTCGATTGCCCCCTCCAGTCCATCCCGCTGGACCTCATCCGACTCCCGCTCCTAGGTGCTACTAGCTCCGCTCTGCCCCGCACTAGACTCCAGCAGATGAACCCTTCGCCAACGAGCACCACCCCCAGCACGCTCCACGCGCCGCTTAAGTCTCAGTTCGAAATTTTTCTCGATGAGCACCGCGAAGCGCTGAACTCCTGCCTGGAGGGGCTCACCGAGGAGCAGGCGCGCAGGCAGCTGGTGCCATCGCGAACTACCCTGTTGGGCCTGGTGAAGCATGCCGTCTTCGTGGAGAAGGTCTGGTTCGATGAGGCCATCAGCGGACGGAGCCGGGCGGAGATCGGCATTCCTGACACGCCGGATGAATCCTTTGTCCTGGAGGACACGGACACCATCGCCTCCGTCCGCGAGGAGCATCGCACCACCTGGGCTGCATCCCGGGCAGCTGCTGCCACCCTGGACCTGGATGATCTGGTGACCGGAAATCGGCGAGGACCGCTCCCCTTGCGATGGGTCTACCTGCACATGCTGCGCGAGCTGGCCCAGCACTGCGGGCATGCCGACATTTTGCGCGAACAAGTTCTCGCGGAGCCGTCCTGAGCTTCTTCCCCTCCGTCGAGTGGTGACGTATGGCCCCTAACACGCGGTGTTAGGGGCCATACGTCACCACTCGACGGAGGATTCTCAGGCCGGAGTGTTCAATGTTGATCGATTCTGACGGAGACATTGTGGTTTGAATCACGTATGACTAGCGTGAGCGTATTCTTCACCCTGTTTTTGTTCTGCTGATTTCCCTGCTCACAATGCCAGATTCGGTCCGTCCTGGAGACGGACGCACCTCCAAGGATGACGTTCCGATGCCTCTTAGCCCCTCACGCCGTTCTTTCCTCCTCGGTGCAGCAGCGGCGGCAGCCGCTTTCGCCCTCCCCCTGCCTGGTGCCGCCGCCATCACTGCCGATCGCTTCAGCGTTCTGGTGGATCGCCGTCGTGATTTCCTGACCGGCGGCTCGGTGGCCGCCACTCACCCAGCCCTGGCTCAGAAGCGATCTACCATCGATGCCTCAGTGACCGCTCTTCGGGCCTCCTTCAATCGCAGTGCGGGACGCACCAACCTATGGCCAAATCTTCCGCTGGACAAACTCGGCTCGCTGGCCTCGCACACTGACAACATGGGCCTGACCTTCAATCAGATCACCTCTCTGGCGCTCGCCTGGGCCTCTGCTGGCAGCATCCACCACGCAGACTCGGACCTGCTGATCGACATCGCCGGGGCACTGACCTTCATGGCAGGCAAATACACCCAGGCCACGAAGAAGGCCGGGAACTGGTGGTTCTGGGAAATCGGCGCCCCGCGCCAGGTCGCCGACACCCTGACGCTGCTGGGAGACTCAGCGCCGACCGACCCTGCGACGCAGCTGATCACCGCAGTGCGGTTCTTTGCCCCCGATCCTAATAAGCGCACCGGAAGCACTCTGCAGGAGACCGGGGCCAACCGCTCGGACAAGGCGCTGGCCTGTATTGCCCGCGGCCTGGTGTCCAGAAATGCCGACGATGTGGCCCTGGGCCGCGATGCGCTCTCCGATGTCAGGGGCGGTGGGAAGCTCAGCCTCTTCGCTCTGGTCAGCTCCGGCGACGGGTTCTACGCCGACGGCTCCTTCATCCAGCACGGCGGCCTGCCCTATTCCGGAACCTACGGTGGAGTCGCGATCTCCGGCGTCGCCGAATGCATGGCCATGCTGGCCGGCAGCGAATGGGCTGTTGCTGACCCGGCAATGGGCAACCTCCTGGACGCGATCGACAAGACGTTCGCCCCGTTCCAATGGGATGCCCGCACCATGGACACCACTCGTGGACGTGCAGTCTCCCGCCAGTTCTCCCGGGACTACGATTCAGGTTTCGCTATCGCCACCGCCGTCCTGGTGCTGGCCGAATCCGGCTCCAGCGCGCAGCGCGATCACTGCCGCGCACTAGTCAAGGGCTGGCTCAGCCGCACCACCGACCAGAATGTGGGAGCCAACAGCCAGGGGCTCGCCGCCTCGGCGCGCAGTCTGGCGGTCCTCGACGACGCCTCTGTCATACCGCCGGGGCCGCGCATCGGCATCACCAACACCTACACCCAGGAACGCATGGTGCAGCACCGTGGAGACTGGGCCGCCGTCGTGAGCACCTCTTCGAAGCGGATCGGCCGCTACGAATGGGGCAATCTGGAGAACAGTCTGGGCTGGTACCAGGGCGATGGCGTCTTCTACCTCTACCATCGGGCCGATCCGACACAGTTCTCCGCCGATTTCTGGCCGACCGTTGACCCTTACGCACTGCCGGGCATCACCGTCAACGGCGAACTGCGCCAGAGCGGTGCTGCCGCCGGAACCGGAATCCCCACGGCGCTCAATTCCTATGCCGGAGGTGTGACGCTTGGCGGCGAGATCGGCACCACGGCGATGGACCTGCAGAACGCCACCAAGAAGCTCTCTGCCAATAAGTCCTGGTACTTCCTGAAGGACTCGGTGGTCTGCGTCGGCTCCGGCATCACCGATTCTTCCGGGACCACAGTGCGCACCATGGTGGAAAACCGCGGCTTCGCACCGGGGAACCTTCCCGCGGTCCATTGCGACGGTGCGCCGCGCACCCTGAACGACACTTTGCAGTCAGCCTCCTCGGTTCATGTCGAGGGGCACGCCGGATTCGTGGCGCTTACCCCCGATTCCCTGGCACCGCAGACCCTGGGTGTCCGCTCCGAATCGCGCACAGGAACCTGGCAGGCGATCAATTCCGGAGGCGACACCGGGGGAACCACCGATCCGGTCAATCGGGACTTCCTGCGTATTGAGCAGGCGCATCCGGCCGCCGACGGCTGGTACGCCTACCAGGTACTGCCCCTTGCCAGCGCCGATCAGACGGCAGCCGCCGCCCAGAGTCCGCAGGTGCGGGTGCTCGTCGCCGACCGCTCCTGCCACATCATCGACGCGGCTGGGGGACGGCTGGGCCACTTCTTCACCGCCGGAACCTGGGCTGGCTACACGGCCAGCGGGCCCTGCGCCATCGGCCACCGGACCACCCCGGCACCGGTGGCCGGAGGCGGACCCGGGCGGACCGGCATCGTGCGCCAGGCGGTGGCCGGGGCACAGCTCACCGAAGTGGTGCTTGCTCAGCCGACCAGGGCCGGCGGCACCGTGACGGTGACCTTTCCCTTCGATGCGCCTGGCACCACGCTGAGCATCGACCCAGGGGTGACCGTGACCTCCACTTCCCCGTTGACGCTCACCGCCGTGATGGACACCCTCCGTGGCGGCGAACGGCGGGTGACCTTTGCCAGCATGGCCACCTCGGAGGCGGTCACGGTGCGCTTTGTGGACGGCAATGGCACCTCGGTAGCACCGGATCAGTCCCTCACCGGAGCGCTGGGTGACGCCTACACCGCCACCGCGGCGACGCCGGATGCCTACCGCCTGGTGACCACCCCGCAGAACGCGAGCGGAACCTTTGGTGATCAGCCCGTCACCGTGACCTTTGTCTATGAGGCAGCTGCCCCGGCGGCAGATCCGTCCCCGGCGGCCTCTTCTGGTTCCGTGGGCTCGGCGCCATCCGGCGCAGCCCCTGCCGCTCCCTCAACTGATTCCGGAGACTCCGACTCGCTGGCCAGCACCGGCATCGATCTGTTCGGGCTCGGCCTGGGCGCAGCAGCAGCAACGGCCGCCGGGGCCACGGTGCTGGGCGTGTACCGGGCCCAGATGGTGCGCACCCCTGAGCCCGCCGCTACGGTCACCGACGATGCCGCCGCGGGTGAGCTGCTCTGAGCCTGCCCTTGCACTGATCCCCGGCGGCTGGCTAGGTTCGCAGAGAGCGTGCCTCGCCGAGGCCGGTAGCGTGAAAACCAGCAGCGTGAAGAGCAGCAGTGCGAAAGTAGCGCCAGGATCCGCAAACGACTCGGGGGGTGCGCCCATCGGTGCCATCGCTGATGCGTCCGTGGCACTTTGCGCTGGCCTTCGGGCTGGTGGCCGGGGCCGGGGAGTTCATTGGCTATGGACTGCGGGTGGTTCTGGCTACGCCGCGCAGCGCACCGGCCGCTACTGAACCTGGACCATTCTGGGCTACGGACTGAGGTATTGAGCGTGCCGTTGATCGGCGTCACCGGAGTGATGGCTCCTGCCCTGCTGCTCTACGCTGCGGAACGACTGGGGAAGGCTGTGCGCTCCCCCCGCCAATGACACCGTGCTCTCCTATGCCTCGGCCCGGACCGGGCGTGGCAGCGCCTTCGGGGTTCACCAGGCGCCGGACCAGACCGGTGCCATGCTCGGACCACTGCTGCTGGCCACCATCCTCAGCTGGAAGGACGGCGACTACCGGCCGGCCTTCGCCACCCTTGCCGTGCCCGGGGTGCTGGTCCTGGCGCTGCTCTTCTGGCTGCGGCATCGGGTACCGGACCCGCGGGTCAATGAAGAGGGTATGCGCGAGGCTGTGCCGCACGATGCCAGCCCCGCTGTGGCGATCGTTCTGATCGTGGCGGCCAACGCCGTGGCGCTCCCCGGGCTGCTCCTGGTGATCAGCAGGCTCCCGCACCACACAGCCTGATGCAGAGCGGAAATGTGGGACATTAGGCTATTCCGGGTAGTGTGGCATCACAGACTGCCACAGCAACGTCTTGGCCTCATCCAGCGCAGAGCATGCCGCCGCGCGCAACCACAGAAAGCAGGAACCGTGGACCATCACATCCGTGCAACATACGACGCGATTCTCTCTCAACCGGCACCCCGCGACCTTGACTGGGACCGATTTGTCACCCTGTGGAAGGACATTGCGGATAAGGTCACCGAGGATCCCGGCGCCCGGCTCGCGGTGGACATCAATGGCCACCGTGAGGTCTTCCGCCGCCCGCACGATGGCCGTGTGTCCATCGAGGACATTGAGCTGGCCCGTCATATCCTCGCCAAAACCCCCGACGACAAGGGCAGCGGACACCTTTTGGTGGTGACCATCGACGAGCGCACGGCGCACATCCTGGACTTCGACCTGGATACTCCGAAGGTCGTGGAGACCGAACACGATGTGAAGGATCCGAGCCCTGTTGCTCACCATATGCGCACCGTGGAGCGCCACACGGGCCATGACGACGAAGCAGATCTCAAGGAGTTCTTCGACAAGCTCGCCGAAACGCTGCGACCGCTGGTCACTGCGCAGACCTTTGTGTTGTTCGGCCACGGCGCGGGTAAGTCCAACACGGCTGCCGCCTTCCTGGAACGCGCCGCCGCGCATCATCCGGAGGTGGCTGCAAAGCTCGCCGCGACCGCACAGATCGATCTCTCCGCGGCAACGGACCCGATGCTGGAAGCCAAGGCCAAGGAACTCACCGGGCGCTGATTTTCGGCCATCGAGTGTCGAGGTAATGCTGTTTTCCACGCGGCATTCCAGCGTTATCTCGACACTCGCGGGGCGATTCTGGGGTCAGCTGACCGCCACTGGGCTGACCGCCACTGGCTTGGGCGATGTGCAGCGCCAGGTAGGCGACCTCCTCATTGGGAAGCTGGGTCGCCTGGCTCCGGACAATGAACTCGCGGATCTTTCCCGCCGAGGCCACACGACGTGTGACGCGAAGAGCGGGATCATCAAGCTGTGGAGTTAGAACTGGAACTGCTGGTGGTGGCCAAATGCGCCAACGAACAGCCCGCGCTGGAGGCGATTCGGGCAGCGGCACGGTTGGCCGGTCAGAGCGAACCTGCCGCCTAACGCAGCTTGTCGATCTTGTCGACCGGAACGTAGAAAGTGACCTCACCGGTTTCGGTGTTGACTCGTGCTTTCAGGTCCACCTTGCCCAGCATCCTGCGACCGTGGGAAATGGCCACCGGGTAGGTGCTGCTGGCGTAGACCTCACAGTCTTCGATGAATTCGCTCATGCTACATGGTAGACCGCGCCCTCCCTCAGCGGGCTGACCATGCAGCATGAAAGGCTACTTCCCGCTGGTGAACAACAGACCCTTCGGGTGAATCGAGGACAGGCCCGGCACCGGGGTCAGCACCCCATTGCTGAGGTCCAGCGTCGCGAGATAGGTGGCGGCTCCATCCGGGGTCACGGTGGAAACGGCCTGCCCCGCCGCAAACGCCCCGGAGACCTCGACGACGGAGTTGTGATCCGGATCGGTGATCCACAAGGTTCGCCCGGACTGCGTGGCGAAGGCCGTGTCATCCACCGGCACGCTGAGGTTCAGCACCTGCAGCGACTGCCTCGGCCCACCCAGGTGGTCGGTGAAGATCAGTTGCTGGTCGCCCTGCGAATCCAGCAGGAACTGGTTCTTGAAGCGCGGGCTCTGGGCCGGAACCGCTGTGGTGGAATCCGGGTCACTGAGCGCCAGCGTGGTGGTGCCCGTGGCGCCGGCGTTGGCGACCGTTGCGGCGGCATCGTCGGTGAACACGGGAGTCAGCGCGGCCGTCGATCCCTTCAGGGTCGCCTCATAGAGTGCCGCGCCGGTGCCATCCGCCGGGTTCGAGGCGGTGATGATGATCGTGCCGTGATACACCGTCGCGGAGTCGGTGCCTCCTCCGTGGGTCAGCCCGGCGTAGGTGAAGTCCTTGACCTGGCTATCTGCGGCCGATGGCGTCACCGTGTGGAAACTGGAATTGCCGTCTTCGTTGGTGGTCACGAGCAGGCGCTGCCCAGCCTCATCCGCCCCCATGCCGTCGATCCGGCCGGTGATCGTCCAGGAGGCGCCCGGAGCGCCATCGAGTGAGTACTGCTGGATGGTGCTGGCTGTAGTACCGTTCGGAGCGGGCTCCCCCAGCGGCCCGACGCCGTTCTGGAAGGCGACATAAATGCTGTCACCCAGGCGCGTGATGTCGTCCGGCCTGGTTTCGGCTCCCACGGCAGCGAACGTTGTGATGGTCGGTGCGACAGCCGGATGGGCGTTGGCCGGGGCCGCGCTCGCGGGAAGGGCAGCGCAACTCAGCAGGGCTGCGGAGGTGATCGCGGTTCCGAGCAGAAACGGCGTGCGGGAAAGTCTGATGTCCATGGTCATTCCTCACGTGGGTCTGGAGTATTCCTGACCCATCCACCCTCCGCCCGCCGGGTGGATGGCAGATGAACCCCCAGTGAACTGCGCCCGGCCGTCCGGTCAGAATGTGCTGAGCCGGTCAGAATGTGCTGAGATGGCCGCGGGCTACCACGCTCTTCCACGGAGGTCGATCGTGCCGGAAGGCCAGGCTGCGGGAGCGCGCCCAAGGGGGCGGATCATCAGCGACGGTCCGGGCTCCAAGCTTCGCGGCAGACCGGCACAGTCCAGAAACCTTTCCCGTACGGCGACCCGCTGCCAACCACCCGAGGTGACCTACGCTCGTCTCATCGGACCACGCAAGGATGTGGACATCATGCCCTGCGTATCCGTAGGGCAACTCCGGGGTCCAGGGGCCAAAGTCTGCTGAGTACTCTGTGTGGAAAAGACAACTGAGCTGACCGATCACGTCCGGAGTCAGGGCTTCGTGCGGAATGGCTTCGAAACCGAAGGTCATTGTGGCGATCCCAGGGCGCCCGGGCCTCGCGCCCACTTCAGGCTTTCGATGACGATGGAGAGCACCACCTCGAGTTCCTCCGCATCACGGGGGCCATAAATCAGGAACTCGGTGCCGAAATCCTCATACTGATGAGGTTCAGCCCAGCCGAGCGCGGTGAGTTCGGCCCCGCGCTCGGGCGGAAGCACCAGATGCAAGGAAGTATCGTGCACACCATGAAGGTGCACCGGTTCCCACCGCGCTTCCGGTGCCAGCGAGACCTCGGGCACTCTGGCCTGGCTGACATCCTTGAGGAACACGGCCCGGGAGGATGCTGGTGATACCGCGCTGTGCCCTTCCATCACTCCGGGCAGAGCAAAGACCCGGTGGACCAGCCGGCCCCACAGCTCCGGCGGAGCCTGCTGGCTCAGCTGGGTCTGCGGCCCCTCGGTGGATACCCGTGGACGCTCGCCCGGGCGTCGGGTGATGACCTGCGACATCATTCGTCACCAAGGAAGAGAAGGTAGCCGCTGATCGTCGGCAGATCTACCACCAGCGTGTCCCAGACGGGGACATAGTCTGTCCCCTCATAGTGGTGGGCCAGACGATCCCGCATCCGTTTGATCAAGGACCAGGGCACCTCGGGATGCCGGTCCGTCGTGTCGATGCTCAGCCGGGCGACGTTTTCACCGACCCTGATGATCAGCGACTCCACTGCCAGACCCGGCACATTGTCAGGATCGCCGACGTACCACTCGTGCCCACGGGCTACAAGATGTTCTCCGATCTTGCACAGGCGAACAATCTCTCGCAACAGGACACCATCCCGGGCGCTCATACCACCCCGGGCGCTCATACGGCTACCGCCGTGGCGAGGACCTCGTGATCGGCGCACAGTCCACCGTCGGTCACCACGTCCACTTCGACGCCGAGCAGCTCGCTGGCCGCCGCGGCGAACGCCGCAACCGTGAGCAATCCGGTTCCGGGCGAACGTGTCACCAGAACGTCCAGATCGCTGCCAGGGTGGTCAGTGCCGTGGGCGACGGAGCCGAAGACACGGATGTTGCTGATGCCGTAGCGGCCACCCAGGCTGACCAGCTCAGGACGATGCGCGGTCAGGGCCTCGTGTGGCAAAGGGCGCGCTGCCGCCCGCAAACGTTCCAGCATCATCAGCATGTTCGGGTCAGGGAAGACGGTAAACCCGGCCTTCTCATACACTTCATGCGCATCCGCGGTGACCAG
Organism: Psychromicrobium xiongbiense; assembly: GCF_030271165.1. GTDB lineage: Bacteria > Actinomycetota > Actinomycetes > Actinomycetales > Micrococcaceae > Renibacterium > Renibacterium xiongbiense. Next base: position 84,623 of record NZ_JASSZH010000017.1, on the reverse strand, counting down.
CATGAGCCGTTTCAGATTCCATGGTCGGACGGCATCCACGATCACCCGGGACAGTTCCGTGCCCAGACGGAGGCCACGCGCCTCCCGGGCGATGTATACGTCACAGAGCCAGCCGAAGGTCACCCCGTCGGTGAGCAGGCGGGCATAAGCCAAGCTGGACGCCATCGGGCCCGTACACACCGAAGTTGATGGAGGCCGCAGCCGCCCGCCGCGCCACCTCAAAGGACCGGCCGATCGACACTCAGCTCAAGGTCAGGCCGTGCGGTCAGTGCTTCCGGAGCCAATTCCGCTCCGCGCGCACGGCCGAATTCCCGCGCCCATTCCAGCATCGCCGCGCGCAGGCCCCCGGAACGTTCTATGGCAGCAACGCGGAAACCATCGATCTGGAGTCGGGAGGCACCTCGCCAGGCAAGCCCCGGAATGACCGTCAACTGCATCGTGGCCACGACTGCGCCAGTCTCCTCCCGCACCACCGCCAGATAGCTGGAGCTGGTGCGCGTGACGAGAGTGAGGGCCGCCTCGTAGCGGTCAAGCTCCGTGACGTCACCGGCGTGAGATGCGGGCTCATCGCTGGTCAGTAGCGCGGCAATGGCCGGAATGTCCTCACGGCGCGCCCGGTCCAGCCGGTAGGTCCGGCCATCCACTCGCAGCAGCCCACGAACCGAGGACCGCGCGTCGGCCTGCAACCGGGTAACCAGTAGATCGAGCCACCCGCCCACGCTGGCCCGCGCCTCTGCGGTGTCGGGATAGCGGCATCGCAGATGCAGCCCGGACTCGTCCAGGATGAACCACAGCATGACGCCGTCGGTGTCGATGGTCGCGCCCACGTACTGGGCGTCGAGGCCCACCGAGTCGATGCGCACCGGCAGCCTGCGCAAGTCCAGCCAGGAAATCGCGAACATGCCGGGCGCCATCGGCATGCCGCCCCAGGGCGCCAGCACATCAGCCAGCGGCCAGGATCCAAGCTGTACTGCTTCTTTGACCGCGGCCGCCGCAGGGCGCGGCTCGGGCACTGCAGACTCCAGCACCGAATTGGTGATGAACCAGCCCACCGAGTCGTGCCATCGGGCGTCGAAGCGGCTGTGTACAGGGAACACGGCCCGCAGCGGCGTTCCCGCCATCTCCCGCGTCACGGCGGTCATTGCCACGACGGCAAGCGCCAGTGTGGAGACGCCCTCCTCGCGGGCCTGAGCCGCAAAGGCGGCCGCGTCATCGACGTCGAACACATCCCGCACTTCCACCCGCTCGCGCTGCGGCTCAGGCGCGCCCAGCGGCAGCGGGAATTGCGGCATGGCCCCACCGCTGTCCCGGATGATGTCCACCCACCGCTCGCGCACCTGGCCCGGTGCCGCGTCCCGGTCCAACAGCGCCTGGGTGTGCTCCACAAAGGCCGGTACTGGCGCCAGCTGCCCGGCATCGAGTGCCAAGAGAAGATCCCGCGCAATCACCAGCATCGACCACATATCGACGTGGGCGTGATCGGCGGCAATGATCACGGTGATTCCGGCGGCAGTCTCCAGCAGGCACAGCCGATGGGAGGGTTGTGAGTAGGGCGAACAGGCGGCATCGAGCACCTCGCGCACAGCATCGTTGACCGCCTGGCCCGGGCCAATTTCATGCTCAACCCAGGCACCCGGAGCAATCTCGATCTCGTGCAGTTCCGGCTCGCCGCCCGGACCGGGCACAAAGACGGTACGCAACGTGCCATGACGGGCGATGACGGCCAGCCAGGCCTCCGCGATTGACTCCCTGCGGGTGGGAGCTGGCAGGCGGAAGGAGAGGGCCATCCAGGAACCCGGGCGCTCGCCCGCGCCCACGTGCAGTCGCTGGTCAAAGGACACCGGAAGGAGGCGGCCCGGGGTGGAGACCCTGACATCGTAGCCCCACAGTCGTCCGAATGGTAGCCGCAGATGGGTGATGTTGGTCAGCCTCATGGCAGTATCCTTTCGCCTCAGATAGCCTGAATACTTGATCAGCGCGGTCGCCGTAGGTGTTGCGGCCAGTCACCCATCACGTCACCGGTCAAGGAGCCTGATGCCTACTTTAGAGGTTCCCGGAGCCGAGCTGGCGGTCGCGTTGAGTGACGAAGGCGGCCATCCCGTCGTTCAGCTGCACGGCTTGACCTCCAGCCGCGCGCGGGATCGGGTACTCAATCTTGACCTCGGCCGTGGGCTCAGTGGCACCCGCCTGTTGCGCTATGACGCCCGCGGCCATGGCAAGTCGACGGGGCGCAAGGTCCCCGAGGACTATCGCTGGCAGAATCTGGCGGAGGACCTCCTGCGGCTGCTCGATCGCTGGTTCCCTGGCGAACCGGTCCATGGAGTGGGTCCGTCCATGGGGACAGCGACACTGCTGCACGCCGCAGCCCGCGAGCCCGAGCGTTTCACCGGGCTGACGCTCATGGTGCCGCCCACCGCCTGGGAGACCCGGCGTGCGCAAGCCGGGAATTACCGGGCCGCTGCGGAACTGATCGAGGCAGAGGGCGTTGAGGCCTTCCTGGTTTCTGCCCGGGGAGCCACGCCGCCACCGGCCACCGTAGGAGCGCCGGAGACCGTGCCGGACGTCGCCGATGCCCTGTTGCCATCCTTATTCCGGGGTGCAGCGCTGAGTGACCTGCCGGAGCCGGAGGCGATCGCCCGGGTCAACATGCCGACCACCATCCTGGCCTGGACTGAGGATCCAGGCCACCCGCTATCAACCGCTGAAACCCTGGCAACGCTGCTCCCCCAGGCGACGCTGAGGGTTGCCCACACCCCGGCCGACGTCGATATCTGGCCGACCATCCTGAAACAGGATGTCGCCGCGCGGGACTGATTCAGGCCAGCCAAGAATCAATCAGCCAAGAATCAAGTTGCTCGGCGCTGGCCAGGTCCGGACGGGGAGAACTGCCCATCCAGATGAGAGATTTATGTCACACCCTTCGCCTAGGGTGGCTCCATGAGCAGCCATCCTCCTCCCCCGGCCCATGTTCCTGTCCCGTCGCGTGTTCCTGTCCCGTCGCGACCCTACGGCGGGAACCAGCCACCGCCCTTGGGCTACGCAGCCCCTCTACCGGCAGCGCCACCGTGGGGAAACTCCTTGCCCTCGCCGGTGGAGCCGCCTCCGATCCCCTCCATCCGGACAATCCTGGTCGGTGCGCTCCTCATGGTGCTGGCCGGCGTCGTCGTCGTACTCCCTTACGTGCTGTTCGTGGTTGGCGGCGGTGGGAACAGCACCTCCTTTACGACGCTCACGCAAAGCTTCTGGTTTGCAGGCATCCTCTTCCTGATCGCAGGTGCCGTGGTGGTGCTGGTGGGAGTCATCCGGTCTGTCCGGGAGGAGCGCCGGCGCCGCCAGGCAGGATTCCCCGGGCCCACCGGGAGGCCGCTTGGTGCCGTTGCGCTGGCGCTGGTCATACACAGTGCCCTGCCATTCATCAGCATGTACTTTATGGTGGGCTCCGTGGCCGGACTGATCGTGGGGTATGTCAGCCGGTGGCAAAGCAAGAAGGCTGGACTCGACAATGGGCCAGCTCTGGCCGCCATCATCGTCGGCTGGGCCGTTGCCGCCCTGACAGCCTTCGGATGGGTCCTGTATGCGGTGCTCATCACGCGTCCGGCAACAGGCATCCACTTCTAAGCGTTTCAGATCACTTCCGACCGCCGATGACGAACCCATCGCCCGGCATGCAAGCTCTCCGGACCGGTTGATAGCCTGTGACGATGGATGAGGCACTGGATGCAGGGCCGTTTTTTCACGGTACCAAGGCCGAGCTGCGGGTGGGCGATCAGTTGACGGCCGGGTTTCGGTCCAATTACCGGCCCGAGATCGTGATGAATCATATCTACTTCACCGCTTTGCCCGATGGCGCCGGGCTCGCCGCCGAACTCGCTGCTGGCGACGGCACGCCGAGGGTGTACCTGGTGGAGCCGACCGGTGAGTTCGAGAACGACCCCAATGTCACCGACAAGAAGTTCCCTGGAAATCCCACCCGCTCCTATCGCAGCAGAAAGCCCTTGAGAATCCTGGGCGAAGTCGCCGACTGGACGAGGCAGACGCCCGAGGCCCTCCAGCTGTGGCAAGACCGGCTGGCCGCAATCCGTCAGGATGATCGCGCCGAAATCATCAACTGACTCAACAGAAGAGGCGTCCGAGAACAGGCTTCCAGCCAGTGGAAGAGCGGAACGAAAGGAGGCGGCGGTGAGCACCGTTGACCCCGTTGCACAGCGCCATCAACGCGAGGCCGCCCGCCGAGGCAGCCCGGCGAGGACCGCACGGTACGTGGTGATGCAGGTACTTCAGTTCGGCTGCGCCATCCTGCTGGGTATGGGGCTGGTCAGCATGGCTGACGAAGGCCGTGTCACCTCACTGAACAGCGTCTTCGGCAACTGGGACTCGCGCCTGATGGGGACCTTCTGGACCTTCCCCGTAGGGCTGTGCGGGGTGATTATGTTCGGCATCGCCGTCAGCTTTTCAGCCATTTCCCTCACCGGCCGGCCGTTGGTGTTTCCGGTCATTGGCCCCGCGACTGTCATCTTGATCGGAATCGCGATCGGCTTCAGCGCCGCGGCCCCGCAGCTCACTCCACCCGATCAGGTCGGGGTCCGCCTGGATACCTCTTTTGGCAAGAATGAACCCTGGACCCTCGGTCACTGGGTCTGGTATTACCTCGATGTCTGGGGACCCCTATTACTCTGGACTTTCGCCGCTGCCGCTGTGGTCATGGGCGCCGTCGCCCGGTTCCGTCGTCGTGCGCGTCACTCGGTACTTGCCGAGGTGGCCGCCAACGGTGCCCGCGTCGCCGGTGAGGTCACCGAGGCTCGCCTGCCCGACCCCCACGCGACGCGAACTCTCACCCGCATCACGGTGTGCTATGTTGACCGGTCTGGCACCACGCGCTGGATTGAGCCGCCCCTCATGGGACTGACCTCGGAGCTGCCGCGTCTTGGCGATACCGTCACGGTCCTTTACGACCAGAATGCCCCTGGCAATACGAAGCGCATCTTCGTCGGCCCGGCCGATGCGCAAGGCCCCGATGACTTCCACCGCTGGAACCCCCTGGTTTAGGCCAGCAACACCACCGCATACCAATACCTGAAGGAAGCTCATGCCCGACTCTTCACAGCCGCTCCGCAAGCTTGGTTTCCTCACGATTGGCCTGTTCGATCCGACGAATCCAGCCGCGGGGCACGAATCAACACTGCAGATCATCGAGCTGGGCGAGCGGCTGGGATTCGACAGCGCCTGGCTACGCCACCGCCACCTGCAGTTCGGCATCTCCTCCCCCATTGCGATCATGGCCGCGGCCAGCCAACGCACCGCCCGGATAGAGCTTGGAACCGCCGTGACCCCGATGGGCTGGGAAAACCCCTTGCGCCTGGCCGAGGACCTGGCCACCGTGGATCTGCTCGCCGGAGGACGGATCAATCCGGGCCTGAGCGTAGGCGAACCCATGCACTACGACACCGTGAAGCACGAGCTGTATCCGGATTCCGCCGAGGTGGAGGACTTCAGCTACGGGCGCGTGGATCGGCTTGCCCGATTGATTGCGGGGGAACCGGTCCGGGAGTTTTCCGGCCGGCAGGGTGTTGTGGAGGAATTCTCCCACCGGGTCGAGCCGCATTCGCCGGGGTTGCGCGCACGACTTTGGTATGGGGCGGCAAGCCGGAAATCGGCCATCTGGGCCGGGGACAATGGATTCAACCTGCTCACCAGCAGCGTGGTCTTCCCTGATGAGGACCAGGAACCGGTGTTTGACCACATCCAGCAGTCCCAGATCCTCGCCTACCGTGAAGCCGCTGCGGCGTCTGCGTCGGCTCACGGACGGGCCCGCGTTTCGCAAGGTCTGGTGGTGATCCCGACCGATTCGGCGTCAGCGAAGCAGCGTGAAAAGTACCGGCGATATGTTGAGGAGCGCACTCCGCGCACCCGGGCGCCGCAGGGGCCCAAAGGGATGCTGTTCGCCCCAGATCTCCTCGGCACCAGCGAGCAGATCGCCGAGCACCTCTACGCACATGCGGGGTTTCAGGAAGTCGACGAGGTGGCCTTCGCGTTACCCTTCAGCTTCGACCACGAGGACTACATCCAGATCCTCACCGACATCGCTACCAGGCTGGGACCAGCGTTGGGCTGGGCACCGGCAGAGGTTGGGCTGGCTTGATGGATTTTCAGCCAAGCGGCACGATCGCGTCTGCCAGCACCAGAGCATTCCCCGGGAGAGTACTGGAGCCAACCACCGAGCGTGCTGGCGGGGCTTCCCTGAAGTAGGCAGAGTAAACCTGATCCATCGCCGGAAAGTACGTCAACACGCCGTCGATATACAGCGTGACCTTGATGGCGTTGGAGAGATCAGCGCCGGCAGCGTGGCAGATAGCACTGAGATTCTTCAGGCATTGATGCATCTGATCCGCCGCGACCTGATCTGCGCGGCCCCAGAGGACCGGGTTCGGCGGACGATTGCCGGCCATCAGGCCTGTCGCCGGGTCAAGGGGCAGTTGGCCGGAAATGTAGAGCAGCCCCTGGTATACAAGCCCCTGGCTGGACCCTCCATTGGACTGTGGCGCATACGGCGTTCTGATGACGATGCGCTCCATGGATGCCCTCTCCTCGTTTATAACGGCCAGTAGCTCATCATCCTACGGTGCTACCTCTGGGCCGCTGGATGATGTCTTGTTGTATGTCGCGAGCACCTCGCCAGCCGACCGTGAGTACCACCTCCGATGACCACGAACGTTTAGCTGAGGTCGATCCAGTAGCGACGCTTGGGCGTGGCGTCAGCCGACACGTTCTCCAGCACTCCACCGCACCGCTCGATGGTGCCGATCGAACCCAGATTATCGTCGTCGCACGTCACAAGTGCCCGCTGGATGCCTAGGCCCAGCGCCACTCCCAGACCCTGCCGAAGCATTTCGGTCGCGTAGCGTCGACGGCGGTATTGTGGTCGCACTCCGTAGCCAATGTGACCGCCAACCGCCAGAAGTGCCCGGTTCAACTCATGCCGGATGTGCACCCGCCCCACTATCTGTCCCTCGACTACCGCGAATAACATGGTTGCCGGGACCCGCTCCGGCGAGAGATCGATTCCCTGTCGATCCCTCTTGACTCTGGCGAGATAGTCCTCCCACGACTCGTCAGATCGCCGCAACGCGAAGTCAAAGCCATCCTCTGCGAGTTCGGCCTGAGCTGCAGCGACCTCAGCCTCGTCCTCTGGGCACGGATTCCGAAGGACGAGGCGGAGATCAGAATCGTGGCTCGATGGGGCATCAGAGGGGGTCGTTGGCATCATCAAATTCTAGGCGTCGACTCGCCAGGGCAGCATTCCCTTCAGGACGTGGCGCTACGGACCGCGAAGACGGCGGCAACGGCAGCCCGCGCTCGGTCCGCGACGTCGGCGGCCGAGTCAGGCCGGAGCTTGCCATCCAGGTGAAGGAAGGCCAGGCCGTGGGCCATGCTCCAGAGCGCAGTCGACAGGCTGGGCACCTCGGCCACGGGAAGGTCCGGAAAGAAACGCTCGATGGCGCCATCAAGTACCCGGTGCAGCTCGCTGGAGGCTTGCACGCGTTCGCTGTCTGCGGCGTCGCACTCGTTGCCGAACATCAGGCGGAACACCGCAGGATGCCGCAGAGCGAATGCTACGTAGGTCACCCCGAGCTCGGCGATCGCCATCGCAGCTGGGGACTGCCCGGAAACCTCACCCAACGCTGCGTTCAGGTCGCCACGAAGTATCTTGAAGCCCTCAACTGCCACAGCCGACTCAAGAGCCTCCCGGTCGGCGAAATGTCGGTAAGGCGCCGCCGGTGATACCCCTGCACGGCGTGCTACGGCGCGCATGGAGAAGGGTTCGCCCGCCTCGAGACTCCCGAAGGCCGCGTCCAGGAGTACGGCGCGCAAGTCGCCATGGTGATAACTCCGGCCAGATGTTGACACTGCTAACTTCGCCCCCTACACTCCAATGTATGCGTTGCTAACATAGCGCGCTGAACGAGGCTCTGTCCACCAGCACCCGCTCAGGACATCGGAATCCTGAGCGGCGAGGGCGGTCAAGTAGGAGAAGTTGAGTCGGGACATGCACACCATTCTGGGAGCGAACGGCCAGATCGCGATCGAGCTGGCGCGGGAGCTGAATCGCGAAGACACGGCCGAGCTGAGGCTGGTCAGCCGCAACCCGCGCAAAGTCAACGATTCAGACACACTCAAGCGCGCCGACCTGCTCAACGCTGAGCAGACCAGAGCAGCCGTCGAGGGCAGCGACATCGTCTATTTCACCGCTGGACTGCCCGCAAATACCGACCTGTGGGAGACCCAGTTCCCCGCAATGCTCAGGAATGCGCTGGATGCCGCACGAGCGACCGGTGCGAAGTTCGCCTACTTCGACAACACCTACATGTATCCGCAGGATGATCGCCTCCAGACCGAGGACACACCGTTCGCACCGGTGGGGCGCAAGGGCAGGGTCCGTGCAGCCATGGCAACCAAGGTCCTCGACGAGATGGCCCGAGGCGATATCCCGGTCCTCATCGTCCGAGCGCCGGAATTTTACGGGCCAGGCCGGACTCAGAGCATGACGAATACCCTCGTGATTGACCGGCTGGCGGCAGGGAAGAGAGCACTGGTACCGGTACGGGATGATCGGCATCGGACGCTCATCTGGACGCCCGACGCGAGCCGCGCGCTGGCAACCCTGGCCAATACAGCTGACGCCTACGGTCAGACCTGGCATCTGCCAGTGGATGAGGACCGGCCGACCTATCGGGAATTCGTGACCATGGCTGCAGAGGCCTTCGGCACAAAGCCGGCCTACACCGTCCTCCCCCAGTGGGCACTGGAGGCGGCAGGTATCGTCTCGAAGCAGATACGGGAACTCAGGGAACTGCTTCCGCGGTACGCGCACAACAACCTCTTCGACTCCACCAAGTTCACCACCCGCTTCCCCGATTTCGGCGTAACCACCTACCGCGAGGGACTCAGGATCATCCGCAGCGACGCCGATGCCGATCCGGGCCAGGCCGATCACCAGCAGTAAGGCAGCATCCTGACACTCAGTCCCGGGGTCGATCCCACCAGTCAAGAACGCGCAACGCCTGGAACGTCACCCACTTCGACGGCTCCCCCGCCGGGGAGTCAATGTGGACCCAGACGTCACCGGGGAGACGGTGTCCCTGCAACCAGGTACCGTCCGGTCGGCGCTGGCTGCGGATGATCTGGATGGCCTCCGTCATGCGCGCGTCGGGCTGCGCCCCGTCCGCAAGGCATGCTGCGCGGAAGTAGTCGGCCGCCGCGAGGACGTTGTAATAGGCGCGTCGCGGGTGGGTGAGCCGGAGGACCTGCTCGAAAACCGGCTCGCGCGTGGACAACCGACGGAACAGCGAGCGCTCCAGCAGATACTCCTCGCCGCCTCGGCGCGCCTCGCGCACCCGTTCAGGGTCACCGGTGGCCAATTGATAGTCCAGTAATCCGATCAGCGCGTTGAGCGTGGAGTGGAAGGATGAGCGAACCGAGCCCTCCGTCCACGCGCAGTTCCATCCCCCGTCAGGCAACTGATGATCCAGGAACCAGGTCACGATGCCGTCGACATCGGCTCCCAGCCAGAGGCCGTTCGAGAGGGTCCAGGAGTTGATACAGCAGTCCACTTCGCCATGCCAGTAGGGCAGATCGTCATACTCCCAGGTGATCTTATCGAGTTTCTCCGCCGTGCCGTCCAGAACGCGTGCATCGAGCCCCCACTCGCGCAAATCCTTAAGCGCCCAGGTGGTCGTGGTCCACGGTTGCGGTTTGTTGTTATCCCAGGCCCAGCCTGCGGGGAAGAACGCTCCTCCTGCCCACGTCCCCTCGGGATCCTGGTGCGAGAGCACCTCCACTCCCAGTCCCTCTGTCGCGACCCGCGCACGGGTCGCTTCCCACCGATCACGCGGCGTACCCAGCACATCACATTCGATCTGCCATCGCAGCGCCGGATCTGAGTCCAGCAGCCAGGCTTCAAACTGGTCACCCATCGGTCCTCCATCCCCTGTGTCAGCCTAGCTTCGAGTGGGAGGCGGCACCATCTTCACCGCGCCCCACCCATGCGATACGCTTTCCGCAGTATTTCTACCGACTGGTAATTTATTTTCCGGAGGAACGAAAATAGTGCGCACAGCTAAAATACAAGGTGCCAGGACCTTTACCCGCGCACTCCTCGCGGTGATCGTGGGAAGCCTACTGTGCGGAGGAACCCTCACGCCCGCGCAGGCGACCCCCTCTCCGACTCCGGCGCCATCGCCCGTTTCCACGGCACCTTCCGCGGCGTTGCCTGCCGTTGACCCGGCCTCTCCCGCACCAACTCCAGTACCCAGCATGCCTGCGACATCCCCGGCCCCCTCACCCGTCGTGGAGCCAGTCCCGCCCGCACCACTGACACAGCCGCCGCTGGCGGCGCCAGCCACTTCGACTCCGCCTAGCATCCCCGTCGGGAGCGCTTTCACGGGGTGGTTTGCGTCGTATCACCCCAATTTTGGTGACCCTGTTGCAGATCAAATATGCCCCACAGCTGATTTCTGCTCACAGGATTTTCAGCATGGGACAGCCTACTGGAAGCCTGACTTGGGCGCGCATGGCGTGCTTGCAACGTCGGCGCTGGGCATGAAGTACTTTGCCGACGGTGGGTACTCGACCTACGGAATGCCTGACGAGGATCTAGGAAGATTTGGCCCGGTTCCATCGCTCGCCATTCCCGATACCACTGAGCAGGGTTTTGAGAAGGCGATCATTGTGGTGCCGATGGGCGCTTCAGCCTTCACGCTGGACCGGGCACAACCCATCGTCCAGTACCTTCAGCCATTAGGGCGTCACTACGACAACGCCTGGCTCTCGCCGGTCACCTGCGGGCTGCCCCAGGGTGCCTGTTTCGTAGACACCTACCGGCAGGGCGGCCAGACACAGCCCTACACGAGATGGCGACACTACTCCCTCGGCACCTCCGCCATCGGCGCCCTCGCTATCAACGGTCTGGAATGGAATCGCTGGGTGTCCCTCGGAGCAGAGAACAGCCCCCTGGGTTATCCCCTGAGGACCAGCTGCTCGAACGACATTCCTGGAGGTTTTTGCAAGACCCTCTACCAGCAAGCGGTCATCTACACGACGCCAACCTCCGCGGTGATCGTCAAGGGTGCGATGCTGCAATTGGATGGCAACACCCCCTTCACCGGCCTGTACGGCATCCCCCTGGCGGATGAGCAATGTGGCCTGGCGCAGGGCGGATGCCGCCAGGAATTCTCGGGTGCCACGATGGCCTGGACCCCCGCGCTGGGCGCCCGGGCGGTCAAGGGCGGCATTGGGGCCAAATGGAAATCCATGGGCATGGAGTCCGGCCGCCTCGGTTACCCGACGGGTCCCGAAAGCTGTTTCGGATGGATCGTCAACAACGTCGATAAGTCCGGCTGCTACCAGTGGTTCCAGGGCGGCATCATCTGGTGGTCCCCGGCCTCAGGAACGCATGTTGTCTGGGGCGCCATCATGAACGCCTACGAGCGCGCGAACTGGGTGTGGTTTGACAGCAATTCATCCTCTTCGACGCAACAGATGATCGGCTATCCGATCAGCGATGAGAGCTGCACCGGCCCCGGGGGTGGCTGCTACCAGTGGTTTGAAAATGGAATCATCTGGTGGTCCCCTGCCACGGGCGCCCAACGAGTCATCAACGGCGACAAATCCGTGTACGAGTCGCTCAACTGGGCTTGGGGACCGCTCGGCTACCCGACGACCGAGGAACAGCAGTGGTTCGCTGGCTACGCATATCCATACAGCCCCTGGGGTACTCGCCAGTATTTCCAGCGGGGTTACCTCACCTGGACACCCAGGTCCGGCATCACCGTCACCTACTACTGACGGGTCACTACCCACATTTCAGATACGCGTGTGGCGGGGCACGATGGTTTTCATGATCAGCGTCGAAAAGATCATCACGTCGCTGCAGCGAGGATAGCGAAGCGCCCTCATGCCCACGGACGCTGGCGGAGACTGTTGAAAGCCCCGGACAGAAATTCTGAGGCAATCGCGATGGCCTCGCCTCGATCAACCAGTGCCAGGCTGCCGACGTCATCGCCCGACTCCGCGTTGCCCAGCGTGGCGGTCGTCAGCGAGAACTCGACGTACCGTTCCTGGTCGTCGGAGATGTCGACCACAGAGTGCTCTTCGTCCTCCGAGTCGAGATCATCGTAGAGGGCGGCGAACCGCTCGAGGGTGACGCCCTCCTCGGTCTGGGCACCCCACCGATCGGTGAGGCTCACACTGCGATCCGTGTTCATGATGCCTCCAAGGGGATATCTGGCCGTTTCCCCCGGATGTCCTGGACTTTCGCGGGATTGGCTCCGGTATTCCGCTCATTGTATTGACCGCCCGGGAAGCCTGCGGATCCGAACTGAACACGCAGTCGCCCGGGAACCGACCCGGCCGCCGGTCTCGCCATCGTAGGTCTGTTGACGCGATGACCCACTGCTGATACACGGGGTTGGTATGACCCAATACATCATTTACTTCAACCAGCAATGGGTGGGCGACCACAGCGAGGAATGGTTCGCCAGCCGCGGCCCGCTCGCCAGGGCGGTTGTGGAAGAGCTGAAGAATGATGGCGTCTACGTGTTCGCTGGCGGGCTGGAAGAGGACATCAACAAAGCCTTCAGCGCCAATGCGCGGAACGGCACCCTTGAGATCGCCGAGGGATCGGATGACCCCTTCCGCCCTGCTGGTACAGAACACCACTGCGGGCAGAATTCCTTAAGGCGATGTTTTGCTCCGCCCCGAATACTCTTCCTCATTAAGAGAAGGCCTCTCTCTCCATCAGGGCCGGTTTGTGCCAGGATCAATGTTCTTCATCTTCATGAAATTATGAAAATTCACACATCAAGCCGTACTCGCCTCCCCCCCCCCGATAGATGAATGTCGAGGCTGTTTCCGGCCAGAGCCACAACACTGAACCACATATCGAAGCCCTCCAGTCGCGCGTCATCCATCAATATTTTTTGCCCGGTGACACCAGAACGCCCCAGCCACAGGCGCTCAGACAGTGGGAAGGTGAAAGGCCTGGCCCGAGGTAGCTCATCCTTGGCGTCGACGCACGTGAGCCGCCGGGCCGCGCATCTCTTTTGTGGCAGATGGTTGTTTTAGTGACACAAAACATGTTTCATATTAGAAAAGCACTATTCGGAAAGGACAGCAGTTCGTAGACGCGATTTTTACCACGCGAAGGAGTTCACATGAACATGGAAAGTTTCGATTGGGCGGGGATGGCGCAAAAGGTCGTCATCGCGCTGATAATTCTCTTGGTGACCTGGCTCCTTGCCAAGCTGATTAAGTGGGCCCTTGCCAAGCTCGTGGGGCGATTCAAGGGGTTGCAGCGCCAAGGGAACGATGGGCAACAGCTTGGGGAATCTCTAGGGAAGGTCGCGGCGCTGATCGTCTGGCTCTTTGGCCTGGTCGCGATCCTGCAGGTCTTCTCCTTGTCCGCAGTCCTGGGTCCAGTGCAGGATCTGCTTGGCAAGGTCATGGGCTTCATCCCGAATCTCGTCGGCGCAGGCATCATCTTCTTCATCGGCTACATGATCGCCAAGATTGTGCGGCAACTGGTGTCCACTGCTCTGGGCGCTGTCGACTTCAGCAAGCTCACAGCCAGGGCCAGGCGCACAGAGACTGCGGAGGACCTGGCCGAAGCACGTCAACAAAACGGCAAGATCATTGCCATCATTGGAAACCTTCTCTTCGCGATCATCATCATTGTGGTGGGCATCAGCGCCTTGCAGGTACTGGGTATCGCCGCAATCTCCGATCCGGCGCAGCAGATGCTGACCATGATCATGAGCGCTATCCCGCAAATCATCGCGGCCCTGATCCTGCTCGCCATCGGCTTTCTCATCGCCAGATTCGTTGGCACCCTCCTGGAAAGCACGCTGCAGGGAATCGGCACTGATTCTGTGGTGCACAAATGGGGCATCGTCCCCGCTGATAAGAGCGCCTCGGCCATCATCGCAACGCTGGTGAAGATCGCCATCATGTTGTTCTTCGGCATCATGGCGGCACGGCAGCTGAATCTGCCGGAAGCCACCGCGATCCTCAACCAGATCCTGGCATTGGGTGGCAGCGTGCTCTTCGGCGGGTTGATCATCGCCGCAGGGTTCCTGATCGCCAAGATCGTGGTCTCGGTGGTCGGCCCGGGCACGGCAGCCACGGTGATCCGTTGGGCGACGATCGCGCTGTTCGTCGCGATGGGCCTGAAGTACATGGGCCTGGCAGACTCCATCATCAACATGGCCTTCGGCGCTGTGGTGATCGGAGGAGCGCTGGCGGCAGCACTCGCCTACGGCCTGGGAGGGCGCGATGCAGCTGCCCGGTCGCTGCAGAAGCTGGAGAACAAGCAGTCGCAGCCCGAACCACCGGCCCATGCGGGTCCTGTGGACCCACTCAGTTAGACACTGACAACAAGCGACTGCGGCGTCGGCGTAGACGCAGTTGTTGGCAGGGCGGTTCTGGATCATTCCCGACCGCCCTGCCCTATGTCCGCTGCGCTGGCCCTCGGCTGAGTTGACCACCATGCCGTCACAACGTGCCCTACCCGCGTGAATGCGATCCGATCATCGGCAACTGAATCTTCGTCCGTCAGGTGGCTGGCAGAGTCGATGACACACTGCACCCGGCGACGCCAGGTTGCAGTCACACATTGATCCTGAACTCCACCGCGCCTCCTTCCATACCAACCTCTGTGGAATCACATCCGACGACGCACGTAAGCCGCACAGGCGGCGGTCCGGCCGGAGTCGTCTTTCACGCCGACAGGGGTACCCAGCACACCTCTACCCAGCTCAATGATGTCTGCGTAGGGCAACGAGACAGGACGCAATCCGGGCTACGGGATGCTGGACCGAGGAGTTCTACAACCGCTCCCGACTCCACTCAACCTTGGGCTACGACACCTCCGTAGAGCACGAACTGCTGCTCCTCGCGGCACTACCTCAGTCGGCACAAGCCGCCTGACCAACTGTCCACGACTTGCGGACAACCCCAGATTCCAACCTAGACCTGCCGAAGCTCGTCGTTTCGATAGAGATACAATTACCTCTCAGTCATGCCGCAGCCCTCTGCTCTGCTCGAGGTTCCGATAGCCACAACTGTCGCAGACCGGATCAGCAAGTTGTGCATTTCATGTTGACCGGACTTACCTTCATGCCCTCGCACGGTAGTCCGTCGTCCAGCGTCCCTCGTAGAAGCCCAATCAGGTGCATCAGAGTGTGGTTAGTCGGCTCGGCAAGAATCGATTCGCAGAGCGGCGTCAGCGCCTCGACGACGACTCGACCTATGTCAGCGAGGATCTCGATCCGCCTAGCTGAGCGCCCCAGCAGTTCGTAGCGGTCGAAGATCAGCGGCCTGCCGCGTGGGGTGAGACGAGCGTTTGCGTGAGTCACAGAGAGTTTCCAGAACGAGAGACGTCAGCCACTACGCGCGCGATCGCAACCCGGGACCCCTATTGCCAGGTTGCGGCGTCGGGGTCGATGCCGTGGGCGCGTGCGCTGGCGTCGATGATGCGACGCAACCACGAGGCGAGCCCGGTCTGGACGCCGTCGTAGTGTGCGGTGTATGCGGGATTGGCTTCATACATGCGGCCGAGGACGACCTGCATCTGCCGGGTGACCGGGAAGTAGGCGGAGAACACCTCGCGGTGCTGTTCAACGAGAGCGTCCGCGGCTGGGCTGCCGGGTTCAACACCAGCATCCATGGCATCAGCGAGGGCCCGATCAAGCGCCGCCGCCGCATCCGCGACGGCCTGCCAGTCCTCCGCGGTGCGTGACGCGGAGCGTTCGGCGTATTGCCTCCATTCCGGCGTATCGCCGTAGAGTTGCCGCGCCTCAGCCGGCCACTGAGGATTCCATCCTGGCCCGAACGTCGCGGCCTGCTCCTCAGCGGTCATGAGCAGCCCGTGCTCGTGCGCGTCGACCATCCGGGCCAGCTCATCGCCCAGCACGCTGAGATGCTCAATCCGCGCCGCAAGCTGAGCCTGCTGGGCGCGCAGCGCAATGACAACAGACGCACTCGGATCGTCGAGGACACTCCGGATGGCTTCCAGGTCGAGCCCCAGCTCACGGTAGACGACGATGCGCCGCAACCGCTCCAAGTCGCCGTCGGCATAGAGCCGGTACCCGGCAGCTGACCGTGACGACGGCCTCGCAAGGGCGATCTCGTCCCAGTGATGCAACGTCCGGACCGTCACGCCCAGGCGCACCGCGGCCTGACCAACGGTCAGCTCCACGGCGTCGCTGTTATCCGGCATGCACTCCATCCTTCTCCCCGTCGGTGTCCGGTGCAGTGATGTCCGGTGCTGTGATGCCGATCGCTTCAAGGTTCTTGGCGGTCTGGCTGGCCGGCTCGAAGGGTTTCGCCGCAGTGAAGACGACTCGCACTTTCTCCGGCGTGATCACCTCGACATCGCGGGTGCCCCAAGGCGTGTCCCGCGGGTCGCTCACCACGACCGCATGGTGGGCACGGCACGCGGCGACGAGGGCGTCGATCTGGTTCAGGACGCACGCGAAGCTGAAGCTCACCGCCGGCACCTGATCCGGAGCCGAGGCGGTGGGGACCAGCAGGACGTCCTGAAAGGCCCACCGGCGCAGGTGCACGAGCTGGCCTGGCACGCTGAACAGCTCGAAGAAGCCCAGGCCGAGGGTCCAGAAGTCGACGGAAGCGGCCAGATCGGTGGTCGGGATCGTCACGAACAACGGCATCCCGTAGATCCCGTGGAATGGCTCAGGCGCGACCGCGTCAGGGCTGGGGACGGGGACCGGACTCATCTCAAAAGCGTTGTAATAGTTGCTCATGGGCTCCATGTTCCGCCCTCACGCAGCGTGAGGGTCAAATCAGGGAACTCTGGGACCAACCTGTCAGCCCGGAACAGCTACAGGTCGAACGGCGATCATGCCGCGACATTCCACGGCCCTCGCCCCAAGGTCCTATGGCTCAGGAGCTTGGGCGTCGATCCCAGAACACCGAGAAGTGTGGGACGTTGGCTCTTCGTGAGACCATAAGACATCGATGAAGCCCTTGCGCTGCAATGTGCAGATCGTGAGCATCTCAGCCTGCATGTGGAATGCCATGACCTCATCATCACCATGAAGTATTGTGTCAACAATTTCCTGCATACGGAGCGCAGTGCCATCGCGCTGCCGCCCTTCACGGCCCCTTCAGGCAGCATCTGCCCGACGACCACCAGCGCCATGCTGACCCTGCGGCGCTGAGCCAACCCCTCGTCGCCTTCAAGGTTGCGGATGTGCTGCTCCAGGGAGCGCACGCCTGGCAGAGCAATGGCATAGCTCATTGCCGGATCCCGTTCCTTACGCGCTGCCAGTCAGCTGTGGTGAGCAGCCCGTCCGCCCGCGCCTGCTTGCTGGCCGCAAGGAGTCTTTCGGTCTCGATGCTTCCACGACACTCAAGGAGGGCATCGGCCACGGATTGCGAGGCAAGCCCCTCATAGAGCGTCGTGCACACCTCACTTCTCGCTTGTGTCAGTTCGATGAAATTCGGCAGCTTCGGACGCGCGCGCCTGGGAACGGCCACCTTGATCTTGCGTGGGTTTACATCGGCCAGCCCCAACAAGGCCAGTACCGACTCGCCATGAAGGTAAGCGCCTTCGCCAACGCGAAGAAGCGCCTCGGCGAACTGGTCGTACCGAGTCGGAGGAATGTCCGGCACTCGGTACAGCCCGTACGCGATATGCTCCAAGCCCCCTCGTGCAGCCAACTTCGGGAGCTCAACGGCGGGAACGCCTACCTCGGCGGCATCCCGCGTGGTGACGAACCCGTAGTGGTCGAGCGCTATCCCACGAACGACATCACGGTATTTGACCTCAGCAGGCATGTCACAACTCTACCGGAAACGGTAGGGTTGTGACATGCAGTTTCCTCAAATTTAGGCGTTGAAGCGGCACTCAACCACGTTACTGCACTGAGAACCACCACTCGACGGGCGGCTGAGAACAGCCAGAGGTATGATCCCCTGGGACATCAAGGCAACAACCGAAGCCTTGCTCCAGAGGGTTCACGCCGGGCTGATCTGAGAGCTGCGCGGTGACGTTCCGCTCGAGGACATGGTGCCGCTGCTCGGCTCGGACCTGAAATGTACGATCGCCAGTTTCTTGGAGTGTGTCCGATGCGGACGCGTGCTCCTTTGGGCGCTCTGTATCCGCGGAGATCCCATCCTCCGGCACGTAGACCGCGCCGAGATCGATAGCTGGGAATGGAGTGCCGTTCCGCCACGGGAGCGATGGGCCGGTCAATGATCGGAGCCGCTGAACCGGCACTCGACTAGACCACTTGACTAGACGTTGAACCGGAACTCCATCGAGCTCCGGTTCATGTCGCCCTCCGCGTCAGCGCCCGGCGGCTCAACCTATGCCAACGCCGCCTCAGTCAGTGCTAACAGTCCGGGACAGCCAGCGTTGTAACGTTCAATCAAGGATGCTCGCATCCCCGCAGCGGTGGCGCCTACCACATCCTGATCTGGATCGTCCCCGATAAAAAGACACTGGTAAGGCTCAACGCCGAGCAATCGGGCAAAAGTCTCAAAGGCCAGGGAGTCGGGCTTCCGCGCGCCGATTGCCTCAGAGATACAGACCACGTCGAAGATCTCGGACAGGCCAGTCGCCAACAGCTTGCCTAGCTGCTGTTCTTCATTCCCGTTGGTGAGCAGCCCGACCCGGTACCCGCGGGCTCGCAGCAAGGTAAGCGTCTCAACGACATCGGGGAACAGTCGCCACGCCCGTCGATATTCGGTCAGATACTGCTCGAAAAGGCGATCAAGGTAACCTGACTCATCCTCAAAATCGACACCGAACGCGGTCAGGACGGTTCTGAGCCTCCGACGTCGCTGCTCCTGGAAGTCGATTCGGCCTGCAAGCCAGAACTCGAACTCAACTTGTTCCACCGCGAACCACAGATCCACCGCACTCGCCGTGGAATCGATTCCAAGATCATGAAGGAAAAGTCGAACCCCATCGGTCGCGGCCCCTCGATGATCGAACAATGTGCCGTCAAGATCGAAGCCGACAGCCCTCACCGCAGGGTCGGCCCGCTGGCCGCCGTTCATGCGACCTGCACTCGCTGGTCACCGACCACATACCCGATGGCTAATCCACCGCCGATGGCTTCGAGATAGCTACGGATCGTGCTGATCTTCGCCCTCTCGAGATCGCCGCGCTCAATCAGTTCAGAAGGCCGGCGAATCCTGCTGACAGTTCGTACGCGCACCAGCTCTCATCTCCTGCCATATACATACCGTGCACAGGCTTCGACCATTGCGGACGCGGCTTCGATTGCCTCAGCGACGTCTTGCTTCGTCGCCGTCGGATGGTCGTCGTCGGGGTACTCAGTCGCGTTCCGCACCTGACGCATCCACTCGAACTCCTCCAGTGATTCATCCTGAACAAACACCGCTGCCGCCGACCCGGTGTTGCGATGTGCCCCGCCCGTTGGACGGACGCGCAACCCCTCGATCGCGAGGACTGCCGCAAGTGCCTTCCGAGCGCCATCGTAAGCGGCCGTAAACGCCATCGCATGATCATTGGTCTGCGCGAGAACCGCCGCCGTACTGACATGCAGCTCCGCCATGCCCATCACACTGAAAGCGTGTTCACGATTCACCGCAACTCGCTCCAGCCGACGATTCGCGACCATTTGCTCGATCGCGTCAGGCATCGACGTCACCGGTCATCACGTTGACCGCGGGTCGCGATCGGACGGTCGAGACAAAGGGCGATGCATCCTCCGCGCCCCAGTCCCGTGCCGAGAGCCTAGTGATGTTCACCGTCACGTCCAGCCGCTCACTCGCGTCGGATGCAATCTTCGTCAAGATCCGCCGCGGTGTGTCGCCCACCACCAGCACGTCGATGTCGTTCGGGAACGCTCCACTCTCCCCGGCTCTACGCGCTGCCCAGGACCCATAGATCAGCACCCGCTCGACGCCGCCGACGTCCTCGAAGAGCTCACGAAGCACTGGGATCGGACCGTACGTCGCCGCGATCAGATCACGCATGAGCGCGAACAGTGGATGATCCTGATTCGCGGTGACTAGGCGATTTCGCCCCTCCTGGCGATCACGAAGAACCTCGTTGTCTACGAGTCGGCCGACCTCGCGGTGCACTACTGGGCTGCTGACTCCGGCACGTCTACCGAGCGCGGTCAAGGTGACCTCACGGTCGGGATGCCCGAACACCTCGGCCAGAATTGCCCCGACCGCGTCGGAACGCACGAACGGCGTCAGTTGCGGAGCGAGAGTCTTCACAAAACAAGAAAATATCTTCCAGTTATAGGAAGAGTCAAGTGTGGCAGGCTTTTTCAAAGTCCTGTGAGGTTTCGGGCGTTGCCGGTGCGGATCGGTGATGTGTCCTCGCCCACGCTGGATTCTCTGACTACACCTCCGGTCCTCGCGCCGCGGCCATCGGCACACCAGGGTAAGCCAACGCAACGGCCACGGGAAGCAGAATTACTACTGGAACGAGCGCAGGCTCGAAGGCGACGCTGTCGTCAAGTGCAAGTGCCACAGACATGCGGATGCTGCCACCGAACCCGGTCCGTCATGTGTCGGTCCTGATTTCGTACTCCGAATTGTCTATCATGATCATTGAGCGGATGATTCAGAATCCAGCTGCTACCGTCGCCGCGACAACGCACCGCGATCAGGAGACGAAATGACCGACATGCCCATTCAAACGGCCCTCGAAGCAGCACTCGGCACCGAACGGTCCGACGACCTGCTGACCGCGCTCGACAATTACTCGAATCAGCCGAACGCCGTCAAGGGCGCAGCGAAGAGGCCAAGCGACCCCGAGGTCGAAGCGGCAGCGCATGCCGTGTTCGCCGCAGCTACGCCCCAAAACCTTGATCTGGAGCTCGATACGATCGGGATGTGGGGCCTTCTGACGCTCGCAGCTCGAGCGGACATCACGATTCTGGACGGCCTTCCCGTCTGGCGGGCAGACAACCCGAAGGTGGCTTCGATCAGACGCGCTGCCACGAAGCACCAGAAAAGCCTCGCAGAAACCAACGCGACGAAGCCCGCTGCCGGTTCTGCGGACTAGCCGCATCGATCCGGCGGGTGTGGTCCGCCCACTGCATGGAGAGGGTGGCTGCCCGTTCGAGCCGGGCCAGGTCCGGGAGACTCACTTCTCAGTGGGAGATGTCGGAGCCTCCATCACCGTCGACTTCAGACGTTAAACCGGAATTCCACCACGTCACCGTCGCTCATCACGTAGTCTTTGCCTTCTATCCGGACCTTGCCCTTGGCCTTGGCTTCCGCCATCGAGCCAGCAGCCATGAGATCCTCGAAAGACACGATTTCCGCCTTGATGAAACCACGCTGGAAGTCGCTGTGAATCACGCCGGCAGCCTGGGGTGCAGTATCGCCCTGCCGAATGGTCCAGGCACGGGCTTCTTTAGGCCCGGCCGTCAGGTACGTCTGCAGCCCCAGCGTGTGGAAGCCAACGCGCGCCAGCTGGTCCAGGCCAGACTCTTCCTGGCCGTTCATTTCCAGCATCTCTCGGGCCTCCTCATCAGAGAGCTCCACCAGATCCGCCTCCAGCTTCGCGTCCAGGAACACCGCATCCGCAGGCGCCACCAGAGCGCGCAGCTCTTCCTGGCGCTCCGGGTTGCCCAGCACGGCATCGTCCACGTTGAACACGTAGATGAACGGCTTAGCGGTGAGCAGGCTCAGTTCCTTGAGGTAGCCCATCTCCAGCTTTTCCGGACCTGCAGCAGCAAAGATGGTATCCCCGCGCTCCAGAATCTCCTGGGCTTTGAGCACGGTGGACAGTTCCGCAGCTTCCTTCTGCTTCAGCTTGACGGCCTTCTCCAGGCGCGGGATGGCCTTCTCCACGGTCTGCAGATCCGCAAGAATCAGCTCCGTATTGATCGTCTCCATGTCCGAGGACGGGTCAACTTTGCCGTCCACATGCACCACATCCGGATCGTCAAAGACCCGGATGACCTGAGCAATCGCCTCAGCCTCACGGATATTGGCCAGGAACTTGTTCCCCAGCCCCTCCCCCTCGCTGGCGCCCTTGACGATGCCGGCGATGTCCACAAAAGACACCACAGCCGGCAGTAGACGCTCCGAGTGGAAGATTTCTGCCAGCTTCGCCAAGCGCGCGTCGGGCAGGTTCACAACGCCGACGTTGGGCTCGATGGTCGCGAAGGGATAGTTCGCGGCGAGCACGTTATTGCGGGTCAGCGCATTGAACAGGGTTGATTTGCCGACGTTGGGGAGTCCGACGATCCCAAGAGTAAGAGCCACGGGATCTAAGTTTACGGGATCTACGTTTGCCGGTAGAGCCCGGAGCCCTGTCACGAGGCGGACGGCCGGGGCCAGTGCTTTCCTGTCGGTGCCTGATGGCAGGCTTCGTCCCATGGATATCGGCATATTTACGCTCGCCCTGCTCATCGGCGCAGCCCTGGGCGCGCTCGCTACCGCGCTGCTCCTCTTCCAGAGCGCACGACGCCGCCACGAGACTTTCGCAGCAGAGCAGGCGGACAGTGCCGAACGGCTGGCGGAGGCGAATGCGGCTCTCGCCGCCGCCGAAGCTGAATCCCGGCTCCTGACCGAGCAGGGCCGTACCGATGCCTCCGTGCTGCGCGCCCTGGCCCCGGTGGCCGAACGCCTCGGCGAGGTTCAGCGACATGTCACTCTGCTCGAACGTGACCGGATCGAACAGTTCGGAGCCCTCTCACAGCAGCTACGCGATGCCCGGGCCTCCGATGCCGAGCTTCTGCAGACAACTCGCTCCCTGGCATCCTCGTTGCGTTCCACCTCAGCACGCGGTCGCTGGGGCGAGATTCAGTTGCGTCGGGTCGTGGAGTCTGCAGGTCTGCTGTCCAAAGTCGATTTTCATGAACAGGCCCACCAGAGCACGGAGGGCGGCAGCATCCGTCCGGATATGGTGATCCACCTGCCCGGCGGGAAGAACCTGGTGGTCGATGCCAAAGTACCGCTCAGCGCCTATCTGGAGGCACACAAGGCCCCGGACGATGCCGCGGCGGCAGCCCTGTTGGCCCAGCACGCCAAGGCTCTGCGCAGCCATGTGGATGCGCTGGCCACGAAAAAGTACTGGGAAGCCCTGGAGAACTCACCCGAAGTGGTGGTGTGTTTCCTTCCGGCAGAAGCGATTCTCTCTGCCGCGCTGGAAGCCGACGAAACTCTGCTGGACGATGCCCTGCGGCGCAATGTGGTGCTGGCTTCCCCCAGCAGCCTCCTGGCAGTGCTCAAGGCCGTTGCCCATTCCTGGCGGCAGGACGTTCTCACCGAAAACGCAAAAGAGCTCTACACCCTCTCAACCCAGCTCTACGAACGGCTGTCCACCCTGGGCGACAACGTCTCCAAACTGGGCCAGTCATTGAAGTCGTCGGTGGACCGCTACAACAGCATGGTCGGTTCGCTGGAGGCTCGCGTGCTGCCAGCCGCACGGAAGCTGAATGCTGTGGACCCGGACAAGCTGGCGGCGCCATCGTCCGTGGAGGTGTTACCGCGCTCGTTGAGCGCCCCGGAATTCGCCAGCATCCCCGAACCCTCCGACATTCCAGGGTTCAGTGAAGCCACAGAACAAGAAACCACCGAGCAAAGCGCCTGAGTTTAGGCCTCAGGCCGGCTACCGCGCCCGCCCAGAACCCTGGAGGAATCACCGGCCTGCTTGAGGGTGGCCCGCAACTCTTTGGGCAGGGAAAACAGCAGGTCCTCTTCGGCAGTGACGATTTCCTCGACCTGCCCGTAGCCGTAATCGGCCAGCAGCCTCAGCACATCCTTGACCAGTACCTCCGGCACCGACGCCCCGGAGGTCACGCCGACGGTCGCCACGCCTTCAAACCATGACTCATCGACCTGGTGCGCAAAGTCCACCCGATGGGAGGCCTTGGCCCCATACTCCAGGGCTACTTCGACCAGACGGACGGAATTGGAGGAATTGGCGGACCCGACCACGATGACCAGATCGGCCTGAGGCGCGATCTTCTTGATGGCCACCTGCCGGTTGGTGGTGGCGTAGCAGATGTCGTCGCTGGGCGGATCCTGAAGGGTGGGGAACCGTTCACGCAGCAGCCGCACGGTCTCCATGGTCTCATCCACGCTCAGCGTGGTCTGCGAGAGCCAGATGACCTTCTCCGGGTCCCGGACGCTCACCTGGTCCACCTCATGGGGGCCATTGACGATCTGGATGTGCTCCGGTGCCTCGCCTGCGGTTCCTTCGACTTCTTCGTGGCCGTCGTGACCGATCAGCAGAATGTCGTAGTCCTCGCGGGCAAAGCGGACCGCCTCGCGATGGACCTTGGTCACCAGCGGGCAGGTGGCGTCAATCGTGCGCAGACCCCGCTCTTCGGCGGACTGAACCACTGCCGGTGACACCCCGTGGGCGGAGAAAATGACCAGCGCTCCCTCGGGAACCTCGTCGTTCTCCTCCACGAAAATGGCACCCTGTGCCTCCAGCGAGGAAACCACATGCACGTTGTGCACGATCTGCTTGCGAACGTAGACGGGCGGCCCGTAGTGCTCCAGCGCCTTTTCGACCGCGATGACGGCCCGGTCCACGCCGGCACAATAGCCACGGGGTGCCGCCAGCAGCACGCGTTTGGGGGCGTGAACTGGAGCGGCTGCGGCAATGTCTTCCGGGCTGCGCCGCGTGCGCGGGATCACCGGCATGGGCACGGATACAACGGTGCTGGTCATGAGCTAAGTCTAGTGTGCTGGGCCCACAGCCTCAGGGGGCCTGCACCGAGCCTGCGAGTCATGGGGGAGGCTGGGGACGCCGGGCTGTACTGGAGAGGCATGGAGGTCAGCTGAACGGGGTCAGCACAATCTTGCCGCCGCCGGAGCCTTGCATATTCGCGGTGAATGCTTCCGCCAGCTCCTCCATCGGGTAACTCTGCGAGACATCCACCGTCACCACTTTGTCCCGGATCAGTGCACTCAACCGGTCAAGATCCGCCACGTCGGGGCGTACCCAGATGTAGCGGCCGCCACGGGAAACCACCGTTCCATCCGCAATGGACGCGTGCCGCCCGCCCGGCTTGAGAACAGCAACCGTGGTATCAAGGACGCCGCCAATGAAGTCAGCCACCGCATCCACGCCCTCAGGCGCCAGAGCCTTGACGCGGTCCGCGAGGCCCTCTCCGTACTCGACCGGCTCGGCTCCCAACTCACGAAGCCGCTCATGATTCCTGGCCGATCCGGTGGCGATCACGCGGACGCCCGCGTGCCTGGCAAGCTGGATGGCAATACGACCGACGCCGCCAGAACCATTATGGATGAGCAGAGTTTCACCGGGCTTGAGGTCAAGAGCGTCCAGAGTGCGCATGGCTGTGAGCCCTGTCAGGGGCAATGCTGCGGCCTGCTCCCAGCTCAGTTCGCGGGGCTTATGCGCAACAATCGCGGCAGGGAGGGCGACGAACTCGGCAAAAGTTCCGCCCTGCAGAGTGTCACGGCGGCCATACGAATACACCTCATCGCCCACGGCGAATTCGGGCGTATCTGCTCCCACTGCTTCAACCACACCGGCCACGTCCCATCCCGGCACCACGGGGAAATGAATGTCCATGATGCTGTCCAGATAACCTGCCATCACTTTCCAATCCACCGGATTGACGCTGGCAGCCTTGACCCGGATCAGTACGACGCCAGGCCCCACCTTGGGCATGGGCAACTCGGTACGCGTCAGCACCTCGGGTCCACCGTAGGAGGAATAGCTCATGGCCTGCATGGTCGTGGTCATTGATCAGCCTTTCTGCGCTGCGGGAGTACCTGCCGCAACGCGAGCCTGCCGACGAAAATTCCTCCCTGCCCAACGAGGCCGAGGACCCGATGAAGCCCAGGACCCAACGTGGCCTCGGGACCCAACGTGGCCTCGGGACCCGAGGAGGCCGGGGAGCGCACCGGAGGCTAGTGCGCGGGAACCGTCCGGGTAGCTGCGGCGCTGGGCACCGACCCGTTCCGGGTCAGGATCCTGCCGATGACGCCGGCAACCAGCATGAGCAGGCCGACCCCCAACACCCAGATCAGCCAGGAATCGAAGCTGGTGGACACGGCCACCATCAGTGATTTTTTGAAGATGCTGGTCGCCTGGGCACTGTCTGCCGATCCTGCAAGGCCGGAACTGGTGAAGTTGTTGGCAGCCGCGATGGACACCAGCTTCAGGATCCCCGCCACAGCGGCCAATCCCACACCGTAGATGATCAGGGTGGTGGAACGACGCCGGGCGGAAAGCAGGGTGATGATGAACGCCAGCAGCGCCGCCACCAGGAACCAGAGCCCTAGGGGCGAAGCCGCCGTGAGCTTCACCACGGCCTGACGCTGCGCCTGGGTCCCCACTCCCAGCAAGACCTGGTTCGGAGCGCTCAGACTCAGGCCGGTGGACTTGTTGACGTCGTTCAGGATCAGCTGCAGTAGTGGTGCAACATCCAGATTGAGCACACCGTCATCATTGGCGTTCGCGGCCGGATCAACCACGGTGAGTTCATGGCTGCGCCGTAGGGTCTCTGCCCAGGCTGCAGGATACCCGGGGTCCTTGGTGAGATCCTGAGTGGCTTTCGCAATCACCGGCTGGACGACCTTGGCCACCGAGGGAATGGCCTCCAGTTTGCTGGCGGCCGCATCCGCCGCTGCCGTGGCGAGGGCGGACTGAAATTGCGGATCCTTGCCCAGTGGGGCGGCTAGGGCAAGAAACCCATCCTGGCTGGCAATGCTGTGACCCACCCACATGGATGGCACGGCAAGCAACGTCAGGAGCAAAGCCATCGTGGCGGTCACTGCCGCCAGAAAACTGCGCATAGCCCCGTTCCTACCCTTTCCTGAGCTTCATCGGCCACTGTACAGACGGATGCTGTGCACATACCCAGCGTCTGAGCATGGCTTGTCGGTGGCCTTGGGTAGGGTGGTTCTTGGTGGTTCCGCACCTGCTTCCCCAGCTTCCTGCCGCTCAGAAAGGGATTGTCATGGATGACTCGCTCTACGCGCCTCCAGCAACCGAACCCGACGGCTCTGCGATGGGCGCCCCGGTTCCCCCGATTCCGCTCACGGCGGCGGATACCAGCCCCGACCGGCCCTGGCCTCTGCGCCTGCTCTCCGAAAAGATGAAAGCCCATATTGATCGGGCACCCGCAGCCTGGGTGGAAGGTCAGGTGATCGAGCTCAATCGGCGTGCCACGGTCAGCTACGTGACACTACGGGACGTCGATGCCGAAATCTCGCTCAGCGTGACCTTTTTCGGTTCCACCCTCGACACGTTGGCCACTCCCCTGGAACGTGGGGCGCGGGTCGTTGCACTGCTCAAACCGGATTTCTGGATGAAAACCGGGCGCCTGTCCATGCAGGGGCGCAGCATCCGGACCGTCGGTCTGGGCGATCTGCTGGCCAGAATTGAAGCACTCCGGCAGTCCCTGGCTGCGGAAGGGCTGTTCGACGCGGACCGGAAGAAGCCGTTGCCCCTGCTGCCCAACCTCATCGGGCTGATTACCGGTAGGGATTCCGATGCCATGAAGGATGTGCTCCGCAATGCCAGCCTCCGCTGGCCCGCCGTGCAGTTCAAGATCCGCGAGGTCGCGGTTCAGGGCGTGAATTCGGTGGCTCAGGTCAGTGCGGCCCTTGCTGAGCTCGATGGCGATCCTGAGGTGGACGTCATCGTGATCGCCCGCGGTGGTGGTTCGCTGGAGGATCTGCTGTCCTTCAGCAACGAGTCCCTGGTCCGCGCCGTCGCAGCTGCGCAGACCCCGGTGGTCAGCGCCATCGGCCATGAGGCTGACCACCCACTGCTCGATGAGGTGGCGGACCTGCGCGCCTCGACGCCCACCGATGCCGCCAAGCGGATTGTGCCGGATATGGCGGAAGAGCTGCGCCTGGTGGCCGGCCTGCGCTATCAGCTGGAGCGTTCGGTGACTCAGCTGCTCCAGCGTGAGAATGAACGTCTGGACAATCTGCGCTCGCGGCCTGTTCTGGCTCACCCCGACGGCATGATCGAGGTGCGCGCGGCGGATACCGAACGGTTGCGTGACCGGGCCCTCGCCGCGATGAAAACTCTGACCCTCCGTCACCGCGATGCCCTGGCGCATTCGGTGGCGCAGATTCGCGCACTCTCACCGCAGAACACCCTGGACCGCGGCTATGCCGTGGTCCAGATGGCGAATGGTTCAGTCCTTCGCGACGCAGCACAGGCACCGTCCGGTACCACTCTGAGTATTCGTCTGGCGCGCGGCACCGTGGCCGCGCGCTCGGAAGGATCTGCTGGAACCGACGGGTCCTGACGCCGAAGATGTTCACGACCAGCCGACAGAGCACCACACAACGACAGCCAAGGAGCGACAATGAGCGATAAGGACCTGGCCACCCTCAGCTACGAGCAGGCCCGGGAAGAACTGGTGGCCGTGGTGTCCCGCCTGGAGGCGGGCGGAGCCAGTCTGGAGGAGTCGCTGGCACTGTGGGAGCGCGGCGAAGCGCTCGCTGCCCGATGCGCGGAATGGCTCGATGGCGTCCAGCATCGCCTCGATGCAGCGCGCGCTGAGGCCCTGCCGGAGTAAGAAGCAGCCGAAAGCTACGATTCGCTCACGCGCTGGCGTTCCGCCGCGACATCAAAGTCGACGGCTGGCCAGGACAGCGCCAGCGAGTTGAAGGCCTCGATCAGAAGTTCCTGGACGGCCAGCCGTGCATACCATTTTTTGTCCGCTGGAACCACATACCACGGAGCCGTTGCGGGGCTGGTGGCATCGAAGGCCAGCTGGTAGGCCTGCATGTACTGAGGCCACAAGGCGCGCTCGGTGAGATCCCCTGGGTTGTATTTCCAGTGCTTGGCCGGGTCAGCCAGCCGCGCGGTGAGACGCTCCTTCTGGGTATCAGCGCCGATGTGCAGCATCACCTTCACCAGAGTTGTTCCCTGCTCCGATAACCCGGCTTCAAACTCGTTGATCGCCGCATAGCGACGCTGCAGTTCGGGCTCGTCCGCCCAACCATGGACCCGATGGATCAGCACATCCTCGTACTGGGAGCGATCAAAGACCCCCACCATCCCAGGCCGCGGAACTTCCTTCTCGATGCGCCAGAGGAAGTCATGCTGCTTCTCTTCCTCAGTGGGCGCCTTGAAGGCATGCAGCTGAATCCCCTGCGGATCCACAGACCCGACCACATGGGAGACGATTCCGCCCTTCCCCGCGGTATCCATCGCCTGAAGAACCAACAGCACCGAGCGGTGACCGCCGAACTTGCTCTGTGCGAAAAGCTGTTCCTGGAGCAGCGACAACCGCTTAGTCCGCTCGGCCAGCAGCTGTTCGGCATCGCGCTTCTTGCCCGCGAAGCCCGGCGTGGAGGACGGATCGACGGCGCTGAGCATGAAACCCTCCCCCACCACCAGCGTTTCAGACGGGGGTGCGGTGAATCCAGTTTTCGACGCCATCGAGCTCTCCTTGAGGTCCATCGCCGGCGCACCCACACGGCGCACAGCACGCCCCGGGCTTACCCGCTCTGCCCCTACCGTACTGGACTCACAGCCCGGACACAGGCCTCTGACGCCACGGCGTGCCGTGTTCAGGGCTTGTAGCGGCCCAGGAACTCACCAATCCGCCCCAGCGCCTCCTCCAGGTCCCGCACATTCGGCAAGGTCACCAGTCGGAAGTGCGCGGTCCCGGACCAGTTGAACCCGCTGCCGTGGGAGACCAGAATCTTCTGGTCCTCCAGCAGGTCCAGCACAAAACGCTCATCGTCCTTGATCGGGTACACCTCAGGGTCCAGCTTCGGGAACAGATAGAGCGCACCCTTGGCCTGACGGGTAGACACCCCGGGGATCTCATTGAGCATCCGGTACGCCACATCGCGCTGTTCACGGAGTCTGCCTCCGGGCAGCACCAGGTCATTGATGCTCTGGTAGCCACCCAGTGCCGTCTGAATGGCGTGCTGCCCGGGAACGTTGGCGCACAGGCGCATATTGGAGAGCAGGTTGATGCCCTCCAGGAAGTCGGCTGCAGCGAACTTCGGCCCGGAGATCGCCATCCAGCCGGCCCGGTAGCCGCACACCCGGTACGCCTTGGAGAGGCCGCTGAACGTCAGGCACAGCACGTCATCGCCGGCAGCCAGGGCCGTGTTGTAGTGGACGGCATCGTCGTAGAGGATCTTCTCGTAAATTTCATCGGAGAAGACGATCAGCCCATGTTTGCGGGCCAGTTCCACCATGGCTTCCACCGTCTGCTGTGAATACACGGCACCGGTGGGGTTGTTGGGGTTGATGATCACGATGCCACGCGTGCGCGAAGTGATCTTCGCCTCCAGATCTTCAAGATCCGGCTGCCAGTCCTGCTCCTCGTCACAGAGGTAGTGCACGGGGCGGCCGCCGGCAAGGCTGACGCATGCCGTCCACAGCGGGTAGTCCGGAGTCGGGATGAGTACCTCATCACCGTCGTTGAGCAGCGCCTGCAGCGACATGGCGATCAGCTCACTCACCCCGTTGCCCAGGTAGACGTCGTCGACATGGATGTTGTGGATGCCCCGGGTCTGGTAGTACTGCACCACGGCGGTCCGGGCAGAGAAGATTCCTCTGGAATCGCTGTAGCCCTGAGCGTGCGGCAGGTGCCGGATCATATCCACCAGAATCGAATCCGGTGCTTCAAAGCCGAAGGGAGCCGGGTTACCGATATTCAGCTTGAGAATACGGTGGCCTTCCGCTTCCAGTTGCTGCGCTCGCGCGAGGATCGGACCCCGGATGTCGTACCGGACATTGGCGAGTTTGGCGGACTGTGCGAAATTACCCATGATCCAAGAATGACACAAGGCCCGGCAGTGCTGCTCCTCTTCCGAGCCTGCACTACCGGGCCAATCCGGGAATCCTGGCACTCCTCCGGACGGCGTCGCACCGTCGTCCGGTCAACGACAATGCCGGGCAGCGACTATTTCGTGATGCCCTTGGCCTTGAGCCATTCCTGAGCAGCGTCCTTCGGGTCCCGTTTCTGTGGTCCCTGAACTTCCCGATTCATCGTGATCAGATCGTCCGTGGTGAGCTGCTTGGAAACGTTGTTCAGTGCCTGCTTGGCCACATCGGAGAGCTTCTTGGTGTTGTACAGCGGCAGAACCTGCTGCGGTAGCCAGTTGTTCTTCGGATCGCTGAGCACCACGAGCGAATTGTCCGGGATCGCCGGGGAGGTGGTGAAGACATCCGCCACCTGTGCGTCGTCGCCGATCAGCGCCTTGATCGTCAGCGCTTCACCGGTAACCGGCAGGAACTTCTTGGGCTCGCAACCATATTTGCCCTTCAGACCCGGCAGTCCGTAGTCCCGGGTGGCGAATTCAGGCGGTGCCGCCAGGGTCAGATCCTTGCACACCTTGGCCAGATCCTCGATCGACTTGAGGTTGTACTTCTGTGCCGTCACCTTGGTCACCACCATGGCGTCTTTATCCTCGGCCTGCGCTGCGTCCAGGATGCCCAATGGAGTCTTGTTCGTCAGCGTGCTCGAGTAGGTGCTCAGCGCGGCGGGCAAGGCTTTCAGCACGCCGTCCTTGTCGGTGGCGGAGGCTTTTTTATCGACGAAGCCCAGCAGGTTTCCCGAATAGTCCGGCACCACATCGATCGATCCATCGTCCAGAGCCTTGACGTAGACCTCGCGGGAGCCGATGTTGGGCTTGGTGGTCACCGTGACACCAGCCGCCTGCAGTGCACCGGCGTAGATCTCTCCCAGGACCTGGCTCTCGGTGAAGTCCGCAGAGCCCACGATGACGGACCCCGCGCTTCCCGAGGTGCCTCCGGTCCCAGCGGCAGTGGTGGCGGAGAGGGGATTTCCGCCGCTGCACGCGCTCAGAGCCAGCGCGGCAACCAGGCCCACGGCAGTCAGGCCACCCTTCGCCATCGCTCCTGGCGATGGGCGCTCAGATCGCGATGCCTTGAACAGAGTCATTCCGAAACGCGACATATTTCATCCTCCTGAGGTGAGTACGCTCTGGTCTGAGCCTACGACAGAGGGCTCAGCGAGCCCGGTTTCCGGGGCAGAACGTCGATCATGTGTGCGGCCACGCACTCCCGGTGAGACGGCGTACCTGCTCAGCAGGGCAAGCAGTCCGTCCAGCACCAGGGCCAGCACCGCAATCACTACGGCACCGCCAAAAACGCTGCCGTAGTCCTTGGTTTTCAGACCGTCCACCAGGAAGCGACCTAGCCCTCCCTGAGGAAGGTAAGCCACCACGGCCACAGTGGCCACCACCTGAAGAACACAACCGCGCAGGCCGCCCAGAATCACAGCCAGGCCATTGGGTATCTCCACCTGAAACAGAATCTGCCATCCCGTCATTCCCAGGCCCCGGGCGGCGTCCACAATCGCCGGGTTCACCGTGGAGACACCCGCTGCGCAGGCCGACAGGATAGTGGGCAGAGCCAGAAGCACCAGCGCCAGCACCGGAGGCAGCAGCCCCAGCCCCATCAACAGGGCCAGCAAGGTCATCAACCCCAGGGTGGGCAGGGCTCGGAGCATCCCGCCCAGAGCCACCACGACCACTCGCCCATGACCGGTGTGCCCCACATACAGTCCCAACGGCACCGCACCGAGCGCGGCCAGAAAAACCGCCAGCACTGTGAAGCCCAGGTGCTCCCCGATCCGCTGCATGATGCTGCCGTCGCCCCACCAGTTCTGTGGATCGCTCAACCAGGCAATCCCCTGGGCCAGCGGGTCGTCGCTCGCATACTGGCGCGTCGGCATCATGAGCGGACCATCCCGGGCCGCAGCTGCGTGGAAGCCCCGGACTCCGCTGTCGCAACGCCACCCCGCCCATGGTCGCCGCCACCGCTGTGGAGCCAGGGGGTGAGCACGCGTTGCAGAACCACCAGCACTACGTCCATGAGCAGGGCCAGCAGCAGGGTTCCGACGATGCCCACCACCACCTCAGTCACAAAGCCGCGCTGCAGTCCATCGGTGAAGTAGAAACCCAGATTGCGGACCCCGATCAGGGCGCCCACGCTGGCCAGGGCAATATTGCTCACCGAGACCACGCGCAGCCCGGCAAACATGACCGGTACCGACAGTGGAAGATCCACGGCGAAGAACCGGCGCACCGGCCGATAGCCCAGGGCAACGGCGGCCTGACGCACCTCCGGGTCGACGGCATCGAGCGCGTCCACCATGGTACGGACCAGAAGGGCGATGGCGTAGAGCGTCAGAGCGACCATGACATTGGCAGGATCGAGGATCTGGGTCCCGAGGATCAGTGGCAACACCACGAACAGAGCCAGTGAGGGAATCGTGTACAGCAGGGATGAAGCGCCAAGAATCACGGCACCCACGGGCCGGTTCCACCGGGCCAACTGCGCAAGGGCCAGTGCCACCACTGCCCCAGCGAGCAGCGGGATGACCGCCTGGTAAAGATGCACGCCAAGGTCAGTGGCAATCTGGCCCAGGTGCGCAACGATCCACTCCACTAGAGCACCGCCTCGCTCCCGCGGTTGAGGCGATGCGATTCCACTGCGTCCAGCACCTGTTCGGCAGAGAAGACACCCAGTACGGCGCCAGCCTCGTCCACCGCCACGCCCAGGCCTGCCGGCGAGGAGAGTGCGGCATCGAGCGCGACTCGCAGGGGATCCTGCGGCCGGAACAGCGAACCTCCGGCCAGAAGGACGCCGGGGTCCTCCGGCGACAGCCAGCCTAGCGGGGAACCGGCCTCCGAAACCAGTAGAGTCCATTGATCAACAGCAGCCAGAGCCACGCCTGAGCCACTGGTGGAGCCTGTAGCCCGATGATGGAGATCTGAGGCTTCCTGTGCGCTGAGGCGGCGTTGCGGGACCGGGCCGAACCGCAGTTCCCGGGCTGGCGCGAAGGACAAATGCCTGAAGCCACGGTCCCGGCCCACAAAGGCCGCCACAAAATCGTCGACCGGCGCGCGCAACAGTTCCTCTGCGGTGGCGTATTGGGCAAGTCTCCCGCCCAGGGCAAAAACCGCGATCTTGTCGCCGAGCACAGTGGCCTCATCAATGTCATGGGTGACAAAGACAATCGTTTTGGCCAGCTCCCGCTGCAGTCGCAGCAATTCCTGCTGCAATTCGCCACGGACCACCGGGTCGACGGCGCTGAACGGCTCGTCCATCAGCAGCACCGGCGGGTCTGCGGCCAGTGCTCTGGCAACTCCCACCCGCTGTTGCTGGCCGCCGGAGAGCTGATGAGGGTACCGTCTGGCGGTCTCCTGGCCCAGTCCCACGGTCTCCAGCAGCTCGCGGGCCCGGGCATGTGCGCGAGCCCGCGGA
This sequence comes from Psychromicrobium xiongbiense, assembly GCF_030271165.1. GTDB lineage: Bacteria > Actinomycetota > Actinomycetes > Actinomycetales > Micrococcaceae > Renibacterium > Renibacterium xiongbiense. The sequence continues at coordinate 50,404 of NZ_JASSZH010000017.1, read as the reverse complement.
ACCCTATTGAGTCGAAGGACCGTGGCCACATTGTCCAGAACCGTTCGATGCGGCAGCAGGCCGGAAGACTGCATCACGTAACCCATGGATCGTCGCAGTGCGGGAGCCGGAACTGCGGTCACTGACTGCCCATCCACGCTCAGCGTCCCGGAGGTCGGCTCCACCATCCGATTGATCATCCGCAAGGAGGTGGTCTTCCCACACCCGGAGGGGCCGACGAAAACGGTGATCTTCCCCCGGTCAAGAGAGAGCGACAGATGATCCACTGCGGCACGACGACTGCCCGGATACACCTTGGTGACCTGATCGAAGACGATCATGGGTTCAGTCGAGCTTCCGGGGCCTGCCATCGGAAAAGTCCTCACTGTCGACCTGTACGTACGCGCTGTCCGTGCTGGTGGTGCTGCTCGCCGGGATACCTTCAGAGCATAACCTCATGGCACCGACAGAATCATCAGAACCCGGGAAATCCTCCGGCGCTGACACGCCACCGGCTCGAAACCTACACTGAGTCCATGACCGATCTGGAAGCGCAGCCCGAGCCCGTTCAGTGCCCCGCCGGTGTCGCCACCGACCCCTGCGTGCAGCTCTGGCCGGAGAGGCTGGTTCCGCTGGGCGGGATCAGGGCTGTGCCGGTGTCCCGGACGCTGCCACAACGGGGCCTGCCCACGGTGGGAGCCTGGTGTTTCCTGGACAGCTTCAGCTCCGCCGAACCCACGATGTCCGTCCTGCCGCACCCCCATATCGGTCTGCAGACCGTCACCTGGCCGCTGAAGGGCACCATCCGGCATCGGGATTCACTGGGCAGCGAGGTTCTGGTGCGCCCCGGCGAGCTCAATCTCATGACCGCCGGCCGCGGGGTGGCGCACAGCGAATTCTCCGTGATCGATGAGACTGTGATCGACAAAACTGTGGTCAAGACTGCGGAGGGGCAGGTTGCCATGCGTGGGCTCCAGCTCTGGATCGCGCTCCCCGAGCAGACTCGCAATGGTCCAGCAGCCTTCGAACAACACACCGAGCTGCCCAGGTTCACTCTCGACGGCAGCCAGGTAACCGTGCTGCTGGGCGAGCTGGCTGGGCATCGCTCCCCCGCCACTATCTATACGCCGCTGCTGGGTGCGGAGATCGCGCACGATGGCGGACGGCTCAGCCTGCCCCTGCGGCCCACCTTCGAGCACGCCCTCCTGGTCCTGGATGGCGTGCTGACCATTGACGGCACCGAGGTCCAGCCAGGTCCTCTGGCCTATCTTGGTGCCGGTCGGGATCGTCTGGAGGCAATCGCGGCCCCTGGTACCAGATTCCTGGTGATCGGAGGTGAGCCTTTCGCCGAAGAGTTGGTCATGTGGTGGAATTTCGTGGCACGCACCCACGAGGAGATTGAGCAGGCGCGCGAGGACTGGCAGGAGTCCATGAGCCGAGGGCCAGGGGAACCAGCGCAGAATGCTGCCCGCCAAAGGTTTCCCGCTGTCGCCGGTCACGACGCAGGATCCGGGCCCCAGGCAGGCTGGATACCAGCACCACCGCTGCCGCCGCTACGACTCAAGCCGCGGCGTCGGACGCTTCTGCCTGAGGACCGGCCGGAGGACCTGCCCGAGGACCCGCCTAAGGAGTGACCAGAAAAGTGACGATCCTCAGGATGCAGTATCCGCGGACGCCAGATCGAGCACGCCGAAAATAGGATCCTGATCCAGCACCCGCACCTCGTGGTAGCCGCGGGTCGCCAGCCGTTCGCGGAAGGCCTGCTGGAGCGATGGCTGGTGCATGCCTAGCCCCGAGCCCAGAACGATCGGGCCACTGAGCCCGAGCTGGTGTGCCACCTGGGCAGCCATCGCAGCGAGGTCCTCCCCCGCCTGAGCGATCATCGCCAGGGATTCCTCATGCCCAGCGGCAGCAGCGTTGAAGACCACCGGCGAGGTGGCCGCCCAGTAGCGTCGCGAGGTTCCGGAATGGAAGTGCGCAATCAGCTCACCCGGTTCCCGTAGTCCGCAATGAGCCAGTAGCGCCTGGGTCAGTTGGTCCGGGGCCAGACCCAGATTCATCCGGTGCAGGCTGTGGCGCACAGCCTCCCGGCCAAACCAGTAGCCGCTGCCCTCGTCCCCCAGCAGGTAGCCCCAGCCACCGGCACGGGCTTCCTCGCCCTGCTCATTGGTGCCCCACGCAGCGGAACCGGTTCCGGCGATGACGGCGACCCCGGTAACGGCATGGCCAGCGGCCAGCAGCAGCCGGGTGTCATGGACCACGACCACCGGGACGCCCGGTGCGAGCGGGCGGATCAGCCCAGCCAGCGCCTCGGCGTCGGCCTCGGTATCGATCCCACCGGATCCGGCAAAAACCCGGGCGACCGCCTTGGGGGAAAAATCGGCCAATAGTGCGGCAAACAATTCGGCAAGATTCGCGGCCGCCTGATCGACGCTGACATTCTGCACATTGGCGCTGCCGACCTCGTGATCGACGACGACGTTGCCATCCACCCACAGGATCCCTCGAGTTTTGCTTCCTCCGATGTCCAGGCCGATGATGGCCTGAGGAGCAGCGGCGGCAGGCTGAGTCGTTGCGTTCACGTCCCCCAGCATAAGGGCAGGCCCGGAGAGTTCCTGAGAGAAGGCACCATGTTTTCGTCATCACTGATCGTCGCCCCGATGGCGGGCGGCCCCAGTACCCCCGAGTTGGTTACGGCAGCGGCGCAGGCAGGTGCGCTGGGCTTTCTTGCCGCGGGCTATCTGAGCGCGCAGGCGCTCAAGGCGCAGCTTGAACAAGTCCGTGACGCCGGAGTCGACTACGGCGTCAACCTCTTTGTGCCAACGGAATATGCGCCAGCAGACCTCGCTACGGACCGGGCGATGATCCTCCAGTACCGCAATACCCTGGAGGCGGAAGCCCTTCGCTACGGCATTGATCTTCCGGAGGTTCCCGGACCGGAGGCCCACGATTTCTGGCAGGACGACGATGGCTGGCAGGAGAAACTGGACCTTCTGCTCGCCCAGCCCGCCCCCTGGCTGAGTTTCACCTTCGGCCTGCCGGGCAGGGCTGAGATCGACGCCCTGCATCGCGCGGGCAGTCGGCTGCTGGCCACCGTGACCACCGTCGAGGAAGCGAGTGCTGCCCAGGACCGTGGCGTGGATGCCCTGGTGGTCCAGCACTCTTCAGCCGGGGGCCACAGTGGGGCATTTCTGAGCCCGGAAACTCTGGGGCCAGCCGATCTGCCCTCACTGGTCCAGGCACTACGACGGACGTCCCCGCTGCCCCTGGTGGCCGCCGGGAGCATCAGCAACCGGACAGCGGTCGATGCCGCGCTGCAGGCGGGTGCCGATGCGGTCCAGTGCGGAACGGCTTTTCTGCTCGCCGAGGAAGCTGGCACCAGACGGCTCCACCGAGCGGCCCTGGAGTCCGGGCACTTTCACACCACTGCCCGCACCCGTGCCTTTACCGGACGATGGGCCCGCGGTCTGGAGAATCGCTTCATCCGGGAGCACCCGGATGCGCCCCGGGGATACCCACAGATTCATCGGATCACGGCACCCTTGCGGGCTGCGGCGGCGCAGGCGGGCGATGCCGAGGCGATGAGTCTGTGGGCCGGCAGCGGCTTCGGTGAGGTGTCGAGTGGCTCGACGGCGCAGATCGTCGGCCGACTACTCGGCTGAGTTCGCTGGTCAGGTGAGTTCGCTGGTCAGGTCAGTTCGCTGGCTGGACTGCGTCCGCCTGCTCGCACAGGCACCGGGGGACGTAAGATGCACTCTATGGCTCACTCTGTTCCCACCGCCCGCGACGACGCGCGCGATTCGGGCTCCCGCACCGGCATCGACGGCCTGGATGAGATCGACCGGAAAATCCTGTCCCTGCTGATCGACGACGCCCGGATGACCAATCGGGACGTCGCCGATGCCGTTGGCATCGCCCCCTCGACCGCGCTGATGCGCACCCGCGCTCTGCAGGAGCGCGGCGTCATCGTGGGCTTTGAGGCTGTGGTGAACCTCAGTGCCATAGGCCGCTCGGTCCAGGCGCTGATCGCGGTCCAGCTGCGCGCTCACGATCGGGATCAGATCGACCGCTTCACCTCCACCGTGCCGCAGCTGCCCGGCGTTCTGGCCACCTTCCACACCTCAGGATCCGTGGACTACCTGCTGCATATCGCGGTACCCAGCGCTGAGGCCCTGCGCGACTGGGTCCTCGATCATCTGACCACCGATCCCGTCGTCGGCCACACCGAGACCACGCTGGTCTTCGAACGCATCCCTGGGCGATCCGGCCCGCTCTGAGAACACCCGCCGGTCCTGCTTCCACCGCTCCAACTCCACGCAACAGAACGTCCTGTGATACCCCTCGCCCGGCCGCCGGTCCATAATAATCGCGTGACGATCATTGATAACGCCGTATATGTCAACGGGCAGCGCACCGCTGACCCGGTCAGTCTGCAACAGACCTACGAGACGCTCGAGGCCCGTGGCGGAATGGCCTGGATCGGCCTGTACCGGCCGACTCCGGCGGAAATGGCCTCGGTGGCCAGCGAATTCGGGCTGCACCCGCTGGCGGTGGAGGATGCGATTGCTGCGCACCAACGGCCCAAGATCGAGCGCTACGACGACATTCTCTTCACCGTGCTGCGGCCGGCCCGTTATCTGGACGAAGAGGAAGAGGTCGAGTTCGGTGAGCTTCATATCTTCACCGGCAAGGACTTTGTCGTCACCATCCGCCATGCCGAAGAAGTGGGCGTCGCGCAAGTGCGTCAACGGCTGGAGCACCAGCCCGAGTTGCTGGCTCTGGGACCGGAGGCGGTGCTGTACGGTCTGCTGGATCAGGTGGTGGATGACTACGCCCCCGTGGTTGCCGGTCTGGAGAACGACATTGATGAGATTGAGGATCAGCTCTTCACTGGAGGTCCTCACGTCTCTCACCGCATCTACAAGCTCTCCCGCGAGGTGATCCAGTTTCAGCGTGCGCTCCACCCGCTACTGGGGATCATCGCGACCTTGCGCAACGGCTTCGACACCCGCGGTGTGGACATCGAGCTGCAGCGCAAATTGCGCGATGTCGAGGATCATGTGGCGGGGCTGACGGCCCGGGCGGACGGCTTCCGGCAACTGCTGCAGAACGCGCTGACCGTCGACGGCACGCTCACCGCGAACCGGCTCAACGAGGCCAGCGCCGCGCAGAATGAGGAGGTCAAGAAGATCTCCTCCTGGGCCGCCATCTTCTTCGCTCCGAGCTTTGTGGCGGGGGTCTACGGCATGAACTTCACCATCATTCCGGAACTCCACTGGGAGTACGGATACCCCTACGCGCTCGCTCTGATGGCCGCGCTGGCCGGCGGCATGTATCTCATCTTCAAAAAGAAGAAATGGCTCTGAGCCGCCCCTGAGCCGGTACGTCGTTTTTCGTGATGTTCACCTGCTGTTCAGTGGCGAGCCCTAGGCTGAATCTACGTTCAGATTCCACACGACCCCTGGGGAGGTCACCTATGGCACGCTCACGCATCCGGACCGAGGCCACTACGCCATCGTCCATCACCAGCACACCGCCTGACCCGCAACGCCACCTGTTGCGCGCGGGCGACAGGATCCGTCTGGAATACCCCAATGGGGCCTCCAATCACGGCAGAGTGGATACCCACACCGCGGACCATTCGGTCCTCTGGGTACACCTCGATGACGGTCAGGGCCGCAGCATGGTGCTTGCTGAAGACGCGGTGCAGATCGTCCGGCAGGACAACGACTGACCTCCGCCCCGAGCACCCGCCGAAGACGCCGAAAGGCCCCGTCCCAAGGGACGGGGCCTTTCGTTCGGTGCGAGCTGTGGAGCCGGCGGGATGGGCCTACTTGGCCTTCTCCAGGATCTCCACCAGGCGCCAGCGCTTGGTGGCGGACAGCGGACGAGTCTCGCTGATCAGCACCAGGTCGCCGATTCCGGCGGTGTTCTCCTCATCATGAGCCTTCACCTTGGAGGTGCGGCGCATGACCTTGCCGTAGAGCGCGTGCTTCACGCGATCCTCGACCTCGACCACAATGGTCTTCTGCATCTTGTCAGAAACAACGTAGCCGCGACGGGTCTTGCGGTAACCACGCGCGGAGCTGTTCTGCTCGCTCTCAGCGGTCTCGGTCACGGTCGTTTCCTTGATCTCTTCACTCATTTGGCTGCCTCCTCGGTGGCCTCAGCATCGGCAACTTCCTCCGACTTTGCGGCCTTCTTGGAAGACTTCTTCTTCGCCTTCGCCGTATCCTCGACCACGGCAGCGACGACCTCGGCACGAATGCCGAGCTCGCGCTCACGCAGCACGGTGTAGATGCGGGCGATATCGCGCTTGACGGCGCGCAGACGACCGTGGTTCTCCAGCTGGCCGGTAGCCGACTGGAACCGCAGGTTGAACAGTTCTTCCTTGGCCTTGCGCAGTTCTTCGGCCAGACGCTCCTTATCGAGGCTGTCCAGCTTGTCGATTGCCAAATCCTTGGTTCCTACTGCCATCTCTATTCACCACCCTCACGACGGACGATTCGTGCCTTCAAAGGCAGCTTGTGGATGGCACGCGTCAGAGCTTCGCGAGCCAGTTCCTCATTGACGCCGGCAACCTCGAAGAGGATCCGGCCGGGCTTGACGTTGGCGATCCACCATTCCGGCGAACCCTTACCGGAACCCATACGGGTTTCGGCAGGCTTCTTGGTGATCGGGCGGTCAGGGTAGATATTGATCCACACCTTGCCACCACGCTTGATGTGACGGGTCATCGCGATACGAGCGGACTCGATCTGACGGTTGGTCACATACGCCGGGGTCAGAGCCTGGATACCGAACTCACCAAAGGTGACCTTAGTACCACCGGTTGCCTGACCGGAACGGCCGGGGTGGTGCTGCTTACGGTGCTTCACACGACGTGGAATCAACATTTAGGCTTCACTCCCTTCGGCTGCCGGAGCCTCGGCAGCTGCCTCGGTCCGCTCGGGGCGACGAGCGCCACCACGGTTGTTGTCGCGGTTGTTGTCCCTGCGGGGTCCACGGTCATCGCCATCGCGACGGGGGCCACGTCCACGGGCCGGAGCAGCAGCTGCCTGCTGAGCCAGTTCCTTGGCAGTGACATCACCCTTGTAGATCCAGACCTTCACACCGATGCGGCCGAAGGTGGTCTTGGCTTCGAAGAAGCCGTAGTCGATGTTCGCGCGGAGGGTGTGCAGCGGCACACGACCTTCGCGGTAGAACTCGGAACGGCTCATTTCAGCGCCACCCAGACGGCCGGAGCACTGCACCCGGATGCCCTTGGCACCGGCACGCTGTGCGGACTGCATGGCCTTCTTCATCGCACGGCGGAAAGCCACACGGGAAGAGAGCTGCTCGGCGATGCCCTGGGCCACCAGCTGAGCTTCCATCTCGGGGTTCTTCACCTCGAGGATGTTCAACTGAACCTGCTTGCCCGTGAGCTTCTCAAGCTCGCCGCGAATGCGGTCTGCTTCAGCGCCACGACGACCGATCACAATACCCGGACGGGCGGTGTGGATATCGACGCGAACGCGATCGCGGGTGCGCTCGATTTCAACCTTGGCGATGCCTGCGCGCTCCATGCCGGTCGACATGAGCTGGCGGATCTTCACATCCTCGCGGACGAAATCCTTGTAGCGCTGGCCGGCCTTGTTCGAGTCGGCGAACCAATGCGAGACATGGTCGGTGGTGATACCGAGGCGGAACCCGTGCGGGTTGACTTTCTGTCCCACTTAGTTCTCCTCCTCACTCGGCGTGGCAACAACCACAGTGATGTGGCTGGTGCGCTTCTTGATGCGGTAGGCGCGCCCCTGGGCACGCGGCTGGAACCGCTTCATGGTGGGGCCTTCATCAACGAAAGCTTCGCTGATGTAGAGGTCGCTTTCATCGAAAGCGACGCTGTCCCGGTCGGCCAGCACGCGGGCGTTAGCCACTGCGGACTGGAGTGCTTTGAAAACCGGCTCCGAAGCTGCCTGGGGGGCAAACTTCAGAATCGCCAGGGCCTCATTCGCTTGCTTACCACGAATCAGGTTGACGACGCGCCGGGCCTTCATAGGCGTTACGCGGATGTGCCGCGCAATAGCCTTGGCTTCCATTGCTTTCCTTCTCTCGTCTTGCCGAAAGAGCTACACCTCTAAGCCGAGGCTTAGCGGCGCTTGCCCTTGCGGTCGTCCTTCACATGGCCGCGGAAAGTCCGCGTGGGAGCGAATTCGCCCAATTTGTGCCCGACCATCGATTCGGTGATGAACACCGGGATGTGCTTGCGGCCGTCGTGCACGGCGATGGTGTGCCCGAGCATGTCGGGGATGATCATCGACCGGCGGGACCAGGTCTTGATGACGTTCTTGGAGCCCTTTTCGTTTTCCCGGACGACCTTCACAAAGAGGTGCTGGTCAACGAAAGGACCCTTCTTCAGACTGCGTGGCATGTCTCCAGGCTCCTATCGCTTGTTCTTGCCAGTACGACGGCGACGCACAATAAGCTTGTCGCTCTCTTTGTTCGGACGGCGGGTACGGCCCTCAGGCTTGCCATTCGGGTTGACCGGGTGGCGACCACCGGAGGTCTTGCCTTCACCACCACCGTGCGGGTGATCCACCGGGTTCATGGCAACGCCACGAACGGTCGGGCGGATGCCGCGCCAGCGGTTACGTCCAGCCTTACCCCAGTTGATGTTGGACTGCTCGGCGTTGCCGACCTCGCCCACCGTTGCACGGCAACGCACATCAACGTTACGGATTTCACCGGAGGGCAGACGCAACTGAGCGAAGCGGCCTTCCTTGGCGACCAACTGCACCGAAGCACCAGCCGAGCGGGCCATCTTAGCACCGCCACCGGGACGGAGCTCCACCGCGTGAATCACCGTACCCACGGGGATGTTGCGCAGCGGCAGGTTGTTGCCAGGCTTGATGTCCGCAGCGGGACCCGCCTCGACGAAGTCGCCCTGCTTGAGCTTGTTCGGAGCAATGATGTAACGCTTGGTGCCGTCCACGTAGTGGAGCAGCGCAATGCGAGCGGTACGGTTTGGATCGTATTCGATCTCCGCAACCTTGGCATTGACGCCGTCCTTGTCGTGACGACGGAAGTCGATCAGACGGTACTGACGCTTGTGTCCACCACCCTTGTGACGGGTCGTGATTTTCCCGGTGTTGTTACGGCCACCGGATTTCGGCAGCGGACGGACCAGAGACTTCTCCGGCGTCGACCGCGTGATTTCTGCAAAGTCGGCAACGCTCGAGCCACGACGGCCCGGGGTTGTCGGCTTGTATTTACGGATTCCCATGATGTGTCCTCGTTAAAGTGGTCTCCGCTTAGGAAAGCGGACCGCCGAAGATGTCGATAGTGCCTTCCTTCAGGGTGACGATGGCGCGCTTGGTGCTCTTGCGCTGCCCCCACCCGAGGCGGGTCCGCTTACGCTTACCGGCACGATTGATGGTGTTGATCGAATCCACCTTGACGGAGAAAATCTTCTCCACGGCGAACTTGATCTCGGACTTGTTCGAGCGGGGATCAACCAGGAAGGTGTACTTACCTTCGTCGATCAGTCCGTAGCTCTTCTCCGAGACGACCGGTGCGAGCACCACGTCACGGGGGTCCTTGAGGTGAGTAATGGAGTTTTCGCTCACTTTGCGTCCTCCTCGGTCTCAGCAGCCTGATCCGACTCGACGTCCTCCACCAGCACCTCGGTGAAACTGACACCGAAAGCCTCGGAAGCAGCCTTGCCCGAGACAAAAGCCTCATAGGCAGCCTGGGTGAAAATGACATCATCGGAGATGAGAACGTCATAGGTGTTCAGCTGGTCGACGTACAGCACGTGCACCTCGGCCAGGTTGCGCAGCGACAACGCGGCAACGTCATTGGAGCGCTCGATGACGACCAGCAGGTTCTTCCGCTCAGACACGGCGAGCAGCGTGGCCCGTGCGTCCTTGGTGGAAGGCGTGGTGCCAGCAACGAGCTCAGCGACAACGTGCACGCGGCCGTTACGGGCCCGATCGGAGAGGGCACCGCGCAGAGCAGCAGCCTTCATCTTCTTGGGGGTCCGCTGGCTGTAGTCGCGCGGGGTCGGTCCGTGGACGACGCCACCGCCGGTCATGTGAGGAGCACGGATGGAGCCCTGACGAGCGCGGCCGGTGCCCTTCTGCTTGAACGGCTTGCGACCGGCACCGGAGACCTCGGCGCGAGTCTTCGTCTTGTGCGTGCCCTGGCGTGCAGCAGCGAGCTGGGCAACGACGACCTGGTGCAGCAGCGGCACGTTGGTCTGGACGTCGAAGATCTCGGCTGGCAGGTCAACCTTGACGATATTGGATGTGGTAGCCATGGTCTTATGCTCCCTTCGCGGCGGAGTTTGACTTGACCGCGGTGCGAACCAGGACAACCTGGCCACGGGCACCGGGGACGGCACCCTTGATGAGCAGCAGGCCCTTTTCGGCATCAACAGCGTGAACGGTGAGGTTCAGCGTGGTGTGACGAACAGCACCCATACGACCGGCCATCCGCACACCCTTGAACACGCGGCTGGGCGTCGAGGCCCCACCGATGGAACCGGGCTTGCGGTGGTTCTTGTGGGCACCGTGCGAGGCACCCACGCCGTGGAAGCCGTGACGCTTCATGACACCGGCGAAACCTTTACCCTTGGAGGTTCCCACGACGTCGACCTTCTGGCCGGCCTCGAAGAGCTCCACGGAGAGTTCCTGACCCAGGGTGTAGTCAGCGGCATCGTTCGTACGGATTTCCACCACGTGGCGGCGAGGGGTAACCCCGGCCTCCTGGAAGTGGCCGACGAGCGGCTTGCTCACCTTGCGGGGATCGATCTGGCCGTAGCCGATCTGCACCGCGGTGTAGCCGTCTTTCTCAGCGTTGCGCAGCTGGGTGACGACGTTGGAGTCGGCCTGGACAACAGTGACGGGAACAAGCTTGTTCTCCGCGTCCCAGACCTGGGTCATGCCGAGCTTCGTGCCCAGGATTCCCTTAACAATGCGGGTTGTGGTCATAGTTTCTCAGCACCTCCCTTAAAGCTTGATTTCGATGTTCACGTCGGCCGGCAGGTCGAGACGCATCAGCGAATCGACAGCCTTGGGCGTGGGATCGATGATGTCGATGAGCCGCTTGTGCGTGCGCATTTCAAAGTGCTCGCGGCTGTCCTTGTACTTGTGGGGCGACCGGATGACGCAGTAAACGTTCTTCTCCGTCGGCAGCGGCACGGGGCCGACTACCGTCGCGCCCGCACGGGTGACCGTCTCAACGATCTTCCGAGCTGAAACGTCAATGACCTCGTGGTCATACGACTTCAGCCGGATGCGGATTTTTTGTCCCGCCATGGCTTAGGGCTCTCTTCCTGACATGCTGCTTAGTTCATTCCCCGACGTTCGTCGAGGAATCAATCAGTGCATACCCGCAAACGCTGAATCCGGAGCAATACCGGGTTCCTCAACATTCCGGACACCGACCCCCGCGCTCGGGCGTGTCGCGATTTTGACGCACAACACACCCTCAACTTCGGGGTTGGTTGGTTATGTTTAGGCTTCGACATGGACCCTCACACTCGGCATTATCCGAATGGGGACGCGACGGAGCGCTTGAACAACTTATCCAGTATGCCGGATGTCGGTGAGAAAAGCCAACCGACCGCTTCTCCCCCGCCCAACTGGGTAGTAGTAGTTGCTGAAAATCCGCTGTTTTTGAGCAACTATTGCCACCTAGTTGTACCGCCCAGGGAGGCTGGGAGGTGTGGGCTACTCCCCGCGGTTGGCGCGGCGAATCTGCTGGTAACGGTCAATCTCCCGACCGAAGGTCTTCCTCAGCCCGAAGACGACGCCCACCAGAACCACCACCACGATCAACACGATTAGCCAGGTCATGGTCACTCCTGAAGGGAAGCCGGGAATTTCCTCCACTGTATCAAGGGCTCAGGTCAGTGGTTAAACGACAGGAACCCCGTCCAGAAGGACGGGGTTCCTGCGAAGGAGTTCTGAGAACTACTTCAGGATCTTGGTCACACGACCTGAACCAACGGTGCGGCCGCCTTCGCGGATAGCGAAGCCGAGGCCCTCTTCCATAGCGATCGGCTGGATCAGCGCGACCGTCATCTCGGTGTTGTCGCCAGGCATGACCATCTCGGTGCCTTCGGGCAGCGTGATGACGCCGGTGACGTCCGTGGTGCGGAAGTAGAACTGCGGACGGTAGTTCGAGTAGAACGGGTTGTGACGGCCGCCTTCATCCTTGGACAGGATGTAGACGTTGGCCTCGAAGTCGGTGTGCGGGGTGATCGAACCCGGCTTCACCACAACCTGGCCACGCTCGACATCGTCGCGCTTGAGGCCACGGAGCAGCAGACCACAGTTCTCGCCAGCCCAGGCTTCGTCGAGCTGCTTGTGGAACATCTCGATACCGGTGACCGTGGTCTTCTGGATCGGGCGGATGCCGACGATCTCGACCTCGGAGTTGATGGCGAGGGTGCCACGCTCGGCGCGACCGGTCACCACGGTGCCACGACCGGTGATCGTGAAGACGTCCTCGATCGGCATCAGGAAGGGCTTGTCGCGGTCACGAACCGGGTCCGGAACCGAGTTGTCGACAGCTTCCATCAGGTCCTCAACGGACTTGACCCACTCGGGATCGCCTTCCAGAGCCTTCAGGCCGGAAACGCGAACCACGGGAGCGTCGTCACCGTCGAAGCCCTGCGAGGACAGAAGTTCACGAACTTCCATCTCCACCAGGTCAAGGAGTTCCTCGTCCTCAACCATGTCGGACTTGTTCAGCGCAACCAGCAGGTAGGGAACGCCCACCTGGCGGGCCAGCAGAACGTGCTCGCGGGTCTGAGCCATCGGGCCGTCAGTGGCGGCAACCACGAGGATTGCACCGTCCATCTGAGCCGCACCGGTGATCATGTTCTTGATGTAGTCAGCGTGACCCGGCGCGTCGACGTGAGCGTAGTGACGCTTCTCCGTCTGGTACTCCACGTGGGAGATATTGATCGTGATACCGCGCTGGCGCTCCTCGGGAGCCGAGTCAATCGACGCGAAATCGCGCTGCTCGTTGAGATCCGGGTACTTGTCGTACAGCACCTTGGAAATGGCTGCCGTCAACGTGGTTTTTCCATGGTCGACGTGACCAATGGTACCGATGTTAACGTGCGGCTTAGTCCGCTCGAACTTTGCCTTCGCCACGGGTTCCTCCTAGAACGTTTTTCAGTTGACTTCCTCTCAGGACGCTTGTCGTCGCTGAAACCTTAGCAAGTCTACTGGTGGTCATTGATTTTGTTGAAATTACTGGCCGCAAGGCCCACTCAGAGAGTGGACTTTACTCGCCGCGCGCTTTCTGGATGATCTCGTCGGCCACAGCCTTCGGGACCTCCGCGTAGCTGTCGAACTGCATGGAGTACACGGCGCGGCCCTGGGTCTTCGACCGCAGGTCACCGATGTACCCGAACATTCCGGACAGCGGAACCAAGGCCCGGATGACCTTGACGCCACTGGCGTCCTCCATGGACTGCATCTGTCCACGACGGGAGTTGAGGTCACCGATCACATCCCCCATGTACTCCTCGGGCGTGCGGACCTCCACCTCCATCAGAGGTTCGAGCAGAACCGGATCTGCCTTCCGAGCGGCTTCCTTGAACGCCATGCGACCGGCAATCTTGAAGGCCATTTCGGAGGAGTCAACATCGTGGTAAGCGCCGTCAAGCAGCGTTGCCTTGATGCCGACCACGGGGTACCCGGCGAGCACACCATCGGTGAGCGCGCTTTGGATGCCCTGGTCCACGCTGGGGATGTACTCACGCGGAACGCGGCCACCAGTGACCTTGTTCTCGAATTCGTACAGCACACCATCTTCAGAGGTGAAGGGCTCGATCGCGATCTGAACCTTCGCGAACTGGCCGGATCCACCGGTCTGCTTCTTGTGCGTGTAGTCGTGCTTATCCACCTTGCGGCGGATCGTCTCGCGGTAAGCAACCTGGGGCTTGCCCACATTGGCTTCGACACGGAACTCGCGACGCATGCGATCCACCAGGATGTCCAGGTGGAGCTCGCCCATACCGGCAATGATGGTCTGGCCGGTGTCCTCGTCGAGGTTGACCTGGAAGGTCGGGTCCTCAGCGGAGAGCTTCTGGATGGCCGTAGAGAGCTTCTCCTGGTCACCCTTCGTCTTGGGCTCGATGGCGACCGAGATGACGGGCTCAGGGAAGCTCATCGACTCGAGCACGATCGGCTTGGCGATGTCAGCCAGGGTGTCACCGGTGGTGGTGTCCTTCAGGCCGATGGCAGCGTAGATGTGGCCGGCGAGTGCTTCCTCCACCGGGTTCTCCTTATTGGCATGCATCTGGAAGAGCTTGCCAATGCGCTCCTTCTTGCCCTTGGTCGAGTTGATCACCTGGGTTCCCGACTCGATCTGGCCGGAGTACACGCGGATGAAGACCAGCTGGCCGAAGAACGGGTGCGTGGCGACCTTGAACGCCAGAGCGGAGAAGGGCTCCTCCACACTGGGCTTACGGGTCATCTCGACCTCGGAGTCCTTCGGATCGTGACCGATCATCGGAGGAACATCCAGCGGGGACGGCAGGAAATCGACCACGGCATCGAGCATGGGCTGCACGCCGCGGTTCTTGAAGGCTGAACCGCAGAGGATCGGGTAGACCTCCGAGGCGATCGTCATCTTGCGGATGCCGGCCTTGATCTCGGCCAGAGTCAGCTCTTCGCCCTCAAGGTATTTCTCCATGAGTTCTTCAGAGGACTCGGCAACCGTCTCGACGAGAGCTGCACGGTACTCGTTGGCCTTCTCCACCATGTCGGCGGGGATTTCCTGAACTTCGTACTTTGCACCCATGGTCACATCGCCCTTGGCATCGCCAGGCCAGACCAGTGCGCGCATCTCGAGCAGATCGACGACGCCGACGAAGTCGTTCTCGGCACCGATGGGGAGCTGGATCACCAGGGGCTTGGCACCCAGTCGGTTGATGATGGTGTCCACCGTGAAGTAGAAGTCCGCGCCCAGCTTGTCCATCTTGTTGACGAAGCAGATACGGGGAACATCGTACTTATCGGCCTGACGCCACACGGTCTCCGACTGCGGCTCCACGCCTTCTTTGCCGTCAAAGACAGCAACGGCGCCGTCGAGCACGCGCAGCGAACGTTCCACCTCAACGGTGAAGTCCACGTGACCGGGGGTGTCGATGATGTTGATCTGGTTACCGTTCCAGAAAGAGGTCACCGCGGCAGAGGTGATCGTGATGCCGCGTTCCTTTTCCTGTTCCATCCAGTCGGTCGTCGACGCGCCGTCGTGGGTTTCGCCGATCTTGTGATTCACACCCGTGTAGAAAAGGATGCGCTCGGTAGTAGTGGTCTTACCGGCATCGATGTGGGCCATGATGCCGATATTGCGGACCTTGGTGAGGTCGGTAAGCACGTCCTGTGCCACGGTGTCTCCCTAATTCAAGGTGTTGAGCTGTGGGGAAGGCCTTCCGGCTGTTGGCCGGAGACCGATTGCCGGAGCCGACTCGTTCCCTCAGGAGACGAGTCGGTCCCACCAATCGAGATGGACTACCAGCGGTAGTGTGCGAAGGCGCGGTTGGCTTCGGCCATCTTGTGCGTGTCTTCGCGGCGCTTCACCGCGGCACCGAGACCGTTGGAGGCATCCAGGATCTCATTGCGCAGACGCTCGGTCATGGTCTTCTCGCGGCGGGCCTTCGAGTAGCCGACGAGCCAGCGCAGAGCGAGCGCCGTGGCGCGACCGGGCTTGACCTCAACCGGCACCTGGTAGGTGGCGCCACCGACGCGGCGGGACTTCACCTCGAGGCTCGGCTTGATGTTATCCATGGCCTTCTTGAGCGCAGCCACAGGATCGCCACCGCTCTTCTCGCGGGCACCTTCCAGTGCGCCGTAGACAATGCGTTCAGCCGTGGACTTCTTGCCATCGAGCAGGATCTTGTTGATCAGCTGGGTGACCAGCGGGGACCCGTAAACCGGATCAACGACGAGCGGCCGCTTCGGGGCCGGACCTTTGCGGGGCATGTTACTTCTTCTCCATCTTCGCGCCGTACTTGCTGCGAGCCTGCTTGCGGTTCTTCACACCCTGGGTGTCAAGAGCGCCGCGGACGATCTTGTAGCGAACGCCGGGGAGATCCTTCACACGACCACCGCGCACCAGCACGATGGAGTGTTCCTGCAGGTTGTGGCCCACACCGGGGATGTACGCGGTGACCTCGATACCGCCGGCGATACGCACACGGGCGACCTTACGCAGAGCCGAGTTCGGCTTCTTCGGGGTGGTGGTGTACACACGGGTGCACACCCCACGGCGCATCGGATTGCTCTTCAACGCGGGAGCCTTGGTCTTGGCGACCTTGGGCGAGCGGCCCTTCCGGACCAGCTGATTAATAGTTGGCACTGATACTTCTCCGTCTTTCCGTGACCCGAAGCGCCCGGGTCTCGTCGTTCTGCCCCACACCCCGCTCAAAAGCTCTGAGGCTGGGGAGAAGCAGTGTTTACTCGTCCTGCAGCCCATTTCGGTTCACATTCACCACGACATCAACCGCGCTGGGCTGATGAGGGCAAACGAGGGAAGTCCAAAGTCCCTAGGCATGCAAAAAGGTGGCATTTGTTGCACAAGCTGCGTGCAACGCGGAACGGGATCCTCTGCCATCAAACAATTACGTCCAGATTACCACACGGATCGGATCCTTTATGCCGCTGGCGCCATACGCACGGCTGGCCCCGCTGCTCCCGACCCCTTCAGATGCCCAGCCCCCGCAGGACCTTCCGGGCCAGACCGAAGGAGATGGTCATACCGACGCCGCTCGTCACGCTGACCGCCGTCCTGCGCTCATCCAGGGCTGCGACCAGATAGGGGTGCTGCGGACTCGCCGCATAGATACCCTGCCAGCGTTCCAGAACCCGGAACGGGATGCCACCGAGCAGCCTCGCCACCCGGTCCAGCAACACCCTCGACGTGTCCTCCGAAAGGAAGGGCTCCTGAGCGAGATCCATCAGATGGGAGTCCCCCACCAGCAGCGTGCCATCGGGTCGCTGGGTGAACATGATATTCGCATCGATCTCCACCACCGCGGGGTCCAGGGCGGCGATCTCGGCGCGCAACCGGGCGGCCGCAGGCTGCTCGGTAAAAGCCGGGTAGCGCAGCATGGAGGTTCCACTGAGTACCGCCGGGTGAACCCGCAGCCCCGCAGGAACCTGAACCCTGGCCATCTGCAGGGCGCAGCGGCGGATCTCGTGATCGGCCGCCAGCAAGGGGTACAGCTGATCCAGATCATGCCCCGCACAAACGATCGTCTGTTCGGCACGGATGGCACCCCTGCTGGTCTGGACCCGGAGGGAATCACCCGACATGGCGGTCGGTAGGTATGAGGTATTCCAGAAGAACTGCACTCCCTCCCCCGCCAACCAGGCCGCCAGGGACGGTGCTGCCTCACGCGGATCCACTCGTAGATCGTCGCGCAGCCAGGCACCACCGAGGATCTCCGCCTGCCCGCCACTGAGCGCCTCACGGACCTCGGCTGCAGTACGCAACTGGACCTGGCCGGCATCGCGCGCGGTGCTCAACTCCTCCAGCACCTGCAGCTCGATGCGGCTGCGCGCCACAGCAAGCGCTCCGGACTCCGCCGAGAAGAACCCGGCGGCTGCGCTGGCCGCCAACCAGGAACTTCGACCCGCCATCGCCAGTTCCAGCAGTTCGCCGCTCTGAGCCGTGATGCAGCAGTGCCCGAAGTTTCGAATCGACGCGCCCGTAGGCCGGTAGTCACGATCGACGACGGCCACCCGCAACCCTCGATGGTGTGCTTCAAAGGCATGAGCCAGGCCGACGATGCCAGCACCGACCACCAGCAGGTCAACCTCGGCCAGGAGGGTGCTCAGGGGGTCGCCCGATGACGCTGAGGAGGCAGGCAGGCTGGAGGGGAGAACCATAGCTTCAGAATGCCGGTCGCCGAGCGGCAGATTCAAGCCGAACGAGGCCTTGTATAGACAAGTTTGCCGATTGTTCATATCCGTGTGATGGAGTGAAGCCATGTCTGTTCCTCTGCACGAGCGGCTCAGCAACGAATTCCGTGACCGAATACGCTCCGGAGCCTGGCCAGAAGGCTGCCATGTCCCCTCCGAAGCTCAGTTATGTGACGAGTTTTCCGTCTCACGGGGGCCCGTCCGGCAAGCCCTCGCCACCTTGCGTCAGAATGGCATGATCACTGGAGGCCGGGGCCGGTCCCCTCTGGTAAGGGGGCCGGTGCCGTCACAGTCCTTCGCCACTTTCATGTCCTTTACCCAGTGGACGGAAAACATCGGACGGGCGCCCGGGCAGCAGACCCTGGAAATCTCTCGTCACCCGGCAGGAGACTATGTTGCCGAACAGCTCGACATCGCGCCAACGGATCCGGTCGTCTCGATCCGTCGCCTGCGCCTGCTCGACGGCGAACCAGCCATGCTGGAGCACTCCCACTATCTGGCCGAGGTAGGAAGCCTGCTGTTCTCCTTCGACACTGACTCCGGTTCGACCTACCGCTATCTTCAGGATCACGGCGTGGTGCTCAGCAGCGCGCGTCACTTCATCGATGCGGTGGCTGCGGACGCCTTCGATGCCGAACACCTCACCGTGGAGCAGGGCGCTCCCCTGTTGCGGGAGCGCCGGATCAGTTTCAACGATGCGGGGGTGCGGCTGGAGTACGGCGAGGACAAGTACCGGCCCGAGCTGGCCAGCTTCACCATCGACAACACGCTGCCCAACCGGACGCCACTGGCCCGCATCGACACTCACCCCGGAGGAGAATCATGATTCAGCTCGCCGTCTTCGATATGGCCGGGACCACGATCAATGACCACGGACTGGTCTATCGCGCTCTGCGCGAAGCCGTTGAGCAGGCCGGGGCCACCGTGGCGCAGACCGACCTCCAGCGGTGGATGGGCACTGATAAGGTCAGCGCCATCCGTGCGCTTATGCCGCTGGGTGGCGTGGAAGCGACCGAGCAGTCAGTGTTGGCAGCCTTTGATCGCTTCCGCACCCTGTTGGCACGGTTCTACCGCGAGCAACCCCCGGTGAGTCTTCCCGGAGTCGAGGCGGCTCTGCGCACGCTTCGCGGGAGAGGGGTGGCGATCGCACTGACCACCGGCTTTGATCAGGCGGTCGCCTGGCCGCTGCTGGCCTCCCTGGGCTGGAAGCAGGGTGAGCAGTTCGATGCCGCGGTGACCAGCGACGAGGTCAGCGCAGGCCGGCCCGCGCCCTACCTGATCCACCACGCAATGGAAGCCACGGGTGTGCAGGACGTCAAGCAGGTCATCTCCAGCGGAGACACCCTGGTGGATGTGCTCTCCGCGCAGCGGGCGGGCGTCCGATCCGTGGGCGTACTCACCGGAGGACTGAGCGCCGAGGACTTTGCCGGCATCGGCCCTGATTATGTGCTGGCCAGCGCGGCGGAGCTGCCCGGACTGCCGCTCTTTGGCTGAGTCAGGCTCCTCAGCCCGTCACATCCGGGGTGAAGTTGGCTTTACCATCCTTGATCTCGGTGACCTTGCCGAAGACCATGAAGCTTCGGTTATCCAGGGAACCGGTGCCGGTCTGAGTGGCACTGTCCAGCTTGGCACTCCAACTGGCTGAGCCGGAGGTGGTGCTCAGCACCAGCCAACCGCCGGAGTTGGTCCACTCCGCCACCTGCACGGTGGGCCGGGAGTTGATCACCCACTTTGCGTCGCTGATGGTGTATTTGAGGATTGGGTCCGTGGTGTTGCCGGAAAACGGGCAGCCGGTCAGCACCAGGCTGCCCTTGGCAGCGCAGCCGTCCTCATACGCCCCGACGGCGTCAGTGATGGCCTTCTTCCCGGCATCGGTCAGCACAGCCTTCAGCGTGGCGGTTGCAGGCCCTTTCCCGGCGAAGGAATCCACCGTCACGGAGACGTCGGCAACGGTGAAGGCTGCGTCCTGGGTGGCGACCTTGACCGGGTAGGTCCCCGGCAGCGCCTTCAGAGTGATGCTTTTCAGCGAGGCAGGAACTGCTCCGGCCGCGGCCACCACCTGAGGCTTGATGGCGACCCCGGCAACAGTCGGCGCGATGCTGGCTGGGGCAGTGAAGTTCACCGTCAGGCTGGGCAGGGCCACCGGTTCCAGGGTCCAGGTGTCCACCACAATATCCTTACCTGAGGCATGCAGCGTGAAGTCGACGGGGATGTCTGACGAGCCCGTCGACAGCGTGGCCGGGACCGTGGCCTTGCCATTGGAGACCGTCGTCTTTCCGAGCGTGTAGGAGGACACCCGGTTGCTGAGCGAACCGTAGACCTTGTTATTGATCAGTGTTTTGTCCGCATCGGTCAGGTCAGTGGAGCTCAGCGCCAGGGCCTCTTCCACCTGGCCGGCAACCAACTTGTCCAGAAATGCTTTGACCTGGTTCTCGGGGGCATGACTGGAGCTGGCGTTCGCATACCAGAGTCCACATCCAACCACGATCAGGATCAGCGCCAGCACACCACTACCCAACCCGATCAGCAACCCCTTGCGGCTCTTGCGCTGCTGCGGCGGAACCTGCTGCGGCGGAACCTGCTGCGGATAGCCCTGTGAAGCGTAAGGAGCATAGGCGGGCGCTGGGGAGACCGGAGGCTGCTGTGAGGGAGGTGGGTATCCGGCCGGGGCCTGAAATCCACCACCGCGCGGCCCGGACGGCGAATACCCCGGGCGAGGCGGAACTGGTGCAGCGCCGGGGTTCGGGGGCGGTGGGAATTCCTGACTCACGGCAACTCTCCGTTCCTTCTGGGCTCGATCAGACACACTCAACAGGCTTTGCACAATCATACGGAGAAACAATCGAAGGTGACGAGGGCCACTGGATCACGACATCATCTCGGTCAGTGCGCAACTGGACACTGAGCACCGACACACGGCCGGTTAAACGCCAGAGGCGCCCTCCAGGAAAGGAGAGCGCCTCTGGCGTCAGTACGTCAATCGTCAGCGGAAGTCGCTGCCCAGATCGTAGTCATCCAGCGGGATGGCGTGGAACTCGGGTGACAGGTCGCCGCCCACTGCCGCGTAATCGAAATCGCTGAACGCGCTCGACGCCGTGAACAGATTGGCCTTGGCCTCTTCCGTCGGCTCCACCGTAATGTCGGTGTAGCGCGGCAGACCGGTGCCGGCCGGGATCAGCTTGCCGATGATCACGTTCTCCTTCAGGCCGAGCAACGGATCGCTCTTGCCTTCCATGGCCGCCTGGGTGAGTACCCGGGTGGTCTCCTGGAAGGAGGCCGCGGAGAGCCAGGATTCGGTCGCCAGTGAGGCCTTGGTGATACCCATGAGCTCGTTACGGCCAGAGGCCGGCTTCTTGCCCTCAGACACCACGCGGCGGTTCTCCGACTCGAAGCGACCGCGCTCGGCGAGCTCGCCGGGCAGCAGGTCGGAATCGCCGGACTCGATCACGGTCACGCGACGGAGCATCTGACGGACGATGACCTCCACGTGCTTGTCGTGAATGCCCACACCCTGGCTGCGGTACACCGACTGGACTTCCTCCACCAGGTGCTTCTGTGCGGCACGCGGGCCGAGCACACGCAGTACCTGCTTCGGATCGACCGCGCCGACGACGAGCTTCTGCCCGACCTCGACGTGCTCACCGTCAGCCACCAGCAACCGCGCACGGCGCAGTACCGGGTAGGCGATCTCTTCGCTGCCGTCGTCCGGGGTCAGCACGAGGCGGAGCTGACGCTCGGTCTCCTCGATGCTGATCCTGCCAGCTGCCTCCGCGATCGGCGCAACACCCTTGGGGGTACGCGCCTCGAAGAGCTCCTGGATACGGGGCAGACCCTGGGTGATGTCCTCGCCACGGCTGGCGGACACAGCACCACCGGTGTGGAAGGTACGCATGGTCAGCTGAGTACCGGGCTCACCGATCGACTGCGCGGCGATGATGCCGACAGCCTCGCCGATGTCCACGGTCTTACCCGTAGCCAGCGAACGGCCGTAGCACAGAGCACAGGTTCCCACCGCGGACTCACAGGTGAGTACGGAGCGGACCTTGATCTCCTCGATGCCGGCCGCGAAGAGCTCCGCGATCAGCACGTCGCCGACGTCGGCACCGGCCTCGGCCAGCACCTTGCCCTTGGCGTCGCGCACCTCGGTGGCGAGCGTCCGGGCGTAGACGGAGTTCTCGACCTCTTCGTGCAGCACGATCTCGCCGGTCGCATCCGTGACGGCGATCGGCAGAGTCAGGCCACGCTCGGTGCCACAGTCCTCTTCACGGACGATGACGTCCTGCGAGACATCCACCAGACGACGGGTCAGGTAACCCGAGTTGGCGGTACGCAGAGCGGTATCGGCCAGACCCTTACGGGCACCGTGGGTCGCGATGAAGTACTCCAACACCGACAGGCCCTCACGGTAGGAGGACTTGATCGGGCGAGGGATGATCTCACCCTTCGGGTTGGCCACCAGACCACGGATACCGGCAATCTGACGAACCTGCATCCAGTTACCACGAGCACCGGAGGAGACCATGCGGTTGATGGTGTTGGTCGGCGCGAAGCTCTTCCGCATCGCATCAGCCACATCATTGGTCGCCTGGTTCCAGATGTCGATCAGTTCCTGACGACGCTCGTCATCAGCGATCAGACCCTTCTCGAACTGGGACTGCACCTTGGCGGCCTTGGCCTCGTATCCAGCCAGGATCTCCGGCTTGCTGGCCGGAACCTCGATGTCGGAGATCGCCACCGTGACGCCCGAACGGGTCGCCCAGTAGAAACCGGCATCCTTGAGGTTGTCCAGCGTCGCGGCCACAACCACTTTGGGGTAACGCTCAGCCAGATCGTTCACGATGGCGGAGAGCTGGCCCTTGTCTGCAACAGCCTCAACCCAGGGGTAGTCGGCAGGCAGGGTGTCGTTGAAGAGCACCTGACCCAGCGAGGTCTCCACGATCGTGGGCTGACCGGGCTCCCAGCCTTCCGGAGCTTCCCATCCCGCGTATGGCACGAAGTTGTCCAGACGGATCTTGACCTTCGCGTTGAGGTGCAGAACACCGGCATCGTGAGCCATGATCGCCTCAGCAGGCGAGACGAACACGCGCCCCTCACCGACAGCGCCTTCACGCTTGGTAGTGAGGTGGAACAGACCGATGATCATATCCTGCGAGGGCAGGGCGACCGGACGGCCATCCGAGGGCTTGAGGATGTTGTTCGAGGAGAGCATCAGGATGCGCGCCTCCGCCTGGGCCTCGGGGCTCAGCGGCAGGTGAACTGCCATCTGATCCCCGTCGAAGTCAGCGTTGAACGCGCCACAGACCAACGGGTGCAGCTGGATGGCTTTGCCCTCCACCAGCTGGGGCTCGAAGGCCTGGATGCCAAGGCGGTGCAGGGTTGGTGCACGGTTGAGCAGCACCGGGTGTTCGGTGATGATCTCTTCCAGCACATCCCAGACCTGCGGGCGGTAACGCTCGACCATGCGCTTGGCGCTCTTGATGTTCTGTGCATGGTTGAGGTCAACCAGGCGCTTCATCACGAACGGCTTGAAGAGCTCCAGAGCCATCTGCTTGGGCAGACCACACTGGTGCAGCTTCAGCTGCGGGCCGACAACGATGACCGAACGGCCCGAGTAGTCAACGCGCTTACCGAGCAGGTTCTGACGGAAACGACCCTGCTTGCCCTTGAGCATGTCACTGAGCGACTTCAGCGGACGGTTACCTGGACCGGTGACCGGACGGCCACGACGGCCGTTGTCGAAGAGGCTGTCAACAGCTTCCTGAAGCATGCGCTTCTCGTTGTTGACGATGATCTCCGGAGCACCCAGATCAAGCAGGCGCTTGAGGCGGTTGTTGCGGTTGATCACACGGCGGTAGAGATCATTCAGGTCGGAGGTCGCGAAGCGGCCGCCGTCGAGCTGAACCATCGGGCGCAGTTCCGGCGGGATGACCGGGACGGCGTCCAGGACCATGCCCAGCGGGCTGTTGTTGGTGGTCAGGAACGCGTTGACAACCTTCAGGCGCTTCAGGGCACGCGTCTTGCGCTGGCCCTTACCGTTCTGAATGATGTCGCGCAGCAGCTCGGACTCGGCCTCCATGTCGAAGGTCTCGAGGCGCTTCTTGATCGCCTCGGCGCCCATCGAGCCCTCGAAGTAGAGACCGTAGCGGTCACGCAGTTCGCGGTAGAGCGCCTCGTCACCTTCCAGGTCAGCGACCTTGAGGTTCTTGAAACGGTCCCAGACCTGCTCCAGGCGCTCGACGTCGGCATCAGCGCGCTTACGCACGTTGGCCATCTGACGGTCGGCGGAGTCGCGGGCCTTCTTCTTCTCGGCAGCCTTGGCGCCCTCACCCTCGAGCTTGACCAGCTCACCTTCGAGGTCGCGGGCAATCGCGGCAATATCAGCGTCGCGGGTGTCCACGAGCTGCTTTTTCTCCAGATCGTGCTCAGCCTGCAGATTCGGCAGGTCCGCGTGGCGGCCTTCCTCATCCACGCTGGTGATCATGTAAGCGGCGAAGTAGATGACCTTCTCAAGGTCCTTCGGCGCCAGGTCCAGCAGGTAGCCCAGGCGGGAGGGCACACCCTTGAAGTACCAGATGTGGGTGACGGGTGCGGCCAGCTCAATGTGGCCCATCCGCTCGCGACGCACCTTGGCACGGGTGACTTCAACGCCACAACGCTCACAGATGATGCCCTTGAAGCGGACGCGCTTGTACTTACCGCAGTAGCACTCCCAGTCCCGGGACGGGCCGAAGATCTTCTCGCAGAAGAGGCCGTCCTTCTCGGGCTTGAGGGTGCGGTAGTTGATGGTTTCGGGCTTCTTGACCTCGCCGTACGACCACTCACGGATGTCTTCCGCGGTAGCCAGGCCGATCTGCATGAGTCCGAAGGTAGATTCGCTGGACATAGGGTCCTGTCTCTCTGTCGTGAAAATCTGAAGTCTTACGAGTCTGTGTGTCTGGTGTGCTGCGAGTGCGGAGGAAAGCCAAGCCCTAGGCGCCTGCTTCGCTTGCGGTTGGGGCAGTTTCTTTCGTGTCGGCTCCGCCGCCACGTAGAAACTTTCCTGCCCCACCCTTGGCGCTGCTCTCTTTGCCCACCACGGTCCTCGTATCCTTTCGGTGAATCTCCGTCAGCGCCGTCAAGCGAAGCAGGCGCCGAGGAGATTCCCGAAGGATACGAGGGGTTTACACTTCTTCGACGGAGTTCGGCTCGGACCTGGAGAGGTCGATGCCGAGTTCTTCCGCGGCTCGGAAGACTTCTTCATCCGAGTCACGCATTTCAATCGTGGTGCCGTCAGTCGAGAGGACCTCGACGTTCAGGCACAGCGACTGCATTTCCTTGATAAGCACCTTGAAGGATTCGGGGATGCCCGGCTCCGGGATGTTCTCACCCTTGACGATCGCCTCGTAGACCTTCACGCGACCGTGAATGTCATCCGACTTGATGGTCAGCAGTTCCTGCAGGGTGTACGCGGCGCCGTAGGCTTCCAGCGCCCACACTTCCATTTCACCGAAGCGCTGGCCACCGAACTGGGCCTTACCGCCCAGCGGCTGCTGGGTGATCATGGAGTAGGGGCCCGTGGAACGGGCGTGGATCTTGTCGTCCACCAGGTGGTGGAGCTTCAGGATGTACATGTAGCCCACGGAGATCGGATCCGGGAACGGCTCCCCCGAGCGGCCATCGAACAACTGGGTCTTACCCGAGGCGTCGATGAGTCGCTGTCCGTCACGCGTCACATTGGTGGAGTTCAGCAGACCAGCGATTTCCTCTTCGCGGGCGCCGTCGAACACCGGGGTGGCAACGGTCTGGTTGGGGCCGGTCTCACGGGGCATGTTCGGCAGGTTCTTGACCCACTCAGGCTCGCCCTCGATCTTCCAACCGGTCTTGGCAACCCAGCCAAGGTGCGTCTCCAGCACCTGGCCGACGTTCATACGACCAGGCACACCCAGCGGGTTCAGCACCACGTCAACCGGGGTACCGTCCGCCAGGAAGGGCATATCCTCGATCGGCAGAATCTTGGAGATGACACCCTTGTTACCGTGACGACCTGCCAGCTTGTCACCGTCGGTGATCTTGCGCTTGGCAGCAACGTAGATGCGGACCAGCTGGTTCACACCGGGAGCCAACTCGTCATCGGAGTCCCGGTCAAAGACCCGAACGCCGATCACGGTGCCGGACTCGCCGTGGGGCACCTTGAGTGAGGTGTCACGGACTTCACGGGACTTCTCACCGAAGATGGCCCGCAACAGGCGCTCTTCCGGAGTCAGCTCGGTCTCACCCTTCGGGGTGACCTTGCCGACCAGGATGTCTCCCGTGTCGACCTCGGCACCGATGTGGATGATACCGCGCTCGTCCAGGCCAGCCAGAATCTCCTCGGAGACGTTCGGGATGTCCCGGGTGATCTCCTCGGCACCGAGCTTGGTGTCACGGGCGTCGATCTCGTGCTCCTCGATGTGGATGGAGGACAGCACGTCCTCCGACACCAGGCGCTGCGAGAGAATGATCGCATCCTCGAAGTTGTGGCCTTCCCAGGACATGAACGCCACGAGGAGGTTCTTGCCCAGGGCGAGTTCACCCTGATCCGTTGCCGGGCCGTCAGCGATGATGCCGCCGACCTCCAGACGTGCGCCCTCGGAGACCAGCACACGCTGGTTGTAGGAGTTGCCCTGGTTGGAGCGGTTGAACTTGGCGATGCGGTAGCTGGTTTCCGTGCCGTCATCGTTGAGCATGATGACCAGATCAGCCGAGACCTCGGTGACCACACCGGCCTTCTTGGCAATGACGACGTCGCCCGCGTCCACAGCGGCCGCGCGCTCCATACCGGTGCCCACCACGGGGGCCTCGGAACGGACCAGCGGCACAGCCTGACGCTGCATGTTCGCACCCATGAGTGCGCGGTTGGCGTCATCGTGCTCAAGGAACGGGATCAGGGCGGTGGCCACCGACACCATCTGGCGCGGGGACACGTCCATGTACTCGACCTCGTCGGCCGGGATCAGAACGGGCTCGCCACCGCCGCCACGCTGACGGACCAGGACCATGTCTTCGACGAAGTTGTTGTTCGCATCCAGCGGTGCGTTCGCCTGAGCGATCACCACCTCGACCTCGTCATCAGCGGTCAGGTAATCGACGTCATCAGAGACGTGACCCTTGGACACCTTGCGGTACGGGGTCTCGATGAAGCCGAAGGGATTGATCCGACCGTAGGAAGCCAGCGAACCGATCAGACCGATGTTCGGGCCTTCAGGGGTTTCGATGGGGCACATACGGCCGTAGTGGGACGGGTGGACGTCACGGACTTCCATGCCGGCTCGGTCACGGGAGAGACCACCCGGGCCCAGCGCGGAGAGACGACGCTTGTGCGTCAGACCGGCCAGCGGGTTGTTCTGGTCCATAAACTGGGACAGCTGAGAGGTTCCGAAGAACTCCTTGATCGCTGCCACCACGGGGCGGATGTTGATCAGGGTCTGCGGGGTGATCGCCTCGACGTCCTGCGTGGTCATCCGCTCACGGACAACGCGCTCCATCCGGGACAGGCCCGTGCGGACCTGGTTCTCGATGAGCTCGCCCACGGCGCGGATACGACGGTTGCCAAAGTGGTCGATGTCGTCGACCTCAACGCGGATCTCGACGTCCTTGCCATCGCGCTTACCGGTGAGCGTCTTGCCACCAGCGTGCAGGGTGACCAGGAACTTGATCATCGCGACGATGTCATCGATGTCCAGAACCGAGGCGTCCGGCGCAGCCAGAGACTTGTCGATGCCGAGCTTGCGGTTGATCTTGTAACGGCCAACCTTGGCCAGATCGTAGCGCTTCGGGTTGAAGTAGAGATTGTCAAGCAGCGTCTGCGCGGCCTCAACGGTCGGCGGCTCGCCCGGACGGAGCTTGCGGTAGATATCCAGCAAGGCATCCTCGCGAGTGGCGGTGCCATCCTTGTCCAGCGTGGCGCGGATCGAATCGAACTCGCCGAACTCTTCCAGGATCCGGCCTTCGGTCCAGCCGAGAGCCTTGAGCAGCACCGTGACCGACTGCTTACGCTTACGGTCAAGACGCACGCCCACCTGATCGCGCTTGTCGATCTCGAGCTCGAACCAGGCACCACGGGACGGAATGATCTTCGCCGTGAAGATGTCCTTGTCACTGGTCTTGTCTGCGGTGCGCTCGAAGTAAGCACCGGGCGAACGGACCAACTGGGAGACGACGACGCGCTCCGTGCCGTTGATCACGAAGGTGCCCTTGTCCGTCATCAGCGGGAAGTCACCCATGAACACGGTCTGCTGCTTGATTTCGCCCGTGTTGTTGTTCATGAACTCGGCCTTGACGTACAGCGGAGCCGAGAAGGTCGCATCGCGATCCTTGCATTCGGCCACGGTGTACTTCGGGTCCGCGAACTCCGGATCGGAGAAACTCAGGGACATGGTGCCCTGGAAATCCTCGATCGGGGAGATTTCCTCAAAGATGTCGGAGAGGCCCGAAGTGGTGGCGACGCTTTCGTCCCCAGCATCGACGGCCTTGTGCATCCGTTCCTGCCACCGCTCGTTGCCGACGAGCCAGTCAAAGCTCTCGGTCTGGAGGGCGAGCAGATTCGGAACATCGAGAGGTTCGTGAATCTTAGCGAATGAGACACGCCGGGTAGCACCATCTGTGCTGAATCCGGAGTTGCTAGCGGTTTGATTATGAGAGGCGCTTGAGGCGACCAAGAGGGATCCTTCCACAGACCATCAGGCTTGCTACGCCCCTCTGTTGCCGGGAACCGGACCACCTCAACCAGCTGTCCGGAGTGAATCCGGAGCATGGCGAGCCCACCGCTATATGAAGGCTAAAGGTACACAGAGAAGACGCGAACTTTCAGCATAACCCATAGACGCAAACATGTCCAGCCCATCAGAGTACGCCCCATGCAGCGATGGTGCAAGGACCTGGCCGGGTCTTCCATCGCAGAAATCCGCCTCCTGCCGGGAACAGCCGTCCGGTAGGGTGTTATTCCATGCGTTGGACTACCGGAATGTTCGTCATCGTAGCGGTCGTTGTGCTCGGCTGGCTGTGGCTGTCACCCGTACCGGTGAAAGTGAACACCACCCAGGCAACGTTCGCCTGCTCCCCCCTCGGGCCTACAGCTGACGGCGACGTCGGCCTGCTCTATGCCTCCAACAGCGAGGGCGCCCTGCTGATCAAGGACTGGCTGAAGGCCGTCGGCTACAGCGATACCGACATCACGAGCCAGATGACGGCGACGGCAGAGGCCTCGCTCGCGCAAGCCTGCGACTCGGCTCGCCAGAACCGGCAGACGACCCTCACTCTCGGATCCGTCACGGCCGGGACGATCACGATCTGCGCCGTCATCGTGATGCGAACGCGGCGCGACGACCGCAAGACCGGGAGCTGGCTGCACTATGAACCGGCTCCGCAGGAACCGGGAACCCCGGACGGCGTGACCCCGGACGACGGTGCCGCACCCGGCCCGGATTCGTGGAGATCGACCTCGTCGGCCACGAAGGCGGGAATTCCAAGGGAGAGTTCTGCTTCACCCTCGACATCACCGACATCGCGACCGGCTGGACCGAGACCGTCTCGGTGAAAAACAAAGCCCAGAAATGGGTATTCGCCGCCATCAAAGAGGCCACCACGAAGTTCCCGTTCCCGATCCTGGGCATCGACTCGGACAACGGGAGCGAGTTCATCAACTGGGAACTGTTCCGCTGGTGCGAGCAGGAAAACCTGACCTTCACCAGGTCCCGGTCCGGGAACAAGAACGACGGCGCCCACGCGGAGCAAAAGAACTGGCACATCATCCGCCAGACCGTCGGCTACCACCGCTACGACACCCCCGCCGAGCTGGAGCTCCTGAACCGTATCTGGGCTCTCCAACGGCTGCTGACCAACCACTTCGCACCACAGCAGAAACTCGTTGGCAAAGTCCGGACCGGCGCCAAGGTCAGCAAAACATACGACCGGCCCGCGACCCCGTTCCAGCGCGTCCTGGCCGACACCGGCACCGTCGCCCGGGAAGTCAAGACCCGGCTAAGGCGGGAGAACAAACCCTTGAATCCGGCCGCGATCCAGCGTCAGATCCAGGCCCTCTGCGCCGAACTGCAAACCCTGGCCACCGCCAAACAAGGCCCGAAACCCCAACCTGCTATCCGGGCAAAACCAAATGATTCCACGAAACAACCCAGCCGGGCATCTTGACATGATTCTTCAGGGGATCCCGAGGCTTTCGAGTCGGGCCTGGTGAAGAACATGATGCGTTGGAACGATCCGAAACCCCCAGTAGACCCGGTCCCTCCAGAGACCTCGGCCAGGCGCCGCCAGAGCGGTTCGCTGGGTTGAGCGTGCATGCCGAGCGGCAGGCCTAACTCAGCTACGCGGCCATCGGGCTCCCCCAGAACCAGTGGGTCCCACGCTTTGGCGAACCGCAGATCGGCCATCTTCCCGGCCGCCTGCTGCGCCGCCGCAAATCCGATCGCCTCATCCAGATTCTGCAGCCCCTCGCGGCCTCCCGCTGCTGCCGGCGCCCGGCAGAAACGGGCCTCAGTCAGAGGACCTGCACCTATTGGGTCTCGCATGGTGGACGGCATGACATGTTGGCTCGGCATAAGACCTATCTGGAACCGATCCACTTCGGAGCCTTCGGACTATCTCACCAGAGCCGCTCTCGGGGTTGAGTGTGCACTTTTGCAGAGTAATTCGGAATATCACTCTGCAAAAGTGCACACTCAACCCCGAGCCCAGTCGGAACCGCTAGCCACAAATAGCACGGGATCGGGTTACACCGGCAAGCTGGCCCGGCAGGTTAACGCAGGTTGGGGCGTTGTAACATCCGATGCAACGCCCCAACCTGGGGTCAACGTGAACTACCTCTCGGTGCGGAACACGTTAGCTTCCACCTAGCGAACTCGACGGGCCGTCCAGCGTGATCGGGTCGCCATCACGGTGAGTCCACCGCTCAGGATCAGAATCCCAGCCAAAGCCAAGGGCACCAGCACCTCGCTACCGGTACTCGCCAGAACACCCGGGGTGTTCTGTGTGGTGAAGCAGCGCGGATCATTGCCACCTGGCATACAGTTGGAATCCACTTTCCCCCCGGGCGAGGTGCCATGGCCAACCACGGCATTCAGTAGCGTGCTGTTAGGCGCAACGTCGGCATTGACCGTGACCTGGTAGGTCAGCACCACGCTCTTGCCCATAGCAAGCGGGCCACCGGTCCAGCTCAGCGTCGTGCCTGTCACGGCGGGCGCCGCAACCGGCTGACCATCGAGCGTCGCCACCAGGGAACCCTGCACCAGCGACGCACTGTTCAGAACCTTGGAGAGGTCATCAGTGAGGGTAACGGTAGTGAGCACCGCATCCTTGTCCTGACTGGCGTTCGTGGCCGTCACCGTGTACTTGATGCTGTCGCCACCCTTGACTTCACTCCCCGATACCGGGTCAGAGGTCTTCTGAACCGTCAGCACTGGCTTGGGATAGGCAGTGTAGCCCGCAGGATCAGGAGGGATGACCGGCGGCGGTCCGACAGGAGGTACATCCGTCGTGGCGGACGCCGTGTTGACAGTGGTTCCTTTGACGGCCTGCCTAGTGCACTCATTGGACTTCTCCTCGCCGGGCGCCAACGATGCCACGGTGAACCCGCAGTCGGCGTATAGATCGTCCTTCACCACAATATTGGTCAAGGTGCCCTGTCCGGTGTTGGTAATCACCAGACGGAATACCACAGTGTCCCCTACGGCAAACGTCGGGTAATCCGAGGGATCGTTTGCGTCATGCCACACTCCTTGCTTGTCCTGAACATACTTCTTCAGACTTGCCGAGTTGTAGGGGGCAATGGTCAGGGTTGCCGAGGTGCGCATCACCAGTTGGGTGTGACTTGCACGGCCTTGAGCCCTGTTGACGTACTGGTCGTAGCCCTTGGCCCCCTGGGTTGCGATCTTCACCTGGAAGGTCCGGATGGCCCCCGGGTTGAGGGTGCCTGCAATCACGCGGATAGCCGTGACGTTGGCCGGTTTGGTCGTGGTCCACCCCACCGTATTGCCAGCAACACTATTTGCCGCACCATTGGAGGGATCCGCGGGATCATCGCTGAGGCCTCCCGGGGCAGCGCTCGAGTAGTACACGGTGCCACCTGAAGCATCAGGCAAAACATCGGTGACCTGGTAGGTGCCAGAGAACGTCGTCCCCCGACCGTCACCGTTGTAGGGCAGGACGTCGATAATGTCCGTGTAGGACTGCGGTTGCGCATCCTGGGACTTGAGGGTCACGGTCCAGGAGCCCGGGCCGTTCCCCGTTCCGTCCGGGTTGGGGATGAACGGAGAATCGGCAACCTTACCAATCACCGTGACAGCGTCAGTTGCCACTGTGACGTCTGCGTGGGCATTCAGGCCGGGAGTTGTGGCCGGGTCGCGGTTGTCACCAGGAACCTTCAACCCGACATTGTTGGTCAGCACGGAACCCGGAACGGCCGTCGCAGGGACGGTCGCTTTATATGTCAGGGCCTGATCAGCGTTGTAGGGCACCCCGTTGAGTGTCCAGGTGAGCACCTGACCGTTGACCTGTGGCTCTGGACTTGCCGACCCCGCAACGTACGTGAGGCCGGTCGGCAGCGTGTCCGTGATGACCACTCCGTCCAGGGTGGTCCCAGCTGGAGCCCCGTATCGCGCAGCCGAGTATGTCAAGGTATAGGTGACCTGATCACCGCCCTTCAATGTCGACGGTGAGGCGGATTTAGCGATGTTTCCAACGGCCGCGACAACCCGGAAGATGTCCCGGGTGCCAGTGGTGTAGGGGTACTGCGCGTTGGGTGTTGGGGTGAATCCACTGCCATTGGTGTCGCGGCCGGGATCGACCCAGCTGCTACCACCAGTGCGCTCCGAACCAAAGGTCCAGACGTCCTGCCCTGTGGCGACATTGCTGTTAACTGTGGCATGGATGTGGATGTCCACCTCCGCGGTCATCCGCTGCTGCATCAGCGACATAGGCGCCTGTACCCTGACGCCCCGCACGGCACTCAGGTCAGTGGGGAGCGTCGTGGTCCAACCTGTGGCACCCGGATCTGCCCCTCCCTGATTGCAGCTGAGTGCGTTCGGATCAGCAGCATCGGCCGCTCCGACGTAGTACTCCAGGGACATTCCTGTGGTGTCTAAGATCGCACCACCTTGTGTCAGAATTTGAGAGTCCTGATAAGTGACATACCTGTTGTCGATGAACTGGCACACACCAACCATTGCCGTCGGAGCGATAGGCTGCCCATTCCCAAAGTCCTTGGTCCAGGCGGCGCTCTGAACAGTGCTACCAGGTGAGACTCGGTAGTTGTCATCCCAGTAGCTGCCGCCCGAGTGAGAATACCCGCGGTCCCATCCCGCGGCGAATCCGCCGATCGGAGGAATCACCTTGGTCTCGACATTGTTGCTGGGATCGTCCTGGGCCACGACACCGGTTGCCGCGGTGTAGGTCGGGGAATCGCCAGTGAGTCGCAAGGTCACGGCGTCCGAGTTAGTGAGCGGCCACTGGAAGCCGATCAGTCCTGAGGCAACAGCAACCTGACCAGCAGGCAAGGCCTTCCCCGTTGAATCCAACGTTGGCACCTGCCGCAAGGAGTAGTCAATGCCGGTCAGCGTCATGGTGTAAGTGGTCGGGCCCGTCTGCACCAGCGTGCAGGACTTCACAAAAGGTGCCGTCTGCGCTGGAGACGCACCCGCCGAGAAGGGATGCAAATCGGCCCCACCCGATCCTGGATCATACGGGAAGCAGCTTGCACCATTCTGATAGCGTTGCGTCGCCATGACGCCCATTCCCGGCGTCGCCCCTGTCAAGGTATCCAGCGTGAGGTGGTATGTCACGCTGTCCGGGCCCGCGTCAGATCCCTTGAGCAGGTTCAGCGTGAAGGGGAAGTTGGTGTAGCGAAAGCCGCCGCCAAGGTCGTTCCAGGGCGTGGGCTGGCCCCACACCATATCGATACCGAAGGTGTTTTTGATCGGGATCGGCGGAAGCGCTGCTTTGACGCCACCAACACTGCCGGCTATGGATACTGCGCTGCCGGTGTTCCCAGTGACGCGAACCGGGGTCTGGACCACCACAGCAGTACCCATGTTCCGTGTGCCCACGTTGCAGGTCAAGGTCGAACCATCGGCGCTGATCGCCGAACCGGTCCCGGAGCAGATGCTGGGCAGCGAGGCAAAAACACCACTCGCGACGGTGGCAGAGAAGGTGACATTGTCCACCGGGGCATTGGACGGCGGATTGACCGAATCATTGACGTTCAGATGCCACTCGCTAGCCAGCAGATCCCCCCGCTGTGTTTGAGCAGGCGGGTTCAGCCACGTTCCCGTCAGCTGGTAGACCGGCGTAGCCGCGTTGGCCGCCAGCGGCGTTAGCAATGCCACAGGCACCGCTAACAGCATGGTTAGGAGCGCAGCCAAGCCTGCCACAGGCCGCCCTCGAAGGTGTCTCCTTAGGTGTCGCGCACGCGGCACGATGCCGAAACGTCTGAGTAATGAATACATCGCTCTCCTCATAGTGATTGCCGACCACATACGGCCGAGTCATGTCACAGGGTCCGACGTCCTCTGCTCAGCCGGATCGTTCCTGATGGCTCAATTGCCCGGCATCGAGCGTCCCCCTCGCCCTCAGTTTCTGCACTATATTGCATTTTTGCATCTTAATGCAATATGTGGCTCCGAAGGCGACTCACTCTCCACCACATTTTTGCACTCGAATGCAAAATTACACTTCTACAGAACTGCGGACTAGCCTGACTACATGACCGGGCATCGCGAGAAGCGAAAACTAGCCACTCGAAGAGCGATCGTCCGCGCCGGACTGGCACTCTTCGCCGAGGAGGGGTACACCCGCACCACCCTCGCGATGATCGCCACCAAAGCCGATGTATCCCTGCGCACTGTCTCGGTGTATTTTCCGCACAAAATCGATATCGCAGTGGCGCCCCTGGATGCGATCCTGGAGCGACTGCACCACCACCTTGAAGCCACTACTGGAGACGCTTTCGAAGCCCTTGAATCCTTCCTGAAGGGCGAGGTGCAGATCGAGGATGAGACCGGCGACGACCTGGTACGCCGGGCGCTCGCCGACAACCCTGTACTCCGAGTGCGGCAGGAGGAAAAGCTCTTCGAAGGTGCGGACTGGCTAGCCAGGAGAATTGCCAGAGACTCCAACCTGACCGAACCGGGCACGCGGGAGCGACTGCTGGCAACCGCATCCCTCGCCATGATCCTGGAGCTGTGGTCCGGGCGACACCTGGCCGACCAGGCTCAGGACATCCCCGCCGCCATCGCGTTGCTCCGCGCAGCCGCCTTGCAGGAGTAGGGGCCTCGAGGTCGCCACCTCGAAGTTTTACTGCATTTGAGTGTAACTTTGCACTCAAATGCAGTAATGCTACTCTGTCACCGAGGGCCAGAAGATTCGTCTGCGCTCTTGGAATGCACCTTCCATCCTGAAGGTTGCCGGATTCTGGCACGACCACCCGACCCCCGGACGGCCAGAATGCGGCCGGGGTTTCCTGGCCCGGCGCGATGCAGTGTAGCTCCCCCGCACACGCATCGCGCCCCGGCGTATCTCTACCAACATCAACACTCGGCTCAGCTACGCACCGCGGCCCGGACGGCGGTCGCCTCAGCGCGCAGCCCGCGGCCCTCCAGTAACTCGGCAAACTCCAGCGAGATACCCGTGTGCTGCTCGCTTCCGGCGGAAATCCGGTCAAGACTGGCCCGGTACGAGGTCAACGACTCCTCCCAGCGCTCCACCGCGGCGTAGCCGCGACCCGCGCCGAGCTCGGCCATCGAGGCCGCTGGCAGATCACCCGCCCCCGCGAAGAGATCCGCGGCGTTGAACAACTCAACGGCGCCGGCATCGGGCTCCCCCAGTGCCAGTAGTGCTCGGCCCTTGGCGAACCGCAGATCAGCCACTTTCCAGTTCGCCTGCTGCGCCGCAGCGATCCCGATCGCTTCGTCAAGATTCTGTAGCCCCTCAGAATCCCCCGCTGCTGCCCGCGCTCTGCCCAGTACATCCAGCGCCTGAACCAGCAGCTGCTCTGCACCACTCAACCGGGCATCCTGAGTAGCCTGGAGTGCGACCTCCACGGCCTCGGGATGCTCCACCATCACCAGAAGATTGGCCAGATCCACGCCCGCCATGGCGCCGACATCGGCCCGCTGCGCCGTTTGCGCCAGCTCGATCGCCTCACGCCAGGCCGCGTAGGCGCTGCCCAGAACCTCCGAGGCATTCGCTGCCCGGCCCAGCCAGACTAGGGTCTGTGCGAGAGATTCGGCAGGCTCATCCGCCGCCACCTCGCGCTCCCGCACCCGATCAAAGGTCTCCATGGCAGGCAGGCTCTGCCCGGACCAGAGTTGATACTGCCCCTGTTTGAACAGGATGCCGGTCAGGTTCGCCTCACCGAGTTCCGCCAGCTCACCGTGCCGGAAGGCCTGCTGGGCGCGCGATGCCGCCAGCTCGTCCTGGCCTGCATCGCTGTACAGAGCGGCAGCCAGCATCAGCGAATTCACCACTTCGCGGCGGGCCCCGGCAGCCAGGCAGAGGTCCACTCGGCGATCCGCCAGCGCAGCACCTTCACTGAACTCCCCCCGTTGGCCATGCACCTGAGCGCGCGCCCTCAGCGCCGTGGCCCGATAGGAAGCCGGCAGGCTCTCGTCCCGCAATGCACGCTCGAGCAGAGGCCCCGACTCCTCGACCGCATCCTGATCGCCGGAAACGGCGAAAAGCGCACCGTAAACGGCCTCCAGAGCCACCGTCCGCTCGGGCTCTGCGAGGCGGGGCGCCCCAGTGACAACGATCCGACCGTACTCGAGGGCCTGCTCGACCTCACCCTGCTGCCAGCAGAGCACACTCAGGGTTCCCGCGACGGCAACCAGTGGTTCCGCCGCCGGTTGCGCCTGCATCTCCACCAGTTCCTGACGCAACCGTGGCAGGTCCTGCGCTGTGGCCGTGCCATACAAGAGCAGTCCCAGCCGCTGCTCCAGCTCCGCCTCCGGCGCGTTGTCCAGTTCACGCAACCAGGGCCCACGCTGGCTCAGAATCCCCGCGGCCTCCGGCACACGCTCGGCATCGACCAGCGAACTGGCCAGAAGAGAGGCTGCCCGCGACTTCTCCAGAGCACTCTCCGCCAGAGCCAGCGCTCGTTCGGCGGCGGCGACCGCCTCCTCGGGATCGTTCTTCAGTCCGGAAGCGATGTAGGCAGCTTCCAGCCACTGAGCCGAGGTCACCGGCTGAGCAGGCACCGGGAGCTCCGTACTGACAAAGGAGGTGCCGGCAATCGGCAGATCATAGTGTTCAGTCGCCAGATCCCGGGCCCGGCACAGCTGAGCGGAGAAGTACTCCGTGCCGTTGCGGGCGTCGAAGCGGCTGGCCAACTCCTCGGCCCCCCGCCAGGCAACCTCGGCCAGGGTGCGCACCGTGAAGCCTTTCCGCGGAGCAGACCCGGTGGCCGGGTCCACACTGGTCGGGTTCACGCGCGGCTCCGGTGCCACGCTCGGCTCCGGTGCCACGCCGAGTACGGGCACCAGCGCGGCGGCATCGGCAGCACGGATCGGAAGGTCTCCGTGACCGGCGCGACTCACCGCGTCCAGGAGCACCCCATAGCCAAGCAGGGCATGGAAACGTCGGCGCAGGTCGAGCGGATCCTCAGCGAGCCCGTGAAGGGTACGCTCCAGAATGTCCAGACCCCGCGATTCATTGCCCGTTACGGCACAGAAGAGCAGGTGGTGCCACATCATCGGGAAGCCATCCGGATTGTTCCGGGCGCCACGATAGGAGCGCAGATGCGCCTGGCTCGCATCCTCCAGCCTGCCAGCCCGCAGAAGCCTCAGCAGCGATCCGGACTCGCAGGATTCCGGTTCATCACCGCAACTCAGGCCCTGCTCGATGATCTCGTCATAGAGCCTCAGCGCCTCCTGCGGCTGGCCCAGCTCCTCGAAATAGTCAATGTCCCCGGCCCGCACACAGGCCTCGCAATGGCTGTAGTTGTCACGGGCGATGCCGTCCCGCTCCTGACGCATCCGGCCCGCCTCGGCCAGGTGGCCGGTGGCCTGCGCGGCGGAGAACCGGGCCTGCCAGACCCCGGACATCCCGACGCCAGCTGCACGATACCGCTGTTCCATCTCGTCCAGCATCTGCCCCAGCTGCGCCAGGGAGAAGCCCGGATTCGCACTGAAGTAGCCGGACATGTGCTTGAAGTACCAGAGCAGGTCGTAGCCCTCCACCTCATAGGGGAAGGCCACCGGGTCGGCATCGTGCTTGCCCAGACACCACGTGAAGGAGGTCAGCACGGCCTCCGTGTCGCCGGTCATCGAGGCCGATCCAAGCAGGTGCAGTCTGGCCAGATAGCTGAGATCGTCTGCCCCCAGCTCATCCGCTTCCGCCACGACACGCTGCACCAGCGCCATCTCCTGGGGGCCGAAGGGCATCGAGTGGATCTGCTCCAGGAGGTCCTCGAGCTCTTCCCGCGTGGTCATCTGGGGTCCTTTCAGGGTTGCTGCCATGACCCGGCACCTGCGGAGAGGTGGATCAGGTCGGTCAGTGAAGAGGTCAGCAGGGCTCGATCGCTGGCGGCCAGCGGCCGATGCCCCTCCAGCATGGCCTGGACATAAAGCAGCCGGATGGTCCGGTCGAAGACGAGATCCTCCTCGACCGAGGCCAGCTCACGGATCAGCGGGCTGGCCCAGTTCAGGCAGAGTCGACTGCGTAGCTGTGCGGCGTCATCTTGGGAAATACCCAGTTGCCGGTCCAGATCCGCCAGAATTCCTGCCCAGAAGGTCGGTGCCACTCCGGCGGCCTTGCCACGCTCCATCCGGCGGAGCACCTGCGGATCCACCACATAGAGCGCTGGCAGCGATTTCGGGGTCACCAGCCGCACTGAGACCGCGCACTCGACCTCGGCCAGCGCCGCCTCGGCCCGCTGCTCCAGCGCATTCGTCGCCTCCCGCTCCTGCAGGGGCGGCGTCTGGAGCTCGTCCAGTACCTCGGTGACCTGAATCCGGGAGACCTCCAGCTGCGGGTTCAGCTGCGCCAGGCGTCGTACCAGGTCACTGTCATGGGTGTAGCCGCCGTTGACCACCAGCTGCCCGGCGGGTAGTACCCCGGCGATCTGCCGGAACTCGTCCACGGTGTCGGTGTAGCGCACAGTCACGGCGGATTCGAGCGCGACATCGACCAGTTCACGGCAGCTCATCCTGCCCCGGTTCGTTTCAAGACTCAGCCACGGCAGCAGCAACTGGGCCAATTCCTCATCATGCAACACCAGGGACTGCAGGGCCAGTTGATGGACGTTCAGGAACTGATCGAATTTTCGTGGCGCCGTGGTGGCGATCTGCACAATCCATCGCTTGAGAATCCCGCCGAGCTCCTCCCGGGTGAATTCCAGTGCGGCGTCCTCCACCAGCTGCTCCCGCGAGGCCGTGGGGTGCAGACCGGTCGTATTGATCACGCAGCGGACAAAGAACGCCCAGTCCGGCAGCAGATCATCGACACGTTCGTTGAGCAGCATCCGGCCCAGATACACAGCCGTGGCCTGATGCGCTGAGGGCGGCGGAGCCGACGGCAGGATGAAGGCGACTCCCTGCGTGCCGGTGCCCGGAATGTCCAGCGGGATCACGTCCAGCGGCGCCGCCCCGAGAAGTCCGGACCCCAGCTCCCGCAGGGCATTCTCATGGTCGGTCACCGAGCCGGTCCGGGCTCCGGACAGAAAGACCGGCCGTTGATTGAGCTGCTCGCCATTAAGCTCGATGACGGTCGGCAGATACCTGCCATGGCGCAGCGCCAGCTTCCGGACGCTGGTGGCGGAGAGCAGCGAGGAATCGCCCACTGTTCCCTGCGCCACTTCGAGCCGCACCGTGGTTCCCACCGGCTGCCCGGCGGCCTCCTCGGCATCGAGCGCTCTGAGCGTGAAGGTCCCGGTGGCCGAACCGCACCATTCCAGGGGCTGCCCGCCGCGAGCGCTGCGTGAACGGACCACGATCCGATCGGTGACCAGGAAGCAGCTGAGCAGTCCGATGCCGAACTGGCCCAGAAAGTCGTCCC
Source organism: Psychromicrobium xiongbiense (assembly GCF_030271165.1). Taxonomy (GTDB): domain Bacteria; phylum Actinomycetota; class Actinomycetes; order Actinomycetales; family Micrococcaceae; genus Renibacterium; species Renibacterium xiongbiense. Next base: position 10,481 of record NZ_JASSZH010000017.1, on the reverse strand, counting down.
GCTGCAGGTTGAGCACGGTGTCCCGTTTGGAACTGCGGCCGACCGTGGCCAGTAGCTGGGCGGCCTCCTCCAGAGTGAGCCCCACCCCGTTGTCAGTGACGGTCAGGACGCCGTCTGAGGCGTTCAGAGTGATCCGGCCTGCTGGGAGGCCCTCACCGCCAGTGGGCTCTTCAAGTGCACGCGCTGCTACCGCATCGACGCCGTTCTGCAGCAGTTCCCGCAGAAAGACCTGCGGTGTGGAGTAGATATGACGGCTCAGCAGATCCACCACGCCCCGCAGATCCACCTGGAAAGGCAGCTCCTCGCCGTGCGGTGAAATGCCCTCGCTCATAGATCTGTGCCTCTCGGGATTCGGCGCGGATGCCCGGTGTTCCGGGCTGGGTACTGTGTCCCTGCAACGATAGCCGGAGCGCCCCGGTTCCCGGCGAACCGTTCCCGCCGGGCCGGCACCAGAAAAAGTTACTGGTGGGTAATTACTGGGCAGTAAGCTGGAATCCTAGGACATCGTGATCCGGGAGGCCGACCGTGGACCCGGATGATCAGAGAAGGAACCCTTTTCGATGAGTAACCCCAATGATGTGGTCATTCTGGGTGGAGCACGCACCCCCTTCGGCAAGCTGAAAGGCTCGCTGGGCAGTTTTCCCGCCGTGGCACTCGGCGCCTTCGCCATTGAAGGTGCACTGAAGAAGGCCGGCGTCAGCGCGCAGCAGGTCGATGCCGTCATCATGGGCCAGGTGGTCCAGGCTGGCTGCGGCCAGAACCCGGCCCGGCAGTCAGCCATCCGCGCCGGCCTGAACTGGGGAACCCCCGCGGTGACCGTGAACAAGGTCTGCCTGTCCGGGCTGGCAGCCGTCACCGATGCCGCCCGGTTACTGCGTAGCGGGGAGGCGAAAATCGTCGTCGCCGGCGGCCAGGAATCCATGACGAACGCCCCGCATGTGCTGCCGGGTTCACGCAGCGGCTGGAACTACGGCAGCTTCACCGCCATCGATTCGGTGGCTTACGACGGCCTGACCGATGCCTTTGACGGCCAGTCGATGGGCACTTCCACCGAGCAGAAGAACACCGTGCTGAGCATCGGCCGCAAGGCGCAGGACGAGGTGGCGGCGGCATCGCATCAGCGGGCCGCTCAGGCTCAGGCCGAGGACGTGTTCGCCGCCGAAATCACGCCGGTGACCGTGCCGCAGCGCAAGGGTGATCCGGTGGTGGTGAGCCAGGACGAGGGCGTCCGGGCGGAGACCACCGTAGAGACGCTGGCGACGCTGCGCCCGGCCTTCAGCCAGGACGGGACGATCACCGCGGGGAACTCCTCGCCACTCTCTGATGGGGCAGCGGCCCTGGTGTTGACCACCCGCGCTCATGCGGAGGAGCTCGGTCTGCCCTGGCTCGCGGTGGTCGGCGCACCGGGGCAGGTTGCCGGGCCGGACAACTCGCTCCATTCCCAGCCATCCCATGCCATCAGGCAGGCGTTGGAGCGCGCGGGCTGGAGTACGGAGGATCTGGATTTCATTGAAATCAATGAGGCCTTCGGTGCGGTGGCCGTCCAGTCGCTGAAAGATCTGGCCTATCCCCTGGAGCGGACCAATCTGCATGGCGGAGCCATCGCGATGGGCCATCCGATCGGTGCGTCCGGAGCCAGGCTGGCCTTGCACGCAGCCCTGGAGCTGAGCCGCCGCGGCACCGGAAAGGCCGCGGTGTCATTGTGCGGTGGTGGCGGCCAGGGCGAGGCGCTGCTGCTGTACCGGGACTGATCTCGCCTGCCGCGAGGCCCCTGCAACGCCGGCCCCATCATTTCAAGGAGACTGTCCATGAGCCATGAACGATTCCTGCGCGACGCCCAGGCTCGCGGTCTGAGCGTGCAGGTGGTTGAACGCGCACCTGCGGACAGTCTGGAACAGGCAGCGGATATTCTCGGCATCACCCCGGCAGAGATCGTGAAGTCTCTGGTGGTCAAGCACAAGGATGGCAGCTTCCTCTTTGCCCTGATCCCTGGCGACCGGCAGATCTCCTGGCCCAAACTCCGCGAGCTGGTCGGCGTCAACAAGCTCTCGATGCCGTCCGCAGAGGTGGCGTTGGCGGCGACCGGCTATGAGCGTGGCACCATCACACCCATTGGCGCGGAGGGAGGCTGGCCGGTCTATGCGGATGCCTCGATCCGCGGACGCCGGATCTCACTCGGGGCCGGTGCCCACGGCTACAGCGCCTTCGTGGACGCGGATGCGCTGGTCACGTCCTTTGGCGCGGTCCTGGCGGATATCAGCGACCCGGCCTGATCAGTTCCTGAATGCCCCGTGCAGCCAGCAGCTCGGCGTCGTCCGCCTGGGAAGCAAGCACCACGGTGGGACGTGCGCCCGCCATCGCCTGCGACATCCACGCCTCGAAGAACTCTCCTCCCGGTGCGCAGGTAGCGCGCCCGGGGGCCTCCACCTCGTCACCTACGTCCAGTACCAGCGCGGTGCTCCGGGGTGCAGCCAGCGGGAGCTCTCCGGACCGGCTCTGGCGGGCCATCTCAGCAAAGACCTCACCCTGGGGCTTGATCTGCTGGGAATTGTCCAGCAGGCCGAGGCTGTACTCGAGTTCCGGGAAGTCCAGCAACTCGCGGGACACGTCATGTGAGCACCACCAGGTGGTGCCCCAGAGGCCTTCACAGTCCAGCGCATGACGGAGCGAGCGTTCGGTGAACTCGGCCGCCTCCGCCGCGCTGATATGGGGTGCCGGGGCACCGATCTCCTGCAGCCAGATGCCCCGATGTGGGTCCACTGCCCAGCCGCGGGCCACCTCGATCAGATACTCCGCCAGCCGGACGCTCTGCTCGCTCAGGCCGCCGTAACGCTGTGCCGTTCCGTTGAAAATCCATGAATGGACCGTGCTGAGCGCACCATGGCGAGCGGTGGATGCCGGGGTGAAGGGGTGTTTCGGGTCGAAGAAGGCCGCGTCGTACTCAGAGTGACAATGCTCCAGTCCGGGCGCACCTGTTTCGCAGGCAGCAAGCATCGTGGTGAGCCAGTCATCGGCCTGTGCCCGGCTGAGCTGCTCGCGGTCCGGATGCATCGGCGAGGCGAACTGGCTGAATTCGTTGCCCAGGCTCATGCCCAGCACCGTGGGTTCCGCAGCCAGGGCGGAGGCCAGCTCGCGTAGATAGCTGCTTTGCCCTTCGAGGATGCGGGGGTCGGTGAAAAGGTTGCCCTGGTGCCAGGTCCTGGCCCAGGCGGGTAGGAAATCGAAGCTGGACAGGTGGCCCTGCAGGGCATCCACCGAACAATCCATGCCGCGGTCTGCCGCAGCGCGGACCATGCTGAGCAGCTGCTCGATCGGCTGCTCGCGGATCAGGCCACGGTGGGGCTGAAAGTACGGCCAGAGCGCAAAAACCCTCAGATGGTCGATGCCGAGCGACGCCAGGGCATCGAAGTCACGTTCGACGGCAGCCAGGTCGAAGTCGAGCCAATGGTGAAACCAGCCCTTCGCCGGGGTGTAGTTTGCCCCGAACCGGGGGGTGGGGACAGCATCCGGAACCACTCGTTGATCCTCTATTCCTGGTTATTCCTGCATTCCCGTGATCAGCCCCATCGCAAAATCCAGGCCATCAGTCTAGGAACTAATCCGTTTTAGTGCATTGGGGACTCACTATAGCGAATGGTGCGTACTGCGCACCATCACCGATCGTCCGGACGACGCCGCGCCGTTCATATCATCCACCCAGCCAGTCACTCACTCACCCAACCAGACTCCCGCGGCACCACGGTGGTGCTGGCGCGCACCTGAAGTGTCGGCGTCGGCAGCCGCTGGCTTCTGGCACCTCCGGTCGGTGGCGGATTTTTCACAGACTCAAGCAGCAAAAGGGCAACTCGATATCCAAAGTCGATCGTGTCCCGGCTCAGCGCCGTGATGGCCGGATGAGTCAGGCTGGTCAACAACGAGTCGTCAAAAGAGACGATCGACAACATGGCCGGAACCGCGATGTTCATCTCCATCGCCACTCCCAGGCCGGCGAGCGCCATCACGTCATTGTCGAAGACAATCGCACTGGGCCGCTCGCTGGCGGAGAGTAATCGGCGGGTGGCGGAGGCGCCTTGCTGGTCGCTGAAGTCAGTCACTACGGACGACAGTTCGGGCAGGCCCAGGCGATGCCGTGCAGCCTCCAGTGCGTCGATCCGGCGCTGACTGTGCAGGAATTCCGGCACGCCACCCACATGGGCAATCCTTCGGTGCCCCAGCGCCGCCAGGTAGTCGACGATCGAGGTCATGGCTTCCCAGTCATCCACCCACACCGTGGGAATCTGCCCCTCTTCCCCCGGTCCGCCCACCATCACCGCAGGGATCCCCAGTCCATTGACCACCTCGATCCGCGGATCATCCGGGCGTCGGTCCACCATGATCACGCCATCCACTCGATGCTCGCGCCACCAGCGGCGGTAAATCTCTATCTCCGCCTCAAGGCTTTCGACGATCTGCATCTGGACAGCGAAGCCCCGCTCGGACAGTGCCGCCTGAATGCCGGAGGTGAGCTCGGCAAAGAATGGTTCGACGCCAAGGGTTTTGGCGGGACGAGCCAGAACCAGTCCGATGACGGACGTTCCCGCACCGCCGAGCGCGCGGGCAGCGCTGTTCGGCCCCCAGTCCAGTTCCGCTGCGACCTCCAGAACCCGGGCCCTGGTGGCGTCACTGACCCCCGGCTTGCCGTTGAGCGCAAAGGACACTGCACCCTTCGACACCCCAACTTTGGCCGCAATATCCTCCAGCCGGGCCCGCTGGGTCGCTCCCTCACCGTTCGCACCCTTCCCCCTGGGTACCATGCACACTCCTCCCGGAAATATGACCTACGACTGAGCAAAAACTCATCGCCGCGAACCCCACAAAACCCCCATGAATCCGCCATCGACAGCCTACTGGCACCCCACCAGCTTGTGACCGGTGCCACAAAACTTCCTTGACAAGTACAGATCTTGATGGTTTTGTGAGTGTCACTATAACGATTTATCAAGGGCGACCGCCGTTCGGCTGAGCGCCCCTGGCAATCAGGAGAGTACATGCGCAAACTCATTCCCGCCGCTGCGGCGCTGGCCGTCGCAGCCCTGACCCTCACGGCGTGTTCGGGGGGGGGCAGCTCCTCCGGCAGCGCTGCAACAGGTGAGATCAAAGGTGAAATCACCCTGCAGACCTGGTCCCTGACCCCCAAGTTCCAGCCCTATCTGGACAAGGTCATCAAGGGATTCCAGGACAAATACCCCGGGGCGACGGTCAAGCTGCTCGATCAGCCAGGAGACGGCTATTCCGATAAGGTCGTGTCCCAGGCGAGCACCAACACCCTGCCGGACGTGGTCAACATCCCACCGGATTTCGGTGTGGCTCTGGCGAAGTCCGGCGCCCTGCTGGATGTGTCCTCCGTGATCAAGGATCTCGACAAGACCTATGTGGCAGGGGCTCTCAATTCCTACAAATACCGGGGACTGGACGGCATTTACGGCCTGCCCTGGTACCTGAACACGGACATCAGCTACTGGAACGGCGCTCAGATGACCGCTTCCGGTCTGGATCCGAAGAAGCTGCCCACCACGGTGGAGGAGCAGATCGCCCAGGCCAAGATCATGCATGACACCTCAGGCGGCAAGAACTTCCTGATGAGCTCCAAGCCCGGAGTGGGCGATTTCGCCCGGGCAGGCGTGCCGATCCTCAATGCTGACGGGACTAAATCGGCCTTCAATACCGATCAGGCGGCCGCTCTACTGCAGAAGTACATCGACGCCTACAAGGCTGGTTACTACCCCTCGGCGGTGCTCAACGATGACTATCTGGGCAATTCCGCGCTGTTCACCAAGGGCCAGGTGGCTTTTACCACCGGTGGCGGCCCGGCCTACAGCAGCTTCATCAAGGACAATCCCAGCCTGACCGGCAGCATCGTGATGGGCCCGGCCCTCAACGACCAGCCGCCGCTGTATGTCCAGGGACTGGCCATTGCGAAGCAGAGCAAGAATCAGGCGACGGCCGTGGCCTTCGCCAGCTACCTGCTCAGCCCGGAGAACCAGCTGGAGTTCGCCAACCTCACCAACACCTTCCCCAGCACCACCGCCTCCGCCAGCGACCCCTCGCTGAGCAAGAGCGACGGCACTCCGGCAGGTGATGCCAAGGTTCTGGCATTCAAATCACTGCAGAACGCCAAGGTCCTCTCCCCCGTGGAATTCAACGACGCGATGGCGAAGATCCTGAACCAGCAGATGTCGCTGGCCATGAAGGGTGACGTTTCCGCAAAGAAGGCGCTCGACGACGCAGCAGCACAGATCGACAAGCTGCTCGCCGCGCAATAGGCCCGGGAGGGCGCCGTCGGACTCCCCCCATCCGCGGCGCCCTCCTGTTCCACCCTCGGGAGACTCTGCTCACAAGAAAGCCCACTATGCGTTCACACCGTCGATACACCCCCTGGGTGCTCGTGGCCCCCGCCCTGATCTGGCTGGCCGTCTTCAGCTTCTGGCCGGCACTCAATACGATCCGGATGTCCTTCACCAATGCCAAGCCTCTCGGCGGCACAGAACGCTGGGTCGGTCTGCAGAACTACACCAACCTCTTCACTGACCCCCAACTGGCCAACGCCCTGCTGAACTCGGTGGTCTACATGGTGGTCTGCCTGCCGCTTCTGACGCTGTTGCCGCTGGGCATCGCGCTCCTGGTGGAGAAAAAGCTGCCCGGAATCACGTTTTTCCGCACCACCTTCTATCTTCCGGTGGTCGCCAGTGCGGTGGTGGTGGCGCTGCTGTGGTCCTGGATGCTGGATGACCGAGGCGTGATCAACAGCATCGTCGAAGCCCTCGGCTGGCTGAAAGGTCCGCTGCCCTTCCTCACCGACCGCTGGCTGGTCGTCTTCAGTTCCATCAGCCTGACCGTCTGGAAGGGGCTGGGTTACTACATGGTCATTTACATTGCCGCCCTGGGGAATGTCTCCAAGGACCTGCATGAGGCTGCCGCCATCGACGGTGCGGGCAGCTGGCGCAGATTCTGGTCAGTGACCGTTCCCGGCGTCCGAGGCTCGATGACGCTGGTCGCCATCATGATCTGCGTCTCGGCACTGCGCATCTTCACCGAACCGTATCTCCTGACCGGAACCACCGGCGGTCCTGGTGGCCAGGCCTCCAGCTTTGTGATGATCATCCAGCAGTACGCGCGCGGCATCCAGGGCAATCTGGGCTATGCCTCCGCTCTCTCGGTGGCGCTCTTCTTCATCTGTCTGATCCCGATGCTGATCCTGGCGCGGCAGAACCGAAAGTCGGAGGCCTGAGATGAGCACCCACTCCACGCCCAGGAAGCGCCGTAGCCGCGGTTTCACCAGCGTCTCGCCCCGCGAATACGTTCTGCGGTATGCCCTGCTGATCTTCGTCCTGGTGATCAGCATCGGGCCTTTCCTCTGGCAGCTTTCCACCGCGCTGAAATCTCCCAGCGAAGACATCTACAACCAGGTGCTGAGTCTGCTCCCCCAGGCGCCCACTCTGGATAACTTCGCCAAGGTCTGGAGCGCCATCCCCGTTCCGCAGTACATCCTCAATTCGGTAGTGGTCGCCATCGTGGTGATCCTCGGTAACGTCGTGGGCTGCACCATGGCCGGGTTCGCACTGGCCAGGCTCCAGTTCAAAGGCCGGGGCGTGGTGATCGGCCTGATCCTGGCCACCATGGTGCTGCCGGGCGAGGCCACCATCATCGCCCAGTTCGTCACCGTCAAGCAGCTGGGGCTGGCCGACACACTGCTCGGCGTCGCCCTCCCCGGCATGATCGGCATGCTCAACGTGCTGCTGATGTGGAACGCCTTCCGCGGCATCCCCGCCGAAATCGACCAGGCCGCCATCGTCGATGGGGCCAACGTCTGGCAGCGCCTGCGCTTCATCGGTCTTCCTGCGGTCAAGGGCACGCTGGCCATCATCGTCATCATGGCCTTCATCGGATCCTGGGATGACTTTCTCTGGCCACTCATCGTGCTGACTAACCCGCACAACTTCACCCTTACCCTCGGCCTGCAGTATCTCCACGGCACCTTCAGCAATGATCCGCGGCTGATCGCGGCCGGGGCCATGATCGCGTTCATCCCGATTGCGGTGGTTTTCGTGGCCGTCCAGCGCTGGTTCTTCCGCGGCGTCGGAGAAGGCGCGGTCAAGGGCTGATCCTCCGGGGCCCGCCGCACGGTGCGGCCTCTCTCACCCGATACAAGGAGCGTCCATGGTACGAAAACTACGACCAGTCCCCGCCACCACCCCGGGCCTGAGCAGGGCAATGTTCATCCGTTACGGCGTGCTGGGTACTGCGGGCGCCGTGGCTGCGCCGACCGTGCTGGGGGCGACGGCGACTGCCGCCTTCGCCACAGACGCACCGCAGCCCGTCGATCCACAGGCACCGGGTGCCGTGCTGCCGGGCAACCGGAGCGGCGGTATCCCTGCGGGGCCGGCAAGTCACGGCTTCCTCGCGGCGGACATCGTCAACTGGAGCCCCGCCACCGACCCCAACGCCAAACACTTCGTCTGCCATATTCCCCGCGCCGAACGTATTCCCGCCTTCGCGGCCACTCAGGCGCACCCTACTCTTGACCCGGCCACCCAGCTGTTGATGATCGACGGCGACTACCGGGGCAGCATCTTCGACGAACGTGCCCGTGCCATCGGCGATGAGGCCTATGTCTACACCTTCCGCTACTGGCAGTATCTGGACGTCTTCTCCAGCTGGCACGGCCAGCTCACCCCCCAGGTGCCCGAGGCCAGCGTGGTGGACCGTAATGCCTCCGGCCGCACCTATGGCGTGCTGGAGATTCCCGATGCCGGCTGGACCGAGGCCGCCCATAAGAACGGCGCACGCTCGATCGGCTGCTGGTTCTGGCCGCGCAACGCCAGCTTCTCCGACTTCGTGGTGAAGAACGCCGACGGTAGCTACCCGGTGGCGGACAAGATGATCGAAATCCGCACATACTTCGGCTTTGACGGCTACTTCCTCAACCAGGAGGGCGGCGTCCCGAGTGCGGAGGCGCAGGCGTTCCGGGACATGATGGCCTACCTCAAGTCCAAAGACCCGGAGTGCTACCTGCAGTATTACGATGCGATGCTCTCCGACGGCGAGCTCGATTACCAGAACATGATCAACAACAAGAATGTCGACTGGCTGGGCACCCCGGAAAAGCCGCTGATGGATTCCATCTTCATGAACTACGGCTGGCTGCGCGGCTGGGGCACCTCCGGTACCAACGGACCTGATCCGGATCTGACCAGGAGCGCGGCTACGGTCAGCGCCCTGGGCTTCGATCCGAAGAAGGTCGCTTTCGGTACCACGGAGTTCCAGCAGGGTGGCTTCAACCCTTCGGAGATCTTTGGCGATCTGGCCCATCCGGGCAAGAAGCCGCCGGTGAGCTGGGGCATCTTTGTTCCGAGTGAGCTCTGGAATCGTGGAACGCAGGACGGCACCACCCGCACGGTCTATGGACGCTCGCTGTACCGCGGTCTGGAGCAGAAGTTCTGGTCCGGGCCGATGGGCGATCCCGCGCGGAGTGGGCGGCTTTCCCAGCCGACGACGCCGTACCGGAGCAATATCTGGAACACGGCAGGTTTCGATGGCGTGGCCCACTCGGTGGTGGAGAAGTCCCCCTATGCCTCGCTGCCGATCAACACCAACTTCGTCATCGGCGTCGGCGCCTCCTTCACCCTGGCCGGGGAGAAGGTCTCCGACCGCCCCTGGAACAACGCGGGCATCGCCGATACCGCGCTGAGCTGGCAGTACTGGGTGGATAACGCCACGGGTAGCACGGACATCTCGCTGGATGAATCCGTGGTCTGGGAGGGCGCACATTCGCTGAAACTGCAGAGCGCGGCGGCCGCAGAATCCGTTCTTCACCTGTTCAAAACGGATCTCACCTTCGCCCCGACAGACACCGTGAGCATCGCGGTGAAAGGCTCAGGCACGCTCCCTGCACTGAGCCTGTTGCTCACGCCCAGGAGTCAGCCGACGACGGCCGTCCGCCTCCCGCTGAAGGTCACCGGCTCCCGCAACGGCTGGACCATCCTGAGCGCTGCGCTGGGTCAGGTGCAGGGCCGGGTGGCGCGTGTGAGTCTGGGCGTGTCCGGCCCGGCGGCCTTTGCCCTGAATCTGGGCAATGTCCGGCTGGGCAGCAGTCCCAAGCCTGCCAAGCCCCAGGGTTTCACGGTCTCCGCGCGGGCCGCTGCGAAGGGAGCCGAGGTCTTCTTCGACTGGAACCTCGCCGGCGATGCCTATGCCTACGATGTCTTCCTGATCGGCAGTGGCGAAGGCAAGACGTGGTTAGGTCGGTGCCATCGGGACTGCTTCTTTGCCGAGGGCATTTCCGTCCCCACCTCCGGGCGGCTGAACTTCACCCTGGAGGCCATCGCGAAGGACGGCACCCGTTCCGCGCCTGCGGTCACCGGCATCAAGCTCTGAGCCAGCATCTCCGAGCTGGTAGAGATCCGGTACTGGTAGACATCCGGTTAAGCGACTGGGGCCCCGCA
>NZ_JASSZH010000016.1 GCF_030271165.1 Psychromicrobium xiongbiense | reverse complement strand
TGGGGGGCCCCCAGCTGTGTGGCGTGACGTTACTTGAGGGTAACGGTTGCGCCAGCCTCTTCGAGCTGAGCCTTGGCCTTCTCGGCAGTCTCCTTGTTGGCGCCTTCGAGGACAGCCTTGGGAGCGGCGTCGACCAGGTCCTTGGCTTCCTTGAGGCCGAGGGAGGTCAGAGCGCGCACCTCCTTGATGACTGCAATCTTCTTCTCGCCAGCCGACTCGAGGACGACGTCGAAGGAGTCCTTCTCTTCCTCAGCAGCAGCGTCGCCGCCGCCAGCGGCAGGGCCGGCAACTGCAACAGCAGCAGCGGTGACCTCGAAGGTCTCCTCGAACTGCTTGACGAACTCGGAGAGTTCGATGATGGTCAATTCCTTGAAAGCTTCGATGAGCTCGTCATTGGTGAGCTTAGCCATGAGTGGCGCTCCTTTTCTATGCTGTGGCCTGGTGGCCGGGTCTACGGTTTCTGGCTCAGCGAGCCAGGGGTATCAGGCAAACGCCTGGGGACTCAGGCTTCGGTGGTCTCCACGGCCTCAGCAACAACCTCAGCGGCCGGAGCCTCTTCGGTTGCGGCTTCTGCCCCAGGAGCCTCTTCAGCAGGGGCCTCGGCGGCCTCTTCGGCAGCTTCAGCGGCAGGAGCCCCTTCAGCAAGCTTGATCCGCAGGGCATCGATGCTACGTGCGGCAGCAGCGATGGGGGCCTTGAGGATGCTGGCGACCCTGGTGAGCTGGAGTTCACGCGACTCGAGGGCAGCCAGAGCGGCGACCTCAGCAGCGTCCAGCGCCTTACCCTCGAAGTAACCCGTCTTGATGACGAGTTCCTTGTTGGTCTTGGCAAAATCCGTCAGGCTCTTCGCAGCGGCGACGGCGTCGCCCTTGATGAACGCGATGGCGGTCGGGCCAGCAAGCTGGCCGTCGAACGCGTCGACCCCGGCTTCCTTGGCGGCAATCGCCGTCAGCGTGTTCTTGACTACGGAGAACTTGTTCTCGGTACCCAGGGACACGCGCAGCTCCTTGAGCTTCGCGACGGTGAGCCCACGGTATTCGGTCAGGACTGCGGCCGTGGAATCCTTGAAATCAGTGGTGATCTCCTCAACGGCTGCCACCTTGTTTGGCGTTGTCATAACCCTCCTTCCGGGATGTCTGTACCGGTGGTTCGGGCTCCGACACTAAAAAAGCCCCGCGCGGCTGCACGGGGCGCAACTCGATCCTGAGGGCAGATTGCTCCCGGGAGAGTAGTGCTTCGTTCGCCTGCGCAGGCCGTTCACATGGAGGAACTTTCGGATCTGGTGTTCCAGCGAGCTGGACACAACCGATCGACCGGCGGTCTTTGGTCTGTTCAGTCTAGGCCGAAGTCATACCCGCGGGCAAATTGACCGCCATTGCCTCCCCCGCTAAAGTCTGGGACACGGAGATTTATCCAGTGTTTGGCTATGCTGAATCTCTGGATACTCGGGCTGAGATTCCGGACACAGACCCTGATTCAGGCCAGCATCCGTCCGACTACGCCTTTCCTGGTGTCCACGGCCAGCCGATCGGAGAACGATCCATGAGTCCCACCGAGTCCCCGGAAGATCCGGACCCCGCTGACAGGCCGCCGCGCACCTCGCCCCCCTGGAGTCCGGAGAAACCGGAACTCCGTCCGGAACTGGCCCACCCGGCGCCCGGGCTCATCAACCCGGCCGCACCGGATGACGGCACCAGAACATACCGCCGGAGCGAAGAGCTCAGCGACGATCAACGAGCTCGACGTAAGCGCCGCCGCACGGTCGTCGTCAGCCTGGGCATCACCGCTTTGGTGGCCGGGTCGATCATTGCCGTCGTGGCCAGCCGTCAGGACGATCCCGAGTACGCCCAGGTCTGTTTCAACGATGCCGGCGAGCGCGTCGATGATGTGAACTGTGGCAGCGAAGATGGTCGCGGCTCCGGCATCTATGCCTGGTACTTCTACGCACGAGGCGCGAGCGTTCCGGCCATCGGCCAGAATCGCAGCAGCTACCCGTCCTACACCACCTCGCGGCCCAGCAATGCCAAACCCGCCACGGGATTCACCAGCAAGGGCGGCACGGTCAGCCGTGGTGGCTTTGGCGGCTCAGGTGGCTCGGGCAGCCACGGAAGCTCAGGAGGGTAGCGGCGGTGAAAAGGCATCTGGTGACACCGCGCCCCGACTGGAAAAAGACGATCGAGGAGCAAGGGCTGGTGTACTCGACCAGTTTCCGTGCCGACGGCACCCCCACGGAGTACTGGAACGAGTCTGCTTACTACGAGTTCGAGTCCAACGAGGTGGAGACCCTCGAGACCACGGCCGAGGAACTGCACCGGATGTGCCTGGAGGCCGCACAATTCCTGGCTGCGGGTGGCCTGGGTGAGATCGGCATCGGACCGGAGGCTCTAGCCCTGGCAGCGGAATCCCTCGAGCACCACGATGCCGACATCTACGGACGCTTCGATGTGATCTATGACGGCCAGGGTGGCCCGGCGAAACTACTCGAATACAACGCGGACACCCCGACGGGTCTGATTGAGGCCTCCGTGGCACAGTGGTTCTGGTTGCAGGACGTCTTCCCCGAGAAGGATCAGTGGAACGGGATCCACGAGGCACTGATCCGGCAGTGGAAGAAACTGCAGTACCGCACCGGGATGAGCATGCTGCACGTGACCCACTCGGAGCAAGAGGAATCCGGCGAGGACTGGATGACCGCGGCGTATATGCGCGATGTCGCCTCGAGCGCGGGGTGGACCACCGTAGGGATCAACCTCTCCGACATCGGCTGGGATCACGGTCTGAACCGCTTCGTCGATCTGGACAACTTCGTCATCAGCACCATCTTCAAGCTGCATCCCTGGGAAGTGATGATGAAAGAGCCCTTCGGTCAGCACCTGCTCAACCGCGCGCAGAACCCGCGATGGGTGGAACCGGCCTGGAAAATGCTGCTCTCCACCAAGGCCCTGCTGCCTGCACTCTGGCACCTGTACCCCGACCACCCGAACCTGCTGCCCGCCTTTCTCGACGATCCGCACGGCATGGACGCCTGGGCGGCCAAGCCGCTGCATGGCCGGGAAGGGGACAATATCCGGATCCACGCGCCCGGCATCGAGATCAGCCAACCCGGCGGCTACGGCCGGGAGGGTTGGTGCTACCAGCAGTACGAGCCGATCCCGGACTATGACGGTAACCATCCCGTGCTGGGGCTATGGGTGGTCGATGGCGAATCGGTCGGCTGTGGCATCCGCGAATCCGATGGGCCGGTGACGGACTACTACTGCCGCTTTGTCCCCAATACGATCAACGCACCCGCTCCGGTGCTGCCACCCACTGCCGAAACCTACGGAGCCGCCCTGTGAGCGCACCCCAGCACCACGCACCCAGCTCCCCCGACGATCAGCCCACCATCACGGTGACCCCCAAAGGGCTCCGTGCCGGCATCCTGGATCTGGGCGATTCCGTGATGCTCGGCCTGGCCTCCACCGCCCCGGTCTATTCCCTGGCTGCGACGCTGGGCTTGATTGTGGCCGTCAACGGCAACTACACCCCGCTGATCATGCTTCTCGGATTCATTCCCGTCCTGTTCATCGCCTATGCCTTCCGTGAGTTGAACCGGGCGATGCCCGATTGCGGGACGACCTTCACCTGGGCGGACCGAGCCTTTGGCCCCTGGGCCGGGTGGCTGGGCGGCTGGGGCGTTGCGCTGGCCGGCATCGTGGTGCTGGCGAATCTTGCTCAGATCGCCGGCCAGTATCTCTGGCTGCTGGTCGGTGACGGCTCGCTGGCCAGTAACCCCTGGGTGGTGGGTGCCACGGCTGTGGCGTTTATCGCGGTGATGACCTACGTCAATCACCACGGCATCCGGCTCGGCGAGCATGTTCAGCGAGTGCTCACCTATGTTCAGTACCTGGCCCTGGGTGCCTTCGCTCTGGCGCTCATCATTCATATCGTGGCCAACGATTCATCGACGGTACAACCCTTCAGCTTTGAATGGTTCAACCCGGTGAGCGCCTTTGCCGACCCGGGCGCGGTGGTTCACGGCGTGCTCCTGGCCCTGTTCATCTACTGGGGCTGGGATACCTGCCTGGCGCTCAATGAGGAAACCGAGGAGCCGGGCAAAACCCCGGGGCGCGGTGCGATCATCTCCACGGTGGTGCTTTTGGGAATCTATCTGGCGGTGACGCTTCTGGTCATGATGTACGCCTCGGTGGGCACCGAGGGCATCGGTCTGGCCAATGGCGCCCATAAGCAGGACATCTTCTGGGCCATGAAGGACGTCGTCCTCGGCCCCTGGGGATGGTTGATCGTGCTGGCCGTGCTGGCCTCGGTACTCTCCTCCACGCAGACCACCATTCTGCCGACCGCCCGCGGCACACTCTCGATGGGCGTGGCCGGAGCATTGCCGGCCCGCTTTGCGCACGTCGATCCCCGGCTGCAGACGCCCGGGTTCTCCACCCTGGTGATGGGCGGCATCGGCATCGCCTACTACGTGGTGATGAGTATTTTCAGCCAGAACCTTCTGGCGGACTCAATCAGCGCCATCAGCCTGTTCATCGCGTTCTACTATGCGCTGACCGGCTTCGCCTGCGTCTGGTATTTCCGGTCGACGCTGCGCGAGAGCGCGCACCACTTGTGGTTCCGCGGCATCCTGCCGCTGCTGGGCGCCCTGTCCCTGACGGCCGCATTCATCATTTCAGCGGTGCAGATGTGGCAGCCGTCCTACGGCAACACTCAGATTCTGGGTGTGGGTGGGGCGTTCATCAGCGGGGTGACCCTGCTGGCGCTGGGCGTCGTCCTCGCCATCGTCTGCCGCTTCTCCCCCGCCACCCGAGGGTTTTTCACAAGCTCAAGGCTTGGCAGGCATCCCTCCGGGCAGCCCGCAGAGCACCACTAGTCAGAAAGCACCTTTTGCCACTGCCCGGTCACCCCGATATTCAGCGACCACCAGAGTCTCTTCCTGGTACGCCGCATCCTGCCGATGAGCGAGCAGGTTCAGGACGGTGAAGGCGACCAGTCGCCCCGTTGGCAGATGCTCGATGGCGCCGACCAACCGCGTGCAACCCTGGGCCCCGGCCACCCGCTCCGTTTCCCGGACTCGGGCGCCATCCCACGGCTCTTCCTCCAGCTGCACCCAGCCCGGTTGCGCGCCCACAGGCTGTGACTCCGCATCACGGCCGCCCAGCTCCAGGCGGCTCACCTGTTCCACCTGCTCAAGGGTGAAGTCATGGCCCAGAGCGTTCCGGCCCTGCCGCCGCAGAAGGGCCTCAGTGGCATTCAGCAACGTTCTGCCAACCCCTCGACGGCGCACCTGTGAGTCAACGGCCCGGAGCAGAATCTGCTGCGGCATTGACCCCGGAACGGATCCGCAAGGACAGGGCGATTGTCCAGGCGCCAAAGACCAGCGCGAACAGGCTGAAGATCCACAAGACGGTGAGCAGACCGATGCCGGGAACGGCCAGCACGAAAATGCCCCATAGCAGGGTGAGAATGCCGGAGGCCAGCACCCAACCCCAGACCGGGCTGGGCTGGCGTCGCAGGGTTATCGACTGGCTGATCTGCAGGACACCCAGAAGCGCTGCCCAGAACCCGATGATGAACCCGATCACGACGGCAGTCACCGCCGCACTGAAGACCGGCCAGAGAATTGCCACCAGGCCCGCCAGCACGGACACGACGCCTTCGAACAGGACCCAGCCCCAGCGGCTCAGCTCCCGCCGGGATCCCAGTGCCATGCCGATCGCGGACACCCCGTCGACCAGGGCGTAGACACCAAATACCGTCACCAGGACCAACACGGTGGTTGAAGGTGAAAACAGGGCGAAGAGGCCCAGAAGAACGGCGACGATACCGCGGACCAGCACCAGCCACCAGAGACGTCGACTGGCCGAATACAACTCGTTCATGGAGATCATCCTTCGAGCTAAGAGTTAATTCAGTGAAAACAAAGCCTCTTTCAGTATGCCACGGCCCGGGCTGCTCTCTGTGGAGATGCAAGTTAAACGCCGAAGGGCCGGGAAGCCTTGGCTTCCCGGCCCTTCGATGAACGAGGACTCAGGCCTCGATCAGAACCTTGGTCACGTTCGGGTCCACGGAGATTCCGGGGCCGAAGGTGGTGGCCACCGTTGCCTTCTGCAGGTAACGTCCCTTGGAGGTGGACGGCTTGAGACGCAGCACCTCTTCGAGGGCTGCTGCGTAGTTCTCGGCAAGCTTCACCGAGTCGAAGGACACCTTGCCGATGATGAAGTGAAGGTTGGAGTGCTTGTCGACGCGGAAGTCGATCTTGCCACCCTTGATCTCTTCGACGGCCTTGGCGACGTCCACCGTCACGGTACCGGTCTTCGGGTTCGGCATGAGGTTACGCGGGCCAAGAACCTTGCCCAGGCGACCCACCTTGCCCATCAGGTCCGGCGTCGCCACGGCGGCGTCGAAGTCGGTCCAGCCACCGGCGATCTTCTCGATCAGATCGTCAGAGCCGACGAAATCGGCGCCTGCTGCGATCGCGGCCTCGGCACGGTCACCCGTGGCGAAGACCAGGACACGGGCCGTCTTGCCGGTGCCGTGCGGGAGGTTGACCGTGCCGCGGACCATCTGGTCAGCCTTGCGGGGGTCAACGCCCAGCCGGAACGCGACCTCAACGGTGGCGTCGAACGTGGAGGGGTTGGTTTCCTTGGCCAGGACGACGGCCTCGAACGGGCTGTACTGCTTGCCAGCCTCGATCTTGGCCTCGGCCGCCTCATATGCTTTGCTGCGCTTTGCCATGCTGCTGTTTCTCCTTGTGCAGGTGTGGTCTGCGGACCGCGCTCGGCCCTGCCACAAGTCACCCCGGGAGGGGCGACAGTATTGTCTAGCTGATGTCTTAGTTCTCGACGGTGATGCCCATGGAACGGGCAGTGCCAGCGATGATCTTGGCGGCAGCCTCGACATCGTTCGCATTGAGGTCCACCAGCTTCTGGGTGGCGATTTCGTTCACCTGTGCCTGAGTCAGCTTGGCAACCTTGACGGTGTGCGGGGTCGCTGATCCCTTGGCGACGCCGGCTGCCTTCTTGATCAGCTCGGCTGCAGGCGGGGTCTTGGTGATGAACGTGAAAGAACGATCCTCATACACCGTGATTTCCACGGGGATGACGTTTCCACGCTGGGATTCCGTTGCTGCGTTGTACGCCTTGCAGAATTCCATGATGTTGACACCGTGCTGACCAAGTGCAGGACCGATCGGCGGGGCCGGGTTAGCGGCGCCTGCCTGGATCTGCAACTTGATGAGGCCGGTGACTTTTTTCTTGGGAGCCACTATTCGGTCCTTCTTCTTGCAATGTCCTCGACTGCCGGAGCGCAACCGAGGGGATGGCCGTCATGGCGAGACGGCCCTGCCACCCCTCGACTAAGCGGGCCGGGGTGTGGCAACGTCCATGGAACAAACACTGCGACCCTCAGCGAGGGCCCCGGTAGTTGTTCGAAGCCTATTAATGGTACTAGATCTTGCTGACCTGGCTAAACGAGAGAGTCACTGGAGTCTCTCGTTCAAAGAGCGAGACCAGAACCACCAGAGTCTGCGACTCCGGCTTGATCTCCGAAATCGTGGCCGGAAGGGTCTCGAAGGGACCTTCCTTGACGATCACGGACTCGCCGATTTCGAAGTCGACATTCACCTGCGGCTGGGCCACCTTGCCGGTGCCGCCCTGGGCCTTGATCTCCTCAGCCTGTTCGGCTTCGAAGACCGGCGCCAGCATGGTGAACACTTCGTCCAGGCGTAGCGGAACCGGATCATGAGCATTGCCCACGAATCCAGTCACGCCGGGAGTGTGCCGAACGGCACCCCAGGAGGCGTCGGTGAGTTCCATCCGCACCAGCACGTAGCCGGGAATCCGGACGCGCCGGACGATCTTGCGCTGGGCGTTCTTGATCTCCACGACTTCTTCCATGGGGACCTGGATCTCGAAGATGTAGTCCTCCATGTTCAGGGACTGAATGCGGGTCTCCAGATTGGTTTTGACCCGATTCTCATACCCCGCGTAGGAGTGGATGACATACCAGTCACCCTCCTGACGACGCAGCCTGGCCTTGAACTCCTCAGCAGGGTCCACTACCGGAGCAGCTTCCTCGACTGCTTCGGCATCGTCCTCAGCTGCCTCGGCGTCCTCGCCATCCTGAACCTCGATGAGCTCAGTTTCGTCAGCTACGAGCTCAGCCTGATCGTTCTGATCGGTCACCTCAAGATCTTCGCTTTCCGCGGTCACTTCGAGATCGTGCTCAGACACTTGCTTCCTGCTTTCGTCGTACGTGTTTCGTCCGGTTCGCCGCTGCGAAACCGTCACCGTCAGCTTTCTTTGGGCGCGCTTCCGCCAAAGACCCAGCCCACTCCCCAACCAAAGATCAGATCGAGCAGAACCGTGATGCCAATCATGATGAGGACGAAGACCAGCACCACGATCGTGTAGTTGATGAGTTCCTGTCGGGTGGGCGTGACCACCTTGCGGAGCTCACCGATCACCTGACGAACAAAAAGCGCAATGCGCCCGAAGAAACCGAGCTTGGTACCCTTCGCATCCCGGGTGGACTTGCCGGACTTCTTAGCCGAGCCGCCTTGGGAGCTGCCGGCAGCTGTTTCGGTCAACTGAGCCTCACTCGTTCCATCTTCAGGGACATTTCTTCAGGAGAATTTCCTGTTGAGGGATCTTTCCCTTGCAGGACACGTCCTGAGCAAGGGAAAGATCCCAGGTGCTGCGCAGGGCAGACAGGACTCGAACCTGCAACCTGCGGTTTTGGAGACCGCTGCGCTACCAATTGCGCCACTACCCTATGAGTGCCACCGGAAAACCGGACCAGATGAAACCCGTTTTTAGACGCGAACCATCATGGTGTTTTCAACACCGAGCTACCAGTTTACGCATTTGAGGTCCCGACGTCGAACCGGCTACGAAAACCTCGCGTTCTGGGCCTAAAGTGGCAGTATCGCCACGTCCTCTTGATCCCCAGCTTTCCGGAAAGGCCTCTCCCGTGACCTTCAACCGCATCTCGGCGCGCATCGGATCGATCGCCGAATCAGCAACCCTGGCCGTCGATTCCAAGGCCAAGGCACTCAAGGCCGCGGGACGACCGGTAATCAGCTTCGGGGCCGGTGAGCCCGACTTCCCCACCCCGGACTACATCGTGGAGGCGGCCGTCGCGGCAGCCCGGGACCCACGCAATCATCGCTATTCGCCGACGCCGGGCCTGCCCGAGCTGCGCGAAGCGATTGCCGTGCAGACGCTGCGGGACTCCGGGTACGCCATCGAGCCCAGCCAGGTCCTGGTGACCAACGGCGGTAAGCAAGCTGTTTACGAGGCCTTCGCGACTCTGCTCGACCCGGGTGACGAGGTACTCATCCCGACCCCCTTCTGGACCACCTACCCGGAGTCGGTCCGCCTGGCCGGTGGCGTTCCGGTGGAGGTTTTCGCGGGTTCCGATCAGGGATACCTGGTCACCGTGGAGCAGCTCGAAGCAGCGCTGACGCCGCGCACCAAGGTGCTGCTCTTCGTCTCGCCGTCCAATCCGACCGGCGCGGTCTACTCCCCCGAGCAGACCCGTGAGATCGGTCTCTGGGCCGCCTCCAAGGGCCTCTGGGTGGTCAGCGATGAGATCTACCAGCACCTGACCTACGATGGTGTGCCGTTCACCTCGATCGCCTCGGCCGCACCGGAGCTGGGCGACCGGGTGGTCCTGCTCAATGGGGTCGCCAAGACCTATGCGATGACCGGCTGGCGGGTGGGCTGGATGGTCGGCCCGCTCGATGTGGTCAAAGCCGCCACCAACCTGCAGTCGCATGCGACGTCGAACGTGTCCAATGTCTCCCAGCGCGCCGCTCTCGCGGCGGTGGCTGGTCCGCTGGATGCCGTCCGGGCGATGGGTGTCGCTTTTGACCGGCGGCGGAAGAACATCGTCGCGGCGCTCAATGAGATCCCCGGAGTGGTCTGCCCCGTACCGCACGGCGCCTTCTACGCCTACCCGGATGTCTCCGGCGTGCTGGAGCGCAAGGGCATCGCCAGCAGCGCAGAGCTCGCCTCTCAGATCCTGGATCAGGTGGAGGTGGCCGTGGTGCCCGGCGAGGCGTTCGGTCCGAGCGGATACCTGCGGCTTTCCTACGCGCTGGGCGACGACGATCTAGCTGAGGGCGTACGCAGGCTGCAGGAGTTCCTGGCCTGAGTCAGAAATCCGGAAGAACGTGAGGGAGATTTCGGAACAGGGGCGCAAATAGCCCCTGTTCCGATGTGGAAATACCGCAAGCCGCTGCGGCTTCGCGCCAGCCGCTCATGGCCCGCACCAGCTGTGAGAGGACGGGCAGCTGACGTGCTAGCGGGAGGAAGTATCCCGCATTCTTCCTCAGGGCCACCATGGCTTCTTCCTTCGTGCTCGCGCCATCCACTGCGGTCTTTCGCCCTGCTGCAATATCCGGATTGGGGTTGACGTCGAACGCTGGCGACAAAGCCCACCCACTGCGTCCGCGCAGGAACCCGTGATTCCTCAGATGATCATCCGTGTTGTTCACGGCGATGTTGAAGGCGATCCGCCGGAACAGCTCTTCTCTGTCTCGAGTGGGGTTCTCTGAGTGTTCATCAATAACGTCCAGCAGATCGAGATAGTCGGCATGGGAACCGTCGCGCTGCTGGAGCATGGTCATGGCCGAGGCATAAGCGATCCGGGCCTCCCTTCGCCGATCGAAGCGGTCCAGAACCAGCACAGGGTCCGTGGTGCTCAGCCGAAGGAACTGATGACGTGGCACCGTGATCCCGGCTGCTTCCGCCAGGCGGAGCGTTGCAGCCTCCCAGGCGATCACGCTCCAGTCATCCCCTTGGTGAGGGAATTTGGCGATGGCAAGCCGGGACCCGTCCTGCACTGAGGCCTTGGGTCGAGCCCCACCGAGGCTCCCCGTGCCGGCGTCGAGCAGTTTCTTCAGCGCCTGCAGGTCATCCGGATGGCTTTCGACATCTTGCGCCGCCTGCCGCAATTCGGGCAACTGAACCAGCTTCGGAACATGTGTTCCCTGACCCAGGTGAGGGCCGCCGCCAACCCTGAAACGAAGCGCGCCCTGCCGTGTGCGGTCGGATACACCGAGTAGGCACCCCGAGCGGCCAAGTACTCCGGGGAGTAGCTGAAACTGGTGGTCACTACACCCCGTTTGGCCACGATGAACGCTCTGCCGAGCAGCACCGTCCCGGATTCCAGCTCCAGATCAACCTCAATCGCTTCGCTCATCGACGCACCCTTTTCGGCAATTCCTGATCAGCGCGGGCACGACCGAAGTCTGTTTCGTAGGGGTCAAAAGCCGTGTTGAGCTGATCGCTTAGCCCGAGCACGCGAGCGACGTCCAGAAATGCCTCTAGTCCGACACCCAGCTCGCCATGCTCGATTTTGCGCAGGGTATTTCGACTGATGCCCGCCCGGTCCGCCACTTGCTCAGCAGTGAGGCCCAGGAGCTTTCGCCACGTCAGCAGGTGCTCGCCCAGGGTGCGCGCAGTGCGCTGAGTCTTCACGGATGTTCTCTGGATGACCACAATTCGATACTACGCCAATGGTTATGAATGTGACCATTAATGAGGTTAATGGTCACATTCACAACCATTACCTGGAGCGGGAGCGCCGCCTGAGAGTGAGGCGTCCTGGCACCGGCCAGGTCGGCTCACAGCAGTCGGCGGTTCGCTGCCCATCGGGTGAGTTCGTGTCGGGAGGACAGCTGGAGTTTGCGCAGCACCGCTGACACATGGGTCTCGACGGTTTTCACCGAGATGAACAGCTCCCTGGCAGTTTCCTTATAGCTGTAGCCCCGCGCAATGAGCCGCATGACCTCGCGTTCGCGATGACTGAGCCGGTCAAGTTCATCCTCGCCGCCGTCAGCGAGCCCGCCTGCCACGGCAGGCGGAAGCCCCGTAGCGGCCCCAAAGGCGTCGAGCACAAATCCGGCAAGCCGGGGCGAGAAAACGGCGTCCCCACCGGCAACCGCTCGGACGGCAGCGGAAATCTCCTCACCGGAGGCCGCCTTGGTCACGTAGCCCCGCGCTCCGGCGCGGATCACTGACACCACATCCTGCGCGGCATCGGAGACGCTGAGGGCCAGGAACGTCCCGGTGCTCGAGCGTTCGATCACCTCCCGGCCACCACCGCCCGCACCGCCCGGAAGATGCACATCCAGCAGGACCACCTCCGGCAATTCGCAGGCAATGACCTCCACCGCGTCATCGACCGTGGCTGCTTCACCGACCACCAGCAGATCATCGGCCAGATCCGCTTTGAGCCCGGACCGGAAGATCGCATGATCATCCACCACTACCACCCGGATCATGGTGCCTCCCTGGGGTCTCGAGACGTTTCTGCTGCGGCGGCATCGACCGCTGGTGGGTCCTGAACCTCGGACGGGTCCGCAGGCCTCAAGGGTAGCGCCAGGCGCACCTCGGTACCCTCCGGGCCGGAGGAGATCATGGCGGTTCCACCATGGCGTCTCATCCGTCCAATGATCGATTCGCGGACGCCCAGCCGATCCGCGGGGACGGCCGCCAGGTCGAATCCGCTCCCCCGGTCCCGGATGAATACTTCGGCAAGTTCCGCATTGGCCTCCAGATAGACGCTCACCGTAGTCCCGGAATGCCGGGCAGCGTTGAGCATTGCCTCACGGGCTCCCTGCACCAGCGCCTCGACCCGGGCATCCATCGCGGTATCGCCCACCACCACGACGTCCACGCCGGTGGTGTGCAATTCCTCCACCTCAGCAGCAGCCGCGGTGATTCGCGCGGCCAGATGCTCCGGTCCACGGCTCGCATCCCGGTAAATCCACTCGCGCAACTCGCGTTCCTGGGCTCTGGCCAGGGTCACCACGGCATGCTCGTTCCCCGCCCGGCGCTGGATCAGCGCAAGGGTCTGCAGAACCGAATCGTGCAGATGGGCAGCGATCTCCGCCCGCTCAGCCTCGCGAACCCGGCCGGAGCGTTCCTCCTGAAGGTCCCGCCAGATCCGTACCGCCCAGGGAGCAAGGACCAGCCCGACGCCGATCAGGACGGCCAACGCGGCACCCACGGCCGAGAGCAGCTGGTCCCACCCACCACCGCCGACTGCGATGACGATGAAACCGACGACGACCAGGAGCAGTCCCAGCCCGAGCCGCAGGGCAGCCCAGGGGTTCCGTTTGGTGCCCCATTGCGCCGGTCCGAGCAGCAGCGCGCGGCGGGAAGCGTCAAGCTGCAGCCACACCAGTGCGGCACCGACGACGATGACCACCAGCGGAAGCAGGGCACCGAGGTTCCCGCCGATGCCGAACAGCTGGCTGAGAAGCAGCCCCGCTACCACCAGCACAACGGCGCCGACCAGGACCTGCCGGCCGCCGCGCACGGCGAGAATCCGCCTGGCCTCGGTGAACACCCGCGGTTCCTCGATGCCTGCGGCGGGTTCGGGTGTGCTTTCGCCGCCCACTCGTGGCACGGAGATCTCAGCCTGCCCGGCCGACTGCGACCGTCCGGCCGTCCGCGGCTGCCCGGCCGTCCGCGCCTGCCCGGCCGGCTGGCGAGATCGTGGTTCCGCCAGCCCGGGGGCGTCATCGGGCACCAGAACCCACAACCAGGCATAAAACACTGCGCCCATACCAAAGATCAGACTGGCTACGATCATGCCCCAGCGAACCCAGGTCACCTTCCAGCCCAGGTGGTCCGCCAGACCAGCGCACACACCGGCGACGATGCGCTGGCGGCTGCGGGTCATCGTGGGGCTCATGCTTCGATCTAAGCATGCTCAGGGTCCCCGTTGCCCGTCCCCTGGGACCTTTGGGGGTCGGTTCAGGGTTCATTCAGGGTAAGCCCCCATACCGCTTCCTGTGATGAGCGCACAGGATGGAACTATGAACGATTCAGCGCATCAGCCCGATCCGGCTCCCTACGAGTCGACACCTCACGAATCAGCACCTGCCAGCGGAACTCCGGCCGCAGAGCCAGCTGGCAACGGGCTCTTCGGCTGGCTTCGCTCCTTGGGGATCACTCGGGGATCCAAGCGTTGGCTGGGCGGGGTGGCTGGCGGGGTGGCTGCCCGACTCGGCATCGATCCGGTGATTGTGCGCGGTGTGCTGGTGATACTGACCCTTTTCTTCGGCATCGGGATTCTGCTCTACGGACTCGCCTGGGCATTTCTCCCGGAGCCCGACGGCCGGATTCATGCGCAAGAGGTGCTCCGCGGGCGTTGGAGCGCAGGCACCACCGGGGCAGCAATCATGATCTTCGTCTCGCTCTTCCCGCTATGGGACTACGCGCCCTGGCCGGTCCTTGGCCGCGGCTGGTTGAGTCAGCCATGGCCGCTCCTGGGAGTACTCGGCGTTTCCGCTGGCCTCTACTGGGGCTACCGGGCCTACGTGGGGAATTCGCAAAACCACCAGTCGCAGCCAACTTACCCGGAGCCGGTCCAGCCCCAGCCCGCTCAACCTCAGACCGCGCGTCCGTACACCGTTGCCGCACCCACCGCGCGGGTGGCCGCTCCGGCCAGCCCGCGGGCACCGCGCCGCCCCAAGGCTCCTCAGGCCAGGACCACCATCCTGTTGACCCTCGGCATCGCGGTGCTGGGTGTCGTCGGCATCCTCGTGGCACAGATCGTCGCCCTGATTCCCGGTAATGTCGGCGTTCTGGTCTGGACTACCGTCAGCGTGGTCTGCGCTGCCGGGCTGGTGCTGGCAGCACTGCGCGGCAGGCGCTCCGGTCCCTTGGGATTTTTTGCCACCAGCGCGCTCATCGTGGCGCTGATGGTCTCTGCAGTACCCGGTGCCGGAAGCTGGTCCGTGGCCAGGAGTGCTTATTGGGATGTATCGAGCTACAGCGCGGCTGAACGGGGGTATTCGCTCACCGCCAGCACAGCGACGATCCTGCTCAGCCCTCTGGGTAAGCCCACTCAGCCCGTGACCATT
The DNA here is from genome assembly GCF_030271165.1 of Psychromicrobium xiongbiense. Lineage (GTDB taxonomy): Bacteria > Actinomycetota > Actinomycetes > Actinomycetales > Micrococcaceae > Renibacterium > Renibacterium xiongbiense. The sequence continues at coordinate 13,070 of NZ_JASSZH010000016.1, read as the reverse complement.
CCGATCGCTCTCAACGGGGCCACTGTGAGCGTCATCGTGCCGCCCAATACGCCCGTACTGGTGACCAATAAGGCTCTCGCCCTGGACCTGGTGGAAGGCAGCACACATCTGACCAAGGCGCCGACCAGCTACCTGTTCGATTCCACCGCTGCGGGGCCAATGCTGACGATCGCCGTCACCGGCACCGCCGGGCAACTGGTTCTCAGTACCGGCGACAGTCACTGATGATTCACCTGATGCACCGACGAAAGGCTTCGTGATGACCAGCTCCGATTTTTCTCAAACCCCCGGCGTGTCCGAAGTGCCCGCCACTCCGGTCAGCTCAGGCTCTTCCATCCGTATCGGTTCCCTGATCTGGGGGGTGATGGTGATCGTGCTCAGCGTGCTCCTGTGCATCACCAAGTACACGGTCTGGGATCTGGACCCCCGGCTGGTGCTGATCGGGGCGGTGGCCCTGGGAGGTCTTGCCCTGGTGATCGGCGGAGTGCTCAGCGCGGTGAGCAAGCGCTCCCCCGCCCCTCCGGGCCAGAAGAGTTCACTACCCTGAGGAGATCATGCAGACTTTCTATTCGATCCTTCGACGCAATCCGCTCCGCCGTGGACCCAGCCGCATACTGGGCGGTGTCCTGGGCGGCATCGGGGCGTTGCTGCGCATCGATCCTTTCTGGGTCCGGATTGCCTTCCTGCTGTTCTGTCTGCTCCCCGGCCCAGCTTTCGTGATCTACGCACTGGCCTGGGTCCTGCTGCCGGACCGCTCCGGTGGCCTGCTGCTCGAGAAGCTCGTACCCACCAGAAAACCCTGACTTCAACCGGCGGCTCTCCGTAACGGACCACAGAAGACGTATCCCAAGTCACATTCTTGGCCGGAACTGGCTAGACTTTCTCCGGGCTCGATGAAGCGCTCTCAGCCACGTAGCGCGTGCCCCACTCCTGCCGGGCACCTCGAGAGAAAGACTGTGTGCCAGTGAAAATTGGAATCCTGACCAGCGGCGGCGACTGCCCCGGCCTGAACGCCGTGATCCGTGGCGCCGTGCTCAAAGGAATCAAGATCCACGGTCAGGAATTCGTCGGATTCCGCGATGGATGGCGAGGCGTCGTTGAGGGCGACATCATGGAACTCTCGCGGCAAAGCGTGCGCGGAATCTCCAAGCAGGGCGGCACGGTCCTCGGCACCTCCCGCACCAACCCCTTCGAAAACGGCGGCGGTCCCGAGGTCATCAAAGCCCATATGGACCGTCTGGGCGTCGACGCTCTCATCGCCATCGGCGGCGAAGGAACCCTGGCAGCTGCCCGACGGCTCACTGACGTCGGTCTGAAAATAGTCGGCGTCCCGAAAACGGTGGACAACGATCTCGACGCCACCGACTACACCTTCGGCTTCGACACCGCCGTCCAGATCGCCACCGAGGCGATCGACCGACTCCGCACCACGGGCGAATCCCACCACCGCTGCATGATTGTCGAGGTCATGGGCCGGCACGTCGGCTGGATCGCGCTGCACGCCGGAATGGCGGCCGGCGCCCACGCCATCCTGATCCCGGAGCAGAAGGTCAGCCTCGAGCAGATCGCCGAGTGGGTCTCCGATGTTCATGAGCGCGGCCGCGCCCCCCTGGTCGTCGTCGCCGAGGGCTTCGTGCCGGACCACATGGAATCCGCTCACTCGGAGCGCGGCCTGGACACCTTCGGCCGCCCCCGTCTGGGCGGCATCGCCGATCAGCTGGCGCCGGAGATCGAGGCCCGCACCGGCATTGAAACCCGCGCTACCATCCTGGGCCACATCCAGCGCGGCGGCGTTCCGTCCTCGTTCGACCGCGTGCTCGCCACCCGACTGGGCATGGCCGCCATCGACTCCGTGGTGGAAGGCAAATGGGGCACCATGGTTGCGCTCAGCGGGACCGACATTGTGCATGTGGGGTTCGATGACGCCCTGGGCAGCCTCAAGACGGTGCCGCAGAGCCGCTATGACGAAGCGGCCATCCTGTTCGGCTGATCAGTGCTGTGTTGCGGGGCGTGCTGGCCGGAGGAATCCGGTCTGCCGCCCCACGACCTGCCCGGCATCGGGGGCCACAACGACCTCCTGCGCCGCGGGATACGTCTCCTGCTCATCCACGATGCTCAGTTCCGCCATCGGGTCCACCGAGCGTTTGATGACCGCCAGGCCAATCGGCCCCATTTCATAGTGCCGCTCCACCGAAGTCAGGATACCCACCCGGCGCTCCCCGAGCATGACCGGGGATCCTACGGCCGGCAGGGTGTGCTGCGAGCCATCGAGGTGCAGAAAGACGAGTCGGCGCGGCGGATGCCCCAGGTTGTGGACGCGGGCCACCGTCTCCTGGCCCTTGTAGCAGCCCTTGGCCAGATGAACCGCGGTCCGGAGCAGGTCCAGTTCATGCGGGATGGTCAGATCATCCGTTTCAGCGCCCCAGCGCGGCCGCCAGGCGGCAATCCGCAGCGCCTCAGCGGCCCACGAACCGGTCAGGGTAAGGCCAGCCAATGCATCCATCAGGGATTCCAGGGAGTCCAGCGGCACCAGGTACTCGAACCATCGACGCTGCGCACCAGGATGGGCGTCTCCCTCAACCACCGAGTAGGCGTAGCCACCGGGCATGACGCCGGGCCAGGGATCGCTCCAGCGCAGTTCCCGGCCATCCGGGCCAAAGCCCACCGCGGCAGCCTCCAGCTCGGCGGTGGACGCCACGACGCCCCACTGTGCGGAAACATCGGCCACCTCGACCCGGAGCATGAAGCGCATGGAGTCCAGCCAGGCCGCCAGCGGGGCCGCTTCCGCCTGCTCACCGATCAGCCAGAGCCGTTCGCCGTCATCGAGCGCGTGCAGGTCGTATTCAATCCGGCCCTGGATGCTCAGCAGCAGCAGCTCCGCGGAATCGCCGGGAGCCAGGCGGGAAATATCCTGCGAAGACAGGGTGGTGAGCCAACTGAGTCGGTCCGGTCCGCTGACCGTGACCACGCCGCGCTGGGACTGATCGACGATGCCACCCCCCGCAGCCAGGCTGCGCTGCTCACGGAAGGGATCGCCGTAGTGGGCCGCAACCCCGGTGTCGAGCCCGGAGGCCTCAACAGCACCAGGGCGGTCCAGAAGCACGCTGCGATAGGTCATAGTGTGGGCAACCCGCGGCTGCGGCAGGCTATTCCGCGCCCTGGACGTCAGGCGTTGCGCCGGGAAGTTTCTCCAGGATGGCGGAGGCATGGGCCTCCAGGGGATTCCCCTGTGCCGCAACGTCCCATCGCCAGAACAGATTGCCGTTGACCAGGCCGAAGATCCGGGTCGCTGCGGTGTAGTCCTTGGAGTGAGCGGCACGCATCACCGCATCGGTGGACAATTCGATCTGTGGGCCTTTGATCGTGCCGTAGTACAGCTCGGAGATACCACCGGGGTGCACAATGCTGGCCGTGATGTCGAAGCCACCCGTGTCATTGCGCAGTTCCTCGACCGCCTCCGCCGTGGTGAGGGCCGGAACGATGTCCGCCGGGATCAGGCCGGGTCCGCCATCGACCTCTCCCAGAGCGCGGTCCAGGGACCAGAATCCGGTTTCGACGCTGAGCGGGCGCAGGCGAACGCCGTCCGCATCGGTCAGCCAGCTGTGCGCCGTGTAGTGGAGGTAGGGCAGGCCGTAATTCTGGAAGCTCACGTGCTGGGCGAAGTGCTCCGAATCGGCTTCTCCAGCACCCAGGCGCCCACGCCCCTCCCACTCCCCCAGCAACCAGGAGAGCGGCACCAACTCAGGAGTGAGATCGGTGGGGATCTCGATCGGCATCAGTGCTGACCTTTGAACAGGCCCCACACCACCAGTGCGGCAAACCAGACCATGGCCAGACTGGCCACTACCAGCAGAACAATGAAGAAAATTTCCAGGCCCAAGGTCGACATATTTCCATCCTATCCCGAGGTGGTCCGACGACGTGACCTGACTCTGTCACCTCAACCTAGAGTGAAAACAACCGGTCCAGGAAGTAACTCAGAATCCCCACGGAGAGCACTGGTGCCAGGCCGATGGCGAGCATACCGAGGACCTGACCTACCGGATGGGCGCGAGCAACAGTGGATGCGTGCAGCGCCAGGTTTTCCAGACGCCGGAAGCTGAGCAACGTCGCCGCAGCCACCACTCCCACCACCGTCAGGGGCAGAGGCGGCAAGGCGGTGAACAACAGGGCCGCAAGGGCCGCCGCCAGACCTCCAAGCACCACACCGACGGGCGCCACCAAGCGGTCCGGCCACGGCACAAGAGCCCAGAGCAGCACCAGCGCCATCGCGATACCAGCCACCAACAGCAACTCACCACCGTGTGTGAACCGCTGTAGCGCGACCCAACCGGCTCCGGCTGCGGCGATCACCACACCGGAAATCGCGCCGAACGTCGACTCCAGGCGGTGGCTCTGGCCAGTGCCGCGGATCAACTCGACCACGAAGACCGCCCCGACGCCGAGCGCAATAGTGGGAACCAGCCAGATCAGAAAGGCCGGGCCACCGGATTCGTGCGCGCTCCACGCGGAGATCGCGGCACTGAGCGCGATGACAGTGCCGAGCGTCTTACGCGCCGGGACATGGAGAAAATGGGGCCAGCCGTAGCCGAGGATGACGCCGAAGAGCAGTGCCACCACGAGCGAGGGCCAGCCTGAACCGGACGCGCCCGACCAGGCCGCAGCGCCGATCAGGACAATCGAAGCCACCACCGAGGTGAGCCCGACCGCAAGCTTCTCCACCCAACCCCCAAGACTCAGTACGGCATGGGCGGCCGTCGATCGCTCCGCAAATGCAGCCGGAGCCACGACAGTGCCCTTGATGATTCCTTTGTGACGCCGACCATTAAGTCGGCGTTAACTTCCATCCTGCCGTACGAATGCTGTGTTGTCCTCCCTAGAGGCAGCGTACCGGGCGCAGCCTCGGCGGGTGCTCCGCGGGGAGGCCGGAGGCGGTGTCCTATACTGGAGGGCAACCGGTTCACAGCCTGCCGCCCGCAAGGCAGGTCATGTTCCGTTGACGCCCGACGATGCGCGCAACCGGCACATTGGAGGTAATCATGTCGCAGATTCTGATCTTGACCAACAGCACCGGGACGTCGGTGGACATCCTGCCCGCTCTGGAGCTGCTCAATCATCATGTCCGGATTCTGCCCGCAGAACCTACAGCGCTGCTCGATGCCGATCCGGGTGACCTGATTCTGCTGGACGCCCGGAAAGACCTGGTGGGTGCCCGTTCCCTGACCCAGCTTCTGCGGGCCACCGGACCCGGAGCGCCGCTGATCCTGATTCTCACCGAGGGCGGCATGGCGGCCATCTCCTCCAGTTGGGCTGCGGACGACATCGTGCTTGAATCCGCCGGACCCGCCGAGGTCGAGGCCCGGTTCCGGCTGGCACTGTGGCGTGCCCATGCTGCTGAAGCGGAAGATCTGAATGAGATCAGGGCCTCTGGCGTGGTCATTGACGAGACCTCTTATACGGCCCGGGTCAACGGTGAGGCGATGAACCTCACCTATAAGGAATTTGAGCTGCTGAAGTACCTGGCGCAGCACCCGGGCCGGGTTTTCACCCGCGCACAGCTGCTGCACGAGGTCTGGGGGTATGACTACTACGGAGGCACCCGCACGGTGGATGTGCACGTGCGGCGTCTGCGGGCCAAACTGGGTCCGGATCATGAGAACCTGATCGGCACAGTGCGTAATGTCGGGTACCGGCTGACTCCGGTCCGGATGCCGGACGACGAGCTCGCCGGAGCCTGACCCACCCCCCCGGCTTCGCACTACGCTTGAACCCATGAGCATGATGTGGGATGGCGGTCCGGTGATCCAGGGCGGTACCTCCGCACAACTTGCGGCTCTTGCCCGTGCGGCGAGGGAATCCGATGGGCAGCCGCCCTTTTCGGAACAGACTCTTCTGGACATTGCCCGCGGCGACCAGAGCGCTGTGCTTTTTCATGCCGCGCTGGATGCTCCGGCCCGGCCAGAAACCACGGACGACACCGCCACCACGGCCGATGCCCCGGCGGCCTTCAGCGGAGCCGCAGTGGTCCTCAGACCAGCATCCGGCAGCTCAGACCACTCCAAAAACCCGCAACCCGCAACCCTGGAGCTCACTGTGCATCCGGCCCATCGCGGCCGGGGCCTCGGTGACGCCCTGATCCAGACCGTCCTGGGGTGGCTGGCAGCAGAGCGAACCGACTCAGACTCCGGGCCTTCCGTGCTGGCCTGGGCCCACGGCGATCATCCAGCCGCCCGTGCTCTGGCCGCCCGCTACGGATTCGCCCCGGTGCGCGAGTTGCTCCAGCTTTCCCTCGAATCCTTCTCCTCAGAATCCTCAGACCCCATGGCTCAGACGCCACCGACCGGGCTCCCTGCCGGTTTCAGCCTGCGCACCTTCCAGCCCGGAGATGAGGACGCGGTGCTGCGGGTCAACGCCCAGGCCTTCACCCACCACCCCGAGCAGGGATCGCTCAGCCTGGTCGATCTGCAGGACCGGATGGCGCAGCCCTGGTTTGACCCCCAGGGGTTGTTCCTGGTCTTCGGTCCCGATCAGCATCTGAGGGGTTTTCATTGGACCAAACTGGAGGCCAGCCCCTCCGGAACTGCTGAGGGCGAGGTCTATGTGGTCGGCATCGACCCTCAGGCTCAAGGCCTCGGCTTAGGGCGCGCACTGACCCAGGCGGGCCTTGACTACCTGCGCAGTAAGAGGCCAGCACGCATTGTCCTGTACGTGGATGCGGACAATACCGCTGCAGTGCGGCTCTACCATTCGCTGGGTTTCACGCTCCGACACACCGACGTCATGTACCACCTCCAGGCCTGATCAGGCCGGGAACCGGCAGGAGCGCAGGCACGCGACCGCGCAAAAGGGTAACAGGTCTAGCCAAGCCGCTCAGCGCTTGTAGTCTGGTGGAACCATGAAGAAAGAAGGTGAGGCGTCCGTGTCTGACTCCGCCGTTTCCCTGGCCTCCGGCCTGCGTTCCACTGGCGTTGCCAGCCTGCGCAGCTCCGAGGTACCGGCCTCACGCGCCACCCAGGATCGCATCGATATCCCCGAGTTTGAGCCGAGCCTGCTCCCCGAAGGAGATATCAGTCCGGACCGATTCCTGGACCGGGAACTGAGCTGGCTTGCCTTCAACGCCCGGGTGCTTGAGCTGGCAGAAGACCCGGATCTTCAGCTGCTGGAGAGGGTCAATTTCCTCTCCATCTTCGCCTCCAACCTGGATGAATTCTTCATGGTCCGGGTGGCCGGTCTCAAACGACGGATCGCCACCGGCCTGGCGGTCCCCTCCCCCGCTGGGCTAAGCCCGGTGGAAGTCCTGGAACAGATCAGCGAGGCCGCGCACACCTTGCAGGCCCGGCACGCCCACGCCTTCGCGGACCAGATCCGCCCGGCCCTGGCCTATGAACATTTCCACCTGGTGCGCTGGGACGAACTGGATGACGCCGCCAAGGAGCGGTTGCACACCATGTTCACGGAGAAGGTCTTCCCGATCCTGACCCCACTGGCCGTGGACCCGGCCCACCCCTTCCCCTATATTTCCGGTCTCTCCCTGAACCTGGCCGTCGTCGTGCGCAATCCGGTCAGCGAAAAGGAACTGTTCGCCAGGCTCAAGGTGCCGGATCAGTTGCCGCGCATGGTCGCCGTGGACGGCCCGCGTGCCGGGACGGTCCCAGGCCGGGTGGCCCGGTTCATTCCGCTGGAGGATGTCATTGCCGAGCACCTCGACCAGCTTTTCCCTGGCATGGAGGTCCTGGAGCATCACACCTTCCGGGTGACCCGCAATGAGGATCTCGAGGTGGAAGAGGACGATGCCGAGAACCTCCTGCAGGCCCTCGAAAAGGAGCTGCTGCGTCGCCGCTTCGGCCCACCCGTCCGCCTTGAGGTCACCACGGACATCAATCCCAACGTCCGCGCCCTGCTGGTACGCGAGCTCGATGTCGAAGAGTCCGAGGTGTATGCGCTCCCCGCGCCACTGGACCTGCGTGGCCTGAGCGCGATCGCGAATGTGGACCGTGCCGATCTGCACTACCCCAAGCAGATGCCGCATACCTCCCGCTCACTGAACGAATCGGAGACCTCCAAAGCGGCCAACGTCTTTGCCGCGATGCGCCGCCGGGACATCCTGCTGCACCACCCCTACGATTCCTTCTCCACCTCGGTTCAGGCTTTCCTGGAGCAGGCTGCTGCCGATCCCAAGGTCCAGGCGATCAAACAGACCCTGTACCGGACCTCCGGGGATTCGCCCATTGTTGACGCCCTGGTCGATGCCGCAGAGGCCGGTAAGCAGGTTCTGGCGCTCGTGGAGATCAAGGCTCGCTTCGATGAGCAGGCCAACATCTCCTGGGCCCGCACGCTGGAACAGGCAGGGGTTCACGTGGTCTACGGCATCGTGGGTCTGAAGACTCACTGCAAGCTGTCCCTCGTGGTCCGGCAGGAACAGGACGGCCTGCGCCGCTACTGCCATATCGGTACCGGTAACTACCACCCCCGCACTGCCCGCTACTACGAGGATCTGGGCCTGTTGACGGCCGATCCGCAGGTGGGTGAGGATCTCAGCCGGCTGTTCAACCAGCTCTCCGGCTACGCACCGAAATCCACGTTCAAGCGCCTGCTGGTGGCACCCCGTTCGGTGCGCTCCGGGCTCATTGACCGGATCGAGAAAGAGATCTCCAACGCCAGGGCAGGCCTGGCTGCGCACGTTCAGATCAAAGTCAACTCCATGGTGGACGAGGCGATCATCGATTCGCTCTACCGCGCCTCGCAAGCCGGGGTAAAGGTGGATGTGATCGTGCGTGGCATCTGCTCACTGCGCCCCGGTGTCCCGGGACTGAGCGAGAACATCACCGTGCGTTCGGTGCTGGGCCGCTTCCTGGAGCATTCCCGAGTGTTCACTTTTGCCAACGGTGGACGGCCCGTGGTCTTCATCGGTTCCGCCGACATGATGCATCGGAACCTGGACCGCCGGGTGGAAGCGCTGGTACAGCTCTCCAATCATGAGGACATTGCTGAAGTGATTGAGCTGCTGAACCGCTACGTCGACGACGGCACCTCCAGCTGGCACCTGGACAACGAGGGCGTATGGACCCGGCATCATCTGGATGAGGAGGGCGCAGCCCTCTCTGATGTGCAGTCCTGGTTGCTGGCCAGCCGGTCCCGCCCGCGATCGGCCACTCACCGCTGATGGCCGACGTCCCTCTCGCTCCGCCCGCCGGGCCCACCGACAGCGCGGCAGTTCCTGCTGTGCTGGCTGCCGGCGCACTCTGCTGGCGGGTCAAGAACAAGCAGCTCGAAGTGCTTCTGATCCATCGCCCCCGGTATGACGACTGGTCCTGGCCCAAGGGCAAGTACGACGACGGGGAGACGATCCCTCAGACCGCTGTCCGCGAGGTCAATGAGGAGATCGGGCTGACCATCCAGCTTGGCCTACCGCTCCCGCATACCGACTACTACGTCAATGCCGGCCTCAAACGGGTGTACTACTGGGCAGCGCAGCCGGGTGCCCAGACACCCCGTGCGGACGGCAAGGAAGTCGATTCATTCCTGTGGTGCGCTCCCGAGCGGGCACGCCGGCTGTTGAGCAACCCCTCCGACGTGGGTCCACTGGATGCACTCGAGGAGGCGTACCGATCCGCTCGTCTGAAGGACAGTTGGCCGCTGATCGTCGTCCGGCATGCCAAGGCCAAACCTCGCTCCTCCTGGACCCGGGCCGAGGGTGACCGCACGCTCGCGGCCACCGGGCAACGTCAGGCTGCTGCACTCAAACGGCTGCTGATGGCCTGGAGCCCGCTGCGCGTGGTCAGCAGCCCTTGGGCGCGTTGCGTGGCCACCGTGTCCCCGTACGTCAAGGCCGTGGGCGCAAAGGTCAAGCTAGTCGATGCGCTCACCGAGGCGAATTTCCGTCGCAATCCGCGCCGGACTGGGACTGTGGTGGAAACGCTGTTCGACAAGCGCCGGCCCGTGGTGTTGTGTGTCCACCGGCCCACTCTGCCGGCGATCCTGGAGCAACTCGCCCAGCACATGTCCAGTGAGCTGGAGGAACTGCTGCCCACGGACGACCCCTTTCTGGCACCGGGCGAGGCCATCATCTGCCAGGTAGTGGGCGATACCGTCGTCTCTGTGGAGCAGTTCAAACCCTTCGACGACTGACGGCGCCCCCTTGGAGAACTCCTCGGTGAGCGTGCCGCAGACTAGACTCGAACCATGACCTCCGCTACCCCTGCCACCCCCTATGAGGATCTGCTGCGTGACGTCCTGGACCACGGTGTGGTCAAGGAGGATCGCACCGGAACTGGGACGCGCAGCGTGTTCGGCCGCCAGATCCGCTTCGATCTGGCGGAGTCGTTCCCGCTGATCACCACCAAGCGAGTGCACTTCAAATCGGTAGCCCTGGAGCTTCTGTGGTTCCTGCGCGGCGATTCCAATGTGCGCTGGCTGCAGGAGAACGGTGTACGGATCTGGAACGAGTGGGCGGACGACGACGGCGAGCTCGGCCCGGTCTATGGCGTCCAGTGGCGCTCCTGGCCCACGCCGGATGGTGAGCATATCGATCAGATCGCGACCGTCATCGAAGGCCTGAAAAGCAACCCCGATTCCCGGCGCCATCTGGTCTCCGCCTGGAACGTGGCGGAACTGTCCAAAATGGCGCTGCCACCGTGCCATGCGTTCTTCCAGTTCTATGTGACCCCTGGCGTCGACGGGGCCCCCGGCAAGCTGTCCTGCCAGCTGTACCAGCGCAGCGCGGACACCTTCCTGGGTGTTCCGTTCAACATCGCCTCCTACGCGCTGCTCACCCTGATGGTGGCCCAGCAGGTAGGGCTGGAACCGGGCGAATTCGTCTGGACCGGTGGGGACACCCACCTCTATGAGAACCATCTGGAGCAGGTCCGCGAGCAGCTCTCCCGCGAGCCCTACCCCTACCCCACCCTGCGAATTCTCCGGACGCCGGAATCGATCTTCGATTACCGTTTCGAGGACTTTGAACTGGTGAATTACCAGCACCACCCCACCATCAAAGCTCCGATTGCCGTATGAGCTATTCCGAGGCGTTCGCCCGACTGCTCGAGGAACATCTGCACGGCGTAGGGATGATCTGGGCGCAGACCGAATCCGGCGTGGTGGGGAAAGACGGCGGCATGCCGTGGCATGTTCCGGAGGACATGCGGCACTTCAGCAGCCTGACCACCGGCCATCCCGTCGTCATGGGACGGCGCACCTGGGAGTCCTTCCCCGCGAAGTACCGTCCGCTTCCCGGCCGCCAGAATCTGGTGGTCACCCGCACTCCGGGCTGGGAGGCCGGGGGCGCCATCGTCTGCTCCTCGCTGCAGGAGGCTCTTCGTCAGGCTCAGACGCTCGATGCCGGACTGGTCTGGGTGGTGGGCGGTGGCGCGGTGTACGGGCAGGCAGTGGCGGAGGGTCTGGCCGATTTTGCGCTCATCACCACACTGGAATCGGACACCGATGGGGACACCCATGCCCCGGAGCTGGGGCCGGAGTTCACGCTAGTGGGCACTTCCCCTGAGACGGGATGGCAGACCAGCAGGACCGGCACGCGGTTCCGCTGGGACCTGCACGTTCGTCATCCCCGCCCCACATTTGAGGAGGCCACCGATGCTTAACGAGCTTAAAATCGCACTGAAACGCCCCGAGACCCTCTTTGTGCTCGGCTATATGCTGTTGCCGTTGCTGGCCCTGGTGACCGCAATCCTGGGGCTGACCATGATTCTGGGCGGGAACAAGATTCTGGGCGTCATCGTGCTCGTAGTAGTCACGCAGGTCTTCACCTTCGGTGCCTTCTTCGCGCTCCGCGCCCGCAAGGCCGCGCTGCTTGCTGAGGCCCAGCACTCCGCCGACACTGCGGAGCCGGGGAGTTCAAGCCGATAGACCCGATAAACTCAGACCATGACTATCGCAGCTCACCCGTCCGTCGGGCTTGTCGGATGGCGTGGCATGGTTGGTTCCGTCCTCATGCAGCGCATGCAGGAAGAAAACGACTTCGCCAGCATCAACCCCGTCTTCTTCTCCACCTCCAATGCCGGAGGTGCCGCACCGTCCTTCGCTGAGGGCGCCGGCGCACTGGAAGATGCTTTCGACATCGACACCCTGGCCAAGCTGCCGATTATTGTCACCGCCCAGGGTGGCGACTACACCCAGCAGGTGCATACCGCACTGCGCTCCCGCGGGTGGGATGGCCTCTGGATTGATGCTGCCTCCACCCTGCGGATGAAGGACGATTCGATCATCGTGCTTGACCCGGTCAACCGGGACGTCATTGACCGCGGCCTCGCCTCCGGTGTGAAGGACTTCATCGGCGGGAACTGCACCGTCTCCTGCATGCTGATGGGCCTGGGCGGCCTGTTCACGAATGATCTGGTCGAGTGGGCCACCTCCATGACGTATCAGGCGGCCTCCGGTGGCGGTGCGCGGCATATGCGTGAGCTGCTGAACCAGTTCGGGACGCTCAATGCCGAGGTCAGCAGTGAACTGCAGGATCCGGCATCGGCCATTCTGGAGATCGATCGCAAGGTCCTGGCGCATCAGCGCGATGGCGTGGACGCAGCCCAGTTCGGTGTGCCGCTGGCCGGCTCACTGATCCCCTGGATCGATGCGGATCTGGGCAATGGCCAGTCCAAGGAAGAGTGGAAGGCCGGGGTGGAGACCAATAAGATCCTGGGCACCTCAGCGGAGAACCACGTGGTCATGGACGGGCTGTGCATCCGCATCGGTGCGATGCGGTCCCACTCGCAGGCGCTGACGCTGAAACTGCGGGAGGACCTCTCCGTCGCGGAGATCGAGAAGCTGCTGGACGAGGACAATCAGTGGGCCACCGTGGTGCCCAACGTCAAAGAGGCTTCGATGAACGACCTCACCCCGGTCGCCGCCTCCGGCACCCTGGATATCCCCGTGGGTCGCATCCGGAAGCTGGAGATGGGCCCGAAGTACGTGAGCGCCTTCACCGTGGGTGACCAGCTCCTCTGGGGTGCGGCCGAGCCGCTGCGCCGGATGCTGAGCATCGCCACCGGGCGGCTCTGAGCTCAGGGTTTACCTACATCGAGTGCCGCGTTGTGGGCCGATTTTCACTGAAAATCGGC
>NZ_JASSZH010000015.1 GCF_030271165.1 Psychromicrobium xiongbiense | reverse complement strand
TCTGGTCAATGGTGTGGTGAATGGTGTGACTGGTCACCTGCCTGGTACGCCTGGGACTCCTGGTTTGCCGGGTGTTCCGAGCCTTCCGGGTGTGCCTGATGTTTCGGGGGTTTTGGCTCCGGTGTCGGGTTTGCTGAATGGTGTGACTGGTCACCTGCCTGGAACGCCTGGGACTCCTGGTTTGCCGGGTGTTCCGCGCCTTCCGGGTGTGCCTGATGTTTCGGGGGTTTTGGCTCCGGTGTCGGGTTTGCTGAATGGTGTGACTGGTCACCTGCCTGGAACGCCTGGGACTCCTGGTTTGCCGGGTGTTCCGCGCCTTCCGGGTGTGCCTGATGTTTCGGGGGTTTTGGCTCCGGTGTCGGGTTTGCTGAATGGTGTGACTGGTCACCTGCCTGGAACGCCTGGGACTCCTGGTTTGCCGGGTGTTCCGCGCCTTCCGGGTGTGCCTGATGTTTCGGGGGTTTTGGCTCCGGTGTCGGGTTTGCTGAATGGTGTGACTGGTCACCTGCCTGGAACGCCTGGGACTCCTGGTTTGCCGGGTGTTCCGCGCCTTCCGGGTGTGCCTGATGTTTCGGGGGTTTTGGCTCCGGTGTCGGGTTTGCTGAATGGTGTGACTGGTCACCTGCCTGGAACGCCTGGGACTCCTGGTTTGCCGGGTGTTCCGAGCCGTCCGGGTGTGCCTGATGTTTCGGGTGTTTTGGCTCCGGTGACGGGTTTGCTGAACGGTGTGACTGGTCATCTGCCTGGCGTCTCGGATACTGGCACGCTGGCTTCGGTGGTCAATAGTCTGACGAATGGCACCAGCGGTGCCATCGGCAGCCTGGTCAACGGAGTGAGCGGTGCAGCAACCGGTGCGGTCAACAGTGTCTCCGGTCTCACGAACGCTGTTACGGGCCTGACGGGTGGTTTGGCCCAGACCATCACCGGTGTCACCAGCGCGGTGGGTGGCGTGACGGCTCCCACCGGTGGCGTGACGAATCCAACCGGTGGGATCACTAACCCCACTGGTGGCGTGACGGGCCCTGTGGGTGCCATTGCCGGCGCACTTGGTGGCGATGTCGGTCCCGGTAACATCGGACTCGGAAGCATCCTGCAAGGTGTTGGCGGCATCGTCAATCCTGGCGGAGCGAATGCCTTCGGACTCGCTCAGAGCGCTGCAGGGCTGGGCAATACCGCGGTCGTGGCTGCTGGCAACAATCTGCAACCCACGGTCAACGGGCTGCAGATGCCTCTCGCTGCGACGGGCTCAAATCTGGCCCCCGCACTGGCAGGCGGCGCATTGCTCCTGGAAGGCGGACTCCTCTACGCGCTGGCTCGTAAGCGCAAGAGCAACGCCTGACGGCCTGTAAATGAAGGAGGACCCCTGGTGGACGTTGGTCACAGAATGGACCGTACGTCCACCAGGGGTCCTCATGGGCTGCTGGTTGGTCAGGGACACAGTGCGCCAACGCCAGTAGCGGCGAGATGGTCAGTGGGTTTGGGCTGGTTCTTTGGTCAGACGGAGATCCAGGCCATCCATCAGTAGCTCAGCTCGACTCATCATGAGCGAGTACATCCCCTGATCCAGAAAAGTTCGTGAAACCTCGGCCAGGGGAGAGCTCAGGTTGGCGGACATCGCCGCGCGTTGTTCTTCCAACGCTGGCCGGCCATGACGCCCGCGAGAACGGTAGAGCTCTTCCGAGACCATCGATTCGATCACCAGATGGCCCAACAAGTCCACGGCCATGAAGGCGTCCTTGGGCGAGAAGCCGAAGGTCAGGAGATTTTCCGCAATATTGAGAGTCGCTTCATTGATCTTCTGCGGGGAGGGCCGCATGACCAGGATCTCCTGCGCTGCCGCCGGGTATCGACTGAGGAACTGCCAGAATGCATCAACACAACCCTTGAGATACTCGCGCCAGTTCTCTCGGGGCTCCGGCCATGCTTCGCCCTCGAGTGCAAAGTCCACGGCCAGACGGACCAGATCCGCCCGACTATTGACATAGCGATACAAAGAACTGTGGCCCACCCCAAGACGTGCGGCCACCCTGGCGGAAGAAATGCCGTCAAGCTCGGCAAGTGCTGCTTCGCCTATCGCTGCGCGGGATAGCACTGGGCGCTGACCCCTGCGAGGAGGCTGGATTTCAAACTGCATGATCCCATTTCCGCGCCATGCGGCACGCTCCAGTGGTTCCCCCAATTTCTGCTGCTGTAGACCATTTATGCCTGCATTAGCAGAAACCACATTTCCTTAACACACTGTCAGTGCGAGCATACCTCCAACAGTCGAAATCCCAGCGAAAATCGGCAAATAGGTCCAGTAGACTGCTCACCGCACGCCGCAGTCACCAAGGACTAGGGTGTTGGCATGGCGATCGAACTTCCTGAGCTTCTGCTGGCAGACGCTCAGGCATGGGAAAACTGGCTGGAGGCCCATCACCAGAGCAGCAGAGGAGTATGGCTGGTGCTGCATAAAAAAGGTGGCACCGTCACGGAGCTGACCTATGCCCAGGCGCTCGATGTCGCACTGTGCTTTGGCTGGATCGACGGACAAATCCGGCGCCGGGATGACGAGAGCTACAGCCAACGATGGACTCCCCGCGGGCCGAAGAGCAGCTGGTCGCTCGCCAACACGGAAAACATTGCCCGACTTGAGGGCGAGGGGCGATTGCGCCCGGCTGGCCGTGCCGTCGTCACCGCTGCTCAGCAGGACGGTCGGTGGGAGATGGCGTACGCCAGGGCGCGCGATGCCGAGCTGCCGGAGGATCTGCTCAAGGCGATCGCTGCCAATCCGGAGGCACAACGGATGCTCGACGTCCTCAGTGCCACCAATCGCTTTGCACTGTACTTCCGGCTCAGTCAGCTTAAGACGGAGGCTGCCCGGGAAAGGAAAATCAGGGGCTTCGTGGAGATGCTCGCTCGCCACGAAGCCCCATACCCCCAGCGGGCCAGGCCACCTGTTTAGCAGCCCTGGCCCGCTGGGCGAGGTTGCCTGCGCCCTTCCTGGCCCTCTTCACCCTCACCTGCATTCTGCCGATCATCGTGGCCGTCATCTCCAGCTTCACCAAGGTGACCAGGAGCGGTCTCTTCGGCGAGAAGGGTGTGACCAGCGGTTTCGCTGGCTTCGACAACTATGCTCAGGCCCTCGGGGACGCGAACTTCGTGGCCTCCATAGGCCGGGTGCTGCTCTTCGGCATCGTGCAGGTCCCGGTCATGATCGTGCTCTGCACCATCCTGGCGCTGCTCCTTGAATCCGCCTCCGCCAAATGGCCCGGCTTCTTCCGCGCTGCCTACTTCATGCCGTACGGCGTCCCGGGAGTGATCGCCACGATCCTGTGGTCCTTCCTCTCCGTGCCGGGACTCAGCCCTTCATCGACATCGCCGGAAGTATGGGTATCAAACTGGACTTCCTCGGTTCAGGATCCGTGTTGTGGTCCATCGCGAACATCGTGACCTGGAGCTACACGGGCTACAACATGCTCATTGTGGTGGCTCAGCTCAAGGCCATTCCGGGTGAACTCTATGAAGCAGCTCGGGTGGACGGCGCCTCACCGTGGCGCATCGCGACCAATATCCAGTTGCTGCTCATCACCCCGGCGCTGGTGCTGACCACCGTTTTCTCGATCATCGGAAGCTCCAGCTGTTCGCCGAGGCGCAGGTGCTCAAAACCTCCGCCCCCCGCCATCGACAGCCAGTACACGCCCAACCTGAGCGCTTACTCCACCGCCTTCGCCTATAACGACTACAACGTCGCTGCAGCCCAGGCCGTTCTGATTGCGCTCGCCGCATTCATCCTCTCGTTCGCCTTCCTCCGCCTCACCAACAGGAAGTCCAAATGACCACCATCGCCACGCGCCGGGCCGCCTCGGGCCGCACCGGCATCGACCGCTCCGCTGGCCGTAAGCGGCCCAGCACCATCATCGTCACGGCGATCCTCGTCGTCGTCGCCCTCTACTTCCTGGTGCCCGTGTACTGGGTGATCGTGGCCTCGACGAAGACCAGCCCGGACCTCTTCTCCACCAATGGATTCCTGTTCTCCGGCCACTTTGCGCTCTGGGACAACCTGTCCAAGGTGCTCACCTACAACAACGGCGTCTTCCTCCAGTGGTTGCTGAACTCGGTGCTCTACGCCGGGGTGGGTGCGCTTCTGGCCACCTATCTGGCGGCCGCTGGCGGCTACGCGCTGGCCAAACCAGTTCAAGGGCAGCAACGTGGTGTTCGGCACCGTGCTGGGCGGCGTCCTGGTCCCCGGCACAGCCAACAGCCCTGCCGCTGTTCCTGCTCTTCAGCCAGCTAGGCCTGGCCAACACCTACTGGTCGGTGCTGATCCCGTCGCTGGTCTTGCCGATCGGCCTGTTCCTGTGCCGGATTTACGCCCAGGCCACCGTGGATACCGCGCTGATTGAGGCGGCCCGGCTGGACGGTGCCGGGGAGCTGAAGATCTTCCCCACGTTCGGCCTGCGGGTACTGACCCCGGCCCTGGTCACGGTCTTCCTGTTCCAGCTGGTCGGCATCTGGAACAACTACTTCCTGCCCCTGGTCATGCTCTCGGATACGAAGCTGTACCCGATCACCCTGGGCCTGAACAACTGGTTGTCCCAGGTGGACCGTCTGCCGGAGGCCTTCGCCGCCCCCGGATACTTGAGCGAGGACTGGGACAGGATCCCGGTCCCCGCGCACTGGGTCCTCGAGGGGGAGGGTGCTTACGGCGCGCCCATCTACACTAACGTTCAGTTCCCCTTCCCCTGCGAGCCACCCTTTGTCCCGGATGCCAACCCGACGGGCGACTATCGCAGAACCTTCACCGTTCCGGAGTCCTTCTCCGGAACCCGGGGCGCGCCTGCTGACAGGGTGCTGCTGCGCTTTGACGGAGTGGAGTCCCGGTACAAGGTGTGGCTGAACGGGGTGGAGATCGGTGTCGGTTCGGGCAGTCGCCTTGTCCAGGAGTTCGACGTCAGCCAGGCGCTGAAAGCCGGGGAGAACGTGCTGGCGGTGCGGGTCCACCAGTGGTCCGTGGCGAGTTACCTGGAGGACCAGGATCAGTGGTGGCTGCAGGGCATTTTCCGTTCGGTGACGCTGGAGGTCCGGCCAGTGGGCGGCATCGACGATCTGTAGCTGCGCACGGCGTACGACGGCGACGCCGCAGCCACCGGGCCCGGCACCGTCACCCCGGAGCTGACCGCCGGGGCGGCTGCCTTCCCGGCATACGGCCCAGGAGCTCTCCGCGGCGGCCCACCCGCATGAGCTGCCGCCCTCGCAGCGGACCTGGCTGTACCTGGACGCCGCACAGAACGGCGTGGGCTCGCGGGCCTGCGGGCCGGATGTCTGGCCGGAGTACGCGCTCCGCCCGGAGGCGAGGACGCTGCTCCTGAAGGTCTCGGCGGCGGACCCTGCCCGGTAATACCGAGGTCAGCTGCAGCTCCTGCGGCGGGTTTCACCAGTAACTCAAAGTACTGGGGGAATATGTCATTTTATGACGTTGCCGCTCGGAGGCT
>NZ_JASSZH010000014.1 GCF_030271165.1 Psychromicrobium xiongbiense | reverse complement strand
CGCTGCTCCTGAAGGTCTCGGCGGCGGACCCTGCCCGGTAATACCGAGGTCAGCTGCAGCTCCTGCGGCGGGTTTCACCAGTAACTCAAAGTACTGGGGGAATATGTCATTTTATGACGTTGCCGCTCGGAGGCTGCTCTCTGTTGCAGGACTTCCTGCGGTTATGCTCCGTGGAGGGGAATGAGAGTTGGCTCACAGTGTCATGACGGAATGAAGTTCAACCGTTGGACTGAACCAAGGAGTCAATTTCCGTGAAACGATCATTTCTGGCCGCAACAGGATCGGCCCTTCTGGCCGGCGCCTTCCTGCTGGCCGCAGCAGCGCCCAGCACGGCAGCACCCGGCAACTCAGATCCCCACGGCCAGGCCAAAGGCCACGCTGTGCGGATCTGTAGTGAACCGAAAGCCGGCGAGGCCGCCTGTCAGTCCTACAAAGCCGCCGACGAGCAGGGGGTGCCGCTGGCGGGATCCACGCCTCCCGCCAGCGCCCTGACTCCGGCCGGCCTGCAGGGCGCCTACAAGCTGACCGGGCTGAAGTCCGGTGGCCGCACGGTCGCCATCGTGGATGCCTATGGCTACCCGAATCTGGAGCGGGATCTGAACGTTTTCCGCAACCAGTTTGGGCTCCCCGCCTGCACGTCAGCGAGCGGCTGCCTGACCGTGGTCAATCAGAATGGTGGCTCCTCGCTGCCGGCCTTCAACGCCAGTTGGGCCGGTGAGCAGGCGCTGGACGTCGACGCCGTCTCCGCCTCCTGCCCTGACTGCAGGATCGTGGTGGTCCAGGCCAACAGCACCTCGCTGGCTGACCTGGGAACGGGTGTTCAGACCGCCGCTCAGCTGCCCGGCGTCGTGGCCATTTCCAACAGCTATGGTGGCGGTGACGCCTCGGATTCCAGCTACGGCCAGTACTACAATGTCCCGGGCATCGCGGTGACTGCGAGCACCGGTGACAATGGCTACCGCGGGGCCTCCTACCCGGCATCGTCCAGCTACGTGACCGCCGTGGGTGGCACCTCCCTGATCAAGGCCTCCACGAGCCGCGGCTGGAGCGAATCCGCCTGGAGCGGTGCCGGCTCAGGCTGCTCCGGCTACAACGCGGCCCTGCCCGCTGCTGCTGGATTCAACACGGGGTGTGCCAAGCGTGCCATGAGTGATGTCTCTGCGGCGGCCGATCCCAATAATGGTGGCCTGGCGGTGTACTACCCGACCAGCAGCAGCGCTTCGGCCTGGGGGCAGATCGGTGGGACCAGCGAATCCGCGCCCATCATCGCATCGGTCTATGCACTCAGTGGGAACACCGGTTCCGCAGCCAACGGTACCTATGCCAACAGCCTGCCCTACCGGAACACCTCCGGCCTGTTCGATGTGACCTCCGGCAACAATGGCTCCTGCCCGACGCAGCAGTGGTGCACGGCGGGCACTGGCTGGGATGGGCCGACCGGCCTGGGCACACCGAACGGGGTGTCTTCTTTCTAGGACGTGCCCAGTTTTCTAAGACGCACTCAGTGCTGTCACCAGGTCCCGGTTCACCAGGGGCTCAAGCGGGATCTGCTCTCTGGTCCCGGTTCACGGGGGGATGAACCGGGACCTGGTGACGGCCTCCGGGGGACGATTGCCGGGCTGACTTCTGAGGCCGCGGTCTTCCGTGGCAGTCTCTGCTCCGTTATGCTCCGCTGTGGGGAGAGTTAGCTCGCACTTTCATGACCGCATGAATCGGAACCATCGAACTGACGCAAGGAGTTGACCTTCCATGAAGCGATCCATTCCGGCCGCCGCGGCATCCACCATTCTGCTGGGTGCCTTCCTGCTGGGCTCGGCGGCGCCGGGCAACGCAGCCCCCGGCAACTCAGATCCGCACGGCCTCGCCAAGGGCCACGCCGTGCGCGTGTGCAACGATCCACAGGCCGGTGATGCGTCCTGCCATTCCTACAAGGCCACCGACGATAAAGGTACGCCGTTGGCAGGCTCCACGCCTCCTGCCAGCGCCCTGACGCCGGCCGGCCTGCAGGGCGCCTACAAGCTGACCGGGCTGAAGTCCGGTGGCCGCACGGTCGCCATCGTGGATGCCTATGGCTACCCCAACCTGGAGCGGGATCTGAACGTCTTCCGCAGTCAGTTCGGAATCCCAGCCTGCACCAAGGCCAACGGCTGCCTCAAGGTGGTCAATCAGACCGGTGGCTCCTCACTGCCAGCCTTCAACCTGGGTTGGGCCGGCGAGCAGGCGCTGGATGTGGACACCGTCTCCGCAGCCTGCCCCGACTGCCGAATCGTGGTAGTTCAGACCAAGAGTGCTTCCTTCGTGGATCTGGGAACCGGCGTTCAGACCGCCGCCAAACTGCCCGGCGTTGTGGCCATCTCCAACAGCTATGGTGGCGGTGACGCCTCGGACTCCAGCTACGGCCAGTACTACAACTTCCCCGGCATCGCGGTGACTGCGAGCACCGGTGACAATGGCTACCGCGGGGCCTCCTACCCGGCATCGTCCAGCTACGTGACCGCCGTGGGTGGCACCTCCCTGATCAAGGCCTCCACGAGCCGCGGCTGGAGCGAATCCGCCTGGAGCGGTGCCGGCTCGGGTTGCTCCACGGTCAATGCCGCCCTGCCCGCTGCTGCCGGGTTCAACACGGGGTGTGCCAAGCGTGCCATGAGTGATGTCTCCGCCGCCGCAGACCCCAATAACGGTGGTCTGGCGGTGTACTACCCGACCAGCGCCACCGATTCCACCTGGGGGCAGATCGGTGGGACCAGTGAATCCGCGCCCATCATCGCATCGGTCTATGCACTCAGTGGGAACACCGGTTCCGCAGCCAACGGTACCTATGCCAACAGCCTGCCCTACCGGAACACCTCCGGCCTGTTCGATGTGACCTCCGGCAACAATGGCTCCTGCCCGACGCAGCAGTGGTGCACTGCCGGGGCTGGCTGGGATGGGCCGACCGGCCTGGGCACACCGAACGGAGTCTCCTCCTTCTGATCCTGCTGTCCTCCTCATTAACCTCTCTGTCATGTTGCGCCCTCGTCGCCGGAAGTACCGGCGACGAGGGCTCAACATGTGTGCAGACGTGATAGTCATGAGTCCATGACTGAACGTACGCACCCTCAACGCCGGGCGACCATCCCCGTGGAGCCCGGTGACGGGAGCAGGCCGCCGCTGGCGCTGCTGCTCGACGTCGACGGCCCCATCGCCAGCCCGGTGACCCGCTCCGTCCAGGACGGCGTCATCGCCGAGTTGCTCTGGCTCGCCACGAGGGGCGCGCCCGTGCTGTTCAACACCGGCCGCTCCGCCGCCTTCATCACGGAGCAGGTGGTGACCCCCATGCTGGAGGCCGGGATTCCCGAGGGGCTGGAGTTCCTGGCGATCTGCGAGAAGGGCGCCACCTGGTTCACCTTTGGCGCCGCAGGTTCGTCCCCCGTCCAGGTGGACGAACGCTTTGTGCCGCCGGCCAGCTATGCGGCCGCGATCCGGGAGCTCGTGGAACGCAAGTACGCTGCCTGGATGTTCTTCGATGAGACCAAGCAGGCCATGGTCTCCGTGGAACAGAACCTGGGGACTCCCAGCGAGGTCTACCTGGCCCAGCAGCCCCTGTTCGACGCGGACGCCCTCGCTCTTATGCCCGCACACGGCATGGACGGGCACATCCGCTCCGCTGCTCCCGAGCAGTCCAGCGGGATCAAGGACCCCCAGGCGAGCCACTTCCTGATCGATCCGACGATCATTTCCACCGACATCGAGCACGCCCGGCTGGGCAAGGACCTGGGTGCCTGGCGGGCTCTGAGCTGGCTCCAGGAGCGGGGACTGGAACCCGAGCAGTGGCGCACTGTGGGCGATTCCGGGACCGACTATGCCATGGCTGACTGGCTCGAATCCCAGGGCCATGCCGTGGCGCACGTGGACGTCCGGCCCGCCGAGGAGTTGCCCGAGAAGCCGTACCAGATCCTCACCTCGGTGCATGTGGGGCTGGGCAGCGATGTGATCAACGACGAGTCAGGCCTGGCCTTCCTGCGGGCCTGGCATGAACGCCTGGAGGGCTGAGGCCGGCCTGGCTTCAGCTGTGGCGTCCGTCAGGTGCGGGCACCGAAGCGCCTGCTCGCCAGGGTGTCCACCACCATGACCAGTCCCAGAATGACCCAGGCCAGGCAAACCGATGCCGTGACATCGGTCAGCCAGTGATAGCCCAGATAGAGCCGACTGGTGGCAACGGCCAGAATGCCCAGCACGATGCCGCCGAACCACAACAGCCGATGCCGACGACGGCGACTGAGCACCAGATAGCCCAGGACCATCAGGAAAACGGCCGTGCTGAGCGTATGGCCGGAGGGGAAGGCGAAGGAGTAGTCCGGGGCAAGGAGCATCTGGTCCACGGGAGGTCGCGACCGGCCCACCAGATGTTTGATGGTGCTGGAGGTACTGACCGCCACCAGCATGGCCCCGACCAGGAGTCCCGGACGCCAGAAACGGCGGGCCAGTAGCGCCCAGAGCGTCGCGACAGCGGCCACGATGATGATCATGGCCACCGGCGAGGACGCTGTGGTGATAATCCGGAAGACGACCGTGGCGACGGGGGTCCGGATCCCCTGGAACCACTGCAGCAACGGCTGGTCCAGCAATGCCGGGCCGGTTCCGTGCTGGATGGCATCATCCAGCCAGCTGAAACCTGCCACGCCGATCAGGGCGAGCACGATGGCGGGCAGCACCCCCGTCTGCCACCAGCCTCCGGGTTCGGAGGAGCCTGGCACAGCGTCCTGGATTCGGGGCCCGTTCACGCGGGTATCTCGGTCGTCGTTGCTCCGGGTGCTGGCTCCTCGGAGTGGGCCAGCTGATGGGCACTTTCGAAGGCCATCCAGGCCTGGAGTTGCGTGGAAAGCTGCACCGGCGTCCCTGCCGGATAGGCGATGGCGGCCGGCTGGCCAAGGTCCAGCGTGAACAGATCCTCGGCGGAGCGGCTGGCCCACAGGGCTTCCGCCGTACGGAACACCAGGTCCCGGGCAGCCTCCCGACCCGCCTCCGGCAGGCCGGAATGCCGGGCTGCCACCGAGAGATAGCGCAGCAGAATGCCGGTGAACAGTCCACGGTCGTCATCGCCGTGCAGTCGCAGAACGCCATCATGCGCCAGCTGGTGGGAAACGCCGTCGATCAGCCGGACTGCCTGGTTGATGGAGGGCGATTCCGGGCGCGAACCGGCCTCCGCCAGCAGTGCTGCCAGCACCGGCCCCTGGTTGTAACTCCACACGGTCTCTTCCCGCTCGGGGCGGGTGCCTGCCTGGCCGGGGATGCTGCGCAGATGGATGCCGTCCACATACACGCCGCGCTCAGCATCCCAGAGGTTCGCCTCAAGCCAGTCGAGCACGGCCTGCGCCCGGTCGTGATCGCCGGTCCGGGCAAAGTACAGCGCGGCCGGGCCATTGACCGCCGTGTTTTTGTAGTCGCGTTTCCTGGACCAGAACAAGCCGCCGCCCAATTCCGGGGTGAGTGCCGAGCGCAATTGGCGGACCAGCGTCCGCCCCGCCAGCCGGGCGCCGGCCCATGAGCGGCCCTGCTCCTGGTGGGAGAGTTGTTCGGCGCGGCCCACGGCCAGGGCAAGCCAGGCCATATCGTCGTAATAGCTGTTCACCAGAATCGAAAAATTTCGCAGTCTGATGCCGCGCAGCAGTGCCCGGGCCCGGTGCAGATCCACCGGCTCGGACCGCACTGCCCGGCGCCACTGGGCATCCACCAGACACTCCAGATAGTGTGCCTGCCACCAGTAATGCCATTCGCCGCGGGGCCCGGCCTTCTGGGCGCGCTCCTCGAGGGGACCGCTGATCACCGCAACCCGGCCCAGCCAGGTACCCGGCAGGCCCAGCACGCGGTGCCCGAAGCGCCGGTTCACCGCTTGTTCCGCGATGGCGGCCCTGCCCGCCCAGACCTCCGCTGCTGAATCCATCAATCCACCGTACCCGCTGGCGGGCCCCTGACGTCGGAGCGCATTTCAGTTAGGATTCATTAACAGAATGCTCTGAGCGCGTAGAGCGCGCGTAGGGCAGAGGACAGTGTTGTCCCAGGGCGCCTTGTCTCTGGATACCTTCAGGAGGAACAGTGGATCTGAAAATGCTTGGCAGCGGGCAGGCGGTCGCCCTGGTCACCGGGGGTGCCTCCGGTCTGGGCGCCGCCACGGCGCGCCGCCTGCATGGCCTGGAGGTCGGCATCGTTCTGGTGGACCTTCCCGGATCGCAGGGTGTGGCGGTGGCCGAGGAACTGAACGCGATCCGGCCCGGCAGTGCGGTGTTTGCCCCGGCCGATGTCTGTGATGAGGCACAGGTGCAGGCCGCCGTCGATGCTGCTGCCGGGCTGGGAACACTGCGGATCGTGGTCAACTGCGCCGGAGTGGGGACGCCCGGCAAGGTCCTGGGGCGCGATGGCGTGTTGCCACTAGAGGCGTTCAGCAGGGTGGTGCAGATCAATCTGGTCGGTACCTTCAACGTGATCCGGCTCAGTGCTGCGGCGATGGCGGCGAGCGAGCCGGTGGTGGGGGAGTACGAGACTGCTGAGCGTGGCGTCATCGTCAATACCGCCTCCGTGGCCGCCTTTGACGGGCAGATCGGCCAGCCCGCCTACTCGGCGTCGAAAGGCGGGGTGGCAGCGATGACACTGCCGATTGCCCGCGAGCTGGCGCGCTCGCTGATCCGGGTGGTAACCATTGCGCCGGGCATTTTTGAGACGCCCATGATGGCGGGGCTGCCGCAGGCCGCGCAGGATTCGCTGGCGCAGCAGGTGCCGCATCCGTCCAGACTGGGCAAGGCCGGGGAATACGCCGCACTGGTGGAGCATATTGTGGCCAACGCGATGCTCAATGGGGAGACCATCCGGCTGGACGGCGCCATCCGGATGCAACCCAAATGAGTTCTCTTGGCGCCTCGCTTCCGGACGCCGATTTTTACCAGTGTGAAGCCTCACTGAACCGTTTTGAACAGCAGAAGCTGGCCACCCTGAGGGAGTTTCTGGCGGCGGAGGTGGCGCCGTACTGCGTGCAGTGGTGGAACGATGGCGAGTTTCCGGCCCATATACTGCCGGCACTGGCGAAGCTGGGGCTCAGCACCGCCATCCAGCAGGGCTACAGTCCGCTGTTTGCCGGGCTGGTCATCGCAGAGATCACCCGGGTGGACACCTCCCTGGCCACGTTCTTTCTGGTCCACCACGACCTTTTTGTCGAATCCCTCTACCAGTTCGGCACCGAAGAGCAGCGCGAACGGTACCTGGCCGATGCGCTGGCTTTGCGCACCACGGGAGCCTTTGCCCTCACGGAACCGGATCACGGCTCCGATGTGGCTGGCGGCATGACGACGACGGCCCGGCGTGAGGGGGAGAGCTGGGTGATCAACGGTGCCAAGCGATGGATCGGTAATGGGACGTTCTGCGATCACATGGTGCTCTGGGCCCGTGACGCCGAGGAGCCGGGGAAGGTGCGCGGGTTCATTCTGGACGCCACATTGCCTGGCGTGAGCAGGAGCAAAATCGAGAATAAGATTGCGCTCCGCACCGTGCAGAACGCGCATATTCTCCTCAACGACGTCCGGGTTCCGGAAGCAGACCGTTTTGTTGGGGTGAATTCCTTCCAGGACACGAATGTGCTGCTCCAGAGATCCCGCGCCATGGTGGCCTGGCAGGCGGTGGGGGCCCAGCTGGGTGCCTATGACTGTGCACGGAATTATGCACTCAGCCGCCTGCAATTTGGCCGCCCGTTGGCCTCATTCCAGCTGATCCAGGCTCAGCTGGTGACCATGCTCGGCAACCTGACGGCATCGTTGGCCATGATGAAGCAACTCACCTCGCAGCCCGCCACGACGATGGATCAGGTGGCTCTGGCCAAGGCCTTCACCACCAGCCGGATGCGGGAGACCGTGGCGCTGGGCAGGTCCATCCTGGGCGGGAACGGCATCGTGACCGATTATGGGATGGCCAAATGTTTTGCTGACGCCGAGGCGATTTTCACCTATGAAGGAAGCCACGAGATCAATACGCTTATTGTGGGGCGGTCGATCACAGGGCTTTCAGCGATTGTCTGACGCCCGGCCGGTGGCACCCCGCTGGAGTACGACTCGCTGGAGGAGGAATCATGAGTGCGGACTACCTGGGCACGATGGAACTGCAGGGCGATGAGGGATTCACCCTGACCTACCGACGGACCTACCCGCAGGACGAAAGCGTGCTGTGGCGGGCCCTCACTGACCCGGAGTACACCAGAAAGTGGTGGGCGGAATCCCGCGGAGAGCTTCAGCCGGGGGACGCCTGGGATTTGCGCTGGTTGAACACTCCGCCCGGAGAGCCTCCGCTGGACTGGTGGGTTGGCACCGTGCTGGAAGTGGTCCCCGGGCGGGTCTTTGAAATCGACAACAGCGTGCACGGCGTCCTGCGCTGGGAATTGCGTAGCGGCGAGATTGGCCTGGCCGGTCCATCCGGGCCCGGGGAGTCCAGCACCGAACTGACCCTGAAGGTCGCTCATGGGCCGGCGGGGGGTCCGTCGGAGAGCCTGGAGGCGCGGCTCAATACCGCGGCGGGCTGGCATATCCACCTCGATCACCTGGACGCCGTGCTCCGCGGCGGGACCGTGGACTGGGACCGTTGGTACAAACTTCATTACCCCGCCTGGCAGCAGATCCGCGCCGAGTACGCCGCACAGGAGGCTGTCTCCGGGTGACGACCTCTCCCAACTGTGTGGCAGCATGGGTGGATGCCCACGGCAACAGCTCCTCTGGATAACCCTGCCCTCGCGGCCGAGGCGAAGTTCGCCCGGCTCGCCGTCACCGTCTTCCCTCTTCTGGTCCTCGCGGCCGGGGCGGCGGGTTTTCTGGCGCCCGATGTTTTCAAGCCGCTCTCGCTCAGCGTCCCGTATCTGCTGGGTGTCATCATGTTCTGCATGGGCCTGACCCTGACCCCACCGGATTTCGCCTCGGTGGTGCGTCGTCCCTGGGCAGTGCTGCTCGGCATTGTGGCTCACTACGTGATCATGCCGGGCGCGGGCTGGGCCATCGCCATGCTCCTGCACCTTCCGCCGGAGCTGGCCGTGGGTGTCATTCTGGTCGGTTGCGCCCCTTCGGGTACGGCATCCAATGTCATGGCGTTCCTGGCCAAGGGCGATGTCGCCCTGTCCGTCGCGGTGGCGTCGGTCTCCACACTGATTGCGCCCCTGGTGACCCCGGCGCTGACGCTCCTGCTGGCGGGTTCATTCCTCACCATCGATGCCGGTGGCATGGTGCTGGACATCGTCAAGACGGTGCTTCTGCCGGTGATCGCAGGGCTGGTGGTCCGGCTGTTCCTGAAGAGGGTTGTAGCGAAGATGCTGCCCATCCTGCCGTGGGCCTCGGCTCTGGTCATCTCCCTGATCGTCGCCATCGTGGTGGCAGGCAGTGCCAGCAAGCTGGTGGCCGCGGGCGGCATCGTGTTCCTCGCCGTGGTGCTACACAACGGCTTCGGCCTGGGTCTGGGATACCTGGCGGGCAAAGTGGGACGGTTGGACAGTCGGGCCCGACGCGCCCTGGCCTTTGAGGTGGGGATGCAGAATTCCGGTCTGGCGGCCACCCTGGCGAGCGCGCACTTCAGCCCGCTCGCCGCCCTGCCCTCCGCCGTATTCTCGGTCTGGCACAACATCTCCGGCGCCCTGGTGGCAGCCTGGCTGGCGCGCAGGCCGATCAAGGACTGAGCGCCATCGTCCGTCCCTCCCGCTAGGGTTTCACTTAGGCTGGAGGGGTGCCTTCCTTTCGTGCGGTTCTGCAAATCACGGGTCTGCGGGCGGGCAATCCGCCGGAAGCGGTGATGGATACCGCCGTCCTGACCATGGGATCGGTGCATCTGGTGGAGGCGAGTTCGCTTGACGTTGTCCGCGGGGTGCCCACCATCACGGTCCGGTTCCTGGTGGAGGCCACCTCGGAGCGGGAAGAGGATAACGAGGCGCTCACCGCCAGCGCCATGCTCCGCCAGGGCGTTGAGCAGGTCGCGACCACCGGCAGGCTGAGCACCCTGCGCCGTCGTGCGGGAAAGTGGATCTACCTGGGCTGAGGGTCCCCGGACGCTGGCCGCACTTCGCTCAGTTCCAGGGCGCTGCGATGCTCCACGGATCGCCCCGAGATCGGGTCGACGAATTCCAGGCTGCGGGCCAGCAGCTGCAGCGGTCTGGTGTAGTCGTCCGGTGCTTCGGGGTGCAACACCGGATAGAACGGATCATGGACGATGCCGATCCCCAGCGAAGCGAGATGCACACGCAGCTGGTGGGTCTTCCCGGTGTGCGGTGACAGACGGTACAGTCCGCGTTGCGTGTTGCCGCGCTGACCGGCATCGTGCTCCCAGCTGCGCAGCAGCTCAATCCGGGTTTCCGCATTCGCGGCCCCGGGCAGTTCCTGGGTGAGCAGGTAGCTGCGCGATTTGTGCAGACGGCTGCGCACGGTCCCTGGCAGTGCCAGATCGGTCCGTACCGCGGCCACTGCCTCATAAATTTTGCGTACCTGGCGACGTTCAAACAGCAGCTGGTATGCACCGCGAGTCTGCGGATTGGCCGCGAACAGCAGCACGCCGGCGGTCATCCGGTCCAGCCGGTGGATCGGCACTAAGTCTGGCAGGTCCAGCAGCAGACGCAGGCGGACCAGCGCCGACTCGGCCACATAACGGCCGCCGGGTGTGGTGGGGAGAAAGTGCGGTTTGTCCACTACTACCAGGTGCTCATCCTGGTGCAGCACCGCCAGCTCCACGGGGAGTCGATCTTCCACCGGCAGTTCCCGGTAGTACCAGAGGAAGGTGTGCTCGCCCAGCCGGGTGTGTTCGGTCAGCGGGACGCCACCTACGCCCTGGACCTCACCGCGACGGAACCGCTCGGCGATGCCCTCCGGGTCCACGTGGCCGAATCGATCCAGAACATACTCCAGAGCGGTGGCCCAGGGCCCCTCGGCAGGCAGCCGTAACCGCGTCGCATTGACGCCGTTACGTACCGGGAGCGGGGATTCCATCACCCCTGAGACTTTACCGGGCTGGCGTCTCCCGGGATTTCCGGCCCAGGAGGTCCAGCGCAGGCTGGCAACTCGGGCAGAAGTAGATCACCCGTCCTTCCCATTCACCGCTCTGAATCAGATGACCACAGCGCAGACAGGGCTCACGATGCCGACCATAGACCCAGCTGCCAGCCCGGCCGCCGCCGGTAGTATTGCGGTGGATCCGGGACTTGTTCGCCTCCAGCAGGCGGTGCGCCTGGTCGATCACGCGGGGCAGATCCGGCACCAGAGCGATCGGCGTTTCTGGATGGACCCGGGCCAGAAAACAGAGCTCATTGCGGTAAATGTTGCCGATGCCGGCCAGGTTCCGCTGGTCCAGCAGCGCCGATCCCAGTGCGCGGGCCGGGTCCGAGCACAGGCGTCGAAGGGCTTCGGCTGCATCCCAGTCCGGACCCAGCAGATCCGGACCCAGAAAAGCCAGCGCGCGGCGAGCTTCCTCAGGGCTGAGCAGCTCCAGGATGCCCAGAGAGAAGCCAACGGCCACCGCCTGTGCGCTCTTCAGGATCACCCGGGCCGTGTGCGCGGGCCGCCGCCATCGTTCGCCGGGACGGTACAGCTGCCAGCTGCCCTCCATTTTCAGGTGGGAATGGATGACCAGCGCAGTGTCCTTCCCAGAGTCATCCGTAGAGTCATCCGGGGAACCATCCGGGGCGCGGAGAGCGAGCAGCAGATGCTTGCCCCGCGAGGTGGACGATTCGACCCGGAAGCCGCGCAGGTCAACCGTGGCGAAGGCTGGCACCCTGATGTCGCTGCCCGTGAGCACCGAGCCGGTCAACGTAGCTCCGATTTGCTGCGCTTGCCGCCAGACGGTGTCCCCTTCAGGCACGAATCCGCACTCCGCGCGGCGTGGAATAGGCACCCGCCGCCAGCAGGGCTGCGGCCAGCGGCGTCTCCAGGATGCCCTCGCCATTGACTCTTTCCACTGCCAGTTTGTCCACGGCGGAGCGTTGTACCAGGTGCACCAGGGAACGTGCTGCGGCCTCCAGGCTCGGCAGATCCGCGGTGAAGCAGAGCAGCGTCTTCCCGCCACGCTCCACATAGAGCACCAGCTCGCCATCGACCAGAACGACCAAGGCCCCGGCCTTCCGCCCCGGCCGGTGACCGGCTTCCAGTGCGGGCCAGGCCAGGGCGGCCCCATAGGGGTTGGCCGGATCGGTGGCAGCGAGGGTCAGCGCCTCGCGAGGTTGTGCAGGCGCGCCCTGGGGTGCTGAGTCCGCAGCGTCATCCCGTGCCGAGAAATCCTTGGCAAAACTGCGTAGCCTGTCCACCGTGGCCGGAACGGCAAACTGCGCGGCGCCGAGCTTTTCAATGAAGTAGCCCCGACGGCACTTACCCTGCTCCTCCAGGCGGGAGAGCACCTTGTAGAACAGGGCGAAGCCACCGGGCTGGCCCTCGGCCACCACCGACCCCCGGGTCACCACGCCGTAGCGGTCCAACAACAGCTCCGCCATGGCATGAGCGCGCACCGTCGGGTCCAGCTCGGGTACGCTCAGCGCACTCCACCGCCCGGTCAGCATCGCGTTCGCGGGCGTGACCGGCGCCCGGGCAGCAGCCAGACCGGCATACCGTCCCCCGGGAAGGCCAACGGGAAGGGACGACCGTCGCGAAGGCCGTAGGCGCGGCGCCTGCGGCCGCTGTCGATGCGCGGTGTGCCCGCCACCGAGCATCGCGCGCACCGGGGCAAAGGTGTCGTTGCCCACTCGTCCTGCCCAGACCAGCTCCCAGAGCGCCTGGCTGAGCGTGGCCTCATCCGGCAGATCACCGGGTAGGCCGGACCCCTGCCGACCCTCTGACCCCTGTCGCCCCAGTGCTTCCCGCAGCTGATGGAAGAAATAGGCACCGCCGGCTTCCAGGACGGTCAACAGCACGATGCCGATTCTGCCCGGCTCAAAGTCGGGGTCCGGGCGGAGGGTGAGGGCTGCGGAGTCCGCCAGATGGAGCGAAACCCAGCCATCGTTGCCGGGCAGTGCCCCGGCGCCGGACCAGAGGATCTCGCCGGAGGACATGAGCTCGTCCAGAACCGCCGGTGTGTAGTCGCGGACGCGGCTGGCCAGCACCAGCTGTTCCAGTGCCGAGGCCGGGACCGGTACCCCGGCCAGCTGGTCCACCACCGTCAGCACACCTTCGGCACCGCGAAGGGTGGCGCCATTCGTGGAACCGTGCGCACCGGATCCGGGGAAGGAGACATGTTGCCAGCTTGGCAGGAAGCGCGCGTAGTCCGCCCGGTCCACCGGTTCCACCTCGGAGCGCAGTGCCGCCAGGGAGCGCTGCCGGATGCGGCGCAGCACCTGGGCATCGCACCATTCCAGGCCATCGGCGGCATCCGGCCGATACTCACCCTGCACCACCCGGCCATCCGCTGCCAGCCGTTCCAGCGCAGAGAGCACGACGGCGACGCCCAGCCCCAGCGCGCCGGCCACATCCGCAGGGACAAAGGGGCCGTGGGTCCGGGCAAACCGGGAGACCAGATCGCCCAGCGGATCCGCCACCGGTTCAATGAAGGCCAGCGGGAGCCCCATCGGCAGCGGCGTGCCGAGGGCATCGCGGAGCCGGGCGGCATCCTCCACTGCGGCGTAACACCGCACCCCGGCGATGTTCACAGCGAAGGCACGATGATCCCGGACCAGGGCCTCCAGCAGGGCCGCGGTGTCGCCATCGGCGGGCTGGTCAGTCTCCCCGGCGGCATCGAGCCGTTGACTCACGGCCGCCACCGTCAACGGACCCAGCTGACGCAGCAGGTCGGCAACCCCTTCGAGGCCCCTGGCCCGGCGATCCGGAGCAGTTCGCTGCAACTGTGCCTCGGTCTGAGCGATGACCTCCGGATCAAGCAGTTCACGCAGCTCCGCCCGGCCCAGGAGCTCATTGAGCAGAGTGGGGTCCAGCGAGAGGGCCGCTGCCCGGCGCTCGGCCAGCGGAGAATCCCCCTCATAGAGGAAGCTGGCCACATAGCCAAACAGAAGCGACCTGGCGAAAGGCGAGGGCTGTGTGGTGGTGATCTCGGTCATCCGCACCTCCCGCCGGGCCAACGAGGCGGCCAGGTCCTTGAGCGCGGGCAGGTCGTAGACGTCCTGCAGGCATTCGCGAACGGTCTCCAGAATGATCGGGAAACTCGGGTACTTTTTGGCGACATCCAGCAGCTGCGATGACCGCTGCCGTTGCTGCCACAAGGGGGAACGTTTCGCGGGGTTCTGCCGGGGCAAAAGCAGCGCCCGGGCTGCGCACTCCCGGAATCTCGCAGCAAACAGCGCCGAACCGCCCACCTGGGTGGTGACGATCTGCTCCAGCTCCTCGGCGTCAAAGAGGAACAAATCGGCGCCGGGAGGCTCATCGTCCATCATCGGCACCCGCAGCACGATGCCGTCATCGGCAGCCATGGCAGAGCCGTCCAGCCCGTACCGCTCTTGCAGTCGCGCCCCGACGGCCAGCGCCCAGGGTGCGTGCACCGGCATGCCGAAGGGGCTGTGCAGCACCACCCGCCAGTCGCCGAGTTCGTCCTGGAACCGTTCCACCAGAAGGGTGCGATCATCGGGCACGATGCCGGTCGCCTGCTGCTGTTCGCTCAGGTACCCCAGCAGGTTGCCCGCCGCGTAGTCGTCCAGGCCGGTGGCCGTGCACCGTGCCAGGGCGTCCTCCCGGGCGGCACTACTGACCTCCCGGACGAAGGCCCCCATTGCCCGGCCGAGTTCAACCGGCCTGCCGAGCGAGTCGCCTTTCCAGAAGGGGAGCTTGCCCGGTTGGCCGAAGGCGGGGGAGACCAGCACCCGGTCATGCGTGATGTCCTCGATGCGCCAGCTGGTGGCGCCCAGGGCAAAGACGTCCCCCACACGGGATTCGTAGACCATTTCCTCGTCGAGTTCACCGACCCGGCGAGAATTCTTCCCCTCCTCGGCGCCGACCAGGTAGACCCCGAAAAGCCCACGGTCCGGGATGGTGCCGCCGGAGGTGACCGCAAGGCGCTGTGCGCCGGGGCGGCCGGTCAGCGTCCCGGCGTTGCGATCCCAGATGATCCGGGGCCGCAGCTCGGCGAATTCATCGCTGGGGTACCGGCCAGCCAGCAGATCCAGCGTGGCGTCGTAGGCGGAGCGGGGGAGGGAGCTGAACGGGGCAGACCGGCGGAGCGTGCTGAACCAGTCCTCCACGCCGATGGTGCCCAGGGCGGCGGCCGCCACGGTCTGCTGGGCCAGGATGTCCAAAGGGTTGGCCGGGATGGACAGCGGCTCGATCTGTCCGGCCAGCATGCGCTCCACGGTGACTGTCGAATGCACCAGATCCGCACGGTGCTTGGGGAACAGGACGCCCTGGGATACCTCGCCCACCTGGTGCCCGGCCCGGCCGACGCGTTGCAGGCCGCTGGCCACCGAGGGCGGGGATTCCACCTGGATCACCAGATCCACCAGCCCCATATCGATGCCCAGTTCCAGACTGGAGGTGGCTACGACGCAGCGCAGCCGCCCTGATTTCAGATCGTCCTCAATGAGCGCCCGCTGCTCTTTGGACACCGAGCCGTGGTGCGCCTTGGCCAGCACCGGTTCCGCACCGGAGGTGGCACCGGCCTGCGCCATCATCTCGGCGGGAAGCCGGGTGGGAGCTCGGGTGTCCGGTGCGCTGGTCTTCGGCTCGGCATCAGGAGAACCGTCAGCCGCGGCATCGAGGCGCTCCAGATAGATCTCGTTGAGCCTGCCAGTGAGCCGCTCAGCCAGCCTGCGCGAATTGGCGAAGACGATGGTGGAGCGGTTCGCCACCACCAGATCGACAATCTTCTCCTCCACATGCGGCCAGATCGAGGCATTCGGCTGCAGTCCGGAGGCTGGTCCCAGATCGTGGGCAGCTGCGGCGGAGGCCAGATCTGACATGTCCTCTACCGGCACGGTGACCTGCAGGTCCCAGGTTTTCTTCGCGGGCGGCGCCACGATCCGGCAAGGCGCCTCCCCACAGAGAAAGCGGGCCACCGTTTCCAGGGGTTCCACGGTGGCGGACAGCCCAATGCGCTGCACTGGCGGGTTCCCGGCCTCCCGTACCAACTCATCGAGCCGCTCCAGGGAGACCGCCAGGTGCGCGCCGCGCTTGGTCCCGGCCACGGCATGCACCTCATCCACGATGACGGTGTGCACCGAGGCCAGGGTCCGGCGTGCCTGCGAGGTCAGCATCAGGAACAGGGATTCCGGGGTGGTGATCAGGATGTCCGGAGGATGGCTGAGCAGGCGACGCCGTTCCCCGGCCGGGGTGTCACCGCTGCGTACTCCGACGCTCACTAGCGGGGTAGGCAGGCCCAGGAGGTCGGCGCTGTGCTGCAAACCGATGAGTGGCGCCCGCAGGTTCCGCTCCACATCCACGCCCAGAGCCTTCAGCGGGGAGATATAGAGCACCCTGGTGCCGCGTTGAGGTTCCCCTGAAGGTATGGCGCCTTCGGCTGAGGCGGCATCGGCCGCGAATTTTCCAGAGATCAGAGCGTCGAGGGACCACAGGAAGGCGGCGAGGGTTTTGCCCGAGCCGGTGGGTGCGACCACCAGGGCATGAGCGTCGGAGGAGATGGCTTCCCAGGCTTCGGTCTGGACCGGGGTCGGAGTTGCGAAGGCACCCTCAAACCACGCCCGGGTGGGGGCGCTGAAGAGATCGAGGGCGTTCGGGGCCATGGCTCCATCATGACGCACCGCACCGACAGGAACTGCGCGGCGTGCTTCCAGCACACCCGCGAGTACCGACTTCCCTCTACACCCGGCCCAACACGTCGATGTCCTCGAGGAAGGCCTGGTGAACCTCATCGCTGACCGTGGTACGCGTTTCGGCGATCGCCTCCAGGTAGTCCTGGGTGAGTGGCCCCTTGCGCTCGCCTGTTCCCTCGCCGCTCTGGCTGCCTGAGGCATCGGCATCGTACACGGCTTTTTCCAGGGCGCGCTGGGAGGCGCTGCGGGCCGCGTACTCAATATCCGCGGGGGAGAAGCCCTCGGTGCGCTCCACGAGTAGCCCGACCTCCACCGAATCCAGCACGGAAGCAGGGATGAAGCGCTGCCACATGGCTTCGCGGGCATGGGCATCGGGCAGGCCGATCGGAATGACGTAGTCGAAACGTCCATGCCGCAGGAAAGCGGTGTCCAGGGCGCGGATGAAGTTGGTCGCGCAGACCAGCAGACGCCCGGGCTGTTCGCGGAAGGCCGGAATGATCTTCAGCAGCTCATTCGTGACGCCCTGCAACGGCGACGGCGGTTCGCCGGAGCGTTGCGAGGCGATCTCCTCCACCTCATCGATGAACACCACAGCGTGCTCTAGCTCCGCAATCTCCAGGAACGTCTCGCGCAGCGCCCCGGCAAGCCCCTGGGGATTCGCGGCCAGCCGGGAGGGGAAGACCTCCACGAAGGGCCATTCCAGACGGGAGGCGATGGCCTTGGCGAAGGTGGTTTTGCCGGTCCCGGGTGGCCCGAAGAGCACGACGGCGCGCGGCGGCACCACTCCGTATTCATCGGCAAGGTCGGCCTGGGCCAACGGCAGGACGAGCCTGCGTTCCAGAAGTTCCTTCTCACGCCGCATCCCGGCCACGTTTTCCCAGAGATTGCGGGGCAGGATCCGGCCGCCCAGCTCACTGAGCGGTTCCAGTTCCGCGCGTTGCACCGGAATGGTCCGTTCAAAGTAGCGCAGGTTCTTTTTGACCACGAAGCCACGGCTCAGAAAGGCCTCCACCCGGGTTTCAGATTCCGGCATGAGCGCCGAGAGCTTGTTGAGGCCGTGGGGCGCCATCCGCTTCTCCACGGCGGCCAGCAGCGAGGTGCCGATGCCGCGGCCGCGGAACTCGGGAAGGGTGGCCAGGAAGACAATCCAGCCTTGCTCATGGGCGGCACGTCCGACGGCGGCACCCACCACTTGCTCGCCCAGAACCGCCACGACGGCATGGTCCTTTTCGCAGGAGGCCAGCACCTCGGAAAGCGCATACACCGGCCCGATATTGTCCGCCTTGAGTGACTCCCAGAGATTCAGAATGCTGTCCATGTCCGAGGAATGGAAGTCTCTGATGCGCCAGCTGCTCATGTCCCGCTCCTTGCGTCCTGCACTGTCGTGGGTCAGATCGGTTACCTATTGTGAGCATAGGGGAACCGGCGGCGGCTGGGAATGGGGGCGGGGTTG
Source organism: Psychromicrobium xiongbiense (assembly GCF_030271165.1). Classification (GTDB taxonomy): domain Bacteria; phylum Actinomycetota; class Actinomycetes; order Actinomycetales; family Micrococcaceae; genus Renibacterium; species Renibacterium xiongbiense. The sequence continues at coordinate 192,218 of NZ_JASSZH010000014.1, read as the reverse complement.
AGGTGCCGGGGTTAGGTTCCGGGGCAGCCCCAGGATGTGGGGTTTTGGGTGCAGGTGTCCTGGACTTGTCGGATGACGGCTTTCCAGACCATGAGGGTTACCTGGTTTGTGGTGACTTTGCCTTGCCATGGGATGGTTAGGGTGGGTCCGCCGTTGACGGTGTAGGTTCCGGTGAACGTCGTGGACACACTGGCTGTGTAGTCGAGGGGGTCCTGATAACCATGACTGGGCGGCGTGGGGGTATGACCGATGTAGTCATCCTTCAACGCATATCCGGGGGTGGCCTGGGGCCCCGGGGGGGGTCCGTCGCCGGAGGGGAAGGTGTAGGCGACCGGGGGTGCATCAATGTGGACTTTCTGGCCCAGAAGGGTCAGGTCAAAGGACTGTTTTGTTGAGGTGACGGTGAAGTTGGTGTCCCAGCCTTTGATGGTGTGTGGGCCGGGTTGGGATGTGAGCACGCCGCCGTTGATGGGTTGTTTGGCGAACTCTGCCTGGATCTGGGCTGCGATCTGTTCCAGGATGTCGACGGGTTTCTGATCGTAGACGCAGGTCGGGGTACCGACCTTCTGCCAATCAGGAGGCGTGACCATGGCCAAAGTCCTCAACCACTGCACATAAGTGCCGTTGGTTCCTGCTGTGCAGTTTGATTTCAGTTGTGATTGGCAGAACGCATTCGTGTCACCGCTGTTCTGGGTGTCTGCCTGACAGAGAACTTCGAAGCGATAGCTGTGACCGGGCGATGGGGCGATCACGTCAGAACCGGTCCAGACATCTGAGCCGTCAACCGCGATCTTGAGATAAGTCTCAATACCGCCATTTCCGCTGTTCCACTGAGGGCCGTCACCCCCGTCGGCATGAGCGGGAAGGCCCAGAGCCAGAGTCAAAATAACGAGCGAAAAGAGGACTGCCAGCGATCGGCGCACGGAACCCATGAGTCACGCAATCTTTCCAACATTGGCGACTCTCCAGACGCCATTGTCGAACTTTGCCTCCAGGACGTCCCCGTTTGCGTTCTCTGCCTTAATCTGATCACCCGGGACCCCTCCCTGACGAACGTACTGACCACCTTCGACGTTGTACTGAATGACCACCTGATAGAGACCTTGTGGTGTCGGCTTGAACGTTGCCTGCATAGTCGTGACCACCATTCGGCCACCCATAATCCAGGTCCCTTTCGCCTGGTTATCGATGAGGGCAGCGAAGTAGACATTGCACCGGCTGCACGATTGATCTGTCACTGTTTGAACGATGGTTGGATCATTCGTTTCCTGCATGTAGTTGAAAATGTCGTACCAGTACCTGGCGAAGGCATCCAGGCCCTTCTCGGAGAACTCATCTGCCAGTGCAGGTTTCACGGGCTTCGGCACGTTCTGTGCTGGGCCGTTGAGATCGGCTGGCTTGTACGGTGCGGCGGCTGCCGTGGTGGTTGGTGTCGCGGAAGTTGAAACAGACGCAGATGAGGGCGTTGGTGCGGAAGAAGACCCTGCAGGATCCGAACCACCAGAACACCCGGCCAGCAACCCCAGGGCCAGCACCAAGGCCACACCGGCTCCCGCGCGCTGCCAGGACCCGGTCGTCATCGAACGCTGCTTCATCACACTGTGCTTCGCCATACGCTGCTGTATCCCTGCCATCGGGGCCACCTTCCGGGTTAGCCCATTGGATGGTCAACTGAGCTGAGTCCACCCTACGGTTCCATCAGGGCAAAATGACAGCCCTCGCACAGAAATGTGGATAAGTTTCCCCGACATCCCCGTGAAGCTGTCACCAGGTCCCGGTTCATTGACCCTCGAGGCGGGATCTGCTGTCTGGTCCCGGTTCACCAGGGCCCGAGGTGGGACCTGGTAACAGCCACCCGCACTCGACCCGCCATCGAGCGTCCAGTACCGCACAGTCGCCGCGCGAAACATGGTGCGGGAGCGCTCCCTGGGCGTCAGGGGCGTAGGGCGTGACTATCCGAGCGAGCCGGCCGGCGCCTGACCGTAGACATTCTGGTATCGGTCGAACAGGCTGTCGATGGACTCGTCGGCAATCGGCAGCGGCGTTCCGAGTTGCCTGGCGATGTGTACGGTTCGCGCGACGTCCTCGCACATGACCGCGGCTTTCACGGCATCCTGGGCATCCTTGCCGATGGTGAACACGCCATGGTTCTGCATGAGCACGGCGCGTGAGCGGTGTCCGGTGAGCGTCTGGACGATGCCGCGGCCGATCGATTCGTTGCCGATGATAGCGAACGGCCCCAGCGGAATCTCCCCGCCAAACTCATCCGCCATCGCGGTGATGACGCACGGAATGGCCTCGCCGCGCGCCGCCCACGCGGTTGCATAGGTCGAGTGAGTGTGGACGATGCCGTTCACCTCAGGCATCTGACGGTAGACGTAAGCGTGCGCCGCTGTGTCCGAGGAAGGCCCGTGCAGGTTGCCCCAGCCCTCTGCCGGGAGACCGTCGAGGGTGCAGACGACGTGATCCTGGGCCGTGAGGGCGTCGTAGGAGACTCCCGAGGGCTTGATGACGAACAGATCGGCGCCGGGCACGCGTTCAGAGACGTTCCCGCCAGTCCAGACGACGAGCCCATAACGGACCAGTTCGGTGTGGAGGCGGGTAACCCGCTCACGGGTGGCCTGGACGCTGGTGGTGAGGTCGATGGTCATGGGCGGAGCTCTTTCTTCTGCTGGATAGGGGGAACGGTTGCGGCGACCGACTGAAGGTTCAGCCCGCTTCGGTGCCGTGCAGCGAACCTCTGGAAGCCTGCGATCTCGTCGGCACTGGCTTCGACCGTGGTCAGCCCTCCGCCTCCGGTGGTGGCCCCCGTCAGGAACGTGGCGAGAGTCTCTCTGGCGCCCGATGCCGAGAATGCGGCCAGTGCTGCGATCCCCCAGGCGCCTCCTTCAGCGGCAGTCGCGGAGACCGCCACCGGGACGCCGAGCGCGGCGGCGAGGAGTCGCTGGGCAGGTCCGCTGGTGCGGAACAGTCCGCCGTGCGCGAGCATCCGGTCGATGCCAGCGCCCTCCTGGGCCAGTACGTTCATACCGGAGCCCAGGGCCGCAAAGGCTGCGAAAAGCTCGGCCCGCATGAGGTTTCCAAGGGTGAACCGGGTTGCTGCTCCCCGCACCAGGAGAGGGGTTCCAGTCTCAACGCCCACGATGGGCTCGGCGGCCAGGAAATTGTAGGCAAGCAGGCCACCCGCGTCCGGGTCGGCGCGGAGTGCTTCCTCGAGCAGCACCGCGTAGACCTCGTCGGGGCTCAGGGGATACCCGGACGATTCAGAGAATCTGCCGAAGATGCGCGCCCAGGTGGCGATTTCGCTGGCCCCGTTGTTGCAGTGCACCATAGCCACCGGATCGCCAGCGGGGGTGGTGACCAGATCGATCTCGGGATGCGCGCTGAGCAGCGGGCGCTCGAGTACCACCATGCCAAAGATGCTGGTGCCGACACTGACGTTTCCGGTGCGCGGCGCGACGGCACCGGTCGCCACCATTCCGGTGCCGGCATCGCCTTCTGGCGGGCAGAGCGGAATACCGCTTTCCAGCGTGCCACCCGGGTCAAGAAAACGTGCTCCGGCAGGGGTGAGCGATCCAGCGAGCGCGCCGGCCGGCAGAACCTCGGGGAGCAGGCGGTGCAGCTGCAGATGAGATCCTTGATCTTCAAGCAGGCGCTGTGTGGTGGCCATCCGATGACCGTCGTAGCTTCCTGTCGAGGAGTCGATCGGGAACATGCCGGAGGCGTCGCCGACGCCCAGCACGTTCCTGCCAGTGAGCTGCTGGTGCACCCATCCGGCGAGCGTGGTGATTGAGGCGATCCTGGAAACGTGCGGCTCCTCGTCGAGGACGGCCTGGTACAGGTGAGCGATCGACCACCGCAAAGGGACCATGAAGTCCAGGGCCGCGCTGAGGGCGCTCGCCGCTTCTGTTGTGGAGGTATTCCGCCAGGTGCGGAAGGGGACAAGCAGGGCACCTTCGGCATCGAGAGCAAGGTAGCCGTGCATCATGGCGGAGACTCCGATGGCGGCGAAGCGGCGCGGTGTCACACCGTAGCGCTGCGCCACGTCCCGGATGAGGGCGGCGTAGCTTGATTGCAGGCCCTCGCGGATCGCTTCGAGGGAATAGGTCCAGTGGCCGCCATCGAGGGTGCTTTCCCATTCATGGCTGCCGGCGGCGAGCGGGGTCAGATCCTGGCTGATCAGGCAGGTCTTGATGCGCGTGGATCCGAGCTCGATGCCGAGGATGGCCTGCCCAGATGAAATTTCCAGTTGTCGATGTTCCTCAGCGAACATGGGGGCGCCTTCCGTTGGGATGCCTCTGGTGATCCTAACTCTATAGGATCAATTCAAGCAAAAGATGCTCGATGGCGCTGAAGTGGTACTTAGCGTGAGATGTCTCTCAATTATTCGAGTTCTTGACAGTGAACTCTATAGGATTTACCGTAGGGGTATTCGAGTGTCTCACCCCAAAAAAATCAACGGAGATTTGTTATGCCAACATCCCATGAGACTGATCCCCCCAAGGCTCCACGCAGCGCAGTGCGTCGCGTCGTCATCGCAACTTCCATCGGCACCGTCATCGAGTACTTTGATTTCGCCCTCTACGGTGCAGCTACTGCCCTGGTCTTCGGCCCGCTGTTCTTTCCGAACGCGGATCCGGTCATCAGCACCATGGCATCCTTCGGTGTCTTCGCCGCAGCGTTCATCGTGCGCCCCATCGGCGGCATCATCGCCTCCAACATCGGGGACAGGATTGGCCGCAAACCGATTCTGATCGCCACCATCACCTTGATGGGGCTTGCCACCGTCCTCACCGGCCTTCTCCCCACCTATGAAACGATTGGTGCCTGGGCGCCGATTCTGTTGATTCTGACCCGGATCCTCCAGGGGCTCGGCGCCGGCGCAGAGTACGCCGGAGCCGCCACCGCGGTCAGTGAGTATGCACCGCGCAAGCATCTGGCCTTCCTGACCAGTTTCGGCCAGGCAGCTCAGGGCATCGCCCTGGCATCAGCCACCGGGCTCTTCGCGCTCCTCGCGCTCCTGCCCAAAGAGGTGCTCCATGCCTGGGCATGGCGCATCCCGTTCCTGGCCAGCGCCGTGATCTTCGTCATCGCGATCTACATCCGTCGGCATATCGAGGAGACACCCGAGTTCGAGCAGGGACGGAACATCGAGGCTGCCGCGGAGAAAGCCGACAAGAAAGTATCCCGGGTGCCGGTGCTGCTGGCCCTCCGCCAGGTTCCCGGGCGCGTGCTGGCCGGCCTTCTGTGCGGCTCAGGCATCAATGTGGCCGGTTATCTGATCAACACGTTCTCCATCAGCTATGTGGTCAATACGCTCAAGCTGTCCCCCGTGATCGGAACCGTGGCAGTGGTCTGCGGCACCGGCCTCGCGTTCTTCACCATTCCCTTGTTCGGCTTCGTCGCTGACCGCATCGGGGTAGCGAAGGTGTACGTCGGATCCGCCATTGCCATGGCCGCCTACGTCTTCGCACTCTTTGCGCTCCTCCAGACCAGGGAACCAGGGCTGGTCATCCTGGCCGTCACCCTCGGCTACGGCGTCGTCCAGGCCGGTGCGCTCGCCTGCCAGGCAGCGTTCATGACCGATCTGTTCCCGACTCACTACCGCTTCTCCGGCATCGCCATCGGCCGCGAGCTCAACGTGGCCATTCTGGGTGGCACCACCCCGCTCATCGCCACCGCCCTCGTTGCCAGCAGTGGTGGCTCGCCGGTGCTCGTCATCGCGTTCGTCATCGCCGTTCAGGTGCTGACCGTGATCGGTGTGATCTGGGGAACCGTGTTGCGTGGACGGAAGACGCATGAGGAGCTCACAGCAGAGACCTACAGCATCCCGGTGATCACCGTGGACCTGGCCAACCAGCACGCGGTTGGAAACTCGAAAGGAAGCAAGAACTAATGCCTGAAGCAAAGTCCTGGCCGATTGCGGCCAATCTTGGACAGATCGGCAATCGCGCCAAGGACGGCGGGCATGCCAAGGATGCGCCAGCTTCGGAGTGGGCCACGACGCTTAAGGCAGTCCGCAAGCTCGGGGTGGAAGAGATCGATCCGACCGATATGTGGGTTCCGCTTGCGGAGCTTTCGGAAGCGCGGTTGGCTGAATTCTCCCGGGTGCTCGACGACACGGGGGTGTCGATTCCCTCGATCTCCCTGACCCGGCATTCGATCATCAATCCCGGGCAGGGCGAGTTCAATCTGGCCAAGGCGCACCGCACCCTCGACCTCGCGCCCGAGCTCGGCGTGAGCGTAGTGAATCTCGGGTTTATGGAGGCGCTGGCAGCCAGGCAGCAGTCTGCGCTCTGGTTCTGGCTCGAGGACGGACACCACGACGACGAGGCGCTGCGTCCGCTCGCGCTCGAGCGGGTGCGTGAACTGGCCGACCATGCTCAGCAGAACGGTGTTCAGCTGAGCATGGAGATGTATGAGGACACCTTCCTCGGCACCGCCGATGACGCCGTCGCCTTCCTCCGGGATCTTGACCACGATGCCGTCGGCCTCAACCCCGACATTGGGAACTTCGTGCGCCTGCACCGCGAGATCGAGGACGTCACCACGATGTTTGAGAAGGTGCTGCCGCTCTCCAACTTCTGGCACATCAAGAACTACTCGCGGGATTTCGATCCGCGAACGGGTGCGTACTCGACGGTGCCCCTGCCCCTGAAGTACGGCTTCATCAATTACCGCGCGGTCATTGGACGTGCTCTGGAGCTGGGCTTCGACGGCCCCTTCTGCTGCGAGCACTACGGTGCCGATTCTCTCGGAGTTGTCGCGGAGAACGTGACGTATGTGCGCGAGGTTCTGGACTACTGGGCCTGAGCGGATGCTTCCGCTGCCACGCGGAGATCAACCCCCATCTGATGAGCACCTGAAGGACAACGAAGGAGGACCCATGACCTATGCCGCCAATCTGTCAACGATGTACGGCTACCTGCCGCTGACTGGGCGAGCCGCTGCCGCCAGTGCGGACGGCTACATGCGGGTGGAGTCCTGGTGGGACTTTGACAGTGCCACGCCGCCGCAGCAGGAACTGGACGGATTCGCCGAGTCGCTGGAGTGGGCCGGCGTCGAGCTGATTGCGCTCAACTCCCATGGCGGGGATCGTGCTGCCGGCGAGCGGGGACTTGCCTCACTGCCCGACCGGGAAGAGGAATTCGCGGCGAGCATTGCAGCGATTGCGGCGATGGCGCAGCGCGTGGGCGTGAAGAAATTCAACGTCGCTGCGGGCAACCTGGACCAGCGTTTCTCCCGCGAGGAGCAGCTGAGCGTGGCCGGGCGCAGGTACCGGTACGCTGCCGATCTGGTGGCAGGCTTCGGCGGAACGATCCTCATCGAACCACTCAGCGTGGCGGGAAATCCGGACTACCCGTTCCGGAACGGCTACGACATCGCCGAGTTCATCGATCGTGAAGCAGAGGGCCGCACGAATATCGGCCTCCTGTTCGACACCTTCCACCTCACCAATAACGGTGTTGACCTCAACGCCACCTGGCAAACCCTCCTGCCGTACACGAAGCACCTGCAGCTTGCGGATGCTCCCGGGCGGGGCGCGCCAGGAACGGGGAGCATCGACTTCCCGGGCTTCCTCGCGGCGGTCGAATCCTCCGACTACCAAGGCGAGATTAGCCTCGAATATCTTCCAGCCACCGATTGAGCAGCAGCTCTTCGACGTACCACTCTCTATACCCATATTTACCGACAGGAACACTCATGCGCGCAATCATCAAAACCGAACCGGCCGCGGGAGCCACCTACGTCACCGACTTCCCGGAGCCGACCGTCGGTGACAACGACATTCTGATGGAGGTCAAGGCGGCCTCAGTATGCGGCTCGGACCGTGAATTCTTCGAATGGGGAGAGACGGCTCAGGGATTCCCGATGGAATTCCCCCGCGTGCTCGGCCACGAGAGCGCCGGCGTCGTCATCGCCGTCGGCCCAGCAGTCACCCGGGTCAAGGTCGGCGACCGCATCGCACTGGACTCCCACGCAGCCTGTGGCACCTGCTACATGTGCAACACCGGACGTCCCAGCAACTGCATGGACATGAAGCTGCTGGCCAACGACATCGACGGCGTTTTCGCGGAGCGGGTTGCCGTTCCGGAGAGCCTGGCCTTCAAGATCCCGGATTCGATGTCCTTCGAAACCGCCACGCTCCTGGAGCCTTCCGGTGTGGCCTGGCACGCCATCCAGCGCAGTGGGAAGGACATCGCAGCCAACGCCGTGCTCGTCTCCGGTTGCGGTCCGATCGGCCTGCTCATCGTGAAATTTGCCCTGATGCTCGGCGCGACCGAGGTCATCGCCATCGAGCCCAATGAATACCGTCGGGGCCTGGCAGCGGACCTCGGCGCGACGACCTTCGCACCCGGTCCCGAGGTGCTGGAGTACATCGAAAAGAAGCACGCCCACCGTGGTGGAGTCGACGTCGCATTCGAAGTCTCCGGTGTCGCTGCGGCCTACCCGACGCTCTTCGACGCGGTGCGCCGCAACGGGCAGGTCGTCTCCGTCGGTCACGCCGGCAAGCCGATCTCGCTCAACATTTCGCAGTACATCAACAAGAAGGAGATCACTCTTCACGGCATCTACGGCCGGGCGCTGTGGGAGACCTGGGAGGAACTCTCCGCCCTGATCGAGGCCGGTCGGGTGGAGCTGGACTGGCTGATCACCCACCGGATGCCGCTCGGCGAACTGGGTCCGGTCATCGAGCTGCTCAGCGGCGAGGCGAACAAGGTGATTCTCTACCCCGGAAAGACTGCCTGAATGGTCACAGACTCATGACATGATGGGCTGGCGTCGTCATCGCGTCAGCCCATCATCATGCCTGGATGGGGACCCGGAAACCTTGAGGAGCAGATGTTGGGCAAGCGTGAGGTTCTCCGTGGCGAAGTGCAGTCGATGATCGTTGATCGGCTCACCGCGGGCTTGTGGGAGCCGGGGCAGCGTCTGAGCATTGAAGCGCTGGCTCGCGACCTTGATGTCTCGCCCACTCCGGTGCGTGAAGCCCTGGCGTCGATCGAACGCTTCGGCCCCATCGAATATCACGCGAACCGTGGGTACATCGTCGCGCCGCCCCTGACCTCCGAGCAGCTCGGAGAGATCATCGATGCCCGCCAGGTGATTGAGAGTGCTGCGCTCAGCCGGGCGTTTGTCCAGTGGCCCAGCTTCGTCGATGAACTGCGCGAACGCCATGCGGAGCATGCTGAGACTGTCGCGGCGCTGCGCAACGAGCAGAGCGTTGATTTTTCTCTCGTGCAGAAACACTTCGCGGCCGATGCCGAGTTCCACGGGACATTCTTCCGGTACGCAGGCAATCGGTATCTCGATGGCATGCGGAACATGCTTGGCTGGGACGTGCACCGGACGCGTCAGACCTGGGCGGAGGGGCCGGAGCACGTCGATTCGGAGGATGCGCTCCGGGAACACGCAAAAATCCTCGCCTGTGTGGAGGACCGCAACCACGATGGCGCCTTGCGCGCGCTGCACGACCATCTGGAGAGCGTCCGCCAGCGGGCCGGCGGTACGCACTGGGCGTAGGGTCTGCCCCGGCTGCCACCCCGCCCGCCATCGAGCGTCCAGTACCGCACAGTCGCCGCGCGAATCACTGTGCGCAAGTGCTCATTGAGTGCGAGGGGGCCTGGACCTACCGTGTAGGTCCCGCCCAGATCTCGCACGCTCGATCCGGGGCCCTGGACCTACACTTAGGCTCGTGGGTGAGTATGTGGGCCGGGAGGGCAATAACTGGGTGCCTGTGGCTGCGCTCGCCGCGCTCATCGCCGTCGGCGCCCCGGTGGCGGTCGTTGCGGCCGATGACGTTCAGTTCCGTGCGGTCTATTACTCGCTGGCGTCGGTGGGCCTGGGCCTGGTGTGCTGGTGGTGGTTTGCCCGGCATCGTCCGGTGGTCCGAGCCAGCGCTCCGTCCTACATCTCTCTGGCCTGTGTGGTGGAATTCGCAATTTTCCTGGGTGCCTCGGTCGCGGTCCTGCACGGGCTGGGTGCATGGGCGGTGCTGGGTGCGGCCCTGCTCAGCTACGGCGTGGTCGAGCGGGCCCGCCTGCTGATGACGCTCGGGGTGGCCACCGTTCTGTGCGCCGTCGCCGCCGTCGTGGTGGATTTGCTTGCCGTGACGGTGGCTCTGCAGTTGGTCAATGCCGTGTTCTGCGCCCTGGCCGCGCGCAGACTACGCTCCGCACTCAACCCGTCACGGCGCCCGAAGCAGCTGCAAGCTTCACGACGCGGCAAAAGCTCCGATTTCCAGCAGCACCATTGAACTTTCCGTGCATGCCGTAAGTGGCTGGGCGATGTACAGCGAATCCGTGGCACTGGGCGGGTAGACCCGCAGGCCGTCGGCCGGAGTCTGAGTGCAGTTCTGGTAGTTGCCGGCCTGGGTGTACCGCAGCACCGCATTGGCGCTTGCCCCCGGAACCATGGTGATCGGACCTGCCGAGGGACGGCTGGCATCGCGGTCCGCGGGTGCGCCCAACTGGGTGCCGTTGCCCTTGCCGACCAGGGAGACTCCGGGGTATCCGTCGAGCACACACATGGTCGATGACGTATTGGTCAGCGTCAGCGTGTAGTAGACGCTGCCAGCGGCACCACTGCCGTCATGGAGGGTGCCCTTGAGCGCTGCAGCGGTGCACGGTAGGCCCACTGCAGGGCCGCTGGGACCCGCAGCGGCCGATGTCGAAGGGCTGGCGGCCGCCGAAGAGGAGGTTCCGGGTGTGCTGCTGGCGGAAGCGGACGTTGTCTGGCCAGAACTCTGCGCGGGAGCCGGACTTGCCCCGCAGGAGGTCATGAGCAATGCCACACCACCCAGCGCTGCCACGACGGAGACGAGTGGAAGGGCGGATGGACGGTCTGTTGCACGACGGAATGCCATGGACCCAGCGTGGCGCGCCTGGGGCCGCACGTCAAACATGACCGCCGCGAGGCGGTGTTGCGTGGTGGCCACGATGGGGACAACCATGTACAAGGTTTTTCAACATCGGATCAATAGTTAAAGTTTTGGTCAAAATGTTTACATGATTGTCCACAGTCGATAGGGTCTTTCCATGTCTGAACTGTGGCGTCCTGAGGCTCCCTATAATGATCTGCCAGCGCTTCCGCCGATGAAATCGGTGGAGACCACGGCCGTCCTTAAGCTGACGATCGAGGCAAGGGCTTCTTTGGCGGCGATGAATCAGGCAGCTCAGTCCATGACGAATCCCACCGTCCTCATCAATGCCATCCCTCTGCTGGAAGCCCAGGCCAGCTCCGAGATTGAGAATATTGTGACCACTGCTGACGAGCTCTTCAGGTATGCGCACACCGAGGCGGCGTCGGCCACTCCTGCAGCCCGTGAGGCATTAAGGTACCGGACGGCCCTGAACGAGGGGTTCAGGCTGGTGAAGGAGCGCGGAAGCGTGACCACCAATATCGCCCGTGAAGTGTGCTCGATCATCAAGATGCACGGGATGGATCTTCGAACAGGATCAGGAGCCTATATTGGTGACCCCGTGACGAGGAGGGCGGTATATACGCCACCCGAAGGCCGGCAGATCATTGATCAGAAGCTGGTCGATTGGGAACTGTTCGTGAACTCGGCACAGGGCCTGGACCCTTTGGTGAAGATGGCGCTGGCTCACTATCAGTTTGAGGCAATCCACCCCTTCGCGGATGGTAATGGGCGCACCGGACGTGTTCTCAATGTCCTGGTGTTGGTCGCCGCAGGCCTTCTCAGCCTCCCTGTCCTCTACCTGTCCAAGTACATCATCGCCCATAAGAATGAGTACTATCAGGCACTCCGCGCGGTGACCTCCGACGAATCGTGGGTTGAGTGGACCGAGTACATGCTGGAGGGTGTCAGGCAAACGGCCAAGTCGACACTGCTGAAGATCGACAAAGCCAACCGATTGCAGGCTGCTGTCAAGGACAAGGTTGCCTCGTTGCCGGGAGGCGGACACGTGGGTCTCCCGGACGTTCTTTTCGAGCAACCCTATTGCCGCATCACCAACGTCATCGAGCAGCGCGGGGTTTCCCGGCCGACCGCCACCAAGTGGCTCAAGGGGCTTGAGGCGGCTGGAGTTCTCTCGGCGCATTCGGCTGGCCGTGAGCTGCTGTTCGTGAACGACAGGTTCATGGAACTGCTGGTGCAGGACGAAGACATCACCCAGGAAAGAGCGACGCCGGTGCTCTTTTAGCAGCCTGAACGCAGACTCGGTGCTTCACGGCTTAACGGCCGTCGACTGCTGTGAACTGTGCACAGAAGGACCGTTGTAATTGACATCCCGGCGCTGGCCCCGTTTGCTGTTCAGAGTGGTGTCCGGTGAAAGGGTGGTCCATGGACCAGAGTGTGTGGCGACGTTTGCGCGGTCGGAGCGACCGCCGGAACCCGACTGGAGGTTCTGCGTCAGACGGTTCCGCCTCTGGTGATTCTGCGTCCAGGAGTGGTGAACACGCTGCTCATGGGGAACACGCTGCCAGTAAGCCGCCGCAGAACGCGGCGTGGCGCTGGGCCAAGGAGATCGTCATCGTCGTGGTGATCGCCCTGGCGCTCTCTCTGGTGGTCAAAACGTTCTTCTTCCGGGCCTTCTTCATTCCCTCTTCCTCGATGGAGAACACGCTACTGATCAATGACCGGGTTTTCGTCAACCTGATTGGGCCGAGCTTCACGGGGTACCAGCGCGGCGACATCGTGGTCTTCAAGGACACTCAGGGCTGGCTCCCGGCGGAGCAGCAACATGCCTCGAACCCCGCGGAGAATGTCCTGGTGTTCCTGGGGCTCGCTCCGGATCCTTCTCAGGAGTATCTGGTCAAGCGGGTGATCGGCCTGCCGGGGGATCATGTGCAGTGCTGTGACCCGCAGGGTCGGGTGATCATCAATGGGCAGCCGGTGGATGAGCCGTACGCTTTGCCCGGCGGAGCGCTGCCCTTTGATGTGGTGGTCCCGGCCGATGAATTCTGGGTTATGGGGGACAACCGGCCGAACTCGGCGGATTCGCGACTGCACCCGAATGCCCCCTTGAAGGGCTTCATTGCCCGCAAGGATGTGGTGGGTGTGGCCTCGGTGATCGCCTGGCCGCTCGATCGGATTCGTGGGCTCAATAACGGCGTCCTGTCTCAGGTTCCCGGCCCCAAGCCCTGATTTTCCTCTCCTGCAGGCTCTGACCGGGCTGAGTCACGCATACTGTCGGGGATATATGTTCTAGTGGTCATACTCACCAGTTGACTTAATAGAACATATATTCGAGTATGGATCCATGGGCCGCATAGCACATGGAATCGAAGACATCGGCGCGACACGCCGTGATTCCAGTCGCTCCCTGAGGTCTTCTCTCAAGCATTCTCTGCAGTCGCCCCCTCAGTCTCTGAAGGAGGCTGCAGCAGACAGTTCGGCGCGAGGGAACGCTCAGGAACGACGGGCTGAGGTCCACCGGTTACGCAGCAGGATTCTCCTGGCGCAGGATGCCTCCCTGGGCTCCCGGGTTCTGGAGACCTTTCCTGGTCTGGGCAGACTGCTCCCGGGCGGTGGGGTCCAGCACGGTGGAAGCTATGCCGCGCTGAACTCCACTGCACTGGCCATGGCGTTAGCGGCAGGCCCATCAGCGGCGGGGCTCTGGTGCGCGGTGATCGGCGTTCCCGGCTTTGGCGTGGAAGCCGCTGCTCAGCGGGGCATCTCGCTGGACCGCCTGGTTCTGGTGCCCTCGCCGGGCGATCAGTGGCTGAGCGTCACCGCCGCATTGGTTGACGTGATGGGACTGGTGTTGGTGCATGCTCCGGAACGGGCCACCGAACAGCAGACCTCCCGTCTGATGGCCAGACTCCGGCAGCGCCATACCGTGCTGGTTTCCCTGGGTGCCTGGCCCGCTGTTGATGCGACGCTTCGTGTGACGGAAAACCGTTGGGAGGGGCTGGGTGCCGGGTACGGCCAGCTGAGCGGGCGCAGCATCCAGGTGGAGTCCCGATGGCGTAACGGCAGAAGTCTGCGCGGACAGCTCCGGCTGGACGGTTCACCCTCCCCGGGACGGACAACCCACATCCGCTCGGTGCCGGAGCTTTCAGCGCAGGATCTGCCAGCCCGGGATCTTTTTGACCAGAGCCCGATGGCCCAGGACCTGATGGAGCAGCAGGCGGTGGGCAGCTGATGACGACCGAGCGAGTCATGGTGTTGTGGTGTCCGGACTGGCCCATCGTTGCCGCTCAGACGGAGTATGACGTCCCCTCGGATCTTCCGGTGGCGCTGATCCACCGGGGGATGGTGTTCGCCTGTTCCGGCAAAGCCCGGGAGCACGGTGTCCGGCGGGGCCTGCGGCAGCGGGAGGCGCAGTCTCGCTGCCCCAGCCTGCAGATCTTTCCCTACGACCCAGCGGTGGACGAGCGGGGGTTTGAACCCGTGATCGCTGCGGTGGAGCAGGTCATCCCCGGAGTCCAGACGATTCGGCCCGGCACGTGTGTGGTGCGGGCGCAGGGGCCCGCAAGGTACTTTGGCGGCGAACGGGAAGCCGCCCATATGCTCCTGCACAGTGCCGAAGAGCTCAGCGGCTCCATCGCCCGAGTGGGGGTGGCCGACGGGATTTTTGCCGCAGAACAGGCTGCCCGGCTGGCCCAGGATATCCGGATCATCGCACCGGAGGCCTCGCCGGCGTTCCTGGCCAGTCTGAGGCTGGATGTTCTCCAGCAGCCCGAACTGACGCTGGTCCTGGAGCAATTGGGATTGAGAACTCTCGGAGATTTTGCCGCACTGGAGCAGATCAGTGTGCGGGAGCGGTTCGGGGCCGATGGCGCGCAGGCGCATCTGCTGGCTCGTGGACTGGACAGGCGCCCCGTGCTGCCGCGAGCCCCCGTCACACCTTTCGATGTGACGGTCGACTTCGAACCGTCAGTGGAGCGCGTGGATCAGCTGGCCTTTGCCGTCAAAACCTCTGCCGAGCGATTCATCGACCAGCTCTCCCGTGAAGGAAAAGTCTGCACAGCGCTACGGGTTCACCTGGCAGACGACTCGTATCAACACCAGGAAAAGGTGTGGAAGCATCCTCGCTTCTTCGATGCCGAGGATGTGCTTGATCGGATTCGCTGGCAGATCCAGGGGGCGGGAATATCGGAAGGTGAGGTGGAAGGAAGTCAGCAGCTGTGCGCCGGCATCGTACGGGTGCGGATCATCCCGGAAACGGTCGATGACGTAGCGCACCATGCCCGTGGGCTCTGGGGCAACGGGCCCCGGGAACATATCCACCATGGACTGGCCCGGGTGCAGAGCATGCTGGGCCATACAGCGGTGCTCACCGCGGCCCTGACCGGAGGGCGTCTGCTGGCTCGCCGCCGGGCGCTGATTCCCTGGGGCGACTCCGGCCCGGCCTCGGAGAGCGAGATGAAGAGGCTGCATGAGCGCCCCTGGCCAGGAGCGCTCAGCGGCCCCGCACCGGCGACCGTCTTCGCCGAGCCGGTGCCGGTCCAGCTCCTGGATCAGCACCGGCGTTCGGTGGAGGTCGATGACCGGATGGAACTCTCCGGGGTGCCGCAGATCTTCAACCCGGATTCCACGCCGGGAGGGCAGCGAACAGTGGAAAAGTGGGCTGGTCCCTGGCCAGTAGAGGAGCGCTGGTGGGAAAAGGGCAGCGGCCGGGTGCATCGCTTCCAGATTGTCGATGGATCCGGCGAAGCCTGGGTCCTGATGACCCGCAATGGCGCCTGGTACGCCGAGGCACACGATGACTAGGCCTCTCATGATGGCTGGATCCCACGAGCCACGATTCGAGGAATCCGGCCGAGCGACCGAGCATCTGGGAGGACACTAATGGGCTGGTACAACCCGCAGATGCCTTGGGGAGAGCTGGAACGCACGCTCTCCGGCAGGCCACCGCACAGGCCCAGCGTGGAGGCCTCAGAATCGCCGCGCAGCCGGAAACGACCCCGCAGCGAGCCCAAGCCGATCAGGCCTCCCGAGGGGCCTGTGGTGCCCTATGCGGAATTGCATGTGCATTCTCATTTCAGCTTCCTGGACGGGGCTTCTTCACCGGCTGAGCTGGTGGAGGAAGCCGTCACCCTGGGGCTGACCGGACTGGCACTCAGCGACCACGACGGGCTGTACGGGGCCGCCCAGTTTGCCGAGGTGGCAGAGAACTATCAGGACCATCTGCTGACCATCTATGGTGCGGAGCTGTCCCTGGGGCTGAGTAAACCCCAGGGGGGTGAAGCAGACCCGGAGGGAGATCATCTGCTCCTGTTGGCCCGGGGCGTCGAGGGGTACCACCGGCTCTCTGCTGCGATCACCGCGGGGCAGCTGGCGAAGGGCGCCGAGAAGGGGCGCCCGGTCTATGCGGTGGAGGACCTCGCGCAGCGCGCGGACGGCCATTGGGTGGTGTTGACCGGTTGCCGGAAGGGCCTGGTCCGCCGTGCGCTCGCAGAAGGCCTGGCAGCGGGCGATGCCGGTCGGGCGGCCCGGGTGCAGCTGTTCCGGCTGGTGGAGCTTTTTGGCGAGGGGAATGTCGTCGTGGAACTTTACGATCACGGCAATCCCCAGGACAGCACACATAATGACCACCTGGCCGCTGCGGCTGCGGAGCTGGGACTGCCGGTCATCGCGAGTAATAACGTTCACTACGCCTCACCGTCGAAGCACCGGCTGGCCGCCGCGATGGCCGCAGTCCGGGCGCGCCGCTCGGTGGCCGAGCTGGACGGTTGGCTGCCTGCAGGTCCCGGGGCTTTCCTGCGCAGTGGTGCGGAAATGGCCCGGCGCTTTGCCCGGTTCCCCGGTGCCGTCGAACGCACCGTGGAGCTGGCCCGGGAGCTGGCCTTCCCTCTGACCCGGGCTAAACCCCGGCTGCCCGTGCTGGAGTTGCCTGAAGGGCATACCCAGATGAGTCATCTCCGGGAGATGGTCTGGGCGGGAGCGGCAACGCGGTACCCGGACCTGCCGCAAGGGCATCGCGAGCGCCTTGAGGAGGAACTAGCAGTGATTGAGCAGAAGGACTTCCCGGGGTATTTCCTGATCGTTGAGCGGATTGTCGCCTTCGCCAAAGAGAACGGCATTCTGTGCCAGGGGCGGGGATCTGCGGCCGCCTCAGCGGTCTGTTATTGCCTGGGCATCACGGCAATCGACCCGATCTTCTACCAATTGCCCTTTGAGCGCTTCCTCAACACCACCCGGAACGAGGAGCCGGATATTGACATCGATTTCGATGCGCGGCGCCGTGAGGAGGTGATCCAGCATGTCTATGACACGTACGGCAGACTCAACGCCGCCCAGGTGTGCAATGTGATCAGCTACCGGCCCAAAGCCGCCATCCGGGACATGGCGAAGGCCCTGGGCTATTCACCAGGTCAGCAGGATGCCTGGTCTCAACAGCTGGAAAATCCCTACGGAAATGAGGAGACCCCGGAAAATGACATTCCGCAGGAGGTGTGGGCGCTGGCAGATCAGGTGCGCTCCTTCCCGCGGCACCTGGGTATCCATTCCGGAGGCATGGTGCTGACTGATCGGCCGGTCAGCGAGATCTGCCCCATCGAGAACGCGCGCCGGGAAAAACGCACCGTTCTGCAATGGGACAAGGACGACTGCGCGTATATGGGTCTGGTGAAGTTCGATCTGCTGGGCCTGGGCATGCTCTCTGCCCTGCAGCACTGCTTTGATCTGGTGGCGGAACACTGCGGTGAACGCTGGACTCTGGAGGGCATTCCCAAGGAAGAGAAAGCCGTGTATGACCAGCTGTGCCTTGCCGATACCATCGGGGTTTTCCAGGTGGAAAGCCGGGCCCAGATCAGTATGCTGCCACGACTGAAGCCCCGCGAGTTCTACGATCTGGTGATCGAGGTCGCCCTGGTTCGCCCCGGGCCGATCCAGGGTGGTGCAGTGCATCCCTATATGCGGAACCGGACCAATCCAGAGGACATCCGTTATCAGCATGAATTACTGCGACCGGTGCTGGAGAAGACCTGTGGAGTGCCGATCTTTCAGGAACAGCTGATGCAGATGGCTACGGCCGTGGGTGACTGTGGCCCGGAGGAAGCCGATCAGTTACGCCGGTCCATGGGGTCCAAGCGTGGTGTGGAGCGGATCGGGAAGATCAAGGACAAACTCTTTGCCGGCATGCGCAGAAACGGCCTGTCTGAGGAGGACATGGCAGTGATTTATGGGCAGATTGAGGCCTTCGCCAACTTTGGTTTTGCCGAAAGCCACGCCCTGAGTTTCGCCTTACTGGTCTACAAGAGTTCCTGGTTACGACTGCACTACCCGGGAGCCTTCCTGGCCTCGCTGCTGCGTGCGCAGCCGATGGGTTTCTACGCCCCGCGCACCCTGGTGGAGGATGCGCGGCGACACGGGGTGGTGGTCCGTGGCCCGGACCTGCACCGATCCGGTGTGCAGGCAGGGCTTGAACCTGTGGCGGAAGGGAACCCCTCCGTGGACGCACGAGTTCCCCGTGACGCACGAGTCCCCCAGGGCCGTCCGGAATGCCTGGACGCGGATCAGCCGGCGACGCAGGGGCCGGTGGGTCTGTTCGATCCGGCCGAGGACTTCGACCTTGCCGCGCATCGCCGGGATGGTGATTTCGCGGTACGCCTGGGCCTGGACAGTATCAAGTCCCTGGGTGATGCCCTGGCTCAGCGGATTGTCGAAGAGCGGGAACACGGTGGCCCGTTCCGCTCGATGGCGGACCTGGCCCGGCGGGTCGAGCCCAGCAGTGCTCAGCTGGAGGCGCTCGCCACCTCCGGAGCGCTGGATTCGCTCACCCCGGATCGCCGTGCCGCACTGTGGGAGGCAGCTCCCGCCGCGCAGATGAGGGCCAGCCAGCTGCCCGGCCTGGAGCTGACGATGGAGGCCCCGCAATTGCCGATCTTCACGGAGCTTGATCAGTTGCGGGCAGATTTGGAGTCGACCGGGATCTCCCCGGAGGACCACCCGCTGAAACATGTCAGGGCGGAGCTGCAGGAGCGAGGGGTGCTGACCGCCATCGAGCTGCGCAGCGCTGAGCCGGATCGACGGGTAACGGTGGCAGGCGTGGTGACTCATCGGCAGCGTCCACAAACCTCCAACAGCATCACCTTCCTGAATCTGGAGGACGAGACGGGGCTAGTGAACGTGGTGTGTACGCAGGGAGCGTGGGCGCGGTATCGGCGCATTGTGCGTGGAGCCGAAGGGCTACTGGTGCGCGGCATTCTGGAACGGTCCCCGGAGGGGGTGATAGCGCTCCTCGCGGATGGGTTTGAGGCTCTTCCGCTGCCGGTTTCGGTGAAGTCGAGGGACTTCCGCTAGTGGGACTGAATTCAGATCCCGGGGTGAAGTTGAGCCTGACCGGGGTGGCGGAGTTGGTAGATCAGCTGGGTGTAGCCGTCCTGCTCGGCAGGAATGGGCATAAAACTTACCGAGGAAGCCCCAGGAGTACCGGGGGAGAGGAGGTTGATCCGATCCAGGCAGCGCAGGATGGCGGCGGAATTGCGGTCAGAGCGGCGAAGTAGAACGTGGACATTCCCGCGATGAAACGCGGCACAGGCTTGTTCCGGAAGCTGTGTCTGGCAGATCTGGCCGATCCTGGCCAGCAAAGACCAGTCCAGCACCGCGCCTTGTGATAGCACCCCGCTATGCGCCAGATCCAGCCCGTGCGCCAGATCCAGACTCTGCGCCAGCCCTGCATCCCCGATCGACCCGCACGTTCTGACCAGCCAGGAAAAAGACATGGTGGCCAGAACGTATTCACTGCGCTCTGATTCGGTGGCCCGGGACATGTCGTAGATCAGTCGCTCCAGATGCGCCAGGGTTGCCAGGCCACTCTGTGGATCCGTGCAGGAGGAGGGCACGCCCTGCTCGTTCTCCTGTACCCAGCCAGTGACAAGTTCCATGGTGGCTTCATGGTCCGGGGCGATCTCTGCGGCAGAGAAGAAGGTGTTGAGGTCGGTCATCGTCTCCCGGATGCCCACCCCGTGGTAAGCGCGTGCAATGCCAAGGGACCGGGCTGCGGTATTCAGGGAATCGCCCGTGCAATGCGCGGTGACCAACTGCTCCGTCTCCGGAACCGGCCAGTCTCCGGGGAAGCGCCATCCAGTCTGCTGACTCTGTTCCTGCCAGCGAGCCAGAAGCAGCAGCGACTGCTGCAGTTCCGGCTCGGGGTGGGCAGAAATGGTCTTCATATCTACTCAGTGTGAGTTTTCACAGAATCGTGCCGCGGTTGGATCAAAAAGTTTGAGTGAAGTACCTGACAGACGTACCTAACACCTGCCAGCACAGGAGGCGTGTAACGAAACGCGGTTAATTTTATTTACCATAGATGGGTGGACCACAACGAAAACGCTGCGGGGGGCAGCGATCAGGCGGTCGGGAACCTGCCCCTAGAGCCAGACAGCGATGCATTTCTGATCCAGCAGGTGCGCGACGGTGTAGCCGGGGCCTTTGATGTCCTCTATACCCGTCACAGTGCAGCTGCGATGTATGCTGCCCGGCGCCATGTCGACAATGTCAGTGATGCAGATGACGTGGTCGCAGATGCTTTCGCCTCGATCTACCACACGCTTCAGTCCGGCAAGGGGCCGGATTCCTTTTTCCGTGCCTACCTGTTGACGATCGTCCGCCGCACCGCCTTCGAACGGAACCGGAAATCGTCAGCGCTGTTGCTGACCGGTGATGATGAGAACCTCGACTCGGCCAGGGCAGACGATGACGTCGTGCTCCAGGAGTTCGAATCCACCGCCGTGGCCCAGGCTTACCGTTCGCTGCCCGAACGCTGGCAGGCCGTGCTCTGGCATGTCGATATCGAAGGTCTCAAACCCGCCGCCGCAGCGCCTTTTGTCGGGCTGAGCCCGAACGGCGTTTCCTCCCTGCTGATCCGGGCCCGGGAAGGCCTCCGTCGCGCTTATCTGCAGAACCATCTCAGCACCACTGCGGTGGGCGAGACCTGCGCCGAGTATGCCGAGCAGCTGGGCACCTTTGCCCGTGGCGGGTTGAAGCAGAGCGTGCGGGAGAAGATCCAGGAACATCTGGACGGCTGCCTGCGGTGTACGGCGATGCTCGCGGATCTCAATGACGTTCAGGCGTCGATGCGTGCAGGCGTGTTCCCACTGATCGCCGGGATCGCCTTCACCCCCGCCATTCCGGCCATCTTTGCCGGGACCGCGACGGGTGCTGCAACTTCTGGCGCGATCATCGGCACGGTGGCAGGAAAAACCGTGGGGCTCGGTGCGTTGAAGGTGGCAGTGGCCGGTGTAGCCAAGGCGGCAGTGGCTTCGCCAGCGAGGATCACTGGCCTGGCAGCAACCGGAGCCGTGGCTGCAGCCGCCGTGGTGGGTCTGGCGATCTGGGTGGCCCAGGCACAGCCCGCCCCACCGATGGCGGCCGCAGGCCAGTCGCAGCAGGCGCCAGCGCCGAGCCAACCAGTCCAAAGCCAACCGGCGCAGAGCTCTGCCTCCACCGCGAGCCCGACAGCGCCGCCGTCGAGCGAATCTGCACCGACACCCAGCGCTCCAGCCCCCAGCAGTCCCGCAGCCAGTGTCCCGGCACCGAAGGCCCTCGCGCCGTCGGGCGTCACGGTGAGCGGATCCGGCACCGTGAACTCCGCGACGTCCCCCGCTCAGGCTCCTGCTGCACCGGCCCCTACTCAGACGGTCAGCGCCAGCTTTCAACGGGTGGCCAGCGCACAACCCACCAGTCTCACGCTGAACGTGACCTTTGCGCTGCAGGGGCCGGGGACGCCATCGGACGCTCAGGCTGTTTTCACCGTCCCCAGCAACACCCTGATTGATCCTGCCTCGCTGGGTACCCCCGCCAACTGGACCTGCACCGTGAGCCCGGACCAGCATCAGGCTCAGTGTGCCACGCCCCAGCTTGACCCTTCTGCGCTGGGCTTCGCCTTGCACGTGACCGTGGTGGATCCTGCTCAGGTGCACCAGCTCAGCTATTCCTTTGCCGGCACCGGCGTGACCAGAGCGGCGTTCGCCAATGCGTTCTGATCCTCTCCATACCGGGTCCGTGAAGAACGGACCAAAACGCCCCCACGCAGTGTGGTCCTTGCTGTTCACGCTGCTCGCTCTGCTCACCATCAGCACCGTGCTGAGTGCTCCGGCCGCGCAGGCAACCCCGGGAACTCCGGGTATTCCCCAGCCGCCAGTGGCGATCTATACCGAGGACTTTCAGCAGGGCTCCGGGATTACCCCGCTGACGGCCTACACGCCCAGCTCAGGGACGGGGTACACAGCGGATTCCTACTGGCTGAACCAGTACCGCTGCAATGGTTTTGTGGCGAGTTACCAGGATGCGTTCGTGCCCATGACCTCCTACTGCAATGGTTTCGCCACGACTATCGACAATATCCGGGCGGAGGCGGAGGCCCTGGGGATTCTGGCGGGGAAGGTCACTCCGCAGGCCAATCGGGTGGTCGCTGGCGGCACCGCCGGTGCCCTGGACGTCCCGCTGCCCTACGCTCCGGACGGCCCTGTGGCTCTGAACTCGCAGCAGTTTGCCACGCAGAGCCAACTGACGCTGCCCGCGGCGCACCGTTTCCTCACGCTCTCGGTGGATGCCGCAGCGACGGCCTGCAATCTGCCGGTGGCTGCACCCCTGCTCCGCCCCTACCTGAAAACCAGCAGCGGGGCGGAACTGCCCGTCTCAGCTGCCGCTATCAACCCGTGCACCGACCCCGCCAGCCAGAGCCTGACCGTGAACGATCCGAGCCTGAGCGTCAACGGCGCATTGGTGCGGTACGGTCGCTTCGTCGGCAGCGCATCCCAGCTCATGCCGGACAATTCGGTGGGTCTGGTGATCCGCAATGAGGGCCTGACCTCGGTGGGTAACGACGGCGCCTTCGGCAATCTCCGGGTGCTCGATGTGACGCCGCAACTGGACCTCGCGTTGAGCCCGGGTGTCGTCCCCGCCGGGGCAACGTCCACCCTGACGTTCACTGTCACCAACACCTCGGAACTCTCGCAGAAGGCGGGCTGGTCCTTCACCAACGTGCTGCCAGCCGGGCTGGTCGTGGCGAACTCGCCGACCGTCGGCGGGACGTGCCCGGCCACCGTCAACGCGACCGCAGGCAGCTCCACTGTGAGCGTCACCGGTGGAACGCTCGGCAGCGGCGTGGCCTCCTGCACGCTCACGGTGAAGGTGCGCTCCAACGTTTCCGCAGGTCTCGCTGCCAGCACACAGAACTACCAGAACTGCCCCGCCAATCTGACTCAGGCCGATGGCGTCAACCCGCCAGCCTGTGCGAGCGTCACCTTCGCGCCCACGGTCTCCGGGCTGGCGTTTTCGCAGTCGGTGGACACCACCGCGCTGACCACTCCGGCGCAGCCCGGTGAGACGCTGACCTATCAGCTGACGGCATCGAACACCGGCAACGTTCCGTTGTCCGGCGTGACCATGACGGACACACTCGGTGACCTGTCGACCACCCTGACGTATACTTGGCCGGGTGCTTCCGGGGTGTTGTTGCCCGGGCAGAGCGTGACGGCTTCGGGCCGCTACTCGCTGACCCAGGCGGACCTCGATGCCGGTCAGGTGGTCAACCCGGCGTCGGCCAGTGGCACTCTGCCGGGTGGCTCCGGTCTGCAGTCCGCGCAGGTGCAGCTGTCCACACCGCTGCCCGGCACTGCAGCGCTGTCGTTTTCACAATCGGTGGATGTCTCCACTCTGGGCTCTCCGGTGCAACCGGGCCGGGTCATGACCTATCGATTGACCGCAAAGAACACCGGCAATGTCTCGCTGTCCGGCGTGGCCTTCAAGGATGCCCTCAGCGGTCTGTCGCCGCTGACGTATTCCTGGCCGGGTGCGGCCGGGGTGTTGTTGCCGGGGCAGAGCGTGACGGCTTCGGGCCGGTATGCGCTGACTCAGACGGATCTCGATGCCGGTCAGGTGGTCAACCCTGCGACGGTGAGCGGCACGACTCCTGCCGGTGGCACACTCAGCCCGGCGCAGAGTAGCGTCGTGGTCGGTTTCTCCGCGGGTTCTTCGGGTAGTTCTTCGAGCGGCGGTCGGGGTCCAGGCCTCAGTTCAGGTAGCTGGTTTGGTGCAGACGGGACGCTCGGTGGCCTGGGTGGCGGAACAGGATCTGCCGCGGGTGGGCTGGGTTCCGGAGCGGCCAACGGACAAGGCGCCGGATCTGCGCTCGCAGCCACGGGTGTCGCCAGCCCGCAGTGGGCAACGATGGGCCTGCTGGTTCTGCTGCTTGGAGCTGCGCTGGTGAGCGCCGCCAGAACGGCGCGCTGGAAAGGTTTCCGATAGAGGGTAGTGAATGGGGCCAGTCGTTTACCGCCGACCGGCCCCACCCACACCTTGACAACCTGATACTCAGGCCTGCATTCCTTCCACGGTGTCACCCGCGGAGCCCGGAACGCCACAACTCACCTGCAAGGTGGAATACGCCTTGCAGAGTGCCCCCAACTTCTGCTGTAGCCATCGGACATTTGTTAAGTGGTCATGTCGGGAGAATCGTGTTGCGGATGATCAGAAATTTTTTTGGGCGCAGTGACAGGCTCTGAAATCCGCGCAACGGTGCGAGACTGAGCCCATGAATATCACAGCGTGGTGGCCCCGTCTCAGGCCGGAATCCCGGGAATGGCTGGTGGCCCACAACGGTGAAGCTCTGGACCCGGCGGTCGCGGCGGACCTTCTGGACATCACCGAAGGAACCACCGATCCATCCTGGTGGGCGGGGGAATCGACGGGGGACGTGTACCTCACGGATGAAGCCACGGACTGGATTGAGGCAGCCGCCAATGGCGAAAATGACGAAGGAGATCGCTCATGACCGCCTCATCTGACCACGAAGCAGCAGCTGCCCGGCGGATGGCCCGGCGAGTGGCGGATCTTACTCTTGAAGAGAAGGCCTCTCTGACCAGCGGCGCCGATTTCTGGACCACCACAGCTGTTGATCGCGTAGGCATTCCCTCCGTGATGATGACTGACGGCCCGCACGGATTGCGCAAGCAGGCGGGGGCAAGTGATCATGTCGGTCTGGCGCAGAGCGTGCCGGCCACCTGCTTCCCGCCCGCGGTCGGGCTCGGATCAGCGTTCGATGCCGGGCTGGCTGAGCGAGTGGGGGAGGCGCTGGGGGTGGAATCGGCCATTGAAGAGGTGGCGGTGATCCTGGGCCCGGGCATCAACATCAAGCGTTCGCCCCTGTGTGGCCGCAATTTCGAATACCTGTCCGAGGATCCGGTGGTCTCCGGCATTGTGGGTGCGGGTCTGGTCCGCGGCATCCAGTCTCAGGGCGTGGGGGCCTCGCTGAAGCACTTTGCGGCGAATAATCAGGAGACCGATCGGCTGCGGGTCTCCAGTGACGTGGACCCGCGCCCGCTCCGGGAGATCTATCTGCGCGGATTCCAACGGGTGGTGGAGGAGGCACAGCCGTGGACGGTGATGTGCTCCTACAACCGGATCAATGGCGTTTACGCCTCGGAAGACCCCTGGCTGTTGACGCAGGTGCTGCGCGAGGAGTGGGGTTTCGACGGGCTGGTCGTCTCCGACTGGGGTGCGGTCAGCGATCGGGTGAAGGCGCTGCAGGCAGGGTTGGACCTGGAGATGCCCTCCAGTGGTGGCCGCACCGACGCGGAGCTGGTCGCTGCGGTGCAGGACGGCGCTCTGGAGGAGGAAGTGCTGGACGTCGCGGCAGGGCGCATGGTGGATCTGGTGCGCAAGGCACAGGCCCGTCCCGCCGTGCCCGGGCCGCTGGATGTCGAGGCGCATCACGCACTGGCGCGGGAAGTCGCCGCTCGGTCCATCGTCCTGCTCAAAAACGACGGTCCGATTCTGCCGCTGGCCCGGGAGGCTGCGGTGGCCGTCATCGGCGTCTTCGCGGAGAAGCCCCGCTATCAGGGGGCTGGCTCCTCACAGATCAACCCGACCCGCCTGGACACTGCGCTCGAGGGGATTCGCGCGCTGTCCACGGGCGGCGTGCGGTACGCTCCGGGTTTCATGCTCGACGGATCGGGCGATGCCGCCGCGCTGCTCGCCGAGGCCGTGCAGGTTGCGGCGGGTGCGGAGCGGGTGGTGCTTTTCCTGGGCGTCCCGGCGCAGGAGGAATCCGAGGGCTTCGACCGCGAGCACATCGATCTTCCCCCTGCTCAGCTGGATCTGCTCGATGCTGTTCTCGCGGCGAACCCGAACACGATCGTCATGCTCTCCAACGGTGGCGTGGTGGCACTGCCCTTCGCCGACCGGGTGCCGGCGATCCTCGAATGCTGGTTGCTCGGGCAGGCCGGTGGCAGTGCGAGCGCTGAGGTGCTCTTCGGGCTGGTCAATCCCTCGGGGAAGCTGACCGAGACCATCCCGCTGCGGCTGGAGGACACCCCGGCCTTCGGGAATTTCCCCGGCGAGAACGGGCATGTCCGCTATGGCGAGGGTCTGCTGGTCGGCTACCGCTCCTACGATGCGCGCGGGCTGGAGGTGCGCTATCCCTTCGGCCACGGGCTCTCCTACACCAGCTTTGAGATCACGGATGCGCTCGCTTCGGTCCGCGATGGCGGAGATGTCGCCGTGACGGTGTCGCTGAGCAATACCGGGGCGATCGTCGGGCGCGAGGTCGTCCAGGTCTACACCTCACTTCCGGACTCGACGGTGCAGCGTCCGCCACGGGAACTGAAAGCCTTCCAGAGCGTCGAGCTGAAGCCCGGCGAGACGAAGCAGGTCGCGCTCACCCTGCGTCGCAGCGACCTTGCCTACTGGGACGTGCGCGTTGATCGCTGGATCGTCGAAGGCGGCAGGTACACCATCGACGTCGGCGCCTCCAGCCGCGACCTGCGGACCTCGACGACCGTGGAGATCGCTGGTGACGACATCGGGCTTCCGATCTCGCTGGCGTCCACTTTCGACGAGGTTCTGGCGCACCCGGTGGCCGGGCCGGCCTTGCGGGCGGCGCTGGAATCGGGCGCTGGTGGTCGGGACGAGGATCTGCTGAAGATGCTGGGGAACTTCCCGGTGGGACGGATGGACGGGTTCCCGTTGCCCCGGGCCGAGATGGTGGCGATCATCGAGGGTGCTCAGGAGGGCTGAGCCGGAGGATCTCATCGACAACGACCGTGATCGGCGCGGTGGCATCAATCCTCACCGCCTTGCGTGGCTGCTCGTCCCCAGTTCGATGCGTGCGCAGGATCAGCTCGCGTTCCGCCTGCCTGCCCTGCCCGCCCCATTCGTCCTCCGGCCGCTGGTCAAGCCGCCTGGTCAGGGTGGCGGCATCGATCTCCAGGACAAAGACCCCGTCGAACAGATCGATGAACTGTGCGACGTTCCGTGAGCCTCCGCAGAAAAACGTCACCGCCTCAGCCTGGTCGGCAACCAGGGCCTTCACCCTGTCCACCCTCCAGAGGTGGTGGTCATGCACGGCAAGACCGGTGATGCCCTCCACGGGTTCAGCGGTTGTCGGGTCGCCCTGATAGGCCAGTTCCCGGTCGCCGTGGATGGCATGGTAGCCGCGCCGTTGCAATTCCGCGCAGACCGAGGTCTTGCCGGTGCCGGAAATGCCTTCAATGAGGTAGTTGCTCCTGCCCATGCGCCAGACGGTAGCAGGGTGGTGGCCGGTTCGTCAGGCGAGGGCGGCCGGGCCGCCTTGTTGAGCGGCGATCTGCCCAGCCTCGATCTCCGCTCGCTCGCGGTTGCTGAGTATTTGGTCCCAGCGGACCTCCAGACGCGAAGGGTCACCACGATGAAAGGCAACCGGGAGCAAATGGCCCCGGGTGGGCCATTTCTCCAGAGGGGTGGAGGACTCCTTCACGGTCATGGGGTAGGGCAATCCGCCCGAGAGGAAGGCGACACCGACGATGACGCAGGGCGCGTAGATGCCCGATGGCGTCGGGACTGAGGCCCAGAGGGCGTCCTCCGCGGGGCCAACTCCGAAACGGGCGGTGAACTCGGTCCTGTTTTCTCCGGGGTAGTTCGTCAGAAATACGACGATGGCGCCACTGATGTCGGGTGGCTCATGAAACTTCCCTTGGTTCCTCGGCCGCCGCGGCATAGAACTGTGACCGCTTCACGCCGTGCTGAAGAACTGTCACGGAACGTCGCGAGGCTGTGTCCTGAGACGAAAGATACCGACACGTCTGCTTCTACTTCTACGAGAACGTCGATGAGGTTGATGAACCTCTGGTGCGCCTGCGCGTCTGCGGAATCAAACGTTGGAACCTCGGTGACCATCCAGCGGGGGTATATCCGAGACCATTGCAGGTATTCGATGGTCGATGTCGGTGATTCGCACAGCTGAGCAAAGGTGGCCCAAAGCTCTTCGGGTCGTGGGAGGGGAGCGGGAGGCCTCGTCGACCAGATGGCTGAGACTGCCCTGCGCCACGTTCTCAGCTACCCGGCGGACTGATTAAGGGCGTCGGAAGCGGACGATGCCGATGACGGTCGCCGCCGTTGCCAGCGCGAGAATCGCGAGGAAGAGCACCAGAAGAAGCGGTTCATGCACTGCGAGGGTTGGAATGCGCCGGGTCGGCACTGCCACGACGCCGATCAAGGCGCCGAGCAAACCGAAGTAGGAGCCGATCATGAACGCGCGATGTGAGGGGATTTTGGCGCGCCGGGCCTGAATGACTCCGATCGTGATGGTGCAGGCAGTGAACACGGAGAGGCCGTGCAGGATGCCGAATCCGCCGGTAATCGTCAGAATCCCGAACGATGTCAGGAGGGCGATTGCCATGAAGATCACCCAGATGCGTCCGAGGGTTCGGTGCGGGCGATCACCCTTGCGCCGGAAGAGCTGGACGGCGCCGATCATGAGCGCAACTGTCGCTGCAACCGCGTGGAGAATGATCAGCGGTGTCCACAGAGGCATCAGGCATCCATTCGTCATCGAGACTCGGGCAACCAGATTCTCCCACGCGACGCAACGGGGATGGTAGTTCAGGATCCCGCAGACACTGCAGGGAGAAGGGTGCACACCCACCCGAAAACCAAAAAGTCTCGGGACACAGTGGGAACTATGTCCCGAGACAACACCTGGCGGTGACGGTGGTGTCTGGTGTCAGGACATCGTTTCTCTATGATTCATACGGAACCGTGCGATCGTGGATCTGGATCTGGATCTACAGCGGTCGACAGCGGGTTCGCCGAGGGTCTGGCAGCCACTGACTCTGTGGGGATCTAGAAAACCGGAAGTATCTTGCCGATTTCTCACAGGGAGTGGCACATGGCCCGGCAAAGTCGTAATTCGGAAATATGTTGCCTATCTTGCGTATATCGGGCAGGATGGGAGTTGCAGGATGCCAAATCAGCAACATATTTCAGAAATGGCCTATTTATGGATGACGTCAAGGCTATCGGTGTGAGCATCAGGCGCGCCCGGATGGCTGCCGGTATCACCCAGAGCACTCTGGCCGATCTGATCGGCACATCCGCACGCACCGTCCACGCCATCGAGACTGGAAAAGGGAACCCGTCGCTCCTGACGGTGGTCGCGGCTGCCAATGCTGTTGGCCTGCGCCTGGGGACGATTGATGGCTGAGGATCTGGCGCAGCTGAAGTTCGTCCGGAGCGCGGATGTCTACAAGTCGGGGGTGCTGGCCGGCCGGCTGGAACGCACAGAGCGCGGCAACGTGGTCTTCAGCTATGCCCCGGACTACGCAGCCTCCGGCTCCAGTCCTGTTGCGAGTTCCCTGCCTTTCACGCAGGATCCGGTTGAATCCCCGAACGGCGGACTGCCAGCCTTTTTCGCGGGCCTCCTGCCGGAAGGCCACCGCCTGACCGTGCTCAAGGACGCCGTCAAGACGAGCCTGGCGGATGAGCTCAGCCTGCTGCTGGCCGTCGGTGCCGACGTCCCGGGCGATGTCCAGATCGTCCCCGCGGGGGAGCTGCCGTTTGAACCTGAGTCTCTTGCCGACATTTCCAGGCCCGAAGACCTCGACTTTGCTGCCCTGACCGGCGCCGTGGACCTGCACGGACTGCCGGGGGTCCAGAACAAGGCCAGCGCATCAATGCTGACCACCCCGCTCGCGCTGGCAGGCCGCCGGTACCTGCTCAAGCTGGACTCGCCCCTCCACCGGCATCTGGTGGTCAACGAGGCGGCACACCTGACAGGGGCAAGGGCCCTGAAGATCCCCGTCGCGGCCCACAGCGTGGTCCGGGACCGGCAGGGTCTGCCCGGACTGCTCGTGGAGCGGTTCGACCGCATCCAGGACGGCGGCGACGTCGTCCGCCGTGTGCCGCTGGAGGACGCCGCCCAGGTGATGAACCTCCCGCCGGCGTCCAAGTACGCGGTCAGCTCCGAGGACGTCGTTCTCGCTCTGGCCGAGTTGTGCAAGGCCAGGCCGGTGGCCGTGCGGAACCTCTACCTGCAGTTCGTGTTCGCCTGGCTTACCGGCAATGGCGACCTGCACGCCAAGAATGTCTCGGTTGCGACCGGCCGGCACGGAGGTTGGGTGGTGGCACCGATGTATGACATCCCGTGCACGTTGCTCTACGGCGATGACACCATGGCGCTCACTGTCGACGGAAAGGTCAAGGCGCTGAAGGCGAGACACTGGCAGGAGTTCGCCGCCGCCATCGGGCTGCCCCAGCGGGCGGCGACTGCCGCCAATCACGTCGCCCTTGCTGCAGCATCAGCCATCGATCTGGAGGAGCTGCCGTTCGCCGGCTCGCCGCTGAACGGGGCGCTGCGCGAGCTGCGGTTCCGTCGCGCCGAGCTCACGGCCTGACCCTGGTCGCCTGGCCTACTGTGCGCAAATGGACACTCGATGATGCCTCCGCACACGCGGTGACGGTGGGATTTGAAACCTTTTCAGCCCCAATATGGGCATGAAAAACCCCTAGAATTCAAGGATTTTGGTTACCTCAAATCACCCGCTTTTACATCGGATGTGCCCAAAATGTGCCCAGGGACGAGGGCTTTGATGGAGGCCCCAGCGGCGCTGAATCGCCCCGCTTCCAAACCGACGGATCACGTTCGAACGGGAAGGGCTTCGCCAATAGCTGCCGTTGCCGGGGAGCGCGGCCCGATAACTCGTGCGTGCCGTCCACGTGGGCTTTTGTAAGAGGCATCAAATGGGATGCGACCGATGGGCTCCAAAGCATCGACTCTGAGGACGGTCACTTCCGCTGACGTGAGATTCCTTCGCTTTCTCGTTGTCGAAAGCCTCAGGCATGGATCTCTATCTCGTCGGGGACAGGTACCTGCGATTCGACTTCGGCGCTGCGGCGAGTGCCGCTGTCGCCATCGTGCTGCCCGGCATCGACGTGCGAAGCTCAACGGAACGAACGAACACCGCCGCGCGGACGCAGCGTCTTGCGGACACCTACCGTCGCACATAGTGCGCATTGCGCCCCGTTGCGTCACCACGCGTCAGAAGATCGCCTACGAGCCGGTCCAGAGCGCCTCGCGCACCCTGAACTGTCATTCCCGACAGTACTGCGAAATCTCCCGACGTTATCCGGTCATGCGCATCGAACCAATCCAGCACGATGGCGCGCACTTGTTCGCTGTTAGGAGCGACGTACCAGAGAACTCCGCGCCGCTTCAGCCCGGCAGCCTCGACGCCCCCGCCGAGCACGGCATTGCGCGACGTCGCTGAAAGTACCCAGACATCCTTGTGAGCTTCGATGACTGCTCGGGCATCGAGCACACACTTCGCGGCAATCTCGAGGGCTTCGGCAGCGTCCTGAGGGGAACGCTGGAGCAGTTTCGCCGTCTCCGCAGCCGTGGTGAACGGACGAT
Organism: Psychromicrobium xiongbiense; assembly: GCF_030271165.1. GTDB lineage: Bacteria > Actinomycetota > Actinomycetes > Actinomycetales > Micrococcaceae > Renibacterium > Renibacterium xiongbiense. The sequence goes on along the minus strand of NZ_JASSZH010000014.1, from coordinate 160,635 downwards.
GGAGCAATGAATGGATGATGAGCGCGACCTGGACATCGCGCTGACGCGCGGTCGGTTGGAGCCGCATCGTCAAGCGCATGATCGGCACCACCGGTGCGCCCCCGACCAGCCTCGCGCGCACGCGGGGACCTGGCTCCTCAATGATCCGCGGAGGCTGGTGACCGAGCGTCACCATCTCGCGATACATCCGATCTACTCCGATCCCCTGCTTGTCCACGAGCCCCAGGGCAAGTGCTGCATCGGCCAGCGCCGGCGACCTGCTGAATCTCTGCGTGAGTAGATTGTCCGCGGTGACGCCACCGACGAACCCGCCCGGGGACACCACAGTGAGCGAGCAGTCCTCTTCCACCCAGGTGACACTCGTCGGTGCGTGCTGATTCCAGTCGCGGTGGACCATCCCGTTGAGAATCGCCTCTCGCGCCGCACGTGTCGGAATCAGTCTGACGACACGCTCCGCGAAGTCGCCGGCGATCGTGACTCGATCGTTCGCTGCATCCATGAGGGATTCGACTCGAACGATCTGTTCAAGCAAGCTGAGGCCTCGATACCTCTCCTCTCGAGCCAGAACATCTCCGCCTTCCACGTCGAGCCGCGTCCAGCTGAGCCACGGTCGGGCCGCCGCGCAGAACAGCAGCGCCCCGACCTCGGTTAGGCGCCCATCGATGCCGAGAAGCCCGAGTTGTCGGAGCAGATCTTCAGCGGGCGCGTCGGCGATGTCCATCGTGCCGGCATCCCGCAGGTCGCGTCGCCTGAGGTACTCCCGCGCTACCGCAATTGCGCCGGGCGTGACATCCTCTAGGTTCATCGAACTCGGTCGAGACATCGGGTCCCATCCGGCGCGCCCCTGCCGGTGCAGCCACCACTGCCCACGATCGATGGGCACCGAAGCAGCGCCTACCCGCCAGCGAATACGGTCGCTCGTGTCCTCGACCGGTTCTCGCGACTCGGGTACGAAGATCACGAGTAGCCGGATGCCCGCCTCGATCCGCTCGACGACGTCGGGAGCGAGATCGATCCGGCGATATATCTGATGCCGCAGCCACTCCAGGTCAAGTTCCGTGCCCAGCAGATCGCCGGTCTTGTCCTCGATCCCCACGATCAATGCGCCGCCGCCAGGAGTATTGGCCATGGCTGCGACTTCGTCGGCGAGTTGATCGGCCGCCTTGGTGTTCTCGCGGTTCCCGGGCAACAGTCTTCCGCCGGTGCCGCGTCTGCCCGCTTCCTCCTTGACGTCGACGCGTTGACGCTCTGCGTCATCGGGCAGCACCCCGCATCGAATACGCTCGAGGCACTCGTCGACCGCTGCTTCAGCACGCGCACGATCCGCAATCAGTTCCGTGCCCGGCTGAAAGGGAACAGGCTCGCTCGACTTCATCATGTCTTTCAGTTTAGGTACCTCGCTAAACAGAAAGCGTGAAGCTTTCGGGGCGCGCCACTTTCCGTTACCCCTCACTGCTGTGCGAACCGTAGCGAACACCTCTGCCGTCGTCGCTGCGGCGCCGCGGACACTCCATCCATTCGTGGGTGCGCGCTGGGGCCGTTTGTGTCTCTTCGCGTCCGTCCGCTAGGTCGCGGGTCTCGTGGAGACCTGGAAGCGTCACGGGATCCCGAAGTGGCCATTCTGGCGGCGGAACTACGCTGGTCAGGTAGCCAAAGCGCGCCTCGATGCTCTTTCAGACGGTCACAACGAGATGATGATGAGATGACGAAGAGTCCGCAGACGATTGAGGTGGCCAGGAATGGCACCGTGCATAGGGCCTCCGTGGCATGGCGATATGAGCGGGGTGGGTGGGCGGTGCGGATCGACTCCGGTGTGTTTGACCCGGTCGAGGCTCGTGCGGACGACGCGTTCGAGGCGCTTTGCGTCGTCCGAGACCTACTCGAACCCGAAGGGTGGCGGATCGGCGTCGCGGGTGCGCAGGCGGATGTCTGGCCGAGCGGCATGTCGCGGGATCAGGGCGGAGGTCTGGTCGCCTATCGAATGACCGAGAATGGCGTGGCGGGAGTCGCGGACACCTTCGAGGCCGTCGATCCTGCGACCGTGGTCACGCTGACCGAGCAGCGCGCTGAGATCGGACGGCTCATCGGCGAGGTTTCCTGACGAGGTGCTCGTAGGGCATGGATCTCTATCTCGTCGGGGACAGGTACCTGCGATTCGACGTCGGCGCTGCGGCGAGTGCCGCTGTCGCCATCGTGCTGCCCGGCATCGACGTACGATCCTGAAGGAGCATGATCTCCCCCACCACCGCAGGTTCATCTCGCCGCGGACGCGCACCCGCGTGCAGAGGGAGAGAAGGCGTGCAGAGAGGGAGAACTAGGCATGAGCGATACGCAGGCACTCACATTCGACATGACGGCGTTGACGGAGTCCGTCGACCCGGCCGCCGAGAGGGCGGAGGCGGCGCGGCTGCTGAATGCGGAGGTCGGTGATCGTACTGCGGGGCGTTTCGCCTTTGGGGTCTGGTTCCGGGGGGTCGGCACCGTCGTCGGCCTGGCGCTCGTTGGGGCGCTGGTCATTCTGATCCCAGTCATGGCGTTGAGGGCTTTCACCGGGCGGGTGCCTGCGCCGCCGGTGATCATCGCGGGGTGGCTGATCCTCATCGCACCAGACGCGTACACGCGGATCCGGCGGATCGCTCCTGGGCTGCGCGATGCGTCGGACCGCTGGTACCGGCTCGCCCGATTCGCCCCAGCAAACGCACTGTCGCACGAGCTGACGGTCGATGTCGGCGGCGGTCAGGAACCCCCGGCTGCAGCCTTCAGCGTGGGCTCGGGCACCAAGCTCAACGATCGCCTCGCGGGAGCGGCTCCGCGCCCCTTCGAGGTCGCGAACCTGAGCTATTACACCGGCGGAGGACGGACCCGCGTCGACACCTCGTTCGGGTATGTCCACTTTCGTCTGTCCGCGGTGGTGCCGGAGATGAGCCTGATTGCTGTGGATGGTCGAGGCGCGCCGGCGTGGCGGCCACCGTCCGGGCAGAAGCAGATCATGGTCGACGACGAGTTCGACCGGCAGTTCCGGGTGTTCTGTGCGCCTGAGGATGAGGCGGCAGCACGAGGATGGCTGGGCTCGTCGCTGAGGTCGGCGCTCGCCGATGCCGCGGGCGGCGTCGACGTGCAGCTGGTGGGCGATGATGCCTGCTTCTTCGTCCGTCATGATCTGCGGCTGCAGAACCCTACGGTCTGGGAGTGGATCGAGGATCTCTCCGGCATGCTCGATGCGCACCTGGACCCGCGCCCGAATGTGCCGACGCCAATGCCGACGCCAGTGCAGGACGAAGCGAGACGGGCCCGCCGGGTGCGGATGCTTCGTCGAGGCGAGCCAGGGTACCCGTTCCTGCTCGGCTGCCTGATTCCGGTGATCGTTTCGGTTTCCCTGCTCACGATCGGTGCGATCATGCGCTGACGCGGATCCACGTCCGGCCTCTCCGCGACCCAACCTCGGTTCGTCACGGCAACGAGTCCCACGAATCTAGTCACACCGAGCGGACCGCTCTATTTGTTCGGCTTGGTGACGGACGGGAAGGCCTCTGCGGTGGACGGGGAGAAGCTAGCATGAGCGGCATGATGACGTTCGACGCAACGGCGCTGATGGATCCGATCCCGCCCGGTGTGGTCAAGGCCGAGGCAAGCGAGCGCCTGCGCGATGAGGTGGGCCACAGTGCGGGCACCAGGATCACAGCAGGGGCGGTGATCCGGACGGTCGTGCTCGTGCTCGGATTCGGTGTGCTGGCCGCACTGGGTGTGCGGGCCGTGCAGCTGCTCTTCGGCGGTGATCAGTTCACCCCGTCGACGGTCGTCATCGCCGCGCTCATGGTGACGCCGCTTCTGGTGATGCAGGTGCGCGGCATCACCAGCTCGCGCCGCCAGCTGGAACAGTCGTGGTTCCGACTGGGACGCTTCGCGGCCGCGAACGGGCTCACCCACACGTTCCGTGTGGCCGATCCCTCCGCTCCGGCGGCACTGTTCGCGGCCGGATCCAACCGCATCTCCGTAGACGTGATGGGAGGGGCTGCCCCGTCCGTGTCCGGGGATCGCTCCTTCGAGGCGGGCAATCACGGATTCGAGACCTGGACCGCACGGGCACGCTTCCCGCACGAGTTCGACTACGTGATGCTGTCGTTGAGCACGCCGCCACCGGCTTTCACGCTCATCGACCTGTCGCATGCGAAGGCCTGGCCCGCGTGGGATCCCGCGGTGGGCCAGCAGCCGGTCGAGCTCGGTGACGGGTTCGACGAGCGTTTCGAAACCCGGTGCGCGCCCGAGGTGCAGGGCGCGGTGCGCGCGGCGTTGACGCCATCGTTACGTGCGGCACTGACCAGCCTCGTCGCCCGGGCTGAGGTCGGGGTGGATCTCGAGGTCGTGGACGGTCTCCTCTACGTCGTCGTGCGCCGTGACCTGTCGGTCGCCGACCCGGCGTACTGGGAGTGGGTGGAGGACCTCGCGCGGTTCGTCGACGAGCACCTGGATCCGCGCCCCGGCACCCTTGCGCCGCTGGACGCGGACGAGGACCCGCAGCGCGCCGCCCGCCGGGCCCGCCTGCTCAGCCGTGTGCGCGGCGGACGCCCGGCCGTGATGGGCTGCCTGCTGCCGCTCGTGTTCGGTGTGCTCGCCGCGGCGGCCAGCGTGCTGTGGCGGTGATGACACCGCGGCCCGACTACTCGCACAACCCATCGCCTGAGACGAATCCACTGTGGGCTACCTGGCCCGCGGGCTGCGCAACGGCACACAACGGGCACTCGATGTGGACGGGCGCAGACCACCCGAAAACCAAAAAGTCCCGGGACATCGAGTGAACGATGTCCCGGGACTTCACCTGGCGGTGACGGTGGGATTTGAACCCACGTTAGGCTCTCACCTAAACAACATTTCGAGTGTTGCACCTTCGGCCGCTCGGACACGTCACCAACGCGAATACTCTACGGTACGCACGCGCATGGCCCAAAAGTACGCACTGACGGTGAAAGAATTACAGCCATGATCACGGACAAACTCCGCGCCTGGTGGTGGCACTGTCAGGGCCTAGATGGCTCGATGCGTGGAAAGACTCCAGCGCAGGTGCTCGGCGCCACCGGCTGGTCCCGCTCGGTCGGCGGAGCGAATCCCTACCTCGGCCTCTTCGCCCGCATCGGTACCCGACGCGCCGAGGTCGATGCCGCCGTCGAACGTCTCGATATCCACGAGCTGCCCGTGGTCCGAGGCTGCACCTATGTTCTGGGTGCGGAGGACTTCGCCTGGGGACTCCAGCTGGGTGCGGGCGGAGCGCAGGCCCAGCTGAGGACGGTGGAGCGCCTCGGCGTACCCCGTGCTGAGCTGGACGATCTGGCGCAGCAGACCGCAGCCGTGCTGCGTGAGCGCGGACCCCTCACCCCGCAGCAGCTCAAGGAGGAGCTGGGCCAGGCCGTCCGCACCCTGGGCGAGGCGGGGAAGAAAAAGGGGGCCGCCACCACCCTGCCCGCGGCGCTCGGTGCCCTCCAGTCCAGCGGCGCCATCCGTAGAGCACCGCTCAACGGCCGCCTCGACCAGCAACGCTACGCCTACACCGCCTGGGACCTGCCGCCCAGCGGGCTCAGCGACGAGGAGGCCCGGGCCGCCGTCGTGCGCCGCTACCTCTCCTGGACCGGTGGGGCAACGCTCGGGCAGAGCCAGTGGTTCACCGCCTTCACGGTGGCACAGTCCCGGCTGGCCCTGAGTCAGGCGGGTGCGGTGGAGTACGACGGCGTCTGGCGGCTCCCCGCGGATCAGGAGACTTTTGAGGCCTTCCGCGCGCCGCAGGAGGAGCAGATCCAGCTGCTGGCCGGGACCGACGGCATCGCCTTGCTCAAACGCAATGCGGTGGAGCTGCTGGCCGACGAGGACGCCGGACGCTCCACGGCGGGGGACCGGTCACTGGCGCTGCAGGCGGACTTGGCCGACCATCCGATCCTGGATCGCGGCCGGATCATCGGCCTCTGGCAGTACGACCCGGGTCACCAGGAGATTGTCGCCTGGACGTTCCGCGCACCGAGCGCCGGAGTGGGGCAGCGCATCGCCGAGGTGGAGGCGTACATCCGGGAGGATCTGGGCGATTTCCGCTCCTTCAGCCTGGATTCGCCCGCCTTCCGTCAGAAACGGATCGACGCCCTGCGAGCCAGTGCCAGCACCGCATAATTACCGTTGCCGGGCGAAAAACTGCCGCAACAGCTCCGCACATGCGTCCTGGCGCACCCCACCGTGGACTTCCACCCAGTGATTGAGCCGCGGTTCACGGAGCACCTCGAAGACCGAGCCGGCGGCACCGGCCTTGGAGTCCCAGGCGCCGAGCACCAGCCGGGGAATTCGGGCCAGGACGGTGGCCCCGGCACACATCGCACAGGGTTCCAGGGTGACGATTAACGTGCAGTCGTCGAGTCGCCAGCGGCCCAGCGCGCCTGCCGCGGCCCGCAGCGCCAGAACCTCGGCGTGCGCCGTCGGGTCCTGATCCGCTTCGCGGCGGTTCCTCCCGGTACCGAGCACCTCGCCTTCCGGGCCTACCACGATGGCACCGATCGGCACATCACCGGTTTCCAGGGCCAGCCGTGCCTCCTGGAGCGCCAGGTCCATCCAGGAAGAGAAGCTCGCCGCCCCGGAAGGCACGCTCCCGGAAGGGAAATCCGGGGATTCTACGGGACGGTCCTGGCGGCTCATGCCTCAATGATAGTTTTGTGCCATGCGCGTACAGGTCGTCGACCATCCTCTGGTAGCCCACAAACTCACGGTTTTGCGGGACAAGTCCACCCCCTCGCCGATCTTCCGGCTGCTGACCGAGGAACTGGTCACCCTGCTGGCCTATGAGGCCACCCGCGCGGTGCGCGTGGAACCGGTGAACATCGAGACTCCCGTCACCTCCACCGTGGGTACCGGACTGGTCAAGCCCACTCCGCTCGTCGTGCCCATTCTTCGTGCCGGTCTCGGCATGCTGGAAGGCATGACGCGACTGCTCCCGACGGCGGAGGTCGGCTTCCTGGGCATGGCCCGCAATGAGGAGACGCTGGAGGCGATCACCTACGCCGAACGCCTTCCGGATGACCTGACGGGCCGCCAGGTCTACGTCCTGGACCCCATGCTGGCCACCGGTGGCACACTGCGCGAGGCGATCAAGTTCCTCTTTGCCCGCGGCGCCGCAGACGTGACCTGCATCTGCCTGCTGGCTGCTCCGGAGGGTATCGAAGCGCTCCGTCAGGAGCACGATGGCGCCAAAGTCACCCTGGTGGTGGCCTCGATCGATGAAGGACTGAACGAAAAGTCCTACATTGTGCCGGGCCTGGGCGATGCCGGCGACCGGTTGTACGGCGTCGTCGGCTGATCATCGTTCATCCTCAAGGCTGATTCCTGCACTGCCTTGGCCTTGGGGCATTTATTTGGCCGAATTCGCCACTAGGCTCATGCTATGAGCCAATATCCTCCTCCGCCGAGCGGCCGGCCCACGCCGCCTCAGAACCCTCAACCTCCGTACGGCCAGCCCGCATACGGTCAGCAGCCGCCAGCTGGTCAGCCGTCCTATGGCCAGCAAGCACCTGGCCAGTCAGGGTTCCCGCAGCCGAATAACCAGCCCGGCGCGCCGCCATCGTACGGCCAGGCTCCGCAGCCGCCGTCCTACCCCAGCGCACCCTACGGCCAGCAGCTGCCCAGCTACCCCGGAGCCCCCGGGTACGGTGCGCAGTCCAGCGCCCCTGCCGTGCTGCCGCAGATGCTCAAGATCGCGGTCATCCTGATGCTGGTGGGTGCGGCGCTCTCCGTCATCAGCGGGATCTTCTCCCTCCTGTCGATGGACCAGGCGGTGAATCTTGCGATGCAGAAGGCCAATACCGGGGGCAGCACGCTTAGCCCGGATCAGGTCAAAACCGTGAAGGACATCGCCACGACGACCGGGATGGTTGGTGGCATTGCCGGCATCATCGTTGGCACTGCGCTCTGGGTCTGGATGGCGTTTGCTAACCGGGCCGGGAAGAAATGGGCACGGATTCTCTCCACGGTCTTCGCCGGGATTTTCATCATTAGCAGTCTGTATTCGCTCATCAGCGGCTTCGCGAATCAGACGATTCTGTACTCGACCCTGATCCTGACCATCCTCAGCCTGCTCGTCTCGCTGGGCGCTCTGGTGCTGATCTGGCTCAAGCCTTCCAGTGAATACTACGCAGTGAAGAGTCAGAAGCCGCTCTACGGCTGATTTTCCACTGCACAGCGCCATTTATCACTGCTCCACGTATGACTGAGGGCCCCGGCACATACCGGGGCCCTCAGTCATACGTGTGCGGCTCAGTACCAGCCGGTGGCCTGAGAGTGTCCCCAGGCGCCACAGGGGCTGCCGTAACGGCCCTTGATGTAGCTGAAGCCCCAGTTGATCTGGGTCTTGTAGTTGGTGCGGTAATCCGCACCCGCGCTGGCCATCTTCTCTGCGGGCAGGGACTGGGCGATGCCGTAGGCCAGGCTGGAGGGGTTCTCCGCCGTGGTGCGCCAGCCGGATTCGCGGTTCCAGAGCGAGGTGAGGCAGCCCATCTGATCGGCACCCCAGCCGGCTGCGGCGAGCTGGCTGGCAGCGTAGGCCTGAGCTGCGGCGGGGTCGTTGATGGCCTGAATGTCCGAGGATGAGCTGGTCGTCGTCCCGGTGGTCTTGTCCGCTGAGGTGCTGCCCGCTGCGGGAGCCGGGGTGGAGGCCACCTGGGCGCCGGAGAAGCTGAGTGAGATGCCCTTCGGCACGCTCACCGGGAGGCTGACGGAGGACTGCACGCTGGAGGCAGGTTCCAGGACGGCGGCGGAGAGCGGTGCGACCTGGCCGGTGGACCCGATGGCCGTGGCCAGAACGCCGGCAACAGCCACTGCGGCGGCGCGCTGGGCGGGAACCTTGGGAGTGGCATCCCAGAGGTGGGCCAGGGTGGACTTCTGATTCAGTGCCCGACGACGTCCGGGCTTGGTTCCGAGGGCGGGCCGGTGGCTGCGCGCAGCGCCGTCAAGGCCGGGAACGGTTGCATGCCGTGCGGCACGGCGGCCCGTGGCGGGCGTGATCGACTCACTTGTCGCACTGTATGTCACAGTCAGGACCTCTCTGAGCACCTGCGAGGTTAGCTGTCGGATTCGGATGGAGAGCACCCGGCCCGCTGGCTCACGCCGCAGGCTTCACCCCAAGGCCGCATTGCTGCGACCGCTGATGGTTCCCCCGTCTCTGCCGGTGTTTCTGTACACAATCCTCCGGCGGCAGAGCTCGGTGTCCGAAAGTGTGGCTGCGCCAATGCGCAACATCTCTACTTTACCGGACCGTGGCCCGACTGTCACATTTTGATAACGGCGAAGTTACTTAGCATGGGTAATGAGCTAAGCTAAGTAATTGTGATTGTCTCGAAAACCCCTGTCCCCAAAGCCGTGACGGCTAAACCACCCGCCCTGGCGGTCCAGCTGCGGATGGCCGTGATGCGCACCTCGCGACGGCTGCGGGTCGAGGCGACCTCGGAGGCGGTGACGCCCGCCCAGTACACGGTTCTGGTGCACCTGGAAGGCGGAGCGCAGACGCTCAGCGCCCTGGCGACGCAGGAGCACGTGCAGGCACCGAGCATGACCCGCACCGTCAATGGCCTCGAGGCAGCCGGTCTGGTGCAGCGCATCGCCCATCCCAGTGACGGGCGCCAGGTGCTGGCGGAACTCACTCCCGCCGGCCGGGAGATCCTCACCGATACCCGGCAGCGCCGCACCGAATGGCTGGACCGTCGTCTGGCCCGGCTCAGCAGTGCAGAACGGCAGACCTTGCGTGAGGCGGCAGAGATTCTGTTGCGCCTGAGCGCACGCTGAGGGCGCGCATGAAAGACATGTTCCGCGCACTGTCCGTCTACAACTACCGTCTCTGGGTGGCCGGGGCACTGGTGTCCAATATCGGCACCTGGATGCAGCGAGTCGCCCAGGACTGGCTGGTGCTCACCGTGCTCACCGCCCAGTCGGGCACCGCGGTCGGCATCACGACCGGCCTGCAATTTCTGCCCATTCTGATTCTCGGTCCATGGGCTGGTGTGCTGGGGGATCGCTATTCCAAGCGCAAGATCCTCCTCATGACGCAGTCGTTCATGGGCCTCTGTGCGCTGGTGCTGGGCCTGCTGGTGGTCACGGACACTGTGCAGCTGTGGCACGTCTACCTGCTGGCCTTGCTGCTCGGCGTCGGCAGCGCCGTGGATGCCCCGGCCCGCCAGGCCTTTGTCTCCGAGGTGGTCACCGCGCCGGACGTGCCGAACGCCGTCGCGCTCAATGCCGCTTCCTTCAACCTGGGCCGCCTGGTCGGCCCGGGTGTTGCGGGGCTGTTGATCGCCTGGCTCGGCACTGGCCCGGCCTTCCTGATCAACGCAGCGAGCTTCGGTGGGGTGCTCTTCTCGCTGGCCACCATGAAAGTCGCCGAGCTACATCCAGCTCGCCGCTCTCCCCGGGCCAAGGGTCAGATGCGGGAGGGCCTGCGCTATGTGCGGAATCGACCGGATCTGATGCTGATCATGGCGCTGGTGGCATTGGTGGCGACACTGACGATGAATTTCCAGATCACGAATGCCCTGATGGCGACCGGAGTCTTCGGCAAAGGGCCTGGGGAGTACGGCCTGTTGGGGACGGTGATGGCTTCCGGAACTCTCGCCGCAGCGCTGCTCGCGGCCCGGCGGAAGAGCGTGCGGATGGCGTACATTGTGGGCGCGGCTCTGTCGACCGGCGTGTTCACCATTCTGGCCTCGATGGCTCCCAGCTATTGGTTGTTCGCCTTCGCACTCATCCCGATCGGGCTCAGCGCGCTGACCTTCCTGAACGCCTGCAACACCATGGTGCAACTGACCACCGATGAAGCCTTCCGTGGCCGCGTGCTGGCGCTCTACATGGTGGTGATGCAGGGCGGGACGCCGATCGGCGCGCCGCTGGTGGGCTGGTTGGGCACCGCGATCGGCCCTCGCTGGTCACTGGCCGTGGGCGGCATCGTGGCCCTGCTGGCCGGTGCCGTGGCGCTGGTGCTGCTGGTGCGGCGTCGCCCGCAGAGCTGGCGTGAGCAGCTGCGTTCCCTGCGCCCGATGGCGTCAGTGGCGGGGCAGGTCCACCCGGAAGACCGTGCGGCCAGGGGCTGAGTCCACGGAGACCGTCCCGCCGTGAGCCTGGACGATGGCCTGCACAATGGACAGCCCCAGGCCGGTGGTGCCGTCATGGCCGGATCGAGCGGCATCCGCGCGGGCGAAGCGATCGAAGATCTGCGCCCGGAATTTTTCCGGAATGCCAGGGCCATTGTCCGCCACGGACAGCTGCAGCATGCCTTCCTCTGTGGCACGCAGACTCGTGGTCACTGTGGTTCCCGGCTCGGTGTGCTTGCCCGCATTGGCCAGCAGATTCAGCAGTACCTGACGCACTCCGCCAGGGTCCGCCTTGATGATGAAGGGGTCGCTGGGAAGATCCAGCTGCCAGTGATGATCCGGAACGGCAACCTTCATATCGTTCACGGTCTCCACCACCACCTGGGTCATCTCGGTGTCCTTGAGCTCCAAGGGGCGGCCTTCATCCAGTCTCGCCAGGGTCAGTAGATCCTGCACCATGGAGGTCATGCGTTTGGACTGACTCTCCACCCGGCTCAGCGACTTTTCGCCCGTGGGACTCAACTGTTCCGTCATCCGGATCATCTCGGTATAGCCGCGGATGGCGGTCAACGGCGTCCGCAGCTCATGGGAGGCATCTGCCACGAACTGGCGCACTTTGGTCTCACTCCGCTGGCGTGACTGCAGAGCGGACGCCACATTGTCCAGCATTTTGTTCAGCGCCATGCCCACGGTGCCCACCTCGGTATGTGGGTTGGTGGCAGAATCCGGTGCGCGCTCGGCCAGTTTGACCTCGCCCTCATCGAGTGGCAGTCGGGACACCCGCATGGCCACAGCGGCCAGCTGATTCAGCGGCGACATAGCGCGCCGGATGATGACCGTGGCGAGCAGACCCACGGTCAGGATGCCGGAGGCGGAGACGAAGATGATGGTGGCCAGCAGCGCCGTGAGGATTTCATCGGCGTCGTGGGTGGGTACTCCGGTGATCACAAAGTCCCCATTGGCCTGCGGGGCGGCGATCAGGCGGTACTCACCAAAGGACAGGGTGCGATTGACGATCCGGTCCGAGGGCCGGATCGAGGCCAGCGCGTCGACGTCTTCTTTGGGCGTCGCCTGGGTGGAGGACCGGCTGTCCGACACCACGTTGATGATGCCCACCCTGCCGTTTTGCACCAGGGTGCTGAGCGTCCCCACGCCGAGGCCCAGGGTCTGGCTGCCGTCGAACGGTGGCCCACTCCGGTAGGTATTGGTGACCCTGTTGGAGGCGTCGATCAGCGAGCGATCCAGCTGGTTGTACAGCGAGATGCTCATCGAGGCGTAACAGACGGCCCCGACGACGAAGCAGATCACGGTGAGCAGACCCACTGTGGCCACCACCATCTTGGAGCGCAGACTCCAGCGCGAGAGGTGGAGAACGTTCCCCAGCATGGAGTCCTTGCCGGTCGGCTGATCCCTGCCACTCGATGGACGGCTGAGGGTGGGGGGTGGCATGGTCACAGGTCAGAGACTTTCGTGGTCCTGGGTGCGCTCACTGCTCTGCCGGTTTGAGGATGTAACCGGCACCGCGCACGGTATGGATCATCGGGGGGTGATCCGCCTCGATCTTTTTGCGCAGGTAAGAGATGTAGAGCTCCACGATGTTGACCTGGCCACCGAAGTCGTAGTTCCAGACCCGGTCCAGGATCTGGGTCTTGGAGATCACGCGCTTGGGGTTTTCCATCAGGTAGCGCAGCAGTTCGAATTCGGTGGCCGTGAGCGTGACCTCGTCCTTGCCACGCATCACCTGGCGGGTGTCGTAGTTGAGCACCAGGTCGCCCACCCGGACCTCAGCAGAGTCCTCGGCCGTGACGCCGGAGCGCTGGACGATGCGGTGCAGGCGCAGCAGCACTTCTTCCATGCTGAACGGCTTGGTGACGTAGTCATCGCCACCGGCGGTCAGTCCGGCGACCCGGTCCTGAACCGCGTCTTTGGCGGTGAGGAAGAGTGCCGGGATGTTCGGGTCGAAGGCGCGGATCTTGCCCAGAAGTTCGACGCCGTCGAAGCCGGGGAGCATGATGTCCAGCACCAGGACGTCGGGGCGGTAGTCGCGGGCGACCTTGACGGCGGACTCGCCATCGTGGGCCACCTCGACGTCCCAGCCAGCCATCTGCAGGCCCATGGACATGAGCTCGGCCAGGCTGGGTTCGTCATCGACCACCAGAGCGCGGATCGGTGAGCCGTCCGGATGGTTGAGTCGGGGGAGATTTTCGGTGAAGGATCGTGTAGTAGACATACCCATACTTTCTGGTGTTTCCATAGCCTCAGCCTGATGGTTTCCTGCATGTACGCTGTGGAATCTGTGAATCTCAAGGGTAGGGCTCCGGAGGGCTGGGATTCCGGGGAACCCGGCGAAACTCGCGCCTGCTTACAGGAAGATTTTTTAGAAGGACCCATTGACCCCATCTGGAGGCTGTTGAATGAGTCACAGTGATTCGCCAATATGACAGTTTTGTGAATTTCCGGCAAGAAAAACGGTGATCGAGCGAATCTTTCGCGCAACGTGGCCGATTTTTACCACTATAGACGGAACGATCTTCGATCCATGCAAATTGTGATTTACATCACAATGGACACTTTCGTCTCACAATGTGGAACGAATGACCCAATGTTACTTGCGAGTTTCGTTTATTACGATGCACACTTCCATGTGTGAACACCCACTCAAGCGCATCTGCAGCCGCAGCGATCCTCCCCGACACCCCCGTCGGCCGGTCCATGTGCTGTTGTCGAATGCAGGCCTGACTCACCATCCTGAGCATGCAGGCACTTCTTGACCGATCCGGTCCGCCCATGACGGGCAAATCTCCGCAGCACCATGGAGCGGAGCTAAGCATTCGAGCCGCATTGTCGGCATCATTCTGTGAGGTTTTTCATGTCTATCGCCCCCGGCTACGTCCACATCTCCGTTCGCAATGCCAGCAAGGTCACCCGCACCGGCCTGGGCCAGCCGAGCGGCCAGCCCGGCATCGTTCCGGCAGGATACGTTCCTGCCGGTAACCCGCGCAGTGCCGCCAGCCAGCTGCGGGCAGTCCCGAATCGCCCCCAGTCGCTGATGACCACGCCGACGCCCGTCGTTGCCGGAGGAGAGGGCCACAGCGTGCGCGCCCTGGGCGTGGACAACGTCGCTCACGGTTTTGTGCTCTACCTGGGTGTCGATGAAGAGACCGCTGCGGCCAACGGGACCTCGCTGGCGCGGCTGGCGCAGGATATCCGGGCCTACGCACAGAGCCTGGTGCCGCAGTCGCAGAGCTACGCAGCCGTGGCCATCGCTCCTGCCGACGCTCCCGGCTCGCCGCTGGACGTGGTCCGCTCCACCTTCGGCGACCCGACGGTTGCCCCGCGTCCCCGGGTGGAGGTGCGCCAGCCCGTCGTGCAGGAGAGCCGCCCGGCCGGCGTCCTGATCGACCTGGCGCGTCGTGAAGTCCACCTCGACGGTGAGACGCTGAACCTGACCTTCAAGGAATTTGAACTTCTCAATTACCTGGTGGAGAACGGCACCCGCACCGTGGGGCGCGATGAACTGCTGGATGGTCTCTGGCACAACGCCGAGGAGGTGCCGAACGAGCGCACCATCGACGTGCACATCCGCCGTCTGCGCTCCAAGCTGGGGCGCCTGGCCAACACCGTCCGCACCGTCCGCGGCGAGGGCTACCGTTTCTACGAGCACCCCGAAGTCATCGTCTGGGCTGCACCGGAATACTCCATCTGAGTCCAGTGCTGGCCGGCGGACCCGGTAGACTCCGGCCATGACCGAACGCCGTGCCGCAGACCGACGCCTCGTCATCATGCGTCATGCCAAGGCGGCCTACCCGCTCGGTGTGCCCGATCATGAGCGCCCGCTGGCTGCCCGTGGGCACGCTGAGGCACCGCTGGCCGGTGCCTGGCTGCTGGACCATCAGGTGATTCCGGATTTCATCCTGTGCTCCACCGCGCTGCGGACCCGCCAGACCTGCACCTGGGTCTGTGATGCGCTGGGTTCTCTGGCGCCGACGCCCAAGCTGGAGGATGACCTCTACGATGGCGGCCCGTCCAGAATGCTCTCGCTGATCAATCACGTGCCACACACGGTCACCTCGCTGTTGGTGATCTCCCACCTGCCCACGGTGCAGGATGTGGTGATGCACCTGGCCTCACGGGAGTCGGATCAGGCCGCGTATCTGGAGGCGGCCGAACGCTTCCCAACCAGCGCGATGGCGGTTTTCGATCTGGGGAACACGCCCTGGGCGGAGCTGGACGGACAGGATGCCCGGTTGAGCGACTTCGTAGTGCCGCGCTAGCCTTCCTGAGAAGTGCCCGGAGTTCTTGACAGGGTCTGCCGCAGTTCGCGGAGAGTTGGCGAGCTTTCTGGTGCGGCCTCAATCCAGCCGCTGAGCATATCGACGGTCTGCGCACGATGCCGCTCAAAGTGTTCGGCCAGATAGGCCGCGAAATCCAGGGGAGCCAGGCGCTGCCCCACCCGTAATGCCAGCCCTACCGACCAGGCCGGAATCGCGAAGGTCCCCGGGGCAGGCAGGATCGAATGGTGGTCAGGACGCGATGCGCGCCGGGCCTCCCGCATGGCCTTGCGGGCGTGCGGAAGATGCTTCAGAAAGGCGGCCCAGTCGCCCTCATGGGCGGTGAGTTCCGCGGCCCACGGAATCATCCAGGCGGCCCGTTCCAGCAGAGCCTTTTCCTCGCCGACCGGGAAGACTCCCGCGAAATCCTTGCGGGCCGCTGCGCGATCCTGGGCCCTGACGGCCACTCGGAACGGCGCGATGCCGGGCGGGCACCAGTAGCGGATGGGTGCGGCGGGCTGTCCGTCGGTGCTGGCCTGGCGCCAGGAGAGCAGCTCCGGGGCAAAAATGGCGGACCTGGTGTGGGTGAGCGCGATGCGATCGGCCAGCACTGCCAGATCTCCTTCGACCTGACTCACCGTGGCCAGCCAGGGCGAGTTGGAGGCCCGGAGGTCATCCCAGCGTGTCTCGTCCAGATCCTGTGGCCTCATGCTGAGCACGATGACGTCCCAGGGCTGATCCAGAGCTTCTTGCCAGGGGAGGACGGGCTGGCTGTGCACCGGGGAGGTGCCGGAGCGGCTCGCTTTCGCATAGCGGAGCACCCGGCCGGACGAGGAGTTATCCGAGGGGGAGTGTGGGCGTGAGTGTTCGGGCACAGAGGTCACGGCGACCTGATGCCGGGCGGAGAGCAGGCCCAGGGCTGCGGCGCTGACCGCACCGGCCCCGAGGAAAAGGAAACGCACCTGCTGAAGTATACGTGCGTGCCGTTTTTGAGTTGGAAAACGGTACACAACGCGGCACTCGATGGAGCTCGCGAGAGAAGATCAGCCCGGAAGCCGGGCTGCGGCCTGATGCAGCAACTCCACCACATGACGGATCGCCGGACTGGCCGCCATGGTCTTCCGGTACACCACCTGGACCTGGCGGTGGTGCGAGAGGTCCGGGATCTTCAGGGCCACCACATTCTCCGGCACTGGCGGCCTGCCGAGCCGCGGGACCAGCGCCACCGCCACGCCGAGCGAGACGAACTCCAGATGGGTCGAGAAGTCCGGGTCATGCATTCGAATCTTCGGTATCCGGCCCAGATCCGCGAAGATCTGCAGCAGTGCCTCATTGCAGATCGCCCCGTCCGGGGTGGAGATCCACGCCTCGTCCACCAGATCGCGACGCCGCGGTGCGGCCGCCTGCGCCAGCCGGTGATCCGTGTTCACCAGCACATCGGCCTCATCCAGACAAAGATTCTCCACCGCACAGTGCTCGGGAATCAGCAGCGGGACGGACTGCCAGTCATGGACCACGGCCAGATCGGCCTGCCCACTGGCCACCCGGTCCACGGCCTCCGGCGGATCTTCACCCAGAACGCTCAGCCGGACCTCGGAGGCATCCAGCACCGGCAGAATCGGCCCCACCAGCCCCCGGCAGGCGGTGGAGAACGCGGAGAGGCGCAGGGTTCCGCGCGGGGTCTGTGGATCGGCCAGCAGGGTGGATTCCAGCAGTTCCACATCGCCCAGGATCTGCCGCCCACGCTCGGCAATCGTCTTGCCCCGCTCGGTCAGCAGCACCCCTCGGCCGTAGCGTTCCAGTAGTGCCACCCCGGCCTGCTTTTCGAGTTTCTTGATCTGCTGGGAGATCGCAGAGGGGCTGTATCCCATGGATTCCGCGGCGGCGACCACCGAACCGCTTTGTTCCACTGCAACCAGAGCCCGGACTGCCACCACATCGATCATGAAGCAACTCTACATAATGATCTGCATAATTATTTGCTGGTGCTTCAACCACCGCTCTGCCACAGTAAAGCTCATGAAACCGAAGCATGCTCTCCTCGCCGTCCTGGTCGCCGTGATCTGGGGAGTGAACTTTCTGGCCATCGATGCCGGGCTGCAGAGCGTTCCGCCGCTGCTCTTCGTGGCGATCCGGTTCATCCTGGTCATCGTTCCGTGGATCTTCTTCATCAAGCCACCGGCGGTGAAGTGGTACATCGTGGTGGTCGTGGGCCTGACCATGAGTGCCGGGCAGTTCGGTCTGGTCTACCTCGCCATGCATTTGGGCTTGCCGACCGGACTGGCCCCACTGGTGCTCCAGGCCCAGGTGCTGTTCACCGCGCTGATCGCGCTCGCCGTCCTCCGCGAACGCCCCACCAGAGCCCAGTGGGTGGGCGTCGGGCTGGGCGCCATCGGGCTAGCCGTGGTCGGCATCGGACGCGCCCAGGTGGCCCCCGTGCTGCCCTTTCTTCTGGTGCTGGCGGGTGCGTTCTCCTGGGCTGTGGGCAATGTGATCGTCCGTCAGGTCAAGACCTCGTCCGGTCTGAGCATGGTGGTGTGGTCCGGGGCGGTGGTGCCGCTGCCGCTGTTCCTGCTGTCCTGGTTCGTGGAGGGGCCGGACCAGGTGCTTCACGCCCTGGGGAATCTGCAATGGCCCGCAATCCTGGGCTCCTTGTTCACCGCCTATGTCTCCACGATCGTGGGTTATGGCATCTGGAACAATCTGCTCAGCCGCTACCCGGCAGCTGCCGTGGGGCCTTACAGTCTGCTCATCCCGCCGGTCGGCATCGCGGCCGCTTGGCTGGCCCTGGGGCAGGCACCCAGCACCACTGAGATCATTGGTGGTGCGTTACTGCTCAGCGGGGTGGCGGCCGCCGTCCTGCGGCTGAAGCGGAGGTCGGCCGGTCCGCCGGCAGCACCCCTTGCGGCCCATGCCGTCATGGCCGCTCCCGTCACGGTGGATCAGCTGGAGAAGGTCAGTCCCTGAGGTAGCCGTGGATCGTGGTCATCAGGGTGTGCAGCGACTCTTCCCGGCTGCGCTCCGGGTTGAAGACCTGCCGGTCCAGCCCCATGACCAAGGCAGCACCCAGTACCAGCCCGACCATACCCTGCGGGCTGACGCCCTCCCGGACCGCGTGCTCCTGAGGAATCCGGTCCAGTGTGGCACCGGCCAGGGTGAACAGCCGCTCGCGCAACAGGGTCAGCGTGTCCCGCCAGGCACTCGGTGTGCGCCACATCTCGGAGACCAGCAGTTGGGTGAAGGAGGGGTACGCGTCAAAGAACTCCAGCGTCCCCCGGAGCATCTGCTCCACCGCAGCGAGGGAGGGCAGATCATCGCGCGGAGCCAGTCGGGCCTCCAGGAGTTCCACGCCGTATTCGAGCAATTGGGCGATCAGCTCGGCCTTGGAGCCGAAGTTGTAATACACCGTGCCTTTGGACACCCCTGCGGCCGCCGCGATCTCGTCGACGGTGACCTCCGCGGGGCCGCGTTCGCCGATCAACTGCATCGAGGCATCAAAGATCCGTTGCCGGGTGATCTCGGTCCGGGCCGGACGCCGGACGATCGGTGCCGCACTCATATCGAGATCTCCGGGTGCAGCGTCTTGAGCGTCCAGAATTTATGTTTGTGCACCGCCCAGAGACTGAGCGCCAGGCCGATCAGCGTGTAGCCGATCAGTCCGAAGGCAATCGGCAGCACGGGGGCCAGATCCGCGCCGTAGATCAGGTGCCGCATCCCCTCCACCACATGCCCCATCGGCAGGATGGCGTGCAGCGTGTGTAGCGGCTCCGGCGTGGTCTGCCAGGGGAAGGTGCCTCCGGAGGAGACCAGCTGGAGCACCAGCAGGATCAGCACTACAAACTTGCCCGGTGTGCCCAGCAGGGCCACGATTCCCTGAATCAGTGCCGTGAAGGCCATGGACGCCAGCAGCAGCAGGCCTAGCGTCAGGAAGGGATGGCTGGGGTTCAGTCCCAGCCCGAAGTAGACCACCAGGTAGAGCAGGATGGCCTGCGCAGTGGAGACTGCCAGGAAGGGCAGCCAGCCGCCGACGGCGATCTTCCAGGACGGCGCGTTGGAGGCCAGGGCGCGCTGAGCCAGCGGGCGCATGGCCTGGACCAGCATGAAGGCACCGATCCACAGGGCCAGGACCAGGAAGAACGGGGCGAGCCCGCTGCCGTAGTTGGGCGCTTTGGCTTGCGAGACCGTGTCCACGGCGATCGGATTGCCGATCACTTGGGAGGCCTTGGTCTTGGCGGCATCGTCCGGGTTGGGAATCTGCCCAGCACCGGCGGAGAGCTGATCGGAGAGCTGTTTGGCGCCATCCGCCAGTTGATGAGCGCCGGAATCCAGGGTGCCGGCACCATCGTCGAGGGTGCTGGCACCACTGGCCAGTTTCGCGGCGCCATCGGCTGCCTGTTGTTCGGAGAGCGCCAGGGTGGAGGCTCCGGCGGAGAGCGTGGCCGCACCCGCGGTGGCCTGATTGATGGCACCGCTGAGTGCCGGGGCGCTCGCCGCCAGCGTCGCTGCCCCGTTGGAGACCGCCTGGGAGCCGGTGGCCAGCTGCTGGACCTGGGCGGCATCGGTGTTGAGCTTGTTCTGCGCGTCCGTGATGCTCTGCTTGAGCGCCGAGTTCTGCAGGGCGCTCAGAACCTGGTCATGCTGGCTCTGGGTGATGGTCCCATTGGCGAGCAGCTGGTCGAGCTGGGTCCGGATCGTCTGGTCCACCGTGCTGGAGAGCTGGTTGATGCTGGTCACGGCGGACTGGACCTTGGTGTTCAGCGTCCCATTGCCAGCGGCCACCTGGGCCGCACCGTCAGCGAGTTGCTTGGTGGCAGCAGGCAGCGACGAGCTCTGCGTTGAGAGCAGGTTCAGCCCCCCGGAGAGCTGGTTGGCGCCAGCCGAGAGTTGATTGGCCCCGGCCTTGAGCTGGGTCATCCCGCTGGAGAGCTGGACGGCACCGTCCTTCAGATCCGTGCTGCCGGCGTGCAGTTTCCCGGCACCATCGGCCAGTTGTTGCGCTGCGGTGGAGAGCTTGAGAGCGCCATCGGCCGCTTTGACGATCTGCGCGTGGATGGTGCCGTAGCCGGAGAGCAGCTGGTTCGCCGTGGTCTCGCCCACTTGCTGCGCCACCGAATCATGAACCTGGCTGGTTACCTTGTCCACAATCGAGGAGAGCAGGTAGTTATTGGCGTCGTTAGTGGTGACGCTCAGGATCGCCTGCTTGGCGGAATCGAAGGTTGCCGGAGAGGCCAGATTGGCGGAGAAGTCCTTGGGAATGGTCAGGGCGAAGGAGTAGGTCCCCTTGGCCACGCCCTCCGCGGCCGCCTGCTCGGAGTCGACCACCACCCAGTCGAACTTCTTGCCGTCCACCAGATTCTGGGCCACCTGCTGGCCGACCTTGAGCTGGGTGCCGTTGCTGAGCGTGGTGCCCTGATCCTCCACGACGACGGCAGCCTTGAGCGAGCCCAGGTTGCTGTACGGATCCCAGTTCGCATACAGGTAGACGGCGCCGTAGAGCAGCGGGACCAGGGCCAGGGCGAAGATGGCCAGTCGGGGGAGCCGGCCGCTGGTCATGCGCTTGAGTTCAGAGAGCGCTAGGCGGAAGACGGTCATTTGGTGTCCTGCGATTCTTCGGGATCTTCGTCTGGTTCTTCTGTGACTTCTGGCTCGAGCTCCGGTCCTGATTCGAGGTCTGATTCCGGTTCCGCTTCGGACTGGAGTTCCAGCGGATGGGGAATCTGCAGCAGCGGCCCGGCCCAGCCCTCGGGGACGTGAGAGACGGTGGCGACGATGCACAGCGGCCGGCCGGCATCCTGCGCCAGGGCCTGAAGGTAGGGCAGCCAGTCGTCATCGTGTTGGCTGAAGCGATCCGGCGAGTCCAGGATGAGCACGTCCACCTCCGGGTTGGCCAGCGCCAGGGTGCAGAGGAGCTCCAGGCGGCGGGTGACCGGGACGGAATCGACAAAGTCGCGCGCGATGTCGCCGAGTGAGTTGACCTTGAGCCAGGCGGCGGGCTCGCGAATGCCGCGGTAGCGACGGGGGACCAGTGCCAGATCCTCTGCCACGAGATCCTTGACGCTGAGGTGAGGCTCGGGCTCATTGACGCCGGGGGAATCGATGAGGGCACTGTGCTTGCGCAGATGTTTCAACTGGGCACTCTGCCCCCAGCTGACCGTCCCTTCATCGGGACGCATCCGGGCACTGAGGGCCAGCGCAAGAGCCGTGCGTTGATCCTGGTCATCGCCAACGGCCAGGAGGAGCTCTCCGGTGGCAGCTTCCAGCGACAGGGGTGGCACGAGATCGTGATGGCGGCCTTTGAGGCGCACATTCTGGGCGACGAGCACAGGAAGCCTTCCGGAGAGGTGAACTACTTCCACTCTAACTGAACTGACCGGTCAGTTCAAATAGTTTTTTGGGATCCCTCCCCCGCTGAGTGTCCACTCCCGCACAGTCGCCGTCGCTGCGACTGTGCGGGAGTGGACAGTCAGCGGGGGAGGGATCCCAAACCACTATTGGAACTGACCGGTCAGTTCAAATAGTTTTTGGGGATCCCTCCCCCGCTGAGTGTCCACTCCCGAACAGGCGCCGTCGCTGCGACTGTGCGGGAGTGGACACTCACTGTTGTTTGCGCCGTGCATTCCCCACGGCCACCGAGCCCAGGTAGATGACCGCCAGCAGTCCGAGTGCGCCTATCGCCCACGGCAGCCAGTTCACCGCGCCACCGTTGCCGGCCGGAGCTGCGGCGGGTGTCGATACTGGGGCGGGGGAGCCGGCAACCTCCGGCGCCTGGCTTGAGGACGCCTGGCTTGAGGACGCCGGGCTGGAGGACGCCTGGCTTGAGGACGCCGGCGCGGTAGCTCCGGGCGCCGCAACGGTGGCCTGCGGCAAATCTGCGCTCGTGACGGCCTCGCCGATGGCGAAGCGGTAGCTGCCGCTGACCGGGTGCCCGTCATGGGAAACCACGCGGTAACGCACCTCGTATTGGCCCTGGGGGGCTCCGGGTGCCAGATTCTGACTGAGGGTCGGGCCGTCCAGGGTGGCCGGTGCGGCTGACCAGCTCCGGCCCTGAGCGTCGCTGACCACCACCTCGAAGCCCAGAGGTTGCAGAGATTCGGTGAAGGTCAGGCTCACGCTGCCCGGTGTCTGCTCGACGCGGGAATTCGGTGCCGGAGTGGCGGAGACCAGGCTGTCGTGCGCCGAGGCTTCTGCCGCCCCACCCAGCAAGGATGCCAGGAACAGCACTGCAGCCAGCATGACCCTTGCGGTTCTGATCAGTGGTCTGGCCAGTGGTCCGATCAGGGCTCTGGTCAGGTTCTGGCGGCGTGCTGCAGGAACTGAAAGAACTGGAGCGTGCGGCATAGGAGTTTCCTGGGGGCGTCGATGAATATGAGCACCAGACCCCGCATCGAGTGTCGAGATGATGTCGTTTAGACCACGTCTAAACGACATCATCTCGACACTCGGGGACCGGAATTCCAGTATGGACAGTTTTCTACAGGCTGTCGAATACCAGCAGTGGCTCAAGCGACTCGCTTACAGCCCCAGTTTTTCCAGTAGTCGCAGCCACACTTCGCTGATGGTGGGGTACGCCGGGACGGCATGCCAGAGCCGCTCCAGCGGCACCTCACCCACGATGGCGACCGTGGCCGAATGCAGCAGTTCCGCCACCTCGGGCCCGGCAAAGGTGGCGCCGAGCAGGACGCGCCGCTCGGCATCGTAGACCAGCTGCGCCCAGCCCTGGTAGGAATCCGAAGCCAGTGCGGACCCGGCCACGGCCAGCGGGAGCGAGACCTCGGCAGCGGGCAATCCGGCTGCCGCTGCCTGCTCCAGGCTCAGCCCCACCTGGGCGATCTCCGGATCGGTGAACACCACGCTCGGTACCGCCCACTCATCCGCCGTCTGGGTGGAGGCACTCCAGGGTTGCGGGTCCAGGGGTCCGTGACTGCGTGCCACAATGGCGTCCCCTGTGGCCCGGGCCTCATATTTGCCCTGATGCGTCAGCAGGACTTTCCCCGCGGCATCGCCGACGGCATACAGCCAATCATCTTGGCTCCCGGTGGGCGGTTCCCCACCGGACAGGCCGAGGACCAGTCCGGTGGAGTCGGTGCGCAGGGACTTCGGATCCAGTCCCAGCTGTTCCAGGCCCAGACCTTCCAGAGCCGGATGCCGCCCGGTGGCGACCAGAAGTTCAGCGGCGTGCAGTGTCTCCACACCGGCCGCACCTGCACCGGAGCCGCCCTGCGATGGATGTGACGATCCGGACGGCAGATCCACCTCCACCCCGGAGGCGTCCCTGCGGATCGCCAGGGGACTGACCCCCTGGCGAAGGTCAACGCCGTCGGCGCGCAGGGCACCGACCAGCAGATCCCGGGCGGGTGTTGGCAGCGAGCGCAGAAGTTCGCCGCGGACCAGCTGGATGACCCGGACGCCCAGCCGTGCATAGAGCTGGCTGAGTTCGGTTCCGGAGACCCCGCCGCCCAGGACTATCAGACTTTGCGGCAGTTCGTGGGCGCTGGTGGCCTCCCGGGTACCCCAGAACTCGATGTCCGCGAGTCCTGGAATCGGGGGAACGCTGGGCGCGGAGCCGGTGGCCAGGATGACCGCCTGCCGCGCTCGCAGAACAACGGTATCCGCAGAGGGAGCGCTGACTTCCACCAGGCCGGGCGCCAGAATTCGGGCGCGGCCCCGGCGTACGTCGATCCCTGCACCAGTGGCCCAGTCGACCTGGCCGTCATCGTGCCAGTGCGCGGCAAAGGAGTCGCGGCGCGCCAACAGTGCCGCCACGTCGATCTCCCCTGTGACCGCCTGGCTGGCTCCGGCCAGGTTTCGGGCCGCGTGGACGGCGGTGACCGGTCGGATCAGGGCCTTGGAGGGCATGCAGGCCCAGTAGGAACATTCGCCACCGAACAGCTCCGCCTCCACCAGAACGGCGCTCAGCCCACCCTTGACCACCCGCTCGGCAGCGACCTCGCCGGCAGGCCCTCCGCCGAGGACGACGACATCGTACGTTTCCCTGACAGCTTCGCTCATGCTCTGACCCTGTCACGGTGACCCCGCGGACACAATGGCCTGCCGAAGAAAGCCCGCGGCAGGTAGATACACGCACGATCTGGCATGCTACGTTCAACTCGTAATGAGGCCGGATGTGAGGAGCATCATGACTGAACCAGACCATACTGCGGGCATCAACTATCTCAGTGACCCAGGGCCGGGCAGTGGTTTCCGCACTCCACCCCGGGCACGGCTGATCAGCGATGCCCCGCAGCTGGATCTGAGTGGTCAGTGGGCCTTCCGGTTGCTCCCCGCGGCACCCGGCGGACTGCTGGGCAATCCCGGTATCCCTGATGGTGAGGGTGCCCTCGATTTCGTCCAGCCCGGCTATGACGATGCCGCCTGGGACCGGATCGCCGTTCCCTCGCACTGGGTTCTCCAAGGCCGGGATGAACGAGGTAACGGTCGCTACGGTGACCCGATCTACACCAATGTGCAGTACCCGTTCCCGATTGCGCCCCCGCTGGTTCCCGAGGAAAACCCCACCGGCGACTACCGGCGCGAATTCACCCTGGATGCAGGCTGGATCCCGCAGGTCACCACTGAGGACGGTGGTGTGCTCTCCGGGGTTCTGCTCCGTTTTGACGGGGTCGAATCAACCTACCGGGTCTGGCTCAACGGCCACGAGATCGGCGTGGGCAAGGGCAGTCGCCTGGTCCAGGAATTCGACGTCACCCACGCCCTGCGCGAAGGCAGTAATCTCCTGGCGGTGCGCGTGCACCAGTGGTCCGCAGCCAGCTATCTGGAGGATCAGGACCAGTGGTGGCTGCCCGGCATCTTCCGTGAGGTGACGCTATTGTCCCGGCCCGATGGCGGGCTGGACGACGTGTGGCTGCGCACCGACTATGACGATGGTCAGGGCTCGATCTACCCAGAAATCAACTCCCGCGGTCTGCCCCCGGCTTTCCCGGTCACCCTGGAGATCCCGGAGCTGGGATTCTCCCGGACCTGGCAGTCGGAAGCCGAGGTGACCGGCCAGGTGAAGGTCGGCTCCGTGGCTCCGTGGACCGCGGAGACCCCTCGGCTGTACGAGGCTGTCGTGTCCAACCGGGCGGAACGAGTGAGCCTACGGCTGGGATTCCGCCGGGTCGCCATTGTGGGTGATCAGTTTCAGGTCAATGGTCGGAAGGTGGTTTTCCACGGGGTCAACCGGCATGAGACGCACCCCGAATGGGGGCGGGTTTTCGATGAGGAGCACGCCCGGGCGGACCTGGCGCTGATGAAGCGGTTCAACATCAACGCCATCCGCACCAGCCACTACCCGCCGCATCCGCGGGTGCTGGATCTGGCCGATGAGCTCGGCTTCTGGGTGATCGACGAATGCGATCTGGAGACCCACGGCTTTGAAAAGGACGGCTGGAAGGACAACCCCAGCAACGACCCGCGATGGATTCATTCCTACCTGGACCGCATTGAGCGCACCATCGAACGGGATAAGAACCATCCCAGCATCGTCATGTGGTCGCTCGGTAACGAATCCGGTACCGGCACCAACCTGGCCGCGATGGCTGCCTCGGCCCGCCGCCGCGACCCCGGACGCCCCATCCACTATGAAGGCGACTACACCGGCGACTACACCGATGTGTACTCCAGGATGTACGCCACCCTTCCCGAGGTGGAATCGATCGGTGCGGTCAGCCCGGACGCCCAGGGCGAACCGTTGCTGCGGTGCACCGAGGCCCAGTCGGCCCGTCAGCGATCCAAACCGTTCCTGCTGTGCGAGTACGTTCACGCCATGGGCAACGGGCCCGGCGCCATCGACCAGTATGAAGAGCTGGTCCACACCTACCCGCGCCTGCACGGTGGCTTCGTCTGGGAGTGGCGGGACCACGGCCTGGCGACGCACACAGCGGACGGAACCCCCTTCTACGGCTACGGTGGCGATTTCGGCGAGGTGATCCACGACGGCAACTTCGTCATGGATGGCCTGCTGTTCAGCGACGGAACCCCCTCGCCGGGTCTGCACGAATACAAGGCCGTGGTGCAGCCTTACCGCTTCAAACTGCTGGGCTCCTCCTCAGATGCCCCGAGGGTCTCGGTGCAGAACCTGCAGCACACGGCGGACACTTCCGGGCTGCGTTTCCTCTGGAAAGCAGAGCACGATGGCGCCCTCCTGGCCTCAGGGGAGGCTCACCTTCCGCCGGTCGCGGCTGGCGCAACGGGCGAGTTCCCGGTGCCGTCCCTGGACGAGCTCACGGCGTCCCTCCGGGATGGCGCAGGTCAGCTGCCGGGCGGGGAAATCTGGTTGACCGTCTCCGCGGTGCTGGCCGGGCCGACCCTTTGGGCCGACGCCGACCATGAGGTGGCCTCCGCCCAGTTCGAGCTGGTGCCGGCACCGGTGCGGCTGGCGGCGTCCCGCTGGGGCAGTCCTAAACAGAACCTCGATACCCTCTCTCCCCACGCCACCTTCCGGCTCGGGCACGCCGTCATGGAACACAACCGGCTGGTGGAATTGGCGGGTCTGCCAGTGCGCGGACCCCGGCTGGAACTCTGGCGGGCACCGACAGACAACGACCATGGTCGCGGGCCGGACGGTCGCAGTTCGGCGCAGCAGTGGGAGGCTGCCGGCCTGGACCGGCTCACTCACCGGATGACGCTTGTGGAACGAGGCGTGGGCTGGTTGCGCACGGTGACCCGCAGCGCGGCGGCGAACTCCTCGCACCAGGTGATCAGCACCGAGTTCTGGCAGGAACTCAGCGACGGTTCGGTGTTGCTCTGCTATGACCTGGCCCCCTCTGCCGGATGGGCCGGAACCTGGGCGCGGGCCGGTATTCGCTTCGAGCTGCCCGCAGAGGTGGATCAGGTCAGCTGGTTCGGTCTGGGACCGCACGAATCGTATCCGGACAGCAGGCGGGCCGCTCTCCTGGGTCGGTATCAGGCTGGTATCGATGAGCTTTCGGCACCCTATGCGCGCCCGCAGGAGACCGGACACCGCTCCCAGGTGCGTAGCCTGCAGCTCTCCGCGGGTGGGCGAGCGGTGCTCGATCTTGGCTTGCTCAGCGAGGTGAGTGGGCGCAGGCCGGGTTTCACCCTCAGCCGCCACACGGCCCAGCAGATCGCTGCCGCCGCGCACCCGCATGAGCTGCCGGCATCGTCCGCGAGCTACCTGTATGTGGATGCCGCCCAGCATGGCCTGGGCTCAGCAGCCTGTGGACCGGATGTCTGGCCGAGCCACCAGCTGAGCCCAGGGGAATACAGCATCAGCATCGCCTTCCGCGCGCCCTGAGGGTTGGTTCGCGGCGTGCTCCCGGTTGCGAGATCGATTGACAGCCGGGAGAGCGGCACTGAGACTGAGATCACAGTGGTCCGGTGGTTCGCCGGTACCGTCAGCACCCGGTCAGGAAGCGGAAGTCCAATGTTGCACACGCCCACCAGTACCGATCCACGCGGTCACGCCTCACTGTCCGTCGCCGCCATTCTGGCGGAATCGGCACACCGGTACCGGGACCTGCCCGCGCTCGTCGTGGGCGAGGAGGTGACCAGCTATGCCGAGCTCTGGGAACAGACCAAGGCCTATGCGGGCGCCCTGAAGGCAAGGGGCGTGGGGCACGGTGACCGGGTGGCGATCCTGATGCCCAATGTCGCCGATTTTCCGCGGACGTACTATGCGATTCTGGCCCTCGGGGCGGTGGTGGTACCGATTCATGCTCTGCTGCGCGCGGAGGAGATCGAGTTTGTCCTCCGGGACAGTGCAGCCTCGCTGCTGATCGCGGCAGCACCCCTGCTGGGTCAGGGCGCTCCGGGAGCGGCACTGGCCGAAGTGCCGGTGCTCAGCGTGCTGGAACCGGCCGATGCCGCCACCCAGACCCGGTTGGAGGACCTGGCCGCCGCCGCGGAGCCAGTGCGCACCTATGAGGCCATGCTGCCCTGGGAGACCGCCACCATTCTGTACACCTCGGGGACCACGGGCCGGCCGAAGGGCGCCGAGTCGAGCCACTTCTCGCTCGTCGAGCAGGCGAACACCATGCTGGTGAGCACTTTCACCCTTGGCACCGGGGACACCATACTGGGCACCCTGCCGTTGTTCCACACCTTCGGTCAGACCTGTGTGCTCAATACCGGCCTGCGAATCGGCGCCAGAATCGTGCTCGTACCCCGGTTCACTGGCGCGGTGGGCCTGGAGATGCTGGTCAAACATCGGGTGGATGTGTTCTTCGGGGTGCCCACCATGTACATCGCGCTGCTCGAGGCAGCCAAGAGCAACCCGGAGCGTCCCGCGTTGCGCTACGCCATCTCCGGGGGCGCCTCGATTCCGGTGGCCGTCATCGAGAAGTTCAAAGAGGTCTTCGGCGCCGAAATCTACGAGGGGTACGGGCTCACCGAAACCTCACCCGTGGCCACCTTCAACCACGTCGGTGTCCCGCCCCGACCTGGCACCATCGGCACGCCGATCTGGGGCGTGGACGTGGAAATCGCGCGTCCCGAAGTGGAAGAACGGATCGAGCTGCTGCCCACCGGAGAGCTCGGGGAGCTGGTGGTGCGTGGCCACAACGTCACCAAGGGCTACCTCAATCAGCCGGAGGCGACCCGCGCGGCCATCGTGGACGGCTGGTTCCGTACCGGAGATCTGGGTATCAAGGACGAGGATGGCTACCTGCGCATCCTGGACCGGAAGAAGGACATGATCCTGCGCAACGGTTACAACGTCTATCCGCGGGAGGTGGAGGATGTGCTCGCCCGGCATCCCGACATCGTCACCCTGGCCGTCTATGGCATTCCGGATGACACCCACGGGCAGGAAATCGTGGCGGCTGTGGTGCTCGCGGCCGGGAGCACCACGACGGCGGAGGAACTGGTTGACTATGCCAAGGAGCATCTGGCGGCCTATAAGTACCCGCGGCTGATGGAGATCGTGACGGAGCTGCCGCTCGGTCCCAGTGGCAAGGTGCTCAAACGTGAACTTGCCGCCAGGTATCAGCGAGGCTGAGGCTCAGCAGTCCCGCCTGGGGTCGTGCAGCCGGGTCAGCGGGCGGCGTCGTGGCCGCCAGCCCAGGAGTCCAAGAAGCACGATGCCGCCCAGCAGGGCAAGGCTGGCAAGGGCCAGGGGCACGCCGGGGTCCCGACCAGTCACGGCAAGCTGTCCGGCATCGGCCGTCGTGGCGGAACCAGCCGTGGCGGGCGCCTCGGGGGAGGCCACAGGAGGTGCCTCGGGACTCGCAGGTGCCGCCACCACCTGGAAAGTTGCACTGAGCAGGCGCCCGGAATCGGCACCGGTCAGTTGCACCGTATGCTCGCCCAGCTCAAAGTTGGCGGGAACGGTCCAGCTCATCGACACCTGCCCCGCCTGTGCCACGCCACTTCCGAGGGCGACCGGCTGCGAGTGCACCACCCCGCTGACCTGTTCCGCATCGTAGAAACCACTGCCGCTGAAGGTCAGCGTATCCCCGGGGTGAACGGTCTGGGCAGACAGGATCACCGGGCCATCCGGAGTTGATGCCGGCGGCGCCGAGGGAGTGCCACCCAGACCCATCGCCAGGACCAGAAGCCCGGGCGTCTTGCCGTCCACCCTGGCAGCCAGCGCGGGGAGCGTCACCATCGAGACCGTCTTCGTCGGATCGATCGGCACGGTGCTCTCGAACAGCGTGACGGTGCGCACGTCTTTGCCCGCTGGCGTGTTCCGGTAGCCCATGGTGGTGAGTACGGTGTTCCCGGCGGCGGGTTTGTTGTAGAAGTAGTCACCGGCCGCCAGCGGGAAGGAACTGCTGGTTCCGTCAGAGTAGCTGATGATTGCCGTGCCGCTGGGGGATCCGTTGACGCCGATCACCGCGAAAGCCAGGTACTGTCCGGCACCGCTGAGCGCAATGCTCTGCCCCGTGGACCAGACGGCATTGAGCTTGCCCGCCACAAAGCCGGGCCAGGAATAGGTGATCTGGGCGCCCGTCACCGAAGCCCCTGGCGCGATGCCCTTGGCCGCTTTCAGCGCGTTCGCAGAAAGACTGCTATTGCTCAAGGCCAGATCGCCGGTATACGGGGTGGCGCCATCGGCCGTGATCGCTACGTCGTTGAAGGCCGAGGCCAGGGTGGGGTAGAGGACTCGCAGTGTGCTGGAGACGGTGGCGCTGCCGATCACCGCGCCACCGCGCAGGGCGCTGGCGGTCAACTGGACGGGCCCCGGCGCGGCATCGCTGGGTGGCGTGACCAGCCAGCTCAGAGTGACGCTCTGTCCCGTGGTCAGGGTGCTGGGGACGATGGCGTGCATAGCAGAGACCTGCCAGCCTGCCGGTGCAGACAGTTGACTGGTCACGCCAACCGGAGTGCCAGTGCCCGACCAGGTGAACTGCGCGGTCACGGTGGTTGCGTGGCCGGTGAGCAGGGTGGCGTTGTTCAGCTGCAGGCTCACCGGATGGGCGTCATCGACGATGCCGGGGCCCTGGTACGCGCCCATATTGGGAGCGGCGGTGGCACTCACCGGGTTGCCGTAGAAGTCACGCCCGCCGTTAGTGGCCACGAGCGCACCGGCGCCCAATGCCGGAGAGTCGGCACGGAGCTTGAGACCGTCGGCATTGTTGATGTCCGTCGGGACCGCGCTGGCGTCCACCAGCCCGGGATCAGTGCCGAGCCCACCGGGGTTGGTGCTGCCGTCCGGATTCGTCGGCAGGGGGCCTACGCCGATCAGCAGGTTGTGGTCAAAGTTCAGGACCGGTCCGTGGTTGGTCACCGTCATGGTGGCACCGCGGTTCACCACCACGTTGTTGCGCCAGCTGATCTGGCGCTGGGTGGAGTTGTCATCCTGCAGGAAGAAGCGAGGAGTCACCTGGGAGTTGACGACGGTGTTGTTGTAGATGGACGTCTGCTGGATGTCCCCGGGGCAGAGCTGGAACAGCCGCTCGCCATCGTCCACGCTGATGTTGTAGCGCATTACCGTGCCGTAGGTGAAGGCTCCGGAATAGGGGCAGAGCAGCAGCAGACCGCCGGCGTTGTGGTGGCTGTAGTTGTACTGGAAGATGGTGCGCTGCGCGCCGCCGTCCGCGTCGAAGGACATGCCGTCCTTGGAGTTGCCGCCGCCGGAGACCTCGTTGTACTGCACCACGGTGTCATCGGCGTTGAACGGCCAGATCCCGGCGTTCGCCACTGCGGAGCGCAACTGGAAGCCAGTGAGCGTGTTGTGCTCGATCACGGCTCCTTTCATCGAGTCGACCTTGATTCCGTCACCGGCTATCGAGCTCAGCTGATTTCCACTGATCACCACGCGCGTGCTGGGGGTCCACGGGCCAAGCCCGGAGGTGTCCTGGCTGCCGACCTCGGGACGCTTGTTCCAGGTCGATTTGGTGTAGATGCCCTCACGGTCCACGTCGTGGATGGTGTTGTTCCTGATCGTCAGGTCGTCGAACCAGGTGGGGGTGACGCTGCCAGTCACGGCGATCTGAATGCCAGCGGACCCGGCCAGGCCCTTGGTGTCCCCGCCGCGGACATCGTGGATGGTCAGCCGCTGCAGCAGGTAGCCGGTGCCTTTGCCGAAGTCGTTCAGGGTGAGCCGGAGCCCGTTGCGGACCGATCCCGGATGGGTGGCATTGACGAGCTCCAGATCCTGGACCACGAGGTGCTCCACATTGGACAGCAGCACCGCATCCTGGGCGCCGTTTCCGTCGACGATGGGAAGGGCGCCGGTGCCATAGGCGCCAATGGTCACTGCGGCCGATGCCGTTCCGGAACCCTTGGGCTGGAGCGTTCCCTGGCAGCTGGTGCCGCGGGCCAGCAGCAGCTGATCCCCGGGCTGGAGGGCCACAGCATTTGCCTGGGCCAGTGTGGTGAAGGGGGAGGCCACGCTGCCGTCACCGCTGGGTGCTCCGGGGGCGCAACTGAGGTGGTACTCCGTTCCGGGTCCTGCTGCCTGGGCGTCTGTTGCCTGGGCCGGGGCGAGGCCCAGAGTGGAGAGCAGAAGGCCTGCCACGGTGAGACCGGCCAGCCAGGTGCGCCCGGCGGGGAAGGATGCTCTGGTGCTGCGCTGGACCACTGATGCTCCTTGGATGTGACCTGAATAACAGCCTTCATTCTGTGCGGAGAGCGCCTTCTGAACAACGGAATGAACACATTCGCACAGGGCGCCGTGGCCCTTGGCGTCTCCGGTCCTCGAGGCAGCCGGGTCGCTCGGCGTCTGGCTGAGCACTCTGGGCGTTGGGCGTCATCAAACGCTATTGCTGGACCGTTATTGTTGGACATTGAGTGTGCAGTGTTGCAGGGTTATCGCGAAAAATACCCTGCAACACTGCACACTCAACCGCGTCCGGAGCCCCCGAAGACCTTGCGCCATGGGGAGGGCTGCCCATCGCGACCATCCGGCCAGCAGGGTATCGTCAGTTTGATTGAGTAATCGACGGGGGCACCTTGGCCCTGAAGGAGAGCAGCTGTGTCGGAAATGTTGGGTGCAAATCCGGACAATCTGCGCATGATCGCGCAGGCCATGGAGCAGAGCGCAGGGAAACTCGACTCTGCCCGCACGGATCTGAGCGCGACCTTCAGCAGGGTCCGGTGGCGGGGTCCGGATGCCGCCCACGCCATCCAGCGTTTCCAGCAGAGCCAGTCAGTGAGCTTGCACGATGCCGCAGCGATGCTCCGCGACTGCGCCAAGGGCCTGTACCGCAACGCTGACGAACAGGACAAGGCCAGTGCGGTCGATGGCGGATCGACGGGTGGCGGACACTTCCACCCCCTGCCCAAGAGGGTGGATCATGTTCCGCCGGGATTTGCCGCGAAGAACCCGCCGCTTCACGCGATGCCCAAATTGATGGACCACCTGAAGAAAAGCTCCAGCGACGATGTGTCGGTGGAGCATGGGCCTAACGGTGACAAGGTGACGGTCAGCCATAAGGCGACGGCGGAGGGCACTCAGCCTTTGTCGAAAATCCCCGGGCTGAAGGGGCTGGCCGAAGGGAAAGGCTCGGCAGGCATCTCGGTCACGGACACGCAGAGCGTGGAGACCAAACATACGGATACCAGCACCACCTACAAGATCACGTCCACGCTGGGGGTGGAAGGCAAGGCAGGCTTCGACCTCAAGCACTTCGGGATCAGTGGAACGCTGGCGAATGGGCAGAAGGTAGAGTACTCGATCACCGTCCCCAAGGGCACAGACCCCCTGAGTATCAACCCCAATGACCCGGGCAGCTGGCCTCCGGGGACATCAGTCCAGGTGAATGCCGCGGACACGGCCAGTGCCTCGGTGGGAGCCAAGTATGCGGCCATCGGCGTGGACGGCAAGGTGGTCGGCTCGGAGGGCACCAGCCAGGTGGTGAGCAAAGGGGCGGACGGTAGGATCACCGCCATGACCGGTCCCACCGAAGCAGTGAGCAACAGTGCCGAACTCTCGGTCGGATACAAGGATGTCAAGGCGTATTTCGGTGCGAACCATGACCTGACTGGCACTTCCTTCCGCTCAGCAACCTTTGATCCGTCCACGCCGGAGGGCAAAGCTGCCCTGAATCAGTACCTGAGCGGCGCAGGCCTTCCCCAGCACGATGGCGCCGGTGTCAGCGACAGTGTGACCATCAACAAAATGGACTACAGCAGTGGGCAGAAGATGGGGATCAAGGTGCCGGGGTTCGACTTTTCCGTCAAGGGGGACGACTACACCTCGAACATCGTGGCCACCACCCATGGTGATGGCACCACGGAGCAACAGTGGACGGTGCACAACCCCGGCGCCCCGGACATGAAGGCGACGGTCTCCTTCGACGCCCATCAGAATCCCATCCCTGGATCGACCAACTACTCATACACCATCCCGCACCTCTCTGACATCGAGGCCCAGATGCTCAATAACAAGGCGTTTTCCGGTTTCGACGGCAGTGGTTACAAAGCCGGGGACAGCGTGACGATCAGCCTGACCGGCGATCAGATGAAGGCCGCACAGGACATGGCGAAGGCTGCGCACGAAAATATCATCCAGAGCACGGGGGATACCTCGGTGCTGGGCCTGAGCAGCAGTGACGCCTCCACAGGTCAGTTCGCCCTGGCGATGCAGAATGCCGGTGCCAGCAACCAGGGGCTGGTGGACAGTCTGGCCCGGGTGAACCAGCAGGCTGCTGGATATACCGGGCAGGGTGGTCCGCAGGTCAAAGCCTTCCCCGGGACCCTGACCAAGAATCACTGAGGGCCCCTCGGTAGTGAAGGCCCGGCCCTGGTGGGCGAGGCCTTCACTACCGTTGGCGCTGAGCTGCTTAGCGCTACCGTACTTCTTGCGGGCGAAGAAAACGCCCACCACCGAGATCACGCAGATCACGATGTAGTAGATGCTGGGCGCTTGGAGCGATCCGGTGGAAGCGATCAGCGCGGTCAGCACGAACGGCGCGATGCCGCCCATCAGGTGACGGCGAAGTTATAGGCGATCGACAGCCCGGTACCGCGCACATCCGGTGACCACAGAGCGAAAGGCTGTCCGTAGGAGACTCGCTATTACGGAAATGGCAAACGGCCCCCTCACCAGAGTGAGAGGGCCGTTCATGTGCGGGCGAAGGGATTCGAACCCCCAACCTTCTGATCCGTAGTCAGATGCTCTATCCGTTGAGCTACGCCCGCAGTCGTACTGAAATTCAGTCGTACTGGCCAAATGGCCGAGGTCAACTGTAGCGCGGATTGGGTGTTGGCATCAAATCCGCTGCGAGTCAGCCGCATCCGGACGCTTCGTCCAACGGAAAAGCGACCGCCATCACCTAGACCGGTCTATGTGACCTTGATCACAGAATGAAAATGCTTTCCCCTCCTACTTCTCCGGGATACCGGGGGCTCCGCCTGGATATGCCGCAAGATGACCGGCTTTGGCTGAAAACGTGTCAAAACTTCCCGCTCCTACGCTGAGTCCCATCACCTGCCTCACTGAAGGGAACACCATGGGCCTCTCTGCCGCAGTACAGTCACCTACCACCCACCGCAGCCTCGCGGACTGGGTGGATGAGATCGTGGAGCTGACGGAGCCGGCATCGGTCTATTGGGTGGATGGTTCCCGCGAGGAGAACGATCGCCTCACGAGGGAACTGGTTCAGGCGGGCACTCTCACCGCACTCAATCCGGAGCTCTTTCCGAACTCCTTCGCCGCTTTTTCGGACCCCCGGGACGTGGCGCGCGTCGAGGAGCGGACCTTCATCTGTTCCGAGAAGGAACAGGATGCCGGATTCACCAACAACTGGATGCCGCCCGGGGACATGCGGGACAAGCTTCACGACCTGTTCGCGGGCTCAATGCGTGGACGCACGCTCTACGTCATCCCCTTCGTGATGGGTCATCTCGAGGCGGACAGCCCCAAGTTCGGCGTCGAGATCACTGACTCCGCCTACGTCGTGGTGTCCATGCGAATCATGGCCCGGATCGGGACTGACGTCCTGCGCCGAATGGAGGAGCTGGAGGCCTTCTTCGTTCCGGCACTGCACTCCCTCGGGGCGCCCCTCGCGCCGGAGCAGGTGGATGTGTCCTGGCCCTGCAACGACGAGAAATGGATTGTTCACTTCCCAGAGTCCCGAGAGATTTTCTCCTACGGCTCCGGCTACGGCGGTAACGCCTTGCTGGGCAAGAAGTGCTACGCCCTACGCATCGCCTCGGTCATGGCGCGCGACGAGGGCTGGTTGGCCGAGCATATGCTCATCCTCAAGCTGACCTCACCCGAGCAGAAAACCCACTACGTGGCAGCTGCTTTCCCTTCGGCCTGCGGTAAAACCAACCTGGCTCTGCTGGAACCCACCATTCCCGGCTGGAAGGTGGAGACGCTGGGGGACGACATCACCTGGATGACGTTCGATGCCGCCGGCCAGCTCCGCGCGATTAACCCGGAAGCGGGGCTCTTCGGAGTAGCTCCGGGGACGGGATGGGGGACCAATCCCAATGCGATGCGTGCCATTTCGCGGGGGAACTCGATCTTCACGAATGTGGCGCTGACCGACGAGGGTGGAGTCTGGTGGGAGGGCATGACCGAGCAGGTTCCGGAGCATCTGACCGACTGGCAGGGGCGTTCCTGGACGCCGGATTCAGGCACACCGGCCGCGCATCCGAACTCCCGCTTCTGTACGCCCATCGATCAGATCGATATGCTCGCTCCGGAATACTTCGACCCGCAGGGAGTGCCGATCTCCGCGATTTTCTTCGGAGGGCGCCGCAAGACGACCATCCCATTGGTGACCCAGGCGCGGGACTGGTCGCACGGCATCTTCATGGGCTCCACGCTCTCCTCGGAGACCACAGCGGCGGCCGCAGGTCAGGTCGGGGTGGTGCGGCGCGACCCCATGGCGATGCTGCCTTTCATCGGCTACGACGCGGGAGACTACCTCCGGCACTGGATTGATCTGAGCAGCAGCAAGGATGTAGCTCAGGCACAGCTGCCGGCGATCTTCCTGGTGAACTGGTTCCGCCGCACCCCCGCGGGCGGTTTCGCCTGGCCGGGATTCGGTGAGAATTCACGGGTGCTCCAATGGGCCATGCAGCGGCTCGAAGGGACGGCGGAGGCGCTGGAGACACCGATCGGCTTTGTCCCCGCTGAGGGCTCGCTGGATCTGGAGGGGCTGGAATTGCCTGCAGAAGATCTTGCCGCCGCTCTGCGCTTTGATGCCACGGAGTGGGCCGAGGAGGTGGAGAGTATCGCCAGCTGGTACGCCCGGTTCGGTGACTCCCTGCCGGAGGAGCTCCGGGCTGAGCTGCGGGCGCTCCGGGAACGGCTGACTGCCGGGGTGCAACCGGAGGTGCGGACTCTCTAAGCGCGGACGATGGCCAGGACCGCGTCACGCACTTCGGCCAGCGTGGCGGCATCCTGGGCCTCTCCGTTGAACCGGAGGTACGGCTCCGTGTTGGAGGGGCGCAGATTGAACCACCATTCACCGGAGTCTGCCGTGAAGGTGGTGCCATCCAGCTCATCGACGGTCACGCCGGGGCGGTCGTATTCCGCGCGGACCCGGGCAATGGCCCCGGCCTTGTCCTCCACCGTGGAGTTGATCTCCCCGGAGGCGACATAGGGTTCGTACTCGGCACCGAGCTCGGAGAGCGGCAACGGCTGCTCTCCGAGCGCTGCCAGCACGTGCATGGCGGCGAGCATGCCGGTGTCCGCGTTGAAGAAGTCGCGGAAGTAGTAGTGCGCGGAGTGTTCGCCGCCAAAGACGGCGCCTTCTTCCGCCATGACCGCTTTGATGAACGAATGCCCCACTCGCGTCCGGACCGGGCGTCCGCCATCGGCCGCAATCAGCTCGGGGACGGCGCGGGAGGTGATCAGATTATGGATCACGGTGGGCCGCTCCTCACCGGCAGCCTGCGCGCGGGCGATCTCCCGGCGGGCCACGAGCGCGGTGACAGCGGAGGGGGAGACCGGATCGCCCTTTTCATCGATCACAAAGCAGCGGTCGGCATCGCCGTCAAAGGCCAGGCCGATGTCCGCTCCGTGGGCCACCACGGCGGCCTGCAGATCCACCAGGTTGGCCGGTTCCAGTGGATTGGCCTCATGGTTCGGGAAGGTGCCGTCCAGCTCAAAATACATGGGCACGATGTCGAGCGGCAGCGCCGGGAGCAGCTGATCGCCCAGCACGGCGGGGGTGGTGAGCCCGGCCATGCCATTACCGGCATCGACCACTACTTTCAGCGGGCGTGAACCAGAGAGGTCCACCAGGGCGCGCAGGTATTCGGCGTAGTCCTTGAGCACGTCCTTGACGCCGACCTGCCCCAGCTCCTCCACCACCGGGATGCCTTCATCCAGGTAGCGACGGGTGAGGTCGCGGATCTCGTTGAGCCCCGACTCGGAGGAAAGCGGCACAGCTCCCGGGCGGGTCATTTTGATGCCGTTGTACGCGGCCGGGTTGTGACTTGCAGTGAACATGGCTCCAGCGGCGTTGAACCGGCCGGAGGCGAAGTAGAGCTCGTCGGTGGAGATGAGGTCCAGCAGTTTCACCGAGGCACCGCGCTTGGTGGCGCCGACGGCGAAGGCCTGGCAGAAATCGGGGGAGGAGGGCCGCATGTCTCCGCCCACCAGAATGGTCTCACCGCGCAGCCCCACTACCTCGACGAAGGCCGCGCCAATGGCTTCCACCATCGGCACCGTGATGCTCTCACCGACGATGCCGCGCACGTCGTAGGCCTTGAAGGAGGCCGTGAGATCCAGGAGGGAGTTGTCCACAGTAGATTCGCTCGTCACGCCCATGAGCTTACCGGAGCGGGCAGACATTCTCCGGGCAGGCTCTTCGAGTCCGGCCCCTGGGCATGCTGCTCGGTGACTTGTCGGTACCGGGTGACAAACTGGACCGGTGACTCTCCCGAACCGCACGGCCTTTGAAATAGACACCGAAACAGGCGCCGTCTTTGCCGTCGATACCGCTGCACAGCCGGCGTCGACGCTCCAGGAAGCGCAGAGGGTGCTGGCAGCATTGATCGGCAACCCGGAGGCGCGGTTTCACGACGGGCAGTTCGAGGCGATTGAGGCTCTGGTCGATCACCGTCGCAGAGCCCTGGTGGTTCAGCGCACCGGCTGGGGGAAATCGGCGGTGTACTTCATCTCCTCGTTGCTGCTGCGGGCGCGCGGTGCGGGGCCAACGGTGATCATTTCGCCGCTGCTGGCCCTGATGAGGGATCAGGTGGCGGCTGCCGCGCGGGCAGGGGTACGCGCGGCCACGATCAATTCGGCGAACCCCACAGAATGGGCGCAGGTGCAGGAGGCGTTGGCTGCTGATGAACTGGACGTCCTGCTGGTCTCCCCGGAGCGGCTGAACAATCCCCGTTTCCGTGAGGAGTCGCTGCCCGCGCTGATTCGCAGGACGGGCCTGCTGGTGATCGATGAGGCGCACTGCATCTCCGACTGGGGGCATGATTTCAGGGCGGATTATCGCCGGATTCGCTCCTTACTCGCAGAGCTGCCCGCCGGGGTTCCCGTGCTGGCGACGACGGCCACCGCCAATGCGCGAGTGGTGGCGGATATTGCGGAGCAGCTCGACGCACCCCCCGTCGGAGCCGGCCCTGGAAGCGACAGCCAGACGCTGGTGCTGCGCGGGCCGCTGGACCGGGAGAGCCTGGCACTTCATGTGGTGAAGCTGCCCAGCCCGGCCGAGCGTCTGGCATTCCTGGCGGATCAGCTGGCGAACCTCCCTGGCTCGGGCATCATTTACACGCTCACGGTGGCTGCGGCGGATGAGGTCGCGGCCTTCCTTCGGGAACGCGGCTTCGCTGTTGCCGCCTATTCTGGTCGCACCGAAGACGCGGAGCGCCGCGAGGCGGAGCAGGACCTGCTGGCCAACCGGATCAAGGCACTGGTGGCCACCTCGGCGCTCGGCATGGGCTTCGACAAGCCGGATCTGGGCTTCGTCATCCACCTTGGCGCCCCACCCTCACCGATCGCGTACTACCAGCAGGTGGGCCGCGCGGGTCGTGGTGTGGATCATGCCGAAGTCCTGCTGCTTCCCGGGGCGGAGGACCAGGCGATCTGGCAGTACTTCGCCTCGCTCGCCTTCCCGCCGGAAGAACAGGTCCGCCAGACGCTGGATGCGCTCGCCGAGGCGGGGAAGCCGCTCTCCACGGCAGCCCTGGAGGCCAGGGTTGACCTGCGGCGCACCCGCCTGGAGACCATGCTCAAGGTGCTCGACGTCGATGGTGCGGTTCGCAAGGTCCAGGGCGGCTGGGAGACGACCGGTCAGCCCTGGACCTACGATGCCGAACGCTACCGGCGGGTCGCCGCCGAGCGGATTGCGGAGCAACAGGCCATGCTGGAGTATCAGTCGACGAATGAATGCCGGATGACGTTCCTGCGCGAGCAACTCGATGATCCGCTGGTCCTGAACTCTCCGGAGCCGGTGCGCTGCGGGCGCTGTGACCGGTGTGCCGGGCCGAAGTATTCCGCCGTCAGCTCTGCGGAGGGAACCCAGGCGGCCCGCGCAGCCCTGGCGAAGGCTGGCGTCGAGATTGCGCCGCGGAAGCTCTGGCCCACCGGAATGCCCGCTCTGGGGGTCCCGCTCAGCGGAAAGATCACAGAGGCAGTCGCGACGGGGCGGGCGCTGGGCCGCCTGACCGATCTGGGCTGGGGTAACCGTCTGCGTGAACTACTGGCGGCCGATGCTCCGGACCAGCCTCTGCCCGCTGGCATGCTGGACGGCATCGTGGAGGTCCTCAAGGAGTGGGACTGGGCGCAGCGGCCGGTGGCCGTGGTTTCCATGGGATCCCGGAGCCGCCCCGGGCTGATCCAGGATCTGGCGCAGAGCATCGCCCGGATCGGCCGGCTGCCGTATCTGGGTGCGCTGGGGCCGGTTGACCAGGGAGCGAGACAATCGCCGCGCGGCAACAGCGCGCAGCGTCTTCTTCAGGTGCATGGCACGTTCCGGCTGCCGGAGGAGGTCCGGCAGGGCCTGGAACGCACGCCGGGCCCGGTGTTGTTGGTGGACGATCGGGTGGACAGCGGCTGGACGATGACCGTGGCGGCGCAGTTGCTACGCCGGGCCGGCGCTGCCGAGGTCCTCCCATTCGCTCTCGCTCTGGAGGGCTGAGTCCGGCATCGCGGGTGGCAGAGCGGGCCCGGTGAGCAGAGTGGGCAGTGCCGGGAGCGTGACAGTGAAGATGGTTCGTTCGGGGGTGCTGTTGACGCTCAGGGTGCCCTGGAGCAGCTTGATGTTCTCCGCGGCCAGGGACAGACCCAACCCGGTGCCACCCTTGCTGCGGGACTGATCGGAGACGAAGAATCGATCGAAGAGTTTCGCCTGATCCTCTGGCGCGATGCCCGGTCCGTGATTGATGACGTCGATCTGTACCCGGTCACCGGAGCGGCCGGCGACCAGCCACACGGGTGGCTTGCCGTGGTTGAGCGCGTTGCTGACCAGGTTTGCCAACACGGAGTCCAGTCGCCGGGGATCGGTGACCATGCGCAGGCCCGGTGCAGCGTCGATCGCGAATGCTGCGCCTGTGGACGTGCCCTTTTCGGGCGAGGTCCAGCCACGCTCTTCCGCCAGCAGGTGCAGTCGCTCACCCAGGTCGAAGTCGCGCTGGTCCACCGTCACCTGGCCGGCATCGAACCGGGAAATTTCCAGCAGATCCTCGGTGAGGGAGGCCAGCCTCCGGGCCGCAGCGATGGTCAGCCGGGTGGCCTGGGCCTGCTGATCGCTGAGTTCGGCCTGCATGGTGGAGGCCTGCGTTGCGGAGGCCGGGGCATTAGGCTGGCGAGTGCGCAAGGAACTCTCCAGGACATCGGCGGCGGCCACCATGGCGGCGGTGGGGGTGCGTAGTTCATGGGAGACGTCCGCCACAAAGCGGCGGGCGCGCTGCTCGGAAGCGCTCAGATCCTGGAGCGTGCCATGCAGCCGGTCCGTGGTCCGGTTGAAACTGCGAATCACGCCGCCCAGTTCGCTCATGCCGGTGGGTTTGAGCGTGATGGGCTCTCCCGTGTCACCGAACTCCTCCACGGCGGCCCGGAGCCGGTGCACCGGTTTGATCAACTGGCGGGAGAGGCCAATTCCCAGTAGCGCAGCGCTGAGACCAACGAGTAACGTCAGCCAGAGGGCGGTCTGGGTGAGCGCGTTGACCTGCTGCTCCTGGGCACCCAGATAGGCCAGGGAGTAGAACACCACGATGACGCCACCCTGCATACTGGCCGGACGCACGGACTCGGGAAGCGGAACCCCTTGGACCGCAATGTATTTGGCCTGAGCCATCGCGAAGCAGGGTGTGCCGTTGCACTGGGTGCGCAGATACTGCGGAACGGGACTCATCCCGGATTCCGCGCCGATCCGTGGAAAGTCCGCGGGCATCATCTGTTCCGGGAGATTGCCGCGCCAGTATCCGATGGCGGGCAGGTTGTATGAGCTGGTTCCCTTCAGCTTCGGTTGCAGGAAGGCGCCCACGTAGTCTGCCGCATGGTTCGCGGCAGCCGATGCCTGGGCGGGATACCCGTCGGGCGCAGAGATGACGTTGGGCATGGACTCCACCATGCCGCTGAAAACGCTCAGCACCCGGTTCTGCTCCGCCTCATAAATATTGGTCCGGGCGGAGGCGGCGACCACGGCCCCGGTGCCACCGGCGGCGATGGCGGCTACCAGTGCGAAGCCGACGGCCAGGCGGAAACCGAGGCTTCCGACGGCACTGCGCAGGAACGTCATGAACCGTCGGGGATCCGGTCAAAGCGGTAGCCGAAGCCGCGCACCGTGGAGATGTGCCGGGGATGCGCCAGATCGTCCTCGATCTTGGCCCGCAGGCGCTGGATCGAGGCGTCCACCATCCGTGACTCCAGCAGGTACTCGGTGCCCCAGACGGACCGCAGCAATTGTTCTCTGCTCTGTACCACGCCGATATTGCTGGAGAGTTCCAGCAGGAGCCTGATTTCCGTCGGAGAGAGAGCCACCGGCACGCCGTTTCTGCTGACGGTCAGAGCCTTGCGGTCAATCTGCAGGCTGCCGTTGACCAGCACGTCCGCGGGGGCGGCATCGGACGTTTCCGGGGGAGTCCCGCGCCGCAACACCGCGCGGATCCGTGCGTCCAGAATGGCAGGTTCCACCGGTTTCACCACATAGTCGTCGGCTCCGGCCTCCAGCCCGAGGACGACGTCGACGTCATCGCCGCGCGCCGTCATCATGATGATCGGCACGGTGCTGGTGGTGCGGATGCGGCGGCAGACCTCCAGGCCGTCGAGGTCCGGAAGCATGAGGTCCAGGACGATCAGCTCGGGCGGGTGCGGCCCGTTGACCTCGGTCACGGTTTCCCCGCCCAGATACCGTCCGTCCACCTGGTGACCGCGCTGGCTCAGGGCCAGTTGGAAGGCATGGTTGATCTCGGGATTGTCCTCAATGAGCAGCAACCTTGCCACGAGTTCCGGCCCTTCGCTGGCGGTGGATTGATCGCCCGGAGGAATCCCGGGCATGACCATACGCTAGCCGATCACACGTGGTGCAACTCCGCTCAGGTGCCGATCCGGGCAGTCTGTAGCAGAGCTGGTACAGAGGCCGAGGTTGGAAGGCCGAGCCTAGAAGTGGCGGCCTAGAAGTGGTGGGCCTTCCGTGCGCGGATGTTTTCCACCCGTTCAGCGCGCTCGCGGAGTAGCTGGCCGCGAGGGCCACCCGTCGTGCCGTCATCCGGCGGGCCGAAAACATTGAGCATCGTGTACTGGACGCGCCAGAAGAAGCGGTATCCGAGGCCGAGGCCTTCGGTCTGCCGGAGAAGGTCATGCGTTGCGTGGTTCATGCTGGACCCCCTGTGCCCGTGGATGGTCGGTGCCATGACGCGGCTGGCCACCCTCAACCCATTCCTCCATTTTACTCTCGCCTGCGTCGGAAAGCGGGGGGATGCCAGTTCGGCATCGTGAGGGTGAAAACACGCGTGGGAACGCCCACCAAACGCTGAACTACCATCCCGCTCCAGAGAATCGCGCCAAAAATACGGCTAGAAACACCAAGCCCCGGGACATCGAGTGAACGATGTCCCGGGGCTTCACACGCGGAAGGTATGGGATTTGAACCCATGAGACGGGGTTACCGCCTACTAGTTTTCAAGACTAGCTCCTTCGGCCGCTCGGACAACCTTCCAGGCTCCCAGTCTTTCACGGCGTGGCACCATGGAACAAAACACCGCGTCCACCCGAGGAGTAGCCATGCGCGCTGTCACGATTCCCCAGCCCGGAGGCCCGGAAGCCCTGGTCCTGGCCGAGGTTCC
Source organism: Psychromicrobium xiongbiense (assembly GCF_030271165.1). GTDB lineage: Bacteria > Actinomycetota > Actinomycetes > Actinomycetales > Micrococcaceae > Renibacterium > Renibacterium xiongbiense. Next base: position 116,657 of record NZ_JASSZH010000014.1, on the reverse strand, counting down.
GGATCCAGTTCCCGGGCCGGGGGAGGTGCTGATCGACGTCGTGGCGGCGGGCCTGAACCGGGCTGACGTCCAGCAACGGCGCGGCTATTACCCTCCACCACCCGGTGCCCCCGGGTACCCCGGCCTGGAGGTGTCCGGCCGGATCAGCGCGGCGACTGCGCCGGAGGTTCTGCGGGCCCACGGGTTCACGGTGGGCCAGCCGGTCCTCGCGCTGCTGGCCGGTGGCGGGTATGCCGAGAAGGTCGCCGTTCCTGCCGGGCAGGTGGTACCGCTCCCTGAGGGCATTGACCTGGTGGAAGCAGCCGGACTGCCGGAAGTGGCTGCCACCGTTTATGCGAACCTGGTGATGGCGGCCCGGCTCCGCGCGGGGGAGACGCTGTTGGTGCACGGTGCCACGGGCGGCATCGGTTCCTTCGCCATCCAGTTCGGTAAAGCTATGGGCGCGACGGTGCTGGCTACGGCATCGGGTCCGGAGAAGTGCCGGGATGCTCTGGCGCTCGGTGCCAATGAGGCGATCGACTACCGCAGTGAGGACTTTGTGCTTGCCTCTCAGTTGCGCGGCGGGGCCAATGTGATCCTCGACGTCGTCGGCGGAGCCTACCTGGAGCGCAATCTGGAGGCGCTGGCACTCGGCGGCAGACTGGTCGTGATCGCCCTGCAGGGTGGCTCCACCGCGGAGCTGAATCTGGCCACGCTGATGGGTAAACGGGCCTCGATCATCGGCACCACGCTCCGCGCCCGGCCTGTGGAGGAGAAGTCGCAGATCATGGCGCGCCTGGTCTCAGAGGTCTGGCCGCTGGTCAGCAGCGGGGCGATCCGGCCAATGATCGACCGGACCTTTCCGCTCGACGAGGTGCAGGCCGCCCACGAATACTTCGATTCGGGCCAGCACCGCGGCAAGGTGATGCTCACCATGAGCGCTCGGCCGGACTAATCGTGACACCATGGTGCCATGACTGAACGTGCTCTGGTGACCGGGGCCACCGCGGGCCTCGGCGCTGAATTCGCCCAACAGCTGGCCAGTGCGCGGATTCCGCTGATCCTTGTGGCGCGTAACACGGATCGGCTCGACACGAAAGCCGCCCGGCTGCGGGAGGAGTTCGGCATCGACGTGGAGACGCTGAGTGCGGATCTGACCACGGACGATGGCGCCGCCCTGGTTGCCGCCCGATTGGCCAGTGAGCAGCACCCGGTTTCGCTGCTGGTCAACAACGCCGGATTCGGGCTCAAAAATGCTCTGGATGAGAACCCGGTGGAGATGGAGGTGGAGCACCTCCGGATTCACACCGAGACCCCGCTACGCCTGATGCATGCAGCACTTCCCGGGATGCTCCGCCGTGGGCATGGCCGGATCATCAATGTGGCCAGCGTGGCGGGTTTCATTCCGCGAGGTACCTACGGCGCAGCCAAAGCCTGGCTGATCAGCGTCAGCCGCTGGGCCAATGTCCACTACGGACCCCGTGGAGTGAGCGTCACTGCGGTCTGCCCCGGCTTTGTGCACACCGAATTCCATTCCCGGCTCGGTGCCTCCACCGAGGGTATCCCCGGATGGATGTGGCTCACCCCGGATCAGGTGGTGCGGGAGGCTTTGGCGGATGCCCGGGCAGGTAAGGCCGTGAGCATCCCCTCCAGGCGCTACAAGGCGCTGGTATTCATGTCCCGGTGGGTCCCTGACCGTCTCAGCAGTGCAGCCGGGAAGCGAGGACGCTGAGTGCCAGAGGTTGAGATGACCGAGGTGATCCGACGCAATGCGCAGGCCAGGCGCTACGAGTTGCTGCTGGATGGCGTGCTCGCCGTTATCGTCGCGTACCGGGAGCACGGAGACCGCCTGGAATTTATCCATACTGAGACCTTGGCCGGCTTCACCGGCCAGGGCCTCGCCGGTAAGTTAGCCGCCTACGCGGTGCAGGACGGCATCGACCGTGGGCTGCGCCTGGTGCCTTACTGCCCCTTCATCGCCGCCTGGCTGCAGAAGCACCCCGAGTTCAGTGATTCTGTTGACCTGCTAGGCTGAACGGCATGGAGACACTGTAATCCCCGGGCCTTCCCGGGTACATCGGCTGGCCTAAGCCACCTGTCCATCAGGCTCGTTCCAGAGTTTTCCATTCTGCGTTGAGACCCCTCCGGCTATCGGAGCGGCATTCGCGAGCCTCCCTTCTGAAGGAGCATCCATGACCGAAAAACCCAGCACAGAACAATCCGCTCATTCCGCGTCCAAGCTGTCCGCCGAGCTGCGCGAGTCGCTCGAACGCAAGAAAGCTCAGGCTGCCCAGCGCGGCGCGCCAGGCGTTGCCGCTGGGCCCAAGGCCGTGCAGGCCAGTGGCAAGCAAGGCAAGCGTGAAAAGAAGGTTCGCTGGTAACAGCTGCCAGTATCCGTACAGAAGCCGTGAGGCACGATGGCGAGCCACCCCTGAGCAGGTGGCTCGCCATCGTGCGTTATCAGCGGCGTTCGGTGACCCCGTCAGCCCAGATCGGCTGCAGCCAGGAGCTCCACCGACTCCCCGGCGTGCTCCAGCTCCAGGATCGTCACCGTAGTGGTTCCGGCAGTGAGCAAGCCGGAGGGCACGTACAGGCTGTGCTGCGGCCCGCGCTCCCAGGAGCAGCCCAACAGCACGCCGTTGAGCCAGACGTAGCTCTTGCCGAAGCCTGGCAGGGTCAGATGCGTATCCGCGGGGGTCTCCACCTGGAGCTCCGTGGAGAAGAACCCGGGTGCTCCGTCGATCCGGCCCGAGGGTGCGGCATACTGTGCCAGCTGAGCGGCGGTGAATTCCTCCAATGGCAGTACGGCGTGATCCCAGTCAAAAGTCATCCGCTGGTTGATCAGCAGGCCACCCAGAATGCCCTTGGCCTGGCCCAGCAGGTGGCCGTAGTTGATCCGGCCCAGGTTTTCCACCAGAATCTCCACGGTGGCCCGCTCACCGGTGCCGGTCAGCGTCAGCGGTTCATGCACCTCGGCTTCGAAGACCCCCACGCGGGTGCCATTGACGAAGATCGTGGCCCGGTCATGCAGCCCGGCAATACGCAGAGTGAATTCGCCCGCCGGGAGGATCGGCCGGGCACGGTAGAGCACTGCACCGCGCGGACAGTCCAGTTCCTCAAAGCTGAGCGGGGTGCGGTGATTGGCCGCCACCGGAAGGCTCCGCAGGAACTCCAGCAAGCTCACGCCGGGGACCACCGGCAGACTCTGCGCGGGAAGGACTGCCTGCGGTGCGAGCAGCGCCTCAGGAATCTCGGGCAGCTCCCGTACCCGGCCAAACACTTCGCGAATCGCATGGAACTTTGGGGTCAGCGTCCCGTCCTCCGCAATCGGAGCATCCGAGTCATAGCTGGTCACCGTCGGCTGGAGGACGCGGTCATGATTGGCCCCGGCGCTCAGGCCGAAGTTTGTCCCGCCGTGGGCCATGTAGAGGCAGACCGAGCCGCCGCCATCGATGATCTCCGCGACGGAGGAGGCCGCTTCTTCCGGGTTGCGGGTGTGGTGCTCCTCGCCCCAGTGGTCAAACCAGCCGTTCCAGAATTCTGCGGCGATGAAGGGCTCGCCTGGCCGACGGCGACGCCAGGTCGCTAGGGCCTCGGTGCCGCCACTGCCCAGCGTCCCGGTGGCCAGCATGCTCTCGATCGAGCCGCCGTCGAGGTAGAAGTCGTTGGCGCCATCGGCGCTGAAAACCAACTCGGTGACTCCGCGCTCCAGAAGCACTTCCCGGCTCCAGACGACGTATTCCGGATCGTCGCCATAGCTGCCGTATTCGTTCTCCGCCTGGAAGGCCACGATTGGGCCGCCCTGGGAGGCCTGCAGAGACGTCAGCCGGGGCAACAGCACATCAAGCCAGCGTTCCACGGCGGCTTGGTAATGCTCATTCGTGCTACGCAACTCCACCCCCGGCATCGAGGTAAGCCAGGCGGGGAAGCCGCCGTTGTCCCATTCAGCACAGATGTAGGGCCCGGGACGCACCATGACGTCCAGCCCCCGTTCACCGGCCATCTCGATGAAACGCACCACGTCCCGCCAGCCGCGGAAATCCGGCTCCTGGGCCTTGCGCAGCTGGTGGAAGTTCCACGCCACATAGGTGTCCAGCGTGTTCGCGCCCAGTGCGACGAGCCGGTCTAGCCGGTCCGCCCACTGGCTGGGATGAACGCGGAAGTAGTGGATGGCGCCACCGAGGAGCCGGTGCTCGGTTCCGTGACGGAGAAGCCGCCCATCGGCATAGCTGAGCGCGGGAGTGGATTCAGGCATGGCACGATGCTACCGGCTTACCGGGCTCCCGATTCAACGATGCACCACCGGCATGCCGTCGCCCGGAGTGGCGGGCTCGAAGGTCTCATCGAAGGGCATGTCGTCGAGGTCCAGATGCGGGTTGTCATCCTGAGTGGCCACCAACTCGCGCGCCTCCTCCACTGTGTCCACACTCGGCATCGACCCCGGGAGCGGGCGCTGCGCTGATTCCTGCAGGAAGAAGATGGCCACGCCGCCCGCCAGGGAAGTCGCCATCAGGTAATACGCGGGCATCATGTCGTTGTGTGTCAGCTTGAGCAGACTCTCGATGATGAACGGTGCGGTGCCGCCAAAAATTGCCACCGCAAAGTTGTAGGCGATGCCCATCCCTCCGTAGCGGCTGGACGTGGGGAACAGTGCAGGCAGCGCGGACGCCAGATTGGCCACGTAAAAGGTGACCGGAAAGGCGATGAGCGCCAGGCCAAGCACCGTGGACCAGATCTCGCCGATGCCGATCAGCAGGAAGGCCGGGATGGCCAGCACGATGGTGGAGATGGCGCCGATCCACAGGACGGGGCGGCGGCCGATCCGGTCCGAGAGCCGGCCGGTCAGTGGAATGCACAGGCTCATGATCACCAGTACCGGGATGGTCAGGAGTGTTCCGTGCAGTTCGTCGTAGCCCTTTGCCGTGGTCAGGTAGGTGGGCATATAGGTGGTCAGCGCGTAGCCGACGGTGTTGGCGGCGGCGACCAGAATGATGGCCAGCACGATCTGGCGCCAGAAGGCCTTGACCAGACCCACCGGGCTCTTGGCGGCATCGTCGGTGTTCTCTTCAGTGGCGGCCTCATGGGCGTCCAGAGTGGCCTGGAACTGGGGAGATTCCTCAATTTTGAGCCGGAAGTAGATGGCGACGGCACCCAGTGGCCCGGCGACCAGGAACGGGATGCGCCAGCCCCAGTCCTCCATGGCGGCCTGGCCTACGGTCAGTTGCAGCGCAGAGACCAGGGCGGCGCCGATGGCGAAGCCCAGGTAGCTGCCCATGTCCAGGAAGCTGGCGAAGAAGCCGCGGCGTTTGTCCGAGGCGTATTCGCTGACGAAGGTGGTGGCACCGGCGTACTCACCGCCCGTGGAGAAGCCCTGGATGAGTTTGACCAGCACCAGCATGATGCAGCCCCAGATGCCGATGGTGGCATACCCCGGGATCAGGCCGAGGACGAAGGTGGAGGCCGCCATCAGAATCAGTGTGGCGGCAAGGACCTTCTGCCGTCCGATCTTGTCTCCGAGCCAGCCGAAGAACACCCCGCCGAGCGGTCGGGCGAAGAACGTGGCGGCGAAGGTGCCCAGCAGGAACAGGTTCCGTACGGTGTTGTCCGCCTCAGGCAGAAAGACCGGACCCATCGTGGTGATCAGGTAGCCGAACACGCCGACGTCATACCATTCCATGGTGTTTCCGACGATGGTGCCGCCGAGTGCTTTTCTGAGCATGGGCTTGTCCACCACGTTGACGTGATCGACCGACAGGCGCCGCTTTTTTAACCGGGGAAGGCGCCGGGATTTAGTGGCATGCCCCGCTTGAACGAGCGGTGGCATCGTGCTGTTGTCTGTGGGCATTTGGGCATCTCCTGGGGAGGTCATTTGCTTGCGACTCTGAGCCGTACTGCATCGGGGAGGCCCCGGGCAGGCCTTCAACTTTAGTCATTGCTGACGTTCGGCCCGGGAAAAATCAGTGGTTGAATCGCTTGCTTTGAGCAACCTGTGATGGCTACATCCCAGCAGTCCCAGTGCCTGTAGCGTCGTTATCTGATCGTTATAAAACGAGGCCTTCGGGCACTGGGCTTGGACGCATGACATCCTTTGAGCCCACTCTCCACAGTGCGCCCTCCGGCCACCCTGTGGAACACCCGCAGCTACGCCGCCGACGGCTTTGGCCTCTGGATCATAGAGACGCTCGATGGCGAATTCATCGGGGATTGCGGGCTGACCTGGCAGGAGGTGGACGGCGTGCGCGAGGTCGAGGTGGGGTACCATGTGCGGGCTGATCTCCAGGGGCAGGGCTATGCCACGGAAGCGGCTCAAGCCTGCGGACTTCGCCCGGGAGCGGGGCGCTATCGAGGGACTATCACCCACAATGCGAACCACAACGGAAAAAGCACCCGCAATCGCAGGTGCTTTTTCCGTTGTGGTTCGCGAAAACACATTCGCGAAAACGTGCTGGCTCAGGCGTCGTGGTCCGTTTCGAGGATCTTGACCAGGGTGTCCAGAGCCTCATCGGCACCGGCGCCCTCGGCCCGGAGCACCACACGGTCACCGTGTGCGGCACCGAGGCCCATCAGCGAAAGGATCGAGGAGGCATCGAGTGCTTCCTCCGCGGGCGTCCCCTCCGGGGCGATGGTCACCTCGACCGGAAGTTCTGCTGCGGCCTCAGCGAAGATCGCTGCGGGACGGGCGTGCAGACCGACGCGGCTGGCAACGGTGGCAATACGTTCTGACATGGGTTCTCCTCAGTGCTGGATGAGTGGGGATGAATGACGTGGTGAAGGGGCTTCAGAGGCCGAGTTCGTCCAGGATGGGCAGCTCGGCGCGGGCAACTTCCCGGGCCTCGGCAGCGCTTTCTGCCGCCAGAGCCAGGGCGGCGATCTCCTGTGCGCGCGGCAGCGTTACAGTGGCCAGAACGGCGGCCACGGCAGGCAGCGCCCGGGCGGTCATCGAGAGGCTGTTGACGCCCAGACCGGCCAGCACGACGGCGAGTGCCGGGTTCGCGGCGGCCTCACCACAGACGCCCACCGGGCGGTTGCTGCCCAGCTCGGCGCTCGCCTTGGCGGCCCCCGCCGTGCTGGCCGCAATCAGGGCCAGAACCGCCGGCTGCCAGGGATCGTTGAGCTCGGCGAGCGGGCCGAGCTGGCGGTCCGCCGCCATCGTGTACTGGGTCAGATCATTGGTCCCCAGGCTGGCGAAGTCCACCCGGTGCAGCATGCTCCGCGCGCTCAGCGCAGCGGCAGGAACCTCAATCATGACCCCTGGGGTCCGGAGACCAGCTTCCCGACAGAGTTTGGCGAACATGGCGGCCTCGGAGGCGATCGAGATCATCGGGGCCATGACCCAGACGTCTGCCTGTGCTCGCCCGGCGGCCGTGGTAATCGCGGAGAGCTGGCGTTCCAGTACTCCGGGCGAGGTCAGATCGGTCCGGTAACCGCGGACGCCCAGAGCCGGGTTCGGCTCCTCCGAATTGGTCAGGAACGGCAGGGGCTTATCAGCACCTGCGTCCAGGGTGCGCACCACGACCTTCTTGCCCGGGAAAGCTGCGAAGACGCCGTAGTACGCCTCAACCTGCTCCTCCACGGAGGGCTCGGAATCCCGCTCCAGGAACAGGAACTCGGTGCGGAACAGGCCCACGCCCTCGGCCCCTGCCGCAGCGGCATCGCGCGCCTGAGCGGCATTGCCCACATTGGCCAGCAAGGGCAGCACCGTGCCGTCAGCCAGAACTCCAGGCCCTTCGAACTGCGACAGGCTCGCGGCCCGCTCGTGCCACAGGGCTGCAGCCTCGTGATCGCCCGGGTTCGGCTGAGTACGGAGCAGCCCGGCCGCGCCATCGACGTAGACCTCCGTGCCGTTCTCCACGTCGGTGACACCGGCGGCGGCCACCACGGCGGGCAGGCCCAGAGAGCGGGCAATGATCGCCGTATGCGACTGGGGGCCGCCACCGGAGGTGACCAGTGCGAGGACCAGCGCCGGGTCGAGCGTCGCAGTGTCAGCGGGCGCGAGGTCCTCGGCCACCAGCACGTAGGGCTGGGGAGAGTCCGGGATGCCAGGAGCAGTGACACCGCGCAACGCTGCCACGATCCGGGCTCGCACGTCGTAGACGTCGTGGGTGCGCTCTGCCATATAGCCGCCCAGATTGTGCAACATGGTGGCTACTCCCTCGGCAGCCTCCCACAGTGCACGCTCTGCTGAGAGCCCGGCATCGAGCTTCTTCACAGCCGACTTGAGCAGCATGGGGTCGGTGGCCATCAGCGCTGTGGCCTCCAACACGGCCTGGGCGTCAGCCTTGCCGTTGGCAGCGGCCCAGGCGGCACGTTCCCGCAGGCTGGTCTGCACCTCCGCTGCGGCGGCTTTGAGGGCTGTGGCGGCATCCTCCGCAGAGGTACCGGCAGGTAGCGGCTCGCCGACAGGCGGTTCAGCGATGGGCGGAGGCATCCGGAGCACGGTCCCCACCACCCGGCCGGGGTTGACACCAACCCCCTGGTACAGCGTTGTTTCCTCGGTCATCTGTGACTCCTCCTCAGGCGCTCACGCTAGCAGCCTCAGCCGTCGTCGTGCCATCTGCGTCGGCGCCGATCGCGGATGGGTCATCGTCTGAGGACCGACGAACGGCCCAGCGCTTGAGCGCCAGCAGAGCGAAGGCGCTGACCACCATGCCGGCCAGGATTGCGAGGACGAACATCAGCACATTACCGATGGCGAAGAAGACGAAGATGCCACCGTGCGGGGCCTTGGACGTGACGTTGAAGGCCATGCAGAGTGCACCGGTGAGCGCACCACCGAGCATCGATGCCGGGATCACCCGGAGCGGGTCGGCAGCGGCAAACGGGATGGCACCCTCGGAGATGAAGGAGGCGCCGAGTAGCCAGGCTGCCTTGCCGTTTTCGCGTTCGACGGCGGTGAAGGACTTCGGACGCAGACTGGTCGCCAGTGCCATCGCGAGCGGCGGAACCATGCCTGCTGCCATGACGGCGGCCATGATCTGCCACGGTGCCTGGTTGGCCATCGTTCCCGCACCCAGACCCGCAACGGCGAAGGCGTAGGCCACCTTGTTGACCGGGCCACCGAGGTCGAAGCACATCATCAGGCCGAGGATGATGCCCAGCAGGATCGCGGAGGCTCCGGTCATCCCGGAGAGCCAGGCACTGAGCGCATTGGACAGAGCGGCGATCGGGCCACCCAGCACCAGGAACATCAGTCCGGATGCGATGATCGAGCCGAGCAGCGGGATGATCACCACCGGCATCAGACCACGCAACCACCGCGGGACCTGCCAGGAACCGATCCAGTAGGCGGCCAGACCAGCCAGCAGACCGCCCACCAGACCACCGAGGAAGCCGGCGCCCATGAAGGATGCCACCGCGCCGGCGGTGAACCCGGGGGCAATGCCGGGCCGGTCCGCGATGCCGAAGGCGATGTAACCTGCCAGCGCCGGGACCAGGAAGCCCATGGAAAGGCCACCGATCTTGAAGGCCACAGCACCCAGGTACAACGCCAGATTGCCATCCGGCAGGTTGAACAGCGTGTTCTGCGCCAGGATGTCATTGGCCTTGGTGCCGAGCGCGATGTCGTAGCCGGCCAGCAGGAAGCCGAGGGCGATCAGCAGACCTCCACCGGCCACGAAGGGAATCATGTAGCTGACGCCGGTGAGCAGGACCTTCTTGATCTTCTGGCCCAGGTGCTCATTCGCCACGGCGGATTCAGAGGCGCCCTCGGATCCGGCGCTCACCCGAGGAGCGTTGGGATCCTCGGTGGCGGCAAGAGCTTCGCTGAGCAACTGCTCCGGTTCTTCGATGCCACGCTTCACGGGCGCGTTGATCACCGGTTTCCCGGCGAATCGTCCTTTGTTCCGCACATCGACGTCGACGGCGAAGATCACCGCTTCGGCATCGCGGATCACAGCCGGGTCCAGCGGGGTCACGGCCCCGGAGCCCTGAGTCTCCACCTGCAGCTCGATGCCTGCCTCCTTGGCGGCAGCGAGCAGCGAGTCAGCGGCCATATAGGTGTGCGCGATGCCGGTGGGGCAGGCGGTCACGGCAACCAGCTTGCGGACTCCTGCCGCGGCGGGCGCGGCGTCAGCGGCCGGAGCAGGGGCTGCCGGAGCCGGGTTGACGGCCGCCAGGACCAGGTCAACCACCTCCTGCTCGGTGCTGGCTGCGCGCAGGGCCGCGGTGAAGTCCTTGCGGACCAGGGCGCGGGCCAGGGCGGAGAGCAGCTTCAGGTGTGCCTGGTCGGCGCCTGCCGGGGCGGCGATGAAGAAGACCAGATCGGCCGGGCGGTCCTTGGCCCCAAAATCCACCGTCGCGGATTCGGGCAGCCGGGCCATGGCGAAGGTCGGCTCCAGGACTGCGGCGGAACGGCAATGCGGGATGGCGATGCCGCCGGGAACACCGGTGGCCGTTTTCTGCTCGCGTGCCCAGGCATCGGCGAAGAGGTCCTCGGCAGCGGTGGCGCGTCCGGCGTCCGTGATGCGCGCGGCCAGCGTGCGAATCACTTCTTCCGGCGTACTCCCGACTGCTGTGTCGAGACTGACCAGCTGGGGTGTGATGAGTTGGCTCATGAGAGTTCTTTCAGGGAGTCGGTCGCCGCCGTGGCGAGCGGGGTGGAAGGGAGGGGTGTGACGGTGATGCTCTGTGGTGCGGTCTGCTCCAGCGTCGGAACGGTGGAGCCGGGCAGCTGAGTGGCAGCCGCCCCGTGGGCGACGGCCTGGGCCAGGCAGTCCAGGGGTACTTCGCCCTGAGTGTGTGCGTAGAGGTAGCCGGCAAGGGCGGAATCCCCGGCCCCGACGGTGCTGCGGGCAATGATCGGCGGCCCCTGGGCGAGCCAGCTCCCCTCACCGGTCACCAGGAGGGCGCCGTGTGCGCCGAGGGTGACCAGTGCTGCGCCGACGCCATCGTCGATCAGTCCGCGCGCGGTCTGTGCGGCCAGGGCGGGGTCTGCCTCGAGGTCTGCGCTGGAGCCGGTCAGTTCGGCCAGCTCTTCCGCATTGGGCTTGAGCAGATCCGGGCCGGCAGTGACCGCCTCACGCAGTGGAATCCCGGAGGAGTCGACGGCGATCCGGGGAGCATCGGCACCCCAGGCCTGCCGGACGGCGCGGATCACCGTGGCGTAGAAATCGGGTTCGATGCCGGGTGGCAGCGAGCCGGCCAGGACCAGCCAGGAGGCACCCCTGGCCTTGTCCACGCAGAGCTGCAACAGCCCATCGCGCTCTGCAGCGCTGAAAGTGGGGCCGGGTTCGTTGATTTTCGTGGTGGTGCCATCGGGCTCGGTCACCGTGACATTGGAACGCAGCGGGGCGTCCAGTGGCAAGGTCTGATGCGGGATGCCGCTGCCACGGAGGGCGACGATGACGGCATCCTGATCAGAACCCGGCAGCAGGGCCAGGGTGTCCACCTCGGAGGCAACCAGCGCCCGGGAGACGTTTACGCCTTTGCCGCCCGCCTCCTGCTGGGCACCGACGGCGCGCTGCACGGCTCCGCGGCGAAGCTCGGCATCGAGCTCAATGGTGCGGTCCAGGCTGGGGTTGGGGGTAACGGTCACAATCATGCGATCACCACGTCTACTCCGGTTTCTTTGAGGGCGGCGGTCAGGGAAGGTCCGGGTGTCTGGTCCGTGATCAGGACGTCGATCTGGTCCAGGCTGGCAAAGCGGACCAGGGTTTCCTGATCCAGCTTGGAGGAGTCCACCAGGGCGACGACCCGCCGGGCGGACGTCACCATGGCGGTTTTGACGGCCGCTTCGAGGGAGTCGGGGGTGCTCAGACCGAACTCTGCATGAATGCCATTCGCGCCGATGTACGCAATGTCTGGCCGGAGCCCGGAGAGTTGGTGGGTGACACTGGAGCCGACGGCGGCACTGGTCAGCCCCCGGATTCGGCCGCCCAGAATCTCCACGGACCAGGCCGGATTGCTGCTCAGTCGGTAGGCGATGGGCAGCGCATTGGTGATGGCGAGCAGGCTCGCCCGGTGCAGCGTGAAGGACGGGGCGGCGAGGCGGGCGGCGAGAAGTTCCGTGGTGGTGCCGGCGTCCAGAATGACCGAAACGGAGGATGCCGTCGCGGCGGTATCGGTCGAGTCGCTGGCCGGGATGTAGGCCAGTGCAGCCTCAGCGATGCGGTTCTTCTGCTCGAGATTGCGGCTCTGCCGTTCATCGAGGCTGGGCTCGGCCAGGCTGAGTCGCTCGGGCGAAATAGCGCCACCATGCACCCGCCGCAGCACTCCGGCGCTTTCCAGCTGGTCCAGATCGCGGCGCACCGTTTCCTGGGTGACGTCCAGCAACTGGGCAAGCTCCTGGACGCTCACCTGGCCCTGGCGGGCCGTCAGCGCGGCAATGCGTTCCTGACGTTCGTGCGCGAACACTCATCCTCCTTGATGATGATCGGCAATCCCTGGTCATCATTATGATCCACATCACAGGTATGTGGATTTCCATGACTTTATCTGTGTTTATCTTTGATTGTCAAGAAGATATCTGTGAAATTCTGTGGTTTGGCGTGCCGGGGGTTCTCTGATCCGCCACCAGGTCCCGGTTCACGGGGCATTCCGCCGGGATCTGCCACCAGATCCCGGTTCACGGGCCCATGAAGCGGGACCTGGTGGCCGGGTATGCTGCAGAGCGCGGTGAACCAGTGCGATGAATTCCATGGGGTGGTGAACTACCAGCGCATACCCGACCCGGAGAACCGGAATCCCGGAGACTGTGTACTGGTTGAACCGACGGAGGTCCTCGGTGAATGCCTCGGAGGACAGGTGGTAGGCCTTGCCCATCAACTCGATGGCCAGCACGCCGTCCACCAGCTGGTCTGCGCGTCCCAGGCCTGGAATATAGACCTGGGATGCCACCTGATAACTGGCTTCCTCGAGATGAAAACGGGACACCACCTCCAGTGCGGATTCAGAGTGGACATCCAGCCGAGCCAGTACCTGCCGCGCCTTTGTGTGGTTGCGGCCCGTGAGTTGCTCGCGCACCTGAGGTACTCTCACCTGCCCGAAGCGAACCACAGAACAGAGGACGACGAGTGCCTCCAGCACTGAAGCACAGTGCAGAACCTGGAGGACGACGTCGAGGTCGGTCAGCGGTAATCGGGCTCGATGCCACCGGATGGGGCTGCGCAGGAGCGCCTCCAGGCAGGCCTCGCGATAACCGTGGTTGGCGGCAAGATGTGGCCGGTCCGGAGTCTGTAGCACCCACATTCCGCGGGTGGCGGCCGCGCTCAGACAGGCTGGGGCTGCGCGAGAGCGGGCGATGGCGAGCTGGTGGACACCAGCGTCTGGCAGGCCGTAGATTCCGTAGCCATAGCGGCGAATGGTCCCGGTGCGAACGGCAGTTCTGATGGAGGGTGCAGGAATCCCCTCGTCAATCAGCGTGCGCCATCGAGCGACGCCGCCGTGCCGGGCAAGAACGTTCAGAAGATCAGTCAGGCCGTGAGTTAACTACCCCTGAGTGTGGTGGAGTGCGGCCAGGGGCAGCCTGGCAGCATCTTGTGGGGAATGCCCCCAAGTTGGCGGCGTGGGGAGGAAGACACTCCTGGCCTGCGGGTGTTGACCTGTCACCAGGTCCCGGTTCACAGCGTGCTCAGGTGGGAGCCGCCACCCGGTCCCGGCACAAAGGCTCGTGAAGCGGGACCTGGTGGCGGAACCCTTAGGCTATTGGCATGCTTACTGCGATCTGGTCCCGGCCCGAAGCGGAACGCACGGGCACCGACCTGCTGGTCATGCTGCACGGTTACGGTGCGGATGAGACGGCCATGTCCCGGCACTTCAGCGCGATGCCGCCCATGATGACCTGTGTGGCGCTCCGGGGGAGCTTCGAGATGGACGATTCCTACGGCTGGTTCCTGCTGGATTACTTCCTGAACAACGACTTCGCTCAGGTGGTGGCCGCGGCCACTTCCGTGCTGAGTTGGCTGGACGCCGCCCAGGCCCGCTACGGTTTCGCAACCACCAGCCTGCTGGGTCACTCGCAGGGCATGGCGATGGCCAGCACCCTGCTGAGGCTGCGTCAGGACCGCTTTGCCGCCGTCGTCGGCCTGAATGGTTTTGTGCTGGCCAACCCGCTGCTGGCCGCGACCGAGCCGCTGGCCAGCCGTACCCCATTTTTCTGGGGCCGGGATCGGGCAGACCTGGTGATTCACCCCGATGCCGTGTCATTCACCCGGGAGTGGCTGGAGGCTAATACGGCTCTGCAGAGGGAAGAGTATCCGGGCATGGGGCACGGGATGGGCGCTGCTGAACTGATGGATGCCAGCGCCTTCCTGAGCATGCGTTTACCGTTCCGCTCAAGTATGTAGAAACTGCTAAAGTACAGCCATGATTGTCTGGTCTCGGTGGGGCATTTTTGTGGTGTTGTGTGCAGGCGTCGGGGCGCTGATCATGATGACCGTCTTTTCTCTGGTGGATCGTCAGCCCTCGCACTCCGGCATCTGGGCCGGCCTCGGGCTGGTTCTCGGTGCCGTGATCAACTGGCTCTTCGCCAGCTATCTGCTGCCCAGGATGGACCCACCCAAGCCGGTGCTGTTCCGTCAGCCACTGGCGCAGCCTTATGCCAACGAGCACGGGCAGACGGTGACGTTCCATGTGGTTCAGGCTGTTGACCCCGCGACCGGTCAGCTGGCTTTCTACACGCCGCGGTCCTCGCTGTTTTTCATTCCGGTGAAGTACTGGACCTGGATTCTGGCAGCCGTGGGCCTATTGATCGCTACGCTGTCTCTTGTGGGCAGTCTGGTGGCCAGGCACTGATCCCAGCCGCTGGAGACCCACTCAAGGTTCGGAAACCGAGTAGAGGAGCGATACCCATGGCCCGACCATTGACGAATCAAGCTCTGAAGATCGCCACGGATGCTGCCATCACACCCCAGGGGATGCCGCAACCTTTTCTGAACGGTCTGCTCGAGCGGGCCATTGAGAGCCAGCGCCCTCTGGTCCGGGCCAATCTGCGACGGCTGCAGAAGCGTCCGGACGTTTCTGTGGCACGCGTGGCCCGAACTCTGGACCGGGACTACCTCAGCGCGGTCAGTGGCACGGGTGCGGCGATTGGTGCGGTGGCCGTGATTCCTGGCCTGGGTACCGTGGCCTCTCTGGGTGTTTCTGCAGCGACCACGTTGGTGTTCCTGGAGGCGACGGCCCTCTACGCCCTGTCCATGGCTGAGCTCCACGGGGCTCACCTTGATGATCCGGACCGGGCCCGCGCCGCCGTGATGGCGATCATGCTCGGCGAGGAGGGCGCGGTGCTGATGCAGTCCCTTGCCGGGCGCGCGATGACGGGAGCAGGGACCCCGATGACGGCCTGGGGCAATGCACTGGGCAAATCCTGGGGGCGGAAGGTGCCGGCGAGTGCGGTGAAGCTGGTGGTCTCTCAGGTGCAACGCAGGTTCATTCGCCGCTTCGCTGTTGAGCAGGGTGGCGCAGCGCTGGGACGATTGTTGCCCTTCGGCGTGGGCGCGGTGATCGGGGCCGGTGCCAATTACCTGATGGGCCGGTCTGTCGTGAAGGCCACCAGACTGGCCTTCGGTGAGGCGCCGATTGTCCTGGAGGCTCCCGGGGTGCCGGAGGGGCTGACCTAAATTCTCTTGTTGAGAGGTAGAAGATGATGCGCAGGTATCGATGGCTGACGAGCTATCAGTCTCTCGATGTCAGACTATCTCTTGTGCCTATCCATTCTTAGGACTAGCTTGGCTGATACATACTTAAATTTTGCTGGAGGTGTCAAGAATGATCCTTTCAGATTCTTTAGGAGTGTTGGCGTGACTCCTAGACGGGTGACTCGTCTAGGGCTGGTCGCAGTGAGCCTGGCAGCGCTGTCGCTGATGGCTAGTGCTGGGGTGGCTCAGGCGGGAAGTACGACTAGGGCAGTTGGGTACTGCAGCGCAGGTGGAATTGACTATAACGACTACGTGGGCCTGTAGACGTCCACTGGACACGTGTATGCATTCACCAACAATGGCCCCACTTCTCAGACTGTGGGTGCAGGTTATGTGGCGCAGAGGGCACAGATATTCGATGCTGGTGGGTCTCTGACCACCGAAGGTGCAACAACCTACAACTCATACGACATCGGCCCGAATCAGTACTGGAGTGCAGACATTTCAATTGATGCCTACGGCACTTGGTATAGCTGGGGTGTGGTCTATGGCTGGAACGGCGGCGGCCATGATGCGTGGTACACGTTCCGGACTCCCGATCAAAGTTCGTAGTGGTACAGGAGGCTGAACGATGAAAATTTCTTCGACCAAGGCTCGTTTGATTATCGGAGCCGTAGGGCTGGCGGTGCTTCTGAGTGCAGGTGGATTTGCCGCGGCGAACGCCTCAGGGCGGTCTGATGCCGTAGCTGGTCAACAGCAGGTCAAGCCACACTTTGCACAGAACCAGTCAGGGAAGACCTATGGCTCTGCAGCTTCTGCCTCAGCTCCGAATGAAGAACCAGATTTGATTCAGGTCAAGGCAAGTAACGGTCGCGTCGGCTATGTCTATAAGACCGAGTTGGACGCAGCCTCCGGGGACCCTCAGCAATTGCATTTCAAATCCCCCGCGGAGGCCCTGGCGTGGCAGGCCAAACATGCAGGAAAGACTGAGCATCTTGCGGTCTATGAGGCAGACGGGACCACCAAGATCGGTGAGTTTGTGATCAACCCCAGCCAGGGGCAGTTAGCCGGAAAGCCCTGAGCATTCGCCCGCCTAACCCAACACCAGCTGGGCCAGCGTAAAGATCGCCAGACCGGCCAGGGCGCCGACTACCGTGCCGTTGATCCGGATATATTGCAGATCCCGGCCCACCTGAAGCTCGATTTTCTGCGAAGCCTCCTGGGCGTCCCAACGCTCCACCGTGTCCGTGATGATCGAGGCGATGTCGTGCCGATAGGTGCGGACCAGGTATGCCGCAGTCTCGGTGATCCAGCCGTCCACCTTTCCCGCCAGCTCGGCATCGTCGGCCAGACGGTGCCCGAAATCCAGGATGATCGCCACGAACTTCTGCCGGAGCACTGAGTCAGGATCATCCACCGCGGTCAGCAGGGCATTCTTCACGGTGGCCCAGGTGCTCCCGGCGAGTTCGCGCACCCTGGGGGAGTCCAGCACCTGTTCCTTGATGCCCTCCGCCCGCGCGATCATCGCGGGATCATGCTGCAGATCATCGGCAAGTTTCTTCAGATATTCATCGAGCGCCCGCCGCACCTGGTGCTGCGGATCGGCCTGAATGGCACGGACGAACCCGCGCACCTCGGCGTAGATTCGGTCGCCGACCAGATCATCGACAAAGCCGGGAACCCACGATGGCGAACGGTCGGACACCACGCGGGTCACCGTGGCGCGGTTCGCGTCCACCCAGTCAGAGGCCCGGTCCACCAGCAGATCCACCAGTTTGCGGTGGTGACCGGCAGCGAAAATCTGCTCGGCCAGCCGGCCAACGGGCGGCCCCCACGGCGGGGCGAGGACGTAGTGCCGGACCAGGGACTCGATGACTGCCTGGACGTCATCGTCCCTGAGTACCGCCATCGCGCCTCGAATCGCGGTGGCGCCTTCGCTGGCGAGCCGCTCCGCGGAGCCGGGTTTGAGCAGCCAGAGGCCCAACCGGTGGCTCATCCGGAGGCTGGACAGCTTCTCCCGGATAACGTCTTCGGAGAGGAAGTTACTCTCCACGAAGTCGCCCAGGCTGGCCCCGATGGCATCCTTGCGCTGCGGAATGATTGCGGTGTGCGGAATCGGCAGGCCCAGTGGACGGCGGAACAGCGCAGTGACGGCGAACCAGTCAGCCAGAGCGCCCACCATGGCGCCCTCGGCGGCAGCACGCACGTAACTCAGCCACGGGTACCTGGCTTGCAGGGCGAACGACACGGCAAAGGCGATGGCGGCCAGCACCAACAGCGCCAGGGCGATGGTTTTCATCCGACGCAGCCCGGCCCGTTTGAGCGCATCCCCGCTGGCTGCGTCCGCGCTGACTGGGCGCGTGCTTGCCGGGGGTGCAGGGCTCAGATCAGCGGACATCATGGTTCCACTCTTTCACTGCCCACCGACATTTGCCTGCACGTATCCTCTGGTCCCGGCCAGGCCTCCCTTCGCAACCCCTCGGTCAGTTGCTGTTCATGCGCGCGTCGTGTGGGTTTTGGCCCGGTGTCAGCCATCGGGGTTAGCGTGGTGTCATGACAGCAACCAGGCCCCTGATCTACGCCCATCGTGGTTCCAGCGCGCAGTACGCCGAACACACCCGCTCCGCCTATCTGCAGGCGCTCGCCGATGGCGCCGATGGCGTGGAGTGCGATGTCCACCTGACCGAGGACAAACAAGTGGTCCTGCTGCACGATTCGACTCTGGACCGGACGTCCAACGGCACTGGCCCGGTGGCTGAACACACCCTGGAACAACTGCGGGATCTCGATTTCAGCTCCTGGAAGGGTACGGAGATTCCTGAGGAATTCGGCAGTCTCTCCCAGCAACTCCTGACTCTGGATGAGCTGTTGGATCTTCTGGAGGAGGCCGGGCGGCCAATCGGCCTGGCAATCGAGTTCAAACATCCCACTCCCTTCGGGAACCAGCTGGAAGAAGAGACGCTGAGATTGTTGGTGGCGCGGGGATGGCTGCCTCAGAGTTCGACCCTGAACGAAATTGCGATCTCATTCATGAGCTTCGATCCTGAGGCCATTGACTATCTGCGCGAGACCGTCCCTCCGCGCCATCTGTGCCAATTGGTGGCCGAAGTGGAGGTGGAGAACGTCCGCAACGATCTGGGTCTGGGGCCTTTGGCTGCCGCTGGGGTCGCTGTCGCGTTGCGCAATGCACTGGCTGAGGGGGAGAAGAACCTGGATGAGGGCGATGCGGAACTCGCCGGTCCGGGGGTCGATTACCTCCAGGCGCAGCCTGAGCGGGTGGCGTCCTGGATGGCTGCTGGCCGGATTTTCCGGGTCTGGACGGTGGACAGCCCAGAGCAATTGCAGGCCTGCCTGGATGCTGGGGTGCAGGAGGTCACCACGAATCGGCCCGCGCAACTGCGTGCCCTGCTGGACGGACGGTTCGCCGCTGTCTGAGCTGTCTGCCCGGCATCGCTACAAGAATGGGTGTCAAAGATTTAGACATTTACCACTCGGCGATGCGAGCGAATTGCCGGATTCACGGGGTTTTTCTGCGAGCGGGCCCCGGTAAGTGCTTAAAACGTTGACGCCGTCCGGCTGCTGGCTAGCCTTCTGAGGCTTCGATGGCTCGCTCGAGACGCTCCACCTTGCCGGTCAGTTCACCGGTGAAACCTGGACGGATGTCGGCCTTCAGTACCAGAGAAACCCGGGAGCCGTACTCGGCGACGGCCGCGGTGGCGCGTTTGACCACGTCCATCACCTCGTCCCAGTCCCCTTCGATCTCGGTGAACATGGAGCCGGTATGATTGGGCAGGCCTGACTCGCGGACCACTTTCACGGCAGCCGCGACGGCATCGTGCACCGAGCCGTCTTCGCGGCCATTGCCGGACGGGGACAGGGAAAAAGCGACGATCATGAGTTCTCCTGAGATGGTGGTGGTCTTCTCAGTCTGGCCTATATATGGGGAGTTGTCCCCATTGCCGGACGCCCCGTGCGCCATCTAGGTTGTACGCATGCCTTTTCGCGATGCCCTGAGTTCCCTGCTTCTTTCCGGCGGGATGCTCGGCCTGCCTGCTGTCACCAGCAAGCCACCAGTTGATGCCGGAATGCTCGGACTGATCATTCTGCTGTACTTCATCTTCGTGCTCTTCATCTACCTGATGAGTGGCGTCATCTGGATGGGGGTCTTCCGGAAGGCTGGCTATCCGGCCTGGGTCGGCTTCGTCCCGCTCTACAACACCTGGGTGATCGTCAAGATCGGTGGCCGCCCGGAGTCGAACTTCTGGCTGATGTTCATCCCCTATGCGGGTCTGTACTGGATGGTTCTCTCCGTCAACAGCATGGTCAAGTCCTTCGGTAAGGAGTCGTCCTACACCGCGGGAGTCATCCTGCTGCCCTGGATTTTCGTCTCGATGCTCTCCTTCGGTAAGGCCCAGTATCTTGGCCCGAGCTATGTCGATCCCTACCCCGGCTACCCCGGAGCCAACGGACAGCAGCCGATGGCGCAGCTGCAGTCATACCCGCAGCAGGCACCTCAGCCGGGAGGGTATGCGCAGAGCGACGCCCAGCCCGCCCCACCCCAGGGCTACTACGCCCCGGCAACCCCACAGTCCGCGGAGCCGCAGGCCACAGCCCCCCAGCCCCCTGCGGCTCCGCAACCCTTCGGCCAACAGGCACAGCAGGCCCAGCAACCCTACGGTCAGCAGACCCAGGGTCCCTACGGATGGCAGCAGCCCTACGAGCAGCAGCCGAATAACCAGCAGCTTGGCGGACACGGCTACTGAGCCGCGCGGCCTGGAGCCGCGTAGCCTAGAGGTATGGACCTCGCCCCGACAGCCACGCTCGTGGTGAACTTCGTGGTGAACACCGTATGGTGAAGCCCGTACCTCAGCCTGTTGCTGGCCAGTACGCCATCGAATCCGGGCTAGCGGAGCTGGAGCCGGAGCCGGGCAACTCCCTCGGCTGGCTGCTGAAGATCAATGGCATGCAGTCCTCCCACGTAGATCTGGGCGATCCGTTCCGTTTGGACTTTGAGTACATGCGCTGGATCATGGCGCTGGTGGAGGACCGCTGGCCGCTTGCCGGCTCACAGAACGCCGGCTCACCGAACGCTTCCGAGCGGCTGCGTGTGCTGCACCTCGGGGGTGCCGCCTGCTCGATGGCCCGCTACCTCGTCGCCCGGTACCCGCAATCGCGCAATACGGTGGTGGAGATCGACGGCCGGTTGGCCACCCTGGTTCGCGAATGGTTCGCCCTGCCGCAGGCACCGCTGCTGAAAATCCGGGTGGGGGAGGCCCGCCAGGTGACGGAAAGCCTGAATGCCGGGAGCCGCGACGTCGTGATTCGGGATGTCTTTTCTGGGCGTTTCACCCCGGTCCCGCTGACCACGGTGGAGTTCGTTCAACAGGTCAAACGAGTGCTCTCCCCGGACGGCATCTATCTGCTCAACTGTGGGGACAGCCCGGCGCTGGGCACTGCCCGTCGCGAGGCCGCGACCCTGCTGGACGCCTTTGCGCACACCGCCATCGTGGCAGATCCGCCCATGCTCAAAGGGCGTCGCTACGGCAATATCGTGATGGCCGGTTCGGATGTGCCGCTGGCGCAGTCGCCGCAGCTGGCCCGGGCTCTGCTGGGGGGCGGACTTCCCGCCACGCTGTGGACCGATGCCCAGGTGCGCGATTTCGCCCGGAAAGAGCCCGTGCTGAAGGACTGACCGGACTCAGCTCAGGTGCAGGATCTGTTCGATCGGCCCGATGCCGAAGAACACCACGAAGGCCGCGGCCACCACCCAGAGCAGTGGGTGCACCTCCTTAGCCCGGCCCTGCACCGTGCGGATGATGACGTAGGAGACGAACCCGGCACCCAGGCCGTTGGCGATCGAGTAGGTGAACGGCATCAGAGTGAAGGTCAGGAATGCCGGGATCGCCACGCCCCAGTCGGACCAGTCGATCTTGCCGACCTGCGACACCATCATGAAGCCGACCACCACGAGCGCCGGCGCGACCGCTTCGAAGGGCACCAGCGACACCAGCGGAGTGAAGAACATCGCCACCAGGAACAGCAGCCCGGTCACCATGGAGGCGATGCCGGTCCGGGCACCCTCACCGATGCCGGCACCGGACTCCACATAGATCTGGTTGGAGGACACTGAGGCCCCACCACCGGCAATCGCGCCGAGGGCATCTACCAGCAGCACCCGGTCAACGTTGGGGATATTGCCGTCCTTGTCGATGCTGCCCGCCTCGCTGGCCAGGCCGACCATGGTGCCCATGGCGTCGAAGAAGATGCTCAGCAGAATGGAGAAGGCCAGCAGGGTGGCCGCAATGCCGCCCAGATGCGTGAAGGCTCCGCCCAGGTTGACCTGGCCGATGATCGATACGTCCGGCAAGCCGAAGCCCTTGAGGGTCGGAACCACCAGCGACCATCCGCTGGGGTTGGCCGTCTTGCCGTCAAAACTCGGGCCGATGTGGAAGATCGCTTCCATCACGTTCGCCAGGATGGTGGAGACCACTACGCCGATCAGGATCGCGCCCTTGACCTTGCGCACCACCAGGGCGATGGTGAGCAGTAGTCCAACGATGAACACCAGGGTGGGCCAGCCGATCAGCTTGCCGTCAAAGCCCAGTCCCACCGGCACGGTCGTCCCGGCGACATCGGGAATTCTGCGCACAAAACCGGCATTGACCAGGCCGATCAAGGCGATGAACAGGCCGATCCCCACCACGATGGCGGTCTTGAGTCCTTGGGGGACCGCCTTGAAGACGGCGGTGCGGAACCCGGTGAGCACCAGGATCAGCATGGTGAGACCGGAGATCATGATCAGGCCCATCATGTCCGGCCAGGTCAGGCCGGGATGGCTGGCCACCGTCACCGCGACAAAGGCATTCACGCCGAGCCCCGTGGCCAGGGCGAAGGGGTGTTTGGCCCAGGCACCCATCAGAATGCTCAGCACCCCGGCCACCAGAGCGGTCACTGCGGCGACTCTCTCGTTGCCCAGCACCGCGCCGGTGGAGTCCGCACCACCCAGGATCAGTGGATTGAGCACCACGATGTAGCTCATGGCGAAGAAGGTGGCCAGACCGCCACGGATTTCCCGGAACACAGTGGAACCGCGTTCGGTGACCTTGAAATAGTGATCGACGACGGCGGGCAGAGCCATAACAGGGGACCTTCCGGACTTTTCCTCCAGGGGGTGCTGCGCCCTTAGGGGACGCTGCGGGGACACCATCGATCCTATGCCGCCCGGATAACGACGGTGGTATCCGGGCGACAGGACTCAGCCCACCGGGCTGAGAACCGGTGTGGATCAGGCGGTCGCCAGGTGTGTGGCCTGATAGCGGGCCGAAATGGCCTCGCCCACGTTTTTGGCTTCCCGGAGTATCTGCCGGGTGGAGAGGGTCAGACTGTCGCCGACTTCCACGAAATAGAGTCCCATGGCTCTGATGGCACTGGCCAGATCCTGACCGACCGCGAGGCCTAGTGAGGCGAAGAGCCGTCGCAGATGCACCTGAGCACATCGGGTCAGGACCAGGGTGTCCGCTGTGATGATTCCTTCCGAGGTTTGCACGATCCACTGGGCTCCGGTGGATGGAGCGCTCAGGCTCACCGCAGTGGCTTTAGCCTGGCTGCGCACATCCATTCCGTGACTACGGGCGTAGTGGCGCAGGACGCGCATCACTTCATTGCGCTCAGCGAGATGGGCAGTTTCCGCAAGCCCGAGACCGGAGGGGGATCGTGTGCCCAGATCGGGGCCGAAGAGTTCGGTGGAGTCGATCACCACGGAGTCGATTCCCTGCCTGCTGAGTTCACTCGCGACCGCCAGACCGGACAGACCGGAACCAATGACCACGGTGTTAACGCGCTCTGGGGGCATGGCAGCACTCCTCACTTAAACGGTCAGCGGTGACGTATGCGGACGTCGTGAATGCCTTCGGAGGAAACCCCCAGTTTCTCCAGAACGAGGCACTGCTGTGAGCCTAGCGAACAAATTGCGGGTGCGGTAGAGGCATCTGGAACTCCTCTCGAAGGAGTAATCTGAAGGTGTTGTGAGAGCCCAATAACGTGCCGCACACTGAGAGCCCACAGGAGGAGCGGATCATGACTGAGCCAGCGGCTGAACAGCCAGATGTCCAGGACACTGACGGTGCATCAGAAGGGCAGGAGCTTGCGCCTCCCACGGGAATCGTGGTGGGTGTGGATGGCTCCGATCATGGCTATTGCGCCCTGCGATGGGCGGTGCGGGAAGCAAAGCGTCGGCAACGGCCGCTCCATCTGGTGACGGCGTATTCTGTGCCAATTTTTGCTGCCTCCGGCCTGGACGGCGGATTCGCCACGGTGGATGACGATCTGATTCGCCAGGGCGCTCAGGCCGTGATCGACCAGGCGGTGGAACGGATCGCTGATGCCGGGATTGACTATGATGCGCGCATCGAAAAAGGTGACGCCTCCGCCGTATTGCTGGAGTTCTCGCTCACCGCGGAACTGCTGGTTTTCGGTTCGCGGGGTCGAGGTGGCTTCGTCGGCCGTCTGCTCGGTTCCGTCTCCTCTGCCCTGCCGGGACACGCGCATTGCCCCACGGTGACCGTCCCGCTCAAATGCGCTCCCAGGCTCGATGACGCCCAGCCCGAAGCCGCGCAGCTCCGACCGCTGATCACCGTGGGCGTGGACGGTTCAAGCCAGTCCCGCTTTGCCGTGCTGGTCGCGGCGGAAGAGGCACAGCGTGCCGGGAAGGAACTGCGTATCATCTGCGCCGTTCCCCCACTCAATACCGCCGTGGGCTGGCTACCCACACCGATTGACCGTAATGCCCTGTTTGAGGAGATCGAAACCCAGCTCGATGCTGGGCGTGCCTGGTTGTCCAGTCATTTTCCCGGGTTGCCGATCAGCTCGGAGCTGGTCGACGGTGTCCCGATCGAGGTGCTGATCGAGTCCAGCGCCAGCAGCGAACTGCTCGTTCTGGGCACCCGCGGACACGGTGGCTTTGCCGGGATGATCCTCGGCTCGACCACGGACGGTGTGCTGCACCACGCCCGGGGCCCGGTCATGGTGGTCCGTGACCGGGAAGACCCCAGACTGGCCGATCGCGGCGACTTCGGGCCGATGCTCAGCTACGTCTGAGGGCTCATCCACGCGTGAGCTGATTCAGCCGGGCACCTTCCACATCGACATCCGGCAGGATGCGCTCCAGCCAGCGCGGAAGCCACCAGGCGCGTGCGCCGAGGAGGCGCATGGCCGCAGGAACCAGGGTCATCCGGACGATGAAGGCATCGATCAACACACCGAAGGCCAGCGAGAAGCCGATGGGCCGCACCATCGTCAGGTGATTGAAGATGAAGCCGGCAAAGACGCTGGTCATGATGATCGCGGCAGCGGTGACCACGGTGGCCGCATGCCGGAAACCGATCCGCACGGCGACCTTCGCCTCCGCCCCATGGACAAACGCTTCACGCATACCGGAACCCATGAACACCTGGTAGTCCATGGCCAGTCCGAAGAGCACGCCAATCAGGATGATCGGCAGCATACTCATGATCGGGCCCGGGTGGGCGACGCCGAACACTGCCCCCAGCCAGCCCCATTGGTACACCGCCACCACGGCGCCGAAGGAAGCAGCCAGCGACAGCAGGAAGCCCGCGGTGGCCAGCACCGGAACCCAGATCGAGCGGAACACCAGCAGTAGCAACACGAGGGACAAGCCGACCACAATGGCCAGGTAGACCGGCATCGCCTCGGTCAGTTTGGTGGAGACGTCGATATTGGCCGCCGTCTGCCCGGTCAGACCGATCGTGACGCCCTGATCCCGGGAAATATCCGCACCCTTGGCCCGGAGGTCGGCAACCAGGTGCTCGGTGTTGAGGCTGGAGGGGCCGTCATCGCCGATCACCTGGAAGATGGCGGTCCGACCATCGGCACTGAGCTTGGCCGGGACGGCAGCCACCACATGGGACACCTGACGGAGCTGCTCCGCCACATCGAGCTGCTTGACGGTGGCCTGCTCGCTGCTGAGACCTGCAGGCATCTCGCCGACGACGGTGATGGGGCCGTTCATCCCGGCACCGAAGGCGCTGCCGATCAGCGCATAGGACTGGTAGGCGTCCGATTCCGGCGGTTCTGAGCCGCCATCGGGCAGGGCCAGGCGCAGGGTCAGAGCCGGAACCGCGACGACGGCCAGCAGCAGGACCGAGCCGATCACCGCCAGCCAGGGACGCCTGGTGATCCAGCTGCCCCAGCCGGTGGCGCCGTCATCGCTCGCGTGGTGGGTGGTGTGCTCCTGATGTTTTGCGGCTCGCGCCCAGGCTCGCCGGGAGAGCGCGCGGCGGCCCATGAAGCCCAGAATCGCGGGGGTCAGTGTGAGCGAGACCAGCACCGAGGCAGCCACGGTCCCGGCGGCGGCCAGCCCCATCAGAGTCAGGAAGGGCAGCCCCGGAACGGCGAGTGCGGCCAGGGTGATGACGACGGTGACGCCGGCAAAGAGGACCGCGTTGCCCGCTGTGCCGGTGGCGCGGCCAATCGATTCGCCGAGTTCCATGCCGCTCAGCAGCTGGGTGCGGTGCCGGTTGACGATGAACAGGGAGTAGTCGATGCCGACGGCCAGGCCCAGCATCAGGGCCAGTACTGGGGTCATGGAGTTCATGTCGATCACGCCGGAGAGGGCGAAGGTTGCTCCCACGCCGACGCCGACGCCGATGATCGCCATCAGCAGCGGCAGCCCCGCCGCGACCAGGGTGCCGAGCATCAGGATCAGCACCAGGACCGCCACGGCGAGGCCGATGATTTCTGCGGGGCCGGCCAGGCTGCCGAAGTCCTCAGAGAGTTCCTTGCTCGGGTAGACGTTCAGACCCTGATCCTGGAGGGACTTGAGTGCGGAGATGACATCAGCCCGGTCCCCGGCGGAGAGGGCGCTCATGATGACGGAGAAGGAGATCTGCGAGACCGCGACGGTGCCGTCGGTGGAAACGAAACGGATGCCGCTGCTGGCATCGGCCTGCCGTTTGGCCAGATCCAGCGCGGCCTGTTTCGTGGCCAGATCTTTCGCGGCAGCCGCTGCCTGAGCAGGGGGCATCAGGCCAGCTGCCTGCGCCAGCTGAGCCTTGCCAGCATCGAGCTGCTTCTGTCCATCCACCAGTTTGGCGCTGGCCGCATCGATCTGCTGCTGCACCGCGAAGGGGTCGGAAGCGTTCTGTACCTGGTCTTTGCCCTGGAGCCGTGTCAGGACATCGGCCACACTGGTCTTCTGGGCGGCCGTGAAGGCCTTGCCGTCCTTGCTCTGGAAGACCACCGAGGCGCTGCCTCCGCTGGCCTCAGGCATGGCCGCCTTGAGGTGATCGATGACCCGTTGGGTTTCGGTTCCCGGCAGTTTGAAGTCGTTGCTCAGCTGGCCGTGGAAGGCGCCAGCTGCACCGCCGACCGCCAACAGAATGACCAGCCAGAAGCTGAGGACCCACCACCGCCGTCGGTAGGCGAAGCTGCCGAGTCTGAAGAGCATCAGTGCCATGGAGTAGGCCTCTTTCGGGAAATTCTCAGTGGATCTTGTGGGTAGGGGAGTTGGGGGGAAGCTCAGGCGAAGCCGGTGCGGACGTGGTGGAGCGCCGCGGTGATCAGGGCGCGCAGTTTCTCGCTGGCCTGGTCATCGATCTCGCTCTGTGCCTGTCCTTCGAGCCAGAGTTCCACGGCGACCCGACCGCTGGCGATGATGGAGGCGACCAGGGCTCGCAGGAAGAGGGGGTTGGCATCCGGGCCCAGACGCTGTTCCGCTGCGGCAGTGACGCTCTGCGTGGCCTGTTCCCAGGCAGCGAGTTGCCAGCGCTGCACCTCATCCTGTGTCTGCGTCAGATGACAGACTTCCGCCATCCTGGCCAGCGCCGTGGGCTCGACAAAGCTTTCCACGGAGGCGATGGCGGAATCGAGAAGGCTTTCATTCGCCGGCCGATGTGCGAATTCGGCGATCACACCCTCCAGGAAGTTCTCCAAGGTGGCAGAGAGGGCCGCCTCCGGGCTGGAGAAGTAGTTGAAGAAGGTGCGTCGGGAGATCCCGGCGGCTTCGGCGACGTCCTCCGCCGTGAAGTTGCCCAGCCCGCGGGCCCGGAGCAGCTCGACTGCGGCATCGATGATGGCCATGCGGGTGGCGCGCTTGTTGAGCTCACGTCGGGACGTCTTCGGGGAGCCGTCCTTCAGGGATCCGTCATCGAGGGCCATTCCTCAAGCGTAGCTAAAAATGCACCTAGTGCAAACTTGCCTTGAGTGAATGTTTGATGAACGGCAGGTACGGGAACGTCCAGAGCGTCAGTAGCGGCCCACCACGGGGTAGAGGTCCAGGCCGTAGAGCGAGGACAATGAGGTGACCAGAATGCCTTGGGCGGGGTTGAGGGCATGCACCACCTGGCCGTTGCCCAGGTAGATCCCGATGTGGGTGGCCATGGCGCCGTCATAGTTGAAGATCAGCAGGTCCCCGTACCGTGCCTGGGAGAAGGGCACATGAATCGGTGCCTGGCGCCACTGATCGGTACCGCCACGGGCCACATTGACGCCCACGGAGCGGAAGGCTGCCCACACCAGGCCTGAACAGTCATAGCCTGGCCCGGTGCCACCCCACTGGTAGGCACCGCCCACCTTGGAGAGTGCGAAGTTCACCATTCCGGAGGTGTTGATGCCCGATGCCGGAGGTGCAGGGGCGGGAGCGGGTGGGGCAGGAGCTGGTGGAGCCGGCTGGGCTGGAGCGGGTGCTACCGGTGCCGGTGCTGGCTGAGCTGGGGCCGGAATCTGCGCGGGCGGATTCTGAGCTGGTGCCCCGCCGATGTTGTTGTTCTGAGGGGCGGCCTGCTGACTCTGCTGGGCGCTCTGCGCGGCTGCTGCGGCCAGGGCGGCGGCCAACTTGGCCTCCTCCTGTTGCTTCTGCAGCCCGGCCAGCCGGGCATCTTCCAGTGATGCTGTGGTGTCTTTGAGGGTCGCCAACTGGTTGACCAGGGTGGTGCGCTGATCCTGCGTCTGCGTGACGACCGTGTTCTGAGCCGCCAGCGCGGAGGTTGCCGCGTCCTTGGCGCTCTGGGCGGCGGTCGTGGCGTCATCGGCCGCTTTCTGGGCCTGAGCGGCAGCATCCTTGAGTGAAGCCGCTGTGGCGGCGGCCTGCTGTGCGGTTTCCAGAGCGCGAGTGCGGTTCTCGCCGACCGCCTGGAGCGTGGTGGCCTGGTAGGCGGCATCGCCCGTGCCGAAGAAGGTCTGGACCGTCGGATCGACCGTTCCGGTCTTGTATAGAGTGCTGACGATCTGGCCCAGGCCCGCCTGCGCTTTCTGCTGAGCTTTCTGGGCGGCCTGTGCGGCATCCTGCGCGGTCTGTGCTGCGGCCTGTTTGGTCTGCAGGGTCAGCAGTGCCGAGGAGTAGGCATCGCTGGCTTTGTAGCTGGCGGCAGCGACCTGATCGAGGCGATCCCGGGCGCTGGAAATGATGCCCTCGATCTTGCTGATTTCGCTGTTCTTGGAGCTTTCGTTCTGTTTGGCCGCCGCGATGTCCTGATCCGAGGGGATCGGCTGATCGGCGGGCAGGATGGCGGTGCTGAGGCTGGAGGAAGGAGTCTGAGGGAGTGGAGTTGCGCTGGCGGGAAGGGCTGTGCTGGTCAGAAGAAGCGCCGCGCTCGCTGCTGCCGCTACGCCTGTCGTGGCGATGCGACGGACCAGGGGCGATCGCTCGATCGAATTCCTACTCATGCCTCGTAACCTCAATCATCCGGGGGCGCACGGCAAAAGAGCCCGTGCAGCATTCACGAGGTTACATGCCCAAATGTCACTTTGGCAACACTGGTCACATCGTTAACATAAACAACACTGTTGTCATTCTTGAGCAGGCGGCGCGGCGTGTCGCGGCGCATTGGGTGGGAATCGTTCAGCCCCAGCCGAGGTCATGAAGCTGGGCATCATCGAGGCCAAAGTAATGCGCAATCTCATGAATGGCCGTGACCAGGATCTGCTCTACGACCTCTTCGCGGCTGCGACACTGGCTCAGAATCGCCTGGCGGAAGATACTGATTTTGTCCGGAAGTGCGCCAACCTCACTCCATTCGGTCTGCTCAGTGAGCGGCACCCCCTGATACAGCCCCAGCAGAATCAGCCCTGGGTCCTCACCCGGCTGAGGTTCGTAGTGTTCTTCGACCACGATCGCCACATTCCTGATCGCGGCGGCGAGGTCGGCGGGGATCCGGGCGACGGCATCGTCCACGGCGGCCTCAAATTCCGCCAGGCTCATGGTGTATCTGGCCTCGGAATGCCGGAAATGCGGCATCCCTGCGAGTGGGTCGATCATGGGACCAGGCGCAAGGCGCGGCTGGTCTGCATGGCGTCGGTCTTCGTGGGGCTGGCGGCTGTCGCGTCGCTGATCGATGACCAGATCTCATCGAGTGACAGGCTGAGTACAGCCGCAATCGCGGCGACCGTGGAAAACGAGGGAGTGGCGACGCGGCCCGTCTCGATTTTGCGCAAGGTCTCCGGTGAAATACGCGCACGGAGCGCCACCTCCAGCAGGGATCGCTCCGCGCGGGCACAGCGCAACAGCGAGCCGAGGCGCTGGCCGCGCTCGACGTCGGCGGCGGAGAGGGGTGATCGAACCATGGACCAATACTAATACCGGGATAGTATTACCGAGAATGGTGAACGAAATTCAGGAGGGGTTGAGCCGATGATCGAGATCTTTGGTCCCGCGGAACTTCCGCGAGCGCAGGCCAGTGGACGCTTTATTGCCGGTGTTCTGCAGCAGATGCGGGAGCGGGCCGACGTGGGGACAAACCTTCTGGAGATCGACGAGTGGACCGGGCAGCTGATCGCCGAGGCCGGTGCCGTGTCGAGCTATGTGGACTACGCGCCCTCCTTCGGCCGCGGGCCCTTTGGACACTTCATCTGCACATCGGTCAACGATGCGGTGCTTCACGGGCGCCCGTACGACTATGCGCTGCAGGACGGCGATCTGCTCACGCTTGATCTCGCGGCCTCGCTGGACGGCATCGTTGCGGATTCGGCGATCAGTTTTGTGGTCGGGGAGGCCGTCCGCGAGAAGGATGTCCGGATGATCGAGATCACGCAGCGCGCGCTCGATGCCGGCATTGCCGCGGCGCTGCCCGGCGCCAGGGTGGGGGATATCTCCAGTGCAATCGGCGCTGTTCTGCGTGGTGCGGGCTATCCGGTCAATACGGAGTTCGGCGGGCACGGGGTGGGCTCCACTATGCATCAGGATCCCCATATCGCCAACGCCGGTACGCCCGGCCGTGGCTACACGCTGCGCCCGGGGCTGCTGCTGGCCATCGAACCCTGGATCATGGCGGATACCGACCGGCTTATTACCGACGCTGACGGCTGGACGTTGCGCAGCTCCACAGGGGCCCGGACGGCGCATAGTGAGCACACGATCGCTGTGACGGAGGATGGTCCCCTGGTGTTGACCAGTCCCGCCAGCTGAGCCGGGTTCGGTGGGTCTTCTCTGGATCGGGGGCCAGTTTTGCACATCGGCCTCTCTACCCCTATCATTTTAGAGGTCCACTTCGGGAAGCGGACATGTGTTGATGCCCGCAGCTGGGGATCTTCTCGTGTTCGTCGAATGTGTCCGATGCCCCCATCGTCTAGCGGCCTAGGACACCGCCCTTTCACGGCGGCGGCACGGGTTCGAATCCCGTTGGGGGTACAGCAGGAGAAAATGGCTGGTAAGCTGTAACTCTTGTAAAAGCAAGGCCCTGTAGCGCAGTTGGTTAGCGCGCCGCCCTGTCACGGCGGAGGTCGCGGGTTCAAGTCCCGTCAGGGTCGCTAGGTTCCTTACCAGGGAACCCGGTGACTAGTGCACCACGGCTCTGTAGCTCAGTTGGTAGAGCGTTCGACTGAAAATCGAAAGGTCACCGGATCGACGCCGGTCGGAGCCACCAGCTTCAAGCCCCGCATTCAACGAGTGCGGGGCTTTTTGTTTGCCCGGCCCATGTTCCTTCGGACCCCTGGGAAAAGGGGAGGTACTTTTGTGTGTGCTCGGGGAAATCAGACCGCGCAGGGATCCACGGATGCAGTTCCGTAGGCTTCCGCCCAGACTGCGTCGAGTGGATGGGTTTTCGAGTTATGAGTTGTTTTCCGCTTCCACCCGCCATGTAGGTGATCGCTTGCGGCGTCAACCTGATGTAATCGATGGATCCCACGACACTGTGTCGTAGGAGGGCGTTGCCCCGGAACTGACCACGAATTGAAGCCGGTCCCCTGTCGCGGCAGAAAGTGTCACCAGGAACGTCTTCTGCGAGGTGTCTGTCAGCGCCTTAGGGCCGCCAGAGGCTGGCCACACCTGTATATCGTTTTTGAGGATGCGAACCGTGACCCCATCACCTCCCGAGGACTGCTTTCCGACCACCCCGCTGATCGTTGCCGCACCTGAAGCTCCAGCGACGTAAACCCGGGCGGAGTCGGCCGAGACATCTGGATGTTGCCACCCGGCTCCGATGAGAGCGTAGGTATGGGTGCCCTGCCATCGCGAGTTCGTGACATCCCAGGCCATCGGAAGGATGGTGCGGACGCCTGCGGAGTAGTTCCACTCCTCGTAGGACCACCCATTCGCCGTCTGAACGCTTGAGAAGCCAGCAGAGGCTCGGTGAACCGCAGAGGGGCTCTTGAGCTGATTGACGAAGTCCTTAGTCATGTTCCAGTACATCGCGTTGTCGATCACGCCGTCAGTGTTGTACCACTTCTCTGCGGGGGCAACGAGCTGGCTGGTATCTGCTACCTGGATTCCGGTCTCCTCAGCGAACTCGTTGAAGGAATTAATGACCACGACACGAGGCTTGACCGCGCGGTTGAGCACCTTGCTCCAGCAGTCGGCCGCATAGTACAGACCGTTTTTTCGCGACACGGGGGTGTAGCCCGAGACGTTGTTGTTCCAGCCAGGCATCGTCAGCATGACTTCGTCGTTGGACGGCGTTCCATTTGCATCAAGCTGCCAGCCGTATTCGCCAGGCTGTGCTGGGTCTGAGGACGCGAAACGCACTGTGAAGTGGCTCGTTGATGACTTGTCCCCGGTGTAGCTGAGCCAGGCGTTCTGGATGGTCTTCGTGGCATAGACCACGAGAAGTGGCTTGTTATCGAGTTGGTAGTAATAGTTCGCCCCGCCGATCGTCGAGTTGTTGGCGAACTCCGACCAGGTCTGTGCTGCTTCCTGTTCGATCGTGAGGGGGTTCCCGGTCCACTGAACACCGCCGATCGCGAATGCGTAGCGGAGCTGGCGTTTGGCCGGATTGTCGTTGTTCACCTTGAGGCGCTGGGCCACATCTTTCGCGCGGTTGAGAATCGCTCCACTGACATTATTCAGTGAGTTGGTTTCGTCCATCAGGAGCCAGTCAACCTTTGCATCGGTGATTGTCGCGATATGTTCGTCGATCACCGCGGGGTCACCGCTGTCGTAGGTCTGGTAGGAGCCGAGCGTCAACGGGAGATACCGGATTGCAGGCTTACCAGGGAAACCTGCCCAGGTGTTGGTCGAGACCGTGTCGGCGCCACGGTACCGCTCGACATTCCAGGTGCCGCCACCCACTCCTGCGTAGAATGCAACGCTGGCCTTCCATCCGTAGCGATCTCCGGTCACGTTGGCCTGCATGAAATTGCTGGCGTTGAGACCAAAGCCGGAGTTGAACAGGATGTTGTCAGCCGCGATCTTCCCTGTCGATCGGTCGTACTCCCGGCCCACGAGGTCTCCCGACTTGCCGTCGGGGGTCGGGAGGCCGATGTCGGCATTGAAGTAGACGTAAGGTTCGGCATAGGAATCACCGTTGCCGTCGGTCACGAACTGACGCACTGAACCAGCGCCATGCCCAGTCGTCCAGAGGCTCGCAGCTCCGAAGCCTGATCCGGTCGAAGGCGTGATGTACCACGACCCGTCACTGGCGACGTAGTAGATGGCGTCCGCCTTGCCGTCGCCGGTGGCATCGGCCAGAAACTGATTGTTCGTGTTTCCGCCGAACCCCGTCATCCACACTGTGAAATTCCCAAACCCCGATCCGGTGGAGGTCGCAACCGCCCACGTTCCCCCGGCGTCGTTCCCGAAGAAGGCAGCAACGTCCGACTTCCCGTCCCCGTTCACATCGGCAAGAAGGCGCCGTGTGGCGTTGAAGCCGGCACCCGACTTCCATAGGGTCCACTGTTGGAATGAGCTTCCGGTCGACAGTGCGATGTACCAGTCGCCCGCGAAGCCATCGCCGTTGACGTCGCTGTTGAAATAGACCACCGCGTCAGCTTTGCCGTCACCGTTGACGTCTGCAAGGAACTGTTCTGTTGAGCCCAGCCCATGATTCGTCGTCCACACGGTGGGGGAGCTGAAACCGTTGCCGCTTGAAAGCGCCACCTGCCATGTGCCGTTCGAATCGAACGTCACCGCATCGGCTTTGCCGTCACCGTTGACGTCAGCGACGAATTGGTTGGCGCTCGATCCGCCGAAGTTGGTGAGCCAGGTGGGGTTGATCGCTGGCGTCTTCGAATACCAGGTTGAATACCACATCCCGACGTCTGTGGGGGCTGTCGCTGAGACTGTACTGCGCATGGTCGATGCGGCGGGTGGGTGCGTCGATGTGGCGTGTGCAGCCGTTGACTGCGGCAGGATTCCGGAAAGGGTCATTGCTGCCACCATTGCGATGATGAGTGCTGTCAGCCTGAGACGCGTCACGATGCTCTCCTAGAGTTCGCCATTGAACCGTTTCAATCTTAGGCAATAATATTCCGGTTAATTGAATGCATGTCAAGCATTCAGAATAGTGAAACCGAGTTATCGGGTACGGATGTCGAATTCGGCGGCGAGCGTTCTGATCTGCGGGATGGACTCGACGAGGCGGCTCAAAGGTGTGCGGAAGGACAATCCACTCACACTGACGGCACCGGTCGGCTCATGTGGTGAGTCCAGGAAGATTGGGAGAGCTACACAATTCACGCCTGTCTCGTTCTCCTGATCGTCGACGGCGAATCCGTGTTCATGAGCGGCTATGAGCGTGTCAACCAAGGCGTCAGGGTCGGTGATCGTCTTCGCTGTCTTCGCCGTCAGTGTCTGGGTCATCACCCACTCGAGAGCGCTCTGTTTCTCTGGGTATCGGTAGGCAAGGAGAAGTTTGCCAACCGCAGTACGACGGGCCGGATTTCGCCCCCCGATCGTCGATGTGAGCCGGATTGCACCTTCCACTGGGTCGCTCTTCGCCTGGTAGACGACTTCGTCGCCGTCGAGGATGGCGAAGTGGCTCGTCTCCCCGAACTCGCGGGTAAGCGCTTCAAGGAACGGCTCAACTCGCGCGACGCTCGATCGTCGCCCTTGATGCAAGTAGGCAAGACGCACGAATTCGTCGCCGAGCACGTAGGTTCCTCGGCCCAGTTGATTGGCGAGTCCGAGCTTTCGCAACGAAGCAAGGGCGCGATGTACTGTCGGCTTGGCGCTGCCGATCCGCCGGGTGAGTTCGTCCAGCGAGAGCCCATCAGGCTCCTCGGCAAGGGCGATCAGGACCGAGAGAACACGCTCAGCGCCAACCAGGTTCTTATCGTCGGTAGCGACCATGGTAGACACCTCTCAAGTAGGTATTCAGTCTAGCAAATTTACATTCAGACTGTCGGAACTTTCGGCAGCTGCTGCGGAGTTTGCTCGAGATTCACCCCTTTGCGCGCGGTTCACCACCCGGTTCGTATTGTGTTGGTGCCGGGACACAAAATCGCAGCTGGGGGCTCACCGATCGGTGAGCCCCCAGCTGTAATGCAGCTACTTTTTCAGTTCCGCCTTGTAAGCCGTGTCCATCTTCTCTGCGGCCTGCGCGGGGGTGGCCTTTCCAGCAAACAGTTCCTGGACAACCTCATTCAGTGTCTCCTGGACGGAGCTTCCTGGCCAGTCCTGGTCTGGCCAGGGGCCGACCTTGTTGTCGGCCTTGAACTTGGCAACGACCTCCTGCTGGGTGTTCTGCGGTTTGAACGAATCGTTCGGGATTGCCGGCGCACCTCCAAGAGCGTTGGCGAACGCGTTCTGCGCTTCTGGGGTGGCGAGGTAGGCAATGAATTTGGCCGCAAGCTCCGGCTGCTTCGCCTTCGCGTTGATACCGAATCCGGTGGAATCTGCGACCGCCATGTAGTTGCCTGCAGGGTTGTCACCGGTCGGCATCGCACTCATGGTCCATGTTGTCTTAGCTGGGGCGGTCGCCTGAAGGCCACTGATCTCGGAGAAGGCGATGATTCCCAGGGCACCACCATTGCCGACCAGCGTCGAGGCGGCCGGCCAATCGGTTCCATTGACCGAATCGTTGAAACAACCGGCTTTGTTCAACTCAAGCTGCTGCTCGAATGCAGTCTGCCACCCTGATCCGGCGAAGGTAGCGCTACCCGTGCTCTGGTCTTTCGAGAAATTCGGGTTCTTGCCGTAAACCAGTGACGCTACCTGGGAATAGCTCTGAACGACATTGCCGCCCTTCTGGAACAGCGCGAACGCGACCTTGCCCTTCTCTTTGGCTGTCCGGCAGAGGTTGAGCAGCTCGCTGTATGTCTTCGGAGGTGTAGCGCCAACAGACGCCATCGCCTGGTCGTTCCACAGCACGCCGATGCCTGTTGCCCCCAGCGGCACTGAGTAGACCTTGTCGTTCTGCCCGAAAAGGCCCACCTGCTGTTTCGTGAGGTTCTTAGCCCAGCTGTTTCCACTCAGATCAGTGAGCACCCCAGCCTTAGCGAGGATATGAATTCCCATGGTGTTTCCGCTGCCGGGGAAGGTCCTGATCACATCGGGAGCAGTGCCTGCCGCGATCAGGGTCTGCATATACTCGGCGTACGAGTCGGCGTTCGCGGTGACTTTGACCTTGACGCCAGGATTCGCCGTTTCAAAGTTCTTGATGATCTGAGTGAGACGGTCCTGGACGTCAACGGAAACCGTGAGTATCTTGTCACCGCCCCCGGTATCTGCGCTCGTCGAGCATCCGGCGAGCGCACTCGCAAGCGCGGCGACCGCGAGAATAGCGGCACCTCGTTTTCTGTGGGTGAGTTTCATCTTTGAAACGTCCTCTCTCTTCGGAGCGCTGCTCCTGATGGTGATTGCAAACGTGGTTGAAGGATGTGCGGGCGAACGACCATTTAGCCTTTTACTCCACCGGCGAATCCCTGAATGATGTTCTTCTGGAGGAACAGATAGGCAAGCAGGATCGGAATTGACGTCAGCGTGAGCGCCGCGAAGATCACCGGGTAATTTGCGGTGTACTGGCCGACGAAGGAATGAATCCTCACCTGAACCGTTTCCTGACCGCTCCCACTCAGGTAGAGCAGAGGAACGAAGAAGTCATTCCAGATTGCAAGGGCGTTGAGGATTGCCACCGTCCCGATAGCTGGCCGTAGGAGCGGGAAGACGATGTGCACAAAAGTCAGTACGGGCCCGCACCCATCGATCAGGGCAGCTTCCTCGTACTCGCGGGCCGACTCCCGGAGGAAGGTCGTGAAGATGAACACAGTGAAAGGCATTCCACCTCCGATGGCGAGGAGAATGACTGACCACGGCGTCCCGACCAGACCCAGTCCGCTCACCGCGCGGTAGAGCGGCAGGAGGCCCAGCTGGGCTGGAATGACGAGACCGAGCAGAAACAGGTAGAAGACCCAGCGCGACCACCGCTGGCCGATGCGGGCAATGGGGTACGCCGTGAATGCGCCGATCAGCACGATGACGGCCACGCTGACAGTGGTGATGAAAACGGTGTTGGCGATGGCGGCTCCCAGGAAGCCTTCGCGCCATGCCGTGGCGTAGTTTTCGAGAGTGTAGTTGCCAGCTATGACAAGTGCTTCCGAGTTATTGCGCTGATCCTTGAAGGACACGTTGACGAGCCCGATGATCGGAATCATGGTGATCAAGGCTGCGATCGCGAGCGCGGCCTCCAGAGTGAGAGTGCGCCAGGTGTATCGATTAATCATTCGGTCACCCGCCGTGTGGTCAGTCGATATTGGAGGATGGCGAAGGCGCCAACGATGATTGCCATGATCACTCCCAGGGCGGTGCCATAGGGATAGTCGCCCGCCTGGAAACCCTTCTTCAGGATCAGCGTGGAGATCGTCTCCGTTGCATGGAACGGGCCACCCTTCGTCATGACGTACACCTGTGCGAACTGATTCAGGCTTCCGATCATGGTCAGGAGCAGGACGATGACGACCGATCCGTTCAGAAGCGGGAAGGTTACTCGCCAGAACCGCTGGAAGGGGCCAGCGCCGTCGATGATCGCTGCCTCCATGAGTTCATCGGGGATCGCCTGCAGCCCGGCCAGGAATATGACCATGGAGTACCCAGAGAACTGCCACACGATGGTGACGCAGATGGCGCCTAGCGCTGTCGAGGGATCTCCCAGCCAGTCGTGGGAAAGAACTCCAAGCCCAACACTGTCGAGCAGAGAGTTCAGGGCACCCCGCGGAGCAAGCAGGTAGCTCCAGACGTATCCGGCGACCAGAGGAGTGAGGACGACTGGCATGAAGAAGATGGTGCGCAGTAGGTTGCGGGTCTTGAGTCGCTGATTGAGGCCGAGTGCGAGGAGGAGACCGAAGAGGGTCTGGAACAGCGTGACGACAAAGGCGAGCACGAGGGTGTTTTGGATCGCGGAAATAGCGTCCTTGTCGCCGAGCACTTTGGTGAAATTCTCGAAACCGACGAAGGAGAAGTGAGATGAGAGGCCGTTCCAGTCGGTGAAGGCAAAGCCCATTCCCTGCAAAGTAGGCCAGATCACCACGAAAATGTAGACGGCAAGACCCGGAACAAGAAACCACCAGGGGACTCTCAGCCCGGCTCGATGAGGAGCCCGACCTGCTTGCGTGCGACCCAGGGCCGATGCCGGTAGTACTGCCACTGTCGGCCTCCTTGCCTCCGGGTGATTTTTGTGAGCGCGGTGAACGATGAAAGTCGGAGCCGAACCCCGATTGAAACGTCTCAGTAGAGGCTACAATGATTTCAGATAGTCGTCAAATCGATCCAATTAATGGAATATGACGAAAGGTTGGTGTGTATTTTGATACTGCACCGCGACCCGCAGGTTCCCCTCTACGAGACAGGTAACGCCACTATGAAGGTACGCTTTAGCCCCGGCGGCGATCTTGGCCACCGGCTCCACCGAAATTTCGATCGACTCGAATCGGAGCAGTATGCACCGCGGGCGGCTGACAGCGAGCGTCGTGGCCTCTTCCAGGACAGGGACTACGAATGGCCGGCGGACACTGAGGGTCGCGGGTTGCTGGCCTGGGTGCTCCTCGAGCGGGCAACCGGCCGTAGCGCCCTCCACCTACCGACCGCGCTCGCGCTCTTCGATGAGTTCGCGAATTCCGCAGGATACTTCGGTGCACTGGCAAAACCTTCGCTCCATGACGAACAACAACTTGCCGGGCACGGTTGGTTGCTCCGGGCCTTGTGCGAGATCTACGCAGACGGTGGAGACCCTTCCATCCGTGCTCGCATCGAAACCATCGTTCGAGAACTAGCGCTCCCTACCGCTGGAGCACATGCCGAATATCCGATCGATCCGGCCGCCCGCAATCGGGCTGTGGGTGGTGTGATCGGCGAAGCTGCAGAGGTCGTAGGCTCTTGGTGGGTCTCCACGGACATCGGATGTGACTTCATCTTTCTCGACGGCCTGGCCCACGCCGCGACCCTCCTCAATCTTCCCGCGCTCCACGAACTGGTTGAGGAGGTTATTGCGCGGTTCCTGCAGGTGGATCTCCTGGCCATCGAGGCGCAGACCCATGCAACGCTCACCGGGGTCCGCGCACTTCTGCGTTGGCACCACTACACGGGACGTCCGGATCTCCTCCTCGAGGCCATCAGACGTTTCGGAATCTACAAGACTGTGGGCATGAGTGAGAATAGCGGCAACTGGAACTGGTTCGGCCGGCCGACTCACACGGAGCCGTGCGCCGTCGTCGACTCCTTCATGATCGCGTGCCAACTGTGGGAACTCACGGACGATGCCTTGTGGCTCTCCGATGCCCACGAAATCTACTACAACGGGCTCGGGCACGCTCAACGCTTCAATGGTGGGTTCGGTTGCGATACGGTGCTCGGCGCAACTGATCCTCACCCTGCTGTCCTGACTGTCGCGTTGGATGAGGCCTGGTGGTGCTGCACCATGCGGGGTGCGGAGGGGCTGGCCACGGCGAACGACTTCAGCGCACGCCTGCGCCAGGGTGAACTCGCTTTCCCATTTTTCTTTTCCGGTCTGCTGGACGTTGATACTACGGCAGGTCAGCAGGTCTGGCGATGCGAAAGTGCCTATCCGCAGGAGGGCCGGATGTCGCTCACCTACGAATCGGGGCCCGACGAAGCGGTCACCCTCGCCTTCTGGGCCCCTGCGTGGGCCGATGGCGCAACGGTGAAGGTCCGCGGAGAGCTCATTGATGTCACGCCCGACCACGACGACTTCATCCGCTGCACCCTCATCCCCGGGCAGGGGGACACGGTGGAATACGAGTTCGGGCTCGCTCCTCGCTGGGCTGCTCCGCGTAACGAATCGACCTTGCCATGCTCGCGACGCCTCATGCGCGGCCCGATCATGTTCGGTGCAGAAAGTGCCCAAGGTGCGAGGCTCGACGTCGTGCCAGGATCGCCACTGCGCTGGGATGCCAAGTCCCGTAGCGTCATCGACCTTAACTCCATGACGACCTTGTCTCCACTCACCGACATGATCGACCGTTCAAGCTACATCGACTACGCCCGTCAGGCGCTCTTCTCCGCACCGCCGCTGGCCGTGTGAGCTCGAGATCCGTAACCTCTCATGAGTCGCCGGCTGGCCGAAGGCTCAGCCAGCCGGACTGTGGCACCATCAACCTGCTGACCCCGGCGGATACCCGGTGCGTGGCGGCGGTGACACCGTGGATGTCGTAGGCCGTTGCGACATAGTTGCCCGAGCCTTGGATATCGACGACCACTGTTTCCTCGGTGGTTGCATTGACGACGACCATCTCGCTCACATCGTCGACTGGCGCGACGAACCCCGGCTCGTATATGACGGCAACGGAGCGTGCTCGATTCGCATCCATCGCTCGTACGATGGGGTAGTTCGAGTGGGCGAGGGATGGGAGGAGTGCCCCGCCTAGCGTCGTGGGCTTGAGCGTGTTCCACAGGCGAATCCAACTTCGTACGGCTGCAAGCTGCTCCTCAGTAGCTCGCTGTAGCAGAACCGAGATTTGCGGTGTACCAAACAAGGAACTGTGCAGGTGCCTGGCGACTGCAGCGCCATCCAGAGAGTGATCCCACATCATCATGTCCGAATGCACTGGCTGCGGCGTCGTGAAGCGGGCATCGATGATTGATGTCCGATTAGTGACCGCATCGCCCGCGCAGTCACCGGCCCGAACGATGTTGGCGTAAGCCGCCATCGCCGGGCTCACATAAGGTTGGCGGAATTCGATCATCACATCGTCCCGTCCTCGCAGTCGCAGCTGCCCGATCAGATCGGACAGCAACAGACGGGTTGCCTCCCCGACATCGTGGATGTCGCCGGCACTGCTCGTGCCTGCATATTCCATTGCGGTATCGAGAAAATCAATCTTTAATCCGTCGAGATGGAAGTCTTCGATCAGCTTCAGACACGATTCGATAATGAAATTTCGCACTTCCTCGTATCTCGGGTCCAGGATGTATGCGTCGAGGACCGGAATGTAGTGAGGAGCAAACCGTGAAAGTTTCATGAACACGCTGCTCTTCCTGCCGAGGAGGAGCGGACCGATCCAGCAAACGGTCGCCATGCCGTGATCGTGCAGCTCGTCCACGAACTTCATCAGGTCAGGAAACCGTTCAGTATCCGGGACCCAATCCCCGCAACCCTCAAATCGTCGGCCGTCTGCATTGACCTGCCATCCGAAGTCGAGAAAAAGGGTGCGGCAGCCCAATGAGGATGCGAGCCGGGCTTCAGCCGCCACAGCCGCCTCACTGACCTCAGCGTGAAACGAATACCAGGTCGAATACACAGGTTCGGTGGCAGCGGCCGGGACGGCAAGCAACGGAATCGTGATTTTTGAGATGCACCACTGCTTGAGGTAGTCGAGCGTTTCGACCATGGTCAGGCCGTTCACCAGTGCGATATCTGTGGTCTCGCCTAGACGAAAGCCGTTCCAGTCAATTCTGATGAGGAAGGTCGCTTCCTCTTCCAACACCCCGTACTGGATCTTCGTCTCGTCGATCATGCGGTCCAGCGCGAAGCCCAGAGTGGAACGACCGCTGTGTTGATAAACACAGCCCAGCGGCACGGAAGAATTCAGGCTGGTGATGGAGGTGTGGAAGAACCCATCGGGGGGTAGCGGACGGCCCCAACGCCCAGTCGGATGCCAATATGCCACGGAGTCGCCGAGCGGAACAGAGAGCAGCACTGTTACCTGTGGTTGCCCGCTGCCAATGCATTGAACACCCGCCAGCCCATCACGTATTTTGAGCTCGCAATTGGCCAGAACGGTCACCGCCGCGTCGGTGAGTGGAATGGTGATGGTGTATTTCGGCCCATCGAATTCTTCAAGCATCAGTCGTGAACTCCCACTCTCCCGAGCCGACATCGAATCGCTGCGCTGCACCGGCGAGCGTATCGATGCGCTCGCCAGTGTGGGGCGAACCGACC
Organism: Psychromicrobium xiongbiense; assembly: GCF_030271165.1. GTDB lineage: Bacteria > Actinomycetota > Actinomycetes > Actinomycetales > Micrococcaceae > Renibacterium > Renibacterium xiongbiense. The sequence continues at coordinate 74,551 of NZ_JASSZH010000014.1, read as the reverse complement.
ATGTGTGGTGTCTGCGATCCGTCAATAGGTACGTCGACAGTCGCGGTTGCTCCGGCTGGCACGCAGACCTTTAGACGAAATGACGGGGCGCTCGACCAGTTCACGGAGAATTCGCCGCGCACCGAATGGTAGGTGGCGCTCGCCTCCGTGACACCGTCTATGACGGTCGGTCGAATGTGCGCCCTTCGCCAGGCTGTGGAGTCAGGTGCCTGTGCGAGCCCAGCGATATTCTCTTGCATCCAATCATCGATCATCCCCAGCATGAAGTGGTTCTGCGAATTGTCGAAATCGACTCCTGCGGCCCCATACCAACTCTCAGCCAGGGCTGTTGCGCCGAGTTTTATCTGCCATCCGTAACCTGGGCCGTCCTCGTTTCGAACGAGACGATTGATGATGTCGTCTCTTCCATAGTGATGCAGGACGCGAATCATCGACGGCCAGGTGTTTTCGCCAACAGTCACCTGGGTTCCCGCTCGTTCGATGGTGGCGAGGAGTCGGTCGAACACCGCCGCGCGTTCGGCCTCCGGAACGATGTTGAGATCGAGCGCAAGTGAGTAGGAGCCTTGGCTATCACTACCCCAACGCCCGTCGTCGTTGCGGAATGCGGTCGCGAACGCCTTGCGGGCGGATGCGGCACGCGACCGAAACTCCGATGCTGCTTGGTGATCGCCGACTAACTGGCCAACCGTCGCTGCGTCCTCCAGGAGTCGGATGTAGCCGAACGATGCGACCATCGACCGCGGAGTCGAGGCATCGATTGCGATCCAATCGCCCAGGCCGAAGTCCAACAGCCCATCGGCCGAGCGCGAGAAGAGATGCTGGATGAAGCGCGTGATCGGTTGCCAATTCTCCTGAAGGACTCGCTCATCCCCATATTCTCGGTAGTGAGCCAGGGTCAGGAACACGATGGCGCCACCCCAGTTTGGATCATCTCGGAAAGCGGTCGGATCGTCATTGAAGGGGATGCCATTGAAGTCGGCAGATTCAGGAGAGATGCTCGTCACGAGGCCATCCTCGGTCTGGGCGTCACGAAGCTGTTGTAGCTCATCCCGGAGATGGGCTTCTACATCGTAATTTCTTGCTATCGCACCAAAGCAAAGGTAGAGCTGTTCTATCCAACCGAGCTTCTCCCTGTTGGGGCAGTCCGTGAATACCGAATACATGTTCCCTTCGACCGCTCGTCTGATAATGGCATGGAGCGTATTGAGGAAGGAGTCGTCGGTGGTCAGCGATCCTGCTGGCTTGTTGTCGACCCGGATGATCCGCGCTTCGAACGATGCCTCTGTGTCACCCAACCCTCGTACATCGAGATAGCGGAACCCGTGATAGACGGTCTCCGGACTCCAGGTCTGTGCCCCATGTGTCGTGACGTAGCTGTCATATGTGGGTGAGCCTATGCTGTGCTGGTTGATAGTGCCCTCATCATTGACGACCTCGGAAGGCCACATCTCGATTCTCCGGCCAGCGTCCATCTGGGAAAACGAGACGGCCGGCCAGCCAACGATGTTCACTCCGAAATCGACGAGGGCGTCGCCATTCGCTTGCTTTACCACCGAAATTGCCGGCTTTCTCTCGACGACGGCCAACTCCGGTCGAAGGTGCCACCAGGTCTGGTGTAGTGAGGCAGGTCCGAGGCTCACCGCCTGTTCCCATTCATCAGGTTCCTCTGCGATGGAGGCCGTGAGCGCCGACCTGCGTGCGTCTTGATCTTCACCGCCATACCAGTGAGACGAGAGCACGCGCCCGATTGCCGCACTCCACAGTTCGTTGGTCGCGATGGTACGCATGCGTCCGTCCTCGAACTGCAGCTCGAGTTGGCCGAGAACCCGCGGGGGCAGAGCATCGGTGGTGAATTTCGTATAGCGGCTGTGTGGCTCGCGTACCCAAGAGATTCCAGGGGCAAGAGATATTCGGAGGGAGTTGTGGCCTTCTTTCAATAGCGATCCAACCGACCGGGCCTGCGCAGGCAGCCTCTGAGACGTCGTCGAATAACCGGGGGCGAGCACGCCGTCCCCGGCAGCCATGGCGTTGATCGTTGCCTGATAGACGCCGGCCCCTGAGGAATACCAGGTGGCACTCGTCGGGAGGTCATCGAGAGTGAAGTCGAATCCGAGAACCGGGCAGGGTAGATCCGCATCGGGCGATGGGTTCGTCCACCATGAATGTGTGAGCCATTCCGCTGACCACTCCTCGGCGGCGAGGAGGCCGACTGAGAATTGCGCAAGCTCGGACCACGTGACCGTATTTTCGCGCCGTAGGCCAACCCGCCAGACCACGGAACTTCGGCTATGCAGAGGCGCTCCCTCCCAGAGAGCTGACCCAACACTCTCGCCGGAAAGTTCAGTAGACCAGAGATCTGCAATCCCCGAGATGAGTCTGTCGGCACAGGTCGCGGCCTCGATGACAACCGACGTAGGCAATTGCGGCCTTTCGAAGTGCCAGGACAGTCGAGGGCGTACTGTTCCGATGCCGAATGGATCGGCTGTGCCTTCGGTCTTCAGCCCCGTAGGGCGGTTTGGTGAGGTTTCCGGGAGTACCGTCATCCGTTGTTCCTTGATCGTGAGGGGTGTCCTGCTGTCAGCAGGAAGCGGGAACTTTGGTGCCCACCTGGCTAGGGTGTGACGTAGGAGAGCACCGGATCCCATGTGGTCGCGTCATAGTAGTTCGTCCCACCTTTCGAAATAATGAAGGCAAGTTGATCGCCAGCTTTGACAGCGAATGAACCATCGATCGGAATTCCTGCGGTGTCCGTTCCTCCGAGAGCCCAGACGCCGCTCGCCGGAAGCGCTGCGGTGCCGTTCTGGGTGATTTGGTAAAGCACACCGTCGCCCCCACTATCTCGCTTAACGATGAGCGTAGTGACTTCGACGATGCCGTCGCGGGGGGCTGTCCACACGCGGGCAGTCGGTACTGCGTCTGGGTGCTGCCAGGTGCTTGCGATCAGGTTGAACTGACCAATTCCTTGCCAGCGTCCTTGTGTCGGGTCCCATGTCATGGGTTGGAATTGGCCGCTCACGACAGATGCATAGCTCCACTGGTTCGCACCCTGGGTGGAGCTGAAGCCGCTTGACGCAGCGTAACTGTCGTAGGTGATGACCGGTGACCAGGTCGTGGTGTCGAACTGGACTGTCTGATTCTCGTTCACGACGAACCGGAGGCGGTCCCCCGCAGCAACTTGCATCGTGAAATCGTGACTGACTCCGGCGGTGTTATTCGCCGCGAGATACTGCCAGCCCTGGGTTGGCCACACCTGGGTGGTGTTCTTCAGTACAGCCACGTTTACGCCGTCGCCCGATGTCGCATCTGCTGCTTTCGCAACTCTTCCTGTCACGCGGATGGTGCCTGCCTTTGGGGCAGTCCAGGTTCGTACTGCATTCGACGCGTCCGGGTGCTGACCGGTGGATGTGACGATGGTGTTCGGGTCCGTGCCCTGCCACCTTTGCTGTGCGTCGTCCCATGTGAGATTGCTGAAGGACCCATTCGGGTTCTGCTGCTCGTAGGACCACTGGTTCTGTCCCTGAGTGGATGAGAAGCCAGCCGAAGCGTTGTACGCCGCCGACGGGTTGGTGTTAATGGTGATCTGCGATCGATAGATGTTGTCGACGTTGTAGTCACCGCCTGTGTTTGGACACCCCTTCTCATCGAATTGCAGCCAGAAGGAGCCATCGGTGGAACTCATATCGGACGAGGGGCCATTCGGATCGACAAACGCCGAATATGGGTTCATGTACCCACTCGGAGCTTGATCGACCACCGTCTCCATAGCCCATCGGAGCCCGTCGGAGGAGGACCAGAGTTCCAGCCGGCCTGTCAACTGATCCTGAATCGTCATGAGATATTTGCTGATTGCCGTGTTGTACACAGCATCCGAGTGGGTGTCGGGGCTTCCGAAAACGTTCGGCAGGATGGCGTCCCCGGGTGGCGCCATCCAGTTGGGACCGGTGGCTGGGCTGGAGAAAGTTCCGTTCACATACTTCTTCCAGGTGGTGACGGTTCCCTGCTTGGCGGCAGCGATGACGTCGGTGATGGGGGCAGACATCACGGACGGATGCCTGACCCAGGCAAGTGGATCTGACGACTCGCCTTGGGTTCCATCGTTGAAGTAAACGTAGAAGTTTCCGTTGACCATGACGTACGGCACACCACCGATATTGAGTTTCGGATTTCCTGGCATGCCGATGGTGCCCAAGAACTTCCAGCTCTGCCCGTTGTTAGAGGAATAGGCGAGCCCGATCGAGAAGTCCGGTGTAACGCTGCCTTCGTAGTAGTGGTTCGCCTCGTTGTGGGTGAAGGCGAGTTGTTCCGTTGCACTCACCTGATACACGTTCTGGACCCACACGTGGAAGAAGCGATAGTTCACAGTGTCGACGTTCGTCATGTCGAGCCAGTCGGTCTGATTGGGTGCGTCTGCTGTCTTTGTGGCCAGTGGGGCATCGTCCGGACCGGAGTAGTGTTCGAGTTCGACGGAGTTCTTGACGAGGGTGGTGTTGACTTGACCGTTGCTGCCTTTGGTGGTCACGAACGAGCTGTCGATCGTCTGGTCAAGGCGACTGTCCGAGTAGAGAAGTTGCTTCCGTCCGACATCGATCGTGTATGGCAGCTGGTTCGCCGAAATCGTCACGTTGTCGAAAGCCCAGGCCGAGGAGAATGACGCTAACCCGAAAGAGCCACTAGCAAACGTAGAGTCATTTGCTGAGATGATCGGCGACGTCTGCGAATCAACGAACACCTGGATCTGCGCACCGGTATTCTGCACTGTCAGCCGGTGATACTGCGTCATGTCCAGACCTGTGTGTGCTGTCGCGAGAACGGTGTTCACACGATAGAGGTCTACGTCCCCATTGGCGCGGATATAGACGGTGAATCCACCATCGAAGGGTGAGTTGGAATCGGCCATTTTCTTGAACTGGATGCCTGCCCAGGTCATGTTGCTGCCGTCGTTGTTCATGACACGGAGGTCCACGCTGTAGGTTGCGTCCCCGAACCGGCGTCCCGTTAGCGCCGTCGCTGCCACACCTTGGTTGATTTGAGACTGTTGATACTCCCCACCACCGACAGCCCAAACCCCGGACATGGGGTTCCAGTTCGCTGCTCCCATGGTGAATGTATCGAGATACCCATTCGTGCCGCTTGCAAGAAACGAGGCCTGAGCGGGAGTTGGCTGTATCAAAGCAGTCACACCGACAGCTGCCATCAATGTGGCTGCAATCAACGCAATGCTTCGTCGAACTGCGGTCGATCTCATGACGCGAATCTCCTTGGGTGAAGATGGTCGACACTATGTCACCTTGCATCCTAGATTAATGTCGAATATTGGACAAGTATTCCATCTATTGGTAATCAGGCAAGTTGCCCTGATCGCGGAAGCGGTCTGCGATCAGGGCGGGGCGGTTGGGTCAATGGGATTCGCGGCTAACCTTCCATCCGCTCGATCCCACCAGGAAGTCGAGGTCGGCTCCCTGGTCTGCTTGCAAAACATGGTCAACGTACAGCCGTTCCCACCCCCTGTGTGGGTTAGCAAATCCGTTCAGGGTTGCCTCGTTTGGCTTTCGCTTCGCGAGCTCCTCAGTGGGGACCTCCAAGTCGAGGCATCGGTTGTGCGCGTCCAGAGTGATCCAGTCGCCGGTTTGCACTAAGGCGAGTGGCCCACCGGCCGCGGCTTCCGGGGTGACGTGGAGCACCACCGTTCCGTAGGCGGTTCCGCTCATCCGACCGTCGCAGATGCGAACCATGTCTCGCACGCCTTGTTGGAGAAGCTTCTTCGGCAGGGGCATGTTCGCTACTTCGGGCATTCCTGGGTAGCCCTTCGGGCCGCACCCGCGGAGGATCATCACCGAATCGGCGTCGATGTCGAGATCGGGGTCGTCGATGCGGTTGTGGAAGTCCTCAATGCTGTCGAAGACCACGGCGCGTCCGCGGTGTTTGAGCAGATGCGGTGACGCGGCGGCGGTCTTGATAATGGCTCCGCCCGGTGCCAGGGATCCCCGCAGAACGGTGATGCCGGCAGCTGACAGCATGGGTGATTCCCGTGGTGCGATGACCTCCTTGTCCCAGATATGAGCGTCACTCAGATGGTCGACCAAGGGCTGACCCGTGATCGTGAGGGCCGAGGGGTCGAGAAGGTCGTGCACCTCGCGCAACACAGCGCGGAATCCACCCGCGCGCTGGAGATCGTCCATGAGGAATTTTCCGGCCGGTTGCAAATTGACCAGAAGGGGCACCTTCGCGCCGATTCTGTCGAAGTCGTCAATCGTGAGGTCGATGCCGAGGCGGCCGGCGATTGCGAGCAGGTGGACCACGGCGTTCGTCGACCCGCCGATGGCTGCCAGGGCGACAATGGCGTTGTGGAAACTCGATTTGGTGAGGATGGAACTCAGTCGCCGCTCCTCTCTGACGAGTTCAACCGACAGTCGCCCGGTTTCATGCGCCGCTTCGAGAAGTCGGCTGTCTGGAGCTGGTGTTCCTGCCAATCCTGGAATCACCATGCCCAGTGCTTCCGCGACCAATGCCATCGTGCTGGCTGTGCCCATTGTGTTGCAATGTCCCTTGCTGCGAATCATGGACGATTCTGAGGCGGTGAACTGCTGTCGGCTGAGCGTGCCCGCGCGGACTTCCTCGCTGAGGCGCCATACGTCGGTGCCGCAACCGAGTGCTTCCGCGCGAAAGTGGCCAGTGAGCATCGGGCCGCCCGGGACGATCGCTGTTGGGAGATCCACCGAACAGGCGGCCATCAGCAATGCGGGGATGGTCTTGTCGCAGCCTCCAAGCAGGACGACGCCATCAATCGGGTTTGCCCGCAGCATCTCCTCGGTTGCCATTGCGGCCATGTTTCGCCAGAGCATTGCCGTTGGACGCACCTGCGTCTCGCCCAGCGACACCACGGGTAGCTCAAGTGGAATGCCGCCCGCTTCGTAGATTCCGTTCTTCACCGACTGTGCGACCTCGGTCAAGTGGGCGTTGCACGGGGTGAGATCGGAGGCGGTATTCGCAATGGCGATTTGCGGACGGGTGTCGAAATCGTGTGGCAATCCACGACGCATCCATGCTCGATGAATGTATGAGTTGCGATCGTCCCTTGAGTACCACTCTGAGCTTCGGAGATTCATTGTGTGTTCCATTTCCTGGAAAAGTGGTTCAATTGATGAAACTATGATTGAGTGTAAGCGATCGAGAGGAGGAGGGTACCAATGCCCCGAACATTGTCACTCATTGATGGCGGAGAACGTTTGGTCGCGCCGCGTCGTGCCCTCTTCGCGCTGATCCGTGCTGGCTTCACGGTCCTCAAGGGCACGGACGCATGTGCCGTCAGCGATCAGGCTGGGTGGCGGGAGATGACGGCGTGATCGGGAGCCTTGTAGTCGCCAGCGAGGAAGCGTATGTCCTCGGCGAAGGGCCCGTGTGGGATCCGTTGCGGGGCCGACTTCTGTGGGTGGATATCTGCCGTGGCTCCGTGCTCAGTGGTGAGCTCGAACCGGATGGCAGGGTACGGGTCGTCGAGCGCATCAGACTCGACGAGACTGTCGGTGCAGTTGGTGTGGCCGCAAACGGTGAGTGGATCATTGCTGGCGCAGATTGTCTGTGGGTCCGTTCGGCTGGAGGGCGGTTGTCTCCATGGCAGCCGATCATTTCGTCACCTGGAGGGCACCGACTCAACGACGGTAAGGCCGACCCCGCAGGGCGCTATCTGATCGGGACTCTGTCGCTGAGCGGGCCGTCTGCCGTCGAAACCCTTGTATCAGTGGCTGTGGACGGAACAGTGCGCACCATCGATGACGACCTCACGCTCTCCAATGGTCTTGTCTGGTCTGCCGACGGTACCGTCCTCTATTCCGTGGACACCGAGCGTCGGACGGTGTATCGACGGCCTTACGACGTTAGGTCCGGCGAGGTCGGACAGCGTGAGACCTTTGTCAGGCTTGAGGCCGGCCACCCCGACGGCATGACGATCGACATCGAGGGCTACCTGTGGATCGCCATCTGGGGTCTTGGTCAGGTGCAGCGCTATTCGCCACCGGGAAATCTCGTGCAGGTCATCGACGTCCCCGCGCCGCACACCTCAAGCGTGGCTTTCGCAGGGCCCGACCTCGAAACGCTCGTCATCACGACAGCCACACAAGACCTCACCGAGGATCAGCGAGCGGCTTATCCGGATTCCGGCCACCTCTTCACCCTCAGACCAGGAGTCCGTGGACTTCCCCAGCCGCTCTGGTGCGGCTCTCATCTGCCCGATAACCAACCATGGGGGAAAGCATGAAGCTCCTTCGTCTCGGTCCTGCCGGCGCCGAAAAACCCGCAGTGCTTGCCCGAGCTGGAATGTACGTCGATCTGGCTGACGTTGTCGCGGACTTCGACGAGTCCTTTTTTACCCAAGGAGGTATCGATCGCATCCGGCCCCTCGTCGAAGAACGGATCGCCACCGATGCCGTCAAGCCCCTAGGCGACCAGCGCATTGGTGCGCCCTTCGCCCGTCCACACCAGATCATCTGCGTCGGCCTGAACTACTTGGACCACGCAGCTGAAACCGGCCAGGCGGTCCCGACGGAACCCATCCTCTTCTCCAAATCGCCGAACACACTGATCGGGCCGACCGATGACGTGCGTATTCCGCGCGGTGCCACCAAGGTCGACTGGGAAGTCGAACTCGGCATCATCATTGGCAAGCGCGCCAGCTACCTCGACTCGGTGGAAGCGGCGCGCGACCATATCGCCGGGTGGACGCTGGTGAACGATGTCAGCGAGCGCGCCTTCCAACTGGAGCGCGGTGGTCAGTGGCTCAAGGGGAAGTCTGCCGCGACTTTCAACCCGGCAGGGCCGTGGCTGGTTACGCAGGACGAAATTCCTGACGTCCTCGACTTGGGCATGTGGCTCGATGTCAACGGCGTTCGTCGCCAGAACGGCTCAACCGCGACGATGATCTTCGACCCGTTCCTGATCGTCCATTACATCAGTCAGTTTCTGGTTCTTGAGCCTGGCGATCTCATCAACACCGGAACCCCGCCAGGGGTCGGGATGGGCTCTCGTCCGGAGATCTGGTTGCAGCCACGGGACGTGATGGAGCTCGGCATCGACGGGCTGGGAACGCAGCGACTGACCGTGGTGCCAGCTTCATGAAGGCGTTCGTGATCCGAGGGCCCCGCGATGCTGCCGTCATCGAGGTGCCCGAACCGGAGGTGGGTGCCGGGCAGGTGCTCATCGACGTCCATCGCGTGGGAGTCTGCGGCACCGATACCGAGCTGTATACCGGGGAGATGCAGTACCTTCACGACGGCAACGCTTCCTACCCACTCCGCCCCGGTCACGAGTGGATGGGTGTGGTTGTCAGCGCCGGTGAGGGCGTCGATCCGATGTGGATCGGGCGGCGCGTCACGGGCGACACCATGATCGGTTGCGGGCGTTGCGTCCGCTGCCTGGCTGGCCGTCATCACGTCTGCGAGGATCGGCACGAACTCGGGGTCCGCGGGGGTATGGCGGGAGCGCTCGCCGAAAGACTGGCGTACCCAGCGCGTTATTTACATGCGTTGCCGGACTCGGTGGATGATGTTGCCGGAGCCCTTGTCGAGCCGGCGGGCAACGCGCTGCGCTCTGTCTGGGCAGCAGCTCTCGAGTCAGGAGGTCGGGTCCTCATCCTGGGCGCTGGCACCATAGGCCTGCTCGCCGCCATGTTCGCGCGTGCGGCAGATCTCGAGGTCCACATCATGGGCCGCTCCGAGAGGTCTGTCGAATTCGCTCGTTCGCTGGGGTTTGACTGCGCCTGGGCGGAAGGGGCCCTGCCCGAATTGCCATGGGATGCCGTCATTGACTGTTCCAACGATCCGAGCCTCCCGGCGAAGGCCCTCGGCCTCGTGGAACCAGGTCGGCGAGTGGTGTACGTAGGGCTCGCCGGGAGTCCGAGTCTGCTCGATAGCCGCACGCTGGCGCTGAAGGATGTTACGGCCGTCGGCATTCTCGGGGCAAGCCAGGCGCTCGATGACGTCATCGCTGCGTTTGCAAACGGCTCGGTGGATCCGCGCGGCATCGTTGCAGCGGCGGTGGAACTTGACCACCTGGGACGGATCCTCGACGGTGCGCGCCCCCAGCCTGCAGGGCTTGGCCCCAAGATCCATATCACGATTCCACGGGCAGAGAGGCCCTCGAAGGATGGAGATGTCTGATGAGAACTGCGGTTGTAACCGGCGGGGCCAGCGGGCTCGGAGCGGCAGCGGCCGCACGGCTGCGGCATGACGGCATGCGAGTGGTGACTCTCGATGTGGCAGGGAACGCTGACTACCGCATTGATGTCAGTGATGAAGCTGCACTTTCTGGCGTCGAAGCCAGTATCGGCCCGGTCGACGTCCTGGTGAATTGTGCAGGAATCGTCGGACCCAATAAGCCTTTGCTGGATACGACCAACAGCGAGTGGCGGAAGGTCTTCGAGGTGAATGTGTTCGCCACCATCAACGCTATGCGGGTATTTATGCCTGGAATGGTGGAGCGCGGATGGGGTCGGGTGGTCAACTTTGCCAGTATGGCGGGGAAAGACGGCAACCCTAATCTGTCGATCTATTCTGGGTCCAAAGCTGCCGTGATTGCGCTCACCAAATCGGCTGGTAAGGAACTGGCAACATCCGGTGTCCTCATCAACGCGATCGCCCCGGCCGTCATCGCTACACCGATGAACAACGACACTGCGCCCGATGTCCTCGCCCACATCACCAGCCTTATCCCCATGAAACGCGTCGGGAGGGCTGACGAGGTTGCCGCTCTCGTTGCATGGCTTACCTCCGACGAGGTGAGCTTCTCCACCGGAGCCGTCTATGACATTAGTGGTGGTCGAGCTACCTACTGAGGATCAAAAGCGCCCGCTTTGGAACGCTCGCCCTCCCCTCTCACCCAGTTGGGAAAAGGGGGAGGGAAGGGGAGAGTTGGCCTTAGCCCAGGGTAGAAGCGCGGGCGATCAATTCCGGCTTCAGAACGATCTGCTCCGCGGGAAGCCCACCCTCCTGCTCGGCTCGCAGCAGTAGCCGCATGGCGGTTTCTCCCAACAATTCGCTGGGCTGGTGGATCGAGCTCAGTGGAACCATGGCGGATTTGGCAAAGTCGATGTCGTCGTATCCCACCAGAGCAATGTCCTCTGGCACTCGCACGCGCGGTTGCGCCAGCATGAACGCCTGGAGAAGGCCGATGGCGACCAGATCGTTCGCAGCAAAAATGGCCCTCGGGCGCTCGGCGGCTGGCCTGCGGAGGAGCTCCTCGCCCGCAGCTCGCCCAGCCCGGACCTCCAGTCCACTGGTGGGGATCACCTCCAGGTGGATGCCGGATGCTGGATCAGCGCTCAGAGCTTCTGCCAGCGCCCGGCGCGCCCCGGCAAGCCGATCCGATACCTGGGTGAGTTCCTGCGGTCCGCCGATAAAGGCGATGCGGTGATGGCCCAGTGCCAGAAGGTGGGCCACCGCAAGCTGGCCGCCCAGAGCGTCATCGACCGCTACCGAGCTGACCGCGGAATTGTCTGAGGGGGAGTCCACTAAAACCACGGGGACTCCGCGCTGCCGTATCCTTTCGATGCGTTCGGTGAACTGCTCATCGCGGCGACTGGGGGAGAGCAGCAGACCCCGAACTTGCTGCTGCTCGAAAAGGTCAAGGAAGCGCAACTCCCGCTCCGGCCGGCTGTCGCTGTTGCCCAGGCTGACGCTGAGCCCGGCCTCGTCCGCCACCCGCTCCACGCCGCGAGCCACATCGGTGAAAAAGGGGTTTCCAGCATCGAGGACCACCAGTCCGATCATCCGGCTGCGGCCCTCTCGAAGCTGCCGGGCGGCATCATTGCGGACGAATCCCAGCGCATCGATCGCTCCCTGGACTTTGGTACGTACTTTGGCTGAAACGCGCTCCGGATGGTTGAGCACATTGGAGACCGTGCCCACCGAGGTGCCGGAGAGAACTGCGACATCGCGCACGCTGACCATGGCAGGGTTTCCTTCCGGAAATGATTGACACGCTTACAGCATGTAGCCTATGTTTGAAACGTTAAATGAAACGTTTCAAACAATCATTTGATGCCGATTCCCTTTCGTCGGTCAAGGAGGATCCGATGGACCGCGTGTGTTTTCGCCTTCAGGTCAGGCCGGAATGCCTGGGCGACTACCGTCGCGCCCATGAAGAGGTCTGGCCGGAGATGCTGGATGCGCTGCGGGATTCCGGGTGGGCCAATTATTCGCTCTTCCTCGACGAGGATGGCCTGCTGATCGGCTATGTCGAGACGGAGAATCTGCAGGCCGCACAGGAGGCCATGGCACGAACCGAGGTCAACGCCCAGTGGCAGGCCCAGATGTCTGCCTTCTTCCAGGATCTCGACGGTGCGCCGGACACCGGGTTTACCCAGCTTCCGCAGATTTTCCATCTTGAAACCCAACTGGCAGAAGCCCAGAGGCAAGAAATCCACGCCGAGACGTCCCAGGAGCAGCCATGAGCACCCCCGATCTGTCACCCATCGCCCCGACCCTGGACCGGCTCGCCATCGAGCTTCCCTCCTGGGCCTTTGGCAACTCCGGCACCCGCTTCAAGGTTTTCGGCAGCCCGGGCACCGCCCGCACCCCCTATGAGAAGGTCGCGGATGCCGCCGAGGTGAACCGGCTCACCGGGCTGGCTCCGACGGTGGCCTTGCACATTCCCTGGGACCTGGTGGATGACTTCGCGGATCTGCGCCGCTTCGCCGAGGACCACGGCGTAGCGCTGGGCACCGTGAACAGCAACACCTTCCAGGCGGAGGAGTACAAGTTCGGCTCCCTCACGCACCACGATGCCGCCACCCGGCAGAAGGCGATTGACCATCACCTGGCCTGCCTGGAGGTGATGAACCAGACTGGATCCCGGGATCTGAAGATCTGGTTGGCGGACGGCACCAACTATCCCGGCCAGGCCGATCTGCGAGGACGCCAGGACCGGCTGGCGGATTCGCTGGCCGCCATTTACGCCCAGTTGGGCCAGGAACAGCGCCTTGTCCTGGAATACAAGTTCTTCGAGCCGGCTTTCTACCACACCGATGTTCCGGACTGGGGCACCAGCTACGCCCAGGTCACAGCGCTGGGAGAGCGTGCCATGGTCTGCCTGGATACCGGACATCACGCGCCTGGCACCAATATTGAGTTCATTGTGATGCAACTGCTGCGCCTGGGCAGACTCGGCTCTTTTGATTTCAATTCCCGTTTCTACGCCGATGACGACCTGATCGTGGGCGCGGCCGATCCCTTCCAGCTCTTCCGGATCATGCATGAGGTGATCCGTGGCGGTGGCCTCGACGAGGGCAGCCCCGTGGCGTACATGCTCGATCAGTGCCACAACATTGAAAACAAGATCGCCGGGCAGGTCCGCTCGGTGCTTAACGTGCAGGAGATGGCCGCTCGAGCACTCCTGGTGGACCAGGCAGCGCTGGGCAAGGCGCAGCAGGCGGGCGATGTGTTGGGTGCCCATGCCGTGCTGATGGATGCCTTCTACACCGACGTACGCCCCGCCCTGGCCGAACGCCGCCTGGCACAGGGTTTGCCCGCCGACCCGGTGGCAGCCTTCTGGGCCAGCGACTATCAGGAGCAGATCACCGCCGAACGGGCCGACGGACAGCAGGCCAGCTGGGGCGCCTGAGGCGTTTGCCGCGGACCCCTATTCTCATTTCTTGATCCCTTCTGGAGGAAGCATGACCAGCACTACCCACCAGCCCACTGCGGTGGCGGAGCTCCTGGAGCGCTCGCACCGGCTGGGCGCCGATCCACGCAACACCAACTATGCGGGTGGCAATACCTCGGCCAAGGGCGCGGGCCTGGATCCGGTCACCGGTGAAGTGGTCGATCTGCTCTGGGTCAAGGGTTCCGGTGGGGATCTGGGCACCCTGAGTGAATCTGGCCTGGCCGTGCTGAGGCTGGATCGGGTCCGCGCGCTGGAAGCGGTGTACACCGGTGTGGAACAGGAAGATGAGATGGTCGCCGCCTTCGACTACACCCTGCACGGCAAGGGCGGGGCGGCCCCCTCCATCGACACCGCCATGCATGCCCTGGTGGACGCCGCGCATGTGGACCATCTTCACCCGGATTCCGGCATCGCCGTGGCCACGGCGGCCGATGGCGAGGCGCTCACCGGGCAGATCTTCGGCGAGAAGGTGGTGTGGGTACCCTGGCGTCGGCCGGGATTCCAGCTGGGCCTGGACATCGCTGCGATCAAGGCTGCCCATCCGCAGGCCATCGGGACCATCCTGGGCGGGCACGGCATCACCGCCTGGGGCGAGACCAGCGCTGAAGCCGAGGCCAACTCCCGGTGGATCATCGACACCGCCGAGCGCTACATCGCCGAACGTGGCAGGTCTGAGCCCTTCGGCGCACCACTGCCCGGCTACGAGGCTCTGCCCGAGGCGGAGCGGGGGGCCAAGGCTGCTGCCCTGGCCCCCCATCTGCGCGCCATCGCCTCCCAGGACGCCTTCGCGGCAGGGCATGCCCTGGTGGGCCACTTCACGGATGATGCACGGGTGCTGGATTTCCTGGCCTCCGCAGAGCACCCCCGGCTTGCCGCTCTGGGTACCAGCTGCCCGGACCACTTTCTGCGCACCAAGGTCCGGCCGCTGCTGGTGGATCTGCCCGCCGCCGCCAGCGTGGAGGAGGTCGTGGAGCGCCTGGAGACCCTGCATCGGGCCTACCGCGAGGACTATGCCGACTACTACAGGCGCCACGCCCACGCGGATTCACCCGCGATGCGCGGTGCGGACCCCGCCATTGTGCTGGTGCCGGGAGTGGGCATGTTCTCCTACGGCAAGGACAAGCAGACCGCGCGGGTGGCCGGGGAGTTCTATCTCAACGCGATTAACGTGATGCGTGGCGCGGAGGCGATGTCTCGTTATGCGCCGATCGACGAGGCGGAGAAGTTCCGCATTGAATACTGGGCTCTGGAGGAGGCGAAGCTGGCGCGCATGCCAGCCCCGCGACCGCTTCAGGGCCGCGTGGCACTCGTGACCGGGGCGGCATCGGGCATTGGCAAAGCCATCGCCACCCGGCTCGCGGCCGAGGGTGCCTGCGTGGTCATCGCTGATCTGGACCAGGAAAAGGCACAGGCGGCTGCCGCGGAGCTGGGAAATGCCGACGTGGCCCGAGGTTTCCGCGCCGATGTGACAGACGAGGCCGCGGTGCGCACCGTGATGGAGCAGGCGCTGCTGGCCTTCGGCGGCCTGGACCTCGTGGTGAACAACGCGGGCCTCTCGCTCTCCAAATCCCTGCTGGACACCACCACCGCCGACTGGGACCTCCAGCACCAGGTGATGGCCAAGGGCTCCTTCCTGGTGTCCCGGGAGGCCGCCCGGATCATGATCGACCAGAAACTCGGCGGTGACGTGATCTACATTTCCTCGAAGAACTCGGTCTTCGCCGGCCCGAACAACATTGCCTATTCGGCGACCAAAGCGGACCAGGCGCACCAGGTGCGGCTGCTGGCCGCGGAGCTGGGCGAGTACGGCATCCGGGTCAACGGCATCAACCCCGATGGCGTAGTGCGTGGTTCCGGGATTTTTGCCGGCGGGTGGGGGGCCAAACGGGCCGCCGTTTACGGCGTGGAAGAGAAAGATCTGGGCCAGTTCTACGCTCAGCGCACGCTGCTCAAGCGTGAGGTGCTGCCAGAGCACGTGGCGAATGCGGTCTACGTGCTGTGCTCCTCCGATCTGTCCCACACGACAGGCCTGCACGTGCCGGTCGATGCGGGTGTCGCGGCGGCCTTCCTGCGATGAGCGGCGCGCCAAAGCCGGGCCCGGACCGTCACGGCGGCCTCTTCGTCGCCGTCGACATCGGCGCTTCCTCCGGGCGGGTCATGCTGGGCCGGGTGGGCGAGGGCGTCGTCTCGCTGGAGACGGTGCACCGTTTTCCCAATGCCGTGCTGGAGCTCGATGGCGCCCTGCGCTGGGCGCTCAACCGGCTTTTCGCGGAGGTGCTGACCGGCCTGACGGCTGCTGCCGGGATCGCGACCGCGCAGGCGGAGCGGATCACGAGTATCGGCATCGATACCTGGGCGGTCGATTACGGGCTGATCAACGCTGATGGTTCGCTGAAGGAACAGCCGCACAGCTACCGGGATGATCGCAGCCTGGCCGCCGTTGACCGGGTCCACAGCGCTGTCCCGCCCGAGCACCTTTACGGGGTAACGGGGTTGCAGTTCCTGCCGTTCAATACCATCTACCAGTTGGCGGCCGAGCCCACTCTGGATGCGGTGCAGGCCCTGCTGATTCCGGATCTGCTGGCCTTCTGGCTGACCGGTCAGCGGCGGACCGAAGTCACCAATGCCTCCACCACCGGGCTGCTCGATGCGCGCAGCGGCCAGTGGGCTGACGCACTTCTTGAGCGGCTGAGGTTGCCGCTCGATCTGTTCCCGCCCCTCATTCAGCCGGGCGAACGGATCGGCACACTGCTGCCGGAGATCGCGCAGCGCACCGGGCTGGCCGCGGATACCGCCGTGGTCGCAGTCGGCTCCCATGACACTGCCTCCGCGGTGGCAGCCGTGCCGGCGCTGTCTTCCCCAGCGTCGTCGGCTTCAGAACCCCAGGACCACGATGGCTTCGCCTATATCTCCTCCGGCACCTGGTCGCTGGTCGGGGTGGAGCTGGCGGCACCGGTGCTGACGGAGGCCAGCCGTGCAGCCAATTTCACCAATGAGCGGGGCGTGGACGGCACTATTCGCTACCTGCGCAATGTGGGTGGCCTGTGGCTTCTGAGCGAATGCCTGCGCAGCTGGGCCGAATCCGGGGAGCATCCTGATCTTCAGGCCTTGCTCGATGCCGCAGCCGGGCGGCCCGCCGGCGGCCCGCAGATCAATCCGGACGACGCCGGATTCATCGCCCCGGACGGGATGCCCGAACGGATCCGGGCGGCTGTCAGCGCGGCCGGGGCGCCGCAGGGCAGCGGAGGTGGGCTGGGTGCCGACCCGGTCGGCATCGTGCGCTGCATTCTGGACAGTCTTGCTGCGGCCTATGCCAGAACGGTGGCCCAGCTGGAAGAGCTGTCCGGCAAGCGAACCTCCGTGGTCCACATTGTGGGTGGCGGTTCGCAGAACGCCTTGCTGTGCCAGCTCACGGCCACCGCGACCGGCAAACCCGTGATTGCGGGACCGGTGGAGGCGACGGCGCTGGGCAATGTATTGCTCCAGGCCCGTGCGGCGGGGGTGCTGTGTGGCGGTCTGCCGGAACTGCGGGCACTCGTGGCGGCGAGTGTGGAACTCCGGCGCTACGAACCATCTGTTCTGTGAGCCCGCGCTTCATTCGGTGCGGAGGCTCGCAGTAGGCTGGACGTACAGTTGCCGGAACATCGGGTGGCTGGGAACCAAGGCCGCCGTAGGAAACCGAGGAACCACGTGAGCATGAGCGCGGAGCAGGGCCGGATGCCGGCAACGGAGACTCCCTCTGGTCGGACGAGCATCGCGGAAGCGGCCGTGGCCAAAGTCGTGGGTGGAGCGGCGCGCAGTGTCCCGGGGGTTTACTCGCTGGGCACCGGGCTCGGCGCGGGCCGGGCGATGGGCGCGCTTCGTGAAGTGGTGGGTGCCGTCGACCTGACGCAGGGCATCCGGGTAGAGGTCGGCGAGACCCAGGTGGCCGTGGACTGCGAACTGGTGGCCGACGACGGCTTTCCACTGCAGGCGCTGGCTCACGAGGTAAGGGTGGCCGTGTACCGAGCGGTGGCCGAGCAGACCGGCCTGCAGGTGGTGGAGGTCAATGTGGAAATCATGGACGTTCACATACCCGATCCGCTGCGGCCCGCCTCTGGAACCAAAGCTGGCCCGAAACCGAGACTGTCCGAGCGCCTGGGCCTGTCCGAGAGGCCAGGTCAGGCCGATCGGCCAGCCCTTTCTGAACCGTCGGGAGTACCCTCGGAGAACCTGCACGCCGCAATCGATCGGGAGAGATCATGAACTACACGCTGATCGGTTTGGGCATAGGCGGCTTCCTCGCCTTCATGGCCTTCGCCTTCGGATTCTGGGGCTTTCTGGTGGCGGTGCTGTTCATGGTGATCGGCGCGCTGGTCGGCCGCGCCGTCAGCGGAAAGCTTGACTGGCGTGGCGTGCTGGACGCGCTCACCGGGCGGCGGTCCTCCTCATGACCACTCTGACCGGGCCCGGCTCTGAGGCGGTGCGGAAGCGGCGATGACGGAGCAAGCCGGCTACGCAGGCCACACTCGCATCAGCTCCCAGGCCCTGACCTCGCTGAGCCAGGCCGCAGCAGCGCAGGCCCTGGGAGTGCTGCCCCATGAGATCCGGGTGGAATTCACCGACGATGCCGGTCGGCTGGCCATCGAACTCATCGGCCCGATCGCTGTTCCACCGCTCGTCGAGGTGGTCCGGCGTCCTGAGGCGGTGCAGCGCTCGGGTGGTTCGGTTTTTGCGCGCGCCATTGCGGCCAAGAAATCCGTGCTGGACCGCGTGGCGTATCTTTCAGGCTCGGACATCAGCCGGGTGGATGTCCGGCTGAGCGGAGTCAGAACGGCGGAGCCGGTGCGGATCGCGACGGATCAGCCCTTGGCGGATCGGGGCGCTACCAACGGGGGTGCGGAATGAGTATTCCCTGGAACGAAGACGCGCCGTCTCCGACCAGTGAGTCCCGGACGATGGCGAACAGCCACACGATCCCTGGCCTGGATGCCGGCCCCGGCCTGGACCTTGACCGGGTGGTCCGCCGTGAACTCACGCCCTCCCGGGCCGTTCCCGCCATGGTGGCAGCCGTCATCATCACCCTTCTGGCCCTCTACGGGCTGCTCGAATGCGGCTTGCGGATCGTCAACCAGCCCGCCTGGCTGATCGACCCGCAGGCTGCGCTGAGGGCTGTAACCCGTTGGCCGGACACGCTCCTCCCGGCGGCGATGGTCGCCATCGGGGTTCTGCTGGTGGTCCTCGGCCTGCTGTTCCTGGGTCTGGCGCTGATCCGCGGGCACCGCGCCCGGCACACCCTCGACTCCCAGCAGAATCCAGGCTCCACGGAGGCCTCCAGCCGGATCGCCGTCGTGGTCGATGACGAGGTGATCGCCTCGGCGCTGGCCAAGCGTGCCCGGATGGTCGCTGGCGTCACGCAGGAGCAAGTCCGGGCCGTGATTTCTCAGCAGTCCGTGGTGGTTCAGGTGCGGCCCACCTCCGGGATGCCGCTGCAGGCGGAGGTCATTGCTGCTGCGTTGGAACAGGAACTGGATCAGATGCAACCCATCCCGCGGCCTTCGGTGCGCGTTGTGGTGTCCACCTCGGGGGTGATCGGGGTTTGAACGAAACGCCGCGGACTGTCAACCGGCTGTTGCTGGGTCTCTTCGGTCTGCTCCTCCTGGCTGGAGGCGTGCTGCTGCTGGCTGTGCGGCTGGTTCCGCCCTTCGCCAGCTGGTGGCAGGGGGCCTCCGGTGCCGCAGTGGATTCCCTGTTGCGGGCTGCCGATGCCACCACCATCGGCAGCGGAGGCTCCTTGCTGTGGATCGGAGTGGCGGTGCTTCTGGTGCTGCTGATCCTGGGCATGATCGCCTGGATTGCCAATCAGGGCCGGGGCAGGACGACCATTCTGGCGGCCGATAATGAGCACGGTGAGGCCGAAGGGCTGGTGTCGCTGAACGGCAGCGTTGCCGAGCAGCTGTTGAGGCAGGCGCTCGCGGAACGACCCGAACTGCTCGGTGCCACGGTGGTGACCTACGAGGTGAAAGGCCAGCCGGGAGTGAAGATCCGGGTCTTCCCGCGCCAGGGCGTTGCCCCGCAGGCGGTGGCGGCGCAGGTGAGTCTGCTCGTCGAGGCGATGGACCAGCTTCTGGGCCAGCGCACGGCCGTGCTGTTGAGCATCGGCTCGGCGGCCCGGGCGAAGTTCACCCGGGCCGAACGAGTCCGTTAGGGCTTTCCGCCCCCATCGACCAGCGTCACCGAAGCAGCCAGACTGCGGTGTCCGGGGCCAGAGTGTCCCCTGAGAATCCGGTGGCAGGTCCGGCACTGCTCAGGATGACGGTGGCCCCAGCCGGTAGCTCCATCGGAACAGTCCCGAAGTTCGCCAGTACGGTCACGCCGTTGTTGTTGAAGGAGAGCACTCCGCGGGCTTCGTCTGTCTCAGCATTCCAGTGCAGCGTGCCCAGGCCCAGGTGGTGCCGGTTCCGGAGGGCCAACGCCGCGCGGTAGAACTCCACCGTGGAACCGGCGACGCCCAGCTGCTGGTCAGCGGCATAGTGGGCAAAGGACTCGGGCTGCGGAAGCCAGGGTGCCCGGTGCTCCGCCGCACCGTGGCTGAAGCCATACCCGGGCTCCGCCGCAACCCAGGGCAGCGGGACCCGGCAGCCATCGCGACCGCGCTCCACCCCGTGCGTCCGGAAGAAGGCGGGGTCCTGGCGCACCGCGGCAGGCAGGGAGGTATGCTCGGGCAGGCCCAGTTCGTCACCCTGATACAGATAAGCGGACCCGGGAAGGGCCAGCTCGATGGCTGCCGCGGCCCGGCCCCGACGCAGGCCGAGCGCCTCATCCGGCTGCTCGTCATCGGCAGCGATGCCTTTCGGGAACAGCGTCGGATCCTTCAGGCCAAAGCGGGTGGTGTGCCGGACCGTGTCATGGTTGGAGAGCACCCAGGTGCTCGGAGCGCCCACCGCGGCATCTGCCGCGAGGGACGAATCGATGGCATCACGCATCCGCACCGCATCCCAGCCGGCCAGCAGGAAGTCGAAGTTGAAGGCCTGCTGCATCTCGTCCGGTCGGACGTAGCGGGCCAGCCGCTCAGCGGGTTCCACCCAGGCCTCGGCCACCATCATCCGATCGCCGTCGTATTCTTCGAGCAGCTGGTGCCAGGCGCGGTAAATCTCGTGAACGCCGTCCTGGTCGAAGAACGGGGAGGGCTCTGGTGCGGGAATCTGGGCTGCTTCCGTTGCTGCGGCGTTGTCGGCGTCACTGTCGTCGGCCGCGGAATCGCCCTGCACCATCGCCGCCGCCCCGGACCAGTCCGGCAGACCCTCCGCCTTGATCATGCCGTGCGCGACATCGACGCGGAAGCCGTCCACGCCACGGTCCAGCCAGAACCGCAGCACGGATTCCATCTCAGCCCGTACCTCCGGGTTCTCCCAGTTGAGATCCGGCTGTTTAGTGTCAAAGAGGTGCAAATACCATTGCTCAGGGTTCCCTGAAGGGTCCACGAGGCGGGTCCAGGCCGGGCCGCCGAAGATGGACTGCCAGTTATTGGGCGGCAACTCGCCGTGCTGACCCTTGCCGTCCCGGAACATGTAGCGTGCGCGCTCCGGCGATCCCGGCCCAGCGGCAACAGCCTCGACAAACCAGGCGTGCTCATCCGAGGTGTGGTTGGGCACCAGATCGACGATGACGCGAAGACCCAGAGTGTGGGCTTTCGCCAACATGGCGTCGAAGTCCGCCAGGCTGCCGAAAATCGGATCGATATCACGGTAATCGGCCACGTCATAGCCGGCATCGGCCTGCGGGGAACGGTAAAAGGGGGAGAGCCAGACCGCGTCAACGCCGAGCTCCTGGAGGTACTCCAGCTTGCCGGTCACGCCGGGCAGATCGCCCAGACCGTCACCGCTGGAATCGGCGAAAGAGCGAGGGTAGACCTGATAGATCACCGCATCCCGCCACCAAGACTGAGCGTTGGTGATCGCTTCATTGCTCAAAGGAGCATCAGCAATGACTGCGGTGCTGGAGAGATCGTGGCTCACTGAGGCGGCCCTTCCGTAGATTTGCGTAAACGCTTGCACAAGGTTGGAACAGCTTACTAATATGATCCACATCACTCAATCGGGGGTGGGTCACAGTGTCCAGCTTAGAGGTGGACCGCGACCGTGACGTACCGGCCGAAAGAAACTCAACGAGGAGTACATGAGCATGAGATATGCCAAAGTAGTTGCCCCGGTCCTGGCCGCGGGCGTGCTGGCGATCAGCCTGACCGCCTGTGGCGGCGGCGGTTCGACCTCCGCTTCATCGGGCGGAGGCGACGCAGCGAGCAACCTTGATGGACGCGGACCCATCACGTTCGTACAGGGCAAGGACAACTCGAATGTCGCCCAGCCGGTGGTGGACAAGTGGAACGCAGCCCATCCCGACCAGAAGGTCACGCTCAAGGAGCAGACCGACAAGGCGGACCAGCAGCACGAAGACCTGGTGCAGAACCTGGGCGCCAAGAACCCCAATTATGACGTCTTCTCCGTCGATGTGATCTGGACCGCGGAATTCGCGGCCAAGCAGTGGCTGCAGCCGTTGACCGGCAAGATGGCCCTGGATACCTCGGCTTTCCTGGCCCCGACGGTCAAGGCCGCCACCTACAACAAGACGCTGTATGTGGCCCCCTGGCTCTCCGATGGCGGTCTGCTCTTCTACCGCAAGGACCTGGTGCCCAACCCGCCCAAGACCTGGGACGAAATGATGGGCATGTGCTCCATCGCCAAGGCTAAGGGCATCGACTGCTTCGCTGGCCAGTACGCACAGTATGAAGGCCTGACGGTCAACGCCTCGGAGGCCATCAACTCCACCGGTGGTCAGGTGATCGGCGATGACGGCAAGGTCGCGATCGATTCCGATAAGGCCAAGGCTGGCCTGCAGAACCTGGTGACCGCGTACAAGAACGGCAACATCCCGAAGCAGGCCACCACCTACCAGGAGGAGCAGGGACGCCAGTCCTTCGAAGACGGCAAGCTGCTTTTCCTGCGCAACTGGCCCTACGTCTACAGCCTGGCCGGTACCGATGCCTCGTCCAAGGTGAAGGACACCTTCGGTGTGGCGCCGCTGCCCGGAGCCAGCGGTCCCGGTGCCTCGACCCTGGGCGGTCACAGCCTTGGCGTCAGCGTCTACTCCAAGAACAAGGCCACTGCCCTGGACTTCCTCAAGTTCATGACCAGCCAGGAGATCCAGAAGTTCTACGTCACGCAGGCGTCGAATGCTCCAGTGCTCTCCTCGCTGTACACCGACCCTGACCTGGTCGCGAAGCTGCCGTACCTGCCGACGCTGAAGACCTCGATCGAGAACGCCGTGCCGCGGCCCGTCACGCCGTTCTACCCGGCCGTCACGCTGGCCATCCAGCAGAACGCATTCTCTGCGATCAATGGAGACAAATCCGTGGATCAGGCGGTCAAGGATATGAAGACAGCGATGGAGTCCGCGGGCGTCAAGTAGCCCCTGGCCTCCCCGCGACACAGCAGTGACCGCGATGCGGGGCAGCTCAGATGCTGCCCGCATCGCGGTCACCGTGGGTCGCGCTCAATACCCGCACTCGCATGAGCAAACCTAAGCACACAACTCTGTTGACCTAGCCCGTTCCATGGTGACCGGGAGTAAAGGAGGAGTCATGTCCATCGCTGCACATGACGCCGATCCGAAGATTGCGGAACCGGAGAAAAACCGCCGCAACCGGAGTAAGTTACCCCCGGGAGCCCGCCCGGAAAAAATGCAAAACGGATGGGCTGCCTGGTTGTTGGCCCCCACGATTCTTCTGCTCCTGGTGGTCATCGGCTACCCGATTGTCGCCGCCATCGGCATGTCCCTCAACAGCGATGGCGGGCTGGACGCCAACGGGTTCTTCGCCGCCGGCTCGCCCAACGGTCTGACCAACTACATTTCCTGGCTCTTCCAGCAGTGCCCCGCGCCCGATGGCGGAACGGCAGCCTGTGCGCCCGGCCAGCCCGGCGCCCAGTTCTGGTCCGCCACAGGGAACACCTTCTTCTTCACCATCATCACCGTGATTCTGGAGACCGTCATCGGCTTCTGGATGGCCGTCATCATGTCCCGCACCTTCAAGGGCCGCGGCCTGCTCCGCGCCGCCGTGCTGGTTCCCTGGGCCATCCCGACCGCCGTCACGGCCAAGCTGTTCTACTTCATGTTCGCCTTCGAGGGCGTCATCAACAAGATGTTCGGTGCGCAGGTGCTGTGGACCGGGCAGGAGTGGCCGTCCAAATGGGCCATCATCATCTCGGACACCTGGAAGACCACCCCGTTCATGGCGCTGCTGATTCTGGCCGGCCTGCAGATGATTCCGGCCGAGGTCTACGAGGCGGCCAAGGTGGACGGCGCCAACGCCTGGCAGCGGTTCCGGATGATCACCCTGCCGATGGTCAAGCCGGCGCTCATGGTGGCCATCCTGTTCCGCACTCTGGACGCGCTACGGATGTATGATCTGCCTCAGATTCTGACCGGCGGCGCCAACAACACAGACACGCTGTCGATCCTGGTGGTGCAGCAGAAGAACTCGGCGATCAACTCGGCCTCGGCATTGTCCACCATCACCTTTATCATCATTTTCCTGGTCGCCTTCATCTTCGTGAGATTCCTTGGCGCCAATGCGTTCGAATCGTCCACCGGTAGCCGGAAGAAGGCAGCGAAATGAGCCACGCGACGAGTGCACCAGCAACCAACGCAGCGACCAATGCGGCAACAAACGCTCCGCGTCTTAGCTCCAACGCGAAATCCACCAGCCGTACCCGCTGGGCGCAGGGGCGCACCTACTTCCAGGCCGTCATCATCGTGCTCTGGTGCCTGGCGCCCTTCTACTGGATGATGGTCACCGCGTTCCGGCCCTCGGATCAGACCTTCGAGATGTCCTTCTGGCCCAGCAACGCCACCTGGGACAACTTCGTCACGGCCTTCTCGGAGGATCGTGGCAACCACTTCGCCCTCAACCTGTTCAACAGCTTCTTCATCGGCGTGGTGGTGACCGTCATCGGTCTGATCGTGGGTGTGTTTGCCTCCTACGCGCTGGCCCGGTTGAACTTCCGGTTCAAGTACGCCATCCTGGGCATCATCCTGGGGGCCTCGATGTTCCCCGGCGTTGCCCTGATCACCCCCTTGTTCCAGCTGTTTACCAGCTGGGGCTGGATCGGCACCTACCAGGCGCTGATCCTGCCGAATATCTCCTTCGTGTTGCCGCTGACCGTGTACACCCTGGTCTCCTTCTTCCGGGAGATGCCGTGGGAACTGGAAGAGGCGGCCCGGGTGGACGGTGCCACCCAGGGGCAGGCCTTCCGTAAGGTGATCATGCCGCTCGCGGCACCAGCCATCTTCACCACGGCCATCCTGGCGTTCATCTCCTCCTGGAACGAGTTCCTGATCGCCAGCCAGCTGTCCACGGATGCGACCAAGACGGTGACCGTCGCGATCGCCTCCTTCGCCGGGGCACAGCCGCACCAGGAGCCGTACACGGCCGTCATGGCGGCCGGTACTATTGTCACCGTGCCCTTGGTGATCCTGGTGCTGATCTTCCAGCGGAAGATCGTGGCAGGCCTGACCGCAGGTGGCGTCAAGTAATGATGCTTCCTGCTGAGCGGTTTGAGG
The DNA here is from genome assembly GCF_030271165.1 of Psychromicrobium xiongbiense. Lineage (GTDB taxonomy): Bacteria > Actinomycetota > Actinomycetes > Actinomycetales > Micrococcaceae > Renibacterium > Renibacterium xiongbiense. The sequence goes on along the minus strand of NZ_JASSZH010000014.1, from coordinate 49,300 downwards.
CGCCGGTGAGCCGGGCAGCAATGCATCTGGACATCGGTATTGGATTCACCGTGTTCTGGGGGTTCGTGCTACTGGTGACGGTGGTCTACCAGGAACTCACCGGAGGTGCGGCGCTGGTCTGGGCACTGCTGCTCGCTGGTGTGGTGCTGGCCATGGTGAGCCTGTTCCGGCTGCGCTACCGACTCCAGCGTCGGGATCAGGAACTGGGCGCGGAATAACGGGCGCCCGGAAACTCCGGGCGCCATGACGTAAGAGGGGAGGCCCTTGTGGCGGTAAGCATCGAAGATGTTGCAGCGGCTGCGGGGGTCTCCACGGCCACGGTCTCCCGGGCCATCCGCGGATTGCCCCGGGTGAGCCCGCAGACCAGAGAACGCGTGCTCAGGCTGGCGGGCGAGATGGGCTATGTGGCTTCCTCCGCCGCCAGCGGCCTGGCCACCGGGAGGACCCGTACGCTGGGAGTTCTGGCCCCCTATGTGAGTCGCTGGTTCTTCGCGAAGGCGATTGAAGGCGTGGATGTGGAACTTCACGCCCAGAACTACAACCTCATGCTGATCAACCTGGGTGGCTACGGCACCAGCCGGCTCCGGATCTTCGAAAACACCATGCTACGCAAGCAGATTGATGGTCTGGTGGTGCTGTGTCTGGCACTTCATCCCTCTGAGCTGGAGCAGCTCCATCAGGCGGAGATCCCGGTTCTGGCCCTGGGCGGGCCGGTGGAAGGACTGTCCCAGGTCTGCATCGACGACTATGCCGCCGCTTGCCTGGCCGCCGAACATCTTGTGGAGCTGGGGCACCGCAGAATCGTGCAGATTCACGGTCAGGCTGCCGATGCGCAGAATTTTGCGGTACCGGCCTTGCGCCGGACAGCCTTTGAAGACACTTTTCGCCGTGCCGGGCTGGAGATGAATCCGGAGTGGAGCAGTGAAGGGGATTTCTCCATTGACGGAGGGCTCCAGATGGCACGGAAGCTCTTTGACCTACCGGTGTTCGCCGAGCCTGGACAGGCGCCGACTGCCGTGGTGTGCGCTTCCGACGAGATGGCGCTGGGCGTGATGTATGAGGCGCAACGGCGGGGGATCCGGATTCCAGAGGATCTCTCGGTGGTCGGCATCGATGATCATGAGTTTGCAGGCCCTGCCGGGCTGACTACAGTCCGTCAGGATCCGGTGGCCCAGGGGCGGACGGCGGCTGCGATGCTGCTCAGCGAGCTTCATGGCGTTACGGACGCGATCCAGACGGTGGCCGCACCGTATTCTCTGGTTGTCCGTGAAAGTACCGCCCCGCCGTCATCGTGAGTCACTCCTCCTGGAGTCCCAAAGGTCATGAGGGGAGGGAGGCGTGGGAGTGGTCGAGACGGGGCCGGTGGTGCCGCGGGTGATGTAGCGGCCCTCCACCAGAAAGCGTGCGGGTTCCACCGTTGAGGATTCACTGTCCATCAGCAGCGCCGTGACAGCGGATCGCGCCGCCAGTTCCACCGGCATGCTCAGCGTGCTCAGCGCTGGGACGGACTGCACCGTCAGAATGTCATCGCAGCCGACCACGGACAGGTCCGCGGGCACCCGGTGGCCGCGCTCGGCCAGGCCGCCCATCACCCCGTGGGCCACCACGTCATCGAACGCCATGACGGCCGTGACCTGCGCCTCCAGCAGCGTGGGCACCATGGTCCGCGCCGTCTCATAGTCGCCGGGGTGCGCATCCACCACCTGGACACTCACGCCATGCTCCTCGCCGAAAGCGAGTGCAGTGGCCCGGCGACGCTTCTCCGACCAGGACAGCCGGGAGCCTCCGACGTAGGCGAAGCGACGGTGGCCCAGCGTGAGCAGCGAATCCATAGCCTGGCGCATGGCGGACGCAGTATCAATCAGCACGCGACTGGTCTCCGGTACATCCCGGTTGATCAGCACCAGGCGCTGACTGCCTGCGAGTTCGCGCAGTCGGCTGTTCTTCAGCCGCGAGGAGGCCAGGATCAGGCCCTCGACCCGGGAGGCCAGCGAGGAGATCAGCTTCTCTTCCTCCTCCGCCAGATCATTCGAATCGGCCAGGAAGAGCGCACGCTGCGAGAGCGCGGCATGCGCCTGGGCTGCGCGGATCAGCGGCGGAAAGAAGGGGTTGGAGATGTCCGGGACCACGAGCCCGATGGCGCCGGTGAGCCCAGTGGACAGCGCGCGGGCATTGTTGTTGGGCACGTAATTGGCGGCCTTGGCGGCCTCTTTGATCCGGGTGACCATGGCCGGAGTAAGCAGTTGTGGCCGGGTGAAGGCGCGCGAGACGGTCGACGGCGAGACTCCGAGGGTGGCGGCAAGCTCACGGATGGTTGCGCGACGGGCCATGCGACGCTCCTCTCCGGTCAGTGAATCTGTTCCCCCACCTTATGTGAACGTTTCTGCGTCCCGCCGATGAGCCTGCGGGGACGGCTCAGGCCGCCCCCAGGTCAGTGCCGTTCGCCACCACCTGCAGCACCTCACCCTCCGCGCTGAGCAGTACCAGATCAGCGGGAGCGCCCGCCTCGAGTCGCCCGGCGCCGGGCTTCCAGCGGTCCGCGATCCGTCCCGGAGTCCCCACCGTCAACTGCAGTGCCTGCGCCAGGGAGCGCGAGGTGTGCCGGAGCAGAAGCCGAAGGCCAGCTGGCAGCGTTGCGGCGGAGCCTGCCAGCAGCTCGGTGCCGGAATAGGAGAGCCGCCCCGCCTCGTCCAGCTCCACCTGGCCACCCACTGCCGTCGTGTAATGGCCCGGCGGCAGACCGGCGATGGCGGTGGCATCGGAGACCAGGAAGGCACCGTCGCTGCCCTTGGCGCTCAGCATGACCTCCAGAGTGTCCCAGGGCAGGTGGTGACCGTCGGCGATCAACCCGCAGCTGAGCCGGTCCTCCGCGAGTTGAGTCCAGATGGCGTTCGGATGCCGGGGGAGCAGAGTCGGCAGCCCATTGCCCAGATGGGTGGAGAGCGTGGCCCCAGCATTGACCGCGGCGCGCAACTGCTCGGGGCTGGCATGCGTATGACCCAACGCGACGCTGATTCCGGCGGCGACGATCCGACGGATCTGTTCCGGTGCGTCCTCGGTATGCGGGGAAACCGTCACCAGCCCTATCGGCGCACCCGCCGCCTGCCAGCGCAGCACCTCGGCGGCATCGAGCGGGCGGATCTGGGCGGGGTCATGGACGCCGCGGAACCCCTCCCGCGCGGAGATGAACGGTCCTTCCACGTGGACACAGGGAATCGCGGCTCCGGTGTCCGGATCGCGCTGCCGGGCCTCTTCGATGGTGGCGAGCGCGCGCGAAATCGCGGCTTCCGGAGCCGTGACCAGAGTGGGCAACCAGGTGGTGACGCCGAGCCGGGCCAGCCTGGCGCCGAGGTCGATGACGTCCGCAACCCGTAGATCGTCACCGTTGAGGTCGATGCCAAAACAGCCGTTGACCTGCAGATCGATCAGGCCGCTGGAGATCAGTGGCAGCTCAGGGTCCCGGGGCTGCACCGGCAGCTGCTCGGCCACCGGCAGCACTGCGAGGATGCCCTCCCTCGTATAGCTGACCTCCAGGACCTGACCGGTCACCGGAGAGCGGCCACGGAGCACGTGGACCGGTTGATCCGCAGCGCTCATGATGCGCGGGATGCATCCGGCCGCACGCTGTCGGGAAGCAGTGCAGCGGCGCCCTCGTCGAGGTAGAGGGTCACCCGGGGGTGGGTTCGCAGTGCTGTGGAAGGGTGCGCCCCGCCGATGCCCTGTGCGAAAGTATCCGCGACGGCCTGACTTTTCTCGGTGCCCAGAACGGAACAGATGAGCGTCTCCGCGTTCAGCAGGCGGGGGATCGTGACGGTGATCGCTTCCTGCGGAACAGCCGAGGCCTCGGGGAAGTGACCTTCCGCCACCTGCTGAGCCACGCTGCGCCCATCCAGCGTCACCACGCGAGCAGCCTGCGCATCGGTGAAGAGCGCGGGCGGGTCGTTGAAGGCGAGGTGCCCGTTGACGCCGATTCCGAGCAGTACGACATCAAAAGGGTCAGTTCCCATCTGCTCAGCGTAGTGCCGGGCGGCTACCAGCGGATCGCCTTCGGTCGGGATCCTGTGGAACCTTGCTCCGGCACCGGGGGGGAGTGACTGGAAGAAGTGGTGCTCCAGCCAGTTGCCGAAGCCTTGCGGCGCGGCGGCATCGAGCCCCAAGTAGTCATCCATATGGAAACAGTCGATGGCGGACCAGTCGATCCCTGGCTGCCTCGCCAGAGCGGCCAGCACTGGCCCCTGGCTGGGAGCGGCGGCCAGCATGAGCCGGGCCGAACCGCGCGTCGCCAGTGCGGTACGCAGCGCGCGGGCGGCCTGCTCGGCGGCGCGCTGGCCGAGTTGCTCGTGGTCGCGGAAGACCAGAGTGGTCGGCGGGATGTCTGGCGTGGAGTGCGCGGTCAGATCCGTCTCGTCGTAGAGACCAGCTTCGACATCGGCCAGCAGCACCGGCCTGCCCAGTGCTGCCGAGCAGTACATGGCATAGATGGTCAGTGCCGCGCGTGCTCCCTCCTCGACAGGGGTGGAGGGGGCCGTTCCGGTACGCACGGCCCGGGCAAAGTCGCGATACTGGCGGCCATGACCGCTGGGACCGAGGGTCGCAACCCCGGTGGTGCCCGGTGTGACGTCGCTCTGCGAAACTGTATCCGCTGAGCCCCCCACCCGATGCAGGAACTGCAGTTCTGTCCCGGCGCTGCTGCCCAGCACGACGGCGGATCCGCGTGGTCCGAGCAACTGAAGCTGGGTGGGCAGCCCGGGCGCTGCGGAGGTGCTGGCATGCACCACGGCGAGTGCTCCGGATTCGAAGACCAGGGTGGCCACGGCCGAGTCCTCTACCTCGATCCCGTGATGGGCGAAAAGGCCGGTCCGTGCGTAGATTTCCTGCGGCTTCCCCAGGAAATACAGCAGCAGATCGACTAGGTGGATACCCTGGTTCATCACTGCCCCGCCGCCATCGAGCGCCCAGGTACCGCGCCAGTCCGCCGAATCGTAATAGGCCTGATCCCGCCAGACCGGGCTGAGCGCCACCCCGGAAACAAAAGGCCCGGAGGGCAAAGGACTGCCCACCTCTGTGAAGGCGTCTTTGATTCTCAGGATGGCATCCTCGAGGCGGAGCTGGCTGACCACAGCGACGGTGAGCCCGCGCTGGCGTGCCCGCTCCGCATCCTCCAGGAAGGCCCGGATCTTGCGTGGATGCGTGTCCAGGGGCTTCTCCACCAGGACGTGTTTGCCGAGATGAAGGGCGGCAGTCGCTTCTGCCGTATGCGAGCCGCTGGGCGTGGCGATCCCCACGGCCTCGAAGCTCAGCTCCCCGGCGGCCTCCGCCGCCGCAGCCTCGGCGAGCGAGGCGAACACCGGCAGCTCGGCATCGAGCGTCTGATCCGTGGGGAGCGCCGGACTCGTGGTGACCGCCGGACTCGTGGCGAGGGTCTGGGCCAGCCGCCGTGCCTGCTGGATGTCACTGTCGATCAGGGCGACCAGTCTGAGGGCCGGGTCCGCGGCGATGGCGCGGGCATGGACCGTGCCGATGATCCCGCAGCCGACCAAAGCTACGGGCAGCGGTGCGGTGGGGAGCCGTGCATCGGCCGCGGGATCGGGGAGGTCAGTCATCGAGGAACCTTTCTGGGGGTCTTTCGGGTACTGGAGATCGGGCTCAACCCTTGGGTACGCGGTCGAGTGAGCTCTGGGATTTCTGCTGAGCGTCCGCGAGCAACTTATCCAGCGAGGACGAGCGGACGCCGCCCGAGCTGAGTTCCGGCAGCGACTGCACCACGACGTTCATCAGGGCCAGCTGGATATCACTCCACGCACCGGTGAAGGGTGTGGCGTGCGCCTGGCTGGCGGCCTGCGCCATCGGGGCCAAGCGTGGATCCGCCAGTGCCTTGAGCGCCTCGACGTTGGCCGGGAGGTCGCCGAAGGTCTTGGTGTACGTCAGCTGTTCCTCCTTGGAGGTGGCCAGATTGACGAAGGCCAACGCCAGGTCTTTCACGCTGGAGTAGTCGGCGATCACCAGATTGTCCCCCGCCAGAATGCCCGATGCCGCCACGGCGCCGGAGGGGGTGGTGCCGTCCACCGTGGTGGGCATGACCGCAAAGGCATACTTCCCTGCCACCGGTGAGGCATCCAGCGTCGGCATGGAGCGCGATGTCGTCATCGGCAGGAAGGCGGTTTTGCCCTGGCTGAAGGCGGCAAGTGCTTGCGGGTTGGTCCAGCCAGCGGCGGCAGGATCCACAATCTTGTCCGTTCCGTACCAGCCGAAATAGGTTTCGTAGGCCTTTTTGACCACCGGATCATTGATGGTGGCCTTGCTGCCGTTAACCAGGGTGTTCCCCGTCTGGATGGCAAGGCCCCAGACGTATTTCCAGGGGTCATAGCCGTCCTTGTAGCCAATCGAGAGGCCGAAAGTGCCAGGCGTGGTGGCCATGGATTTCTTGGCCTGATCGCGCAGACCGTTCCAGCTGGTGGCAGGGGCGTCGATGCCTGCACTTTTGAGCAGTTCAGTGTTGTAGGCCATGACCAGCGGTGGCCGGGTATACGGGATGCCGATCAGGTTCTTATCGTCCGGGCCGGAGATGCCCAGGGCGGCTGGATTGAAGCGGTTCTTGCCCCCGATGGCGGCCCAGTCGGCGTCGGTGAGCTTCATGAAGGCCCCGGTGGCGTAGGCGGTGGGGGTGAAGGTGGTGCCGAGACCATAGACATCGGGGCCGCGGCCTGCGACTACGGAGGTCTGGATTTTGGTCAGCTCTTCAGCGCCGCTGGCGAAGGTTTCAAAGGTCAGATCTGCCCCGGTCTGCGCCTTGAACGTGGCGCTGAGCGCGGCCATCCATTGCTTCTGCTGGTCCGGGTAGGTGGCGTTGACGCTGAGTAGAACGCTCAACGTTTTGCCTTTGCCGTCCACCGATGCTCCGGCAGAGGCGGTGGGTGTTGTGGCCGGCGCACCACAGGCGGCTGTGGCGAAAGCGGCCAGGGCTGTGCCGCTGAGGGTGAGGAAGGCTTTGCGGGAGGGATGAATCATCATGGCTCCTCGAACTGTGCGGATCGCTTCTTTGCGATGTGAGTTGCACCACGGATGCGGGTGAGATCACTGTAAACCGTAGCGATCATTCATGCAACCGATTGCATGAATGATCGCATTCTAGTGATTTGAAACCCTGAAAATAAGGGGTTGACCTGCAACCCATTGCATGTTTATCTGGCAGGGTGACTTCTTCTGACTCCTTGACGGTCGCCTTGTTCGGGGCAGCCCACTCGCATGCCGACTATCTTCTGAGGGAGCTCGATTCGCTGTCTGCTCTGATTCTGGTGGCCGTGGGGGACAGCGACCCCGAGCGAGTGCGGGAGGTTGCGCTACAGCGGCAGGTACCGCTGTACACCTCCCTGGACGAGTTATTGGCGGAGCATTCGCCGGATCTGGTCTTCCTGGCTGGCGTGTACAGCGAACGGGCGGCCGCTGCCGTCACGGCGCTCAACCACGGCGCCCATGTGCTAGCGGATAAACCACTGTGCCTCTCACTCGCCGAGGCCGACCAGATCGAGGCGGCGGCTCGGGCGAGCGGGAAGACGGCATCCTTACTGCTGGAGAAGCGCTTTTATCCGGAGACGCAGGCGGCCTGGGAGGCTGTTCGCAGCGGGCAGATCGGGCAGCTAGTCTCGATTGCCGCCACAGCGCCACACCGCCTCGACCCGGCGGCCCGCCCGGCCTGGTTCACAGATCCTGCCAGCTACGGCGGGCTGATCGGAGACCTGCCCATTCACGACATCGACCTGGCGCTCTGGTTCTCCGAGGCCGGTGAAGGAACCGTCAGTGCATTGACCGGGCGCTCGGTGGCGGCTCCGGATGGCTTTGACGACTACGGAACGGTGTTGCTGCGGGCGGGCCAGGTGATCGCCTCCCTGGAGGCCTCCTGGCTGGTGCCTGGTGGGGCGGCATCGGCCGGGGAGTACCGGATGTTTTTCACCGGAACGGAGGGAACCCTGGATCTGAACTGGGGGACCGGGCGAGCCGTGCTGACCACCCAGACGGAAGGGCCGCGGGAGCTGGAGCTGGGCGCCCGGCAGGGGCCGGCGCGCACCACGCTGGAATCCTTCATCGCCGGAAGGGAACCGTTGATCGGAACGGCGGAGTCCCTGCTGGCCACCCGGGTGGCGTTGAGTGGGCAGAGCAGCGCCCAGCACGAGGGGCTCCCCTTCCCCTGGCGTGCCTGACGTCCCCTCCCTCGCAGGCTCGGTGGGGCCTGGTGGTCTGTCAGCTGGCGGAGCCGTGTTGGCGGACGGGAATCCAGCGGGTGGCCAGCCTGCGGTAGGCGGCTGCCGCCGTCGTCAGATCCCCTTCGGCAATCGCCTCGAGCCCCAGCTGCACATCCAGTGGTGATTCATCCGGCCAGACCAAGGTCGCAATGGCACCGTAATCCAGCTCGACGGCGGCCCCCTCATGACCCTGATCCATCCAGCGCGAGAGGCTGGTGAGCTCGTCCAGTAGATCCCACTCCGGATCGGTTCTGCTCAGCAGCTCGATGGCGGAGGTCAGCCGGGTCCGCGCATCGGCCCAGGCTGTCAGCGCCCGCGCGGAGATCAGCTGATCATCGGCCCAGGTTTCCTCCACGCGGGCTCCGGAGGAAAACAGGACAAACCAGCTGAACGGCACGCCCCAGGCCGAGGTTCGGGTCAGGGCTTCTGAATCCTCCTCAGACGCCGTGGCAGAGGCAACCACAGCCTCCCCGATCACCATCTCCGCCAAGCCCCGCGAACCGCTGGAGCCCAGCCTTTTGAGCGCCTGCTGAGTGCGCAGCGATGATTGCGAAGGGTTGTAGAGCAGCAGATGCTCGCTTCCGGCGCGGAAGGTGCGGACGAATTCGCGGTAGGGCAGTGTTCCGGGCAGCCGACGCAGAGCATCGGTCAGCTCCTCCAGTTCCGTTTCGATCCGCGGCGATTCTGGCGTGGTGAGCCGGAGCAACTCGCCCTGCACCTCCGGAGCGAAATCCTCCAGCGGCAGGTACAACCGTAGCGAGGAGAGATAGGGCAGTGAACTGCGGCCCAGGTACAGCTCAACAGCCATCCGTCAGCCCAGTTCCACGACCACCGGAGCGTGGTCGGAAGCGCCCTTCCCCTTGCGCTCCTCGCGATCGATCTCGGTATGGGTCACGCGCACCGCCAGCGCGGGGGAGGCCATCACGAAGTCGATGCGCATGCCCTCTTTTTTGGGGAAACGCAGTTGCTTGTAATCCCAGTAGGTATAGACGCCCGGCCCGGGATGCTCCGGGCGCACCACATCGCTGAAGCCGATCTCCTCAAAGGCATAGAATGCCGCACGCTCCGGGGCACTGACATGGGTCAGCCCCTCGTCGAGAAAGTACTGCAGGTCCCAGACGTCATCGTCCTGTGGCGCAATGTTCCAGTCGCCCACCAGGGCGATCTGCGCCTGAGGATCCGCCGCCAGCCACCCCTGGGCATCCTCCTTGAGCGCGCGGAGCCATTCCAGTTTGTAGGGCATATGGGGGTCATCGAGGGCGCGACCGTTGGGTACGTAAAGGCTCCAGACCCGCACGCCCGCACAGGTGGCGGCGATGGCGCGGGCCTCCTGGACCTCCTCGCCAGGAACCTTCCCGAACAGCGGCTGGCCCGCGAAGGTACGCTCCACGTCATCGAGCCCCATCCGGGACGCCAACGCCACACCGTTCCACTGGCTGAAGCCGAAGTGCGCCACTTCATAGCCGTTGTTTTCGAACAGATCCCACGGGAAGTTCTCGTCCTTGCACTTGGTCTCCTGGATGGCGAGGACATCGACGTCAGTACGCCGCAGCCACTCTTCCACCCGGTCCGCGCGGGCCCTGAGCGAGTTCACATTCCACGTTGCGATTTTCACGTCTCCAACTTACCAAGCGGGGCCGACAGCCTGGCGAGCCTCCAGAAAGAAAGCGTCCCGGAATACTCACCATGGTTCACCGGTTAGCCCTGCACGTGAGCCAACTTTTCACTGAAGCCGTCCTGTCCGCCCCGTCCGGCCAGCTCACGCTGCGCAACCGGACCGTCCTCGCCCCCATGTGTATGTATTCCGTTGATGCGCACGATGGCGTCCCGACCCCCTGGCACCACGTCCACCTGGGTGCCCGCGCGGCTGGCGGATTCGGCCTGGTGATCGCCGAGGCGACCGCCGTGGTTCCCGAGGGGCGCATTTCTCCGCTGGACGTGGGCCTGTGGAATGAGGCGCAGGTGGAGGCCTGGAAGCCGGTCACCGCATTCATCAAATCCCAGGGTGCAGCTGCCGGCGTGCAGCTGGCCCACGCCGGCGCCAAGGCCTCCACCTATGGCTGGCTGGCACGATTTGTCGCCCAGGGGCTGACCGGTTCGATTCCGGTGGACGATGGCGGCTGGCAGACCGTCGCGCCCTCGGTTACCGACGCCCACGGGCTGGCGGAACCGCGGGAAATGACCGTGGAAGAGATTGCCGAATCCGTGGAGGCCTGGGCGGCGGCAACCCGTCGCGCCGATGAGGCCGGCTTTGACCTGGTGCAGATCCACGCAGCACATGGCTACTTGATCCATCAGTTCCTCTCTCCGTTGACCAACACGCGCACCGACTCCTACGGCGGAAGCTTCGAGGGGCGGACGCGGTACCTGCGCGAGGTGGTGCAGGCTGTACGCGCCGCCTGGCCTGCGGAGAAACCGCTGGGCGTGCGCTTCTCCGGCTCCGACTGGGTGGAGGGTGGCTGGACCATTGAGGAGACCTCTCGACTGGCCGTGGAACTGCGTGCCCTGGGCGTGAGCGTTTTCGATCTCTCCAGTGGCGGCATCGGCGCCTACCTGGGCCCGACCGGCCCCGGCTACCAGATCGCCCTGGCCAGCTCTGTCCGCGAGGCACTGCAGGCTGACGCCATCGAGCGTGGTGTGGCGTACGACTCCTTCGTCTCCTCCGTGGGCATGATCACCACGGCGGAGCAGGCGGAGCAGATCCTGGTGGGTGGACAGGCAGACGGCGTTTCGGTGGCCCGGGCGGCGCTGAAGGAGCCGAACTGGCCCGCGCTTGCCGCTCGGGATCTGGGCGAGCCGCTGGAGAAAACCCCGTTCGCCCCGCAGTACTGGCGCGCCGCCTGGTAAAGGTGCGTTGTTTGTCAGACTTATGACCCGCCGTCACATGATGCGACTTAGCTACCCGCCAACCCGCATCATCTGACGGCAGGTGAGCCGCTCAAGAGCCGGAAGAAAGAGCCAGACGCTCAGAACCACCAGGTGTCCAGCAGCGACACCGGAACAGCACGCTTGTGGCGGGTGGACAGGAAGCGCTTCTCGATGGCTTCAGCCTCCGCTTCCGACACCTCTTTGCCCTCGAGGTAGTCGTCGATGGTCTCGTAGCTCAGACCCAGCTCGTCCTCATCGACCCGGCCCGGGACACCATCGAGCAGGTCCGCCGTGGGTAGCTTGGTATAGATCGACTCGGCCGCGCCCAGGTACTTCAACAGGGCCCGGTTCTGGCGCTTATTGAGCGTGAACAGCGGCAGAACGTCCGCACCGCCATCGCCGAATTTGGTGAAAAATCCGGTCACCGATTCCGCCGCGTGGTCGGTGCCGATCACGAGCAGGCGGTGCTCGCCGGCCAGAGCGTACTGGGCCACCATGCGGGTGCGGGCCTTGATATTGCCCTTGCTGAAATCGCTGAGCTTTTCCCCGGTGGTCGCCTCGTACTGGGCCTCGATGCCGTCCACCCCGGGAGCAATATTGAAGGCCCAGGAGCGGTCCGGCTGGATGAAGGCCAGGGCTGCCTGCGCGTCCTCCTCATCCTGCTGGACGTTGTAGGGAAGCCGGACGGCGGTGAAGTTGGCCTCATGCCCCTCGGCACGCAGTTTCTCGGCCGCCAGCTGGCCCAATCGTCCCGCCAGGGAGGAGTCCAGCCCGCCGGAGATGCCGAGGACGAAGCCCCGGCTGCCGGTCGCCAGGGCGTACCGGGCCAGGAAATCGACGCGGCGGGCCACCTCCTCGGCCGGGTTGATCTGGGGCTGGACGCCCATTTCCTCAATGATGGCTGCCTGGAGTTCGCGCATATCGACAGCGTACTACCCGCAGGTTTCCGCTCGGTTACGCATCCGGGCACCACAAGCCCCAGCACCACAACTGGGCCCGAATCAGACTCCGGAACGCTGCCCCGTCGAATCCCGCACGGTCAGATGCGTGGGCAGCACCGAGACATCCCGGGTGCTCCGGCCCGGGCCTGGCGCCACGCGGCCCAGCAGCATGGAGATGGCCACCCGCCCTGCCTGCTCCGTGGGTGCGGTGATGGTGGTCAGCGGGGGATTGCAGAAATCCGCCCCGAAGACGTCATCGCAGCCAATCAGGCTCAGATCCTGTGGCACCTGTACTCCACGTGCCGCGAACCGTTGCAGCATGCCGATGGCGATCAGATCGTTGAAGGCCAGGGCGGCGCTGGCTCCCGAGTGGAGAACGGCATCGGCCGCGGCGGCACCCGAGGTGGTCTTGGGGGCGAACGGTCCCAGCCGGCTCAGGGTGAGGCCGAGCCGCTCCGCATGCTCTTCCACCGCCCGGAGCCTGCGCACATTGGACCAGGAGCTCATCGGGCCGGAGGCATAGGCGACGTGCTGATGCCCCAGCGAGGCCAGATGCTCCAGGGCCTGCCCCATGGAATCCGGGGTGTCGATGATGACCGTCGGCACGCCCGGAATGCCCCGGTTGATCGTCACGATGGGCAGCGTGCTGGCCGCCTCATCGATGGCAGCGTCGCTCAACCGGGAGGCGACCAGGACGACGCCGTCACAGGTGCGGCGGAGCCGGTTCAGGGTCTCCGATTCCACATCGGCTGATTCCTCGGTATCCACCAGGAGCTGGGTGTAGCCGACGGCTTTGAGCTGGTGCTGGGTGCCGCGGATGATGTCGAAGTAGAACGGGTTGGTCACGTCGGGAACCAGCAGTGCCACGGCGCCGGTCCGCCCGGAGCTCAGCGCCCGCGCCTGGCTGCTGGGCACGTAGTTCAGCTCTGCGGCAATGCGCTCAATCCGTTCCCGGGTGTGCGGGTTGACCCGGTCGGGGCGGCTTAGCGCCCGGGAAACCGTGGAAACGGCAACTCCCGCTGCCGCAGCGACGTCCTTGATGGTCACTGGTTGATGGGTGGGGGCCATGGTCAGCTTTCCTTCTCCCTTGAAGAATCTTGAACCCTGTAGTTACCAGTGAAGACCCTGTGGCAATTTTTGGCAAACGGTTGCTGCAACTTGTTGCCGCTTCGTAAACTCGAGCATCGGAGGGGTCAATGTGGTGTACGCCACATGGGCTTCAGCCAGCGGGGAGATCCCCGCACCAAGAACCCCGCAGAACAATGGAGTGACTGTGAAAAGGACACCACTGAAGGCCCTGGCAGCATTGACTGTCACCGCGGCCGCAGCAGCGATGATGTTGACCGCCTGTGGCGGCGGCTCAGGCACCAGCAGCGACAACGGCACCGTGGATGGCAAGGGGAAGACCCTTGATGTTCTGGTCGGTGTGAACACCGCATATCCCGAACAGCAGAAGACCTGGATGGCAGATATCGACGCCAAGTTCAAGGCGCAGACCGGCGCCGACCTCAAGTTCGAGACCTTCGCCAGCGCCAATGATGAGCTGACCAAGATCCAGACCTCGGTCGTGGCCAACGAAGGGCCCGACGTCTACGGCCTCGGCACCACCTTCACCCCCACGGCTTACTCCACCGGCGCTTTCGTCAAAATGGGAGATGCCGAATGGGCCAAGGTGGGCGGCAAGGATCGCTTCAACCCGGCAGCCCTGGGCATCTCCGGCCCGGACGACAAGAACCAGATCGGCATTCCGTTCAGCAGCCGCCCCTTCGTCATGGCGTACAACACGGAGCTCTTCAAGGCCGCAGGCCTGGACAAGCCAGCCAGCACCTGGGACGGTCTGCTGGACCAGGCCAAGAAGCTCACCGGAAACGGCAACTACGGCATGGCCGTCGGCTACAAGGACAACTTCGACCCGTGGAAGTTCGTCTGGGCCATGTCCGCCGAGGCTGGCAACCCGCTGGTGAGCGGCAACAAGGTCAGCCTGGATGACCCCGCCGTGACCAAGGCCTACCAGACCTACTTCGGCTGGCTGAGCAAGGACAAGGTCGTCGACCCCGCCGCCATCGGCTGGACCAACAGCCAGGCCATGGCTGCCTTCGGCCAGGGCAAGACGGGCATCTTCCCGATCACCACGGCCACTGCCATGAACTCCCTGGACAAGTCCGCCATCGCGGGCAAGTACGCTTTCGCACTGATGCCGACTGTGGCTCCGGGACAGGCCTCGCGTCCCTCCAACGGTGTGGAAGCTGCCAGCATCCTCTCCGGTGACAACCTGGTGGTGGCCGATTACTCCAAGAACAAGGATCTGGCCTTCGCCTACGTCAAGCTTGTCACCTCCAAGGATGAGCAGTTGAACTACAACAAGATCTTCGGTGACCTGCCCGCCAACGCAGAGGGACTCAAATCGATCTCCAACCCGCTGCTGGCCCCGGTGACCGATGCCGCGACCAAGTCGCACGCCACTCCCTTCACCGGTGCCTGGAGCGACATCCAGCTCGCCCTGACCAACGTCGTCGTCCAGTCTCTGCCGGAACTCTCCAGCGGCGGAGTCAGCGATTCCGCACTGGCAGGCCGACTCAAAGATGCGCAGACCAAGTCGCAGGCATCTCAGGACCGGGCGGGGAAAAGCTAGACCATGACCACCACAGAAGGCACCAGACAGAGCCTTGTCCGCGGTTCCGGTCCGGTCAAGAAAAATGTGGAGCTGAGCCGGCGCAACCGGCCGTTGTGGATGCTCATTCCCGGTGGAGTGTTGATGTTCGTCATCATCATCGTGCCGTTGCTGCTGGGCATTTACATCGCCATGCTCAACCTTGACCAGTACACCCTGCGGAAGTGGATCAGCGCCCCGTTCGTCGGCCTCGGCAACTTCGTGGAGGCTCTCACCTCCACCCCGCTGCTGCACGCCATCTGGATCAGCGTCTCGTACTCCGTTCTGGCCATGATCATCACCGTGCCCCTGGGCGTGGCGGCGGCTCTGGCCACCCAGAACAAGTTCCCGGGCCGGGCGCTGGTCCGGTCGATCATCCTGATTCCCTACGTGCTGCCCGCCTTCGTGGTGGCCACGGTCTGGCGCACCATGTTCCAGCCGGACGGAATCGTGGACAAGGTCCTTGCCGTGGTGGGAATCCACCCCGGCCTGTGGCTCAATGGGCCGAACAGCTACTGGACGCTGATCCTGGTACAGATCTGGGCCACTTGGCCGTTCATCTACATCATGACCCTCACCGGCCTGCAGTCTGTGGACCATGAGGTGCATGAAGCTGCGTCTCTGGATGGTGCCCTGTGGTGGCGCAAACTGCGCTATGTGGTTTTCCCCTACCTGCGTGGCCCGCTGTCGCTGGCCATCCTGGTCGGCATGCTGCACAACATCAATAACTTCACCCTGCCGTTCGTACTCTTTGGTATTCCCGCTCCCAGCGACGTCGAGGTCCTTCCGGCCCTGACCTACACCATGAGCTTCCAGAGCTTCCGGTTTGGGCTGAGTGCCGCCATGGCCCTGATGTCCCTGATCCTCATCCTGATCCCGCTGCTCGCCTATCTGCGCGTGGTGAAGCTCGATGACGGCGGCGACCAGCCCGGAAAGCCCAGGAAAGCCCGTAACCGGCGGGTCCGCTCGGCAGTCGCCGGCCAGAACGTCGTCGGCCAGAATCAGGAGGCATCGGTATGAGCGCCACCTCAGTCAGCCACCGTTCTGCGGTGCGGGACACCGCCTCGGAGGTACCCAGTCGGAAGAACGTCCGTCAGCAGGAGGTCCTGCGGCTTCTGCCACGCCCCCTGCTGATCGTCATCATCGCGGTGCTCTGTGCCGCTGTGCTGCTTCCGCTGCTCTACATCTTCCTGGCCTCGCTGAACAACGATTCCTCGATTGCCAGGGGCGATTTCTGGCCTGAGTCCTGGACTCTGGAGAACTACAGCAAGATCTGGGTCAACGTCGGCCTGGCCAATGGCCTGATCAACAGTGTTCTGGTGGCCGGTTGCACCGCGGTGGTGTCCGCGGCCATGTCCGTGGGCACCGCCTATGTGCTGGTCCGGTACACCTTCGTCGGCCGGATCACCATTCTGCGTGGCCTGCTGGGCCTGCAGTCGGTTCCGGGCACGCTCATGCTGCTGCCGGTGTTCGTGGTCTTTTCCTCGGCCAAAACCTATCTGGGCATCACGGTGATCGGTACCCAGTGGGGATTGTTCCTGACCTATCTGACCTTCGCCCTGCCGTTCTCCACCTGGGTCATGGTGACCTACCTGCGCGGCCTGCCGCGTGAGCTGGAAGAAGCGGCGCGGATCGACGGGGCCAGCAACCTGGGCGTGCTGTTCAAGATCATCGTCCCGTTGTCCTGGCCCGGCATCGTGGTCTCGGGGATTTTCGCCTTCCTGCTGGGCTGGAACGATGTGCTCTTCGCCTCGGTGATGACGCGCCCGGACAGCCAGACGGCAGCCGTTGCACTGCAACTCTTCGGAGCGTCCACCGAGGGTGGTGCCATCCCGTACTACGGCCAGATGATGGCCTCCGCCCTGGTCTGTGCGGCGCCCGTCGTGATTCTTTATCTGATATTCCAACGCTATCTAGTGGGCGGTCTGACCGCCGGAGGAGTGAAGTAAGTGAGCTGGGTACTTTCAGGATTCGGGGACGAAATAGACCAGGATCCGCATGTCCAGGTGGCCGTACTCCAGGCACTGGGAGCACGCTACATCGAGGTACGCAGCGCCTGGGGGGTGAATATCGTCTCGCTCTCCGCGGAGCAACTCGCGGACCTCAAAGCGGTGCTGGATGTGCGCGGCATGAGTGTTTCAGCCATCGCCTCACCGATCGGCAAGGTCTCAGTGGATCTGCCCGTGGAACATGAGCTCAACCGCCTGGATGCGGCGATCAACGCCGCCAAGGTGCTGGGAACTCAGTACATCCGGATCTTTTCCTTCTACTACGAGGGCGATGCCGCCGCGGTGCGTGACGCCGTGATCGAACGGATGCGCGCACTCGCCGCCCGCGCCGAAGAGGCCGGAGTGGTGCTGCTGCACGAGAACGAGAAGGACATCTTCGGCGACATTCCGTCCCGCGTGCTGGACATCATCCAGAGCGTCGATTCACCGGCGCTGCGCGTGGCCTGGGATGCCGCGAACTTTGTGCAGGTCGGCGTCCGGCCGTTCACCGAGGCCTACGAGATGCTGCGCCCCTACCTGGACTACGTGCAGGTCAAGGACGCCCGCCTGGCCGACGCCCAGGTGACTCCGGCGGGCGAGGGAGACGGCCAGCTGGCCGACACCGTCCGCGCGCTCCGGGATTCCGGCTACGAGGGATTCGCCTCGCTGGAACCACACCTCGCCGATGCTTTCGCCACCGGAGGCTTCTCCGGCCCGGCAGCGTTCGGCGTCGCCGCACGGGCCTTCGCCCGCGTTCTCGCCGACGAAGGGCTGGCCACCGCATGAGTACCGAACAGACTCGGCAGAAGATCCGCGTCGCCATTGTCGGCTGTGGTGCGATCGGTCGCACCCACGCCGCCGTGGTGCTGGAACAGCCCGAGCTGGAGTTGACCGCACTGGTCGATCCGATCGTTCCGGCCCGCGAGGCCCTCACCGAGTGGATTGGCGGGCGGGCCGGTGAGCTGGCGCACTATTCCTCCATCGCGGAGGCGCTAGCCGCCAGCGAGCCGTCAGGCGAGCGTGTCGCCGATCTCTTTGTGCTGGCTACGCCCAGTGGCCTGCACATCTCCGGCGCCCTCGAGGTGCTGGCGGCCGGTAAGCATGTGGTGATCGAAAAGCCGCTCGACGTGGACCTCCGCCAGGCGCAGCAGATCGAAGCGGCTGCCCTGGCGGCCGAAGCCAAGGGGCAGCTGGCCACCGTGATCAGCCAGCACCGTTTCGATCCGGCCAGCCAGGCCGTGGCAGACGCCGTGGCCGCCGGCAGTTTCGGAACCCTGACCTCCGCGATCGCCTCGATCGCCTGGTGGCGCTCCCAGTCTTACTACGATTCCGGTGACTGGCGTGGCACCTGGGCCATGGATGGCGGCGGGGCCCTGATGAACCAGGGCGTGCACACCGTGGATCTGCTGCTCTGGTTCCTCGGCAAACCGGTGTCCATCACGGCCCATGCCGGACTGCTGGCCCACCGCGACATTGAGGTGGAAGACACCGCAGCCGCAGTGATCAGCTTTGAATCAGGTGCCCTGGCCGTTCTGCATGCTACGACGGCGGCGTACCCGGGCCTGAGCGCCTCGGTGCAGCTGATGGGTTCGCTCGGCTCCGCCCGGATCGACAACGACCGCCTGGTCTACTTCCACGCCTCCGCGGAGCAGTCCGAGGACGCCCGGATGGGGCTTCAGGGTGGCGGAAACCAGGCGGAGGAGGCGCTGGCCGGCTATGCCGAGGAGGCACCGGAGGTCGCCGATCCGACGGTATACCCCGTGGGTCACGCCCGTCAGTACCGGAACGTGATCACTGCCCTGCAGACCGGTGCCGTGCCCGGCGTCCGGGTCAGCGACGCCGTCAACGCCCTGGCCTGTGTTCGCGCCGTCTACATCTCCGCAACCCTGGGTCGCAGCGTGCTCTTTGACGATGTGTTGGCCGGAAAATACGACGATGTGGTGGTCTCGGTTCCGGGAGCCTCCGTTCCTGACGCCGTTTCTTCGGATGAGGCCGCCTCAGATCAGGAGGTCAGCGCATGAAGTTCTCCGTCTTCACCGCATCCACCCCCGACTGGACCCCTGAGCAGGCGGTCACCGAACTGGCCCGCCAGGGCTGGGACGGCATCGAATGGCGGGTCACCGACCAGTCGCCCGCTCCCGAGGGCGAAGGCCCCGGTTTCTGGGCCGGGAATCTGGCCAGCATCCCGCTGGCCGGGCTTGAGGCCGAAGTGCCACGGCTGCGCGCCCTGGGCGAGGCGGCCGGGCTGGAGGTTTCCGGCATCGGCGGCTACGTCCCATGCACCCAGCACGAGGATGTTGAGCGCATGCTGGCCGCCACCGCTGCCTGGGGTGCCTCGCAGGTCCGCGTGGTGGTTCCCGCACTGGGAACGGTGTCCTGGAACGGGCGTCCGGCCAGCGGCATCGCGCAGCCGGAGCTGTTTGAGCAGGCGCGCAAGGACTTCCAGTGGGTGGCCGGCCGGGCCAAGGAGCACGGCGTGAAGGCTCTGGTGGAGTTGCACCACAACACGCTGACGGCATCGGCCTCCTCCGCGATGCGCCTGCTGGACGGACTGGACCCGGAGCAGGTAGGCGTGATCCATGACCTGGGCAACCTGCAGATTGAAGGCTATGAGGATCACCTGGCAGCCTTCCAGCTGCTCGGGCCCTATCTGGCCCATGTGCATGTGAAAAATGGTGTGTGGGTGCGCGATGACGCCCCGTCGGCTTCGGCGGAGGCTTTGGGGGAGAGCGACCCCTTCGCCACCGCAGCCTGGCACCATGAGTGGGCACCGATCAATGAGGGCATCCACTCCGTGGTGGAGTACCTGCGCACCCTGCGTGAGTTTGGCTATGACGGCTGGGTCACCCTGGAGGACTTCTCCACCGTGCTGCCGTTGGCCGAGCGCACGGCGTTCAACCTGGAATACATGCGGCGGGCCTGGGAGGCAGCCCAGTGAGCACGTCATCTGATGCTCCCGTGGCCTCCGGCTCCATCGCCCTGGACTCCATCGCCCTGGACCCGGACCGCCTTTTCCCGGCGGATCCTGCGGTCCGGGCGGTGGCCCGGGAGCTGCACGCGCTGGTGGAGCAGCTGCCCATCCTGTCCCCGCACGGCCACGTTGCCGCCTCCATGCTGCTGGAGAACCAACCGTTCGGTGACCCCGCAGAGTTGTTGATCAGCCCGGATCACTATGTGACCCGGCTGATCCACTCCTCCGGGGTCTCGCTGGCTGATCTGGGCGTCGGGACCGCCTCCGGGGCTGATTCCCGGGAGGTATGGCGCCGCTTCTGTGCAGCCTGGCCGCTGTTTGACGGAACGGCCTCCGGGTACTGGCTGCGCTCCGAATTCGTCAGCGTCTTCGGCCTGGACGACTCCGCGATCTCCGAGCAGAACGCGGACGCGCTCTACGACCAGCTGACCGGCATTCTGGCTCAGGAATCGTTCCGGCCGCGCGCCTTGCTGGAATCCTTCAACATCGAGGTGCTCGCCACCACGGATGATCCGCTGGATACCCTCCAGGCACATGCCGAACTGGCCGCCGACCCCTCCTTTGCCGGGCGAGTGCTGCCGACCTTCCGCCCCGATGCCTATATCAACGCCCATGCCGCAGGGTTTGCGGACCGGGTGGAGCGGCTCGTGGCAGAGGCCGGCGAGGGCTCCGTGGGGTACCGCGGATACCTGCGTGCCCTGGAAAACCGGCGTCGGTACTTCATTGAGCACGGCGCCGTCTCCGCCGATCACGGCGTCCGCACCCCGCTGACCCTGAAGCTGGGCGAGAAGGAAGCGGAATCGCTGTTCGAGGCGGCCATCCGTGGCGGTCTCTCTGCGGCGGACCGGGATGCCTTCGAAGGGCACATGATCTACCAGATGGCCAGGATGTGCGTGGAAGACGGGCTGACCATGACCCTGCATCCGGGCTCCTTCCGCAACCATCACGGGCCGTCCTTCGCGCAGTATGGCGCGGATACGGGGCACGACATCCCCTTCGCCATCGGCTACACCGAGGGCTTGCGGCAGCTGCTCAACGACTTTGGCGATGCCGGGGCCGGGACCGACAACCCCTTCCATCTGGCGCTGTTCACGCTCGATGAGACGGTGTTCTCCCGGGAACTGGCACCGCTGGCCGGGTTCTACCCCTCCGTGTTCATCGGCGCTCCCTGGTGGTTCCTGGATGCCCCGGATGCCATGCTGCGCTTCCGGGCGGCGGTCACCGAGACCGCCGGGTTCTCGCGGAGCTCCGGCTTTGTCGATGACACCCGCGCCTTCTGCTCCATCCCGGCCCGTCATGACGCCTCCCGACGCGTGGAAGCGGCTTTTCTGGCTCGCCTGGTGACGGAACGCCGGGTCACGGCGGAGCGTGCCGCACAGATCATCGTGGATCTGGTGGATGGTGCTCCCCGACGGGTCTTCAAACTGTGAGCGCCACGGAGGAGTCATCCACCCGATTGAACCGGCCCGCGATCCAGCTGCCGGAGCCGCCGGTGCGGATGGTGCATCTGGGCCTCGGTGCCTTTCACCGGGCCCACCAGCTCTGGTATACCCAGCACGCGTCCGATGCCGAAGCCTGGGGGGTGGCGGCGTTCACCATGCGCAGCCCCGCTGCGGCGGAGGTGCTGGAACCGCAGGAGGGTCTGTTCACCCTCATCGAGCGCGGGCCGGAGACGGATAGCTTTGAGGTGATCTGGCCGCTCGTCGAGGTGGGTGACGGGTCCAGTGCGGCAGGCCTGGAGCGCCTGGTGGAGCTGATCGCTGCGCCGGAGACCGCCATCGTGAGCCTGACCGTGACCGAAGCCGGGTACGCGCCGGATGCCCCGGCCTTGCGGGCGCTACGCCGCGGCCTGGAAGCCAGGTTTGCTGCGGGCGCCGGCCCGCTGGCCGTGATGCCCTGTGACAATCTCAGCGGCAATGGCCAGCTGGCCCGCAAGGCCGTCACTACGGGTGTGGAAGCCGGGTTTGCGGACTGGCTGGAGCGCTCGGTCAGCTTTGTCTCCACCTCGGTGGACCGCATCACGCCGCGGACGACGGCCGCCGAGCTGGCTGATGTGGAGGCGGCCACTGGATGGTTCGATGCCGCCCCGGTGGTCTGTGAGCCTTACCGCAGTTGGATTCTGGAGGGCGATTTCCCGGCCGGAAGACCCCAGTGGGAGAGCGTCGGTGCGCGCTTTGTTACCGAGCTGGCTCCCTGGGAACAGCGCAAACTCTGGATGCTCAATGGGGCGCACACCCTGTTGGCCAACGCCGGACGGCTTCGCGGTCACAGCACCGTGGCGCAAGCGGTAGCGGACCCGGAACTTCTTGCCGCGGTGCGGGATTTCTGGGTCGAGGCTGCCGCCCACCTGCCGGAGGACGTGGAGGCGGAAAGCTACGGAGAGGACCTGCTGGCTCGCTTCGGCAATGCCCGCATTGAACATCTGCTGGCTCAGATCGCTCAGGACTCGGTGGCCAAGCTACGGGTGCGGGCCTTGCCGTTGTGGCGGGCCGAGCGCGCCGCCGGCCGCTCTGGGCGGGGCGCACTGCGCCTCGTGGAGGCCTGGGTGGAGGCTCTGCTCGCGGGACTGCGTAGTCCCGATGCGGAGGATGCCGCCCTGGATGCGGCGCTGCAGAGCGCGGATCCCCGTCAGGAACTGCTCCGGGTGCTCGATGGCGAGCTTGCGGATGCTCTGACTGACTCGCCATCGGTTGACTCGTCAACCTCGACTGCTCATATCGAATCTGTAAAGGACCCATCATGAAAATCGTCGCTGCCGACGTTATTGTCACCAGTCCGTCACGCAATTTCGTGACACTCAAAATCACCACCGATGAGGGTCTGACCGGCATCGGCGATGCGACCCTCAACGGTCGGGAACTCGCCGTTGCGAGTTATCTGAGCGAGCATGTCTGCCAGCTGCTGATCGGCCGCGACCCGCAGCGGATCGAGGACACCTGGCAGTTCCTCTACCGCAGCGCCTACTGGCGTCGCGGCCCGGTCACCATGGCCGCCATCGCCGCCGTGGATATGGCCCTGTGGGACATCAAGGGCAAGGCCGCCGGAATGCCGGTGTACCAACTGCTCGGTGGAGCTTCCCGGATGGGTCTGCGCACTTACGGCCATGCCTCGGGCCGGGACCTGCCGGAGCTGTTCGATTCGGTGCGGGAGAACCTGGAGGAAGGGCACACCTCGGTGCGCATCCAGAGTGCGATTCCGGGGCTCAAGGCGATTTACGGCATCGCCGCCCAGGAGCAGTCCTCGGGGGAGCGCTACGACTATGAGCCGGCTGGCCGTGGAGCGTTTCCGGCGGAGGAGGACTGGGACACCCGTGCGTACCTGAAACACCTGCCCACCGTTTTCGAAGCTGTCCGCAACGAGTTCGGCCCGGACCTTCCGCTGCTCCACGACGGCCACCACCGGATGACCCCTATCCAGGCCGCCAGGCTGGGCAAGTCGCTGGAGCCCTACGATCTGTTCTGGCTGGAAGACTGCACCCCGGCAGAGAACCAGGAGGCGCTGCGGCTGGTCCGTCAGCACACCACCACCCCGCTGGCCATCGGGGAAATCTTCAACACGGTGTGGGACTTCCAGGCGCTCATCAAGGAGCAGCTCATTGACTACGTCCGGGCTGCGTCCACGCACTTTGGCGGTATTTCACCGCTGAAGAAGGTCATGGATTACGCGGCGCAGTACCAGATCAAGTCCGGTTTCCACGGGCCCACCGATATCTCCCCGGTCGGCTTTGCTGCGCAGTGTCATGTGGGGCTCGCGATCCACAACTATGGCATTCAGGAGTTCATGCTGCATTCCGAGGCCACCAACACGGTCTTCGAGCAGACGCTGAGCTTCACCGGGGGCCTGATCCGTCTGGATCCGGAGGCTCCCGGCCTGGGTGTGACGCTGAACGAGGAGGCTGCGGCCGCCTACCCGTACCAGCAGGCGTACCTGCCCTACAACCGGCTTGCCGACGGGACCGTGCACGACTGGTAAACCCGCAACCCCTCAAGCCGCGTCGAGTGTCGAGATAGTGCTGGAAAACCGCGGGTTTCCAGCACTATCTCGACACTCGACGCCGGTTGGGTCCGGCTCAGCGGGCGATTCCGGTGGCCAGCCCGGGAGCGGACAGTTCCCTCGCCGCTCGAGCCACAGCCCGCCCGTCGGCACCCACATGTTCAAGTGCCAGCAGGCCCGCCCCGAGGATGGGAGGTGCCGTCACCAGCTCAATATGGGCCAGAGGAGCCCGTCCGGCGAGCGCACGTTCGATGCCGCCGATCAGGCCGGGATGGGAGGCAGCAAGCACGCTGCCGCCCAGCACCACGGGTACCGATCGGTCCAGTAGGTCCAGGCGCCGCAGCGAGGTCACTGCCATGGTGGCGATCTCCTCAGCCTGCCGGTCCACCACCGAAGCGGCAATCGGATCGCCCGACTCCGCTGCCTCAAAGAGCAGCGGTGCCAGCCCGGTCACCGTCCGCGCTGGCACGTGCCCGAAGTGCAGGGACTGCACCAGCTCACCGACCGACGACGCCGAGCAATGCCTCAACACCAGCTCGCGCAGAGCGGTCTGCGGACCCCGTCCGTCTTCTGCCCGGACGGCATGCCAGAGGACTTCGGCGCCGAGGTCCCCGCCGCCGCCCCAGTCCCCGGAGACTCTGCCCAGGGAAGCGAACCGTGAGGTGGCGCCGTCGGCCCTGACTCCCACCGCATTGATGCCGGTGCCACAGACCACGGCTACGGCATCCGGAGCACTGGTCCCGGCCCGCAGCAGTGCAAACAGGTCAACGTCCACCACAGAGGCATCGCTGAGCCAGGATTGTGCGGCGGCAGCACGGCGGAAAGTGGCGATCTCCGCCGGAAGGTCCATGCCAGCTAGGTACACGCTGCTTCCCAGCAGGGTCACCGGTGCCCTGGTCAGGGCCCGCTCCACCAGCCCATCAAGCACTACCACCGATTCCCGGACTCCGATGACCTGCGGGTTGGTGCCCGTGCCCCGTTCGCGGGCCAGTAACGCGCCCTCCAGGGAGAGCACGACGACGTCAGTCTTGGACCCTCCGCCATCGATCGCGAGGACCCCGGAGGTGGCGGTCAGGTCTCCCTGCTGGGAAACGTCGTGGGTCGTTGCAGCCCTCACCGTGCCCACGCCAGGTGATCCCGGTTTGCCGCGAGGAGAAGGTCCGCCAGCTTCTCGGCCCGGTCGAACTGACCGACCAGAGGGTGCGCCAGCAGAGCCCGTACCACCCGGTCCCTGCCGTCCGCGGGCGTGGAGTAGAGGGCGGCATCGAGCGCCAGGCGCTCGTAACGGGCCACACCGGATATCAGGCCAGCCATCTCTTCCGGGATCTCACCCACCGGCTGAATCTGGAGACCCTGGGCACCGATGCGGGCGGGAACCTCGATCACCTGGTCATCGGGGAGAAACGGCATCGCGCCGTTATTGCGAAGATTGACCACCTGGACATCGCCACGATCGCTGATCAGAGAAGCCATCAGATCCACCGCTGCTTCCGAGTAGTACGCTCCACCCCGGGAGGCGAGTTCCTCCGGCTTGGTCACCACCGTTGGGTCTGCATACTTTTCCAGCAGGGCTGCCTCCACCGCCATCACGGCCTCCGCCCGGGTCCCTTCGCGGAGTTGCTCCGCCAATACCTCGTCGTGGGCATAGAAATAGCGCAGGTAATAGGAGGGTACGGCCCCCTGCAGAGTCAGCAGCGATCCTGGCAGGTGCACCTGATCGGCAAGCTCCTGCAGACGATCGGTCAGCAGCCTGGGGAGGACGTCCTCGCCATCGACCAGCACGCCGCGTTCCCAGCTCAGATGGTTCAGACCCAGATGTGCCAGGGACACCGACGAAGAGTCGACTCCCAGCATCTGCGCAAATTTGCGCTGGAATCCGATGGCGACATTGCACAGGCCCACCGCACGGTGGCCAGCTTCTAACAGCGCCCGGGTGACAATGCCCACCGGGTTAGTGAAGTCAACGATCCAGGCATCCGGCCGGGCATGTTTCCTGACCGCCTCGGCCACCCTGAGCACCGCGGGAACCGTGCGCAGGGCCTTGGCAAGGCCGCCCGGGCCTGTGGTTTCCTGGCCGATGCAGCATGCCTCATGCGGCCAGGTCTCATCACCCTGACGCGCCCGCTGCCCGCCAATGCGCAACTGGATCAGGACCACATCGGCATCCGCCACACCCGCCTCCAGATCCGAGGTGGTGTGGATGCGACCTGGGTGTCCGGCATGGTCAAGAATGCGCTGCGAGATTCCGCCAACCAGCTTCAGCCTGTCCTGGGCTGGATCCACAAGCCACAGTTCGCTGATGTCCAGGACTGAGCGGAGTCGGGAAATCCCATCCACCAGCTCGGGGGTGTAGGTGGAACCTCCGCCGACAACAGTGACTTTCACGATGAACTAACCTTTCACGCCGGAGAATTTGATGCCCTCGATGAACTGTTTCTGGGCGAAGAAGAACAAAATGATCAGGGGGAGCATCACCAGCACGGTTGCCGCCATGGTGAGATTCCACTGCACCTGGTGCACGCCGCGGAACGACGCCAGGCCCAGGGACAGGGTCCAGTTGCTCTGGTTCTCGCCGGTGTAGAGCAGCGGGCCGAAGTAGTCATTCCAGGTGTTCAGGAAGCTGAAAAGCGCGGCTGCGGCGATGCCGGGTTTTGCCATCGGCAGGATTACCCGGAACAGGATGCCCAGCTCCGACGCTCCATCTACCCGTGCAGAGTCCGAGTAGCTCTGGGGGATGGTGATCAGGAACTGGCGCAGCAGAAAGATGCTGAAGGCGTCACCGAACAGGTTCGGCAGAATCAGCGGCCACAGCGTGCCAGTCAGACCCATTTTGGCCCAGAGCACATACATCGGCACGGCAATCACCTGTGGAGGAAGCAGCATCGCGACGATCACCAGATAGAACATGGCATTCCGACCTCTCCACTTCATCCGCGAGAGTGCATAGGCCACCGGAACGCTTGAAAGGAGCATCAGGAGCGTCGCCAGACCGGCATAGAGCAGCGAGTTGCCGAAATAGCTCAGCATGGGTGCCTGCTGGAACACCGAGACGAAGTTCTCCCAGTGCCAAGAGGCGGGCCAGAGATCCTTGGTCAGGGCCTGTTGGTCACTCATCAGGGCGGTGAGCAGGATGAACAGGATGGGCCCGATGAAGGCCAGAGCCAGCACGATGGCGATCGCGTGCGTACCGACCCAGGCAAGAACCTTTTGCCCCCGACGGCTGGCACGTCGCGGTGCTGCCTGTGTTCCTCTGGCGGACACGGTGGTCATAGCCATCTCATTCCTCCTCGCCGATGCCAGCGGAGCGCATCCGCCGCACCAGAATTACTGTGAACAGTGCACTGACCAGAAACAGGGCAATGGCCATGGCTGAGGCGTAGCCCATGTGGAACTGATGGAAGCCCTGTTCGTAGAGCCACATGGGAAAGGTCATGGTGGAGTTGTCCGGGTAGCCGATGGACAGGGATGATCCCGCTACCTGGGAGCTTCCGGAGGCAACCGAACCGGCCACCACGGCTTCGGTGAAGAACTGCAGACCGACGATGATCGAATTGACCACCGCGAAGGTCAGCACCGGGGCGATGGACGGTAGCGTGATGTGCCTGAATTGCTTCCACGGTCCAGCGCCATCGAGCCCGGCCGCCTCATATAACTCCGTTGGCACGTCCAGCAAAGAGGCGAGCAGAATCACCATGACCGTCCCGGAGGTCCATAGTGCCATGACGGTCAGTGCGGGCTTCGCGAAGGCCGGGTCGTTGAACCAGAGCGGACCCTGGATGCCAATAAGGCTCAGGAACTGGTTGAGCGGGCCCGTGGAGGGGTTGAGGATAAAGACGAAAGCCAAAGCTGCCGCCACCGGTGGAGCCAGCGCAGGCAGGTAGAACACGGTGCGGAAGAGCCCTGAACCTCGTTTGATCTTGGTCAGCACGATGGCGGTGATCAGCCCGAAACCCACCCGGCCCACCGTGATGGCAATGGTCAGCCAGACAGTGTTGCCGATCGCCTTCCACATCAGCGGGTCTCGGGTGAACATGTAGACGAAATTGTTGAATCCGGCCCAGGTCGGATCGTTGATCAGATCGAAGTTCGTCAGCGAATAGTAGGCAGTGGTGAGCAACGGGTAGAGGAAGAAGACGGTGAGGCCGATGATCCAGGGTGCCATGAATGCCAACACCACCAGACGCCGTTTCGCTCGGTTGCCGTTGATTTTTTTGCCACTGGCCTTTGCGGCGCGGGGCCCGCTGTCCGGAGAATGCCCTCTGGCATCCGCGCGCTGCGGCGCGGGTGCCAGACCGGTTGAGGTGGTGCTCATAGTCAGTGCCCCAGTGTGGAGAGATTGTCGATTTGCGTATCGACGTCCTTGAGACCTGCCGCCAGGTCAGAGGCACCACCGGAGACGTATTTCAGGGCGAAATCCTGCGCCACCTTGAGATAGGCGCCCCCGTTGTTGGAGGAGGGGTTGTTCTGCAGCTTGCCACCCTTGAACAGATCCAGGAACGTCTGGAACTGTGGGGTGACTTTCAGGTTGGGTGAAGCTGCGGAATCTACGGTTGTCGGCACGTTTTTGAGGGAGTTTGTCAGATCGACCAGGGCGTCGGTATTGGTGCTGAGGTACTTGACCAGCTCCCAGGCGGCACCGGCGTTTTTAGCGCCCTTGGGAATGCCGATGATCGTGCCTGTGGTGTAGGCGGTGCCATACAGCTCCGGGTGATCATCGGACACCGGGAAGGGCGCCGTCGCGTAGTTCAGGTCCGGCGCTTCGGCATCGATGAAGGCCGTGCGGAATTCTCCGTCTACCATCATGGCCGTTTTTCCGGTTTCGAAGTTGTTGTCGGCGGAGTATTCCTGGCCTGCGGCAGCGGTGAACTGGGTGAGTTTTCCTGCGCCGTAAAACGAGGTGAGGTCTTTCTGCCAGTTGAGCATGGTGGACCAGGCGGGGTTGGTGGACAACGCCGATTTTCCGTCATTGGTGCGCCATACGGCGCCGAACTGAGGGGCCAGAGTCTGGATGGTGTTTTCGTAGAAGCCGGGGGTGGGCACAAAGCCGGCAACCTTGATGCTGCCATCGGGGTTGAACTGCGTGAGCTTCTTGGCATCTGCGGCGAGCTCGCTCATGGTCTTCGGCGGTGAGCTGATTCCGGCGGCTTCAAACATTTTCTTGTTGTAGTAGAGGCCGTAGACGTCGGCCAGCATCGGCATCGCGCACCGGTTCCCCTGGAATGAGGTGTAGTCGCGGGTGGCCTGGGGGATCTGATTCAGATCAACCTTGTCCCGGTCCAGATAGGGCTGCAAATTCTGGAACGAACCGGAGGTGCAGAACTGGCCGATGTTATCGGTAGTGAAGGAGATGGCAACGTCCGGGGAATTCCCGCCACGGATCGCCTGGGTGATTTTGTCGTCGTCCTGGCTGCCTTCACTTTTAACCGTGATGTTGGGGTGAAGCTGGTGGAATTTGTCCAGCACGGCATTGACCGCGGTCAGCTCGCGGCCAGCAAACTTGCTCCAGACAGTGATGGTCACTTTCTCATCGGATGAGGGTGCCGCAGCAGCCTGACTGGAGGAGGCGGTGCCGATGCCGCCACAGGCAGTCAGTGCCAGCGAACTGACCAAGGTCACGGTCATTGCTGAGATCATGGCCGAACGGGTGGTGCGTGGGGATAGACGTAAGCGACGCAATATTCCTCCTGAGGTCAGCCCGCCAATGGCGGGGCATATGGGTGTAAGCCATCGCCGTATCACCCGATCAGCCAGTGGCTGTGGTGATACGTGAGGCGGTGTGTGATGACGCTGTTGGCGACTGACCGGAAGGTCAGCTGGTCAGAATGGAGCCCGTTTCGAAGGCTTTTTCACGCGCACGTTTGAGTGCCAGAGAAGTGGCGCCGGCCAGAACATCGCCGGCAGAGTCCGACAGGGCGCTCACCCGGGCGATTGAGTCCGGGGGAGAGGATGTTACCTCACCGAATTTGCTCCGTACCAGATCAGCCAGTCGTTGCCCTCCCGCTACGCCGATGCTTCCGCCCAGCAGTAGCAACTCAGGATCCAGCACGGTGACGATGGCGGCCAGACCGGTCGCGATCCGCACGGCGAGATCGTCGAGGAACCCTGCAAATGCGGGATGGTCCTCTTCCCGGCAGGCCTGCGCCACCAACGCCGATGGTTCCAGGGGTGGCAGGCCATACGCCTGGCTGAGCGCCGAAATTGCGGCTGGGCTCAGCAGATTGCCAAACTTTTCACCGCGTCGGTCCCCGCCCGTTTCTGCCACGGCCCGATCCGGAACCGGTAGATAGTCGATTTCCCCGGCGCCCCCTGTCAGACCGCGGAACAGCTCCCGGCGAAGAACGATTGCCGCGCCCAGTCCGGCATCGATCCAGATCAGGGCAAAATTCTCCACCTCGGCTGCCAGACCGCCGTCGAGCTCGGCCAGCGCCATGAGGTTCACGTCGTTTTCCACGGTGGCGGGAAGACCGAGCTCCGTCTCCAGGGCCGCGAGCAGATCGTATCCACTCCAGGCTGGCATATGGGGGGCAAAACGAAGCAGCCCACTACGCGGGTCAAGGGCACCCGGCAGACCAATCACGGCATGAAGGATCTGATCGGCGGAGATGGCGGCCAGTTCGCAGGCGGTGCGCAAGGCTTCCCGGACAGCGGCGCTGGCCGATGGGTCCTCGGCGCGCTCGCAGCTGGCCACCACGGTCCCGGACAGGTCGGTGATGGTGACCTGAATGGATCCGGGAGTCACGTTCACGCCTGCGGCAAAACCGACCTCGGGACGGACGCCCCACAATTGGGCTTTTGGCCCGGGGCCGCCTGAGCGCATCCCCAGTTTGTGGACCAGGCCAGCGGATTCGAGGCGGTTGAGCAGTTCCGCTGTGGCTGGTTTGGAGAGCCCAGTCAGCTCCTCAAGCTCTGAGCGGGAGACTTCCCCGGCACGCAGAATATGACTGAGCGCAGCGCGGTCGTTGAGGACCCGGAGCTTGCTGAGACCGGTGGTCATCTGGGAGCTCTCCTGAGAAGTAATCGTCTGGAAACTTACCTATCGATTGCTTCACTATACATGGATTGTGATCTGCGCAACAGAGTGGGGAGTGGATCTTTCTGGGGTGACGTCGGGCAGAGTGCCTTCCGGTGGCCAGCCTGGGAGTCAGGTCCCCGGATGCGGCTGCAGGGCCAACTGCACCGACCCGCGCTGCCCGTTCTCTGGCAGAGTCACCTCTTCGAGGGTGAGTTCGCCATAACCAGGGACGGTGAGACTCTGATGAAGCTGAAGGGTTACCGCCTCGTCACCTGATCTGGGGCGCAGAAGCAGGCGAGCGCTCGGGATGCCCTGCGGCTCGCCGACGGCGATGATGCCGATAGTCAGGGCGCCCAGGGTTGGCTGTGACGCCTGGTCGGCTGTGATTCGCAAGGGTTCGCTCATCTGTTGCTGCTCCTGCACTCGATGGTCGTTCAGGGGGAACCAGGTCACTTGTCCATGGAGGATATTTCGCTGAAGTTGTCCTTGTACTGTTGCTCAGTCAACCAGACGTCACCCCAGCGCTGGTTTCCGGTGTCGATGTCTTTCTGGTTGAGTTGGCCGCCGTTCGGTCCCCAGGGGTTGAGCAGGTGAATCATGCGTTCATTTTTCCCGGTCTGAGGGTTCACATGATCGGTGATGGTGTCCACGATGTATTCGTGTCCTGGCACGATGTGCGGATCATCGGTGGTGTCCTCCCAGAACCAGTGGAACTCATCGGGATCGCGTTCCGTTCCCGCGGTCACGGGACCCCTGGTGAGCTTTTCCTGGATCTTATCGAAATTGAGTTCGCCATCACGGTGTGTAGTTTTGCCGGTGATGGCCTGGAACGCCTCGTCGCCGTACCCGCCATCAAGGTCCTTGTAGTTTCCACCCCAGTATTCGGCAGCTGCTTTCTCATAGATCGAGAGCCAGTTGTCATGGCCGGAGGCGTCCTTGGCTCCCTGCTCCGGCACGGTAGGTTCAACCTGGATGTAAACGGGATTCCCGTCCTTGTACATTTTCACGGTCCAGGTCCCATCAGGATTGCGCCACAGATGGTCACGGATCCATTGTGGATCCTTGGCTGCGACGGCTGCCGCTCCGGCGAGGAACCAGCAATCGCCCACCTGACCCTGCTTGATGTTGGTTGGCGAGAGTGCTTGGGCGTCGGTGGGAATCGTGTCCGGCAACGGTTTGTACTTGCCCATGCCGTCCGGCAAACCCGGATTCCCTGGCCTGTCGCTGTTGCCGCCGCTTCTCGGCGTAGTGTTGCCGCCGCCATCGACCGCACTGGCTTTTTCCTGCTCTTCCGCGTTCCGCTGCAGAATCGTGGCAACACTCAAGAGGCCGGTGCTCGCCTGGCTGAGCTGGGTGACGTGTCGGGAGGTCCATACCGATCGGAATTGTGCCGCGTCCGGCCCATGCCACCGTGCGGTTGTCAGCACCGAAGACAGGGTGGTGATCGCTGTGGAAATCTGCTCCGAGCTGGTCTGTGCAGTGTGGGCAAAGTCCCTCAGATCCTGAGGGTTCGCTCCCAGAAAGTCGCTCATGCTAAGTCTCCACTGTGAGTCGGCCATGTATGTGACTAGGCTACTCGAGGAGGTTCAAGGTACCTATGGGGAGAAGTCCCCATAGGTACACGGCACGTCAACGTCCAGACTGATGATGGATCACCCTGACGGAGGAGGCTGCAGTGAAGCGAATTGCCGCGCTATCGGTGGCAGTCCTGCTGGCGGTGAGCGCTGCACTCGCCGCCTGTGGCACGCCTGGGCGAAGTCTGGCCGATGCGCGGAAGGACTATGGGCAGCTGGCGCAGGAGCTGGCGGTAGCCTTGTCTCCTGATCTCTGGCCGGGCTGGAGTTCCGCTCCCGGTGCGGACGATGCGCCGATCCGCGGTGATGCTGGGTGTCATTCCCGTCTTGGCCAACTCCGTTCGGACACGGCAAAACCGCTGGCTCCACACACCTGGACGGATGTCCATACCGCTCTTAACCGCGTCCTCTCCGCACACGGCCTTCCGGACGTTTCTGAGGAGCAGCTCAAGGGCGGGTATGTGGGAGCGCACTCGGTGAGCAGTTCTGGTGTGACCGTCCGGATTTTCACCAAGGACGTGGCCGAAATCTGGGTACTCGCCACTCTGAACCCGTCCGAGTGCACCAGGTGAACGACGGTCGGTAGGCTTCTCCCATGACCGCCCCTGTTGCCGCCGCCGCCCCGGCTGCTCAACGGCTGATCCTGTGGATCGCCATCCTCGCGTCCTTTGTTGCTTTTCTGGATGGCAGCGTCATCAACGTGGCTTTGCCAGCGATCTCTCACGAGTTCGGCGGCGGACTGACCACCCAGCAGTGGGTGGTCGATGCCTACCTCATTGCCCTGGGCGCCCTGATCCTGCTGGCCGGATCACTCTCGGACCTCCTCGGACGAATCCTCATCCTCCGCATCGGCCTGGTGGGGTTCGGTGTGACCTCGCTGGCCTGCGCCTTCGCGCCTACCGCTGAGGTCCTCATCCTCAGCCGAGGCCTTCAGGGTGCCGCTGCGGCCCTGCTGGTGCCGAGTTCGCTCGCACTGATCACCGCCAGCTTCAGCGGACCTGCCCGGGCCAGGGCCATCGGCCAGTGGACCGCCGGCACCACGGTGGCCTTCATTGCCGGACCGGTTCTCGGCGGAGTCCTGGTGGACACCATCGGTTGGCGGGCGGTCTTCGGCATCAACGTGGTCCCCATCGCGGTGACGCTCTATCTGCTGGCGCTCCTGAAACAGCGGGACAGCAGAGCTCAGGGCGTGCGGATCGACTATGCCGGGGCCGTGCTGTGTGTGCTGGGTCTGGGCGGGCCGGTCTATGCCCTGATCGAACAGGGGACCCAGGGGTGGGCGAGCCCCGGCATCTGGGTGCCACTGGTGGTCGGCATCGTCTGTCTGGCGGGCTTTCTCTGGCGGCAGGCAACAGCAGAACAACCGCTCATGCCCCTGAGCCTCTTCGCTGTGCGGAACTTTGGCATCGGAAATATTGCCACGACCTTCATCTATGCTGCGTTGTCCATCGGCGGGCTCATCGTCGTCCTGTTTCTTCAGCAGGTCGCGGGATTTCCGGCGACGCTGGCCGCCATGGCCACCTTGCCGATCAGCATCCTGAATATTGTGCTGTCCAGCTGGTTCGGCGCGCTCGCCGGGCGCTTCGGCCCGCGCTGGTTCATGGCGCTGGGGCCGGTTGTCTGCGCTGCAGGGTATCTCCTGATGCTCACCTCGGACCTGCCAGTCAACTACTGGATTCAGTTCCTTCCGGGCATTGTGCTCTTCGGCATCGGGCTCTCAGTGACCGTTGCGCCACTGACCGCCGCCATTCTCGGATCTGTCTCGGAGCAGCAATCCGGTATCGGATCGGCAGTGAACAATGCCGTTGCCCGCATCGCTGGCCTGGTGGGCATTGCCGTTCTGGGGCTGATCGTCGGCCCGGCACTGGATCTGAGTGGTTTTCACCGCGTGTTGATTGCCACGGCGGTGTTGCTGGCGCTGGGCGGCCTGGTCTCGGCGATCGGCATCCAGAACCCCGAGGCTGCCCGTCCGGCGGCCAGTCGATAAACTTCTTCCATGACTTCTCTTGACGGTACCGCTGCCCGCGCCCGACTGCTCGAACTCATCAAGGAGCTCGCCGTGGTGCACGGGAGGGTCACGCTCTCCAGCGGCAAGGAGGCGGATTACTACATTGACCTCCGCCGGATCACCCTCCATCACGAGGCGAGTGCGCTGGTGGGCCAAGTCATGCTGGCCATGCTCGATGACGCCGGGATTGACTTCGAGGCCGTCGGCGGCCTGACGCTGGGGGCTGATCCGGTGGCCACCGCCATCATGCACGTGGCGCGCAGCCAGGGCCGGGCCGTCGATGCCGCCGTAGTACGTAAAGCACAGAAGGCCTACGGTATGCAGCGCCAGGTGGAGGGCCCTTCCGTGGAGGGTCGCAGGGTCGTGGTTCTTGAGGACACCTCGACGACGGGTGCCTCGCCGCTCGCTGCTGTGGAGGGGATGCGTAAGGCTGGTGGGCAGGTCCAGGCAGTGGCTGTCATCGTGGACCGGGCGACCGGTGCCCAGGCGTTGATTGAAGAAGGCACCGGCGTGCCGTATTTCGCCGCGTTCAGCAAGGACGAGCTGGGCCTGGACTGACCCCACAGGCTCCCAGCCCTCGCGGGCTCGGACCGGGACCCTCGCCAGCGGGGCCC
Organism: Psychromicrobium xiongbiense; assembly: GCF_030271165.1. Lineage (GTDB taxonomy): Bacteria > Actinomycetota > Actinomycetes > Actinomycetales > Micrococcaceae > Renibacterium > Renibacterium xiongbiense. Next base: position 14,441 of record NZ_JASSZH010000014.1, on the reverse strand, counting down.
CACCCACAGGCTCCCCGCCCGCGCGGGCTCGGACCGGGACCCGCGCCGGCGGGGCCCCACCCACACGCTCCCAGCCCGCGCGGGCGCGGACCGGGACCCTCGCCAGCGGGGCCCCACCCACAGGCTCCCCGCCCGCGCGGGCTCGGACCGGGACCCTCGCCTGCGGGGCCCCACCCACAGGCTCCCAGCCACCCGGTAACGTTGGGCTATGACTATGAACCTTGATGATTCCGGGGTGGATGTGCTCCCCGAGCCCGAGCGCGAAGTGCTGACCTGGGACATGTTCGGTGATGCCTCCCGTGAGCTCGCCCAGACCGTGGTGGACAGTGGCTTCCATCCGGAGGTGGTGGTCGCCATCGCCCGCGGTGGACTGTTGCTCGCCGGGTCCATCGCCTATGCGCTGGGAGCCAAGGCCTGTGGGGCGCTCAATGTGGAGTTCTACACCGGCATCGGCACGGTGCTGCCAGAGCCTGTGGTGCTGCCACCCATGCTGGATGAAGGGGCGCTGCGCGGCAAAAAGGTGCTTCTGGTCGATGACGTCTCGGATTCCGGGCGCACCCTGGCCACGGTGGTGGAGTTGATTGCTGACTGGGGTGCGGAGGTGAAGACGGTCTGCCTCTACACCAAGCCCCGCACCATCCTGGAACCGGACTTCGAATGGCGCCGGACGGACAAATGGATCACGTTCCCCTGGTCCGCGCTACCGCCGGTAGAGGCCTCTGCCTAGCCGGCCAGAACTGGCAGCAGCGCGGTACCACCGGTGCAGCTTACTTCACCGCGCCCGCTGTCAGCCCTGCAACAAAGTTGCGCTGCAGCAGCAGGAACCCGATGACGACCGGGATGCTGACTACCAACGATGCCGCCATGATCTGATTCCAGTACACATTGGTCTGGGTTGAATACAGTTGCAGGCCGACGGCCAGGGTGCGATTTTCATCCGTCGTCATGACTGAGGCGAACAGCACCTCGCCCCACGAGGTCATGAAGGAGTAGATGGCGACTGCGATCAGGCCCGGGCGGGCTGCCGGCAACACCACCCGCCAGAGTGCGCCCATGGGGCCGGAGCCGTCCACCTTGGCGGCCTCATCGAGTTCTCGCGGAATGCCGTCGAAGTACCCGGCCAGCATCCAGATCGCGAAGGGCAGCGAGAAGGTCAGGTAGGTGATGATCAGACCCAGTCGGGTACCGACCAACTGGATGCCCAGCAGGGTGTTGATGTTCACAAAGATCAGGAACAGGGGTAGCAGGAACAGCACCCCGGGGAACATCTGCGTGGAGAGCACCGTGGTGGAGAAGATTCCTCGGCCGAAGAACCGGTAGCGGCTCATGGCGTAGGCCGCGAAGATCGCGATGATCACGCTGACCACCGTGGCTGATCCGGCAACGATCAGGGAGTTGCCAAAGTAGCTGGCCAGCGGCACGGTCTTCCAGATGTCGATGAAGGGCTGGATCGTCAGATTGCTGGGCCACCAGGTGAAGGCGCCTTCGACGTCGCTGAGGGGCTTGAGTGCGGAGGTGATCATGACGTAGATCGGGACCGCGGTGAAAATGCCCAGGACGGCCAGGGTGACTATGCGGAAGATTTTACTTCCCTGGGTTTCACGCACGCTTCGACCTCTTCTCTGACGTCTTCTCCGACATCGACGGGCGGTTCAGGATCAGCAAGTAGATCCCGCTGACCACGAGCAGGAACAGCAGCAGCATCACCGACATGGCTGAGCCTGAACCGAAGTTCCAGGTGAGGAAGGATGCGTTGTAGATATGGAAGGAGATCAGGTCTCCCTGTGGCGGCTGTGCGCTGCCGAACAGGACAAACGGTGTGTTGAAGTCATTGAAGGTCCAGAGGAACATCACCAGCAGGAGCACCGAGTTCACCGGGCGCATCATCGGCAACGTGATTGAGCGCCACTGCCGGAAGGGCCGGGCGCCATCCACCGCAGAGGCCTCGTAGACATCGTGGGGAACCGATTGCAACCCGGCCATCAGCATGAGGAAAGCGAAGGGCCACATCTTCCAGACCGCGACGATGACCAGTGAGATGAAGGAATTGTCGCCGATCAACCAGAACGGCTTGTCGCCGGGCAGATGCAGGACGTCGTAGAGAAAGAAGTTCACTGCGCCGGTATCCTTCTGCAGCATGAACTTCCAGGTGATGATGGCCGCATAGGTAGGTAGAGCGTAGGGAATCAGAAACAGCGTGCGTAGGAAGCCTCTGCCGAAGAACTTGCGCTGCAGAGCCACGGCCCCGGCCATGCCGAAGGACCACGAGATGCCCACCACCAGGAGGGTGAACCCGCAGGTGATCAGAAAGGACTGGAGGAGTCCGGCACCCACGGCCCCGTTGAAGTCAGCAGCGATCTGGTAGTTGCCCAGTCCCAGGAAGGGCGCATTGCTCCAATGGGCGATGAAGACCTTGGTGAGTTTGAAGAAGCTGACCCAGATGCCGAAAAACATCGGTATGACATGGATGAACAGCTCAAACAGGATGGCTGGAGCCAGTAGGGCGTAGGGCAGCCACCATCCGGCTGCTCGGCGCTTCCTGGGCCGTAGGGGGGTGCGGTGCGCAGCCGGGGTGGCCGACTGCTGGTCGGCAGGAGTGGTGGCGGTCACAAGACGTCGTCCTTCTACGGTGCGGGTACGGTGCGGATGCAGGCGAAGATGATGCGCGATGCCGAGGGGTGGCCAGTGGTGCTGGCCACCCCTCGAGTGATCGGCAGTTCGTTATCCTGCTGCTGCGACCTGATCCTGCGCCGCCTTGAAGGCCTTGCGGATATCGTCGGTGCTGACCGACCCGCCGGAGGCGATAGTGGCGAAGAACTGGTTCATCGCCTTACCCACGGTGTTCTCGAACTGGTCCTCATTGGGTGTTTGTGGCAGTGGCTTGGACATGGTCGAGTAGATGTCGCTGAAGGTCTTGGCTTCGGCTGCGTTGTCCGTGAAGACTGCCTTGGCATCCTTGAGCACCGGCAGCGAGGAGAACGGCTTGCCCAGCGTGGTCTGGGTGTCCGGGCTCGTCATGAAGTTGACGAACTTCAGCGCCGCATCCTTGTTCTTGGTGTTCTTGAAGATGGAGAGGTTGATGCCGGCCACAAAGCTGGCGATCTTGTCTTTGGCATTCTGAGGTGCCGGGAAGGGGACCACCCCGTAGGCGTCGCTCTTCATGCCGTTGGCGACGATGGAGTTATCAGCATTGTTCTGCGTCAGAACCATGCCCACCTTGCCTGTGGCGAAGTCGTTGACCGCCTTGCTGCCGTTGGCGTACTGGGCGTTGCCGACGTCGGCCACCTTGTCGCTTTGCATCAGGTCGATATAGCGCTTGGCTCCGTTGACCACGCCGTCCGAGGTGAAGGTCGGCTTGCCGTCCTTGTCGAAGAGTTCCGCGCCGTTCTGGGCGGCGTTGATGAAGGCGAAGTGCGCATTTTCGGTGTAGCTGCCTGCGGCCAGGGCGAAGCCGTGAACTGCGCCAGTGGTGAGCTTCTTCGCATCAGCAACCATGTCCTCCCAGGTGGTGGGAGGCTGCAAGCCGGCGGCAGCGAACATTGCCTTGTTGTAATACAGGCCGTAGGCCAGGCCGTAGACCGGGACGGAGGTTGGCGTCTGGCCGGGCGCCCCACCGGTGTCCAGGGCGGTCTTGACGAATTTGTCCGCTCCGCCGATGGCCTTCATCTCGGTGTCGCCGAACGGCAGGAAAGCTCCCGTGGCCTGCAGTGATGAGGCCCAGGTGTTCCCGATATTCACCACGTCGGGAGCCTGGCCTGAGGTGACTGCCGTCTGGATGCGCGTTTGCAGATCGTTCCAGCCGATCACTTCCATATTGACCTTGATGCCGGTCTGCTGCTGGAACTTGTCCAGGACGGGGCCGAGCACCTGCTTGTCGTTGTCAATGCTGGTTCCCTGGTTGGAGGCCCAGTAGGTCAGGGTGGTGTTTCCGCCGGAGTCGGAGGAGGAGTTGTTGCCGCCCCCGCAGGCGGCCGTACTGAGCGCGAGGGCGGTCAATGCCGCTACTGCCATGAATTTCCGAGCTTTCACAGGTGACTTCCTTGTCGAGGAGAAAGCGCCGAGTTCACCTCAAAGTGATCTGCGACACGGTGGTTGTCCTCAACCTAGATCACCTTTTGCCGAACGTCAATCAAAAGATGGGCAAATTCGCGTTAATCTTCGTAGAAGGTGACCTGAAGTATCAGCCGGCACCGACGACGGCGTCAATTCGCTGCGCCGACAGCACGTGATCGGTCACCATGCGGCTGGCACCGATGACGCCGGCCTCCCTGCCGGTCATGGACTGGACTACGCGCAGTCGAGACGTGGCCAGGGGCAGGGAGCGGCCGTACACCACCTCGCGAACTCCTGCCAGAAGGTGCTCACCGGCCATCGACAGGGACCCACCCACGACCACCACGGCGGGGTTGAGCATGCTGACGCAGGTGGCCAGTACATCGCCCACATCCCGGCCGGCCTGGCGGATCGCCTGGATGGCCTGAACGTTGCCCGAGCGGACCAGATCCAGAAGGTCACTGCCGTTGTGCGCAGAAATGCCGATGTCAGCCAATCGCCGGGTGAGGGCCGGAATGGAGGCGATCGCCTCCAGGCAGCCCTCGTTGCCACAGCGGCAGATCACTCCCTCACCCCGGGGAACCCTGACGTGGCCCAGGTCTCCCGCCGTGCCGTCGGCTCCGCGCTGCAGGAGGCCGCCGCTGATGATGCCGGAGCCGATGCCGGTTGCCACCTTGATGAAGAGCAGGTCATCAACGTCTTTCCAGTGGGCTGCGCGCTCACCGAGCGCCATGATGTTCACATCGTTGTCCACCAGGACGTCAGTGGGGAAGGTTCGCTGGACGTACTCCGGGATGTCGAAGCGATCCCAGCCGGGCATGATGGGGGGGTTGGTGGGCTTTCCGCTGCTGTGTTCGACCGGGCCGGGGACGCCCATGCCAATGCCGGCCAGCTCAGAGATATCCCGTCGGGACTCCTTCAGCAACTCGCTGCAGGCCTCGATGGCCAGATCCAGCACTGCCTCGGGTCCGGCTGCCACGTCGACTGAAATCCGATGCTCGCCCATGAGCATCCCGCCCAGATCGGTCAATCCGACCAGAACATGTGTTGCTCCGACGTCCACGGCGAACACCACACGCGCCGAGGGTTTGAAGGCGAGCCGGGAGGGTGGCCGTCCGCCGGAGGAGGCTGCCTCGCCTGCCGGCCCGATCAGGCCCAGGGAAACCAGCGCCTCCAACCGTGCCGCTACCGTGGACCGGGCCAGCCCGGTCAGCTCGGCAATCTCCGCCCGGGTGCGCGCCTGGCCATCCCGGAAGATCTGGAACAGCTCACCCGCACGCGTGGAGGAGCCGATGCCGGTACTGGTTCCCACCGGGGCTGCCGGAGTGGAGTATTGGGGTGTGGCCATGGCTTCAGTGATAGCACGGTGCGTGACCTGTTGTCGCTGCGGTGGACGTGCCCGGAGGTCGGTTGACCGTCACATGAGCTTGTCATGATCGTGAGTGAACAACTTTTGCTTGACGATCGGCAAAAGTGCAATACAGTGGAACCTGATGTGCCCCTCATCACAACGTCGTTCAAGGAGCCCTATGTCATCGCCTTCTTCGTCCTCATCTTCGTCGCCGCTTCTGTCTGTCCAGCTCTACTCCGTCCGGCGTCAGCTCGACGATGATCTGGCAGGAACCATCGCCACCGTTGCAGGCCTGGGATTCACAGCCGTCGAACCGTACAACTTCGCGCAGAACGCCGGCGCGCTCGGGGCGGCGCTGAGCGCCAACAACTTGGTGGCACCCAGCGGCCACGCACCCCTGCTCCGCAGCGATCAGGAAGAGACTTTCACCGCAGCCAAGGCACTGGGCATCACGACCGTCATCGACCCCTTCATTCCGGCAGAACGCTGGGCCACTCTCGAGAGCATCGTGCAGATCGCTCAGGAACTCAACGCAGCGGCCGCCAAGGGCGCCGAATACGGTGTAGCCGTCGGCTACCACAACCATTGGTGGGAAGTGGAGACCGTGGTGGACGGACGCACCGCCCTGGAGCAACTGGCGGACCGGCTTGATCCGGCCGTCGTCCTGGAGGTGGATACCTACTGGGCTGCTGTTGCCGGGCAGGACCCGGCCGAGTTGTTGCGCCGCCTGGGGGATCGGGTGAAGTTCGTCCACCTCAAAGATGGCCCGCTGACAACCGAACCGTTGGACCAGCTTCCCGCGGGCGAGGGGAAAGTGGACATTCCTGCGATCCTGGCAGCCGCGCCGCAACTGAGCGCGGGGGTCGTCGAATTTGATGACTACCGCGGAGACATCTTCGCCGGACTCGGCACCAGCCTGTCCTACCTGCGCACTCTGACCACCGAAGGTGAGGCACAGGCATGAGCGCTGGAACCGGCCGCGGGCCGGTCGGCATCGCACTGATCGGCGCGGGAGTGATCAGTAAGCAGTATCTGGAAAACCTCACCCGCTTTCCAGATGTCAGAGTCCATGCGGTCACCGACGTGTTTGAACAGGTTGCTGAAGAGCGTGCCAAAGAGTTCGGCATCGAATCCTACGGCGGTGTTGACGTTGCGCTGGAGCACCCTGAGGTAGAGATTGTGGTCAACCTGACCATTCCTGCCGCGCACGTCGCGGTGGCGGAACAGGCGGTAGCTGCGGGGAAGCACGTATGGAGTGAGAAACCCTTCTCCCTGGACCGGGAAAGTGGCATCGGGCTGCTGAAGGCAGCAGACCAGGCCGGCCTGCGTCTGGGTTGTGCGCCGGACACCTTCCTCGGACCGGGCCTGCAGACTGCCCTGAGAATGATCCAGCGTGGTGATATCGGCCAGCCGCTCACCGCACTGACCCTGATGCAGAGCCCCGGGCCGGAGTCATGGCACCCGAACCCCGCCTTCCTGTTCCAGTACGGCGCTGGTCCGCTCTTCGACATCGGCCCGTACTATCTCACCGCCCTGATCCAGGCCTTCGGCTCGATTTCACGCGTGGCCGCGATCGGTTCCCGTTCGCGTAACCAGCGCGTCATCGGCTCCGGACCCAAGGCGGGTGAGGTGTTCGACGTCGAGGTTCCCACTCATATGGGTGCCCTGATGCAGTTCGCTTCAGGGGAATCCGCGCAGAGCATCTTCAGCTTCGATTCACCGCGGCCCCGCACCGGGTTCCTGGAGATCACCGGAACCGAGGCGACCATTGCCCTGCCGGATCCGAACAACTTCGATGGCGAGATCCGGATTGCGCGCACCGGAGTCCAGGAATGGACCTCGGTGCCGTGTGAAGGACCCGTCACCGGACGCGGCGTGGGCACCCTGGATATGGCGCGGTCCATCCGCGCAGGCGTTCCGCACCGGGCCACTGGAGAACAGGCCTTCCATGTGGTGGACTCCATGGTGTCCATCGCCGAGTCTGCGGAGCGCGGCGAGTTTGTCGATGTCCTTTCCACCGCGCCCACCACAAGCCCGCTTCCCGCCGACTGGAATCCCTTCGGCTCAACCCTCGGAGGATAACGATGGTGGATCGCCTTGGCGTCGCTGTGATCGGTTACGCATTCATGGGCAAAGCCCATTCGAATGCCTGGCGGAATGTAGCCAGCTTCTTTGACGTGCCAGCCTTCGAGCAGAAGGTTCTGGTGGGTCGGGATGCCGATCAGGTGGCCGCCGCCGCAGCGGCCTACGGCTGGGCCGAATCCGCAACCGACTGGCGTGAGGTCATTGCCCGGCCGGACATTAATATTGTGGATATCTGCACGCCCGGCTGGACGCACGCCGAGATCGCGATTGCCGCGCTGCAGGCCGGAAAACATGTGCTGGTGGAAAAGCCGCTGGCCAACACGCTGGACGAGGCAGAGGCGATGACGGAGGCGGCGGCAGTCGCTGCGGGACGGGGGGTGAAGTCGATGGTGGGCTTCAACTACCGGCGGGTTCCCGCGCTGGCGTTGGCCCGCGAGCTGATCACCGAAGGCCGGCTTGGCTCGGTGCGGCAGGTCCGTGCGGCCTACCTGCAGGACTGGCTGAGCGACGCTCAGACGCCCATGACCTGGCGGCTCCGCAAGGAGACCGCCGGGTCCGGGGCGCTGGGAGACATTGCCTCCCACGCTATCGACCAGGTGCAGTACCTGACCGGCAGCGCCGTGACGGCGGTATCGGGCAGACTGCACACCTTTGTCACGGAACGCCCCGGTCGGGACGGGACGGAGGCGGTGACGGTCGATGACGCAGCCTGGGCCACGCTGAGTCTCGACTCGGGTGCCGTGGCCTCGGTGGAAGTCTCCCGGCTCGCCACCGGGGCGAAGAACTCGCTCCAGGTGGAGGTCTATGGGGAGAAGGGCGCGTTGCGCTTCGATCTGGAGACCCCCAATGAACTGTCCTTCCTGGATGCCACCGAGCCGGTTGAAGTGCAGGGCTTCCGCCGGATCCTGGTCAGCGAGCCGGAGCACCCGTATATGTCCGCCTGGTGGCCTCAGGGTCACCTGATCGGCTGGGAGCACACGTTCACGCACCAGGTGAGTGACTTCCTCCGGGCCATTGAGGACGACGTCGATCCCTCGCCGTCCTTCGAGGAGGGCCTGGCCATTCAGCGGATCCTCGCCGCAGTGGAGGATTCTGCCGCCGCAGGCAGCCTCCAGGTCCCCGTGGCCGGCGCGGCGCCCAGCGCGGCACCCGGCGCCGCACCTGCTGCCGGTGCCTCATTCGCCGAGTCGGCGGCGTCGGCCGTCACCGTTGTTGAAGGAGTTCAGGCATGAGTCGTCCGTTCACCCTGTTCACCGGCCAGTGGGCCGATCTTCCCCTGGAGGAAGTGGCGGCCCTGGCCTCCGGCTGGGGCTACGACGGCCTGGAGATCGCGGTGTCCGGTGACCATCTGGACGCCTGGCGTTGGGATGAACCCGGCTATGTGGAGTCCAAGCTGGCCCTGCTGGAGAAGTACAACCTCAAGGTCTGGGCGATTTCCAATCACCTCAAGGGTCAGGCGGTCTGCGACGATCCGATCGACTTCCGCCATCAGGCGATCGTCGGGTCCAAGGTCTGGGGAGATGGCGATCCGGAGGGCGTCCGTCAGCGGGCAGCCGAAGAGATGAAGCTCACGGCCCGGCTGGCTCAGGCGATGGGCGTCAAGACCGTGGTCGGTTTCACCGGCTCCAAGATCTGGCAGTACGTGGCCATGTTCCCGCCGGTCCCGGCCTCCGTGATCGAGGCCGGTTACCAGGATTTTGCGGACCGTTGGAACCCGATTCTGGACGTTTTTGATGAATGTGGCGTGCGCTTTGCCCACGAGGTGCACCCGAGCGAAATCGCCTACGACTACTGGAGTACCGTCCACAGCCTGGAGGCGATCGGGCACCGGGAGGCGTTCGGGCTGAACTGGGATCCTTCGCACATGATGTGGCAGGGGGTCGATCCGGTGTCCTTCATCTGGGACTTCAAGGACCGGATTTACCATGTGGACTGCAAGGACACCAAGCTGCGGATGACCGGGCGCAACACCGTCATGGGCTCCCACCTTGCGTGGGGAGATCCGCGGCGGGGCTGGGATTTCGTCTCCGCCGGGCGCGGCGATGTGCCCTGGGAGTCCGCCTTCCGGGCGCTCGCCGCCATCGGCTACGACGGCCCCATTTCGGTGGAGTGGGAGGATGCCGGCATGGACCGGCTGCACGGTGCACCGGAGGCGCTGGCCGCCCTGAAGAAGTTCGACTACCCACCGGCTCAGGGCAGCTTCGACGCGGCTTTCAGCAGCCAGGACTGAACGTCCTCTGACTGAACCTCATCGAGTGCCGCGGGGTGCCGATTTTCACTGGAATTTCCATGAAGGCCGGCACCCCGCGGCACTCGATGCGTTTAAGGAGACGTCAGTTCTGCGAGGTGGACTGCTACTCCCAGGTCCAGGATGTTCTCCTGCATTTCTGCCGGGAGCTGATCATCGGTGACCACGGCGTCGAGATTCTCGATCGGCGTCACCCGGAACCGCGAGGCGGTGCCGAACTTGGTGCTGTCCGCCAGCAGGAAGCACGATGACGAGGCCTCCATGGCGGCCAGCTTCATCTCCACTTTGTCCATGGATGGCGTGGTGACACCCCGGGACATGCTCCAGGTTCCGGTGCTCAGGAACGTCAGGTCCAAGGTGATGGAGGCCAGGGCCTGTGCGGCGATTCGTCCGCTGCTGGAGGCGCTGGAGGCATCGACCTGGCCGCCCGTGTGGATGACCTCGATGCCCGGGTAGGCGAACAGGCTGGTGACCACATAGAAATCGTTGGTCACCACGGTCAGGTCCTTGCGCTCCGCCAGCCAGGGCACCACGGACTGGCAGGTGGTGCCGGCATCCAGGAAGATCACCATGCCGTCGGCAATGAACTGCGCGGCCCGCTGAGCAATCGCCTGTTTGCGGGGGAGTTCCAGCTGGGCGCGGAATTCGCGCTCCCGAGGGGGCTCCTGGCCGGTCCAGTCGGCCAGGCGGACGCCGCCCTGCACCGAGGTGACCTGCCCCAGTTCCTCCAGTGTGGCGATATCCCGCCGCACGGTCATATGGGAGACCTTCATCGAATCGGTCAGCCCGCGGATGCTCAGTACACCTTCCCGGCGCAGCAGGCGCAGAATCTCCTGGTGACGCTGTTCAGGGATCAGAGGTCGGGCGGATACGCTCACGAACAGCTCCTTCAGTCCAAACGGATGACGCTGTCACAATCTTAACAAATTCTCACGGAGTGTTCCGATTTGTGAATATTTGGGGTAATCTCTTAATCGATGTTAACCAAATTTGAAGTCTTAGAGACCATTTACCGCACTGGCGCGCTCTTGATCACTCGCCTGGACTCCGCTGAGGAAGCCCATCGCGTTGCTGAGGCTGCCATTGAGGGCGGCATCCGTGCTGTCGAGGTTCCGCTGACTGTTCCTGGCGCGCTGGGCGTCATCGAGCGCCTCTCTGCGAGCTACGCAGATCAGGGCGTTGTGGTGGGCGCTGGCACCGTGCTGGACGCACAGGCTGCGTATGCTGCCGTTTCGGCGGGTGCCCGGCTGCTGGTGAGCCCGCAGCTCAACCCGGCCATGATCGCCACCGCCAACCGGTACCAGGCGGCCACGGCCAGCGGTGCCTTCACACCCACTGAGGTAGTGAACACCCTTGAGGCAGGCGGCGACATCGTCAAGCTGTTCCCCGCGGAACTCGGTGGTCCTGCCTACGTCAAGACCATCATGGCCCCCTTGCCGCAAGCGCCGATCATGCCTTCCGGTGGCGTCACGCCGGAGAATGTTGGCGCATGGTTCGCGGCGGGCGTCAGCGCCGTCGGCGTCGGAAGCTTTGTCACTAAGGCGGCGCAGGCCGATGGCGACTATCGCCGGGTGAGTGACGCGGCCCGGACCTTCCTGGATGCCATAGCTCAGGCCCGCGCCTGAGCTACCTCTTCATCCCTAACGATCCAACGACTACTACCAGTCAGAACACAAAGGAGTGAGCTGTATGAGCCAGGCCTCTGCAGAAAGCTACGCGAGTGAGGCCAGGCCTCTGAAGAAGGTGCGGATCAGGTGGTTCCTGATCGCTCTGCTCGTCATTGGCGGCGTTATCAACTATCTGGACCGCAACAACCTCAGCATCGCGAACACCACGATTGCCAAGGAGTTTGGTCTCAATGCCTTGCAGATGGGCTTGCTGCTCTCTGCCTTCTCGTGGCCCTACGCCATCGCGAACCTGCCCGCCGGTTATCTGGTGGACAAGTTTGGGCCGAAGAAGATGTTCGCCTGGGCGGCGGGCCTGTGGTCCATCGTCTCGATGCTCTCCGCGCTGGCAAACTCTTTCGGTTTTCTCTATGCAGCGCGCGTGGCGCTGGGCATCTCCGAGTCGCCGTTCTTTACCTCCGGTCTGAAGGTGTCCGAACGCTGGTTCAACAAGACCGAGCGTGCTCTGCCCGTCTCGATTGTTAACACCGGTTCACAGATCGCCAACGCCATCGCGCCGCCGCTGTTGACCTTCCTGCTGCTCACCATGACCTGGCGCGGAATGTTCGTGGTGATCGGTGCGCTCGGCATCATCATCGCTCTGGTCTGGCTGCGTATCTACCGCGACCCCACGCTCAAGGAACAGTTCATCATCAAGGGTGAAGCTGCCGACGAGGAGATCAAGCCGGTGGAGAAGCAGGTTGGCTGGGGTGCGTTGCTGACCAAGGGCACCACCTGGTTCATGGTTCTGGGCGCCTTCGGCATCTTCTACACGGTGTGGGTCTACCTGACCTGGTTGCCCAGCTACCTTCAGACGGCGCGCGGCTTCAGCCTGAGCCAGAGTGGTTGGCTGGCCTCGCTTCCCTTCCTCTGCGGCATCATCGGGGTTCTGTTTGGCGGTGTGCTCTCCAGCCGGATGATTGCACGCGGTGTCCCCACTCTGCGGGCCCGGAAGATTCCGATTGTGGGCGGTGCACTGTTGGCAGCCGTCGCCGTGCTCCCGGTGGCCTATGTGGAAAACACCACGCTGGCGATCATCCTGCTGTGCGTGGGGTACTTTGCGGCTCAGGTGCCGATCGGCGTTCTCTGGACCCTGGCCTCCGATATTGCGGCACCGAACCAGGTGGCCTCGCTCGGCGCCATCCAGAACTTTGGCGGGTTCCTCGGTGCGGCCGTTGCGCCCATCATCACCGGCTGGATTTTGACCGAAACGGGCGGAAACTACACGCTGGTCTTCCTGATCGGTGGCGTTCTGCTGGTGGTTGGCGCTCTGTCCTACGGACTGTTCGTCAAAGCCCGCAACGATTCGCCGGTCAGCCAGGCTTAAGCAGGCAACCGGTACAGCCGGGATATATGGGGACAATCAGGGATATTTAGGGACAGTCAGGGAACAGGAGAAAGATAGATGGCGACGATGACGCGCCCTCGGGTCTTTGTGGTGATCGGGCCAGCAGGCTCGGGAAAATCCAGTGTGAGTCGATCGATTGCCCGCCAGTACCAGGCGGCGTATATCGATAAGGACACCGCGACCATCCGGTTCACGGAGCTGGCTCTGACCCTCCATGGCTCTGACCCGAACGAGCGCGACAACAACGACTTCTACCAGAACGTCATCATGCCGTTGGAGTACGCCTCAATCCTTGACCTGGCGCGGGACAACCTCCAGGCCGGCAATTCGGTGGTGCTCGACGCACCGTTCGGCAAGTACTTTGCCGATCCGGACTACCTGGCCAGGGTGCAGGAGGCTCATCAGTGGCCCGATGCCGAGCTGGTGGTCGTGGAGGTCAGGCTCACCGGTGGCGCGCTGCGACAGCGTCTCATGAACCGTGGATATCCGCGGGATGAGTGGAAGCTGGCGAACTGGGAGACCTTCTGGGCTGGAGCTCAGGCCAACTCCTGCCGCTGGCGGGGGGCCAAGCATGTGGAGCTGGACAACTCACTGCCCGGCGCCTCGACCTCCGCCGAGGCGCTGAACGCCTTTGATCTGGCACTGAAAAGCGCGGAAGTCCGGCAGTAGTCCTGTAGTCGTTTGGTGGACCTGAACCTCATCGAGTGCCACGAGGATGGGAGGTCCAGTAACCAATGCAAAGATACTCTTGCAAAGAAATGTTTGCAAGAGTATCTTTGCATCTATGACCATCGACCAGCCGCCACGCTCCCTCGACTCCGGAGCACTCAAGGCTCTCGCTCATCCCCTGCGAGTACGCATCTTCGATCTGCTCTCCAGCCACGGGCCACAGACGGCAAGTTCCCTCGCGGCCCTGGTGGGTGAAACCTCCGGGGCCACGAGCTATCACCTCCGTGCGCTCGCGGCGCACCATCTCATCCAGGAGGTTCCCGGTCGCGGGACCGGGCGGGAACGATGGTGGGAGCGGCCTCAGGGGAAGATCACCTTTCCCGATCCTGACGAGACCACGACGCCCGCCAACCGGGCAGCCGCCCAGATTGTCACCTCCGAGTTCTTCCGGCTCCGCCATCAGACCCTGATGGACTACATCAACCGACCACAGTCCGAGCAACCGGAGGAATGGCGCGACGTCGGCGTGGTCCTGACCACCAACCTCGAGCTGACCGCGGCCCAGGCACTGGAGCTGAGGCAGGAGCTGACCAGGGTGGTCGAGGCAGCGGTTGAGCACTACCGGGGGCGGAGCGGGCCCGGGGCGCGCCGGGTGTCCCTGCGGGCCGAACTCTTCGATCTGCCCGGGGTTCCGCAGCGAACCAGCAATGCCAATGTCACTACTGAGCTGGAGGAATCATGAGTTACGCGACGTCGCACCCAGCAGCACTGACCCGCTCGGAACGCCGGGTGCTCCAGTTGGCACATCGGCTGACCTTGCTCATTGAACGCCGTGCAGCCCAACGCCTGGCGGAACGCACTGAGCGGCGGGCGCTGGCAGCGGAGCTGTTCCAGGAGCAGCCGGAACCCTGGCAGAGCCGTTCCGCGGAGCCGGGTGCCGTGCTGGACCACGCGCTCGCCAGCCAATGGCTGCCGATGCGCTGACTGGCTCCCGGCGCCGGTGAGTGTCGAGGTCATGCTGTT
>NZ_JASSZH010000013.1 GCF_030271165.1 Psychromicrobium xiongbiense | reverse complement strand
AAAACCACCCCCCCCGACACTCACCGAGGGGAAAACCTAGATGCTGGGGATCAGGTCCGCCACCGAATCCAGGATCTGATCCGGACGGAAGGGATAGGTCTCCACATCGGTGGTCGCGGTGATCCCGGTCAGCACCAGGACAGTGTGCAGGCCCGCTTCCATACCGGCAATGATGTCCGTGTCCATTCGGTCGCCGATCATCGCGGTGGTCTCCGAATGAGCCTCAATCTGGTTCATCGCGGAACGGAACATCATCGGGTTGGGCTTGCCCACAATGTACGGTTCGCGGTTGGTGGCCTTGGTGATCAGCGCTGCGATCGCCCCGGTGGCGGGCAGTGGCCCTTCTTTGGAGGGACCTGTCGCGTCCGGGTTCGTGGCAATGAACCGGGCGCCATCGCCGATCAGCCGGATCGCCTTGGTGATCGCCTCAAAGGAGTAACTGCGCGTCTCACCGAGCACCACATAATCGGGATCCTGATCGGTGAGCACAAAACCCACCTCATGCAGTGCCGTTGTCAGCCCGGCCTCGCCGATCACAAAGGCCCGTCCGGCCTCCGGGCGATGCCGCACCTGGGATGCCAGGAACTTGGCCGTCGCCAGCGCGGACGTCCAGATGTTCTCTTCCGGAACCTCCAGACCGGAGGCCTTGAGCCGGGCGCAGAGATCCCGCGGGGTATAGATGGAATTGTTGGTCAGCACCAGAAAACGGCGCGAGGTATCCACCCAGCGCTCAATCAACTCAGCAGCACCGGGCACCGCCTGATTCTCATGAACCAGGACGCCATCCATGTCGGTGAGCCAGCATTCGATGTCTTCAAGCCTGCGCGGTGAGTGGGTAGTCATACCACCAGTTTCTCACCCGGAACGCCCAGTAGGGTGATTCTGTGAGCAATACACCACTGACGACTCCCGACGATGCCGGAGCGCGCGATGCCGCCGATCAGCCCGAGTCTGCCGACGCACCGGCCGAGACCGTGGGCCTGGGCCCCTGGGAGGGGGAATGGCCCACCGGCGAGCACTATGATCCGGAGCTGCTGGCCGCTGGCGACCGGCGGAACGTGGTGGACGAGTTCCGCTACTGGAAGCACGAGGCGATTGTGGCGGCGCTCGATGCGCGGCGGAATGAGTTCCATGTGGCGATCGAGAACTGGCAGCACGATCTGAACATCGGCTCGGTGGTGCGCTGCGCTAATGCCTTTCTGGCCAAAGAGGTACACATCATCGGCCGACGACGCTGGAACCGTCGGGGTGCGATGGTCACCGACAGGTACCAGCACGTGCGTCATCACCCCACGGTGGAAGAGTTCGTCGCCTGGGCGCAGGGGGAGGGGCTGGCCGTCATCGGCATCGACAACTTCCCTGATTCCGTGCCGCTGGAGACCTACGATCTTCCCGAGCGCTGCGTCCTGGTCTTCGGGCAGGAAGGGCCGGGGCTCACGCCGGACGTCCATCAGGCCGCCCAGGCCACGCTGTCCATCGCACAGTTCGGCTCCACCCGCTCGATCAATGCCTCAGCGGCCGCAGCCATCGCCATGCATGCCTGGATCCGCCGCCACGTTTTCGCCCAGAAAGTCTGAGCAGAGCCGAGCCTTCCGCACTGTGTCCCTTCCGCACTGTGACAGCGAAATCCACCCCTTTGTTGCTCTCGCCTGAGCCCTGCGCATTAGGATGGTTTCGTCACTGGCGGCCGTCGTCTGTGCGGCGTAGGAAGTCACTGGAAGCAACACAGAATCCAGCACTGAGACGTGCTGAGACCCTCAAGGAGTTCGTATGCCCATCGCTACCCCGGATCAGTACGCCGAGATGATCGACCGTGCCAAGGCTGGTGGATTCGCCTACCCGGCGGTCAATGTCACCTCTTCCCAGACTCTCAACGCGGCACTGCAGGGATTCGCCGATGCCGGTTCAGACGGCATCGTCCAGGTCTCCACCGGTGGTGCGGCCTACTGGTCCGGTGCCAGGACCAAGGACATGGTGGCAGGCTCGCTCGGTTTCGCGGCCTTCGCGCGTGAGGTCGCCAAGAACTACCCGATCAACGTTGCCCTGCACACCGATCACTGCCCGAAGGACAAGCTGGACGACTTCGTGCTGCCGCTGCTGGCCGCCTCGGAGGCTGAGGTGAAGGCAGGTCGTAACCCGATCTTCAACTCCCATATGTGGGACGGCTCGCACGAGACGCTGGCAGACAATCTGGCGATCGGTCGCGAGCTGCTGGACCGTACCGCTGCCGCGCACATCATTCTCGAGGTCGAGATCGGCACCGTCGGTGGTGAGGAAGATGGTGTGGAGAACGAGATCAACGAGAAGCTCTACACCACCGTTGAGGACGCCCTGGCCACCATCAACGCCCTGGGATCCGGTGAGAACGGCCGCTACATCACGGCGCTGACCTTCGGTAATGTGCACGGCGTGTACAAGCCCGGTGGTGTGAAGCTGCGCCCCGAACTGCTCAAGACGATCCAGGACGAGGTGGGCGCCGCGATCGGCAAGGACCGCCCCTTCGACCTGGTCTTCCACGGTGGCTCCGGCTCCACCCCGCAGGAAATCGCGGATGCCGTGTCCTTCGGTGTGATCAAGATGAACATCGACACGGACACCCAGTACGCCTACACCCGCCCGGTGGCTGGCCACATGTTCAGCAACTACGACGGTGTGCTGAAGGTCGATGGCGAGGTCGGCGTGAAGAAGGCCTACGACCCGCGCGTCTGGGGTGCTTCCGCCGAAGCCGGACTCGCCGCCCGCCTGGTGCTGGCCGCTCAGGAGCTCGGTTCCGCCGGCAAGAGCCTGTAACCAGCACAGATTCCTGCTGCGGGGCTGCTGAGGCAGCCCCGCAGCACCACGGGCGCCACCACTGAGGATCCACCGAGGAGCAGCCATGTCTGATGAATTCCGCACAAACCTCCTGGGCCCGGCCCCGACCCTGCTGCCGGAGGAACCGGACGTCTCCACCCGGCTTGCCGCGGGCGAGCGCGCGGGAGACGTGGCAGCCAGCCACCCGGCATCGTCCGCTCCCTGGGCCATTCTGGCCGACGAAGCCTTTGCCCAGGGCCGCACCATCGAGTCCTACGCCTTTGCCCGGACCGGCTACCACCGCGGCCTGGACGCCTTGCGCCGCAACGGGTGGCGGGGCGCTGGTCCCATCCCCTGGGAACACGAGCCGAATCAGGGCTTCCTGCGGGCGTTATATGCGCTGGGCCGGGCCGCCGGGGCAATCGGCGAGACCGAGGAAGCTGAGCGCGTGCGAGTGTTCCTCAACGAATCCGATGCTGCGGCTCAGGCCGCCATCGAAGCGAAGAAGTAGCAGCAGAGACAGCGCCCTCGCGGGGATTCTCCGCGAAGCGCTCCTGATCCGGAAGCACCATGGCAAAACTGTATTTCCGCTACGGCGCGATGAATTCCGGCAAATCCACGGCGCTGCTCCAGGTGGCCTATAACTATGAAGAGCGCGGCCAACGCGTGCTGCTGGCTAAGCCGCAGATCGACACCAAGGGCGGCTCTCTGATCGTCTCCCGGCTGGGGGTGAGCCGGGAAGCAGATCTGCTGATTCCCGCCGGGGCCGACGCCCGCCAGCTGTTTGCGGGGCAGGCGCTGGGTGACGACCCGGAAGCGCTGCTGGACCACGTGGACATGCAGCCCGTCGCCTGCCTGCTGGTGGACGAGGCGCAGTTCCTGGAGCCTTCCCAGGTGGATGACCTCTTCCGGATTGCCGTGCAGGACGGCGTGCCGGTGCTCGCCTATGGTATTCGCAGTGATTTCCGGACCCGGGCGATGCCGGGCGCGATGCGTCTGCTGGAGATTGCACACACGCTCGAGGAACTCAAGACCATCTGCCGGTGCGGGCGCAAGGCGGTGTTCAACACCCGCAGGGTCGGCGAGGACGTGGTGTTCGATGGCGGTCAGGTCGTCATCGATGGCGCTGGCGTCTGGTACGAGTCGGTCTGCGGCATCTGCTATCTCGAAGCCTCCGGCGGCAGGCTCGGCTGAGGCTTCCCGCCGTTCTGCGCCGGGCACTGGGTCCCAGCGCTGCCGCTACGATGCCTTGCGGGTGATCCCGGTCCGGGCCATGCCCTCGGCGTAGGCCGTGTGAATCTTGTCCAGGTTCTCCTGCTGGCGAACCGGGGACCCGGCAAAGGCCCGGCCGCCGAGCGACTGCACCTTGAAGGTCTTGAAGCCCCGGCGCATCAGCGACCACGGTGCATTCTTCATGAACTGATCCGCCAGGCGATGTGCCTCGCTGCCGTGAGCGACGATGACGGAGGTCCGGGGCAGCAGCGCCATCAGCCTCATCAGCGGCTTGAGGCCCTGGCTGATCTCGACCGGAGTCAGTTTGCCCGGATCAGCGTCTGCCTCGATCCACGGGTAGACGTTCCAGGGCATGAGGAATTCGGGCGGCAGGCCCAGCTGCCACTGCATACCGAGCATCCGGGTCACAGCCTCGCTGTCGCCCGGGGTGATGAAACCGGAGCCTGTGTTCTGACGGGTATGCGAGAACAGACTCACGATGCGGCATTCCTCGGCCCGATGCGCGGGGTCAACGTAGAGCACCTCGCTGCCCGGCTTGTGCTCCTTGAGCGAATCGCACAGCCGCGTGACCTCGACGATGTGGGGTTCGAACCGTTGGTTCCAGAGGTGCTCTTGAGGTGTTTCCATCGCCAGATCGTGCATGCGGGCCGGGATCTCCTTGGTGGTGCGCCGCACCGCGGAGCGCAGGCGGGCATGCCGCTGCACACTGGTCACGGTGCGTGAGGTGGGGTGTGAATTGAGGGGAAGTCAAGTCTACCGGACCCCCGAGGTCCGGATGTG
>NZ_JASSZH010000012.1 GCF_030271165.1 Psychromicrobium xiongbiense | reverse complement strand
TGCTACTGAACGTGAACAACGGCACCGTGGCGCAGAAAACCGGGCCTGGGCACAACGATCAGGGTGACCAGGGCGACGACAACCAGGGCAATCAGGGCCAGGACGGCTGATTCCGCCTAGCTCTGGCCTGGACTCTGGCTTGGACCAGGCCCCTGAGCATGACGGCCGTTGTGCCTCCCAGCTGGGAGGCACAACGGCCGTCATGCTCAGGGGCCTGGTCCAAGCCAGAGTCCAGGCCAGAGCTAGGCGGAATCAGCCGTCCTGGCCCTGATTGCCCTGGTTGTCGTCGCCCTGGTCACCCTGATCGTTGTGCCCAGGCCCGGTTTTCTGCGCCACGGTGCCGTTGTTCACGTTCAGTAGCAGCTTGATATCCCGCTGGTGGTTGAAGTTGAACATATTGCTCAGCGATCCACTGGTCGCATCCGCGGAGAAATCTCCCAGACGTCCAGTGCTCCAGTTGTCCTCAATGAAGCGCAGCACCGAAGACTGGGTGGTCTGCGTGTGGTCCACAAAGTTCTTCTTGGCGTAAGGAGAGACCACGATCATCGGCAGTCGCGGTCCCGGGCCGCAACGGTCCGCGTAGCCACCAGCCATCGGCACACCCTGCTTGGCAGCATTGAGGCACCAGGCGGCGTCGTCGGTGGTGTTGGAGGAGTTCTTCGGGGACGCGGCCACATGGTCGTACCAGCCGTCCGAATCGTCGTACATCAGGATGACGGCGGTGCTGTCCCAGTTCTTTGACTGCTGGATGGCGTTGAGCTGGCTGGTGACGAAGGCCTGCTCATCGAGCGGATCGGAGTATCCGGCGTGCCCGTCCTGGTAGTTCGCTGCCTTGAGGAAGGAGACGGCAGGCATGTTGTCCGAGTTGACCACCTTGTTGAAGTCGGTCAGGTCGTACTGGTGGTTGGCCTGCCCGTTGTGGCCGATCTCCGCCGTGGTGGCCGGTGCCAGGTGGTGCGGGTTGGCCGTCGACTGGTAATACTGGAAGGGCTCGTGGTGCGGGTTGTAGTCGGTGGCCTTCGCCCCGGCGACATTGGTGTGCGAGCTCAGGCAGGCGGCCGGGCTGCTCGCGGTGGCTGCCGTCGTCGGGGTGAAACCGCCCTGGAACCAGCCCCAGCTGACGTTTTTGGCGTTGAGCAGATCGCCCACGTTCTTGCCCTGCATCGCCGCCAGGTTGTAGCTATTGGCGTGGCTGCTGTTGGAGCAGTCGTCATAGACCGGGTCAGGGTCCTCGGTCATGGTGCCCACACCGTTGGCGTTCGGGAACTTCACCGTGTAGGTGCTGGAGGTCGGCTTCACCGGGACCCCCGCCGCAGTGAACTCAGTGACGCCATGGGTCTGGCCCGCCACCAGGTTGAGCGCCCCGGGGGTGGAGGGGCCAAAGGTCGTCCCGAAGGAGTTGTCGCTCATCGCGAAGTGCTGAGCGTAGTTCCAGATGCCGGTCACGGTGTTGCCGTCGTAGTAGTCCATGGTCAGTCCGGGCTGACCGAACTTGCCGGCGCAGCTGTCCATGCTCGTGTTTTCGACGAACTTGTTCATCAGGCCGCCGTTGTAGGCCTTCTGCTCCGCCGTGTACTCATGGTCCTGGTCGCAGGTGACGGCCTGCGATGGCGTCAGCCGGGCCGGCTGCACCGAGTTGGGGTTGTTCGGGGCCAAAAGATCGGCCTGCGCCAGGGTGGCGATGTTCTTGGGCGTATTCGGCGCTGCCTGGAAAGCAGGCGCGGCTGCCCCGCTGCCCTGCTGCGTCTCACCGGGCAGGTTCGCGGCCTTCGGGTAGGTGGCGAAGTAGTGGTCAAAGGAGACGTTTTCGCCGAAGATCACCACGAGGTGCTTGATCGGTGAGGTGGTCGAGGGCCCGTCTGCGGCGGATGCCGGGAGCGAGCCGATCAGTCCGAGGGCCAGGCTGCTGGCCGTGAGGCCTACCGCCAAGGTTGAGGCCAGAGTATGTTTCCTGCGAAGGTTCATGAGGTGTCCTTAGATACGCGCAACGTGCGATTCTTGCGTCTTGAGAAATATCCCCCTGGGAGTTGGTGCCCACCGTGATCTGACGGTGATGCACCATGACGAAAATACCGCCATCGGTAGCCTCTGACAGCAGGAGTTAAGCCTTCGGAGGGGTTTGTTCGACAAGAGTTCACCAACCTGCGATGGACAAACTGCCAACAGTTCCTCCGGCTGCGGACAGCCTGTGCAGGCACTGGTTGTCTAGCCATGGGGCCTAGTCGAGATGCTTGGTCCGATGCGGCACCGTGTGGATGGTCAGGAACGCCACGAGCGCCACCAGCACCCCGGCCGTGATCTGGGCGGAGCCAGGCAGGAAGGCGCTGAAGCCGATCAGCACCGCAGCCAACGGCATGAGGAGGTGAGTGGGCAGGGTGCTCTGCGGGCGCACCACCAGAAGCCAGACCATGAGAACGTACAGGGCCACCGGGACGGTGAGGGTCGCAGCAGCCTCTACCGAGCTGAGGGCGTCCAGATGGTGCTGTTCGGTCAGCAGTGAAATCTCGATGCCGCCCGCAACCGCCGCGGCGGAGGCGAACACGACAAAGTGGCCGTAACCCCAGAACAGGCCCTGACGCAGGTTGGTGAGCAGTTCGTGCTGGGGGAGTGCGAAGTAGATCCACCACATACTCGCCACAATGACCAGCCCAGTGACCGCGATCAGCACGATGCCGGCCGGATCGGCCTCCTTGCGCACCTCGGCGACGGCGGTGGCGGCGGCGAGGATGGATTCGCCCAGCACGATGATGGTGAAGCCGCTGTAGCGTTCGGTGATGTGGTGACGGTGCCATTCGGTGAGCTTGAATCGCTCCGCCACTACGGGGACGGAGAGCTCCAGGGCCATGCCCAGCCAGAAAAGTGCCACGGTGGCGCCGGGCGGCAGGGTGAGCGCGTAGATCACCCAGTACACCTGGACCACGGTGATGCCGATAGCGTAGGCCAGAGCCGTTTTCCGCCCGACGGCGTCGCTGGCGGCAGCGCGTAGCCATTGCGCCACCATGGCCAGGCGCATGATGAGGTAGCCGGTCACCCCCAACGTGAAATCTGGATGCTCGGGATTCGCGATGCCCGGGATACCTGCCGCGAAGGTCAGGGCACCGCCCATCTGGACGATGGTCAGGATCCGGTAGTACCAATCATCGGTGTCGTAGGAGGTGGCGAACCAGGTGAAGTTCATCCAGGCCCACCAGATCGCAGCGAAGGCCATGGCGTAGCCGAGGATGCCGACCGCCAGATGGCCTTCTTCCTCATAGCCGAGCAAGGACCTGCCGGCGAAGGCCACCGCGACCACAAAGACGAGGTCGAAGAGCAGCTCCAGCGGGGTGGCCGTGCGATGTGGCTCATGGGGATGACGGCGTGCCATCAGGGGCAGCAGCCGGCGGCTGCGTGCTGATCGGTGGGCGGTGGTGGCGCTCATGAGGCTCCTCGACATCGGATCCGGCTTCAGCCTTTTCACATTTGTGAAAACTCTATCTTCTGTGACGTTGACAAATAACTGTCACAGTGAAGAATTGTGCACACATCTGTTCTCTGGGGGCTCAGACTGAAAAATCTCCATCTCGTGCCCCGGGAACTCTCCTCTGGCGCGACCGATCGCCCGGGGGCATCATGAACAGCACACCCACCACTCGACATCGCAGCACCAAAGCCACCAAAATCCGTGCACTCTTGGCCGGCGGCATTATTCTTGGCATCGGTGCCACCTTCACACTGGCGGCCTGGACCGACAACGAATGGCTCTTCGGCAGCTCAGGCGGCAACAACGGCCCGGGAACCAAGGTCTACCACATGGAGCAGAACACCTTCTCCAATACCAATGGCACCGGCGCCGATGCCTGGAGCGCCAAGCCGAACATGCCCACACTTCCGGATGCGAACGTGGACGGTGCGCTGACCTTCGGTGTCACCTCCTCCGCCATGCTCCCCGGTACCACTGTGTACGCACCGATGCAGCTGCGTGCCGCCGCAGGGTCCCAGGCGCTCACCGCCACCCTGGCCCAGGGCGTGCAGCTGGCCGGGGCGAACACGACCACAAACACCACAGCCCTGTACACCGCCCTGACGTACCGGGCCATGCTGGGTGTGACCAAGGCCAATTGCGCGGCTGGTGTGCTGACCGGGGCTACCGATCTGGTCGCGGCGGGCTCTGCTCTGAGCACTGCCTCAGCCGTGCCGATCGCCCTTCCGGCCGGGGCCACCTCGGCGGTCCCGGGGACGGCGGTGGATGTCTGCTTCGCCATCACGCTGCCTACCACTGCCCCTAGCACGCTTCAGGGGCAGGCGACGGTTCCGCTGTGGCGCTTCACCAGCACGGTGGGCTCCTAAGCATCCGGGTATGGGGACGACCGGCCCAGCGCAGGTAGTGCCCAGAACAGCGGAAAGGCCAGCACTGTGAATGCAGTGACGAGGGTTCTCCTGCGCGCGGGCCGGGAGACGGTGCTCACGGTGCTGGCCCTTCTGGGGTTGGCCTGCCTGGCCGCTCTGGTTCTGGGATTCTTTGTCAAGGCTTCCTTTGTCGTCTTCAGAACCGGCTCCATGGAGCCGCTCTACCCAGTGGGTGCCCTGTCCCTGACCGTGCAGGAGAAGGCACAGGATCTGCAGCCCGGCGATGTGGTGTCAGTCAAGCGGACCGATGGCGGTGCCCTGGTGACACACCGGGTGGTGCGGGTTTCCCCGCTTGCTGCGCCGGGTGGGACCACCTCGCTGACCCTCAAGGGGGATGCCAACACTGTGGAGGACCCGCTGCCCTATGAGGTGACCACGGCTCAGAAGGTCGTTCTGACGGTTCCCTCGCTGGGCGGCTGGATCATGGCCGCACGTGGACCCTGGTTCATCGGTGCTGCCACGCCCATTCTGGCAACCCTGGTGGTCTGGGCCTTCTGGCCTCGGCGTTCGACGCCGGATGGTGCGGAGCCGAATGGTCCGGAGTCTGTTGAGGCGACGTCTGCTGGCCCGGAGTCCGTCGGGCCGGGTGCTCCCGGTGGTCTGGACGCGTCATCGGGTGTCTCAGCTGCCGGATTGTCCGGGGCTGGCCGACATTGGAAGGCGCGCGCCTCCCGGGGAGTCTCCCGGCGGAGCGTCGTGGCAGGCCTGCTCCTGGGGGCGATGCTGCCGGTGGGATGGCTGTCCGGCCTACCCGGGCCGTGGGGAGCGACCCCGGCACACGCGGACGATGGGTTCATTGCGGTGCCGGAGACCGGTATTCCCGGTTACGTCTCGCTGGCCTCCTCGCGTTACCCTCTGGAATTTCCGGCGCTCACTGCAGGTAACTCCTTCAGCTGGCAGGTCCGGGTGAGTCTGAGTTCCCGACCGACCGCGACTGCTTCCTTGCAGCTCACCGCGCAGGGCTCCCTGGGGGACGCCTGGAGTGATGAGATTGCAGTGGAGGAATGCGCTCAGCCGTGGCAGGGGAGCAGTGGTCTGAATCAGGTCCTGGCCTGCCCCGGTGGTGGCATGCAGCGAGTCGCCAGTGTTCCGCTCTCGGCAGTCAACAGCGCGGTCCGGGTGCCGCTCGCCGACCTCCACCAGGGCTCGCCCTC
The DNA here is from genome assembly GCF_030271165.1 of Psychromicrobium xiongbiense. GTDB lineage: Bacteria > Actinomycetota > Actinomycetes > Actinomycetales > Micrococcaceae > Renibacterium > Renibacterium xiongbiense. The sequence continues at coordinate 101,832 of NZ_JASSZH010000012.1, read as the reverse complement.
CTTTCTGAAGTTCACCCTGAAGCGGCCAGCCCAGACTGCACCAGCTCAGACGGCATCGTCCACCTCGGGAATAGGCGGCTCACTTTCCGCGCCATCGGCGGAGAGCCCCCTGTTGAAACTCGGCATCGGGGTGACCGGCCTGGGGGATGATCCCGCTCCGGGAGAGCTCGGCGTCACCGGGGCCGAGCTGGTTCCGGCGGTGCTGGCCGGCCTGGGGCTCGTGGCGCTGGGCAGCGTCGGCGTGCTGATGCGTGGCCGTCACGTTGGTCGTCACAGAGGCAGGGGAGGAGCGGCTCGATGATCGGGACCCTACCCTCGCTGTGCCAACGACTGCTGGGCCGTCCGCTCCGGATGATGGCGCTCGCGGTGCTGACTGCCCTGGTGCTGGTGGCTGGGACGACCGCCGCAAGTTCCGCAGCCTGGAGCGACCACGAGTGGGTGTACGGCCGGTCGCTGGGGGCGGCTGCTTCGGTACCCGCAGCATCGCTGACCCAGCCCTGTTTTTACAACGCCGGAATCGCCGGCATCGGGGCCTATGTGGGTATCTACTGGGCTCCACCGGCTGGGTATACCAAAGCCAATGCCTCCCTGTACCTCTCGACAGGTGGAACCGGCACACCTCTGGCTCCGGTGAGCAGCACCACCTTTGATGTTGCCGCCAATACGACGGGTACCACTGCGGAATACACCACATCGATTTCGATGACCCTGCTGTCAAGCCTCGTGGGGCTGGGTGCCACCAAGGACCTTGCCATCGTGATGACCGTTGGTACCGCACCCTGGGCGTCCGTGCCCGCTAAAGTGAAGGTCGCCATGGGGGTCATTCTGAGCCTTGGTGCCACCTGCACCAATCTCTCGTGATCACATTCCTCCTATCCCGCTCTGCCGATGCGGACGGTCGCCACGCTGCAATCGACTAGGCTGGATGGGTCAAGTCTTGCCGAATCCTCAGGGAGGATCCCATGCCAGCAATTGTGATCGTCGGCGCCCAGTGGGGCGATGAAGGTAAGGGCAAGGCCACTGACCTGCTCGGCGGCCGCGTGGACTACGTGGTCAAGCCGAACGGCGGCAACAATGCCGGCCACACCGTCGTCGTCGGCGGTGAGAAGTACGAGCTCAAGCTCCTTCCCGCCGGCATCCTCAGCCCCAATGCGATCCCGGTGATCGGCAACGGCTGCGTCGTCAACCTTGAAGCGCTCTTCGAAGAGATCGATGCGCTCGATGCACGCGGCGCGGACACCTCTAAGCTGCGGATCTCCGCTGAAGCCCATCTGGTGGCCCCCTATCATCAGGTGCTGGACAAGGTGACCGAGCGCTACCTGGGCAAACGGGCGATCGGAACCACCGGCCGCGGTATTGGCCCGGCGTACATGGATAAGGTGGCGCGGCTCGGTATCCGGGTGCAAGACGTCTTTGATGCCTCGATCCTGCGCCAGAAAGTGGAAGGCTCGCTGGCCCAGAAGAACGAGCTGCTGGTCAAGGTCTATAACCGTCGCGCCATTGATATTGACGAGACTGTTGACTACTTCCTGAGTTTCGCGGAGCGGCTGCGGCCGCTGGTGATCGACTCGACCATCGAACTCAACCGAGCGCTCGATGACGGCAAGGTCGTCCTGATGGAGGGCGGTCAGGCGACCTTCCTCGACGTGGATCACGGCACCTACCCCTTCGTCACCTCCTCGAATCCGACCGCAGGTGGGGCGTCGGTGGGATCCGGCATCGGGCCGACCAGGATCAAGCGGACCGTGGGCATCATCAAGGCCTACACCACCCGGGTGGGTGCCGGTCCGTTCCCGACCGAGCTTTTCGACGAGATGGGCGAGTACCTGCAGAAGACCGGCGGCGAGTTCGGCGTCAATACCGGCCGCCCCCGTCGATGCGGTTGGTACGACGCGGTGCTGGCTCGCCACGCCTCGCGGATCAACGGCTTCACCGACTACTTCGTCACCAAGCTGGACGTGCTCACCGGCATCGAGAAGATTCCGGTCTGCGTGGCCTATGACGTCGACGGGGTGCGTCATGACGAGATGCCGATGACGCAGACCGAGTTCCACCATGCGAAGCCGATTTTTGAGTACTTCGACGGCTGGACTGAGAACATCTCAGATGCGAAGACCCTCGAAGACCTGCCGGAGAATGCCCGGAACTACGTGCTGGAGCTGGAGAAGATGTCCGGGACCCGGTTCTCTGCCATCGGGGTGGGGCCTGATCGCGATCAGACCATCGTCCTGCACGATCTGATCGACTGACAGCGGCCTGACCGACTCCGCGTGAACATCGACTCCGCGTAAACAGAAGGGTCGCACTGATTCCCCCCAGTGCGACCCTTCTCTGCGTTGCGTCCTCATAGGTGCGACAACGGGTCCCCTACGTCCGGTATCCCCCCAATACTGATCGGCCGTACGGCTACGTTTTGTTCCCGCTGCCTAGCCTAGGAGGGTCAGCTGTACTGGTCTTGAGTGATGAGCACTCGTTTTCTGTGAGCGGACCACTCTTAACCGAAGCTGCGCGCATCGGAGGAGGATTGTTCGGTTCCTGGACCCAGAAGAAGCCCGAGTTGATCGGCGAGCTCCTCGCGGGAGGAGAGGCCATGTTTGGCGAAAATGCGGTACAGGTGGCCCTCCACCGTACGCACCGCCAGGCTGAGGTGTTCAGCGATCTGACGGTTGCTCAGGCCGGAGATCACCAGCTTGACCACTTCCTGTTCCCTGCGGGTGAGCCCCGGGGCATCGACGGACTGCAACCAGGGTGAACTGAGGCCCTGAAGACGCTGGACCAGCTGAGCCAGGCGATGACCGGCCCGGTGCTTCTCCTCAGACTCACCGCGGCCCTGATATGCGCGGACTGCCATGGACTGAAGCTCCGCAGCAAGCAGCGGATCACCCGCTCGGAGGGTCGCCAGCGAGGCCTTCTCCAGGGCGCTGGCGTCCCGATTCTGAATAACAGGTATCAGTAGGCTCCACCGCAGAGCGCGTTCGCATCGCATCGATTCCGCCAGTTGCTGGAAGGCGTCCAGACCTGAGGTGTCCATGATCCGCACCCGGAGGGCATGAATGGTCAACGCCACCGATCGGTGACGGGCTGATTCACTGTCGGCGCCGAGCTGAATCAACCTGGCCGAGGCCTCCTCTCGCTCTCCGAGGAAGCCTCGTGCCGCAGCGGCCAGCGCCTGCGCCTCGATCAGATGGGTGTCAGGAAGGCTGCTGGTCGATCTCTCAATGTCTCTGATCTGGGCTCGTGCGCTCTCTGTGAGTCCCTTCAGCGCCAGGGCATAGGCGCGATAGCCCTGAGCCAGTGGCAAGACTCCCCAGGGGTCGTACCGTTGCAGCGAGATGACCGCGGCGCCCAGTTCACTCAGGGAGGCCGAGGGGTGCCCCTTCACCAGATTGATAATCCCCAGTCCGAGCTGGCACAGCCCGCTCAATTGGGTCCCCAGCGTGGGCTCATAGCTTGAGGCGCTGTCCAACAACTCCTGGGCCAGAACCCCCGCCCCGCCGTGGAGAAACGCTGAGAGCGCAACACTGAACATCAGCAGCCGCTCCGCAGAGGTTTCGGGCCCCTCAGCTGCGGGCTCACTCAGGATCTCCTGGAACAGGGCGACGGCGCGGCGCGAATCTCCGCTCGCGGTCCATACGGTGCAGACGGCACGCGTGCAGACCGGTCTCAGGGTCAGTGGCAGCGCATCCCGGTATTCCCAGGCCTCCGCCGCGACCTGGTGCGCTGTGTTGAAGTCCCCGCGGGATGCGGCCTCCACGGTGTCAAGAAGAGCAATCAACGCGTGCGACTGCATGGAGTCGGGAGAGCCGGAACTGGGGGACGCGGACGTACGCGCAGTCGTATTCTGGCCCGGCGGGTAGTCGGCAGCGTACCGTCGGATCCTGTCACCGCTCGCCCAGAGGGATCCAGGCATCGCCAGGTGGATGCTGAGCAAGGTCGACATGGCTCGGGAAGCCGTCTCGGCATCGCAGGCCAGCAGCAGGGCCTGCTGGGCGGCGGCGATGGCCAGTTGTGGTTGATGAAGGAAGAACCGCGCCATTGCTTCTTCCGCGAGTGCGGCGGCCCGTGAGTCCGGATCCGCGACAGCGGTGGCCAGCCGTAACGCAAGGTCACTGTGCAGAGCCTCATTGGCCGCAGTAGCGGCTTCGAGAAGGCGTGCGTCCGGAATCGGAGCTCCCAACTCCAGGGCCCAGATGGCATCTGCGATTCTGTTCTCCGGCGTACCTGTGGTCCAGGGATCGAAGGCTGTCTGCAAACTTTCACGCAGGCTCAGCGAATGCCCGGAGCTGACCAACTGGGCGATGGCGTGGGCATGAGCGGGGTAGCTGAGCCGCACCCTGCGGTGCACGGACTGGTCCAGAACGACCAGCCCAGCCAGTTCCATGGCATCAAAATTGTCCCGCCCGCAGAGGTCCAGGAGGACAACTGGGGGCAGCGGGCCAGCGAGTGCCAGCAGCTCCAGGGCCTGACGGCACCCGGGTTCCAGGGCGGAGAGATCCTCACGGACGACCTCCAGAGACTCACGCCCGAAGCGTCCGCTCGGACTCCAGACCATCCAGAGGCCGTCTTCGCAGGTCAGGGATCCCTCTTCGAGACCACCGCTGACCAGACCCTGAAGCGCCAGCGGAGACCCGGCTGCCCCCTGGATGAAATAACTGCTGGCAGTGGTGGAGATCTGCCCCGGCAGCAGTTCGCTCAACAGAGCCAGCGAATCGTTGGGGCTCATCGGACCGATCTCCCGCCTGACCAGGCGACCGTCCCGCCACAACTGCGTCAGGGCGTTCGCGTTGGCTCCGTACCGCTGGCCCAGAATCAGGCGGGCACCGCTGATGCTGGCGGCCTGGGAGAGTACCGCGGCACTTTGCTGGTCGAGGAAATGGGCGTTGTCCACCAGGAGAAATGCCTGCGAGCCGGAGCTGGTCAGTTCCCGGAGCCTGGTGAGCACCGCAGCGAGAGCGGCCTGAAAAGAAGGTCCCCCTGCGAAGGATGTTGAGGTGGTACCGGTCAGGGCGATCGCTGCTGATACCGCAGCAAGAGGAAGACTGGAGATGGCCTGATGCGGTGTGAACTGCAGAATCTCGCTGTGCTCGGTCAGTTCAGCACGCAATCTAGCCAGGACGGTGGTTTTGCCTGTTCCGGAAGGCCCCACCAATAGCACTCCCAGACTGTCGGGTCTCGCCAGATCGGCATGGATCTCCGCCAGCAGTTTGGTCCACAACATCTTTCGCCCCGCCCCTGTGGATATGGTATCCCCGTCAGCATGTCTGAGGCGAGGGGTCAGAGCCTCCGTCACCTGTTTACTGAGGTGTGGAAGCGGCGGAGTGGTCCGCTATTCTGAGAAGGCATTTTCGGTGCAGCGGTGGCATTTGGCAGTGAGGCCTGATGCCGGAGTGGCACCGATTCGGCCCGATGAGAGGGTAGCCATGAAGGTCAGCGTTGCGCAGTTCAGCCCGGAAGGCGTCGTGGAGGGGAACCTCCAGACCATTCGGGAGCTGGTGGCTGAAGCTGCGGCAGAGGGCAGTCAGCTGGTGCTGTTGCCTGAAGAGGCCATGTTCAGTGTGGGCCAGGTGGAGGGCGACTTCCGTCAGGCCGTGGAGGCAGACTGGACCACTTTTGTGCAGCAGCTGACCTTGATCGCAGCTGAGTTCTCGGTGGCGATCATCGCTGGTGGTTATGAGCCGAGCAATGACGAACGTCCTTACAACACCCTTGTTGCGGTCGCCGAGGATGGCTCCATTCTGGGCACCTACCGCAAGCTGCATCTTTATGATGCGTTCTCCTACCAGGAGTCGCGGCGCATCATGCCCGGTGACGGTGGTCTCAGCACGGTCCGCATCGGTGAGTTCACGGTCGGCATGATGACCTGCTATGACCTGCGGTTCCCCGAGCTGGCGCGCGCCCTGGCGGAAGAAGGCGTCGATCTTTTGTGCATTCCTGCCGCCTGGTTCAAGGGTGAGCACAAGATCGATCACTGGGAGACCCTGCTCAAGGCCCGTGCCATTGAGAACACCTATTGGGTCGCCGCAGCCGGCTCAACCAGCGCGCATTGCATTGGTCACTCCGCCATCGTGGATCCGATGGGCGTTCCCATGGCCTATCTCAACGAGGAGCCGGTGGGGCTGGTGAGCGCAGAGGTCACGATCAAGCGCATTGAGGAAGTCCGGGAATTCCTGCCGGTGCTCAAGAACCGTCGGTTGACGTCCGTGCGGGAGATCGTACCCGCCCACTGAGGCGTGGTCCCGTCGCGTCGTCTCATCCCGCTGCGCCCGTGGCCCCTTCAGTGTCGCCTCCGGGCAATGCGTCGGCTTGCCGGATGCCAGGCGAAGGGCAAAAGACCGGTGCCAAGCAATCCCAGGCCCACGACGGCCAGCCACCCTGTTGAGGTGACCATCCCGGTGGCTGCCAACTCCGGCCCGGGTTCCGGTAGGTGAGGTGCCGTTGCGGGGTGCTCCGTCACGGGTGTTGTGGTCGTTGAGGTGCTGCTGACCGGCGCAGTCCTGCAGAACGTCTCACTCGGTTCCCCAAAGGCACTCGTCACGGCATTGACCGTGGCTGCGGCATCGAGCGCAGTCACCACGGTGTAGCAGCCGATGCCGTCCACCACGCCGAGGTCGACCTGCGTTCCATTCACGGCAGGCACCTGGACGCTGCGCACCACCGGGGCACCAGGCGGTATTGTCGCCGAGAGCGTCGGGCGGTCAGCGAGCGGGCCATACAAGGTCAGCGTTGCGGTCAGCGGACCGGGCTGAGCCGGGGTATCAAGGATCTGTAGTGTGTCGGTCAGTGCATGGCCGTCAGAGGTCTGAACCGCTGTGAGTACGGTGGAGAGCTGCGGTGACCAGGGCACCGCGGTGGTCTCACTGGCCACGCCGAAGCGGGAGGCCCAGGGCAGGAAGGCTGCACCGTCGGGACCCTGGGCTGCCGGATTGAGCGTTTCGGTCCAGACGTAGTAGCCGGGCTTCTGCACCGTCAGTGTGGCGGTCTGGTAGAGCCCCGGGCCGTTGACCGCCGTGCTGACCGTACCGACAGTCGGCGAGCCCACCGGGACGGCATCACTCTCCACCGGCGGTTGATCGAAAGGACCCCAGAGGGTTGAATCGACCCTGACGCCCAGTGCCGCACCGGAGGAGAGATCCCGTGGCCAGGCTGCACCATTCGCGAGCGAGACCTGCAGTGCGTCTCCCAGTGCGCCGCCTGCAGCGAGCCGATTCTGCGAAGTCTGAGTCACTACCTGCATTTGCACGGCAGCCGGGGTCGGCAGGGTCGCGGCCACGCTGAGTGCCCCGGTGACCGCCTGGGTGAAAAGACGCTGTGCGCCGGGATTCGAGGGCTCTAACCACTGCAGATGTGGCTGGGGTGCGGCGTCAAGGGTGATCCGCAGCTCTGCGCTCTGCCGGGAGGACCGCGCGACGGCCACAGTCTGCGGCGTCTCTGCGCTGACCCACGATGGCGCTCCACCCAGCTGGGCTGCTCCGCCGACCTCAGCACGGACGCCGAGCCCCGGCACGGGGACTCCGGCAGCGCCCAGTACCTGAACCGACGCCAGCCCGGGTTCGAGCCACGCCACATCCACCCGGTACGGGCCGGCAAACCGCAGTGACTGCTCGGTCATCGTGCGGGCCTGGTCCACCACGGCGGCTGGGAGCTGCGCTGCCTGAAGAATGGCCTGCATCCCCGTTGATCCCCACTGGGCATTCGGTGAGGTGAAAGCCCAGACCGCAAGTTGTACTGCGGCGGCCGTCGCCCGGTCCGTGGTGGATCCCCAGCGGTGCAGAAGATAGGAAACGGCAGCATTGTGTGCCTCAGGCAGAGACTGCCCATCGTGGCGAACGAATCCTCCCCGGTGGCCGTCGCTGTAGCTATCGGCAACGGCCGGGGCGGCGAGCGGCTGATCCGTGCAGTAGACCACCAGTCCGTCCACATTGCGCTGTTGCCCGACCCAGATCGCAGAGTTTCCCAGGCCCGCACCTAGCGTCCAGCCAGTGCCGACCGCCTGCGCTGGCAGGGCAAAAAGACCCAGTAACAGAGTCACGCCGAGTAGGGGAGCCAGAAGGAGAGGGGCGAGGGGGCGAAGAAGTCGACGAGGGAGAATGGGCGATCTGCGAGAACGAAGCACTGTCATGAGGAAGTCTTCCGGTAGTGAGTGAAGGGTCCATTCACAGTGCAAGGATTCAGGGCCAGGAAACAGGCCGATCGCGCCACAACGGGCGATATGTGGATAAAGGTCCCGGCAGCGCCATTGGGGAGGAGAAGTCGGAGCAGATCTCAGGGCTCATGGGCGTACGCTGGCGGTATGAGCGAGTACCGTGACGAGGCGACCATCCGGAGGCTGCTGTCCACCCGTGGACGCTGGGCCGTCGTAGGGCTGTCCACCAACACAGCGCGTCCGGCGTATGGCGTGGCCCGCTTCCTTCAGCACGATCTGGGCCAGGAGATCATTCCGGTGAATCCTCGGGGCGAAGGGGTGCACGGCGCTGAGGGTTATCAGAGCCTGGCAGAGGTTCCCGGACCCATCGATGTAGTGGACTGCTTCGTGAATTCCGAGCGGGTCGGAACGGTGGTGGATCAGGCCATCGCGGTAGGCGCCGGGGCCGTCTGGTTGCAGCTGGGAGTCATCGATGAGGCAGCAGCGCACCGTGCTCAGAAGGCCGGGCTCGCCGTGGTCATGGACATGTGCCCGGCGATTGAAGCACCGCGCCTCGCGGGTGGCTTATCATAGAGCCAGAGGCTGTCCGGGGGGACCGAGAAGCCACAGATTAACGCCGCATTATCCTCGCTCGCCAGCAACCGCTGGACGGGAAGTACCTTCGCTTCTCAGGATGTTTTATGTCTGATGCACCGCTGCCTGCCCAGCGCCGCAAACCCTGGTTCTGGGCGCTGGTCGCTGGGCTGGCCGTCATCGTGCTGGCCGGTGGAAGTTTCCTTGTCTACCGGACGGTGACCAATGCCTCACCGCAGGCAGGCACGGGGATTTCCGGTGAATCTGCCATGATCGCGGGTGTTTCCAAGCCCAGCCCAACGCCGACGGCGCCTTCGGCTGCACCGACTGCCACGCCGACCCCCGCCGAGCCGGACATTGTTCCGGACTATGTGCTGCCGCCCATCGAAAATGGCATGGTCCCGGTGATCACGCGGATTCCCACCCAGCAGAAAGTCGTCTTCCTCACAATCGACGATGGCGGGACCAAGACTCCGGAGATCATCCAGGTCATGAACCAGAACAAGGTCAAGGCGTCCCTGTTCCTGGCACACATGTTCATCCAGAATGACCCGGAGTACTTCAAACAACTCACCGCGACCGGCAGCAAGGTCGAGGACCACACCATGACCCACCCGCTGAACCTGATTCAGCTCTCCTATGCGCAGCAGAAAGCGGAGATCTGTGGGATGGCGGATTTTGAGGCGAAGACCTACGGCCGCCGCCCGGTCCTTTTCCGACCGCCGGGCGGCCCGTATACGCCGTCCGTGCGCAAGGCGGTTGCCGACTGCGGGATGAAGGCGATTGTCGACTGGGAGACCAAGGCCAACGCGGGCAGAATGGAATACCAGACGGGCAAATCGCTACGTCCCGGCGACATTGTGCTCATGCATTTCCGGCCTGAGTTCGCTCAGGACTTTGCTGCTTTCCAGGCGGCGCAGAAGGCAGCCGGACTGCAGGTGGTGCTGTTGGAGGACTACCTTAAACTGGCCTGATGAACGCTGATCAACTGCGTCGACTCTGCCTGGGAATGCCGGGAGCCTTTGAGGATTTCCCGTTCGGGCCGGAGACCTCCGTCCTGAAGGTCCGGGCGGTGAGTACTGCCGGGGCTCCCGCAAAGATGTTCGCGGCCTTCCGTGAGGACAGCATCCCGCTGACCGTGTCGCTGAAATGCGATCCCACGCTCGCCGAGCAGCTGAGGGCGGCCCATCCCGAGATCATCCCCGGCTATCACCTGAACAAAAAGCACTGGAATACGGTGGATTGTACGGGCGGGCTCCCGGAGGAACTGATCCGTGATCTGATCGAAGATTCCTATGATCTGGTGGTCTCCGGTCTGCCGAAATCACAGCAGGAGGCGCTGGAGTGGCGTGGGCTGGTCGCCAGAGGAACGGAGAGCCAGTGAACGTCGAGGAGCTGACGTACCAGCCGGTCGGCATGAGCCGGATATTGCTGGATTCGGACCACATTCTGGCCACCCCTGCCGGTTCCGATCAGGCCGGTTCTGGAGTGTCGCGGCGGCCTGTGGCCTGGCCTGCCGGATTCCGCGCGGTGCGCCATCGTGTGGCCGTCGGTCACGGTGAAGACATCTTTCAGCGGCTGGGAAGCGCCATTCTTGGCTGGGGAATCCAGCGCGGGGCCGGGCTGAGCGTGTCTGCTTCCGCTCCGGTCACCGTAGGGGCCGATGTCGTCACCGGCTTCGGTTGGGGCTCTTTCCGGCTGCCTGCGCCTTGCCGGGTGGTCTGGGCGGAATCAGGTCCCAGGCTGATCGGCTTCGGTTATGGCACGCTGCCTGGCCATCCGGCATCGGGCGAGGAAGCGTTCGCAGCTCAGCTGGACGATGACGGAGCTGTGCATTGCGTGATCCTTGCCTACAGCGTGCCTTCGCCGGGCCTGTACACTCTGGGTGCGCCCGTGGCGCGGGCGGTCCAGTCGCTGGTGACGAAGCGGTATCTGCGCGCCGCTGAACGGCTAGCAGCCTAGGCCGTGGCCCCAGGCTGCGGCATCGGCCGATTGCGCGCGGCAGGGAACATATGCAAACATTGCCGTGATCGTGAGCCGTCAAGAGGAGGTGAGACCCATGTATGCAGTATCCGCAATGGGTGCTCCCCTGCAGACCACGATTCCACGGCTGAACTAGTCAGTTAGTCCAGTCGCCACCCGGGAGCCCCGACAAGCACTTCGCGAAAGGGGACTCCCATGAACATCAATTCTTCACACTCGCACTCTTCCGACCGGGCTCTGGTTCTGGCCGGTGCCGGCGCAGCAGGCAACGCGTGGCAGCTCGGGCTCATTGCCGGCCTGGCCGATGCCGGCGTCGACCTCACTGAGGCCGAGCTCATCGTGGGCACCTCGGCAGGAGCAACGGTCGCGGCCCAGATCACCAGCGGAACGCAACCCGCTGACTTGTACGCCGCCATCCTTGCCGCAGGAAGCCAGCAGCCTCAGCCGCCACGGGCTGGCTCTGCCGGATCGCTTCGCCGTCCTGGCCCGACTCTCAACGGCCAGAGTTACCTGGAGTGGTCGGACGGCATCATCGCTGCCTCGGAGGACGCCGCAGCCATGCGCCGTGCGATGGGCTCCGCTGCGCTCGAGCGGGACACCTCCGATGGTGCTGACGCGGCCCGTTGGCGGACCGTCGTCGAGGCCAGGCTTCCGCGTCACGAATGGCCGGAGCAGCGCGTTCTGATCGCCGCGGTCGATGCGCGGACCGGGGAGCCGGTGGTCTTCGCTCGCCATAGCGGCATCGACCTGGTGGATGCCGTCGCTGCGAGCACCTCCGCGATGACGCCCTACTGGATCGGTGAGAACCGCTACCTCAACGGAGGCTACCGGCGTAGCTCCAACACCGACCTGGCGGCTGGATACGGAAGGGTCCTGGTGCTGGATCCCTTCAGCGGCCGGTCGCGGCATCCTCTCGGGTGGGGGATGGACCTGGAAACACAGGTCGCTGAGTTGCGCGCGGCGGGCAGCGCCGTGGAGACCGTCTTCCCGGATGCCGGTGCGGGCGATGTGTTCAACGCCAACGCCCTGGACCCGTCAACCCGTGTACCGGCAGCCCAGGGCGGCTACCGGCAGGGGCAGGCGTTCGCCGGGCAGCTCAACGACTTCTGGCGCTGATGCCGGGCCCCTGTGTTCCCCTCCCAACTAGGTCGCAGTAGCCCTCTGCTACCTAGTTGGGAGGGGGAGAGGGCTGCGCAGAGCGGGGAGATTCTCCTAGCCGAAGTACTTCGGCAGGGTCGCTTCGTGCGCTTCGCGGAGCTCCGCCAGTGAGCAGTTGAACGCTCCCTGAACATCCAGCGTCCCGGACTGTGCGTCCACCACACCGATCCGCAGGTGCGCGAAGCCCCGTGCCGAGCACATGTCGTTGAAGCGGACTTCCTCCGACCGCGGCACGGCGACCAGCGCTCGGGCCTGGGTCTCAGAGAACAGCGCCTCAAAAATCGAGATACCGTCGCGTTGGGCCAGCTCAGCCAGCCCCACCCGGGCGCCGACGCCGTAGCGCAGCGCAGACTCCACCAGGGCTGCCGCGAGGCCACCCTCGGAGAGGTCGTGCGCGGCATCGATCATGCCGTCGCGGGAGGCGTTGATCAGGATCTCGCCCAGGGCGCGCTCGGCAGCGAGGTCAACTGTGGGCGGCAGCCCGCCGAGGTGTCCGCGCAGATTGGCCCATTCGGAACCATCCAGCTCGGCCGCCGTCGTGCCCAGCAGGTAGATGGCCTGGCCGTCTTCCTTCCAGCCCGAGGGGGTGCGGCGGGCGACGTCGTCCAGTTTGCCCAGCACAGCCACCACCGGGGAGGGGTGGATGGGTGTGGTGCCGGTCTGGTTGTACAGCGAGACGTTGCCGCCGGTCACCGGGATGCCCAGCTCCATGCAGGCGTCGGAGAGTCCGCGGATGGACTCTGCCAGCTGCCACATGACATCCGGATCCTCGGGGGAGCCGAAGTTCAGGCAGTCGCTGACGGCCATCGGCACGGCGCCGGAGGTGGCGACGTTGCGGTAGGCCTCGGCCAGCGCCAGCTGCGCCCCGTGGTACGGGTCGAGGAAGGTGTAGCGGCCGTTGGCGTCGGTGGCCAGGGCCACGCCCAGACCGGTTTCCTCATCCACACGGACCACGCCGGCATCGTCCGGGAACGCCATGGCGGTGTTGCCGCCCACGTAGCGGTCGTACTGGTTGGTGATCCAGTCTTTGGAGCACATGTTCGGCGAAGCGACCAGCTCCAGCACGGCTGCCTTGAGGCCCTCGGCATCGGTGGGGCGGTCGGCATCGGCCTCCGAGCCCGCAAAACGGGAGGCCTGCAGGGCATCCTGCCACTCGGGCCGGGCGTACGGGCGGTCGTAGACCGGGCCGTCGTGGGCCACGGTGCGCGGGTCGACGTCGACAATGACTTCGCCTTCCCACGTGATGATCAGGCGCCCGGTGTCGGTGACCTCACCGAGCCAGGAGTATTCCACGGCCCACTTCTCCATGACGGCCTCAAACGCGGCAATGTTCTCCGGGGTGACAACCGCCATCATGCGTTCCTGCGACTCCGACATCAGGATTTCGCCCGGGGTCAGGGTGGGATCGCGCAGCAGGACGGAGGTCAGCTCAACCTCCATGCCGCCGTCGCCGTTGGAGGCGAGCTCCGAGGTGGCGCAGGAAATGCCCGCGGCGCCCAGGTCCTGGATGCCCTCGACAAGGGAGCCCTTGAACAGTTCCAGGCAGCACTCGATGAGCACCTTCTCGGCGAAGGGATCGCCCACCTGGACGGCGGGGCGCTTGGAGGGCTTGGTGTCATCGAAGGACTCCGAGGCCAGCACCGAGGCGCCGCCAATGCCGTCGCCGCCGGTGCGTGCACCGAACAAGACCACCTTGTTGCCCTTGCCGGAGGCATTGGCCAGGCGGATGTCCTCGTGGCGCATGACGCCCACGGCCAGGGCATTGACCAGCGGGTTGCCCTGGTAGATGGCGTCGAAGACCATCTCGCCGCCGATGTTCGGCAGGCCCAGCGAGTTGCCGTAGCCGCCAATGCCGGCCACTGCGCCGTGCATGACGCGGGCGGTGTCCGGGTGGTCGATGGCGCCGAAACGCAGCGGATCCATCACGGCCACCGGGCGGGCGCCCATCGAGATGATGTCGCGGACAATGCCGCCGATGCCGGTGGCGGCACCCTGGTAGGGCTCCACGAACGACGGCGAATTGTGGCTTTCGATCTTGAAGGTCACGGCCCAGCCGTCGCCCAGGTTGGTCACGCCGGCGTTCTCGCCGATGCCCACCAGCATGTCCTTCTTCATTTCCTCGGTGACCTTCGCACCGAACTGGCGCAGGTGGTTCTTGGAGGACTTGTAGGAGCAGTGTTCGCTCCACATCACGGAATACATGGCCAGCTCGGCGCCGGTGGGGCGGCGGCCCAGGACCTTCACGACGTCGTCGAACTCGTTCTGCTTCAGGCCCAGCTCGGCCCACGGCAGCTCGACGTCAGGGGTCCTGGCGGCGTTTTCGACGGTGTCGATGTTGAACTTCTTGGCGGTTTCCGCGGTCATCGGGCGCCTTCCGCAGCATGGGTCAGGATGGTGGTCAGAACAGAGGTGAAGAAGCCCTGGCCGTCGGTGCCGTTCTGGGTTTCACCGGGGAGGGATTCCGGGCCGAAGCCAGCTTCCACAGCATGCTCAGGGTGCGGCATCAGGCCCACCACGTTGCCGGCGGCGTTGGAAATGCCGGCGATGTCGCGGCGGGAGCCGTTCGGATTGAAGCCGACGTAGCGGAAGGCCACTCGGCCCTCCGCCTCCAGCTCATCGAGCGTCTTCTCGTCCGCGATGTACTGGCCATCCTGGTTCTTCAACGGGATGGTGATCTCCGCACCAGCCGCATAGGCGTTGGTCCAGGCGGTGTCAGTGTTCTCCACGCGCAGCACCTGGTCGCGGCAGAGGAACTTGAGATGGTCGTTCTTGATCATCGATCCGGGCAACAGATGCGCCTCGGTGAGGATCTGGAAACCGTTGCAGATGCCCAGCACGGGCAGCCTGGCAGAGGAGGTGGCGGCATCGACGATGCGGGACATCAGCGGGGCGAAGCGGGAGATCGCGCCGGCCCGCAGGTAGTCCCCATAGGAGAATCCGCCGGGGATGACGACGGCGTCCACGTCCTGCAGCTCGGAATCCGCATGCCAGAGTGGAACCGCGGTGGCACCGGAGAGGCGGACGGCGCGGATGGCGTCCCGGTCATCCAGCGTGCCGGGGAAGGTCACAACGCCCACCCGGGCGGCGGAGACGTCCGCGGTCAGCGAGTCGGTCGGCATGTCAGTGGAAAGCAGCTCAGTCATCGACGACCTCAACGTTCACGACGTCTTCGATCACCGGGTTGGAGAGCAGCGTCTCCGCGGCTTCCCGGGCCTGAGCCAGAAGGGCCTCCGTGACCTCGCCCTCTACGGTCAGTTCAAAGCGCTTGCCCTGACGGACGGCAGAGAACTCGGTGAATCCCAGGCGGGGGAGAGCCCCCACAATGGCTTTGCCCTGCGGATCGAGGATCTCGGGTTTGGGCATGACATCGACAACGATCCGGGGCATCCGGTCACCTCTTGTTTTCATTTCACGGGGCGGAGAAAACATCGCGGAGGTGAGCTGTCCAGAGGATCAGCGTTAAACGGGTGCCGTCTCACGCTGACACCCGCAGACACCTCCAGGAGGTGCCGCTCTGTGCATCCAGCGCTCCGCGAGCTTGCCCCACCAGTCTACCGGGTGTGCCGTAGGTGCCACGTCCCGTTTACTCTGGGGGAATGGACCCTTCCCAGAGACCGGAATCCTGCACTCCGGAATCCCCGACGCCGCAGCGATGCCCCTGCCTGAGTGGGGAGAACTATGTGCTGTGTTGCGGGCGGTTCCACCGGGGCGAGGCGCAGGCTCCTACGGCGGAGGCGTTGATGCGCTCGCGCTACAGCGCCTTTGCTCTGGGCGAGGCCGCGTATCTGCTGGCGAGCTGGCACCCGGGCACGAGGCCCACCGAGTTGGCGCTGGACCCGGAGATTCACTGGACTCGCCTGGACATCCTCGCCAGCACTGCGGGCGGCCCCTTCGACATGGAGGGTACCGTGAGCTTCCGTGCGCGCTACCGCGTGGAGCCCAACGGCGGAGCCGCGCCGAGCTCTCGGCGCGGGGTGCAGGAGGAGTTGAGCCGCTTTATACGGCAGGACGGCCGCTGGTTCTACCTGGACGGCGTGGTCGGCACCCCCGGGTGACGCATAGGAGTTCTCCTCAGGGATACGGTCTAAAGAGCGGGAAAAGCAGCCAGATGAGGGCCGATGGCGGTACGGCCACAGTGCCGCGGACCGAGCCGGTGCTGGATTCCTGGGAGTCTCTGGAAGGCTCCCTGCGGATGTCCATCCTGTTCGCCGGACAACCTGGTCAGCTGAGCCGGTTTCCGTTGTGACCGGAGGCTCTACCTACAAAGAATCGATGAGGTCACGCATGAGCTGGGATGCAGTGGTGTGACGCTCGTGGCCAATACTGACTGGCTGACCTACGACTGCCTTGCCTTGGTGGCTTCCGGCGTAGCCGTGTTCTGACTCTGCCTCGCTAGCCCAGCGTGGAACGGGTACTACGAGCTCGTGACTTCAGGGTAGTGTCCCTGTGCCCGCGCGAGTGGTGAGGTTATGCCCTCAAGCGCGTCGCTTGAGGGCATAACCTCACCACTCGCGCACTGCGGCGCCCTTTCGGCGGGCTTTCGGCGGGCTTTCGGCGGGCTTAGATCCCGCCCTGGCTCAGCTCCCAGCAGGGCGCAGGCGCAGGCCCTGCATGCCGCCGTCGACGGCAATCGAGGTCCCGGTGGTGGAGCCGGCCAGTGGGCTGGCCAGATATGCCACGGCTTCGGCCACTTCTGCCGGGGAGACCAGGCGTCCGTGCGGCTGGCGAGCCTCCAGGGCAGCGCGCTCCGCAGCCGGATCCGGGGCGGTGCCGAGCAACCGGCCTATCCACGGCGTATCCGCAGTACCCGGGTTGACGCAGTTCACCCGGATGCCCTCACGCAGATGATCGGCAGCCATCGCCTGGGTGAGCGAGAGCACCGCACCTTTGGTGGCGCTGTACAGGGCACGCTGCGGCAGGCCTGCCGTCGCGGCAATGGAGCAGGTGTTGACGATGGCGGCCGCAGGGGACTGGCGCAGCCATGGCAGGGCGGCACGGCTGAGCCGCACCAGGCCCAGGACGTTGACGTCCCAGACGCGATGCCATTCCTCATCCGTGTTGTCCTCAACGGTGCCCTGCGCGCCGATCCCGGCATTGTTGACCAGTACGTCCAGCCGGCCGAAGTGGTCGGTGACGGCCGCGATCGCTGCCTGGACGGCATCGTCGTCGGAGACGTCACAGACGACGCCGAACTGCCCCTCCGATAGGTCATCGATCCGCAGATCCAGCACGGCCACCGAGGCGCCGCGCTCCTGCAGTCGGGCTGCAATTGCCGCGCCGATTCCGGAGGCGCCGCCCGTGACGACGGCTACCAGCTGATCGAAGTCCTGGCTCATGACTGTGCTCCCTGGGTGGACTGGCTTCCCTGAGTGGAGCCGGGAACAGCGCGGTAGAACTCCTGGCGCATCCGCCCCAGGCCGGCAATCTCCAGCTCGGCGACATCGCCGTCCTGGAGATAGGGAAAGCGGCCGGAGAGCGCGACGCCCTCCGGGGTGCCGGTGAGTACCACGTCACCGGGTTCAAGCACCATGTACTGGCTCAGGTGGTGCAGCAGGAAGGGGACCTTGAAGATCAGGTCCGCTGTGCTGGAATCCTGGCGGGGTTCACCGTTGATCCAGCTGCGCAGGCGCAGATCACTCGCATCGATGTCCTCGGCCAGCACCAGCCAGGGGCCCAGCGGTGTGGAGGCGGGCAGTGACTTGCCCTTGGTCCACTGGCCGGCTGCGCCCGGAAGCTGGTAGTCACGCTCGGAGAGGTCGTTGGCCACCGCATAGCCACCGATCGCCCGGGCGGCTTCCTCGGGGCTGGCGGCATAGCTGAGTCGCTGAGAGACGATGACGGCCAGCTCCACCTCCCAGTCATAGCGCTCGCTCAGCGGGGGAATGGGGGCAGCATCGTCCGGGCCGACGACCGTGTTGGTGGGCTTGAGAAAGACCACCGGGATCGTGGGCGGAGCGGCGCCGGACTCGGCGGCGTGCGCCGCATAGTTCATCCCGATGCACACGAGGTTCCCGGGACGGGTGACCGGAGCGCCGATCCGCAGTCCGCTCAGATCCAGCGCCGGTAGCTGACCTGCCGCCAGGGCGTCGCGCAGTCGTGCCGGGCCTTCGGTAGTCCAGAATTCGGCATCGTAGTCCGCGGTCACGCTGGAGGCGTCCCAGGCTTGCCCGGGAATGCCTCCGCTCGGATCCTCTGTCAGTACAGCCGGTCGTTCCTGGCCGGGGGCACCTACCCGGATGAGTCGCATGCACTGCTCCTTTGCCTGATGCTGAGTTCCCTTCGCCCGGAGGCTTTGCCACCCGTTGTGGTGAATCATCTGAACTCTTGACGGTCTTCATCGACATTCTTCCGCAGAAATTTCCTGTTGACAAGTTATACATCGGATGTTTAGGTGGGGTTGTTGATGCAACCACCAGATCATGAAGGAACGCAGTGGCACTTACGGTAGACGGAACAGAGATCAGCGAGGCCTGCCCGGTTCCCGCCCAGGCGCGTGTCACGTCCCTGGAGATCACCGACGTGCGGTTCCCCACCTCGGAGAGCCTCGATGGATCCGATGCGATGAACACGGACCCGGACTACTCCGCCGCCTATCTGCGTATCGTCACCGATTCCGTCGATGGCCTGGAGGGCCACGGCTTTGTCTTCACCATTGGACGGGGCAATGAGGTGGAGGTTGCCGCCATCCGTGCGCTGGAGCCCATGCTGCTCGGTGCTGAGCTGGATGCCCTGCTGGGCGATATGGGTGCCACCTGGCGGACCCTGGTACACGAATCCCAGCTGCGCTGGCTCGGCCCGGAAAAGGGCGTCATCCATATGGCCATCGGTGCCGTGATCAACGCCTTGTGGGACCTCAAAGCCAAACGTGCGGGCCTGCCTCTCTGGCAGCTGCTGGCCTCCATGACAGCCGAGGAACTGGTAGCACTGGTCGATTTCCGCTACCTCACCGATGCACTCACTCCGGAGGAAGCGCTGGAGATCCTGCGGGCCGCCGAACCCGGCAAAGCCGCGCGGATCGCGGGGCTCCAGGAGCTGGGCTACCCGGCCTACACCACGAGCCCGGGCTGGCTGGGCTACTCCGATGAGAAGCTGGTCCGGCTCTGCCGGGAGGCAGTGGCGGACGGCTTCGAGCAGGTCAAGCTCAAGGTCGGCGACAATCTGGACGACGATGTACGCCGGGTCCGGCTGGCCCGCGAGACCATCGGACCGGGGATCCGGCTGGCGGTCGACGCCAATCAGCGCTGGGAGGTAGCGCAGGCCATTGACTGGATCACGGCCCTGGCCCCCTACGACCTGGCCTGGGTGGAGGAGCCGACCAGCCCGGACGACATCCTGGGCCACGCCGCCATCGCCCGGGGAATTGCCCCGGTGCCGGTGGCCACTGGTGAGCATGTGCAGAACCGGATCATCTTCAAGCAGATGCTCCAGGCGGAATCGCTGAAAGTTCTGCAGATCGATGCCGTCCGCGTGGCCGGAGTCAACGAAAACGTGGCCATCCTCCTGTTGGCGGCAAAGTTCGGTGTGCCGGTCTGCCCCCATGCGGGCGGCGTGGGCCTCTGCGAAGCGGTGCAGCACCTCTCGATGTTCGACTTCGTCGCCGTCTCCGGCTCCATGGAGGGCCGGATGATCGAATTCGTCGACCACCTTCACGAACACTTCGTGACACCGGTGGACGTGCACGCCGGCCGCTACTGGCCGCCATCGACCCCTGGCGCCGGGAACGAAATGTTCCCCGCCTCACTGCGCGATTTCAGTTTCCCGGATGGCCGGGAGTGGGAGAGGAGGCTTGGCGCAAAGCACTGATCAGCCCGATGTCATCGGCGCGGTGCGCACAGTTGCACTGCGGGATCCTCCCCCACGGCTCCCGTTCACGGACACGTTCACACGACAAGTTCACACGGACAAAAAGGAGAAATCATGCGCAAAGGAGCGCTTGTGGCAGGGGTACTGGCTCTGTGCCTGATGGGTGTCACTGCCTGCGGAAATTCCACCCCGACGACCGCTGACGGCAAAACCGAGCTGACCTGGGGAATGTGGGTGAGCGGCACCGATGATCAGAACGCCTGGCAGAAGGTCGCCGATGAGGCCAGCGCCACGCTCGGCGATGTCAAAATCACCTTGCAGGGTGCCACCTTCCAGGACTATTTCACCAAAATGAGCACTCAGCTTGCCTCCGGGAATGCCCCGTGTCTGGTCGCCGTGCAGAGCCTGCGCACCGCCCAGCTCAAGGACGGGCTGCTACCCCTGGCGGATCTGGTCAAGAAGAACAACGTAGACCTTTCCGCCTTCGACAAGTCGATGATTGACGGGCTGAGTGCGGACGGCAATCTCTACGCCCTGCCCTACGACGTGGGCCCCGTGGTGATGTTCTACAACAAGGACATGTTCGCCGCAGCCGGTCTGCCGGAGCCCAAGCCCGGGTGGACGGCGGACGAATTCCTGGCCGATGCGAAGAAGCTCACCGGCAATGGCAAATACGCCATCGCCCCGGATCCGGCTGATCTGAGTATTGAACCCCAGATCCTGGCCTACAACGGGGGGCGCGTCCTCACCACCGATGCCAAGCTCGATCCCAAAAATTCGGCATTTTCCGCCGGTCTGCAGTGGGTCTCGGATCTGACCAATGTGTACAAGGTCTCGCCGCAGCTCCCCGGCGGTGATACCTCCTTCAGCACCAACCAGTTCCAGGCAGGCACTACGGCCATGCATATCGACGGACCGTGGTCCCTGCTCGATGCCAAGGCGAAGGTCTCCTTCAACCTCGGCGTGACGACCCTCCCGGCAGGTCCGGGTGGCGGAAAGACCTACAGCGCCGGCTCAGGGTGGGGCATCTCCAAGAACTGCGCCACCCCGGATAAGGCGTTTGCCGCGTTGAAGGAAATGACCGGGGACAAGATCCTCTCCGAACTCGGCGCGGCAGGACGAGCTCTGCCTGCCCGTACCGCAGATCAGCCCAGCTGGATCAACAATGCCAAGATTCCGGGTGTGGATGCCCTGCTCAAGACGGCATCCTCCACAGCGGCTCCGATGCCGAGCAATACCAACAGTGATCAGTTGGGAACTCTCTTCAATCAGTACCTGATCAAGTCCATCAACGGTCAGCAGAAGGCCAGCGACGTCATGAATGACATCGCTTCCCAGCTACCCGCCAACTGACCACGCACGGGCCGGGTGGCAACTGCACCGCCCGGCCTGAGTGGGGGAGAGGAGTGAGTCAGTGGTCATCCATCAGATTTCAGCCCCAACGGATGTTGTCACCGGTGCCGTGGGGAAGACCGTAGCGGCCTCCGGGGGCAGACGCAACCGGAAAGCCGCAGATACCGGCGGGCGCAGGAGCGGCTGGGGCGTCGCCTTTGCGCTACCCCATGGTGCAGGCCTGGTGATCTTCACCGTCCTGCCGATCGTCGCCTCGCTGATCATCAGCATGTTTAACTGGCCGTTGCTGGGAACACCCAGCTGGACCGGCATCGGGAACTATCTGAAGCTGTTCAATGACCCGATCTTCGGTCAGGTCATTCTCAACACCGTGCTTTTCGTGGTGCTGTACGTGCCGTTCAATCTGGTCATTTCCCTGGGGCTGGCGGCATGGCTCACGCCCCGGATCAAGGGCCGGCACATCTTCCGGGTGATCTTCTTCATTCCCGCCATCACCCCGGTGGTGGCCAATGTGGTGGTCTGGCGGATGCTCTATCAGCCGGGCGGGTTCATCGACGGGATGATGCAGTCGACCACCGGAGCGCATGCGCCGAATTTCCTGGGTGACGAACACTGGGCGCTGCTGGCCGTGGTGGCGATGAGCGTCTGGCAGGGCTTCGGTTACAACCTGCTGGTGTTCTCTGCTGCTCTGGATGCGGTCCCGGAGCAGCTGACCGATGCGGCGCAGATTGACGGCGCCAATGCCTGGACGGTGTTCTGGCGGGTGAAGTTCCCGATGATCTCGCCGTCCATTTTCTTCGCTACCATGATGACGCTGATCACCTCCTTCCAGGTCTTCGCACAGCCCTTCATCCT
The DNA here is from genome assembly GCF_030271165.1 of Psychromicrobium xiongbiense. Taxonomy (GTDB): domain Bacteria; phylum Actinomycetota; class Actinomycetes; order Actinomycetales; family Micrococcaceae; genus Renibacterium; species Renibacterium xiongbiense. The sequence goes on along the minus strand of NZ_JASSZH010000012.1, from coordinate 79,964 downwards.
GACCAAAGGCGGCCCCGGATCCTCGACGTCCACGATTGTTCTCTACATCTACAACCAGGGCTTCCAGTTCCATCAGCTCGGCCTGGCCTCTGCTGCGGCCTGGGTGCTGTTCGTCATCATCCTGGGTGTGACGGCCGTGCAGTTCCTGGGTCAGAAGAAGTGGGTGCACTATGACGCATGATGCCGTCGCCGCACGGAAGCTTGCGATACGCAGCCGTCCGCTGGGTGAGAGGGTCAGGCGGGCGATCGGTTACACCCTGCTGTGCCTGATCGGGCTGATCTTCATGTCGCCGCTGATTTACATGGTGGCCACCTCGCTCAAGCCGCCGAACGAAATCTTCACCATCCCACCTACCCTGTTCGGCTCAGAACTGCGTTGGGGGAACTACGCGGAGGCGCTCAAATATGCTCCTTTCCTGAAGTTCATGCTCAACGGCCTGATCGTTGCCGTGCTGGGAACCGCCATCACTCTGGCGGTCTCCGCGCTCTCCGGCTACGCCTTCGCCCGGCTGCGCTGGCGGGGCCGGAATGCCATCTTCGCGGTCTTCCTGGCGACCCTGATGATCCCGCAGGAAGTCCTGGTGGTACCGATGTTCGTCATGATGCAGAAGGTCAACCTGACCAACTCCTTCGCGGCGCTCATCGTGCCCTGGGCCTTCACCGCTTTCGGCGCCTTCCTGCTCCGCCAGTTCTTCCTGGGCCTGCCTCAGGAACTGGACGATGCTGCCCGGGTGGACGGTGCTGGAACGGTGCGGACCTTCTTCTCGGTGATGCTGCCGCTGGCCCGGCCCAGCCTGGCGGTGCTCGCGGTGTTCACCTTCATCGCCTACTGGAATTCGTTCCTCTGGCCGCTGATCGTGATCAACGATGCCCAGACGCTGGGCACCATCCCGCTGGGCCTGCAGATGTTCTTCGGCCAGCAGGGTTCACAGTGGCATCTGGTGATGGCGGCAGCTGTGATCTCCATGGCACCCACCGTCGCCCTGCTCCTCCTGCTGCAGAAGCACCTGGTCCGGGGCATCGTCACCAGCGGCCTCGGTGGGCGCTGACCCTGTTTTCTGAGCTTTCTCTGAAATCCTCTTAACCGAATCATTCTGAACGGAGCACCATGATTTCCCACGCACCCTGGTTCACCGAAGCGCGCTTTGGCATGTTCGTCCATTGGGGGCTTTACGCCCTGCCAGCCCGCCACGAGTGGGTGATGACCCGCGAGCAGACCGCACCGGAGGACTACGAAAAGTACGCACAGTTCTTCGACCCGGATCTCTATGACCCCCGTGCCTGGGCCAAGGCCGCCAGGGCCGCCGGCATGAAGTACGTAGTGCTGACCACCAAGCACCACGAGGGATTCTGCCTCTGGGATTCTGCCCTGACCGACTACAAGGTCACCAACACTCCCGCTGGACGAGACCTGGTGGCCGAGTATGTTCAGGCCCTGCGTGAGGAGGGGCTGAAGGTCGGCTTCTACCACTCGCTGATTGACTGGCACCACCCGGATTTCCCGATCGACGGCCACCACCCGCTGCGCAACCACCCGGAGGCCGCGCAGCTCAACGAGAGCCGCGATATCGCCACATACCGGGAGTACCTGCACGGGCAGGTGCGGGAACTGCTGAGCAACTACGGCACCATCGACTACCTGTTCTTCGATTTCTCCTACAGCACGGACACCTACCCGGAGGGGATCTCCGGTCACGTCTGGGGTGGCAAGGGTGCGCAGGACTGGGGCTCTGAAGACCTGATGGCGCTGGTTCGCGAACTTCAGCCGGGCATCGTGGTCAATGACCGTCTGGAGATCCCGGGCGACTTCATCACACCGGAGCAGTACCAGCCGGCCGGGGAGATGCTCGATGCCGCTGGCCGGCCGATTATCTGGGAGGCCTGCCAGACGCTCAACGGCAGTTGGGGCTACGACCGGGATAACGAAGACTACAAATCGGTTCCGCTGCTGATCCGGATGCTGGTCGATGGCGTCTCCAAGGGCGGCAATATGCTGCTCAACGTCGGCCCGACAGGGCGCGGAAACTTTGACCCGCACGCGCTGGAGTCGCTGGCCGGGATCGGCGAGTGGATGGCATTGAACTCCCGCTCCGTCTACGGCGCCGGCCCCTCCGCGTATGCGCCGCCCGCGGATGCCCGGTACACCCAGCGCGGGAACCGGCTCTATCTGCACCTCTTCGCCTGGCCGTTTGAGCACGTTCACCTGCCTGATCTGGACGGCAAGGTGGAATACGCGCAGCTGCTCTCCGATGCCTCGGAGATCCACTTCAGCGGCGCTGATCCGAATCAGAGCGCGCAGAACACCACGCCGGGGGCACAACCTGCCGGCACCCTGACCCTCCGGCTGCCCGTGCGCCAGCCCGAATCCGCGGTGCCCGTCATCGAACTTTTCCTGAAGGACGCCTGATGCCCGCAGCGGACTTGCATCCTGAGCTCGGGCGGTGGGGCTTCGGCGCAGCCGGGATCGGCAACCTCTACCGCGAGGTCTCCGATGAGGTTGCCACCGCCACGGTGCAGGCTGCCTGGGACGGCGGGGTGCGCTATTTCGATACCGCACCCCACTACGGACTGGGTCTTTCCGAACGCCGCCTGGGAGCTGCGCTCGCGGATAAGCCGCGGGATGAGTACCTGGTGTCCACCAAGGTGGGGCGACTCGTGGTGCCGAATCCGGATCCGACTGAGGACGATATGGCTTCCGGGTTTGCCGTCCCCGGCACGCTGCGTCGCCAGTGGGATCCCAGCGAGGCGGGCGTGCGCCGCAGTCTGGACGAATCCAGGGAGCGACTAGGCCTGGATCGGATCGACATTGCCTACCTGCATGATCCGGATGTGTACGATCTGGGGCAGGGCATCGCCGAGGGGTTACCCGCGCTGGCGACGCTGCGTGCGGAAGGTGCGCTGGGCGGCATCGGCGTCGGTGCAAACTCCGCTGAGGCGCTGGTGGCGTGCGTGCGTGCGGCTCATGAGCAGGGGCATGGCCTGGATTTGGTCATGCTGGCCGGGCGCTATACCCTGCTGGAGCAGCCCGCGCTGGCCGAGTTGCTGCCGCTGTGTATGGAACTCGGTGTGGGTGTGGTCAATGTGGGCGTCTACAACTCGGGTCTGCTGGCCCGGGCAGTGGTTCCCGAGGATGCGCACTACAACTACGCGCAGGCACCCGCCGAGCTGATTGCGCGGGCCAGGACACTCGCGGAGGTGTGCCAGGAGTTCGGGGTGGACCTGCCGACGGCGGCGCTGCAGTACAGCCTGCGCTATCCGGCGGTGCGCAGCGTGGTGGTGGGTGCGGCATCGCCCGCACAGATGGAGCAGAACGTTGAGCGAGCCCAGACTGCTGTCCCGGAGGAACTCTGGGTGGAGCTGATCCGCCGGGGGCTGATCCCGGCGTAGGTTTGTGCCGTCGAGTGGTGAGATCTGGCCCCTAACAGTCACTGTTAGGGGCCAGATCTCACCACTCGACGGGCTCAGCGCTTGTCCAGTTCAGTGCTTGTCCAACTCAGCGACCAGGGCTGTGGTCGCGGTGATCAGCGCCGGGCAGGCGCTTTCGTCCCGCCCGGTGATGGTGGTCGTGAGAACAGTCAGCTTCGATGATGGATAGTAGGGCGCATGACCGGTCAGTGCTGGGTCGTCCGGGTACTGCACCGCGACGGAGCACTTGCTCACGCTGCTGGAACTCTTGGGGGTAAAGAGATGCTGAGCCTGGTGACCCTCCACGGCAAAGGATGTGGCGGTGTGCTGCGGATCGCTCAGCCCACCGCTCAGCGCTGCCTTGATGTTGAACTGCAGCGGGGCGTCAAGGGACCCAGCGCTGCATTCGCGGTGACCAGGATCGCCAGCGGCCACTTTTGCAGACTGGTCCCCTCCGGCCAGCTGTGCAAAATGAATCTGCTCGGCGGCGGCGCAGATGTCCAGCGAGAGCAGGTTTCCTGACGCCCAGGTGATGGTTGGCAACTGGTCTGGCGCAGTGGAGTCCAGATGTTTGAGCAGAACAGTGCTGATGGCGATGGCCTGCGACCTGCTGTCGGGGGAATTGATGCCGTACCGCGGGTTGATGACGAAGGAATACCCTTTGGGGCTGTAGGCCTCCAGGGTGTGGAGGGGTGATTCCCAGAGCCAGCCGCCGGTAACCTTCCTGGTCTGGGAGTCGCTCAGTATCCTGGCCCACGCGCCGTCGTCCGTGGGCGAGCTCTCTATGGACACGGTAAAGTCCGGCAGGCCGAAGGAAGGCTGCGAAGGCCCGTCCGAGAAGACGACACAGCCGTTCGCCGGGCTGAAGTCCCAGCCTAGGGCGGGGTTCGCCCCCTTGCTGCTGAGCGGTATCGCGGCAAGTTCATCCACCGGGAGGAACGTGCAGACGTCGAGTCCACGAGCCACCTGCTGCGAGGGATCGGCCGGTCTGGGAACACTCGGTGCCGTTGAACAGCTGGTGACCATGGCCACCAGAAGAATGCAGGCCGTGGCGCCCATGCTGATCCGGGATGGTCTCCGCTCCATGTGGTCAGCCTAAGCAGCTACGTGGAGTATCACTATGGAGAGGACTACCCATAGCGCGTCGAGTGGTGACGTATGGCCCTCAACCCGGTCGGTTGACGGCCGTACGTCACCACTCGATTGCGCCCCGGGGCGGCTCAGCGCTTGTCCAACTCAGCGACCAGAGCGGTGGTCGCTGTCACCAGGGTGGCGCAATCTGGCTTGTCCTGGATGGTCGTCACGGAAAGGGTGGGAATTCCGGAGCCTGGGATGGTTCTGCCCACCACTGCCGGATCGTCCGGGAACGTCACTTTGAGCTGGCACGAACCCGGGCCCTCGCTGAGTGTCGCCGGATGCCGAGCGATGGTCAGTGTTGAAGCGCCGGCCGACGTCCCGGAGTCTAAGGTGGCAGAGAGGTTGACGTAGGTGGGGGCCTTGCCCAGATCGCAGGAGCGGTGGGTGGCATTTTTCGCGGCGAAAACCTTTCCGAACTGGGGCTCAAGAGTGTTTGTGAAGCTGCTGCTCTGGGCCAGAGCGCACAGATCCGCGGTGAAAATGCTGTGCGGTGCCCACGCAATCTCGGGTGCGCTGGTGCCAGAATCCAGCGCGTTCAGCAGGATTTTGCCGATTGCCGCGGAGGCCCTGGAATCGGCGGAGCTGCCTGCGATGAGGGTGAAGGCGTAGCCCTTGGCGCTGTAGGCGTGCGAGACTTTTCCGGTCCCGGTTGAAGGGGCGGCAAGCCAGCCGCCGGGGACGGAATCTAATCTAAGGTAGCTTCCCTCGCTGAAGTTGTGCGACCAGGTGTCCTGGTCTGGAAAATTGTCCACCGACACGGAAACGGCCGGAAGCTGAAGAAGGGGCAGAACCGTCGCTGTCGGTCTGGCGGTGGATCCAGATCGGTCATCGGTATAGATGTCACAGGTATCCGGGTCGCGGCCGAGGGCCCGCCAGGCTTGAGCACCCCCGAGGCTGGTCAGCGTGGCCCGAAGATCGCTCAGAGGCAGCAGCGCACAGACATTGAGGGCGCGCATCTGCTCCATGGATGCCGGGGCTGGTCGAGGTGGCGTGGAGGACTGGCTCGAGGAGCCGCCGGGCAGAAGAGAGCAGGATGTCAGCGCCATCATCAGGGCAAGCCCGCAGGCCGCAGTGAGGTGACGCAGCGTGGGGCGGGTCATAGCAAAATCCTAGGGTGCTGCCTGTGCGGCCTGCCATGGGGACAACTGCCCAGACCGTTTACTCCTGGTGCTCCAGAGCCTTCCGCAACCAGCCCTCGACGCCGCTCACATGCGCGGTCACCAGTGCCCGGGCCAGTTCGCCATCGCCCCTGCTCAGCGCGTCGGCAATCGCGGCATGCTCATTGAGCGTGCGCTCCACCGCGCCCTCCTGGGTGAGGCCGCGCCAGATCCGGGCGCGAATGGTGCTGCTGGACATGCCATCGAGCAGGCTGAGCAGGTACTGGTTGCCGCTGGCCTGATTGATCAGTCGGTGGAACTGCAGGTCATTTTCGACGAGTTCTTCGATCGTGGTGTCCGCGGCATTCACGGAGGAGATATTCGCGCGCAGGGCGGCGACACCGTCCGGGCTGAGCTTGCTGGCTGCCATCGCCGCAGCCGCCGGCTCCAGCATGCGGCGCACCGCGAAGATCTCCAGCACCGTACTGTCCTGGTGCAGGTCCACCACAAAGGAGATGGCCTCGTTGAGCATCTGAGGTTCCAGGCTGGTGACGTAGGTGCCGTCACCGCGCCGGACGTCCAGGACGCGGACGATTTCCAATGCCTTGACTGCCTCGCGCAAGGAACTGCGGGAGAGCCCCAGCTTCTCGCTGAGTTCCTTCTCCGGAGGCAGACGGTCACCCGCGGCGAGCTCACCGGCAACAATCATGCCTTTGATTTTGTTGATTGCTTCATCCGTCAGGGCCATAGGCTCAGTGTATAGACCTCAGTTACCGCCGCCGGCAGCGGAGCCGAAAAGTGGTTTCAGCAGATTCCATTGTTCGATAGTGCAGCCATTGTGCTGATCGAAGGTCTTGTCGACCTGACGCCCGTTGACGATGCCGGTCACCTCCGCAGTCTGTGGGCCGCCAGACTGCTGGGTGCAGATGGTGGCCGGGGGAGCGAAGGCGGCAGCGCCGTGCTGGACGAGCGCCAGGCAGGCACCTGCCGGATCTGCGATGTTGACCGCCGAGGCCGCGGAGGATCCCTGGCAGCTTAGCAGCGCGGTCACCACGGGCCCGGTGGCCGAGGCATGGATCCGCACGGTGATCTCTGAACGGTCGGTGCCGCTCTGCGGGGGCGCGGGGGTGGCACCGGTTTCCGGAGCGGAGAACTGGGGCAGCGAGCTGTTGGGAGTGCTGGGCTGGGCCGAAGAACTGGGCGTGCTGGTAGAAGGCCGTTGATGTGGGCTGCAGGAGACCAGCGCGCGCGTGGAAGCCGTCAGGACCAGTAGCGTCACGATCGCCGTTACGCGAGTGATTGCCATGCCACCAGCTTAGTTCTGTGCAGCATCGTGTGGGGCGTCCCCGAGTGACAACCGCTGCTCCAGCTCCCGGGCGATCCGCTCGCGCAGCCCGGCGGCATCGTCGGCAAAGCCACGCTGAAGGCTCACATAGTCGGCCTTGCCCGCAGTGGTTTCGATGGGCAGGGCCGGGTAGCCCCAGTCCGCCAGATCGTAGGGCGAAGCCCGCATGTCCATGATGCGGATGCGCCAGGAGAGTTCGAAGGCCTCCAGCACTAACTCGCTGGGCACTAAAGGCAACAGCTTGTAGGCCCACTTATACAGATCCATGTTGGCGTGGAGACAACCGGGTTGCTCCAGTTCCCGCTGGGTCTCCCGGCTGGGCTGGAGCTCATTGAGGCTGACGGCCTGCGGGGTGAAGAAGCGGAAGGCATCAATGTGCGAACAGCGAATCCGGTGGGCCTCCACCACGGCATCTGTCCCGGACGCGCCAAGCCGCAGCGGCAGGTACTCGTGGCGCACGCCATTGTCTTCGCTGCGGTACGCCATCGCCCATTCATGCAGGCCGAAGCAGCCGAAGTTGCCGGGCCGGGCTGCGGTACCGTGCAGGATCACCCGGGCGAAGTCGATGGCACCGGAGCGCTCGCGGCAGAAGGCTTCCACGTCCATCGTGATGGCGGGTTCGTCCCCGGCCAGATCATGCTGACGGAGCTCAGCCTCGGTCAGTGGCCGGTAGAAGCGCCAGTCGAGCCTCTGGCGGGCCTGCGCCCCGCAGAGCACCACCCCAGCTCCGGGGTGCCAGCGACGCAATTGTGCTGGTTTGAGCGAGTAGTAGGTGAAGAGGAAATCCTCCACAGGGTGCTTCTGCCCGGCGGAACGGCGTTGTAGATAGGGCTGGATGTAGCGGTCCACCCGCTGCTCCTGGTGCTCCTGGAGAGCGAGGCATTCCTCCGGAGTCATCAGCGTCAGCTCCGCAGCGGGGCGTGCTGCGGCGGCGCCCTCGGCGACTGGGTTGGTGGACATGCGTCTATTCTCCCAGCTTCGAGTTCACGGGGTTCGAACGCCCCCAGGGGGTCAGCCCAGTCGATACACCCGCCTCGCCGTTCCGGACCGCAGGGCTGTACGCTCAGCCGGGCTCAGGGTGGAGACCAGATGCTCGTAGCTGTCCCAGATCTGCTGGTACGGCTCCGGCTGATCAGCGTCGGACTGATCAGCCGGAGGGCGCGTTGCGAGCAGGTTGACCGGCCAGTCGGAGCCGATCATCAGCCGCTGGGGGCCAAAGACCTCCAGCAGTGTCTCCACCACCGGGTGCAGATCATCCTCCGTCCAGTGCTCCCAGTCGGCCTCGGTGACCAGGCCGGAGAGTTTGCAGCTCAGCTGCGGGAACGGTGCCAGCAGTCGGAGGTCTCGGTGCCACCGCTCCAGGCTGCCGGGTTCCCGAGCGGCGGCGATGGGCGGCTTCCCGGCGTGGTCCAGCACAAAGTTCACCTCAGGCAGAGCCTCCGCGGTGCGCGCCACTGCGGGCAGCTGGGAGGAGCGCACCACAAAGTCGTAGCTCAGCCCGGCATCGTGCACGGCCTGCAGGCCACGGCGCACCGCTGGCCGGGCCAGCCAGTCGGGATCGCTTTCCTGCTGGACCTGATGCCGAATGCCGCGCAACCAACGCCCACCGGGACCCTCGCGGAGCGCGGCCAGCTGATCGGCGACGTCCCTCGCTTCCAGATCTGTCCAGCCGACGACGCCGCTGATCACCTCGGAGGCCTGGGCTGTCAGCAGCATCTCGGGAGTTTCCTCGGGTACACAGACGGTCTGTACCAGCACGCTGGCGACCACGTTGGCGGGCCGGGCGACGGCCTCGAAGTCCGCAGCCCGGAAGGAGCGGTGGATCGCCAGCATCGACTGCGGGTCAATCCAGTCCTGTGGTCGGATGTCTAGATCCCAGAGATGGTGATGAGAATCAACGCGAGGCTCAGGCTTGGTCATGGTGGTCCCCTTTCAGCTGGAAACCTTCCAGCGTATGGTTGGCAACATCATATGTTTACCCGACGCCGGATGGTGTGTTGGGCCTAGTTCAGCGAGGAACTTATGCAAAGGATCGCCCTGCACACCCGGCTCCGTCCAGGCCTGGAAGTGGAGTATGAGGAGGCACACGCAGTGATCTGGCCTGAGCTGGATGTGCTGTTGCGCAAGCATGGGGTGCATGCCTGGCGGATCTGGCGCTCCGGCACCGAGCTGTTCCACGAGGTGGAAGTGGAGGACTGGGAGGTGTTCACGGCGGGTATGGCGAAGGAGCCGCTGGATCAGGCGTGGCAGGTGCACATGAATCAGTTTCTGGACACCAGTGAGGGGCAGAGCTACCAGCGTATGCTCCATCAGGTATGGGAACTGCCGCAAGGCGACTGACGTGCATCGAGTGCTGCGTCAGGACCGCATGCGGGACTGCCAGGAGGTATCCAATGCGAATTGTTCAGTATCCAGTTCCAGCAGCACGGTCCGCATCACCTCGTCGTCGAGGTTTCCTTGCTCCCGCTCATCCAGGAGTACAGTGCGCCGCAACTCGTTGAGCTGACGGCGGGCCTCGGTCAGGTAGGTAGCCATCTCCCGGCGCGAGGCACGGTCCGCGGCGATGGCCTCGGCGTCATCGTTCGCTGAGCTACTGACCGCCATCCGCGCCATGCTGGAGCCGATGACCCGCTTTTTGATCTGCTCCGCCCGATCGGGCCCCAGCCGGTCGGTCAGCTTCTGCCAGAGTGGCGCCATCTCGGTCATCGCGACTTCGTACGTGCGCTTCATCAGCGCCTTCTCTGCTGCCCGGTCGCGATCCTCCTGATCCGGATCTGTCACCTCAAGCTTTGTGATCACCCACGGCAGGGTCAGGCCCTGGATCAACAGGGTGCCAATGGTGACGACGAAGGCCGTCAGCATGATCAGGTCCTTGGGCTCCACTGCCGCACTGGTCGCTGCCACCGCTGCCGCCAGAGTCACCACGCCGCGCATGCCGGTCCAGGAGATGACCGTCAGGTCCTGCCAGCTCAAGGTCGGTTCCGGATGCTTCTGGCGCCGTCGCCGGGCGGCAAAGAGGGGTAGCTGACCCAGATAGTAGGAGGCGAAGACGTACGCCGGGCGGATCAGGATGGTCACCACCAGGATGATTCCGGCGAAGCCCAGACTGGGCCAGAGGCCGTGCGGGCTGTGCACGCTGTCGATGAGCACCGATTTGAACTGCAGGCCGATCAGCGCGAAGACAAACGCCTCCAGAATGACGTCCAGCGAGGCCCAGATGGGCTGCTCCTGCAGGCGCATCGCGTAGCTCGCCTTCGGGGCGTTGAAGCCCAGATACAGCCCTGCGGCGACCACCGCGAGCACACCGGAGCCATGGAAATGCTCGGCCACCAGGTAGGCGCTGAAAGGCACCAGCAGGCCGAATACCGTCTCCATCAGCGGATCCTGCACCCGCTTGCGCAGCAACTGAATGGCCACGCCGATCAGCAGACCCACGCCCACTCCCACACCGATCGCCACGAGCAGCATGACGACGCCGTCTCCCACGCTGATCGCGGTGCCCAGAGTGACCGCGTTCAGGAACAGCGTGAACATGGTCAGCGCGGCGGCATCGTTGATCAGGCTCTCCCCGGAGAGCACGGACATGACGCGGCGCGGAAGCCCCAGTTTCTTGCCGATCGCGGTGGCTGAGACGGCATCCGGCGGGGCCACGATGGCGCCCAGCAGCAGGGCCGCGGCCAGCGAGATGTCACCGAGCAGGATATTGGCCAGGCCGCCCACCACCAGAGCGGTGACAATGACCAGCCCGATGCCGAGTCGGCGGATCTGCCGTAGTGAGGTGCGGAAGTCCTGGATCGAGATATCCAGTGCGGCCGAATACAGCAACGGTGGCAGCACCACGGTCAGAATGACCGAGGAGTTGATCTCCACCGCGGGAAGTGCCGGGATGAAGGAGACCGCGATGGCGACGCCCGTCACCAGCAGGGGTGCCGGCCAGCCGCGTTTGCGGGCTATCGCCGTCACCACGAGCGCTCCGAGGAGCAGGGGCAGCAGGATGTCGAGATGCATAGAGGCCTCCTCAGCCGAGGGAACGCGTGGCTTCTAGCCTAGTGGGGTGCTGAGGGCGGATGGCGTCAAAGGTTCAAGCACTTACTGAGCCTGGCACGCAGAAAAACCCCGACGATTCAGGGATCTACTGGCTGCTTCGATGGGTAAGTGCTTAAAACTTTGACGCATCTGAACCCGTCAGGAACAGGACGTGGCAGGGAAACACCAATGGTCCAGGGAGTACTCCCTGGACCATTGGTCAATCTCTGGACGGTGAGGCTCAGGCGCGCCCCAGGCCTTCCTTACGTCGCTTATCCTGCGATCCGAGGTCGTCGACCTCGCCGTCGGCCTCTTCAAACACCTCGTCGCGGAGGTCCTGCCGGTGCTCCTCCTGCTCGGATCGCTCCTCGCGCAGTTCGTCGTTCTTGTTGTGGTCGCCCATGGTGTTCCTCATTTCTTTTCGGTGGATCCAGCCAGTTTGCCTGGAAGTCTGTCGATCCGGGAGCGCTGGTGCGGCCGGAAGTATTGGGTTGCAGCAGTCGAAATTCAGTCTAGTCCGCTCGGGCGGCGGCCCAACGGAGCAGCATCCGGTAGCCGAGGGCGCAGAGACTCAGAATCACTGCGCCGGCCAGTATGGGAGTAAGGAGATAGCCCCAGCCTGCGTGAGTCAGCAAGATCGCAATGGGGGTGCCGCCGGCGGGAGGGTGGATCACTCGCAGGGAGGCCATCGCTGCCATGGCCAGGCCAACCGCCAGGCCGAGGCTCCACCAGGCCACGGGCAGGAACGCCTGAACGGCGAGGCCGCACAGTGCGGAGATGAAGTGGCCGCCGATGACGTTGAGCGGCCGGGAGAGTGGAGCGTACGGAAGGAGGAAGACGAGCACGCAGGATGAGCCGAAGGCGGCGATGAGAATCGGTGTTCCGACAAGATCCCCCGTGGCGGCGAGAACGGCGATCGTCAGTCCACCGGCGATGGACGCGGCGACAATGACATGCCAGGGGATGACGGTCTGGGCCGGACCCAGACGGTTGCGGAGGGAGGAGAGCCTGCTGTCACGCGCCGTGGTCTCCTGGGAAGTCGGTTGCCCCATGCTGTTCATATGGTTCCTCGGCGTAGTGGGCGATCCTCGGTGTCGTAGGTGACGACGGGGCGGGCGAGTGGATTCTCGCCCGCCCCGTTCTGCAGCCGGACTACTGGTTGTTCTGCTGCTCGTCGCTGTGGGTCGGCTGCTGGGCGTAGGAGTGTGCGCCCGTTCCCCGGTAGCTGCCGCCTTCGACGATGAGGTACTCCGGTCGAAGGGGCGAGCCCGCGAACCAGTCCTCGAGGACTTCCCGGGTTCCGGCGGCGTAGCGTGCCTGCCCGGACAACGAGGTCCCTGAGGTGTGGGTCGTCATCGCGTTGTGCGGCATTGTCCGCCACGGGTGATCAGCCGGCGCAGGCTGGGGATCCCAGACGTCTCCGGCATAGCCCGCAAGCTGACCGGACTCGAGTGCACGGACGATCGCATCCCGATCGGCGATGGCACCACGCGCCGGATTGACGATGTATGCACCCCGTGGCATGGTGGCCAGGAGTTCGTCGTTCAGCAGGCCGCGAGTCTCCTCGGTCAGAGGTGCGTGCACGGTGAGCACATCGATCTCCTTCACCAGGTCCTCGATGCTTTCGTGGAAGGTGAGGTTGTACTTCTCCTCGTATTCCTGCGGGAGGCGGAACCGGTCGGTGTAGCTCAGCCGCACGCCAAACGGTGCCAGGCGTTCGATGACGGCTCGGCCAATGCGGCCGGCAGCGAAGACGCCCACCCGCATGCCTTCGAGGTCATACGAGCGCTCGACGGCATCGGCAATGTTCCAGCCGCCCTCCGCTGCGATCTGGTGCTGCTTGACGAAGTCGCGCACCAGCACCAGTACCTGCATCACGGTGTGCTCAGCCACACTGATGCTGTTGCTGTAGGTGACCTCGGCCACCGTGATGCCTCGTTCGTTAGCCGCGTTGAGGTCGGTATGGTCGGAGCCGATGCCCGCGGTGACGACCAGCTGGAGGTTCTTGGCCTTCTCGATGCGTTCTGCGGTGAGGTAAGCGGGCCAGAAGGGCTGCGAGATCACGATGTCGGCATCGGGCAGTTCCTTCTCGAAGACGGAGTCGGCGCCCTCTTTGTCGCTGGTGATCACCACGGTGTGGCCTTCGGACTCCAGCCAGTTTTTCAGGCCGAGCCCACCGGAGACGCTGCCGAGCAGCTGGCCGGGAACAAAATCGATGGCCTTCGGAGACGGAACCGTCACCCCACCCGGGTACTCCGTGATTTCAGGGATGGTCTCCCGTGCGTACACCGGCGGGTACCCGGTGACGGGGTCCGGGTAGAGCACAATAAGGATTTTTGCCACGATGTCTCCAATTTCAACCGGGGCGCATTTGGTCGGCGCCCTTGTTTTCAACACTAGGATCGGCAGAAGTGCCCCACAACGAACCGGAGGTTGCCGTTCCACAAGGTGTGGTTGTGTGTAGGATGAGGCGGTGTTCAGTTCAGAGATGCCCGACCTTCGAGCGCTTGAGTTGCTCGACGCCATCGCGCGAACCGCGTCGATCACTCTGGCGGCGGGCGAGCTGGGAGTCACTCAGCAAGCGGCCTCGCTCCGGTTGCGCCGGCTCGAACAACGGCTGGGCAGGCAGCTCGTCATCAGGGCTTCCCGTTCCTCGGAGCTGACCGAGTACGGCACGGCGCTGCTCACCATCGCGCGGCCCGTTCTTGGCGCGGCTCTCGCCATGGACGGTGAACTGGCGGGACTTCTCCTCGCGGAAAGGCCGCTCACGGTGGCTGCCAGCCTTACGGTCGCTGAGTACTTTCTGCCACAGTGGATTCTGACCTTTGCCAGGAACGGCAACGATCCGCGTTCGGTGAGATCACGCGCAACGAACACGCGGGAGGTCGTCAGGATGGTCTCCGAGTCCGAGGCAGACCTCGGTTTCGTCGAGGGGAATGAGCCGCCGCAGGGCCTGCGATACCAGGACCTGGCGCAGGACGAGCTTGCGGTCTACGTCGCACCGACGCACCGCTGGGCCGCGCTCGGTCACATCAGCTCCTGGACTCTTGCCGGAACCCCGCTCGTCACCCGCGAGCAGGGTTCGGGTTGCCGCGCGGTGCTCCACGCAGCGCTCCTCCAGCACGGCGTCGAGAGATCGGAATTCGCCGCTCCGCTGCTCGAGCTGCCCAGCAACATTGCGGTGCTCCAGGCTGCCGTCGCCACAGTGGCACCGGCCGTGATCAGCACTCGCCCGGCGGAGCCCTACGTCCAGGACGGCCGGTTGGTCCGGGTTCGGGTAGACCACGTCACTTTTCACCGTCAGCTCGGCGCCGTATGGAAACGGGGCGAACTCCCCGCATCTCATGCTGCACGGGAACTCCTGCACGCGGCGATGCACGCCGTCCGTGCAGACCAGCGAGGGTAGCAGGCCTCAGCGGCCGGTGCCCCCGTAGACGGTGGCTTCCTCCGTGGTGTCCAGATCGAAGGCCTGGTGCACGGCACGGACGGCGGCATCCAGACGGTCAGCCCGGGTCACCACGGAAATCCGGATTTCCGAGGTGGAAATCAGGTCGATATTGACTCCGGCATCGGAGAGCGCCTTGAAGAAGGTGTAGGAGACGCCAGGGTTGGAGCGCATTCCGGCACCGATCAGCGACAGTTTGCCGATGGCGTCGTCGTACATCAGATCCTCAAAGCCGACCTGCTCCTGAGCATCCTTGAGCGCCTGAAGGGCATCCGCACCTTCCACCATCGGCAGCGTGAACGAGATGTCCGTCTTGCCGCGGCCCTGGGTGGAGATGTTCTGGACGATCATGTCGATATTCGAGTGTGCAGAGGCGATGATGCCGAAGATTTCGGCGGCCTTGCCCGGGATGTCCGGCACGCCGACCACGGTGACCTTCCCCTCGGAACGGTCATGTGCAACACCGGAGATGATGGGCTGTTCCAAAGCGGCTCCTTCGGCCAGGGTGATCTTGTCATCGGGGCTGGGCATGACCCAGGTGCCCTCATGCTCGCTGAAGGACGAGCGGACGTGGATGGGCAGCCCGAACCGGCGGGCGTATTCCACGCTGCGCAGGTGCAGGATTTTGGCGCCCGAGGCCGCCATCTCCAGCATTTCCTCGCTGGAGATGCGGTCGATTTTCTTCGCGCTGGGCACCACGCGCGGATCGGCGGTGTAGACGCCGTCCACGTCGGTGTAGATCTCACAGACATCGGCGCCCAGAGCGGCAGCAAGGGCGACGGCGGTCGTGTCGGAGCCACCGCGGCCCATCGTGGTGATCTCGTGGGTGGTCCGGCTCATGCCCTGGAACCCGGCGACGATTGCCACATGGCCTTTGTCCAGCGCGGTACGCACCCGATGCGGATCGACGTCGATAATCCGGGCCTTGCCGTGGATGCCGTCCGTGATCATGCCGGCCTGGCTACCGGTGAAGGACTGGGCGGTATCACCCTTGCCGTCGATCGCCATCGCGAGCAGCGCCATCGAAATCCGCTCACCGGCGGTCATCAGCATGTCGAGTTCGCGGGCGGGCGGCTGATCAGCCACCTGGCCTGCCAGATCGAGCAGCTCATCGGTAGTGTCACCCATGGCGGAGACCACCACGACGACGTCGTTCCCGGCACGGTGAGTCTGGACCACCCGTTGCGCAACGCGAAGGATCCCGGCGGCATCGGCCACCGAGGAACCGCCGTACTTCTGCACGATCAACGCCATGGCGCAACCACACGGATTTGAGGCACGAGTGAACTCCTGAATGAGTTGAGGTCAGATCAGTGCTCAGTTTATCCGCCGGGCAAGGGCTCGGAAGAATCAACAGGCCATGTGGTGACACAGAGCCGGTCATACGGGTCCGCTGAGGTCCACCTCAGGCTATATGAGCGATCCGGTCCCGGCGCACCGCATGGTTCAACGGAACTCCGTGTACCCAGCGGCCAGCTTCTCTGGCCACCAGCTGCCCCATCCGCCCCCGTTCGACTCCCATTGCACCGGAAATATGCGGCGTCAGCACCACATTGGGCAGCGTATACAGCGCCGAACCCGGGAGGGGTGGCTCTGGCCAGGTGACGTCGAGGACCGCGGTGAGATCGGGGCGCCGCCCCAGCACCTCCACGAGTTCAGCCTCCTCGATCACTGCACCCCGGGCGGTGTTGAGCAGGGTGGCACCTTCCGGGAGCATCGACACCAGTCGTCCGGTGACCAGGCCGTGCGTCTGTGGGAGCAACGGAGTATGGATGCTGACCACGGACGATGCCGCAAAGAGCTTCTCGAGACCCACCAGCTCCACGCCCAGCCGACTGGCGCGGTCGGGGGAGACCATCGGATCGTGGGCGATCACACGCACTGAGGTCGACTGCAACCAGCTGGCCACGGCACTGCCGATCTCGCCGAGAGACAACAGCCCGACAGTGGACTGCGCAGCCCCGGCAAGCACAGGCTTGACCGGGGGGAACGCCCCTCGATCACGGATCTCTCTGCTGAGCCGATGAGTCTGTTTGAGGCCCAGCAGAATCTGGGCGACGGCGAACTCGGCCACCGGAACGGCGTTTGCGGAAGCGGCAGACACCATCGGGATGCCCGCCTGCCAGAACTCGTCGGTGGTGATGGTCTTCACCGAGCCTGCCGCGTGGAACACGGCCTCCAGGCGGGGCATGGCGCTCAGCAGACCGGCATCGAGCCGGGGCGCTCCCCAGCTGGTGAAGAGCAGTCGGGTCTCCGCCAGTGCCGTCGGGTCGAGGGTGAGACAGTGTGCCAGGGATTCCCGGGTGTGGAAGGGGCGCTGCAGGGTGACCATCTCGTCCAGCCGGGCGATCACCGGATCGGGGTACACATCGGCGCGGCGATCCTGCTCCATCACCAGGATGGCCAGAGGTTTGAGAGGCATATTCATCCTTTGAGAGTGCTGTGGATAGTGGTTGACAAGAATGGATGTGAAAGTTAGGTTTCTTCACATTCGGGGAAAAACAGTGTGGATAGCGAAAGGCATGATGATGAATATTTCAGACCAGTCCGAGGAAATGGTTCTATTTATTGGCGACAGTGTGACGGATTGTGGCAGACGGGAACCCGGGGCCCCAGCGCTGGGGCAGGGATACGTCGCCCGGCTGGCCACAGAGCTGGCGGCTCAGGACATTGCCGTGCTGAACCGGGGCATCAACGGCCACCGGGTCAGGGATCTGACGGCTCGCTGGGAGGAGGACGTTCTGGCCCATCAGCCCGCAATGGTGTCGATATTGGTGGGAATTAATGACACCTGGCGCCGATATGATCAGAATGACCCGACGTCCGCTGAAGAATTCGAAGCGAATTACCGCAGTATTCTTCAGCGCACCACCTCGGAAAGTAATGCGGCCATCGTGATGGTGGAACCCTTTCTGATTCCGGTGACCGATGAGCAGCAGGAATGGCTGGAGGATCTTGTTCCGAAAATCGAGGTGGTCCATCGTCTGGCCCAGGAATTCTCCGCCCAGTTGGTACCGGCCCAGGCGGTGATGACCGCAGCCGCCCGGGAGCACGGCGGCCCCGCTCTGGCTCCGGACGGCGTCCACCCCTCTGCTCTGGGTCACCGGATTCTGGCCGATGCCTGGCGGGAAGCGGTCATACTTCCCGCCAGGCTCGCCTGATCAGAGGCCTGATCAGGCGGCGTTCGGTCCCACGAGTGCAGGGGAGAGCGGGGACCGAACAGCGGATCCCACCTCATGGGACCCCAGATCGGCGATGCCCACACGCGCCACGCCGTTGATATCCGCCGGAACCAGGGGATAGGAGCGGCTCGCAGCATTGATCACCGGGCTACCGGCACCTGGGCGGGCAATGCCGTCTGACGCCATCGTGAGCCCTGGGTTGGCCCGGCTGAATCCGGTGGTGGGGATATTGCCATTGGCCGCCGCGCCCCAGAGCAGATTGCCCTTCCAGAGGAAGCCGGAGGACTGCTGGACGTCGGCCAGCAGCCCGGTGTCACCGACGATCACGTTGTCCGTGATCACCAGATCGCGAGGTTCCTCCGGTCGGCTGGTCTCGCCGATGATGCCCGAGGCATTGCTGACCAGGGTGTTCAGTGAGATCTGCACCCTGTCCGGTGCGTCATTGCCGCGCCGGGCCGCCGGGTCCTCATCGGGCAGGTGGTCCCGTTCGGTGCCCTTGCCGATCACGACGGCCGCACCGCTCACCCCGGCCAGGTGATTGTTCACGATCAGATGATCGTTGCCGTAGATCCGCACGCCATTGGGTCCGTCCAGCAGAAAATTGCCGTCGATCCGGTTCCGGTTGCCGTGCCGGAGCACAATGCCGCCCTTGCTGTTGCGGATGGTGTTGTAACGGATCGTGTTGTCGGAGGACTTGACCGAAATGGCCTCCGGGTCGCCATTGCAGCGTTCGAACAGATTGAATTCAACCGTGGCGTTTGCACTGCTCAGAGCGCGCGGGCTCACGCCCAGACGGATGGGCTCTCCGCCGTTGTCCCCGGGGTAGCTGTGGTCCGAGAAGTAGTTGCGGAAAATGTAGACCCGCTGTGCCATCTCGGTGGTACCAGCGCCCTCCACCCCCAGGTAGACGCCGAGCGTGGACTTGCCATGGAAGTGGTTGCGGTCGATCTTGGTGTCATCGGCACGCACCATCACATTGAGCAGGCCTTCGATGTCCGCGAACTGGAAATCATTGCGGGTGAGGCGGATGTGGTGGTTGTCCGGAGCGATCTCCAGGGTGGTGGACTGGCGGAAGGAAAAGCCGCTCACTGTCACATAAGCGGAGCCGCTGAAGACGAAGCTGGCCTCCGAGGTGAAGACCGCGCCGCCCCGGGAGGCCGACACCACGGTCACCGGGGCGGCAGCGGTGCCCTGGACGTTGGTCACCGCGATCGGGGCGCTGGCAGGCACGGCATAGCTGCCATTGGCCACGGTGATGGTGTCGCCGGGGACGGCCGAGGTCAGCGCGGTGCGAAGCTCGCTGACCGTGGAGACCGGCACGACCCCGGCCATTCTCAGGCCGAAGGTCCGGGCGGCAGCCCCGCCCTGTTGGGTGGCTGGCCCCAGTGGCCGGGCCTGAGCGGAGACCGCAGTGGCCACCGAGAGGGCTGAGGTGCCGGCGGCGATGACGGCGGTGGACAGGAACAATCGACGTTTCATGTACTTCTCCTGAGTGAGGATGAGGAATAACGTGACCTGTTGCAGAGTGCGGGTTGCAGGGGTCTGGGGGCCGTCTGGCCGAGGGGTAGTGACAGATCAGCCTTTGAGGGCTCCGGAGGTGAGGCCCTTGGCAAAGGATCGCTGGAAGAGCAGGAAGACGATAACGGAGGGCACTAGAGCGAGCAGGGATGCGGCCATCACAACGCCAGGGGTGACCACGGGATCGATCCGCAGCGTCCGTAGCGCCAGGGGCAGCGTGTAGGTGGAGGAATTGGTCGCCACCAGCAGCGGCAACAGGTACTGATCCCAGATCATGGTGAAGCCGAAGACTCCGGCGATCCCCAGTGCCGGGCGGCACAGCGGGAGGATGATCTGGCTGAACACGCGGAACTCGCTGGCGCCATCGAGCCTGGCCGCCTCCTCCAGCTCCACTGGAACATCCTTCATGAACTCCGTCATCACCAGGATCGAGAAAGCCCAGGCGCCCAGCGGCAGGACCATGCCCGCGATCGAACCCATGAGATTGACGTGCAGCAGCGGTAGATCGCCCAGAATCACGGTCAGCGGCAGGGCCAGAATCTCCTCCGGCAGCATCATGGTGGCCAGCACCGCCACCATGACCAGTGCCGAGAACCGGAACTTCTTACGCGCCAGGGCGTAGCCAGCCAGGACCGAGACGATGACCTGCAGCACCAGGCCGAAACCCACCACGAAGAAGGAATTGGCCAGATATTTGGCCACCCCGAAGTTGAAGGCGATGGCGAAATTGTCCAGTGTGGGGTTGTTCGGGATGATGCTCAACTGCGTCGGGTCCGAGACATGCAGGAAGGAACTGACCAGCAGGGCCAGCAGGGGGCCGGCAAAAACCGTGATCACCAGAGCATAGATGATGACCTTCAGCGTGCGGGCCACTGGGCCGCGGCTCTCGGTCAGCCCAAGGGCGGTTTCGGTAGCGGCACTCATGCTTCTTTGCTCCTTCGGCGCAGCAGCTGAACGGACAGGGTGAGAACCAGGGTGGCCAGGAGCAGCAGCACCGCTCCGGCAGAGCCCACGCCGAGTCGGTTCTGTTCCAGCCCAAGCTTGTAGATCAGCGTCATGACCACCTCGGTGGAGCCGTTCGGGCCGCCGTTGGTCATCAGGAACACCTCGGTGAAGACCCGGAATCCGCGGATGGCGGCCAGGATGAACAGGATGGAGAACACCGGACGCAGCCCTGGCAACGTGACATGGAGGATGCGCTGGAAGCGGTTGGCGCCATCGACCGTCACTGCCTCATACAGCCCGCGGTCGATGCCGGCCAGCCCGGCCAGGATGATCATCATGTCGTAGGGTGCCCCGCGCCAGATGCCCATCACCACGATGGAGGCCATCGAGGAATCCGGGCTGTTGATGAAGCTCGAGGGCCCCAGCCCGACCAGGCCCAGAATGCTGTTCATCAGGCCGTCCGCTGTGGGGTGGTACATGATCCGCCACAGCTCGGCGATCACGGCCAGTGGGACGACGACCGGCAGGAAGGCTGCCGAACGGATGAAGGAGAGCTTGCGGGTCTGGCCTTCCACCAGCAGGGCCAGCACCAGACCGAGCCCTAGCGAGCCGACAGTCTGGCCCAGCGCCAGGACCACCGTGTTCCAGGCCGCGCCGCGGAAGGAGGAGGAAGCCAGAATTTCGGTGTAGTTGGCCAGGCCGACCCAGGCGTTGCCCAGATAGGGCTTGACGTCCTGGAAGGACATCAGAAACGCATTGCCCATCGGGATGAACTTGAAGTAGGTGAACAACACCAGGGCGGGGGCCAGGAAGAGCCACGGCACCCACCAGGGGCCAAAGCGCCGGCGCCGCCGGGCTGCGGAACTGACGGTCATGACGCGCCGATGCCCTGCTGGGCGAGCGACTCGGCAATTTTGCCGTCCAGCTTCTTCAACTCGGAGCCCACATTGAGGCTGCAGTCAGCGATCAGTGCATTGAGCGTGTCCGCGCTGCTCTGCCGGATCGCTGTCCAGTTGGGCAGAGACGGGGCGTAGTGGCCGGCATCGGCGTAGGTCTTGGCGTACACATCCCAGCGAGGGTCCTTGCGGACATCACTGACATTGACGTTCTTGTTCACCGGCAGCTGGATGATGAAGGCGCCATCGCCCTCCATGCCCACCTTCTGCCCCTCCGGGCTGATGACATAGTCCGCAAAAGCATCCTGGCCCTTTTCATTTCTGGACCCGGCCATCAGGTAGACGCTGCCGCCTTCGGCCAGCACCGAAGCGTCCTTGGCGCCCTTGGGCATCGGCACCACCTCATACTTATCAGCGCCCAGAGTCTTGTCGAAACGGGGCAGCAGGTAGGGGCCCACCACGTACATCCCGGCCTTGCCGGATTCAAAGGTCTCATTGGTCGGCGGGGTGTCCATTGAGGCGGCACCGGGCTGCATGACCTTGCTCTTGCACTGCAGATCGGTGAACCACTGGGCGGAGGCCACAGCCTCCGGCGTGCTCATCGAGGGGCTGAACTTTCCGCCATCCTTCGCCGTGACGAAATCGCCGCCATCTGCCCAGAGGAAATTGGAGAAATACCAGGAGGCGTAGCCTCGCTTGGTGGAGCCAGGAACCGCCAGACCAGCGGTATCCGCTTTGCCGTTGCCGTCCGGATCCTGCGTGGCGAAGGCTTTCGCCAGGGCGAGAAGATCATCGCGAGTGGTGGGCACCGGCAGCCCGAGCCTGGTGCGCCAGTCCTTGCGGATCAACAGCGCGGAGGACTGGGCGGAGTAGGGGACGCCATAGTATTTTCCGTCGGTGGCCTTGGCTGCCTGAAGCGCCGGTGCGAGCAGATCCTTGCCGTTGGAGAGGGTGTCCAGCTTGACCTCGCGAACGATGCCCTGGGTGACCATGGTGCCCAGTTGGGAGGAATCGTTGAGCACCAGGTCGGGCAGGTGCTTCTGTGCGGCACTCTGGGCGAGTTTGGTTTCGAAGTCATCGAAGATCGCGGTGACGTTGACCTTTTTGCCGGTTTTGGCTTCGAAGGCGGCAGCCAGCTTTTTCAGCCCCTGTTCGCCGGAGCCGCCAGGCGTGGTGCGGGTCCAGACCTCCAGGGTTGCGTTGTCATCCTGGGGGACATTACTGGTGGGGGTCGAGGAGCCGCAGGCGGTGGCCAGCAGCAGGACCCCAGTCAGGCTGGCGAGTACGCCGAGGTGTCGTGGCACAGAGATCTCTCCTTTGAGAAGAATGTGGAAAAACCGTGAAACAATGAGCAGAATGCTGAGACGAATCTAATAGCAAATTCACAGACGGTCAACAGGTTTATCTGATGTTTGAGGGAAGTTATCTGTGAATCCTGCGCCCAGGGCACACTTTTGGCGTGATTGGTCAGATGTCCGCCGGCGAGAACCGGGGGGTGTTGCTGAGCTCCGGAGGCTTCTAGAATGAGCCGTGCGGGTGGGGTGACCGGGCCCCAACGCGTTCACCGAGGGAGTGCATCATGACAACCCGTTTGAATCCTTATCTGAACTTCGACGGCACCGCGCGCGATGCCCTGACCTACTACCAGGGCGTCTTCGGCGGCGAGCTGACGCTGAGCACCTTCGCCGATATCCCCATGGGCACCGACCCCTCTGAAGACCACAAGATCATGCATGGAATGTTGTTGGCAGGGCCGCTGACGGTGATGGCTGCAGACCTTCCACGGAGCATGCCAGGCATGGAACTCTCTGCCAATGGCACGCTGTCCCTGAGCGGGGACGATGAGCCTGAACTCCGCGGCTACTGGGAGAAGCTGGCCGAAGGGGGCCAGATCACTCTGCCATTGAACCAGGCGCCCTGGGGCGACAGCTTTGGTCAGCTGACCGATCAGTTTGGCGTGTCCTGGATGGTCAACATCGCCGGAAGCCCTCAGATCGAGGGCTGAGCCGACTACGTCAGTGCGTTGCGGCGGCCTTCGAAGGCCCGGCCGAGAGTGATCTCGTCCGCGTATTCGAGGTCGCCGCCCACTGGCAGGCCGGAGGCCAGACGGGTGACCGTGATGCCGATGGTTTTGAGCATGCGGGCCAGGTACGTCGCGGTTGCCTCCCCCTCAAGGTTGGGATCGGTGGCGATGATGATCTCCTGCACCTCGCTGTCGCTGAGTCGGTTGAGAAGCTCACGGATGCGCAGTTGCTCCGGGCCGATCCCGGCAATCGGGTTGATGGCGCCGCCGAGCACGTGGTAGCGCCCGCGGAAACTGCGGGTTCGCTCCACCGCCATCACGTCTTTGGATTCCTCCACCACACAGATCACGCTGCCGTCGCGACGCGGGTCCCGGCAGATGCTGCACGTTTCTTCTTCGGAGACATTGCCGCAGATGGTGCAGTGCTTGACCCGTTCCTTGACCGTGCTGATCGCTGCAACGAGCCGGTTCATATCCTCCGGATCCGCCTCCAGGATGTGGAAGGCAAGTCGCTGGGCGGATTTAGGTCCGATGCCGGGCAGCTGGCCCAGCTCGTCGATCAGTTCTTGGACTGCACCTTCGTACATGGTGTTGCCTCCAGTTTTGCGTCCAGTGGGTGGTCGTGAAGCGGGCGATCGTGCGGCGGGTGATCTGAGTGCGGGGGCCCGGTGCTAGGAGAGCGGGCGCTCTTCAACGAGCCTGCCACCCAGAATACGTTCGACGGCCGCGCGGCCCACGGTTACCGACTCTTCAATAGTCTCGTCATCGGCGCTCGGCACATCCTCCACAGGCATGGCCGCTGGTTCCGGAGCTGAGGCCGATGCCCTGTCGGAAGCCGCCCCGCCGGGTTGCGCCCCCTGAGGCTGGGAACTGTGCGCCTGTTGGCTCAGTCGCTGGTACAGGCTCTGGCCTGCTGTCTCGGGTCGCGCCGGTGCGGCGTCACTGCTGTGCGCCGGATCGGTGTTTTCGGTTCCACCAGCCTGCGCGCCATCGGCTTCTGGGCTGCCAGCTTGTTGGCCCCCGGTCATCCAGTCCGGTGCCTCCTGTGGGTTGCCCCAGCCCGGGTCGGCCACCTCGGTGATCTGATGTACCGGAATGGACGCTGGTCGCTGGGCCTCCCGAGAGCCTGAAGCAGCCACTCTCGAGGCAGTCGGTGCGGAGGACTCAGAGGAGGGAGGAGAGGATTCCGATGGTGCTGGCGAGATGACCGATGCCGCCAGGGTTGAGGCCAGTGACGCGGCAAATGAGGAGCCGCGCGAAGGCGGAGTATCGGCGGCCTCGGGAGCTAGGGGAGCCGAGCTCCAGATCTGCTCTCGAGATTCGTCCAGCGGTGGTGGTGAATAACGCCGGGGCTCCGGTTCGGGATAGTCCTCCTCCGGAGGCTCGGTGAGTGGCGGTTCGTCGGGGTGCGGCTCGTACGAGGGCGCACTGGAGGACGGCGCCACGTAAGAGGGCACATCGCGTCGAGTGGCCGCCTCCCGGGGCGGCTCAGCCGGTGCTTTTGGGTTGGGTGCAGAGCTCCCGCCCGAATGGGTTGTTGCCGCGACTTTGCAGTTCAGGCCTAGCGTTGACGCGATGGCGCTGACCAGATTCTGACCGTGCTCGCCGCGGGTGAAGGCGGAGGCCAGACCATCGGTGGCAAACCCCAGGATCAGGGTGGTTCCGTCGAAGCTCAGTGGGGTGCCGTTGGCCTCAATCAGAGCCCAGCTGGACCGTTTGACCTTGCTCAAGGCGGCCAGCACATCCGGCCAGGCCCGGCGGAGCATCTCGATGCCGTCGTTGGGCGCGGGCTGTGCCGCAGATGCGGCGGCATCGGCGCGTGCAGCGGAGTCGGGGCGTGCAGGGGAATCGGACGGTGCAGTGCGAGGACGGCCCGCGCCGGGCTGCGCTGTGGAGGGCCAGTCGTCCGGCCGCCCGGTGCTGGCGGCACTCTCCTCACGCTGCGGTTCGGTGCGGGTTACTGCCGACGAGGTTTCTGCCGGGTCGGTTTCCGGTCGGAGCCCCTCACTCGTTTGAGCCACGGCGGACCGAGCCTCAGCACGCCCGACCTCAGGTGCAGCGCCAACGGACCCTGATTCGGGGGATCCGGCGTAGCTGAGGCGTCGCTCGACCCGATCCAGCCGGGCGGCCAGACCACGCTCGCCCTGCTCCGCGCCGGGCAGCAGCAGGCGAGCGCACAGCAGTTCCAGATGCAGCCGTGGAGACGTGGCCCCACTCATGTCGGTCAGCGCCGAATTGCAGACGTCCGCAGCGCGGGAGAGCTCTGCCCGCCCCAGCTGGGTGGACTGCTGGCGCATTTTGGCGATCTGATCCTCGGGCGTTCCGCGCAGAATCGCACCGGCATTCTCCGGCAGGGCCTGGACAATGATCAGGTCGCGGAAGCGTTCCAGTAGGTCTTCCACAAAGCGCCGCGGGTCCAGACCAGTCTGGATGACCCGGTCCACAGCACGGAAAACGGTGCCCGCATCCGATGCCGCCAGAGCATCGACCACGGAGTCGAGCAGTGAGGAGTGGGTGTAGCCGAGCAGTGCCACGGCACGCTCGTAGTCCAGGCCCGCGTCAGTGGCCCCGGCCATGAGCTGATCCAGCACGGAAAGGGTGTCCCGGACGGATCCTCCTCCGGCCCGGACCACCAGGGAGAGCACCCCCGGAGCCACCGGGACATGCTCCCGCTCACACAGTTCCTGCAGGTACGCCATCAGCGGCTCGGGCGGAACCAGGCGGAAGGGGTAGTGGTGGGTCCGCGAACGGATGGTGCCGATGACCTTGTCCGGCTCCGTGGTGGCAAAGATGAACTTGATGTGTTCCGGCGGTTCTTCAACGATTTTCAGCAGGGCGTTGAAGCCTGCGCTGGTGACCATATGAGCTTCATCGATGATGAAAATCTTGTACCGGTCCCGCACCGGGGCAAAGGTGGCCCGTTCGCGAAGATCGCGGGCATCATCCACACCGCCGTGGCTGGCGGCATCGATCTCGATCACGTCAAGGCTGCCAGGCCCCCCGGTGGCCAGCTCCACACAGCTGGGGCACACCCCACACGGGATGTCGATAGGTCCTTGGGCGCAGTTGAGGCAGCGGGCCAGAATACGGGCCGAGGTGGTTTTTCCGCAGCCGCGCGGGCCGGAGAAGAGATAGGCATGATTGACCCGGTTCTTCCGCAGCGCCGCCATCAACGGCTCGGTGACATGCTCCTGCCCGATCACCTCGGCAAAGGTGTCTGGCCGGTACCGGCGATACAGAGCTGTGGTCACGTGGAAACCCTATCGTGAGGGACGGACATTCTTAACTGAGTGCTTCCTGGCCGACAGTTGTGGGGTGGACGACCCACGGCCCGCGCGGCAGCTCCTGCGGATCGAAGGCCTCCAGGGCCTCCGCCAGGCTGGGTGGCAGGCCCAGCGAGTCGAAAATCAGGCCGCGGGCGGCATCGAGCCCCACCTCGGAGAGCGTGACCGCGCCGTCACGTTTAGCGAGCCGCTGCCCCTGGGGATTCAGGGCGAGCGGAACATGCGCATAGTACGGAGTGGCAAAGCCCAGCAGGGAGCCCAGGGCGGCCTGACGCGGCGCGGAGCTGAGCAGATCGTCTCCCCGGACCACCTGATCGATGCCCTGCGCTGCGTCATCGACCACCACCGCCAGGTTGTAGGCGGGCGTTCCGTCGTTGCGGACCACCACAAAGTCATCCACCGGCCCCTGATAGCTGCCGTGGAGCTCATCCTGAACTGTGAAACGGTGCAGCGGCGTGCGCAACCGCCAGGCTGCGGGGCGTTCGCTGCGCCGTTCGGCACGCTCGGTCTCGGTGAGCTCGCGGCAGGTCCCCGGGTATTCACCGGGGATGCTGTGCGGTGCTGATGCCGCCTGGGCGATGTCGCGGCGGGTGCAGAAGCATTCGTAGAGCAGGCCTGCGTCGCGGAGGCGGCCGCTGGCGTCCTGGTACCGTTCCAGCCGATCGCTCTGCCGCTGCGGGGGCTCGTCCCAGTCCAGGCCGAGTCGTTCCAGATCGCGAATCTGGCCGGCTTCGGAACCGGCACGCACCCGGTCCAGATCTTCGATTCGGAGCAGGAAGCGGCGGCCTGTGGAGCGGGCGAAGAGCCAGGCAAGCACGGCAGTGCGCAGATTCCCCAGATGCAGATCCCCGGAGGGGCTGGGAGCGAATCGACCAGCCGATGCAGTGAACTCCATGACCATCCCCAGACAACGAAAGGACCCCTCGTGCACCCGCCAGAGCCTACTTACCCTTGCTACCTTCCGGTCCTGGGGGAGTTCGCAGGATGACGCCACACGAGGGGCTGCCGTCTATTCTACTCAGATCTGGGCGAGGATGTTTTCACCTCAGGGGCGGGCGCCTGCCCGGGGTGGCCTGTTCCTGTATCTCCGGTATCAATTTCGTGATGGGGATCAGCTCGGGTAGTCTAGAGTCTGCTTTTCTATGGGCACCGAGAGTGGCCTGGGAAGCAAGGAGGATTCGCCTAGCGGCCTATGGCGCACGCCTGGAACGCGTGTTGGGTTAACGCCCTCGGGGGTTCAAATCCCCCATCCTCCGCCAGTGTCCCGGGAGCGCAGCTCAGGGACAAAGTCCCAGGACGCAGGAATGCCCCCGATCTCCGGATCGGGGGCATTCCTGCGTCCTGGGGTTGCTATCCGCTAAGCGTCCTGGAGTCTCCGGTCACTTAGTATCGATCGCTCAGTGTCCAGTTGCGCACAGTTCCCGCCGCCGCGACTGTGTGTGCCGCGACTGTGCGCAACTGGACACTGAGCGGAGGCAGTGCCAGAGGGATCAGCGAGCTTCCCGTGCGGCTTTGCGTTGTGGGATGGCCGCGACCACCAGTGCCGCGAGGGCTATCACCGCACTGAGGATCAGGCCCGGGCGGAAGGTGTCCAGCATGCGCGCCGGTCCCAGCTCGCCGTGGCCGGCCTGCGCTCCCGTGACCACCGCCGTCGTCACGGCCAGGATCAGTGCAGCACCCACCTGGCTGCTGGTCTGGATCAGGCCTGCGGCGAGGCCTTGTTCGTCATCGTGCACCCCGGCCGTGGCCTGGACGTTGATGGCGGGGAAGGCCAGTGCGAACCCGACGCCCAGCAACAGCACCGAGGGCAGCAGATCCAGGGCGTAGTTGGGGCTGGTTCCCACGTGCAGGAACAACAGGTAGCCCAGCGACAGCGAGGCGAGGCCTGCGATGATCAGGCGCACCGCCCCGATCCGGTCGATCAGCGCTGAGGCGAACGGTGAGCTCGCCACCACGATCAGACCCGTGGGCAGCAACGCCAGAGCCATCCCGAGCGGCGACCAGCCCAGCACATTCTGCAGATACATGGTCAGGATGAACTGGAAGCTCAGGTAAGAGCCAAACAGTCCTATGATGCTCAGGTTGGCGCGCGCCACCCAGCCCTGACGCAGGATGCCGAACCGGATCAGCGGGTGCCGGACCTTGGCCTCGATCAGGGCGAAGGTGGTCAGCAGTACGGCGGAGACCGCAAAGCCGAGGATGGTCTGCCAGGCAGCCCAGCCGACACCCGGCGCGGACACCACGGTGTAGACGAGCGAGAGCATGCCGAGCGCCAGAGTGACCGCGCCACCGATATCGTGCCCATGCTGGCCGTCTGTGGAGGGCTTGTCCCGGGGGATGTAGCGCAGTCCCAGCAGGACGGCGGCGACGGCGACCGGCACGGCGACCAGGAAGGTCCAGCGCCAGCTCAGCGAGGTCATCAGGCCACCCAGGACCAGTCCCAGGGAGAAGCCGCTGGCGCCGAAGGTGGAGTAGATCGAGATGGCACGGTTGCGTTCGCTGCCTTCAGCGAAGTTAGTGGTGATGATCGAGAAGCCGGTGGGAGCCGTGAAGGCGGCGGCCAGACCCTTGATGAAGCGGGTGGCGATCAGCAGAGTGGGGTCATTGACCAGGCCGCCCAGTAGGGAGGCCAGAGCGAAGATGCTCAGCGCGATCAGGAAGATTTTCCGTCGGCCGAGGAGATCGGCCAGCCGGCCGCCGAGAAGCAGCAGTGAACCGTAGCCCAGCACATAGCCGGAGACGATCCATTGCAGACTCTCCGTGTTCAGGCCGAGTTCGTGGCCCATCGAAGGCAGTGCGACGCCGACCATGGAGACATCCAGGCCGTCCAGAGCGAGCACGGTGCAGAGTACGACGATCAGCATGATCTTGGCCAGCGACCAGGAGGTGCGAGGTGCGCTGCTCTGGGTGAGGGCATGGCTGGCATTGTGACTGTCCGCGGGGTCTCCGGGCAGAACAGAAGTAGTGGGATGAGGGGCAGTTGCGAGGCGTTGATTCGCAGTCATGGCACCAAAGTACATGACGTGTCATTGATTGACAAGGAAAATAATGCTCTAGAATTTAATGCTTCGTCATGCTAGGATGGGCGCCATGGTCACGGGAGATGCTCAACTGGTCGAGCAATGGCGTTCAGTCCAGTCGGTCTATCTGCGCACCTCGAACGCCATCGAGCGTGAGCTGGAAAGCCGCTTCAAGATCGGCTGCAGCGAGTTCGAAATCCTGGATCTTCTGGCGGAGAAATTTGACGACTCCTGCCGGATGAAGCACCTCGCGGAAAGCTCGCCGCTGACCCAGAGCGCACTGTCCCGAATTGTGGATCGACTGGAAAAGGCCGGGCTGGTGGAGCGCGCGGCCTGTCAGGATGACCGGCGATCCCTGCTGGTCGGACTGACCGAGGCTGGCCATGATCTGCATCTGGCGGCGGCCACCGTTCAGCGCGGCATTCTTAAGGATCAGCTCGCGCTGTCCTAGCCGGGAACTGTTCTCATCAGAAAACTGTTCTGACCGGGAAAGTGGCGGTCAGAACAGCGGCGCGGTGGTCCAGCCAGCCAGCGCTGCATGGAATGCGCCCAGCCAGTCCTTCTCGCTCAACTGCATGGCAGGGGGTTCGATGCCGCCCATCTCCAGGGTGACCATGCCATGCAAAATGCCCCACATGGCCAGCACGGCGGCCTGCTCATCGCTGAATCGGATCTCCCCACCTGCTATCGCACGGCGCACGGCGCGTCGCAATGGCTCGATGGAGTCATTGGAGCGATCTTCCAGCTGAGGGCTCTCCAGGCCGGCAAAAAACGTGGGGTGGAACATGAGCTGGAACAGTGCCGGATGGTCCAAGGCCCACTGTCGGTAGGCCAGGCCCAGGGCTCGCAGATCGGCTACCCCGGATTCGGCGGGGGCGTGCGCATGCTGTGAGGTAGCGAAGCTGTCTGCGCTGTGCTGGGCCACCGCTGCCAGTACAGCGGGCTTGGAGCCGAAGAGCGCATAGATGGCCGAGGTGGAGGTTTCACATTCCTGAGCCATGGTGCGCAGGTTGAGAGCATCGGTTCCGCCAGCGGCTACCGTGGCTGCCGCAGTATCGAGCAGGCGGCGGCGCAGCTCGTCATCGTAAATTCGGGGTCTTGCCATGAGCCCATAATTCCATAACAATGTTGTGTAACGATGTTATTAAACTCGAGCCGCTCCTCAGGAGAACATCATGGCACCCTCGGTTTTCCCCGGTCGCTACACGGTCAACGCAGATGGCGAGGAGGTGACGGTCTTTCTCATTGGCATGCGGATCAACAGATTCTG
Source organism: Psychromicrobium xiongbiense (assembly GCF_030271165.1). Lineage (GTDB taxonomy): Bacteria > Actinomycetota > Actinomycetes > Actinomycetales > Micrococcaceae > Renibacterium > Renibacterium xiongbiense. Next base: position 49,371 of record NZ_JASSZH010000012.1, on the reverse strand, counting down.
GAACCTGGGCGCGTGGCTCCCGGTCTTCTGTGCCATGCCGGGAATGATCGCCCGGCTGGCATCCCGTCCCGAACTAGGTCTGCTGGGCTATCACCTGTGGTTTGGGCGCACCACCATCATGGTCAGCTACTGGTCCTCGCCGGACAAATTGCGGGCCTTCGCCTCCAGCCCGGACCAGCCGCATCTGGTTCCCTGGCGTCGCTATATGAAAAAGATCGGCGCCAGCGGCAGTGTAGGTGTCTGGCATGAAACGTACCGTTTGGCCCCGCGTAACAGGGAGGCCGTGTATGCCAATATGCCGCTCTTCGGTCTGGCCAGGGCTGCCGGGCACGTGCAAATCGCTGCGGGTCGGAATACCTTCACCCAGCGGATGCGTTCGCAGGAGTAGCTGTTGTCTCTGACTATCCGGATTGAAGGCTCCCATGACTGATCAGGCCCCCACCATCAATGAAAATCTCGTTCTCACGTTGAGCAATGGGCAGATGACGACCTTTGGCACCTTCCGTGGAAAAGCCGTGCTGGTGGTGAATGTGGCCAGTCAGTGCGGTTTCACGCCGCAATATGCCGGGCTGGAGCAGCTGTACACGGAGTACCGTGACCGCGGACTCGAGGTGCTGGGGGTTCCCTCCAATCAGTTTGGCGGCCAGGAACCTGGTACCAACGAGGAGATCGTGGAGTTCTGCACCCGGAACTTCGGCGTGACCTTTCCGCTGACCGCCAAAACGGACGTCAAGGGTGCTGAGCAGGCCCCGCTGTATGCCGGACTGACCCAGTTGGCTGCCGAGGACGGTTCCACCGAGGTGAAATGGAACTTTGAGAAGTTCCTGATCAGTCCCTCCGGTGAGGTCGTACGCCGGTTCGGCTCACAGGTTACGCCGGATGACGATGCGCTCCGTGCCGCGGTCGAATCCGTGCTGCCGGGGTCGGCTGCGTAACCATTTGGCTACAACAGTGCACGCCGGGCACGAATGGGAAGCCATGACGGTCACTCTTCCTTAAGCTGGGTACGTGATATTCAAAGCTGTGGGCGAAACTAAGCCGTATCCGGACCATGGGCTCTTGACGCCCAAGGACTGGGCGGCCGTGGCGCCGCGGCAGGTGCGCCTGGATGAGTTGATCACCACCAAGAGCACCCTGGACCTGGCGGCGCTGCTCGCTGAGGACTCCACCTTTTTCGGTGATCTCTTCCCGCACGTGGTGCAGTGGAAGGGCGCGCTGTATCTGGAGGACGGTCTGCACCGGGCGGTGCGGACGGCTCTCCATCAACGGACCATTCTGCACGCCCGGGTGTTGAACCTCGATGAGTGAGTCGAGATGAGTGAGTCGACCGGACCGAAGCCAGAGGAGCCCGCTGGCCCGGACCCCGAGGCTGCCGAGGTTGCTGAGCCTGCGGGATCTGTGCCTGCGGCCGATGGCCGCCCCGCCACCGGCTCCCAGCCCGTCGTGCCACCTAAGCCTCCTTTGCCCCCAGCCAAGCTTCAGCGTGAACTCGCCGCGGCAGCGCGGCGCGAAGCTGCTCAGGCCAGGCGCGAAGCCATTCAGGCCAGGCGCGAAGCCGTTCAGGCCAGGCGCGAAGAGAAGGAGCGGCAGCGGGCAGCGGAGGAAGAGCGGCGGCTGGCAGAGCGCCCGCACGCCTTCGGGCATGTTGGGCCGGTCAACAGCACCGACCTGGCGACGGCCTTCGGCGATCAGTCCAAGGATGCTCAGCTCACGCGCCGTCGTTACCGCCGGGTGCACGGCATCATTCTGGGAGTTCTGGCCCTGCTTCTGGTCCTGGCGCTGACCGGCGCTCTGCTGATCAGCCAGGGAGTCATCAAACTGCCGCAGTCTGCCTCGGCCTCCAGCAGTGCCCCAGCAGACCCGAACTGTCCCACCACGGTGCTGAACTACCCGGAGAACATCACGGTGAGCGTGAATGTCTACAACGCCAGCCAGGTCCCCGGCCTGGCCGGCACTCTGGCGAACGAGTTGCGCAGCCGGGGCTTCCAGGTGGGAACGGTGGGGAACAAGGAGATCGCCAGTACCAAGACGGGCGTGATCGTCGCAGGAACAGGGGGGCTGGCGGCGGCTTTCAATCTGCAACGGAATCTCCCCGGCCTGGAGTTCCGTCACGATGACCGCGCTGACGCCACGGTGGATGTTTACCTCCTGCAGACCTTCAAAGTTCCGACGGCAGGCACCGCGGTGGATAAATCACCGGGCACCATCAGTTGCACCGCGGGTGTGAAATAGTCTGCACTCCGTAGTCTGAATGCCGTTCAGGCGCCGTTGCCCGTCCTCCGGATCGGGTGGCCGTCGGCATCGAACTGGGCACCTACGCCTGCCTGAATGAAACGCACCGTGGCTTCGGTGCGGGCCTGCCGGGCGGCCGCACCGTCATCGTCCGTAGCCGATTCCGCTGCTGTGTCCGGGGTGGATCCGGGCCGTCCGCCGCGGGAAGCGCTCGCCGTGAGCGAGCCGTGAATCAGATAGGCCAGATCGCTGACCTCTGCGGCGGGCAAGTACTGCTCGTCGATGGCCCGATGCAGAATGTCCTGGAGCAGGGCACTGAGCTCACCCACGTGCACCGACAACTTGGCGAAGGAATCGGCGGAGAGGACGGAGCGCATCGCTGGGCCCGGTGGCAGGTGACGCTTGGAGAGGTCCTCGATCTGTGCCCGTACGTAGCACGCCAGCTGGTCCACGGGATTGTCCAACCGGGCCAGTTCCTGACGCAGATCGGAGATGAACCTGCCCGTTTCATCCAGGGCGTAGGCCACCAGGAGTTGTTCCAGGTCCGCATAGTAGTTGTACACGGCGGTCCGCCCAACGCCGGCCTGCCGCGCCACATCCGTCATGGTCAGCCCGGGCAGGCCATGGGAGAAGAGCAGTTGCCCGAAGGAATCCAGGATTTTTCGCTGGGTCAGCTCGCGCTGAGCGGCATTGCTGGAGGCGACAATTCGAGGCATAGAGACAGTTTAGCCGGATTTGTCAGTAAATCCCTAGTCTGTCGAGGCTATCGCTGCAGGAGCCTCACGGATCGGTTCTGATCAGAGGGCGCAACCGTCTGGACCGCAGGCCGGGGCGTCCTGGCCGTCGGAGCTTGTGGTGGACTCGCCCACCATGACTAGAGGATGGCTTTCCCGCCAGGCCTCCCGCAGCGCCTGGCCGAACACCTCGCTGCTCTGCGCGCCGGAAATGCCGAACTTGCGGTCGATGACGAAGAACGGCACGCCCTGAATGCCGAGGCTCTGAGCCTCCTCGATGTCTGCATCCACCGCCGCCTCAAAGGTGCGCTCGGTCAGGGCTGTCCGGGCGGCATCGGCGTCCAGGCCCAGTTCAGCCGCGACGCCGGCCAGAGTCTCCCATGAGCCGATATCGCCGCCCTCCTCGAAGTGCAGCTTGAGCAGGCGTTCCTTGGCCAGGTCCTGTGCGCCGGACTGGGCCGCGAAGTGAATCAGCTCATGGCCCAGATGGCTATTTGCCACGACCAGGGAGCCGAAGTCATAGTCCAGTCCAACGCTGGCGGCCTGAGACTTGACGTGCTCAAACATCTGAGCCACCCGATCGGCGGGCATTCCCTTGCGCTTGCTCAGGTAGTCCAGTTCCGTGCCGTCGTAGTGCTCGGGGATCGTGGGATCGAGCTGGAAGCTCTTCCACTCCACGTCCACCTCATCCCGGTGCGGGAACTCGGAGAGTGCACTCTCAAACCGGCGCTTGCCGATGTAGCACCAGGGGCATGCGATATCTGACCAGATTTCAACCTTCACTCTGGTGCCAACCGACGCGCGGTCCAGTGCATTCCCGCCGGCTGGAGGTGAAAGGGCTACTCGAAGGGAAGGAGCTGTCCGGTTTCCAGGAAGGTCTTGAGGTTGGACAGGATGGCCGGCCAGCCCTCTGAGATCCCCGCTCGAAGTGCGCTGCCCTCGGCGAAGCCGGAATGGGTGAGCGTGAGTTTGACGATGCCGGTCATCGGAGTCAGTTCGAAGGTGGCCATCGAGCGGTCTTCGGCGGCCATCACCGCAAGTTCCTCGGGATCAGCCTGGATCGCTCTGCCGAATTCCTCGGTGATCGAGTGCCAGGTGAAGCTGAGTGTGTGGAGCGGGTCCGCAGCGAGAATGACCTGCTCGGGATCGGCCAGGATGATTCCGCCCACCACCCAGTCCACGGTTGACCCCACCTGCCAGTCGGAGATCAGCGCGACGCCCCAGTACCGCTGGATGAGATCCGAGTCCGTGAGGGCATGCCAGAGCTCCTCCGGTGTGGTCTTGAGATAGCTCGTGTACACGAAGTCGGTCATCTCAGAATGCTCCCATGTGCTGGTGCGTATTCCCCGTCCCAACGGTCGGGCCCTCGCATCCCAACTGAGTGGCAGTAGTTGTCCAAAAATCGAACAGTCCAAAAATCGAGGATTTTCAGCCTACTGCCACTCAGCTGGTCAGGATCCTTCCGTCACCATCCACATTTCAGGACAGTGAATGAGGTGGATCCGGTGATCCGTGATTCATCGGTGAGCGTCACGGTATGTTCACCCGGCGTGGTGCCAGCCGGAATCTGGAACACCGCAAACACCACCCCGCCCGGGTTCACTTTCGCTGGGAACAGGTTCTTGACCGGGACGCCATCGAGCATCACCGAGACCGTAGTTCCAGGGGTGAAGCTCTTGCCCTGCACCGCACCGTAGAAGCCCTGGAAACCGAAGGCCGGGATGCCATGAACCTTGCCGGAGGCGAAGGAGAGCGGAACGACCTCCGCCTTCTTGCCGCCATCGCCCTGTGCTCCAAGGTCCCCAGTGGCATTCTGCAGGTGCAGGAAGAGCACCTTGGTGCCGGCCGGTGCGTCGGCCGCCCTGTGAGCGGTCAGCGCATTGTCAGCGCGATCGAAGAACAAGGTTCCGGGCTGACCGTTGTCGAACCACAGAGCCGGGTTGACCGGATCGAAGGTCTGGGCAGTGGTGCTGTCCACGGGGGTCAGCTGGCCGTCCTTCGCCAGATAGTTCGAGTAGGTGGTCACGGTGTAGCTGAACGGTGCGGGCTTGCTGGCATCCAGGCCCAGCGCGCTCAGCGAGACCGGCATGACCAACACGTTGGTATCCATCATGTTGGTATCCAGCACCGGGCTGACGCCATTGAGCGGACGAGTGCTCACGGGCGTACCGGAACCGTCCGGGTTGATCTTCAGCAACTGCACCAACGGCAGATCGAGACCCGTGGCCTGAGCGAGCCCCAGGCGGTAATCAGGCTTGCCGTCGTTGTTGGTGTCGATATTGATGTAGATCCGATAGAAATTGCTCAGCGCCGGCCAGTTGCCCCAGGTGCTGATGCCGAAGGCGATGTCACCCTTCTGCGGATCGAGCCCGGCAGCCTTCAGCGCCGGAACGGTGGAGGAGACGCCCACGTTCTGCAGATCCATTGCGCGGATGCTGGAATTTTCCTTGGCTCCCTTCGCCGCGCTGGGATCCAGCGTGGCGATGCGCGGGCTGGAGGTCTGCAACACAAACGGTGCGACGAGGCCGTTGTAACCGTCGGCACCCGGAGCGCCCTGGCTGAGCTGGCGACCGCTCAGCGTCACCGGAGTGCTCGTCGCCGTGGTGTTCGCGAAAGTCAGCGCCGGTCCGGCCGTCATCGCAGATGTCGGCTTGGGTGCCGTGTACACCGGAACCCGCAGGCTCGGCGCGCCCTGGCTGCTCAACTCCAGCCGACCCGAGGCATCCGCGAGGAACTGCCGGGGGCTGTTGAGCTGCACCTTCTCCAACGTCGGGTCCATCGTCTTACGCAGCGCCTTCGGATCCGGAATCGACAGGGTGACCGTGATCGTCGCGGAGCCGCCCGTCGGAACGTTGACCGCCGGGCTGATCAGGTAATTCACCCCGGGGATGGTGGTGGCGGGCAGATAGGTGGCGGCATAGCTGCGTGCCGCAGAATCGAAGCTGGCCACCGTCACCGTCTTGGAGATGCTGACCGGCTGGTCACCGACCTCCACCACACCGAAGCTCAGGCTGGTCAGCTCGGGATCGTCGGTGGCATAGGCGTAGGCCTTCGTGGTGGTGCCGTCCAGGGCATCCACCCGTCCGGAACCAACCCGGTTGGGTCCGTAGACGAACTGTCCGCTGTAGATGTCATGGACCGCAGTGTTCATCACGATGGCCTTGACCGCCAGCGCCGGGAGTTTGGTCTGTGCCATCACCAGGGCGGCGATGCCGGCAACGTGCGGCGTCGCCATCGAGGTGCCAGACTTGACGCTGGCGCCATTGCCGGTCCCCACGCCCACGGAGCCGATCAGGGTGCCGGGGGCTGCGACATCGGGCTTGACGATGCCGTTGCTGCCGTGAACGCCGCGCGAGGAGGAGGAATTAAGCGTGTCCAGTTTGTTGGAGACTCCGCTGGCGGTGCCGCGGTAGCTGCCATTGAGCGCGACGATGAGCGTCCCGGCCTGGGCAGCGGGGCGCAGCTGATCGGAGTAGGTCTTGGTCAGCTGGACGCCCGGGATGGTCGCATTGCCGGCGATGCCCGCGGCGAAGACATCCAGACCGGAGTCGAGGACGACGCCCTTGGCGCCAGCGGCCTGCGCATTGTTGAACCGGACGGCCGAACCGCACGGGCGGGTAGAGTCATCGGTCCAGTGCAGCCAGACCCATTTATCCTTGACCCGGGCTGCGTCCGCTGCGGAGAAGGGCTGGCAGCCCTCGACGTTGGTGCCGGCGGGCCCCATCACAACGGTGCCCTTGAGCTGATCCGCGGTGAAGTTCGCAGCATCGAAGCCGGAGTACTGGCCGGCGGCCTGACCTGCGGTGGGGGCCAGCACGTCGACCCGGTCCAGCGCGACCTTGGAACCGACCGAGTTGGCCACTGTCAGCGAGGTCTTCGCATTGCCGGGGCTACCGCCAATGTCATAGGAGTCGCCAGCGTTGCCGGAAGCGACCACCGAGAGGATGCCGTTCTTGGTCAGCTCGTTGATGACGTCGTTCTCCGGGTCATCCGTGGTGGCCCAGTCTGCGCCGAGGGACATGTTGATGATGTCCGCGCGGTCGTCGAACTTTCCGTCCTGGTTGGGATCGAGCGCCCGGTCGAGCGCCTGGATCACCAGGTCGGTGCTGCCGTAGCAGCCGAAGACCCGGAAGGCCATGATCTGGGCCTCAGGGGCGGAGCCGGGGCCGATGCGCATACCGCTGACCGTTCCCGGAGTAAGTTCTGAATAGGGCGGATTCCCGTTTTTGCCGGAGGTGAAGGTGCTGCCGTCCTCGTTGACGCCATAGCCGGCGGCCGTGCCGGCCACATGGGATCCGTGCCCGGCGGCCCGGCAGTCCAGTGGGTTGGCATCGGGGGTGGGGACCGGGTTGTACGTTGAGTCATTGGGGTTGGCATCGTAGCTGTCGCCCGCCAGGTCGTAGCCGCCCAGGAACTTGTTCGGGTCGTAGGTGCCCGGGACCAGCGTCGATGAGGCGGCTGCCTTCGTGTAGGCGTCCTGCGTGCCCGGGCCACCGAAATCGGTGTGCGTGTAGTCCACACCGGTATCGATCACCGCGATTTTGATGCCTTTGCCGGTCTGGCCGGTTCTGGTCCAGGTATTCAGCGCCCGGGTGTCGATATCCGTGTTCTTGTTGTCGGGAATACTCTTGGACACAATGGGCGTGATCTTCACGACGTCACTGCGCGTGGCCAGCGCGCGGATCGCGGTGGCATCGCCGGTGATTGCCACTCCGGGCAGGGTGTTCGTGGTGGTGTAGATGGTGCTGGCCGATGCTGCCTGGGCCACCGAGTCGGCCTTCTGCTGAATCGAGCTGCGGATCTGCTGAACCGCACCGCTGGCATCCACCGGGGCGGCCTGTTTGTTCTTCACCGACTGTGGCTGGGTGGCCTCGTAGGCACCCTGGCCGGAGAGCTGCACGTAGACCGAGACCTTGCCTTGAGCATCCGCCAGGTTGCCGTGGATCTTATTGGCCGGCGCGGTGCTGGCATTGGTGTCAATGCCAGCTGTCACGCCCGGCTGCGGCGGCGACGGCGGCGCAGCAGACGCCGGAACCGCAGCGCTGCACAGCAAGGCGATGCCGGTCAGCCCGGCCACCACCGCCGTTCTGACGAACCTGTTCGAGGCTGGTGTCATCGTGTTCCTTCGGGTTCGCCCGTACCGGGATGCCGGTCGGGACCGTTGCCTGCGCTTTTGCACCTCTCATAGCGACTCGCCGGGATGAGGGTCATCGCCAGGGGGTTGCACAGGGCGGCTCTGCTGAGTCGATGGCATCACCCTACGCGACCTGCACCGAGACTGTGAAGGATCTATGACGGGGGAATGTTCCTGTCGATCGAGCGGCATGGAAGCCTGAAAATAGCCTGAAAATCAGCCTTGAGTTTGCTCTTAATCCACGGCTGCTCTGCGGAGGTGTCACGGTCATGTGCCTTGCCCCCGGGCAGGTGCGGGCATAGGGTGGCCGGGAAGCGGACGGGTTCCCCGCCCGCTGCGAAGATCCAGCCCAGGTGAGGCGTCGATGACGATACAAGCACATGATCCGCAGAGGGAAGCCCTCAAGGCCAGCTCGGTGGTGGGCAATATTCTGCGTGGCTCGGCCGGCAATATGGTCGAGTGGTACGACTTCTACTCCTTCACGGTGTTCACTGCCTATTTCAGCCACGTCTTTTTCGCCTCGGGCTCCGAGGACAAGGACACGCTGGGCGTTCTGGGCGTCTTCGCCGCAGCCTTCGTCATGCGCCCCGTCGGCAGCTGGTACTTCGGTCGCTATGCGGATCGGCGCGGACGACGGGCGGCCCTGACCCTGTCCGTGCTGCTCATGGCGGGTGGTTCGCTGCTGATCGCGGTGTCCCCGGGCGTCCAGCAGATCGGGGCCGGAGCCACTGTCATCCTGCTGATCGCCCGGCTGGTGCAGGGCTTCTCGGTGGGCGGCGAGTATGGCACCAGTGCCACCTACATGTCAGAGATGGCTACCCGGAACAGGCGTGGCTTCTTCTCCAGCTTCCAGTACGTGACGCTGGTCAGCGGGCAGGTCCTGGCGCTGGTGGTGCAGATCATCCTGCAGAACCTGCTCAGTGCCCAGGCGCTGATGGACTGGGGCTGGCGGATCCCCTTCGTGATCGGTGCCGCCGCAGCCGTGACGGTCATGTGGATCCGGCGCGGCATGATCGAATCGGTGCCGCAGGAACAGCTCGATGCCGCCCGCAACGCTCGGGCGGGCGAAGCGGCGCCCGGGACTTTGCGGCTGCTGTCCAGGTACTGGAAGCAGTTCCTCATGGTCATTGGTCTGACGATGGGCGGAACCCTCGCCTTCTACACCTTCACCTCCTATATGCAGATCCTGATGAACGGGACCGTCAAGGACAAACCGACGGTGACCATGATCAACTTTGTGGCGCTGCTGATCTTCATGGTCCTGCAGCCCGTGGCTGGAGCCATCTCGGACCGGGTGGGCCGCAAGCCTCTGCTGCTGTGGTTTGGCATCGGCGGTGTCCTCTTCACCTGGCCGATCCTCAGTGCCCTGACCGCCACCTCCAGCCCGGTGCTGTCTTTCCTGCTCATGATGGCGGCACTCGTCATCGTGCTGGGCTACACCTCGATCAACGCCCTGGTGAAGGCGGAGCTGTTCCCGCGGGAGATCCGGGCGCTCGGGGTGGGGCTGGCTTATGGTGTGGCCAATGCGCTCTTCGGCGGTACGGCGCCGTATCTGGGCAAGGCGCTCTCCGGTGCGCATCTGGACGGCGTGTTTTTCACCTATGTCACGGTGTGCATCGCTATTTCACTGGCCGTCTACATCTGGGCGTTCCGGAACAAGGGGCCGACGGCGCTCGATCTGGAGGAAGGGAACGCCTTCGAGAGCAAAGTCCCTGCCGCCGAGTAGGCCGTGCCTGCCTGTGGGCAAATCCGCAGGCCGGGCGTAGGATCGGTCGCATGGCTATTGCCCGTTACCCCAGCATTGTCATCGACTGCCCGGACCCCGGTGTTCTGGCCACCTTCTACGCCGAGCTGCTCGGCTGGAAGGCAGAGATTCGTCCCGACTGGGCGGAGGTGCGGGGCGGTCCCAGCGAGTGTATCTGCTTCCAGCCGGTGGAGAACTACACCCCGCCACAATGGCCGGGCCAGGACCAGCCGCAGCAGATGCATTTCGACGTGATGGTCCAGGACCTCGACGAAGCGGAGGCTGAGGTGCTGGCGATCGGCGCCACGAAGACCGATGTCCAGCCGGGGACCACGTTCCGGGTGTTCCTGGATCCGGCGGGGCACCCCTTCTGTCTCTGCGTGGGCTGAGCCCTCGTCGCCACTGAAACGGGGTGTGGAGTCAGTCAGGTTATTCCCGGTTACGCGCACAGTGAAGCGGTAGTCCGGACATGGCCCGGGCGGGGCATTTTTGGCAGGATGGTGGTATGACGACTTCGCCAAACCTCACATTCAATGACGGAAACACCATCCCGCAGCTGGGCTACGGCGTATGGCAAGTAGAAGACTCGGTTGCGGAAACCGTGGTGGGTCAGGCCCTGGACGCCGGCTATCGCCACATTGACACCGCCAAGATCTACGGCAATGAAGCGGGAGTCGGTCGCGCCATTGCCGCCTCGGAGCTGAGCCCGGAAGAGCTGTTCATCACCACCAAGCTCTGGAATGCTGACCAGGGCTACGACTCCACGCTGGCCGCCTTCGACGCCTCGCTGGAGCGCCTGGGTCTGGATTCACTGGACCTCTACCTGATCCACTGGATGCAGCCGCAGCGGGGGGCCTATGCGGACACCTGGAAGGCTCTGGTGGACCTGCAGAAGGCCGGCAAAGTGACGTCGATCGGTGTCTCCAACTTCACCGCAGAGGGCATCAAGGAGATCGTTGAGGCCACCGGCGTGGTCCCGGCGATTCACCAGATCGAGCTGCACCCGTACTTCAACCAGAGCGAACTGCGCGACTTCAACGCCAGCCAGGGCATCCTGACCCAGGCCTGGTCCCCGCTGGGCCAGGGTGGCGAGCTGCTCTCCGATCCGACGGTCGTCGCCATCGCCCAGAAGCACGGGGCCACTCCTGCGCAGGTCGTCATTGCCTGGCATCTGGCTCTGGGCAATGTGGTGATCCCCAAGTCGGTGACCGAGTCGCGCATCGCGGAGAACTTCGCCAGCCTGGACGTGACGCTGGATGCCGAGGACGTGGAGGCGCTCAACGCTCTGGATCGTGGCGCTGAGGGGCGGATCGGCCCCGACCCGGCGGTCTCCGACTTCGCCTGAGCTTCACCTCGACCGGCGCAACACTGATTCACCCACGATGGCGGGTGGCCCTTTCACGGGGCCACCCGCCATCGTGCATTTCCGGCTGTCAGGTGGGCCCAGGGCGCGGAGGCCGAGAAGAAAATTAGTTGGTGTGACCTACTTCATATAGCAGTGCTATAGATGCTAGGGTAGCGGTCATGGGCATCGACGACCAGACTCCGGCTAAGGCTCGGCTGCTTCATGCAGCTGCCGAGCTCCTGGCCAGCTCGGAGGGGGCACCGGTCTCTACGCGTCAGATCACCAAGCTTGCCGGGGTGACCGCGCCGACGCTCTACCACCACTTCGGTGACAAAGAAGGTCTGTTCGACGCAGTGGTGGCGGTCGGCTTTGAGGAGTATGTGGCGGGGGAGCGGGGTGTTATCCCGTCCGGAGAACCCCTGGAGGATGTCCGACGGATGTGGGACCACCATGTCCAGTTCGGATTGACTCAACCGCACTTGTATCTGGTCATGTTTGGCAATATCCGCCCGGAAAGTCGCCCCACTATCGTTGCCGATGCCGAGGCGCTCATGGAGGGAATGCTGAACCGGGCCGCGGCGGCGGGACAGCTCAATGTGCCACCGCATGAGGCGGCCCGCAGCATCCTTGCGGCCAACGTCGGCGTGACCCTGATGCTCATCGCTGAGCCGGTGGAAGAGAGGAATCTCGAGCTCTCCACGATGACCCGTGATTCCATGATTTTCGCCATCTCCACGGAGGAAGCCCGTGGCGCTGCATCCGATACCTCGGGGAAGTCTTCCGTGGTGGTTGCGGCCATCGCCCTGAATGCTGCCCTTCAGGCATCGCATTCAGATCAACTGTCCAGTTCAGAGCTGAAACTTTTTCTTGAATGGCTTCACCGTATCTCCACCAGTCCCTGAACCTGTTCTCGCTCTGATTCCTTTGTTGTTTCCTGGCCCAGGACGGCCGACCCGCGATGCCGCGGGATCTACGATAGGACAAACACCATGGCAACACAGTCCGTTGCGACACCGCGCACCAGCCTTCGGGTAGGTGTCCAGAAGTTCGGCACTTTCCTTTCCGGCATGATCATGCCGAATATCGGGGCATTTATTGCCTGGGGCATCATCACGGCGCTCTTCATTCCGGCCGGATTCTTCCCCAATGACACCCTGGCCAAGCTCGTCGGGCCCATGATCACCTACCTGCTCCCGCTGCTCATCGGCTATACCGGTGGTCGCGCCGTCCACGGCGTCCGCGGTGGCGTGGTGGGCGCGGCGGCTACCATGGGCGTCATCGTCGGCACCGACATCCCCATGTTCATCGGTGCCATGATCATGGGTCCACTGACTGCCTGGGTCATGAAGAAGTTGGACAAAGTCTGGGAAGGCCGCGTCAAACCCGGCTTCGAGATGTTGATCGACAACTTCTCTGCCGGCATCGTGGCGGCCGTGATGGGCATCCTCGGTATGTTGGTGATCGGTCCGGTGGTCACCGCCTTCAGCAATGGCGCATCCGCGGTGGTGGAGTTCCTGGTGCAGCACGGTCTCCTGCCGCTGACCAGCATTTTCATTGAGCCCGCCAAGGTCCTGTTCCTGAACAACGCCGTGAACCACGGCATCCTGACCCCGCTGGGTACTGAACAGGCCTTGCAGAATGGCAAGTCCATCCTGTTCCTGCTCGAATCCAACCCCGGCCCCGGCGTCGGCATCCTGCTGGCCTACATGTTCTTCGGTAAGGGGCTGGCCCGGGCCTCCGCTCCCGGGGCGGCACTCATCCAGTTTGTCGGTGGCATCCACGAAATCTACTTCCCCTACGTGTTGATGAAGCCGATTCTTCTCCTGGCGGCCATCGGTGGCGGTATGACCGGGATTTTCACCCTGGTGGTCACCGGCGCGGGTCTGCGTTCACCCGCCGCACCTGGCAGCATCATCGCCGTCTTCGCTGCGACCGCCAGCGACAGCTACCTCGGGGTGGCGCTCTCGGTGCTGCTTGCCGCTACCGTGTCCTTCCTGATCGCCTCGGTGATTCTCAAAGCCAGCAAGAGCACGGACGAGGACGCCCTCGGTGCGGCGACCTCCAAGATGGAAGCGCTCAAGGGAAAGAAAAGCTCTGTGGCCTCGGTCCTGACCGGCGGCGGAGTGGGTACGGCGGTGCTGGCCGGCCCCATCGAGAACATCGTCTTTGCCTGTGATGCCGGTATGGGCTCCAGTGCCATGGGTGCCTCAGTGCTCCGCAACAAGATCAAGGCCGCCGGATTCCCCGGGGTCAAAGTCACCAACTCAGCCATCGCCAACCTGAGTGACACCTACGACATCGTGGTCACGCACCAGGACCTCACAGAGCGCGCCAAGCCGCTCACCGGAAGCGCCGTGCACGTCTCGGTGGACAACTTCATGAACAGCCCACGGTATGACGAGATCGTTGAGCTGGTGAAGAGCAGCAACGGTGACTCGCCCGCTGAGGCTCCGGCGGCCGCGGAAACCGTGGTCGGGGAGGCGCCGTCGGCCGCAGAGAGTGCCGGCCGGGACGTGCTGCTGCCCAGCTCCGTGGTGCTCAGCGGCACGGCAACAGACCGCGATTCCGCCATCGAAGAAGCAGGACGCCTCCTGATGGCACGTGGCGCCGTGGATGCGAGCTATGTGCAGGCGATGCATGAGCGCGAGGAATCGGTGTCCACCTACATGGGCAGCTTCCTGGCCATTCCGCACGGAACCAACGATGCCAAAGAGCACATCCTGCACTCGGCCATTTCGATCATCCGGTATCCCGGCGGCATCGACTGGGCAGGCAAGCCCGTCAAGTTCGTCGTGGGCGTGGCAGGCATCAACAACGAACACCTCCAGATCCTCGCTTCGATTGCCAAGATCTTCACCGACAAGGCTCAGGTGGCCCAGCTCGAGGAAGCGACGTCGGTCGAGGAAATCCTGGCACTCTTCGGAAAGGTCAACGCATAGTGAAAGCTGTTCATTTCGGAGCAGGCAATATCGGTCGTGGCTTCGTGGGGTTGCTTCTGCACGAGGCAGGGTACGAGGTGGTGTTCGCGGATGTTGCCGCGGAGCTGATCAGCCAACTGGCAGCAGCGTCATCCTATGAAGTGCACGAGGTCGGGGAAGAAGGCTCGGTGAAGACCGTCTCCGGGTTCCGGGCACTGAATTCCGCCACCGAGGAAGCCGCCGTGGTCGCGGAGATCGCCACGGCAGATGTGGTGACCACAGCAGTGGGACCCCATATCCTCAAGTTTGTGGCGCCGGTGATCGCCCGCGGCCTGGCGGAGCGCGCACCATCGCTGCCGCCGTTGCAGGTCATGGCCTGCGAGAATGCGATCAATGCCACCGACCTGCTGCATCGGGAGGTTCTTGCGGCCTGGGACGGAGACGCGGCAGCGCTCGATGCCCGGGCGGTGTTCGCCAACACCGCTGTGGACCGGATCGTTCCCGCCCAGGCACCGGGCCAGGGGCTCGATGTCACGGTGGAGACCTTCTACGAGTGGGTCATTGACCGGACGCCATTTCAGGGCAATCCACCCGTGATTCCTGGTGCGACCTTCGTCGACGATCTCAGCCCGTATATCGAACGCAAACTGTTCACCGTGAATACCGGTCATGCCTCGGCCGCCTACTTCGGGTATGCGGCAGGGCTGGAGAAGATCTCCGATGCCATGGCCGATGCCGAGGTTGCCGCCAAGGTCCGGGCGGTGCTGGATGAAACCAAGCGGCTGCTGGTGGAGAAGCACGAGTTCCCGGAGGCGGAGCAGGAGGCCTATGTGCAGAAGATCCTCTCCCGGTTCAACAATCCCTATCTGCCGGATACGGTGAATCGTGTGGGCCGTGCTCCGTTGCGCAAACTGAGCCGGCACGAACGATTCATCGGACCGGCCGCAGAACGGGCCGAACGGGGGATGGCCTCGGAGGCGCTGTCGACGGCCATCGCCGCAGCTCTGCGCTTCGATGACCCGGCGGACAGCGAAGCCACCGAACTGACACGTCTGCTGGCCACCCTCGATGCCGCCGAGGCGACCGAGACGATCACCGGCCTGACGCCGGAGCACCCGCTCTTCGCGGAGGTTCAATCTCTCGTGGCGGCCAGGCAGGCTGAGCTCTGACCTTCGGCCTCTCCCGCCCCCAACCCAACGGGAGCGTCACACCCTGAGTAGCAGATAGTGCACGTGGAAACGTATCCACGTGCACTATCTGCTACTCAGCTGGGAGGCTGCTACTCAGTTGGGAGGGCCGAACGCCAGAGCGCGTGCAACTCCTGTGCCACTGCCGGAGCCGCCACCAGAATGCCGCCGCTGGCCGGGAACAGCGACACCTGCCCGGCCTCATTGAGCACCGCGGCCCCGGCTTCCTGCGCGATCAGCGTCGCAGCCAGATGGTCCTCCGCACCGAAGCGGCCGATCACCGCACCGGCACCACGACCGGCGGCGATCCCCAGCAGGGTCAGGGTCCCCGAGCCCATCACCCGCACCGTACAGAACCTTTCTGCCAGCGCCGCTTCCAGCCCCCGCATCCCGGGCCAGGGGAGATGGCCCGCCAGCTCGGTGCTGACCACGCTGCCGGTGAGCGTGCTGGCTGTCAGGGATGGCAGCAGCTCACCGTTGCACCGCGCACCGGCGCCGGCCGCGGCATCGAAGATCTGCTCGCGCCAGGGATCGGCAATCACCCCGATCAGCGGCGTCCGGTCCACGGCCAGCGCCAGGGAAAATGCCGTCCAGGGAACCCCATTCGCCAGATTGGTGGTGCCATCCACCGGATCGAGATACCAGGTGGGGCGGCCCGGCGACGCCTCGCCGCCGTATTCCTCGCCGACGAAGCCATGATCCGGGAATCGGTCGCCGATGACGGCGCGCACCTGACGTTCGATCCGGGTGTCCAGCTCGGTGACCAGGTCCGCCGGGTTGGCCTTGGTGGTCACCCCGCTGGGACGGTAGCTGCGGGTCTCCGCCACCGCCCAGGCCGCGAGTTCCAGGGCCGTCTGGCGGGCCCTGGATATCTCAGGGGTAGTGGCCAGCTCTGTTGGCCTCATGCCTTCACCTCGCCGCGTACTTTGGCCTCAGGCAGCGATGCCGCCTGCAGCAACTCCTGCAAAAGGTCCAGCTGGTTGGTCGTGATGGTGTCCACTCCCAGCGAGATCATCCTGGCCAGGTCCTCGCGCTCGTCCACCGTCCACACCGTCACGGTGCTGCCCAGCGCGTGCACGGCCTCCACCATCGCCGCATCCACCAGCTGGAACGGCATGTTGACCGTGACCGGCCTCAGCTCGGACCATTCCGCCGGGCTGGGCGCCGTGCTCCGATCCCAGGGTAGCCAGAGCCGGGCCTCGGCATCGAGCTCGCGGAGCAGGCGCATTGCCGCAAGATCGCCGCACCAGTCGGTGACGATCCCGGCCGCGCGCGTCACCCTCAGCGAGGGCACGGCAAACTCTGCCTGCTCCATGTCGATGACGAGCCGGCTGGTCAGGCCCCGCGAGACCGCCTCCTGGAAGAGCGGGAGCAGCTCGGCGAGCAGTGGTGGCCGGGTATCCGGCGGCCCCCAGCTGAGCAGTTCGGCGGTCGGCACCTCGGAGATCGGACGAGGGAGGCCCCAGAGCCGCTCCAACGTCGGATCATGCAGGACGACGACGTCACCGCTGGCGCTCAGCCGGACGTCGATCTCCACGATCTCCGAGCCCTTGTCGATGGCCGAGCGCACGGCGGACAGGGTGTTTTCCCGGAACCTGCTGGAATCTCCCCGGTGAGCGGAGGCCTGCGTGCTCGTCGGGGCAGGGGCGCGGATCGGGACGGGTGTGTTCAGCGGCAGGGGAGCGCTCATGCGGGCACCGCCGTCCGCTGATCCACCAGCCGGCCGTCCCGGAAGTGCAGGGCGCTCGTGATGCTGGCGTGGCCGGCATCGCCCCGCTGCGGCGGGACACCGGAGTGGTAGGCGCGCACCGTGACATCCTCGCGCCGCAACCGCAGCTCGTGGAAGTGCCCGTGCGGCACCACGCCCTCGACGACGGCGGGCAGCGACGATGGCAGCGGCGAACTGGAGTAGCTCACGTGTTCGGGCCGCACACCCACCACATCGCCTTCGGTGGTGGAGGGCAGGATACGGGTACCGTCGAAGGTCCCTTCGAAGCGATTGAGCGAGCCGATGAAGGTCGCGACGAATTCGGTGGCCGGACGCGTGTAGAGCTCATCCGGGGTGGTGAACTGCTCAATCCGCCCAGCATTCATCACGGCCACCCGGTCCGAGATGGACAGTGCTTCCTCCTGATCGTGCGTGACGATCACCGTGGTGATTCCCAGCCGCTGCTGGATCTCCCGGATGTCCTCACGGACCTTGACGCGCAGTTTCGCATCCAGATTGCTCAACGGCTCGTCGAGCAGCAGCACCGAGGGCTCCTGAACCAGAGCTCTGGCCAGGGCCACGCGCTGCTGTTCACCGCCGGAAATCCGCGCCGGACGGGAATCCCGGTGATGCAGCAGGTTCACCAGTCTGAGCACCTGCTGGACGCGTTCAGTGATCTCGGCACGCGGCAGCCGACGCAGCCGCAGCGGGTAGGAGACGTTTCTGGTCACCGTCATATGCGGCCAGAGTGCGTAGTTCTGGAACACCATCGCACTGGGCCGCTTGTCCGGCCCGAGCGCCGTGACGTCACGCCCGCCCATCCGGATGCTGCCACCATCGGGTGCCAGAAAGCCTGCGATCATCCGCAGCGTGGTGGTCTTACCGCAGCCGGAGGGGCCGAGCAGGGAGACCAGTTCGCCGGGTTCCACGGTGAGATCGAGCTGGTCGATGATGGTGCGTCCGCCGAGTTCTTTATGCAGTGAACGTAGCTGCAACCCGTCGGACGGCGCATCGGGGAGGGAAGTCATGGGCATCCTTTGCTGGACTTACTTGAGTTGGAAGCCTTCGGCGAGCTGTCCGCCCATGACGTGCTTACGCACGGCGAGCAGCAGCACCACCGAAGGGATGGCGAGCAGAATCGAGAAGACCGCGGCCACCTGTTTGGGGTAATTGAGCACCAGGGTGTACATCTCGGTGGGCATGGTCAGCACATCGGGAGCGCCCACCAGATAGGTGCCCTGAGCCTCATCGAAGGCCGCCAGAAACGCCATCACCGCGCCGACCAGAATGCCGGGCAGGGCGAGCCGGAGCGTGACGGTGAAGAACACTCGCAGCCGGGAGGCGCCGGCATCGCGCGCAGCCTCTTCGAGGGATCGCGGCACGGCGGAGAAGGCCGCCGCCGGAATCCAGGTCATGAAGACGATGGTGCCGAGCAACTGCACGATCACGATGCCGACCACGGTGTTCATCAGCCCGAGGGCGTAGTAGAGCGAGGCAAGGGTGGCGAAGAGGCCCATCCGGGGGAACGCATTGGTGGCGAACAACCCGATCAGAAAGGCCCGCCTCCCCGGGAACTCGAACCGCGCAAAGGCGTAGGCCGCGGGCAGGCAGATGAGCGCTGAACACAGGACGACGACCGGGGAGATCAGCAGCGAGTTCTGCACCGCCTGGCCGAGACCGGCGTCGGTGAACACCGCCTCCCACCAGCGCAGCGTCCAGGAATCCGGCCCGAGATTCGGGTAGGTCCAGGTGCCCGCAAAAGCATGGGTACCCAGCCAGAGCAGCGGTCCCAGCACAAAGGTCAGCAGCAGCAGGGCGAAGGCGGCGACTCCGAGATTCCGGAGCAGCCTGGCCAGCGACGGAGAAGAGCGCATCACACTTTCCCTTCGCGTCGGGCGCTACGGAAATTCGCCCAGACGTATAGTGCGCCGATGCCGGAGGCGACCAGGAAGACGACGAAGGCCATCACCAGGGACTGCTGCGGCTGGTTGTAGGAGGTGAAGTAGTTGGCCAGGGACACTCCGAGCATCGTCGGCGAGTTCGGGCCGGTGAAGTAGGGCACGGTGTAGGAGCCGATCACGCCGATGGCGGTGAAGGTCACCGCGATGACCAGCGGAACAGTGCTCATCGGCACCAGGATGGTTCGGACGATCCGCACCGTACCCGCACCAGCATCGCGGGCGGCGTCGATCAGTGCATCTGGAATGGACTGCAGGCCGGAACTGATCATCAGGACGGCGAAGGGCAGCGAGGTCCAGGCCGATCCGATCACGATCGCGACGACCGAGTAGGACCAGACCGGGCCGTCGACGCCGAGCTGCGCCAGCAGGCTGCGCAGGAAGCCGTCTGCCGAATAGAAGGTCAGAATGGCCCAGGAGGCGATGACGACCGGGATGAACAGCGGCACCATCGACACGGCGGAGAGCAGGCGGGCCAGCCAGCCGCCGTGCAGGCGCAGATACAGCCCGATCCCCCCGGCGAGCACCATCACGATGACGGTGCTCGCCAGGGTGACCAGGAGGGTCAACCCCAGATTTCGCCAGAATTCCTCGGTGCTGAAGACATCCCCGTAGGCACCGAAGCTGGGCGCCAGGCCGTCGCCACGGTGCACATTCTGGCCCACGGCGGCGATCACCGAGTTGAGGCCGCCGGTGAACCCGACGCTGAAACCCAGCGCCAGCAGCACCGGAACCCCAATGAACACTAGGATCACCACGATGGGCGGCAGAGCGAGGAGGAAGCCCTGGACGGAGGACCATCTGGCCGTCCGGGCGGCGCTGTGCCCGGAGGTCAGCGGGTGATCCCTAGGGATGCTGGTCATTTGCCGGGGACCTTCTGGGACCAGTTCTTGTTCAGATCGGAACTCATCGAGGCGAAGTAGGAGGGGCGCAGGTGGGCGATGTCGGCGTCCTTGAACAGGCTCTGCACCGAGGCGGGCAGTTTGTCGAGCGCGATGACGGGGTAGCCGGAGATGCTGTCGGCGACCAGTGCCTGCGCGGCGGGGCTCAGCAGCCAGGAGACGAGTTTCCTGGCGCCTTCCTGGCGCGGCGAGGCGGAGGGGATGCCGAGGTAGCTGGCACCACCGGTGAAGGAGGGATCAGAGATCTGCGTGTAGCCGACCGTGTCCGGGATGTGCCCGTTCTTCTTGCCGGTGACGAACTGGTCGCTCCAGACCGGTGCCATCGAGATCTGACCGCTGGAGAGCAGATCCAGCACCTGGTTGTTCCCATTGGGGTAGACACCCTTCTGGTACACATAGGGATTCAGCCCGGCCAGTGTGGCGAAGCCGTCGTTCCAGGCGGTCTCCGTCTCGGGAGCATAGCTGGTCGCCATCTTGGTGCGCTGGTCTGCCGGAATCGTCTTGTCCAGCACCGTTGTCACGAAGGCCTGTCCGCTGCCTCCGGAGTCCGGGGTGTTGTAGGTGAACTTACCGGGGTTCGCCTTGATCCAGCTGAGCAGATCATCCAGGGTCTTGGGCGGAGTGGGGACGGTTTTGGTGTCATAGGCGAGCACGACGCTGGATCCGCGGTAGGGGATGCCGCCGTTGCCGCCGGCACTCACCAGATCGGCCGGAACATCCTTGAGCTCAGGAATATCGCTGGAACTCACGGGGGCGAGCAGGCCACTCGCGGCCACCTGGGAGACAAAGCCGGCATCGACCAGGTCATAGCCCGGGTCTTTGTGCTGCACCGTCGCGGCGGTCAGTTTGGCCACGGTCTGCTGGTCGTGCAGGCCATGGAGATCCAGGTCCACCGAGACGGTGTATCCCGGGTTTGCCTTCTGGAAGGCCGGGATCAGGGTTTTCTGCCAGAGATCCTGGATATTGGTGTCTGCACTGAGGAACACCGTGAGCTTCTGAGCGGAACCGTCAGAAGCGGAGGACGAGGAGGAAGAGCCCTGGGAGCAGCCGGCCAGTGCCAGCGAGGCCACAGCCAGGGCCGCGAGGGGCGCCATCAGGCGGGAGAGTTTCACGGGAAGACTCCTGTGTAGGGGGAATGAGCGTTCGCAGCTTTGGGGTGAACAGCGAGGGCTGAACAGTGCCAGCACATCAGTCCTGCGTATTATTGGCAATAACTGCGCATTATCTTTCACTCAAGCGCCGTGAACCGTTCACTGAGCGTTAATCTGAGCGAAAATGCGCAGAATCATGGTGTAATTGAGCCAACTGCGGAGAAGGGAATGACGCGTGCTGACACACCAGCGAGAAGCCGCCATCGTTGCGCGGCTCCGTGACGCGGGCAGTGTGACGGTGGAGGAACTCGCCCACACCCTTGAGGTGAGCGGATCGACCATCCGTCGTGACCTGGAGCGCCTTGAACTCGTCGGCCAACTGCAGCGCGTCCATGGTGGAGCGACGGCCAGCCAGCAGGCACCCCAGATCGCCCCGGGTCTCGCCGAGCCGGCAGACCGTGATGAGGATGTTCAGGAAAAGGTGGCGATCGCCATCGCGACCGCCCGGCTCATCCAGGACGGCGACGTCGTCCTGCTGGACATCGGGCATTCCACCCTTCAGGTGGCGTGGCAACTGCGTGGCCGCCCCGTCACCGTGATCACCAATAACCTCTCGGTGCTGAAGGTGCTGGCCGATGATCCGGTCACTTCGCTGATCCTGCTCGGCGGACTGGTCGGTGCCAAGCCCAGCACGCTTTCCGGCCCGCTCACCGAAGAAGCGCTGGCGCTGATCCGTGCGGACGTCGCCGTGATCAGCAGTACCGGCGTCCGGCCGGACGGCTCGGTGGTGACAGACCTGACCCAGGAGGCCCGGCTCAAGCAACGGATGCGCGAGGTGGCAGACCGGTCCATCCTGCTGGCCACCTCGCTCAAATTCCCTGGCGACGGGTCCTACCGGATTGCCTTCATCCAGGATTTCGACGTCGTCGTGTCCACCAGCCTGGCCGATCCGAAAGCGCTGGATCTGGCCGTCAAGGCCGGGAAGGACGTCCTCCGGGTCCCGGTCTGAGTCAGCAGATCAGGGCAGTTTCAGGGAAGTTTTCAGGGCAGGCGTGGCACGGCGGTCAGCAGCTTCCGGGTGTAGGCGTGCTGCGGTCGGGCTAACACCTCGGCCGTCTCACCCTGCTCCACCATCCGGCCGTTTGCCAGCACCACCAGGCGCTGGCACAAGGCCCCGATCACCGTCAGATCGTGCGAGACCAGCAGCAGTCCGAGCCCGCGCTGTTCCGCGAGCGTTCGCAGCAGATCGATCACCTGCATCCGCACTGACACGTCCAGTGCGCTCACTGGCTCGTCGGCCAGAATGACCTGCGGCTCCGGTGCCAGCGCCCGGGCGATGGCGATCCGCTGGCGCTGGCCGCCGGAGAACGCCGCCGGGTAACGGTCCGCCATCGCCGGTTCCAGCCCGACGGCGAGCAGCAGCTCCTCCACCCGGCTCCGGATGGCCTGCCGGTCCGTGGCGAGACCGAGCGCGATCAGCGGCTCGGAGACCGAGCGGCCAATGGTCAGCCGCGGGTCCAGTGAGGAGTACGGATCCTGAAACACCGGCTGCACGGTACGGCGGAACTGGCGCATCTGCTGCCGGTCCCGCAGGTTCAGCGGTGCACCCCGGAACGTCACCGAGCCGCTGCTGGGGCTCTGCAGACCGAGCAGCAGGTTCACGATGGTCGACTTCCCGGAACCGGATTCGCCCACCAGGCCCACGCTGACGCCGGCGGGCAAGTCCAGCGTGATTCCCTCTAGCGCCGGTGCGGCCGCGCCGGGGTAGCGGAAGCCCAGATTCGATGCCGCCAGTACCGAGGTGTGGTTGGGTGCGGCGCTCATCGGGCCTCCTCCAGAGGTGGCAGATAACTCTCCAGGCGCCGGGAGTTGGCCACGAGCGCCTGGGTGTACAGGTGCTGCGGATGGTTCAGCACCTCGCTGACCAGGCCGTGCTCCACCACGCGCCCGGCCTCCATGACCACCACCTTCTGGGCGACCCGGGAGACGACGGCCAGGTCGTGACTGATGAAGATCATCGCCATCGAGCGCTCGCGGACCGCCTCATCCAGCAGATCCAGGATGCCCGCCTGGACGGTCACATCGAGGGCGGTGGTCGGCTCGTCGGCAATCAGCAGCTGCGGTTTGCAGGCAAGCGCCATGGCGATCGCCACCCGTTGCCGCTGTCCGCCGGAAATCTGGTGAATATAAGAAGCGGCAATACGTTCAGGGGCGGGCAGCTGCACTTCGGTCAGGGCCTCCAGCACAGCCGCCTGCAGGGCCGCTCCGCGTAGACCCTGGTGCCGGGCAATCGGCCAGGCGAGCTGTTTGCCCACGCGCATCAGCGGATCCAGTGCCGTCAGCGGCTCCTGGAAGACGGCGCTGGCCACCGTGCCGCGCACCGCGTTGAGGTCGCGATCCCGGCTGGCCAGGATGTCCGTACCCGCCAGCCGCACCGTACCGGAGGCCTTGAGCGAGCGGGGCAGCAGGCCCAGAATGCTGTGCGCGGTGAGACTCTTGCCGGAGCCGGATTCGCCGATCAGGCCGAGCCGCTCTCCGGAGGCCAGCTCCAGCGAGACGTCCTCGACCAGGGTTTTCTGCCCCCGCGGGGAGGCGGTCCGGATGCTGAGATTGCTGACCTGAAGAAGCCGTTCACTCATCGGGATCCCTCCCGCACCGTGGGATCCACCACATCGCGGATGCCATCCGCCAGCAGGTTGATGCCGATCGCGGTGATCACGATCATCACCCCGGGCAGGATCGCGCTGGTGGGCTGGAGCAGCACGGTGGCCTGCGCTTCCTGCAGGAGCTTGCCCCAGGAGGCGTTCGGCGGAGGGGAACCGAGCCCCAGATAGGACAGCGAAGCTTCCGCGATCACCGCGCCGCCGAACTGCAGGGCCAGCGGCACAATCAGCGTCGTCCAGACATTCGGCAGCACATGCCACCAGACAAGCTGAAGCCCGCGGGCGCCCGAGGTCCGTGCCGCGGTCACATAATAGGCACCGAGCACCCGTTTGGCTACCACCCGGGTGAGCCGGGCGATCACCGCCGAACCGGCCAGGCCGATGGCCAGGATCGCGGATTCGAGCGAGGCACCGTGCCAGATCACGATCAGCATCGCCAGCAGCAGGGTGGGGAAGGCGATCGCGACGTCGAGCAGGCTGGTCAGGGCGTCATCGAGCCACCGGGAGGCATAGGCGATCAGCAGGCCCAGAGTGATGCCCCAGATCGCGGCGATCAGCACCGAGCCGACGCCGACGGCGAGGGCTAACCGGGCGCCGATCAGCAGTTGGGTGAAAATATCGCGGCCCAGGGTATCGGTACCCGCCCAGTGTGCGGCTGAGGGCGCCTTGAGGCGTCCACCCGTAGTATCCGCGGGGTCGTAGGGCAGCGCCACGAAGGAGGCCACGGCCATCACGACGACGATGCCGAGCAGCACCACGCCGATCCACAGGGTCAGCGCGCGGTGGCTCGCGGGGCGTCGGAGGCGTATCAGCTGCAGGGTGCTCATGCGGCCGCCCTGGCCCGCCGGTTGCCGGAAACCGAATCGCGCAAGCGAGGGTCGAGGAGGCGCTGGGCCAGATCCGCCAGGAATCCGAGCACCAGCACCATCACGGTGGAAAACAACAGCACCCCTTGCACGGTGGTGAAATCCTGCTCTTTGATACCCGCGAGCAGCAGCCCGCCAAGCCCGGGCAGAGCGAACACCGTCTCGATCAGCACTGCGCCGACAAAGGTCGTAGCCAGCTGGATCGCCAGGATCGAGATCACTGGAACGATGCCGTTGCGCAGGCCATGCCGCAGGATGGCCTGCGGGAAGCTCTGGCCCATCGACCGGGCCATCGTCAGGTAATTCTGGCCCAGTACGTCGAGCGTGGCACTGCGCACATAACGGGCCAGATCACTGCCGGAGACGATGGCGATGGTCAGCACGGGCAGCGCAAGCGACTGCAGCGCCTCACCAGGGGTGCCCCAGCCCGCGCTCGGGAAGCCGCCAGCCGGCAGGATGCCCCATTGCAGGGAGACGGTGCGGATCAGCAGAATGCCCACCCAGAACACTGGGATGGCGACCCCCAGCTGGGTCAGCGCGGAGAACGCCGTGCCGTACCAGGTGCCGGACTTCCAGCCAGCGAAAAAGCCGCCCGGCAGTGCGATCACCACGGAGAGCACGAAAGAAATCAGGGTCAGCGGCAGTGTCACATTGAGTCGGTGGAGCAGTTCCGGGGCCACCGGAAGGTGGCTGGTGATCGAGTTGCCCAGATCGAAGCGGGCCAGCTGAGCCAGGTAGTTTCCGAACTGCACGTAGATCGGCTGATCCATTCCGAGTCGGGCGGAGAGGGCATCGATATCGGCCTGGCTGGCACCGATAGAGATCAGGGAATAGACCGGGTTGCCGAGGACCCGGAGCACGACGAACAGGACCGTCACCGAGACCAGCAAGCTGGCCAGCAACAGTCCTGTCCGTCGGAGGAGGTACGCGGTTATGCTGACACCTTCTCGATGCCGGAGATGTAGAAGAGCGAGTTCAGCCCGTTCTTCGGCACGTTCCTGACGTTGGCTGTGGAGACGCGGATCTGCGGGTTCAGGTACAACCAGACGCTTGCGGCGTCATCGGAAATCTGCTGATTGGCCTTCTTGACCAGAGCTGCCTGATCGGCCGCGGTGGGCGCAGCCTCGGACTGGGCCAGCCAGTTCTGAACATCCGGGTTGTTGTAGCCGAAGTAGAAGTTTGGGTCGCCATAGAAGTTGATGTCCCGGTCGTTGACGTGCTGTTGCAGGGTCGCCTGGAAATCATGAGCCTTGTAAACGTTGGCGTACCACTGGTCATCAGTGATCAGGTTGATCGTGACCTTGACGTTGACCTTGGCCAGCTCCGACTTCACGAACTCGGCGACCGTGGTCTCGGTGGCGTTATTGGGCACCTGCAGGGTGAAACTGAAGCCATTGGCGAAGCCGGCATCGGCCAGCAGCTTTTTGGCCAGGTTCACATCGTAGGGGTTGTTGTTCGCCAGATCGAGGTACCAGGGCTCGGAGGGCGGCACCATGGAGCCGATGAGCTGGCCGCGGCCATCCCAGATACTCTTGAGCAGCTGCTCGCGGTTGATGGCGGAGTAGAGCGCCTTGCGCACCGTGACATTGTTGAACGGGGCGACCTTGTCGTTGAAGGCGAGCAGTTCCTTGTAGGTGGAGGTGCCCTCAATGATGGAGAACTTCCCGGTGTCGGAGAACTGGCCCAGAGCGTCGGGCGAGGCCTCGCTGGTGACGACGTCCACGGCCTTGGTCAGCAGCGCGTTATTCATCGCGGTGGCATCGGTGAAGTACTTGAAGACCGCCCCGCCGTTCTTAGGCGCCGTGCCCCAGTACTTCTTGTTCACGTCAAGGGCGATGGAATCTCCCTTGTGATAGCTCTTGAGCGTGTACGGGCCGGAGCCGTCCTCGGTGGAGGAAATATCGGTGGCCGTGTGGTTGATGATCCACACGTAGCCGAGGTTGTAAGTGAAGCTGATCGACTTCTGCTTCAGCTTCACGGCAACGGTCTTATCGTCGACGACGCTCACCGAGTCGATCACGCTGAGTTGCTTCTTGCGGGCGGCCAGCGAGGCGGTGGAGATGAAGCGCTCCAGGCTGTACTTCACATCGGCCGCCGTGACCGGGGCTCCGGAGTGGAAATTCGCGGTCTGCAGCCCGAAGGTGTACGTCAGGCCATCGGGGGACACAGTGGCGGTTTTTGCCAGCAGGGGTTCCACGGTAGCCGAATCGGTGATCCGGAACAGACCCTCGTAGACGTTGCCGGTAAACACCTCGGTGACCCCGGAGGAGCCGCCCGCAATCTGATCCAGGTTGGTGGGGGTGTTGGTCGAGCCGACCGTCAGCACGGCATCCGGAGAGGCTGTGCCCGCGCTGGGGCTGGCCCCACCGGAGCAGGCCGCCAGAGCGAGGGCTGTGGTGGCTGCCAGAAGAGCTGCGCCCAGAGTGTTTCTGAACGTGCGGCGAGGATGCATGGTTTCTCCAGGTGATGCGATGAAAGGTGACGCGGTGGTGCTGTGTTCAGCGGTCCGTGAGCCGCCGAGGTCGGAGTGGGGCCCGTGATCCAGGCCTCAGTGAAGCTCGAAGCTCTCGCGGAACACAACGTTCTTCTCCCCGGCACGGATCGGGATGCGGAACCGGTTCTGGGCGGGAGGGAGGGGACAGTTCATATGGACCGAGAAGCCGCAGGGCGGCACGAAGGCCCGGTTGAAGTTCAGGGTGACCGGGAATCTCTGACCCGGCTCAAAGGTGGCGCCATCCTCGGCCTCGGGGCGTGCCACGTAGAGGAATCGGCCTGCGCCGTAGCTTTCTTTCCCGGAAGTGGCATCTGCGAACACCAGCTGCAGCTTGGCTCCGACGTCGAAGGCGTTGGGGCGGTACTCGACGCCATCGCGCGTGAAGACCAGATCCCCGGAGACACCCAGCCCACGTGATTTGCCGCCATCGCGAATGTGCTCGAAGGGGATCACCCGGTCGTCTGCGACATGCTCAAAATAGCCTTCGATGATCCAGGACGGATCGTGATCGTAGTAGTCGATCCGCTCAAACGCCTGGTTGGCCGGGGAGTCCGCCTGCCAGATGCGGTAGCCGTATTCGGGCTCTCCGCTGTCGATCCCGGTGCGTTCCAGACGGGTCAGAACGACGTCCTCGGGCCAGCCCGCGAGGGCCTCCTCGTCGGGAACCGGTGCATCACCGGAATTGCCCCAGTGCGTCAGGACCAGGGCCAGATTGCCCAGCGGGCTGGTGACGAAGGCGGTCCGCTCCCGATGCCACTGGCTGTCCGGGTTGTCCGCGCCGCCCGCTGGCTCGGCGGCGGGCAGGGAGGCATCAGGGGCAGCAGGGGTGCTCATGCTCTGACTGTAGCCGAATCGGAGCCTTCTGCTGGGGTCGAGATGGCGCAATATTGCCGCAGGAATCCGCGCCAGTCGGGCGGAATGACCTGGCTCGCGAGGTGTTCTGTGGCCTCAATCCTGCGGTTGAGGAAAGACCAGCAGAGTGCTGCTGGCCGTCGCCACCAGTTTGCCCGCAGCATCGCGGACCTCTCCTTCGGCGAAGGCGGCCCGGCTGCCCGGTTTGGTCACCCGGCCGATCGCCGTCAGCTCGCCGGTGGTGGCAAGGACTGGTCGGAGATAGCTGACCTTCAGCTCCAGGGAGGTATAGCCCTGACCTGCGGGCAGGGTGGTGTGTACGGCGCAGCCGCAGACCGAATCGAGCAGGGTGCAGACCAGACCGCCGTGAACGGTGCCGATCGGGTTGTAGTGCGATTCGTCGGGCTGGCAGCTGAAGCGGACCATACCCACTTCCGCGTGGGTGGCAGTCATCCGCATCAGCCCGGTAATGGGCGGCGGCGGGATGATCCCGGCAATCATGGCCTGCAGGTAGTCCAGCCCGTTCATCCGGCGCGCCTGGCTCGCTCCGATCAGGGGATCGTCCCAGATCACCAACCGGGAGCGGGCTGGGTTGGATCCGGGTTCCTGTTCTTCGGTCATCGGGGCCCCTCGTCAGTCGCGTCCTGTAGATATCCGATCCTCCGGCCAAGCATAACCCGAGGCTACTGATCAGTAACCTGAGAAGTTCCCAGCTCGCCCAGGCGGCATCGTGAGAGTATGGGCCCATGAGCGAATCTCCTCAGGATCAGCAGGATCGACCCCTCGAGGGCGGAGTGAGTGAGCGGGTCGCCCCGGCCGGTCCGGTGGCTTCCGCACCGCACCAGGAGCAGCAGGGGATTGCGTCCCTGGTGGACGAGCCGGCCAAGGTCATGCGCATTGGCACCATGGTGCGCCAGCTCCTCGAAGAAGTCAGAAGCGCGCCGCTGGACGAGGCCGCCCGCGGGCGGCTGGCGGAAATCCATGAGCGCTCCATCAAAGAACTGGAGGACGGGCTGGCTCCTTCGCTCGTTGCGGAACTCCACCGGCTGAACCTTCCGTTCAGCGATGACGCAACGCCTTCCGAGGCGGAGCTCCGGATTGCCCAGGCACAGCTGGTCGGTTGGCTGGAAGGATTGTTTCACGGCATCCAGACAGCGATGGCGGCCCAGCAGCTGGCCAATCAGCAGCTGGCGGCGCGGTTGCAACTGCGTCAGCTTCCACCGGGGACGATGATTGCCCCGGGCGTGGTGATCGGGGAGAATGGCGAGCCGCAGCGTGCAGCTGCAGCCGGAGCACATCCAGTCCGTAGCGCGGATGATGGCACTCCTGGCCCCGGCCAGTACCTCTAGCCCTGGCGGCCTCAGTGGTGTTTTCTGCCAAATCCTGGTTGCCGAGTGCTTGGTTGTCGAGCGGCCGTCAGTCTGCTGGTCGGGACGATCGGGAATTGGGTCGCGGCCTGTGGCGTCGGGCGCATGACAGCTTTGTCCGGGCCTTGGATCGCTTTCATCAGGTGCTGGAACGGTTTCCCGACGAGGCGCAGAATGAGCTGGTTCCGGTGGCGAACGGGCTGGCGGAACTGTTACCCGTCGTGCGGCGGATCTGCATCCGGGGCCACCAGGCCGCGCCCTGGGAAGGGATGGAGATCCCGCTGAGGTTCGCTCCCGTGCATCGTGAGCTGACCCGGGCTGGTGCCGCCCTGGCCACCGCTGCACAGGCTCTGGTGCTTGCTGAGGGTGCGCCGCGCCCGGAGAGCTCTGCTCTGGCGGCCGTGCAACGTCACGCGCTGGAGGTGGCAGAGCGGGTGCGCGCTGCCGATGAGGCACTTGCCATAGCACTGCGGCTTAAAACCAGAGATGGAGCTTGAACCGATAAAGGTGGCCAGCTTCGGTTTGAAGGTCGTTGAGAAGGCGAACGCCCTCCAGATCGAACCACTTTCGCTTGTTTTCACTGTTGAATGACCCCAAGTCCAGATCGGCGTTTTCATTGAAGAATCGCTGCCAGTTGAGGAGCCTTTTGATCAGAAGCGGTGTGAGAAGCGAGGGCCAGTCTGGCGCACCCTCTGGCAGCGTATAGTCGTTCAATGGCCAAGTCATGCCCCAATCGACCGAGAGGGTTAGCGGTTGCGGGTAATTCAACTTCGACACCATACTAGTCACCGTGATAGCACGACGTCAGGGGTGCGCCCGTTGTTGGGATGGATGTGATGACCTTCTTGTTGTTATCTGAAACAATTATGGAGGGGTAGATTGTTTTCAACAGCATAGGGGGCCGATCACTATAGTACTTGTAGAAATCAATCTCGGCCGTATAACACAGCTTTTGATTCCCGATGTCGAAGGGGAATCCGGGTACCGGGCCCTGCAGGGATGCGGTGGTGGCATACATCATGAAGTCATCCCAGTTGCTGGGGGAACGGATTCCGGTGAGTTCGTCGATGTTGTTCAGCAGCGTTTGCCAGTCGGTTTGATGATTTTTCCTGATGTGAACGTAGCCGGAGTTGTCGTCACCACAGTACATCTTGACATTTCCGATTGTTATGTTCCACTCTTCAACAACCACATCGCCAAATCCGAGATTGCACTGCCCGATCGTAAATGGGTTCAGTAGAACAACTGGTCCCGGTTTTGGCTTGAGTTTAGTATATCCGTGCCCGGGGCCAATCGGGGAAGTTCCCCATCCGATGACTGTAGGTTCGGGCAGCGCCGGAGGTTGTGCGAACTCCGGTGAGGCGAGACCGCCCATTGGATCAACAGGTGGTGTGGGGGGCGGCGAACTGGTGAGTGCTGGGGGTGGTGTAGATGCCTCCAGGGTCGCCGCATCGGCACTGATGGCTCCTGCTGTAGTCCACAGAATCAGGACAAAAAGGATGGCTGCTAGGCGTTTTAGGATGTGAAGCACGAGACTCCTTCTGGGTAAGCCGTACGGATCACCCGCGGTGAGAACGGCCACTCAGAGATATCAAGATCGCTAATGGACTTCATGGTGACATGTATATCAAACCTATTAAAACTGGAAATTAGCTGTGTCTTGCCTCCGAGAATTCTGACAGATACCGGCGGGGTCAGAACCCGCTACCGCACTGCGATCGGCCTCGCCGCGACCCTGATCTGGATCAAAACCGACGTGATCAACACGGCCTACGCCATGGCGAGCAGCACCTCTTCTGTAATGGCGAAGGCAGGCTGGTGGCCGCTGGCTAGGTTTTCAATTTCGCTGACTGCCAATGCGCCCATGCGGACTAGCTCGTTCCCCACTGACCCCGCGATATGCGGGGTCAGGATGACGTTAGGAAGGTTATATAGGGGGTCCTCGTCTGGCAGAGGCTCAGGAGAGGTCACGTCCAGCACGGCGTTGATGCGGCCGGTCAGCAATTCCGTACGGAGCGCGTCGTGGTCCACCAGGACGCCGCGAGCGGTGTTGATGAAGGTCGCTCCGTCCTGTAGCCTCGCCAGCTCCGGGGCACCAATCATGCCAAGGGTGGAGGGCAGGACGGGGGCGTGCAGGGACACGACCCGGCTGCGATCCATGAGTTTCTCGAGGGGCACCAGCTCCGCACCCAGCTCTTCCGCCTCGGCGGCAGTAAGCGTCGGATCGGAGAGCAGGATGTCGAGGGAAAACGGCTTGAGCAGGTCGATAACCAGTCGGCCAATGCGGGAGGCACCGATGATTCCGACGGTCCCCGAGGCGTTCCCGTAGCCTGTGGACAGCACGTCCTTGCGGTAGGCGGATCGCTGTGAATGCTGCTTGTGGTATTCCGCCGCAGCATTCTTGCCGGCCAGAAGGATGAAGGCCAGTGTGTATTCGGCGACGGGAATGGCATTGCCCTGTGCAGCCGTGGTGACCCTGATTCCCCTGTTCCAGCATCCGCGCGAGACGTGACCCTTGACGGAGCCAGCGGCGTGGGCAATCAGTTCAAGACCTGGGCTGGCGTCCAGAGCCGCCACGTCAATGAGCGGACAGCCCCATCCGGTAACCAATGCTGTAGTGCGGGCCAGGACACTCCTTGCCTTCTCCGAGGAAAATTCGGTGAGGACATCCTCCTGAACGATGTCGGCCACCCGGGTCAGACGCCGCATGGCTGACTCGTCAAAGAGTCGGTCCCTGAGCTCGTTGGATCTCATCGCGAAGGCGACCTGAGGCCGTCCCGTGGCGCGCTCAACGGTCACGGCTCAGCCCTTCAGCCCGGAGTTGGCCATACCTTCAACGAAGCGCCTCTGCGCAAAGACGAAGAGTACGATCATCGGCAGCGCGGCCAGCGCAGTACCGGCCATGAGATACGGCCACTGAACGTTCATCGGGTTTTGCGAGAAGATGGCCAGGCCCAGCTGGAGCGGTCTGATGTCGTCAGTGTTGGTGATCATCAGCGGCCAGAGGAAGGCATTCCAGGCGGCCTCGACCTGGAAGACGATGATGGTCATCAGGGCGGGCTTGATCAGCGGGGTCATGATCCGCAGGAAGATCCCGAATTCACCCACGCCGTCCATGCGGGCCGCATCGGCCAGCTCGGACGGCAGCGATACATAGAACTGACGGGACAGGAAGGTGTACATAGGCCCGGCCGCGAGCGGAATGATCAGGCCCCACCAGGAGTTGAGCCAGCCAGTGCCACCCATGCCGAAGAGGTCATTTCCGCCGAAGAGGGGAATGCTTTTCACCACGAGGAACAAGGGCACCAGGATGATCTGGAAGGGGATCATGAGCAGCACAATGAAATAGTTCAACAGCTGTTTTGAGCCGCGGATGGGAAGCTTGGCCAAGGCGTAGCCGGCCATGGTGCTCAGGACCAGGGTGACGGCCGTCTCGCCCACGGCAATGAGCAGGCTGTTGCGGAAGTAATTCAGGAAGGGTGCGATCTGCATCGCCTCGACAAAATTACCCCAGAGGAAGTTTTTGGGTAGCCAGGTGAACGAGGCCACTTCGCCGGGTGCTTTGAGCGCGGTGAGAATCATCCAGATGAACGGTGCCAGCATGAGGACTGATCCCACACTGAGGATGCCGTACAGCAGGCCATGTCCCAACCGGGACTTAGTCGTGTTATTCACTCTTATCCGATCCTTGGAGCTTGCGACCCACATAGATGAACACGCTGATCAGGAGGATCATGATGACGGTCTCCGCCGACGCATATCCCAGTCGCAAGCTTTGGAAAGCGTTGTTATAGATGTCCAGCACCAGGACATTGGTGGCGACCCCGGGGCCGCCCTGTGTCATGACGTAGACCAGATCGAACACCTGGAAAGTGCTGACGATGGCGGTGACGAGGACAAAGAATTGAGCAGGAGCCAGTGCGGGCCATTTGACGTGCCGGAAGATCTGCCAGGCGTTGGCCCCATCCAGATCGGCAGCTTCAATGAGTTCCCGCGAGACGCCCTGGAGTGCTGCCAGATAGATGATCATCTTGGCACCCAGGCCCTGCCAGATACCCACTACCATGACAGATCCCAAGGCCATATCGGGGTTAGTCAGCCAGCCCTGAGGGCCGATGCCAAACAGGCTCAGGATGCCGTTGCCCAGCCCGGAGCCGGGGTTATACATCCAGAGCCACACTGATGCGACGGCCACAGTGGCTGTGACGGTGGGGATGTAGAAGGCGGTGCGGAAGAAGGACAGGCCACGAATTTTCTGGTTCAGGCCCAACGCAATCAGCAGGGCCAGGCCCATGGATATCGGCACGACGACGACCGCATAGACCACGGTGTTGATGAAGGCCGTCTTGAAGTGGGCGTCGCCCATCAACTCGACAAAGTTGGCGATGCCCACCCATTGCCACTCCCCAGTGAAGCTGTAGTCCGTCATGCTCAGCAGGAGAGCGGCAACGGTGGGAATGGAAATGAAGATGGTGGAGTGCAGCAGGGCCGGTGTGAGGAAGAACCATCCGGCCCTGGTCTGTTTGCGGGTCAGCGATTTCCGTTTGGCGGACCGGGTCACGCCCGGCTTCGAGGTGGTGAGCTCACTCATTTCGACTGCGCGGCCAGACTGGTCAGTACCTCTTCAGCGGGGCGCTTGCCCAGCAGCGCCTCGTCAAAACCGGAGTTGAAGGAGTTGCGGACCTCGAGCCAGTTGGCTGCGCCGCCCTCAAACACCGCGTGGTTGAGGTTCTCGGAGACAAATTTGCTCAGTACGTTTGACTTCGCTTCCTCTTGCGCCGCAGGTGCGTTGGAGGCTGGGATCTTCTGATTCAGCTTCGCCTGGACGTTGGATGCTTCGGGAGTGGTGAGCGCCTGGATGAAGGCCCACGCAGCGTCCGTGTGTTTGGTAGTGGCTCCGATGGAGGCAATGTCGCCGCCCACGAACTCGGATTTAGCGCCGTTGTCCGGGAGAAAATAGACGAGGTCATCGCAGTTCTTCTGACCGATGCCCTTGTCGCTGCAGTCCACGGCACCCTTGACGAACCCCATGGCCGCCTCGTCGGTGAGCACCAGCGGCTTCTGGGCAGCGTTCTGGTAGCCAAATGGCTCGACGTTATTGACCATGGACTTCATCCAGTTCAGTGTGGAGATGCCCTGTTCATTGGTGAAGTTGGGCTTGCCGTCCTTGTAGAGCGGGGTGCCGGTCGAGCCGAGAAAGGTGATGAAGGCCTGCCGGTAGGCGCCGGCTGCCGCGTTGAAGTCGAAACCGATGCGGGTGATCTTTCCGGAGGCATCCCGCTTGGTGAGCTTCTCGGCGACAGTCTTCAGCTCGGCCATGGTGGTCGGCGGCTTATTGGGGTCCAGACCGGCCTCGACGAAGGCGCTTTTGCGTAGAGCCAGCGCTCTGGCGTCGGCGATCATCGGGTAGCCGTATACCTTACCGTCGTAGGTCACGGTCGGAACGAGTGCCTCCACCGTGTTCTTGGTGATGGTGTCCGTGGTGACACCCACGGTGCCCAGGTCCTTGAAGACCTTCTTGGCGGCAAAGGGCTGGATCCAGCCGACGCCGGTCACCAGGACGTCATAGCCCTGGCCGCTGGCGATCGAGGTGGAGATCTTTTCGTTCATGTTGTTGTAGGTGACGAAGTCGGGCTCAACCGTCATCTTCGGATACTTCTTGTTGAAGGCGTCAACCACCTTCTGGAACTCGGCCTTGCCGTCGGCGGACAAGGGATAGGTCGGGATCATGACCCGGATGGTGCCCGTTGCTGTTGCCGGATCCTCCTTGGGCCCACCCGAGGCGTTACCTGCCCCACCCGAGCCACAGGCCCCGAGGGTCAATGCCAACCCAACGGTCAGGGTGAGGGTCTTCAAAAGCCGCTTCTTCACTGCTGTCTCCTTTGACTGCGGTACTTTGCGGTGATGATGGAGCAGATGGCATGGGGCCGTCGAGGTGATTCACCGCGCGTCGATCAACGTCTTTAATGAAGTTAGGCGCAATTTACGAGCAGTTCAAGCAAATTATGACCATTCGATCATTATCGATCACTGGGTGGTGCTGATCGCTACACCGGGTGCGCTGGTGGAATGCCTGACATTGAGCTCCGGGATCAAGGACAGGTGGGCCACGGTGCCGCGCCGCTCCGCAGGGTAACCCAGGCGTCGGACCAGTTGTTCCAAGGCCAGGGCGCCTACGGTGTGCTTTGGTGGCCCGACGGCTGTCAGGGGCACCGCAGCCAAATTCGCGACGACGTCATCGTAGGCAATCACCGAAAGATCCTCGGGGACGCGCACGCCACGAGCCAGGGCGGCATCCACCAAAGCGGAGGCATGGGTGTCATTGTGCACAAAAACCCCGGTAACCCCACCCGTCAGAACGTCATTGAGTAGTTGGTCCACAGCTGCGTGAGCCACGCCCGTGGCCACCCGGGGGAACCGGAACACGGGTAGTTTCGCGTCCAGTCCCAACAGTTCCATAGCCTCTGATGCTCCTCGCGCCAGCCAGTACGACGTGGGTGTTGGAGCTAGTGCTACGGACATGGAACGGTGCCCGAGTTCGTGGAGGTGTCGGATGGCTAGCGCAGCACCGTACGCATGATCGCTGCGAACATGGTCCAGCTCGTCACGGAGATGCGGATACCCGAAGGACCGTTCGACGAGCACTGCAGGGATCTGCAGGTCGTTCAGCCAGGAACCGACCTCCGCTGCGTGGTCGTCACCGACCACTGTGGTGGCAAGTATGCCCTCCACACCCAGGTCCAGCATGCGCCGGAGGTGGGCTGTTTCGGCATCTATGGAGCTGGAAATACCAAGTACTAGGCGCACGTTCAGCCGTTCAGCCATCATTTCCATGCCCTTGATGACTTCAGGAAAGTAGTAGGTACTGCCGGGGACGAGAATGCCGACCAGTAGTTGCCGGTTGTGGCCCGGGTCCATACTTCCCAGGCGCACTGCCCCGCCATGGATACGATTGAGCTGCTTGCTTTCATGCAACTCGTTGAGGTCACGGCGCACGGTAATTTCCGAAACCGACAGAGCTTGCGCAATCTCCGTTGCTTTGACGCGCCCGTGCAGCCGCAGCTGCTCAAGGATGTACTTGTGTCGCCCACTCGCCAGCATTTCCAACCCCATCGCTCGGTACGCTAATTGTACGTTCGGTATTGCCAATACGAACATATTTCGCTCAAATAGAGCAAGACCTGTTTGTCGGTCAGGCCACTTTGCACTCTCGAAAGCGCGCCCGGAGCTGCCCATTGCCATCCTAAGGACCCCATGAACACCCATCAGTCAGCAGCCAAGCCGCCCCGTTGGTTGAATGCTCTGGTCATTGTCGGCGACGTCCTCTGGCTCCAGCTCTTGTTCGTCACGGCCTCGCTGCTGGTGGTCACCATGTTTCCAGCTGCCGTGGCGCTGCAGCGGTCGCTGCGCGAGCTGCTGCTGGAAGGCCATCCGCGGCCCATGGCGGTGTTCTGGCGCAATCTGGTCTGGGCCTGGCAACGGACGTGGAAGGTGGCTCTGCTGCCTCCGATGGTCCTGGTGGCAGCTGTGGTGTCACTACTGTTTTGGCTCGCGGCCAATAGTGTTGTGGGCGTTGTAGCGCTGTGTATCGTGATCCCGCTGTATGGCGTGGCTCTCGCCGCCTACCTGGCTGTGCTTGCTTCCTCTACGACAGCGGAACGTGAGGATTCACTGCGGGACTGGTGTGCGGGCGCGCGGATGCTGGTCCGGACACGCGCCCTGCCGCTGGCGCTGTCCATTGTGGTCATGGGCACCTGGTTCCTGCTCCTGGCCCAGCTCCCCACCCTGCTCCTGGTGGGTACCGGACTGGTCCCGGCAGCGCTCGCCTGGTGGGTGGCCCGCCCCTGGATCCAGCGGTACCGGAAGGCCAGGGCAGCGTAGGGGTGCCCAAGGCTGCTAACGTAGACCCCGGCTGACGGGTAACACTTGCCGTGGCACTGCGGCCCTAGAAACGGGCCTGCTCCGGGTGGAGCCTCCTAACAGAATCGAACTGTTGACCTTTTCATTACGAGTGAAACGCTCTACCGACTGAGCTAAGGAGGCCGGTCGCAGTGTCCGGTAATGGTTGCTGCGACGCAAGAAATAACTGTAGGGCAGGACGCTTCCTCAGGTCAAAACGTTCTGCCGCTGTTCACCGGGAGGTTGCCGGGTATTCGGCGCGTGGTCTGTTCTGTGCCGCAGGCTGAACAGGGTTGCCGGGGGAGGCAACTCTGTTCACCGCACGCAGCCGACAGCGACGAAGGACCTCCGTCTTATGACTCTCCAGGGCGTCACGCCTTCTCTCATCCGCCCCCTTCACGCGTGCAAGCTGGTGGTTCTTGACATGACGGGCACCACTGTGGTCGATGAGGGGCTTGTGGATCAGGCGTTCTCCCGGGCGCTGGTCACCGAGGGCATCACTGAGGGGACGCCGCAGTTCCTGAGCATGATGGGGTACGCGCGGGACACTATGGGAATCTCCAAGGCCACGGTGTTCAGACACCTCTTCGACGCGGATCCGGTTCGTGCAGCCCAGGCCAACCGCACGTTTGAGAAAAGCTATGACGCCCAGGTGCTTGCCGGGGGAATCTCCCCGGTTCCCGGTGCGGAAGAAGCGATTTCCTGGTTGCGAGAAGCGGGGGTGAAAGTCTGCCTGGTGACCGGTTTCACCCGGCACACGCAGAACATCGTGCTGGAATCGCTGGGCTGGATGGGGTTGGCGGATCTGAGTCTGTGCCCCGACGATGCCGGGCGTGGGCGGCCCTATCCAGACATGATTCTGACCGCTGTGCTGGCCCTCGACATGGACGATGTCCGCCAGACCGTGGTGGTGGGTGACACTACCGCTGACGTTCAGGCGGGCCTGCGGGCCGGAGCGAGCCGGGTGGTCGGCGTGCTGACCGGGGCCCATCACGAGCAGGCGCTGCGCGCCTCGGGGGCGACCGACATCGTGCCTTCCGTGAAGGACATGCCCGAGTTGCTACGGCCACAGCTGGGCCGGTTCGTCGGGTAGTTGATTCAGGACCTGAAGCGCGTGAAGTCGGCGTCAAAGTTGTCTATACAACTGTTCGATGGACGTTGGCTGATCGTTAACCTTCTG
Organism: Psychromicrobium xiongbiense; assembly: GCF_030271165.1. Lineage (GTDB taxonomy): Bacteria > Actinomycetota > Actinomycetes > Actinomycetales > Micrococcaceae > Renibacterium > Renibacterium xiongbiense. The sequence goes on along the minus strand of NZ_JASSZH010000012.1, from coordinate 11,097 downwards.
GCCACCGCACCTCGTTAGCGTTGCACAGGAAAGGGTGCTTCATGTCTTGACAACTGTCAGTACAGGCACCCGGAAGACCCGCAGATGTTCCCAACACTCGTCGAATTCCTCACCGGTGACGGCGACCAGGGCCGTCCGGTGAGACCAGAAAGGTCAATCATGAAAAAGACCGGCAAAGCAGCGCTGCACCTGGCAGCCCTCGGTGTGACCGCCGTCCTCGCCCTGACCGCCTGCGGAGGTGGCGCGGCCAGCTCGTCGAGCAGCGAGGCGGGTACCTTCGCCCAGGATTCGAGCACCCTCATCATGGGCATGGTCCCGGATGAAGGTCAGGCCACCTCCACCTACGACCCGCTCAAGCAGTATGTCGAAAAGGTCACCGGCAAGAAGGTCGAGGTCAAGCAGTCCACCAGCTACGCTGCCCTGATCGAAGCCGCCGTCGGCGGCCAAGTGGACGTCGTGAGTTTCTCCGGCTTCACCTACCTGCAGGCCAAAGCCAAGGGCGCGACCTTCACTCCTGTGGGCGCCACCATCACCGAAACCGGCACGGGCAAGCCCGGCTACTACTCAGCCGCCATCGTGCCTGCCGCGTCAGGCATCAAGGACGTTGCCGGGTTTGCCGGCAAGAAGGTCTGCTTCGTCAACGAGAATTCCACCTCGGGCTACCTGTTCCCGCAGTACATGCTCAAGAAGGCCGGTGTGGACACCAAGACCGGGATCACCTCGGTGATGGCCGGTACGCACGACGTCTCGGCCCAGAAAGTCGCCAAGGGTACCGAGTGCGATGCCGGTTTTGCCCAGGAGATCACCGTGACCACCACTGGCCCGGCAGCCGGTCTGTTCAAGGCCAACGACCTGAAGATCGTGGACAAGGTGCTGGTCCCCGGCCCGCCCTTCGCCATCTCGGATAAGCTCCCGGGCGATCTGAAGAAGACGCTGACGGACAAGCTGTCCAAGGTCACCGTCAAGGACATCAAGGATGCCGGAATCACCACCAACCCGGCGTTTGAGAAGTTCTTCGGCGATGGAAATGCTCCGGTCGATGACGCCTACTACAACGACCTGCGCGATTTCTGCAAGAAGTTGCCGGACGTCAAGACCTGCGCAGGCATCTGACGCCGCTGACCGCCAGGCGGGGTACCTTTCGGGGTGCCCCGCCTTCGCGGCATCCACCCCTTCCACCTGCCCGCTCAGCCAGCTAACCCAGCCTGATCGCTGAGTTTCTTCCCAGGAGTAGTCATGAATCAGCCACTGCAGCACGATGTCGAAGCCATCCGGGTCACGGGGCTCTGCAAGAACTTCGGTGCTGTTCAGGCGCTGAAGGACGTCGACCTGAGCGTGCCTACCGGCCAGATCGTGGTGCTGCTGGGGCTCTCCGGTTCCGGCAAATCCACCCTGCTGCGCCAGCTCAATCAATTGGAGCTGCCCAGCTCGGGCCAGGTCACGGTGCTCGGTCAGCGGGTGGATGCCCTGCGTGGGCGCGATCTTCGGCGCCTGCGTTCGCGGGTGGGGGTGATCTTCCAGCAGTTTGAGTTGGTCCCCTCCCTTTCGGTGATGGAGAACGTGCTGACCGGGGCACTGGCGCGGCTCACCGGCCCCCGGCTGGGCCTGTTCAGCTACCCCCGATCCTTGCGGGCCGCCGCATTGGATCATCTGGAACGGGTGGGGCTCGGGGCCAAGGCCTTCCAGCGGGCGGACACGCTTTCCGGGGGCCAACAGCAGCGGGTGGCCATCGCGCGGGCGTTGATGCAGGATCCTGAAATTCTGCTGGCGGACGAGCCTGTGGCGTCCCTGGACCCGGAGTCTTCCCAGCAGGTGATGAACCTGATCCGGGAAATCGGAATGGAACGGAACCTCACCGTGGTCTGCAGCCTCCACCAGGTGGAACTCGCCCTTGCCTGGGGTGACCGGATTGTGGGCCTGCGCGCCGGGTCCGTGGTGCTGGATACGCCCACCGAGGGCCTCGGCAAGGAACAGGTCATGCAGATCTACGGTCAGGTGGCCACCACCACTGCAGAGATCGAGACTGTCAGGACAGAACTGGCTGCGGCGGTTGAGCAGCTCAGCCAGGCAGGTCAGCTGATTCCGGGCACCGGCACCCCTGCCATGACCATCACCGGGAAGGCCTGAGCAGATGGCAACCGTGCCCCTCAGCGATGCCGGTTCGGCACAACACGGCGGCCAGCGTGGCCGTCGGGTGATGCTCCCACGCCCCTCGCTGCGCACCGCGGGAGTTGTCGTCATTCTCACCGCACTGGCGGTGGCCGGCGTCGTGTCCTGTCTGTCTTTGGGGCTTTCCCCGGACCGCGTGGTCAACAGTTTCTCGCGAATCGGCAAATTCCTCGCTCGTGCGGTCCCCGTTGATTTCTCCGAGCCGCTGGTGCTGCTCCAACTGACCCTGTTGACCCTGGCCGTCGTCATCTGCGGGACGCTGTTCGCAGTGATCCTCTCGGTGCCGGTGGCCTACTGCGCCGCACGCAACACCACGCCCCACGCTTCGTTGCGCTGGATTGCCCGGGCGATGACGGTGCTGGCGCGTTCCACACCGGAGATCGTCATCCTGATCATCATGGCAACGCTGGTCTCCGGTGGACCGGTCTGGCCATCCATCGTGGCAATTGGTCTGCATTCGGTCGGCATGGTCGGAAAGCTCTTTGCCGATGCGATCGAGCAGATCGACGAGGGGCCGCGCATCGCCATCCGTGCAGCTGGTGGAGGGCGGCTTCAGGAGTTCGTCTCCGGGGTGCTGCCGCAGGTGTTGCCCTCCTGGATTGCCACCGCCCTGCACCGCAATGACATCAACCTCCGCGGATCGGTGATTCTCGCCATCGTCGGTATGCCGGGAATTGGCTACGAGCTGAAGGCCTCGATCGAACGGCTGGACTACCGGCGGGCGCTGGCCGCGGCGATCATCCTCTTTGTGCTCTGCGTGCTGATGGAGATCGTGGCCACCGTGCTGCGCTCGATGATCCTGGCCAGGCCGGCCGCAGGTCGCTCACTGGGTGCACGGCTGTCCCGGGCGCTGCACCAGAGGGGGGAATCTGCTGCGCCTGCCGGGAGCGACCATCCCACGGCACGCCGCAGGCTCAGCGCACCGTGGAACGGACGGAGGGTCCAGGTGGCCCTGATCGGCTGGTCGCTGGTCGCCGTGTTGGTCTGGTCGCTCTGGTACGCCCAGATCAACTGGGCAGACGTCCTCGGGTTCTGGGCGGCCGTGCCGCAACGGATATCCACCCTGTTCCCGCTCGGCTTCGGCGATACTCCACTGCCCAAGGTGGTGGAACTGTTCTGGCAGACCATCTACATCGCGCTCGCCGGAACGCTGATCGCTTTTGTCTTCTCGGCGCCCATCGGCTCGCTGGCTGCCCGGAATGTGGCGCCGAACAGCTGGGTCCACGCGGTCTTCCGTCTCGTCCTGGTGGTGATCCGCGGCATCCCGGAGCTGCTGCTGGCCATCGTGTTGATCCTGGCCACCGGCTTCGGCCCGATTGCCGGAGCCTTCGCTCTGGGGCTGGGCGGCATCGGCCTGCTGGGCAAGCTCTTCGCTGATTCCTTCGAGGAGGTCAGTCCCGGGCCGGAGATCGCTCTGCGCGCGGTCGGTGCCAGCCGCACCCAGGTGTACGCCTCAGCGACCGTCCCTCAGGCCTCACAGGCGATCGTGGGGCACGTGTTCTACATGCTGGACTCAAACATCCGCGCAGCCACGGTACTGGGTGTGGTGGGTGCCGGTGGCGTCGGGTTCATCATGTTCGAAGCGGCAAGCCGCAGTCAGTACAACGTGGTGCTCACGATTGCCCTGGTCATCATGGCCATCGTGCTGGTCCTCGAGGGCATGGCCATGTGGGTGCGCAAGTCCATGTAGCGACTTTTGCATCGAGTGCTGCGTTGTGTGCCGATTTTCCGCCCGTCAGAATCGGCACACAACGCAGCACTCGATGCAAGATCAGAAGGAGTTCAGCACTTGAGCCCATCCTGCGGGGTGGTCCCCTTGACGAAGTAGTCGTCCACGGCGCGGTTGACGCAGGTGTTGCCGCGCCCATAGGCGGTGTGCCCGTCGCCGTCGCGGGTCACCAGCACGCCACTGGCCAGCTGTTTGCGCAGCGCCACGGCCCATTCATACGGTGTCGCCGGGTCCCGGGTGGTCCCGAGAACGATGATCGGTCCGCTGCCCTGGGCGGAGACTGGCTTGGGCGTCACGGTGGAATGGTACGGCCAGTCGAGGCAGCTCAGGCCCGAGTACCCGAGGTACTTGCCGAAGGTCGGCGATGCCGCTTCCAGCGTCTTCGACTCGGCCTGCATGGCGCTCTCATCCTTGGGCATCTGGTAGTCGAGGCAGTTGATCGCGGTGAAGGCGAAGGCCGAATTCGTGGTGTATTTGCCGGTGGAAGGGTCACGGTCCGCCGCATAGTCAGCGAGCTGCATCATGCCGTCGGGGGAGCCCGCGAAAGCCTGCTTGAGCGCGCTTTTGAGGTTGTCCCACAGCGATGTGGCGTACATGGCAAGGGTCAGACCCGAGTTGAACCCGGAGCCGGTAAGGAGCCGCCCGTCGGAGGTTTTCTGCGGCGTTCGGGTGTAGCTGGCATTGAGATCCCGAATCTGTTGCAGAGCCTGATCCGGACTTCCGCTGACCGGGCAGTTGCTGGATTTGAGGCAGGACTTCACCCACTCCATGATTTCCACCTCGAAGGCCTTGGCCTGGCCCAGTCCCAGCTGCTCGATGGTCAGCGTCGGGTCCAGCGCGCCATCGAGCACAAACTTCCCGACCAGGGTGGGGAAGAGATCCGCATAGGTGGCACCCAGCTTGGTCCCGTAGGAGAAGCCCAGGTAATTGAGCTTAGATTCGTTGAGCACAGCCCGCAGAATGTCCAGGTCCCTGGCGGCGGAGACGGTATCGATCAGTCCCAGCACCGGCCCGGTCTTCTGCTGACACTTCTGCGCATCTGCCTTGTTCTGAGCGGCGATCGCCTGGTACCCGGAAGCGGTGTCCGGGTCATAGTCCACCTGCCGCTCCTGGTCCCGTTCGGCATCCGTCAGGCAGGTCACCGGGGCGGAACGCTGCACGCCGCGGGGGTCGAAGCCCACCAGATCGTAGGAGGAGCGCAGAGTGGCGGAGAACAGGCTCTTGCCGCTGTCCACCACCAGGTCGTAGCCGGAGCTGCCCGGTCCGCCCGGATTGGTCAGGATGGCACCCTGCCTGGTCCCGGTCGCCGGGAGACGGACCATGGCCAGCTTGATGGTGTCCCCGGAGGGCTTGCTGTAATCCATCGGGACGGTGACCTCGGTACAGAACATCCCGGTCTCGCAGCTGGTCCAGTCCAGCTTCTGCGTGTAGTACTGCTTCAGTTCTGAGGGTGCATTGGAGCTCACACTGGGGTCCTGACTGGCACCGATGCCGCCACCGGTTGGGGGGAAGATCGGAGTGCAGGCGGTGAGAACCAGTCCGAGGGTCAGCAGCAGAGCGAGCCCGATGCCGCGCCAGCCCTGATCGCGCCGGTGCGCAACGGTCCGGGGCTGGGTGGTGTGGTCGGTGCTGCGGCGGGTCATGGGGCTCCTTGGCTCGACGGCATGGTGCTGGCCTTGCAAACAATCTACCGGGTGTTCCGGTTGTGGCCGGTGGCCTACAGCAGGCTGACCGCCATGGCTTCCAGCGCCAACAGTGGTGCGACATTGCTGCTCACCAGGCGTTTTCTGACGGCGTTGATCGACTCGATCCGGCGCAGCGTCTGTTCTGGGCTGCCCTGACCGGCGAAGGCCGTCAGCTCCTGCACCAGCGCCTGATTGACCAGAGTGTGGTCGATGTCGGAGCCCTGGTCCGGTCGTATCGATCCCAGTTGCACCAGCAGCACGTCCCGGTAGAAGGACAGCAGATCGGTCAGCGCCCGGTCCAGAGTGTCCGTCACTGAGCGCTTGGAGCGCCGCTTCTGGTCTTCCTCCAGCCGGCGCACCTGGGCCCGGACAGATGGGGGCAGGGTTCCGGTTTCCGGGGCACCCAGAGCGCGCAGCAGCGCCTCCTTCTCCACCGCGTCGCGCTCCTCATTGGAGGCGTTGGCCTCTTCGGTCGCCAGCTCCATCAGCTCGGCGGCGGCCCGCATGGCGCGCGGGACACTGCGCAGGCTCAGCGGCAGCCGGACGATCGCCTCGCGGCGGGCGCGAGCCTCGGCATCCTGGGCCAGGCGGCGGGCGATGCCGACGTGGCTCTGGGCGGCATGGGCAGCCTGGCGGGCGGTCTCCGGGTCGATGCCGTCCCGGCTGACCAGCAGCGCCGCGACCGCCTCGACGGGGGGCACCCGCAGGCCGATCATCCGGCATCGTGAGCGGATGGTGACCAGGACATCGGCCGGACTGGGCGTGCACAGAATCCAGACGGTGCGCGGCGGCGGCTCCTCAATGGCCTTGAGCAGCACATTCGTGGTGCGCTCGGCCATCCGGTCGGCATCGCCGATGATCATCACTCGCCAGCGGGCGTTGGCGGGCCGGTCCTGGGCCCGGGTGACCAGTTCACGGGCCTCGTCGATGGCAATGGTGGTCTTCTCGGTGGCGACGAAGGTGACATCCGGATGGGTGCCGGCCAGGATGGTCCGGCAGGCCTGACAATGACCACAGCCACGCCGGGCCGGGTCCGGTTGCTCGCAGTTGAGTGCGGCGGCGAAGGCCTTGGCGGCATTGGAGCGCCCTGAGCCGGGCGGACCGGTGAAGAGCCAGGCATGTGCCGGTGTCTGTTCCCGGGCGGCCCGCTGCAGGATTTCCACGATCGTCTCCTGGCCCTGCAGCTCCGCCCACACTCCCTCGGTCACTGGGCACCACCGGGCAGCACTTGTTCGAGCAACCTCTGCACCCGCGCCAGGATCGCGGCATGCAGCTGTTCGACCGGCAGGCCGGCATCGAGCACCAGATAGCGCTCGGGGACCGCCCGCGCCAGATGCAGGAACGCCTGCCGGATTGCTGCGTGGAACTCCTCGGATTCGCTTTCCAGCCGGTCCGCGCCCTGGACCGCGTCCCGGAGAGAGTTGCGGGCCCGTCCGCTACTCGGCGCAACATCGAGCAACACCGTCAGATCGGGATGAAGACCTTCGGTGGCCCAGCCGTTGAGCCGGAGCACAGCCTCCTCACCCAGGCCTCGACCGGTGCCCTGATAGGCAGCTGATGAGTCAATGTAGCGATCGCAGACCACGATGCCGCCGGAGGCCAGAGCGGGGCGGATCACCTGTGCCACATGGGCGGCGCGTGAGGCGGCAAAGAGCAGTGCCTCGGTGCGGGCATCGACCGGACCGTGCCCGTGATCGAGCACCAGGGAGCGGATTTTCTCGCCCAGATCCGTGCCGCCGGGCTCCCGGGTGGGAATGACGGTATGACCGAGCGCCTGCAGCTTCTCCACCACCAGGCGCGACTGGGTCGATTTCCCGGCACCATCACCGCCCTCAAAGGCGATGAACAGTCCGGGCGCGGCGGCGGCTCCCGCGGGCGGGAAGGTATTTCCGGGCAGGTCCAGGCTCACCCGTCCAGCCTATCGGTCAGCGGTGACAGTTCTCCCAGCAGCCCCGGTTCCTTCCCATGAACGGTGCCGGGCCACCGTAAACTGTGTCCATGCCTGGGACGAATGCCACTCCGCCTGCCCGCCTGCCAATCGAGGGTTCCGAGGTCCAAGGCCTGCAGCTGGACACCGTGGTGGTTGCGGCGGGTCGTCCGGAACGCGCGCACGATGCCGCCGTGAACCCGCCGATTGTGCTCTCCTCGACCTTCCACGGGATCGGTGAGGTGCGCGATGGCGATCGTGCCTATGGCCGCTACGCCAACCCCACCTGGGATCCGCTGGAGGATGCGCTGGCCGAACTCGAGGGCGCCAGCCAGAGCGGCCTGCTCTTCGCCTCCGGCCTTGCCGCCACCGCCGCTGCTCTGGACCTGGTGCCGGTGGGCGGCGTGCTCGTCATGCCCCGTCACTCCTACCAGGGGGCACTGGTGCTGGCCTCCGAGCTCGCACAGAAGGGTCTCTTCGAACTGCGGCTGGTGGATATCGCGGAGACCGTTGCGGTGGAGGCTGCCCTGGCTGGTGCCACGACTCTGTGGATCGAGTCGCCGACCAACCCGCTGCTGGAGGTGGCAGATTTTCCGGCGGTCACGGCGGCCGCTCGCCGGGAAGGTGCCCTGGTCATTGCGGACAACACCTTCGCGACACCGCTGGTGCAGCGCCCCCTTGAGTTCGGCGCCGACGTCGTGCTCCACTCGGTGACCAAATACCTGGCCGGGCATTCCGATGTGCTGCTCGGGGCACTGCTGACCTCCGATGCCGGACTGCGCGCGCGGCTGCTGCACTTCCGTTCGCTGCACGGCGGCATCGCCGGTCCGTTCGAGGCCTGGCTGGGCCTGCGCGGCCTGCGAACCCTCGCGCTGCGCGTGGAGCGCTCGCAGGCCAGTGCCGACTGGCTGGCCCGGCGGCTGGCAGGAGATTCCCGGGTCAGTGGAGTTCGCTACCCCGGGCTGCCCGGGGACCCGGGTCACGTCAGGGCGGCGGCACAGATGTCCGGTTTCGGCTCGATCCTGGGGCTGGAGCTGCCCAGCGCGGAAGCGGCCGATGCCGTCGTGAGCGGACTGCGCCTGTGGACCCCTGCGACGTCGCTGGGCGGCGTGGAGTCGCTCATCGAGCGGCGGCGGCGGCACGCCAATGAGCCCGTGACTGTTCCGGAGGGCTTCCTGCGCCTGAGCGTTGGCATTGAGAATGTGCAGGATCTCTGGGCGGATCTGGACCAGGCGCTGACGGCAGCAGCACAGCAGGCGCCTCCTTCCATGCCGTAGGCTGAAACCGTGGTGGGGTGGATAACTATAGGCATTCTGTTCCTGGCTGGCGCTGCGGCGTTGGCGGTACAGCTCTGGGCGCTGATCGACTGCCTGCTGGCCAAGCCCCAGGAGTTTGAACGCTCAGATAAACGGACCAAATCGTTCTGGACGGCGATCACCGCGTTCTCGGCCGTGATGGGTGCGCTTTATCTGCTGGTGCCGGGGTTGAACTTCCCGCTTCTGCTCAATATGGCTGCCTGCGTCGGTGCGGGCACGTATCTTGCGGATGTGCGCCCGGCGCTGCGCGAGATCCGCCGGGGTGGTAACCGCCGGATGGGCCCTTACGGCCCCTGGTAAACGTATGGCCCGGTAACCCGAGAGGCCCGTGACCTACGGCCCCTGGCCGGGGCCGGCTGCGGAATCCGGCTGTCAGGCGACAGCACTCCAGGCGAGCGTGATTTCGCCCAGTCGCCATCGTGCCGCTCCGTCGAGGACCGGCCACCCGGCCGCACGCAGGCTGGCGCAGCTCGCCATCCAGCGTTGCCGTGACCCGAAGGCCGCCAGCGGTGCCTGCGCCCACCAGGCCTGATCGAGCGCTTCGAGGAAGGTGTGCACCGCCTGGCCCGGAATGTTGTGGTGAATCAACGCCTTGGGAAGCCGGGCTGCGCATTCTGAGGGGTTCTCGTAGCTGCCGAACCGCAGGGACAGGCTCAGGCTGACCGGGCCCTCCTTCTCCAGGGCCACCCAGGTGGCGAGCCGGCCCAGTTCATCGCAGGTGCCTTCGACCAGCAACCCACCGGGAGCCAGACGGCTGCGCAGGGTGGCCCAGATCGCGTCGACATCGGCCTCCTCATATTGGCGCAGCACATTGAAGGCGCGGATCAGCTGCGGCGGCCGGTCGGTGGGCACTTCGAAGCCGCCACGGATGAACTGCAGCCGCTCGGTCGCAAAAGGCTGCGCCTCGCGGACCCGGCCCGGTTCAATCTCGATGCCGGTCAGTTCCACCTGCGGCACCACGGCGGCCAGTCGGTCATAGAGTTCCACGGCCGTGCGGGGGCTGGAGCCGTAGCCCAGATCCACCACCAGTGGGCGTGGGACACCCCGGAGCCGCTGGGCTGCCGTTGCGGCGATCCAGCGGTCGACGCGTCGCAGTCGGTTCGGGTTGGTGGTTCCCCGGGTCACGTTCCCTACCGGTCGGCCGGAAGCTGCACGGCCGGAAGCCGGTCGGCCGGAAGTAGTAGTCCCGGAAAGCTGGCTACCGACCCCGTCCTGAGCGGCCGCTGGGTGCGGTCCACCCGCCATCGGTCCGAGTTTGCGTGCACGCTCCACCACCGCTTCACAGTACCGGTTATTCCGTGGTGGATGCCGCCGGGCCAGTAGACTGAGCCCATGACCTACACCTTGATCTTGCTGCGGCACGGCCACAGCGTCTGGAACGAAAAGAACCTCTTCACCGGCTGGGTGGACGTGGAACTGACCGAGCGTGGGCGGGAAGAAGCCATCCGTGGCGGCCAGCTGCTGGCCGAGCAGGGCTTGCTGCCGGAGGTGCTCTACACCTCGCGTCTCAAGCGCGCCATCGACACCGCGAATCTGGCTCTGGCGGAAGCCGACCGGGGCTGGATCGATGTCAAGCGTTCCTGGCGGCTCAACGAGCGTCACTACGGTGCGCTCCAGGGCAAGGACAAGGCGGAGACGCTGGCCGAGTTCGGTGAAGAGCAGTTCAAGCAGTGGCGCCGGTCCTATGACACGCCGCCGCCGCCACTGGCCGACGATTCACCTTTCTCTCAGGTGGGGGACCCGCGCTACGCCGACTTGGGCGATGCCGTGCCGCGCACCGAATGCCTCAAGGACGTGTTGGAGCGCATGCTGCCCTACTGGGAGTCTGAGATCGTCTCCGATCTGCGCCTGGGCAAGACCGTGCTGGTCACCGCGCACGGCAATTCGCTGCGCGCCCTCGTCAAGCACCTCGACGGCATCTCCGATGACGACATCTCCGAGCTGAACATCCCCACCGGGGTTCCGCTGGTCTACGAGCTGGACGAGAACCTGCGTCCCCTCGTCCCGGGTGGTCGCTACCTGGACCCGGAGGCCGCCGCCGCCTCGATTCAGGCCGTGGCCAACCAGGGCAAGAAGTAACGGCATTCAGAAATAACTGTCGATAGACCGACGGCGCCGCTCCCTTCGAGGGAGCGGCGCCGTCGGTCTATCGATGGAAGAACATCGAAATGGAAGAGCTCAGAACGTCGTGTAGCTTTCAGGCTGCCACTGCCCGGTGACCAGGTAGGAGACCTTGCGGGCCACCGAGACGCCATGATCGCCGAAGCGTTC
>NZ_JASSZH010000011.1 GCF_030271165.1 Psychromicrobium xiongbiense | reverse complement strand
CGCCGCTCCCTTCGAGGGAGCGGCGCCGTCGGTCTATCGATGGAAGAACATCGAAATGGAAGAGCTCAGAACGTCGTGTAGCTTTCAGGCTGCCACTGCCCGGTGACCAGGTAGGAGACCTTGCGGGCCACCGAGACGCCATGATCGCCGAAGCGTTCAAAATAGCGGCTGGCCAGCGTCACATCGACCGTCACGGAGGCCGGGTGCGTCCACTCCGGTGCGGAGACCGCCTTGAAAACGCTGCGGTGCAGCTCATTGATCCGGGCATTGGCGCCGACGATGGCGGTCACCAGCTCCAGCTCACGGGTCTCCAGCAGCTCGGTCACCTGGCGCGAGATCTGGATGTCCAGGCTGGCCAGTTCGTCGAAGGTGGCGGTCAACGACTCGGGGATGACCTTCGCCGGGAAGCGGAGGCGGGCCAGCTGGGCCACATGGCGGGCCAGATCGCCCATCCGTTCCAGGGAGGCGCTCATCCGCAGGGAGCCCACGATCATCCGCAGATCGGAGGCCACCGGGCCCTGCAGGGCGAGGATGTCGATGGCGCGCTCATCAAGATCTTTCTGCAGGAAGTCGATCCGCGCGTCGGCGGCGATGACTTCCTGAGCCAACTCAACATCCGCACCGGTGAAGGCCTCATTTGCCTTTTCGATCGCGTCGGTCACCAGGGTGGAGATCTCGATGAGCTCTTCCCCGACCTGGTGCAGTTCGGCCTGGAATACTTTACGCACGGTGCGTCCTTTCGCCTTCAAAGATGCGCTCGTCAGGTGTCGCGCGCATCGAGATGCCGGGAAGTCACACCCAACAGGTGCGATGCTTTCAGTTCGGAGTGAACGAGTGGACACTAGCAGGTGAACGTTTGTTGAACCAGCGTCTGCGCGTCATTGCTGAAGATTTTCGCTCCCGTCACGGCACATAAGCTAGTGCCGTGGATCCCCTACTTCTTGGCGTTCTGTCCGGGCTGGTCGGCCTGCTGCTGGGCGCCTTCGGCGTGCTCGGATTCACCGCCAGTGAGCGGCAGCGCAAGGTCATGGACACCGATGACGAGCCCAGCCTGCCGCCCGGGTCCACCGAGGTGCTGTCCGCCGTCGGGCGGGCCTTTGTGGTGGTGGACGCGCTCGATGGCGTGGTGCGGGCCAGTCCCGGGGCTTATGCGTTCGGACTGGTCCGGGGGCACACCTTGGTCCACGAGCAGTTGCGTGAGTTGACCGCCCGGGTCCGTCGCGACGGCGTCATCGAAGAGCGTGAACTGGAGTTACCGCGCGGTCCGCTGGGCCAGGGAACCATCGTTGTCCAGGTGCGGGTGGCCGCGTTGGGTGAAGAGTACATTCTGTTGCTGGCCGATGACCGGACGGAGATCGTCCGGGCGGAGGCGATCCGCAACGACTTCGTTGCCAATGTCTCCCATGAACTCAAGACCCCGGTGGGGGCCATTTCGCTGCTTGCCGAGGCGCTGGAAGATTCTCCGGATGACGAGGAAGCAGTGCGTCGATTCGCGCAGCGGATGCACAAGGAGGCCTCCCGACTCGCTGCCCTGGTGCAGGACATCATTGAACTCTCCCGGCTGCAGGGTACCGATGTGGTGCAGAAGGGCCAGGCCGTGGATCTCAATCAGGTTCTGGCGGAGGCGGTGGACCGTTCCCGGCTGCCGGCCGAGGCCAAAGAGATCACTCTGCTCACCGGTGGGCACGCTGACGCTCCGGTCTATGGGGATTCGGATCTGCTTGTCACGGCCTTCCGCAATCTGATCGATAACGCGATCCGCTACTCCGCCGAGCGGACCACGGTCGGCATCGGGCTGCGCCAGAATGATGGCCTGATCACGGTCTCCGTCTCCGATCAGGGGGAGGGGATCAGCCCGGAGGAGCAGGAGCGGATCTTTGAGCGCTTCTACCGGGTTGATGCGGCCCGCTCCCGGCAGACCGGCGGGACCGGGTTGGGTCTGAGCATCGTCAAACACGTGGTGTCCAACCATGGCGGGGAGGTGACGGTGTGGTCCCAGGAGGGCAAGGGTTCCACCTTCACCGTACGCTTGCCTCAGATGGAAGGCGTTGACGCGGCCGATGCCGAACTGCCCGGTGCCGGGCAATCCCGTGCCGGGCATGCCCGCGCCAGCGCGGCCCAGCCGCCGTCACAGAACGTCAAAGGATAAGGATTGAAGACGTGAGCCGAATTCTGATTGTGGAGGACGAGGAGTCATTCTCCGACCCCCTGTCCTACCTGCTCGTCAAAGAGGGTTTCGAGGTGGACGTCGCGGCCAATGGACTGGACGCCATCGCCCTCTTTGACCGTGACGGAGCAGATCTGGTGCTGCTGGACCTGCAGCTTCCCGGACTCTCCGGCACCGAAGTCTGCCGTCAGCTGCGGGCCCGTTCTGCGGTGCCGGTGATCATGCTGACCGCCAAGGACTCGGAGATCGACAAAGTGGTGGGCCTGGAACTCGGTGCCGACGACTATGTCACTAAGCCGTATTCCTCACGGGAGCTGGTGGCCCGGGTGCGGGCGGTGCTGCGTCGTCAGGGCGAGCCGGAGGAGCTGGTGACCAACACCGTGCAGGCCGGTCCGGTCCGGATGGACATCGAGCGGCATGTGGTCTCGGTGGATGGCAGCCAGGTCTCGCTCCCGCTGAAGGAGTTTGAGCTGCTGGAGCTGTTGTTGCGCAATTCCGGCCGGGTGCTCACCCGTGGCCAGCTGATCGACCGGGTCTGGGGCTCCGACTATGTCGGTGACACCAAAACCCTGGATGTGCACGTCAAGCGCCTGCGCTCCAAGATTGAACCCGATCCGGCGGCGCCGCGCTATCTGGTGACGGTGCGCGGCCTGGGCTACAAATTCG
>NZ_JASSZH010000010.1 GCF_030271165.1 Psychromicrobium xiongbiense | reverse complement strand
GCGGCTCCACCGAGCTCAAGGTTCCCGTTCTGGACGGCACCTTGCAGGAATACCGTGGCTACCTGCCCACGCCCGCCCCGACCATGACCCCAGGCAGCACTTCGGGCTCCAGCTCGACGGCAACAGCGTCCTCCACCGGGCACTGAGCACCGGGCACTGAGCACCAACACGTCACGAGGAAGGCCCGGAGCGAACTGCAGTTCGCTCCGGGCCTTCCTCGTGACGTGTTGGTGCTCAGTGCCCGGTGCTCAGTGCCCGGTGGAGGACGCTGTTGCCGTCGAGCTGGAGCCCGAAGTGCTGCCTGGGGTCATGGTCGGGGCGGGCGTGGGCAGGTAGCCACGGTATTCCTGCAAGGTGCCGTCCAGAACGGGAACCTTGAGCTCGGTGGAGCCGCCGCCGCTGGAGGAGATTTTCACGGTCTCCAGAGCGCCGGGTGCACTTGCGACGGTGCTGAGCAGGGCGGCATCGGACTCGGCGTTGAGATAGAACGGAACGCCGGGCTTGACCGTGACCTGCGTCTGGGCACCGTTGCTGCCGTTGAAGGTCACGGTGACAGTGCTGGCAGTGTTGTTGTAGACCGCACCGAGCAGCCGGCCTTCCTTGCCGGCGGCCTTGGTGACGATCAGGAGGTTGCTGACTTCAACGTTGTTGAAGGTTGCGCGCACTCCGTCTGAGGGGGAGTACTGGTGGGTGGTCTGCTGCGGGGCGATGTAGCCACAGGCGGAGACGCCCAGCACACTGGCGCCGATCAGGGCGGCGGCACCGAGACGGTAGCCAATACTCGTGCGAACTGTGCGTGCGGTGATTCTCACTGCGGAACTCCTCGGGTCAACATCCGGGCTGGCCAGCGGTGCTTTCGGCACCTTCTCCAGACCATCTGATCCGGCTCGACGTGAGCCGGACGACTGCCTGGCGGGCGATCAAACACTTTTCCTCACCAGAGTATCGGCAATTGCCCCTGACCTCGACTTGGAGACAGTCACAACGAGCGCAAAACCGTGGTCCAAAAGTCGGATGAATTGGGTGATGGGGGCGGCTGGGTGCGGCTGACCTGCGAAGATACTGTGGTTCCCCTGTCTTTCCGCGATCATTTCGTGATAAAGTTGTCTGCGGGAAAGGGAGAATCCACATGGTATTTGAGGTTGGCGAAACCGTAGTCTACCCGCATCACGGTGCGGCGAAGATTGAGGAGATCAAAACCCGCACCATCAAGGGTGTCGAGAAGTTGTACCTCAAGCTCAGAGTCGCCCAGGGCGATCTGATTATTGAGGTTCCCGCTGAAAACGTTGACCTGGTCGGCGTTCGTGACGTGGTGGGCAAAGAAGGCCTGGAGCATGTTTTTGATGTTCTCCGAGCCGAATTCACCGAAGAGCCCACCAACTGGTCTCGCCGCTACAAGGCGAATCTGGAGAAGCTGGCCTCGGGTGATGTCATCAAGGTTGCTGAAGTGGTCCGGGATCTGTGGCGCAGGGATCACGATCGTGGCCTCTCGGCCGGAGAAAAGCGGATGCTGGCCAAGGCCCGCCAGATTCTGATCTCCGAGCTGGCCTTGGCCGAAAAGACCGACGAAGAGCAGGCAGCCACTGTTCTCGATGAGGTTCTGGCGTCTTAGGTTCCAGGACATGCACTTCACGAACGCCCCACCCCCACACAGGAGGTGGGGCGTTTTTGTGTTCTGCTTTTTCTTTCTCCTCGCCGCAGTGCTCGGCGTGAGTGGATGCTCGGGGCAGGCGGCACCATCGGCATCGAGCGTTGATCCTTCGAGCTTCGCGCCGCCATCGCTGCCCTCTCCGGAGAGCTTCCGTTCGCTGGATGTCTGCGCTCTGCTTCCGGCCTCGGAGCTCATGAAACGAAGCCCGGGTACTCAGGTCACTGGCACGGAACTCACTCAGACCCCACTGACCTGTGGCGTGGAATTCATACCTGCCGCCAGCCCCTTAGCTACTGCAGGTGCTCCGGCCGATTCCGGAAAGCCAACAGGCTTGCTGGTCTATGCAGAGACGGATCAGCGCCCGGCCGACCTGCTCCAGCAGAAATCGCCTGACGTGGAACTCAAAGCGGTTCCTGGCGGGGTGCTGCTCTCCAGATCCGGCGGCGGTGGAGCCTGTTTGCCCATCAAGGGGATCAGTCAGACGGGATTCATCATCGGGATATTCTCCTCCGCTCTTCACACCCCACCGGAATGCACTTTTGCCATGGCGGCCGCCGAGCTGGCGCTCGAAAATCTCGGCAAGAGTGTGCCAGAAGTTTCCTGGACGGCGGGCTCACTTTTCAGCCAGGATCTGTGTGCGGCGGTGGACAAGGCCGGAATCGTACGTCAGGTTGGCCTGGTTGGCCCCTTCGTGGCCAGAGCGGATCACCGCGACTGCCATGGGGTAGCCGGGAACGGCGTCCAGACTATTGACCTCGGGTCCTCCATCTCGGACGGGGCGCCGAGCGGTTCCGGGTACAACTCCGAGACGGTGGCTGGGCACGAGATCCGCAGTAACCACGGTGCAGGGACCTGCTTCGTCTACGCCATCTACGGCACCGACCCGGAGCTTCAGAAGCGCGCCGGGCCGCAGGCCTTGGAAGTCGTCAGGATGACCGTCGGGGGAGTGGGGGTCTCGGCCTCCTGTCAGCCGTACGTCGACGCCCTGGGCGCGGTGGTGAAAGCTCTGGGCTGAGCCGGGCCGTCCCGAACAACTACAGTGGGGGCATGAATGACACGCCCTCCCTGCGCTGCGCCGTGGTCCTCGTGGCAGCGGGGTCCGGTCAGCGCCTTGGCCGCGGGATGCCGAAGGCTCAGGTCCGCCTGGGCAGCGACTCGATTCTGATCCATGCCCTGCGCGGAATTGCCGCAGCGGGGCTGACCGACCAGCTCTGCGTGGTCCTGCCCGCAGGGGATCAGACCCTTCGCACGGAAGCGGAGGAGTTCGCCGGCGAGCGCGGCATCCCGCTGCTGCTGGTCGATGGCGGCCAGACCCGGAATGAGTCGGTGCGGAATGCGCTCGAAGCCCTGGCGGCTCTGCCAAGCGACCCCGCGCAGGGTGCGCTGGGTACCGTCCTGGTGCACGATGCCGCCCGCCCCCTGGTCCCGGCGGAGATCTTTCACCGCGTGCTGGCGGCTCTGCAGGGCGGCGCTCTGGCCGTCATTCCCGCGCTTGCCGTGGTGGACACCGTGAAAGTTGCTGCACCGGTGCTCGGTCACGAGATGCTGACCGAGCAGGTCGCCGGAACACCGCAGCGTGAGGTTTTGCGGGCAGTCCAGACTCCGCAGGGCTTCCGGATGGAGACGTTGTTGAACGCTCATCGGGCCGCTGATCGGCTGGAGGCCGAGGCCGTGACCGATGATGCCATGCTGCTGGAAGCTGCAGGTGTTCCGGTGTACCTGGTCCGCGGCTCGGAGTTGAGTCTGAAAATCACGACGCCACTGGATCTGATCGTGGCAGAGGCGTTCCTGGAAGGGCCCGCCGCGCCAAGGTGGGTCGAAGGATGAGTACGCTGCCCCGCATCGGACTGGGTGTCGACGTTCACGCCTATGCCGCAGAGGATGCGCCCGGTGAGGAATCCGCTGGCCTGCATCTTGCCGGCCTCTACTGGCCCGGTGAGCGTCGTCTGGCCGGGCATTCCGATGGCGACCCGGTGGCCCATGCGGCCGCGGACGCCCTGTTCTCTGCCGCTGGTCTGGGTGATCTGGGCACCCATTTCGGCACCGACCGGCCGGAATACGCGGGCGCATCCGGCGTGCGCCTGCTGAGCGAGGCGGCGCGGATAGTGCGTGAGGCCGGCTTCGGCATCGGCAATATCGCCGTCCAGTGTGTGGCGAACCGGCCGCGTTTTGCCGCCCGGCGGGCCGAGGCGGAGGCTGTGCTCAGCGAAGCGGCTGGTGCCCCGGTCTCCATCTCTGCGACCACCACGGACCACCTCGGATTCACCGGGCGCGGGGAGGGCGTTGCAGCTATCGCCACGGCGCTCGTGATCCCGCTCGGCTAGGCTAGGGTCGTGACTTTGCGCCTCTACGACTCTGCCACTGCGGCCGTACGCGATTTTGCGCCCCTGGAACCGGGCCGCGCTTCGCTGTACTACTGTGGTGCCACCGTTCAGAGCGCGCCCCATATCGGGCATTTGCGATCGGCGCTGGTTTTCGACCAGCTGAGCCGCTGGCTGCGCTTCCATGGGTATACGACCACGGTGGTCCGCAACGTCACCGATATTGACGACAAGATCCTGGACAAAGCCGCGGAATCCGGTGAGGACTGGTGGGCACGGGCTTACCGGTACGAGCAGGAATTCAACGCCGCCTATGATGCCCTGGGCATTGAGCGGCCCAGCTATGAGCCGCGCGCCACGGGCCATATTCCGGAGATGCACGCACTGATCCAGGATCTGATCGACCGCGGTCACGCCTATCCGGCACCGGACGGCTCTGGCGATGTCTACTTCGAGGTGCGCTCCTGGCAGGGCTACGGCTCGCTCACCCGGCAGAAGCTTGATGACATGCAGGCCGCGGCCGATGCCGACCCGCGCGCCAAACGTGATCCGCGGGACTTTGCGCTCTGGAAGGGGCGCAAGGAGCAGGAACCGGAAACGGCGTCCTGGTCCAGCCCCTGGGGTGCAGGCCGGCCCGGCTGGCATCTGGAGTGCTCCGCGATGGCCGGTAAGTACCTGGGTGCAGCGTTCGATATTCATGGTGGCGGACTGGATCTGCGGTTCCCGCATCATGAAAATGAGATGGCCCAGTCGCAGGCGGCTGGCCTCCCCTTTGCCGCGCTCTGGATGCACAACGGCCTGGTCAGTTACCAGGGCGAGAAGATGTCCAAATCGATCGGTAATGTGATCGGCCCGGAGGAGCTGTTTGCCCTGGCCACGCCCCGGGTGGTGCGGTACTACCTGGGCCAGGCGCATTACCGTTCCGTGCTGGACTACAGCCCGGAATCACTGGCTGAAGCTGCTGCGGCGCTGGGCCGCGTCGATGAGTTCCTGCGCAAGGCTGCCGTGAAGGTCAACGCTGATGGGTCGCAGAGCACCCTTCCCGAGGGTTTTGCCGAGGCGATGGATGACGATCTGAATATCCCGCGTGCGCTGGCTGTGCTTCATGAGGCGGTCCGTGCCGGCAACACTGCGCTCGCTGCCTCGGATCAGGACGCCGCCCGGGCCCGCTTCCTGGAGGTGCTCTCGATGGTCAAGGTGCTGGGCCTCGGACAGAACGGGGATCAGAGCGCTCGCCTGGGCGACGACCGGGCTGCACTCGATGCTCTGATCCAGTCCCGGCTGACGGAGCGTTCCGCTGCCCGCGCCGCCAAGGACTGGACCCGCTCGGACGCAATCCGGGATGAACTTGCCGCCGTCGGCATCAAAATTGAAGACTCGGTGGACGGTGCCACCTGGACGCTAGAGAACAAAGGCAATCACGATGGTCAATAATCCCCGCGCAGCACGAGGCAAGAAGGGCCCCACCAAGGGCTCCGGTGGCAAGGGCCGCAGGTCCCTGCAAGGCAAGGGCCCCACGCCCAAGGCGGAGGACCGCCCGTATCACAAGGCCTACCGCGAGAAGGAGCTGGCCGAGCGTTCGGCTGCCAAGCGCAGCGGCGTGCCCGGCTCCGCCGCCCGGCGTCCGGTGCAGAGTGCCGCTGCCCGTGGCCAGCGTCGTGGGCGCAGTTCCGAGGAACTTGTCACGGGCCGTAACTCGGTTCTGGAGGCACTGCGGGCAGAGATCCCCGCCAAAGCCCTCCATGTCGCGGTCCGCATCGATATGGATGACCGTGTCAAAGAGGCACTGAAACTGGCCACCGAGCGCGGTATCCCGCTGCTGGAAAACTCCAAGGTGGAGCTCGACCGGCTGACCGAGGATGCCGTCCACCAGGGCCTGGCGCTGCAGATCCCGCCCTACGACTACGCGGACGCCATTGACCTGGCCCAGGAGACGATGGAGAAATACCGCAAGGGCTATCAGAACAACGCACCACTGCTGGTTGCACTGGACGGCATCACCGACCCGCGCAATCTGGGCGCCATCATCCGTAGCGTCTCCGCCTTCTCCGGCCACGGCGTCATCGTGCCGGAACGTCGCAGCGTGGGCGTTACGGCCTCGGCCTGGAAGACCAGCGCCGGTGCAGCGGTCCGCGTTCCCGTTGCCAAAGCGCCCAATCTGAACCGCGCACTGGAGGCCTTCAAGGACATGGGCTACTTCGTCCTTGGGCTCGATGGCGACGGCGATCTGTCGCTGCCCGGCCTGGAGGTCGCCACCGAGCCGGTCTGCCTGGTAGTGGGCTCCGAAGGCAAGGGTCTGTCCCGACTGGTCCGGGAGAACTGCGACGCGATCGTTTCCATCCCGATCGACTCGGCCATGGAATCGCTCAATGCCTCCATGGCCGTGGGCATCAGCCTGTACGAAATTTCCCGCCAGCGCGCGGAATCTGCCCTGTCTCCGAACCCGAATGCATCACGTTAAGCAATGACCGACATCCTCACAGCAACGGTGCTTGGCACCGCAACCTCGCGGCCCTTTCCGCTGGGGGTCAGTAGCCCTGCGCCCGGGGCGCCCCTGACCGGTGACCCGGCGCAGGCCGTCAATATTGCGGTGTGGGCACCCCGGCTCAGTGGCGTGGTGGTGTACTTGCAGGTTCCCGGTGAGCCGTGGCGGGCCGTGGCGCTCAACGAATTCTCCGAGGGGGTGCACCACGGTCTGGTGGAAGGCATGCCGGTGGGCAGCCGTTACGGTTTCGTCGCCAGCGACCATGCAGAGCGGACCGACCCGGAGGATGGTTCGCTGCTGCTGGATCCCTATGCGCGAGCCATTCAGATGGAGCAGCTGGAGGATGGCGAGGCGCTGTACGGGGTGAGGATGTCCTCCGATTTCGATTGGGGGACGGATGTCCGTCCGCAGACGCCCTGGCGCGATTCGGTGATCTATGAGGCTCATGTCAAGGGCCTGACCCAGCTGCATCCCGATGTCCCCGAAGAACTGCGCGGTAGCTATGCGGGTCTGGCGCATCCTGCCATGATTGCCCACCTGGTGCGTCTGGGCGTGACCGCCGTGGAGCTGTTGCCGGTGCACGCGCACCTGGACGAAAGCCATCTGCGCGGACTCGGCCTGCCCAATTACTGGGGGTACAACACGGTGGGCTACTTCGCCCCGCATGCCGCCTATGCCTCGCCCGCTGCCCGGGCGGCTGGGCCACAGGCAGTCCAGGACGAGTTCAAGGGCATGGTCAGGCTGCTGCATGAGGCGGGCCTGGAAGTGATCCTCGACGTCGTCTATAACCACACTGCCGAAGGGCAGCAGGGTGAGGAGCCACTGAGCTGGCGCGGCCTGGCCGAGGAACAGTATTACCGCTACGACGGTGATCCGGACTCCGGCGCCAACTATCTGGACACGACCGGTTGCGGCAATACGCTCAACTTCTCTGAACCGCGCGTGGTGCAGATGACCCTGGATTCGCTCCGCCACTGGGTGGAGGAGTTCCATGTGGACGGCTTCCGCTTCGACCTGGCCGTGACGCTGGGCCGGGACGCGCAGAACAATTTCACGCCCACTCACCCCTTGCTGGTCGCAGCGACCGCCTCGCAGTCGCTCTCCGGGACCAAACTGATCGCGGAGCCCTGGGACGTCGGTTTTGACGGCTGGCAGACCGGGCGGTTCCCGGTGGGCTGGGTGGACTGGAACGATCATTTCCGGGACACGGTGCGCGATTTCTGGCTGGCAGACCAGGCCTCGATCGCCGCGGGCGGCAGCGGGGGTGGCCTGGCCCGGCTGGCGGATGCGCTGGCCGGATCGACCCGGCTGTTTGCAGCCTCCGGTCGGAGCCAGCTGGCCTCGGTCAATATGGTCACCGCGCACGACGGTTTCACCCTGGCGGACCTCACGGCCTATAACGAGAAACACAATGAAGCCAACGGTGAGGACAACCGGGACGGGTCCACGAACAACCATTCCTGGAATCACGGGGTGGAAGGCCCCACCGAGGACTCCGCCATCCTGGCTGCCCGCGCTCAGACAGCCCGGAACCTGATGGCGAGCCTGCTGCTCTCGCTGGGGGTTCCGATGATCACGGCAGGGGATGAGCTGGGCCGTACCCAGCGCGGCAACAACAACGCCTACTGCCAGGACAATGAGATTTCCTGGGTCGACTGGTCGAAGGTGGACAAGAGCCTGTTGGCGACCACCCGGGCACTGATCCAGTCCCGCAAGGACTATCTGGCGGCTCAGCCCTCCGCCTACCCCGCCCGGGGCACCAACAGCTACCTCTACTGGTTCAATGCCCAGGGGCAGCAGCTCTCGCCGGAGCAGTGGCAGGATGGCTCGCAGCGGGTCCTGCAGCTGCTGCTCGGCTCCCCGAAGGGGACCATGGACGGACTGGTGATCTTCAACGCGACGCCCGCCGAGGTGGAGGTGACGCTCCCGCTGTTCCCGGAGGCAGCACCGGGCGTCCCAGCGGCCGATGCCGGGCCGGCAGCGACATCCCCTGCCGCGACGCCGCGCAGCTATCAGCAGCGGTTCAGCACGGCCGCCTCTTATCCGCAGCATAAGGGCGAAGTGACCGAGGCTGGCGAGGTAGCCCGGATTGCGGCCAATAGCGTCACGCTGTACCGGACGTAGGGCCAGTTGACACAGTGAAGCCCCGCCGACTCAGGAGTCGGCGGGGCTTCACGTTGAGCGGGTGGCAGGAGTTGAACACTGCACCTCCGACCAGGAAGGCCGGCGTCCTGACATTGGACCACACCCGCGGGACAGCATTCTGGAGCAATTTCCCGATGCTGCACCGAAAACACTAACAGCACGCAGAGGCTGACCGAAATCGATGGAAGGATCAGACTATGAGCCCAACTCCGCCACCGACGCCCAGCACACCGCGCCCTGAGCAGACCTCGGGCTCCAGAGCGCTCACCGCCTCGAACCGGAAAAAGCTGGCCCGGGGGATCGCTGCGCTGATCGTCATCGTGCTGGTGTTTGTGGGGGTCTGGGTGTTCAACCTGGTGACCAATCCGCACCCGGGCGGTCAGGGGTCACAGACGGTGTCCACTTCCCAGGGCAGCAAAGCCTCCTCGCACGGCAGCACCAGCACGACGAACGGTTCGGCTGGTGCCAAGGCCCCGGCCAACCCCTCGTCGCTGTCCACCGTCAAGGCGAGCGCGCTGCCTGCCGAGGCGCAAAGGACTCTGGCGCTGATCGCGAAGGGCGGGCCGTACCCCTACGACCGGGACGGCATCAACTTCGGAAATTTTGAAGGGGTGCTACCCAAAAAGCCCGGTGGTTACTACAGCGAATACACCGTGGATACCCCGGGATCCTCGGACCGTGGGGCCAGGCGGATCATCGTTGGCAAGGGCGGCGAAAAGTACTACACCGATGACCATTACGCGACCTTCCGCTTCATCGAGGAGGACCAGTGAGTGCCCCACAGAGCTATGTCATCCCTGCCGCAGCGAACAAAGAGGCCGTCCTCGACGCCTTTGCCCGGAGCTTGGGATTCCCGTCCTACTTCGGCCATAATCTCGATGCGCTTGCGGATTGCCTGCGCGACTTCGCCCAGGCGCTGACCGGGCCCACCGTCGTCCGGTGGGAGGTCGATCCGGCCTTCCGTCAGACCCGCGCTTTCGCCCATATTCAACAGATCCTGGCCGGGGTGACGGAGGCCTCGCCCAGACGTCTGAGCGTGGTGCTGGCGTAAACGCTTGCTCACAGCAATGGCGCGGATGTCCGCGTCGCCGACTTTGTGACGCACGACGAGCGAAGAATGTCGGGGAATGTCGTTCATCTGGTGCCAGAGTGACCCAAATCCCACTAACGTGTTGGGTGTGAGTGACGATCAGACTGCTGGGTCCGCGGGACCCTCTTCCCTCAGCCAGACTTCCGTACCCAGGCGAGCCCCTGCCCGGCCGACCAGGAAAAGCCAGTCGGCACCCGGCAGGGCAACCGGGAGTGATGCGATCCCGGCAAGTACGGCTAAGATCGCCACCAAGTCAACAGTTAGACCTTCCGCAAAACCTTCAACAGGAAAATCAACGGTGAAACCTGCTGTGAAGTCCGTAGTCATGTCCCAGACCCGGGTCGGGCGCATCCCGATCACCCATGTACAGCCCGTCGTGGACGGTGGCGCAGTCCCCGCCAAGGCCGTCCCGGACACCGATCTTGAGGTCGGTGCCACGGTGTTTCGGGAAGGTCACGATCTTCTGGGCGTTCAGGCGGTACTGCTCGATGCCAAGGGCAAGGAACGCGCCCGGATCACCCTTGAGGAGCAACCTAACGACCGCTGGACCGGACGGTTGCGCACCCGTGGCGTCGGCAAGGCCGCCTTCCGGGTCGAGGCCTACACGGACGCCTACGCCACCTGGGCGCACAATGCCGAGGTCAAAATTGCGGCCGGCGTGGACGTGGAGGTCATGCTGACTGAGGGAGCGCGGCTGCTCAGCCGGGCCGCCCTGGAGAAGGACCGGAGCGCTGCGGACCAGCGCACTCTCGCCGCTGCCGCTGAAGGACTTGCCAACGGGGCGGACCAGCCGATGAACCGCCTCGGCGCCGGGCTCTCGGTGGAGGTGCGTGCCGCCATCGGGCGTCTTCCTCTCAAAGAGCTGGTCACGCTGAGCCCGGACTACCCGATTCTGGTGGAGCGCGATGCCGCCGGCCGCGGAGCCTGGTACGAGTTCTTCCCGCGGTCCGAGGGGGCGGTTCGCGACCCGGATACTGGCCAATGGACCAGTGGTACCTTCCGCACCGCCATCGCGAGCCTGGACCGCGTCGCGGCCATGGAGTTCGATGTCATCTACCTGCCGCCTATCCACCCCATCGGCGAGATCAACCGCAAGGGCCCGAACAACACCCTGGTGGCAGGTCCTGCCGATCCGGGCTCGCCCTGGGCCATCGGGTCCGCACAGGGTGGTCACGACGCCATCCATCCCGATCTCGGCACCTTCGAGGACTTTGCGGCCTTCGTGGCGCGGGCTCAGGAACTGGGCCTGGAGGTTGCCCTGGATCTGGCGCTGCAGGCCGCCCCGGATCACCCCTGGGCGAAAGAGCACCAGGAGTGGTTCACCACCCGGGTGGACGGATCCATCGCCTATGCCGAAAACCCGCCCAAGAAGTACCAGGACATCTACCCGCTCAATTTCGACAACGATCCCGATGGGCTCTCCCGCGAGATCCTGCGCATTGTCCTGGAATGGATCGACCGTGGCGTCACGATCTTCCGGGTGGACAACCCGCACACCAAGCCGGTGTGGTTCTGGGAATGGCTGATCGGCAAGGTCAACCGCAAGCACCCCGGCATCGTCTTCCTGGCGGAAGCCTTCACTCGGCCGTCCATGATGCATGCCCTGGGGCGGGCCGGGTTCCAGCAGTCCTACAGCTACTTCACCTGGCGGAACACTAAGGAGGAGATCGAGGATTACCTGCAGGAGATCTCCCACGGTACGGCTGCCTTCTTCCGGCCGAACTTCTTTGTCAATACGCCGGATATCCTCACCGAATATCTGCAGTACGGCGGGCCGGCAGCCTTCAAGATCCGTGCGGTGCTCGCTGCCATGGGAAGCCCGCTCTGGGGTGTTTACGCCGGCTACGAGCTGTTCGAGCACGTCGCCCGGCCCGGCGCTGAGGAGTACATCGACAACGAGAAGTACGAGTACAAGGCGCGCGATTTCGCTGCGGCGGAAGCCTCCGGCCGCTCGCTGGCCCCCTATCTGACCCGCCTGAACCAAATCCGCCGGGCGCACCCCGCGCTGGGCGAGCTCTCCAATGTCGTGATCCATCCGACGAGCGATCCTGCGGTACTCGCCTTCAGCAAAACCAAGGTGCTGAGCCCCAAGAGCTCGAAGGGTGGCAGCCCGGTCTCGGACACCGTGATCGTGGTGGTCAATCTGGACCCGCACAGCGTTCGGGAGGGCATGGTGTACCTGGATCTGTCCACGCTGGGTCTGGAGAGTTCCGACTTCCACGCCGACGGCACGTTCACGGTGAATGAGCTGCTCACAGGTCAGAGTTGGCAGTGGGGGAGCCAGAACTACGTGCGTCTGGATGCCCACGTGGAACCCGCCCACATTCTGAGCATCGGACGGAAGGCATGAGCATTTCTTCTGGACACTTCAATATGAACGCTCCGGGACTGCAGCATGATCCGCACTGGTACCGGAAATCGGTGTTTTACGAGGTTCTGGTCCGTGCGTTCCACGATGCCAACGGTGACGGGTCCGGTGACTTCTCCGGGCTGATCGACCGGCTCGACTACCTGCAGTGGCTGGGCGTGGATTGCCTCTGGCTGCCGCCGTTCTTCCAGTCGCCCCTTAAAGACGGCGGCTACGACATCTCGGACTACTATCAGGTCCTGGACGAGTTCGGCACGCTGTCCGATTTCCAGCGGCTGGTGGCGGAAGCCCATGCCCGTGGCGTCCGGGTCATCATCGACCTGCCGCTCAACCACACCTCCGATCAGCACAGCTGGTTCCAGGCCTCGCGAGAGGATCCGGACGGTCCCTACGGGGATTTCTATGTCTGGAGTGACACCGATCAGAAGTACCAGGATGCGCGCATCATCTTCGTCGATACCGAGGAATCGAACTGGACCTTTGACCCGATCCGACGCCAGTTCTTCTGGCACCGCTTCTTCAGCCACCAGCCGGATCTGAACTTTGAGAACCCGAAGGTCGTCAAGGCGGTCTTCGACGTCGTCCGATTCTGGCTGGACCAGGGCATCGATGGCTTCCGGGCCGATGCGATCCCGTACCTCTTCGAAGAGGAGGGGACGAACTGTGAGAACCTGCCGGGAACCCACGAGTTCCTGCGAGAGTTGCGCGCCATGGTGGACAAGGAATACCCCGGGCGCGTGATCATTGCGGAGGCCAACCAGCCGCCGGAGGAAGTGGTGGAGTATTTCGGTACGTCGGATGCTCCGGAGTGCCATATGGCCTTCCACTTCCCCATCATGCCGAGGCTCTTCTACGCCCTGCGGGACCAGAAGGCGGCTCCGATCATTGAGACCATGCGGGAGACACCGGGTCTGCCGCCGGGCGCCCAGTGGGGGACCTTCCTGCGAAATCACGATGAACTCACGCTGGAGATGGTCACGCCGGCCGAGCGCGAGGCCATGCTGGGCTGGTACGCTCCCGACTCCCGGATGCGCGCCAACGTCGGCATCCGGCGTCGTCTGGCCCCGCTGCTGGATAACTCTCGGGCGGAAATCGAGTTGATCAACGCCCTGATCCTGGCGCTGCCCGGCAGCCCGTTCCTGTACTACGGGGACGAAATCGGCATGGGGGAAAATATCTGGCTCCAGGACCGGGACTCCGTCCGGACGCCAATGCAGTGGACGCCGGACCGCAATGCCGGCTTCTCGGTGGCGGATCCGGGCAAGCTCTACCTGCCGGTGATCCAGTCGTTGGTCTACCACTTCAACCAGGTCAATGTGGAGGCTCAACAGGCCCATTCCTCCTCGTTGCTGAACTGGATGCGGCAGATCCTGAGCGTGCGCAAAGCACATCCGGCATTCGGGCTCGGCGAATACCACAATGTGGAGGCAAGCGCGGAGCCGGTGTTGGCCTTCCTGCGTGAGCTCCCGGAGGGCAATCCCGAAGGGGAGCTGGGCGAGGCCATGCTCTGCGTGTACAACCTGTCCCAGCACCCGGTGGCCACCCAGTTGAGATTGCCTCAGTTCGCAGGGCGGGGGTTGCGTGATGTTTTCGGCGGCACTCTGTTCCCTGCGGTGGCCGATGACGGTCTGCTGACCCTGACCCTTGGCAGTCACGACTTCTTCTGGTTGCGTCTGCGCTCGGCTGGGTCCAGCGCGGCCTCGCCCATCACTCAGGCGATGCCGCTGGTGACACATCTGCCGCACGGAGGAGCCAATGGACCCAGCTTTGTGGTGAATCCGCCAGCGACGGAAGTCCATGACGCAGGCCTTGAAGGTTCGCTGGGCTGATGAGTCTGACGAGTCCCTCCCTCCCGCAGCTGCTCTCCGCCTGGCTGCCAACCCAACGATGGTTCCCGGCAAAGGGTCGTCGCGTTGAGTTGGGCCGGGTGGGTGGTTTCACCCTGCCGGATGCCGAGGGGCTTGCCAGTCTTGAAGTGCATCTTGTTGCGGTCACCGATCTGGAGGACGCTGCTGCTGCAGCTAAGATCCTGCAATTGCCGGTGAGCGTGCGCGCAGAGCCGCTGCCGGATTCCGGGAGTTTTCTGATCGGAGTCACTGAGCACGCGGAGCTGGGTCAGCAGTGGGTGTACGACGCTGTTCACGACGCGGCGTTCATCACCTCCTGGGTGAGACTGATGGCTGTTCTGGGCGAACCTGCCGCTGGGCGTCGAGCGCGCAGCGATGACGCAGCGGAGGTGTTCTCCGCCCGGTCCAGCGAGGACTTCCGTCAGTGGTGGAAGGCCGTCGACGCACCTCTGCAGCCACGCCTGATCTCGGGGGAGCAATCGAACAGCTCGGTCATTCTGGATTCACCCGGCCCGGGCGTGATTCTGAAGTTCTTCCGCGTTCTTACCGAAGGCCTGAACCCGGATGTGGAGGTGGGACGGGCGCTGGCTGCAGTCGGTGACACTGCCGCACCGAAGCTCATGGGATCGGTCGATGGCGAATGGCAGCTGGCGGGAGTCTCCCACCGCGGCAGCCTCTGCGTGGTCCACCAGTTTGTTCCGGGTGCACAGGACGGGTGGAAGCTGGCAGTGCGCAGCGCTGTGGACGACGGCGATTTCGCAGCTCCTGCTGAGGAACTCGGCGTGGTCCTGGCGAAGCTTCATGCAGATCTGTGCAGCGGCTTCGGTGCGACGGCGCTGGATCAGCCTGCGGCCGAGGACTTCCTTCAGGATCTGAGCAGGCGGGTCAGGGCCATGTGGGCTCAGGTCAGCGAGACCGTCGGTGTTGAGCATACGGAACAACTGGACGTCGTATTGGATCGATTGTGCGTCCCGGGGGCCGAGGGGGATCCAGCTTCCGGTCTTGCGCTGGAGCTTCAACGCATTCACGGTGATCTCCATCTGGGACAGGTTCTGGCCACCGAAGAGCCCTCAGCCTCCGGGCCGGAGGAAGCTGGCACTCCCGGATTACGCCGGTGGTACATTCTGGATTTCGAGGGTGAGCCCTTGCGTCCGATTGAGGGTCGGATCATTCCGGACGTCCCCTTGCGGGATGTTGTGGGGGTCCTGCGTTCCTTCGACTATGCGGCTGCTACGGCACGCCTGCACCACGGTCAGGATCCGTCATCGGAGGGCAGTGCCTGGCTGGAACGCTCCACGGAGGCGTTCCTGCGTGGCTACCATCGTGGCGGCGGCGAATTCTGGTCTACTGAATCACCGCTGTTTCTGGCATTGTGGCTGGACAAGGCGCTGTATGAGGTTTTGTACGAACAACGCAATCGGCCAGCCTGGTTGCCGGTACCGCTCAACGCGGTCCGACGGGCGCTGGCCCCACACCCTGTACAGCAGGGCCCTGAGAAAGGTGGACCGACGATGGTGGACCAGACGGTTATGGCGGCAGTTGCAGAAGGTCGCTATCACGATCCGCACAGCGTTCTCGGGCCGCATTTCGATGACGACGGCGTCCTGACCATTCGCACCGCGCGTCACCTGGCCACGGAGGTGGCAGTGGTGACCGCCTCCGGCCGCACTCCGATGACCCACGAGTATGGCGGCATCTGGACGGCTGTGGTGGAGCCGGAGGAGCCGGGACACGCGCCGGACTACCGTATTGCGGTGAAATACGCGGACGGCTTTGAGGCCGTGGTGGATGATCCCTACCGTTTCATGCCCACGGTCGGGCAGCTTGACCTCCATTTGATCAGTGAAGGCCGGCACGAGGAATTGTGGACGGTGCTCGGCGCTCATCCGCGGCGGTATCCCTCCGTTCTGGGCGAGGTCAACGGGGTGAGCTTCGCGGTCTGGGCACCCAATGCACAGGCTGTGCGGATCAAGTCCGATTTCAACAACTGGGATGGCCGTGTGCACAGCATGCGCTCGCTGGGATCCTCCGGGGTCTGGGAGCTGTTCATTCCGGAGGCCAAGCCCGGTAGCCGCTATAAGTTCGAGATCCTCTCCCGCTCGGGTGCCTGGGTGGAGAAAGCCGACCCGATGGCTTTCGGTACGGAGATCCCTCCGCTGACCGCCTCGCGTGTGGTGGCCTCCGGCTATGAGTTCCAGGATGACGAGTGGATGGCTGCCCGCGCAGCCAGTGATCCGCACCAGGGGCCGATGAGCGTCTACGAGGTTCACCTGGGATCGTGGCGACTGGGCCTCGGCTATGCCGAACTGGCCAAGGAACTCGTCGAGTACGTGCAGTGGATGGGGTTCACCCACGTTGAACTGATGCCGGTGGCTGAACACCCCTTTGGCGGCTCCTGGGGTTACCAGGTCACGTCCTACTACGCGCCGACATCGCGCTTTGGCCACCCCGACGAGTTCAAACACCTTGTCGATGCGCTGCATCAGGCCGGTATAGGCGTCATTCTGGACTGGGTGCCGGCGCACTTCCCTAAGGACGAATGGGCTCTGGCCCGGTTTGACGGCGAGGCGTTGTACGAACACGAGGATCCGCGGCTCGGCGAGCACCCGGACTGGGGAACCCTCATTTTCGACTTTGGTCGCGCAGAGGTCCGCAACTTCCTGATCGCCAACGCCCTGTACTGGCTGGAAGAGTTCCATGTGGATGCGCTGCGGGTGGATGCGGTCGCCTCGATGCTTTATCTGGACTACTCCCGTGAGGAAGGGCAGTGGCGCCCCAACCGCTTTGGCGGTCGGGAGAACCTGGAGGCCATCTCCTTCCTGCAGGAGGTCAACGCCACCGCCTACAAGCGTTCGCGCGGGGTCGTGACCATCGCAGAGGAGTCCACGGCGTTCCCCGGTGTCACTGCTCCCACGGACGGCGGGGGCCTGGGCTTCGGCCTGAAATGGAACATGGGCTGGATGCATGACTCCCTGGCCTACATTGAGGAGGATCCGGTCAATCGAAGCTGGCATCATGGCACGGCCACGTTCTCCATGGTCTACGCCTTCACCGAGAACTTTCTGTTGCCGATCAGCCACGATGAAGTGGTGCACGGCAAGGGGTCCATGCTCCGCAAGATGCCCGGTGACCGTTGGCAGCAACTGGCGAACCTGCGGGCCTTCCTTGCCTGGCAGTGGGCGCACCCTGGCAAGCAGTTGATTTTCATGGGAACCGAATTCGGCCAGGAAGCCGAGTGGAGTGAACAGCACGGCCTGGACTGGTGGCTGGCGGATATGCCGGCGCATCGCGGGGCGCAGCTGATGGTCCGCGAGCTGAACGCCCTGTACCGCCAGACTCCGGCTCTGTGGGAACAGGACAATTCAGGTGCGGGCTTCGAATGGATCGATGCCGATGACAGCGAGCACAATGTTCTGGCCTTCATCCGATGGGACAAGGCCGGTAACCCTCTGGTCTGCGTCGTGAACTTCTCCGGGAATCCGCATCACGGTTACCGGTTGGCCCTGCCTCAGAGCGGCACCTGGACCGAAGCACTCAACACGGATGCGCTGGAGTTCGGCGGATCCGGGGTGGGTAACGGCGGCGAGGTGATCGCAACCGACGAGGAGTATTACGGTCGGCCCGCCTCGGCAACGCTCAGCCTTCCACCTCTCGGTGCGCTGTATCTGGTGCCAGCAACCTCCTGACCTGCGGTTTTACCTCCGCCTGGGGTTGGGTTTGTGTTGGGGGGTGGTGTGGTGGTAGTGTTTT
>NZ_JASSZH010000001.1 GCF_030271165.1 Psychromicrobium xiongbiense | reverse complement strand
AATGACCGGCGATGACGTCGCGGAATGCCTCGGCGGGGCCGATCCGATCGACGAGGAAGCGTTCCTCACCCGCTATGAAACGGTGTGTGATCCGCGCCTGAACCATATGCAATCGCTGGAACTGGCTTTCCTGGTCTCCGGAGCCCTGGCCCAGCAGAGCTGAACCGGACGCTGGTGTCGACACCGTGAGTGGGGCCCGGCGGATGCATCCGCCGGGCCCCACTCACGGTGTCGACACCAGCGTCCGGTTCAGCTCTGCTGGGCCAGGGCTCCGGAGACCAGGAAAGCCAGTTCCAGCGATTGCATATGGTTCAGGCGCGGATCACACACCGTTTCATAGCGGGTGAGGAACGCTTCCTCGTCGATCGGATCGGCCCCGCCGAGGCATTCCGCGACGTCATCGCCGGTCATTTCCACGTGCAGGCCGCCGGGGAAGGTGCCCAGCTCGGCATGCACCTCGAAGAAACCGCGAACCTCCGCCATGACGTCGTCGAAGCGCCGCGTCTTGTAGCCGTTGGGCGAGGTGACCGTGTTGCCGTGCATCGGATCGGTGACCCAGAGAACCTTCGCTCCGGAGTCGGTGACTCGCCTGACCACGGCAGGAAGCTTCTCGCGAATGTTCCCTGCCCCCATCCGGGTGATGAAGGTGATCCTTCCGGGCTCGCGCTCGGGGTCCAGAGCGTCAATCAGACGCAGGGCGTCATCTCCCGTGGTGGAGGGGCCGAGCTTGATGCCGATGGGGTTGCGCACCTTGGACAGGAAGTTCACATGAGCGCCATCGAGTTGACGGGTCCGCTCCCCGATCCACAGGAAATGGCCACTCGTCGCATACGGCGTCCCCGTGCGGGAGTCGATCCGGGTCAGCGCCCGTTCGTAGTCGAGCAGCAACGCTTCGTGGCTGGCAAAGAACTCCGTGCGCTTGAGCGCTTCAAAATCCGAGCCACAGGCCGCCATGAAACGGATGGCGCGGTCGATGTCCGCAGCAAGAGATTCATAGCGCGCGTGGGCCGGATTCTGGGTGAACCCCTTGTTCCAGTGATGCACCAACCGCAGATCGGCAAAGCCACCCTGGGTAAAGGCACGGATCAGGTTCAGTGTGGAGGCGGAGGTGTGGTACCCCTGCACCATTCTGGACGCGTCATGCGCACGCGATTCCGGGGTGAAGTCGTAGCCATTGACCATGTCCCCCCGGTAGGCAGGCAGAGTCAGGCCATCACGCGTCTCATCGTTGGACGAGCGCGGCTTGGTGAACTGACCGGCCATCCGACCCATCTTGATCACCGGCAGCGAGGCACCGTAGGTCAGCACCACAGCCATCTGCAGAATCGTCTTGACCCGGGCACTGATCTTGTCAGCAGTGGCCCCCTCAAAGGTCTCAGCACAATCGCCGCCCTGAAGCAGAAAGGCCTTGCCCTGGGCCGCAGCGGCCAGGCGCTCCCGCAACAGATCCACCTCACCGGCGAAGACCAGCGGTGGCAGAGTGGAGAGTTCGGCGACCGCAGCACGATGACTCGCCTCGTTCTGCCAGGTAGGCTGTTGGACCTTCGGCAGATCGCGCCACTCGTCCAGCCCTGGATAGTCCGCAGCACCAGCCTGACCCAGACCGGTGAACCAGGTGGATTCGGGCGTGCCCGCACCGGGACGCAAACTGGTGGAAGGAACATTCGGGACTGGTGACTGCGCAACGGGCGCAGAAGCTACATCATGCACTCCCCCAGCTTAGTTGCTGGTGGAAAACTCCGCTTCCGGCGAAAGACGCATCTCATATGCTGACTTGCTGACTCCCGGAGGCGCGAACCTCACGCGCACACCTGTCTGTCTCAGCGTCGGTGGGGTAGCCTGCTCACAGTGGCTGCGGAGTTGCGCCTGCTGCAGCCAGGCAGTTCGTCTCCCAGCACCATTGAGCCCGGAAGGTGATTGTTGTGATGTCTCCCCACGAACCTCTCGTTACTGCTGGCCACGGCAGGCTGGCACGGGTCGGCGTCGCTGTCTCGCATGGTTTCACTGGCTCCCCGGCAGCCATGCGGCCCTGGGCCGAACATCTGGCGGGACAGGGGTTCGCCGTGAACATGCCCCTGCTTCCCGGCCATGGCACCCGCTGGGAGGACCTCGCCCGGACCACCTGGCAGGAGTGGTACCTGCGGCTCGAGGCAGCATACCTGGAGCTGAGCGGCCGCTGCGACATCGTTTTCGTCGCCGGCCTGTCGATGGGCGGCACCCTGGCGCTACGGATCGCCGAGCACCATCCGGTGGCTGGCCTGGCACTGGTCAACCCGGGGCTGAGCATGGTGGACAAACGCGGCGCCATCTCCGGTGTGCTGAAGTACGCGCTGACCTCTGTTCCGGCGATTGGCAATGACCTGGTCAAGCCCGATGTCGATGAGCATGCCTACGATCGCGTTCCGGTGGCCGCGGTGCACCAGCTGCGTCAGCTCTTCCTGGATACGCGCAGGAATCTGCCTGCCATCACGGCACCGATCCTGCTGTTCCGTTCCACGGTGGACCATGTGGTGGCCGACAGTTCGGTGACCACGCTGGTGGAGGGCGTATCCAGCCACCGGGTGGATCTGCGGAAGCTCCACAACAGCTACCACGTGGCCACGCTGGACCACGACGCCCCGCAGATCCTGGCGCAGTCCAGCGCGTTCTTCATGGAGGTGGCAGGCCTTCGCCCCGGCGCCCTGGGCGCCAGTAGCCCGGCTCCGGAGAGCGCTTCATGATGTCGAACCGGCCGGACAATCCGGAGCCCCCAGAAGCAGCTGACGGCACTCCTGAGGATGGCGCTCCCGACGGCGAACGAGCCAGCGAGCACCCTCACGACAGTGACGATACGGAGGCGGTCTGGTTGGATCTGGTGGCACGGCTCCAGGCCGACGGACTGGATGAATCCAGCGGCCTGAACCCCGCCGTGGACTCGACGTCGACTAGGGCTCCTTTTGCCAGCTACGACCCACTGGGCGTCCAGATTTCCGCCGCCGATCTGGCGGCCTCCGCCGAAGCGGACTATTTTCCGGACTCCCGTGGGCCGCGGGATTACTCTGCGGCAGAGGACGAGGAAGGGTTCGTCCCTGAGGAACCTGCCTCATTGCGTGGCTCCGAACCGGCTCTGGTGCTGGGCTGGGTGGGTGCACTCGGGGCACCGGCGGCCCTGCTGTTGGCGGTGTTCTTCTGGCGGGACATCCCGGCCATGGCGATCGTCTTTCTGGTGCTCGCCTTCCTAGCCGGAGTGGGTTATCTGGTCTACCGGATGCCACAGGGCCACGATGACGACGGCGCCCGTCTGTGAGCCGCGATCCCTGACGCTCTGAAGCACCGTTCCTGAGACCGTCCCTCAACGGCGCCGCGCGCAACCTTCTCTCAGGCGGCCGCTCGGCGGGCCAGATCGGCAGCGCCAATCAGACCGGCCTCGGGCCCCAGAGCGGCCACGCTGATCTCCGCGAGCGGACGAAAACCCCGGCCGGTCAGGTTCCGGGCAAAGGCTTTGCGTGTCGGTTCAATCAGCAGATCCCCCGCTTCACAGAGACCGCCTCCGATCACAAAACGCCCGGGGTCCAGAGCGGCGGCCAGGTTCGCCAGCCCGAGTCCCAGCCAGGAGCCGACGTCCTCCACCAGCTCACGGCAAGCCGGATCTCCGACACGGGCCAGGTCGGTAACCAGGATGCCGGTGATGTCCGCGACTCGTCCGTTGACGGCGCGCAGCAGTTCCTGGGCCACGGGTGAATTGGCACCGGCCAGCTCCCGTGCTTCCCTGCCCAGGGCATTGCCGGAGGCGTACTGTTCCCAGCAGCCACGGTTGCCACATTCGCAGCGATGCCCACCAGGCATGATCACCTGGTGGCCGAATTCGCCGGCCACGCCGAAGCGCCCACGCTCAATCCGACCATCCACTACCTGGGCGCCGCCGATGCCGGTTCCCAGGGTCACGCAGACCAGCCGACTTTCGCCCTGGCCGGCACCAAAGCGCCACTCGGCCCAGGCTGCGGCATCGGCGTCGTTAGTCAGAGCCACGGGACGGCCCAGCAAAGCCTCCAAATTGGCCTGCAGCGGTTCATTGCGCCAGGCCAGGTGCGGGCTGAAAAGTACGGTGCCGCCATCGACGTCCATCCAGCCGGCCGCCCCGACGCCGACAGCGGCGATGGAGTAGCCCACAGCCAGTTCCTGAACCAGGTCCACGATGGTCTGCTCAACCGCTCGCGGGTCGGTGCCCGGCGTAGACCGTCGCAATCGCCTCAGTACGGTCCCGGAGGAATCCACGACGCCCGCGGCGACCTTCGTCCCGCCGACATCCAATCCGATGGCCAAGGTATTGAGTGTTTCGCTGTCCTGCTGCACCTGCTGCCCTTTCGTCGTCGCACCCTTTAGGCTAGCGGTTCAACGTGTTGAGCAGAATCCGCACGCTCGCGTAAGGTTACTGACGAGTAGCTTTCTGCCTTCCGGCAATGGCTACCCGACGGTC
This sequence comes from Psychromicrobium xiongbiense, assembly GCF_030271165.1. Taxonomy (GTDB): domain Bacteria; phylum Actinomycetota; class Actinomycetes; order Actinomycetales; family Micrococcaceae; genus Renibacterium; species Renibacterium xiongbiense. Next base: position 133,055 of record NZ_JASSZH010000001.1, on the reverse strand, counting down.
ATTGATATCGAGGGAGCTATCATGCAGGAAATCATCGTCCCGCCAGCAGTCATCATCCCAGAGGAAAGCAACACCACCACTCTTCTGGAGCGTCACGCCACCAGCGGCGCTGACCCAGTGCTGTTTGCCGTTCTCGATGCTGCGGGTACCTGGCAGGACATCCGCGCCACCGTCTTCCGGGCTGACGTCGTGGCTCTCGCCAAGGGATTGATAGCCCAGGGCATCCAGGCTGGCGATCGGGTCGCCATCATGTCCCGCACCCGCTACGAATGGACCCTGGTCGACTTCGCCCTCTGGTACGCAGGGGCCATCTCCGTTCCGGTCTACGAAACCTCGGCACCCAGCCAGGTGTCCTGGAACCTGAGCAATTCCTCCGCGGTAGCTGCCTTCGGGGAATTCGAGTCCCATCTGGCAACGCTGCGTCAGGCCTCCGAGTCCGAGGGCCTCGGACTGGCACACTTCTGGAATCTCAGCACGGGGCTGGATGAGCTCCGGGCCGCCGGCCGGGAGGTCGATGACGATCAGCTGGAGCAGCGGCGCTCCCGTGCCGGTCTGCGAGATGTCGCCACCATCATCTATACCTCCGGAACCACAGGACGGCCGAAGGGTGTGGAACTCACGCACGGCAACTTCGTGGAACTCTCTGAGAACGCCTTGGCCGAGCTTCGCACCGTGGTGGGAGCCCCGGGCGCGCAGACCATCATGTTCCTGCCCCTGGCCCATATTTTTGGCCGCTTCATCGCGATTCTGAATGTGGCGGCAGGCGCCCGTACCGGGCATACCCCGGACATCAAGAACCTTCTGGCTGACTTCCAGAGTTTCAACCCGACCTACATCCTTGCGGTGCCCCGCGTCTTTGAGAAGGTGTACAACTCTGCGGCGCTCAAGGCTGAGTCCGAGGGCAAGGGAAAAATTTTCGAGAAGGCCGCGGAAACCGCCATCGCCTACTCACGCGCCGCCATGGAGGGCTCCCCCTCGGTGGGACTCCGGGCAAAGCACTGGGTATTCGACAAGCTCGTCTACGGAAAATTGCGTGCCGCCATGGGCGGTCGACTGAACTACGCGGTCTCCGGTGGCGGCCCGCTCGGCGAGCGACTGGGCCACTTTTTCAACGGCATCGGCGTCACGGTGCTGGAAGGCTATGGCCTGACCGAGACCACAGCACCGATCAGCGTCAACCAGCCCCGACAGATCAAAATCGGCACGGTGGGCAGGCCACTGCCGGGCAACGCGGTGCGCATCGCCGCCGATGGAGAGATTCTCAGCAAGGGCGCCTGTGTCATGAAGGGCTACCACGAGCGTGCTGATCTCACGGAGGAGGCCTTCACCGACGGCTGGTTCCACACCGGGGATATCGGCGAACTCGATGAGGACGGCTTCCTGCGGATCACCGGCAGGAAAAAGGAAATTCTGGTCACGGCCGGTGGCAAGAACGTGGCCCCGGCACAGCTGGAAGACCAGATCCGGTCCTCGGCCCTGGTCTCCCAGTGCATGGTGATCGGCGATGGCAAGCCCTTCATCGCCGCCCTGATCACGCTCGACGAGGAGGCACTCCCTCAGTGGGCAGCACATCACGGGCTGCCGCGGGACATGACGGTCCTCGAAGCGAGCAGGCACCCTGTGATTCGCGATGCCGTCCAGAAGGTCGTCGACCATGCCAACGAATCGGTCTCCCATGCGGAGGCGATCAAGTCCTTCCGCATCGTCGCCAGCGACTTCACCGAGGCGACGGGTCACCTGACCCCGTCGCTGAAAATCAAGCGGGCTCAGATCCTGCGTGACTTCACCGACGTCGTGGAGGAGATCTACTCGGCCGCCAAGCCGTCCTGACGTTGTCCCGGCCGAGAGAAACACCGGGAGAAAACAAGAGAGGGCCGGAGCAACCGCTCCGGCCCTCTCTTGTTCATAGATTCTCTGCGGAGGCTAGGCCTCGACCACCAGCAGCAGATCCCCGCCCTGGACCTGGTCCACGGGGGCAACAGCCACCCGACTGACCCGACCGGCCACCGGAGTGGTGATGGATGCTTCCATCTTCATGGCCTCGATGGTGGCGATGGTCTGCCCTGCCTCCACCACATCGCCGGGCTGGACCACCAGGGTGACCGCTCCGGCAAAAGGCGCGGCAATCTGGCCTGCCACCTGCGGATCTGCCTTCTCCGCCGTCTTGACCTTGGACTCAACGCTCCGATCCCGCACACTGACCGGGCGCGACTGGCCGTTCAACCGGCACATGACCGTGCGCATCCCCTTCTCGTCTGCCTCGGAGATGGCCTCCAGCGACGCGATCAACCGCACACCCCGCCCCAGCGGCAGAATGTGCTCGGTGCCGCGTTGCAGGCCAAAGAGATAGTCCCGGGTATCCAGCACCGAGACATCACCATAGGTGGCCCTGGTAGCCAGGAAGTCCTTCGTTGGGCCTGCGAACAGCAAGCGGTTCAACGTGGCCCGGCGAGTCGCCGGGTCGCCGGCCAGTCCCGCGCGGTCGGCCTCACTGAGCTCAGCATCGCGGACCTTGATTTCGCGGCCCTGGAGGGCCTTGGTGCGGAACGGCTCGGGCCAGCCTCCGGGCGGGTCGCCCAGCTCACCGGAGAGGAAGCCGATCACCGAATCCGGGATGTCGTAGTTCTGCGGGTTCTCTTCAAAGTCCGCAGGATCGGCACCCAGGCCCACCAGATGCAGCGCCAGGTCCCCGACCACCTTTGAGGAAGGAGTCACCTTGACCAGATGACCGAGGATCCGGTCGGCTGCGGTGTACATATCCTCAATGGCCTCGAAGCGCTCGCCAAGGCCGAGCGCAATGGCCTGCTGGCGCAGATTCGAGAGCTGCCCGCCCGGGATCTCATGCTGGTACACCCGACCGGTCGGCCCCGGAAGACCGGATTCGAAAGGTGCATAGACGCGACGCACGGCCTCCCAGTAGGGCTCCAGGGCGCTGACATCTTTGAGCTGGATTCCCGTGTCCCGTGGCGTGTGCGCCAGGGCCGCCACCAGAGCCGATGCCGAAGGCTGGCTGGTGGTCCCGGCCAGCGAGGCAGAGGCGACGTCAACGGCGTCCACCCCGGCCTCGATGGCGGCCAGCAGAGTAGCCATCTGGCCACCCGCGGTGTCGTGGGTATGCAGGTGGACAGGCAGCGAGAACCGCTCCCGCAGCGCGGTGACCAACTTGGCCGCCGCTGCCGGGCGAAGCAACCCCGCCATATCCTTGATCGCCAGGATGTGCGCGCCGGCATCGACGATGCGCTGAGCCAGATCCAGGTAGTACTCCAGGGTGTAAACCTTCTCCTCCGGATCGAGCATGTCCGAGGTGTAACAGAGTGCTACCTCCGCCACGGCAGTCCCGGTTGCCCGTACAGCCCGGATGGCCGGCTCCATCTGGTTCACATCATTGAGCGCGTCGAAGATCCGGAAGATGTCGATCCCGCTGGCCGCCGCCTCCTGCACAAAGGCCTCGGTGACCTCTTCCGGGTACGGGGTGTAGCCCACCGTGTTGCGTCCGCGCAGCAGCATCTGCAGACAGATATTGGGTAGCGCCTGACGCAAAGCAACCAGGCGCTCCCAGGGGTCCTCACCCAGGAATCGCAGGGCGACATCGTAGGTTGCACCGCCCCATGCCTCCACCGAGAGCAGTTGCGGAGTCAGTGCCGAGACGGCAGCGCCCGCAGCGACCAGATCCCGGGTGCGGACCCGTGTCGCCAGCAGCGACTGATGGGCATCGCGGAAGGTGGTGTCCGTGACGGCAACCGCCGTCTGGTTTCGCAACCAGGTCGCAAAACCCTCCGGCCCCAGATCGGCCAGACGTTGCCGGGAGCCGGCAGGCGGGACCAGCGCGGAGACATCGGGCAATTTGCTGGCCGGATCGGAGTGAACAGCCAAGGCACCATACGGTTTGTTGACCGTTACATCAGCCAGCCAGGTCAACAATTTGGTCCCGCGGTCCGCCGACGTGCGCACGCTGAGCAGCTCGGGCCGCTTTTCGATGAAGTCGGTGGCAATGTTCCCGGCGATGAACTCAGGATCGTCCAGCACCGCCTGCAGAAAGGGGATATTGGTGGAGACACCGCGGATGCGGAACTCTGCCAGAGCCCGGCGTGCACGGGCGACCGCTGCGGGGTAGGTCCGTCCGCGGCAGGTCAGCTTGACCAGCATGGAGTCGAAGTGCGGGCTGATTTCCGCGCCGTCGTATACGGTACCGCCATCGAGCCGCACGCCGGCACCGCCAGCCGAGCGATACCCGGTGATCTTGCCGACATCGGGCCGGAATCCGTTCGCCGGGTCTTCCGTGGTGATCCGGCACTGCAAGGCAGCGCCCTTGATGGATACCGTGTCCTGGCTCAGACCCAGATCCGCCAGAGTCTCCCCCGCGGCAATTCTGATCTGGGCCTGAACCAGGTCCACATCGGTGATCTCCTCGGTGACGGTGTGCTCCACCTGGATCCGGGGATTCATCTCAATGAAGACATGCTGACCGGCGCGCTCGCCCGCAGTGTCCACCAGGAACTCCACCGTCCCGGCGTTGACATAGCCGAGCGCCTTGGCGAACGCCACGGCATCACGGTAGAGGGCCTGACGGATGGACTCGTCCAGATTGGGTGCCGGGGCGATTTCAATGACCTTCTGGTGGCGACGCTGCAGGGAACAGTCACGCTCGAACAGATGCATGATGTTGCCTTCGGCATCGGCCAGGATCTGGACCTCGATGTGGCGCGGGCGCAGGACGGCCTGTTCCAGGAACATCGTCGCGTCACCAAAGGCGGACTCCGCCTCATGCATGGCCGAGCGCAGGGCATCAGGAAGCTCTTCACGGGTTTCAACCCGACGCATGCCCCGGCCGCCACCGCCGGCCACCGCTTTGGCGAAGATCGGGAAGCCGATCTCATCAGCTGCGGCGATCAACTCATCAAGGTCTTTCGACGGTTCAGAGGACTTCAGAGTGGGAACCCCGGCGGCCTTGGCGGCCTTGAGCGCGGCGACCTTGTTTCCGGCCATCTCCAGCACCCTGGCAGGCGGCCCCACAAAGGTGATGCCCGCTGCTTCCGCAGCTCGGGCCAGATCCGGGTTCTCCGACAGGAAGCCGTACCCGGGATAGATGGCGTCTGCGCCCGATTCCCTGGCCACCCGGATAATCTCATCCACATCCAGGTAAGCCCGCACCGGATGCCCCTGGCTGCCAATCGAGTAGGCTTCGTCTGCCTTCTGACGGTGAATGGAATTCCGGTCCTCGTACGGGAAGACTGCTACGGTTTTGGCGCCCAGCTCATAGCCGGCACGGAAAGCCCTGATGGCGATTTCGCCACGGTTGGCTACCAGAATCTTGGAAAACATACAGTCCCCTCGGTCAGTGTCTGAGCCCGGGATGATCCTCCGGGCCCACAGTGCTGCGCAGCCAGCTTATCGCCTCCAACAGACGCCCTCTTAGCCCATGGCTCTTCATGACGGAACAGCGGATTGCTGAAGGTTTCATGAGCTAATTCCGAGGCAAGCCGGAGGAATATCCCGCATTTTCACCTCACCCACCTATGATGAAAGGAGGTTTGCAGCGGTACGTGCTCAAGCGAACATCGATGGATGGGATCCTCAGTGCAGGTTGTGAGTATTAGCTCATTGAAGGGCGGCGTCGGCAAGACGTCGGTGACTTTGGGGCTGGCTTCCGCCGCCCTGGCTGCAGAAGTCCCCACGCTCGTCATCGACCTCGACCCCCATGCGGATGCCACCACCGGTCTGGGCGTGAACCAGGGCGAGGCGATGGACATCGGTCGGTTGCTCAAGGCCCCCCGCCGGGCCGATCTGGCCGCTCATGTGGTCCCTGCCGGATGGATCGCCCAGACCGCAGGCCAGGTTCCTGCCACCGGCAAGGAACGCATTCTCGATGTCGCGCCGGGCTCCGCTTTTACCGGAATCTTTGATCGGCCGGACCTGAGTCGCCGGGATCTGCGCCGCCTCACGACAGTGCTTGCCAGCCTGAACAACCATGGTTTACCGCGTTATGAACTGGTCCTGATCGATTGCCCGCCCTCGCTCAACGGCCTGACCCGCATTGCCTGGGCTGCTTCGCAGCAGGTGCTGCTGGTGGCCGAACCCGGACTCTTTTCGGTGGCAGGCACCGAACGCACCCTGCGCGCCATCGAGCTGTTCCGCCAGGAGTTCGCTGCCGGCCTGAAGACGGCCGGCATTGTCGCCAACCGGGTGCGTAGCGGCTCTGCGGAGCATACCTACCGGCTCAATGAGATGGCGACGATGTTCGGCCCCCTGCTGCTGAACCCCACCATCGCCGAGCAATCCAACTGGCAGCAGATCCAGGGGGCAGCCCGTTCCGTCCACCATTGGCCCGGTGAAGCTGCCAAGGCTGCAGCGGCAAATTTCGATGCCCTGCTGGCCAGAATTCTCGAAGGACACTGAAGCTCAGCCCTTAAAGCAGATCGGCCGGGTCACCTTCTGGTGACTCGGCCGATCTTTTACCCCGCACTGCGCTGAAACACCTCAGGAAATCTTGCGGGCTGCCCGCCGCTTACTGAGCTCGTCATCGGGGAAGCTCTGATCGTCAGCAGACTCGCTGGGCAGAGCTGAGAGGCTACCCTCCACCTCGCGCCACACCTTCCCGACAGCAATACCGAACACGCCCTGGCCGCCCTGTACCAGATCAATGACTTCGTCGGCAGAGGTGCACTCGTAGACGGAAGCGCCATCGCTCATCAGCGTGATCTGCGCCAGATCCTCCACGCCTCGCTCGCGAAGATGCTCGACGGCGGTCCGGATCTGCTGCAGCGAGACACCTGTGTCCAGCAGCCGCTTGACGACCTTGAGCACCAGAATGTCCCGGAAGCCATAGAGCCGCTGTGATCCCGAACCGGCCGCATGGCGGACCGTCGGCTCCACGAGCCCAGTGCGCGCCCAGTAGTCCAACTGGCGATAGGTGATCCCTGCAGCCTTGCTGGCCGTCGGCCCACGGTATCCGGTGTTCTCATCAAGAGTCGGCAAATCTTCAGAGAAAAGCAGCCCCTGGGCTCCTACGGGTATGACTGCACTCTGCAGGGCCTGTTGAGCCTCGCCCGCATCACCTTTCGGACTCACGTGGAACTCCTTCTTGATTTGCACTCTCGTACCTTCTAGTGTGACGAGGGTTCTGCAGACATGCAATGAAAACTACTTCTCTGTACGTTAGAACCGTGGGCTGACAAGGTCAAAGAGGTGAGCGATATAGCTTCGGCGTGTCGAAAGTTTCACCCTCTACTCGAACCTTAGTTCCTGCCGGTCAGCCCTCGAATAAGCCCGGGAATCCGCTACTTTTCAAAATCTTCCGGCTCGATGTCGTCCAGAAAATCACGAAATCGTTGCATTTCGAGCTCGGCCTCTGAGGCACTCTCGGCAGGATCCCCGATGGTCACACCCGCACTGGCCACCACCGACTCCGCACACCAGATTCCACAAGGCACCCGCTGGGCCACTGCAATCGCGTCGGAAGCCCGCGAGCTGATCACCGTGCCGTCATCGAGCACCAACTGGGCGTAGAACACCGCTTCCCTAACCTCGACGATCTCCACCCGTTTCACCGTACGCCCCAGGGCGCGGATCACGGTACAGAGCAGATCATGCGTCAGCGGCCGCGGCGGAACCATACCCTGCTGGGCTGTGGCAATGGCAGCGGCTTCTGCCGTACCAATCCACACCGGGATCGTCCGGCTGCCCTGGATCTCCTTGAGAAGCACCACAGGCTGCGCCGAAGGCATCTCCAGCCGCACCCCGACGAGTTCCATCTCGATCATGACGGGCCTCAGCTGGTCTCGAGATGCGCAATGCGCTCCTGAACCAGGGCAGAGTGCAGGTTCAGGCACAAATCGCTGATCTCCCGGGCGGCTTCAGCGGCGCGCGCCTGTGAGGCAGCATCCCGACGCGAGGTCAGGGGTGCCACAGCGCGTTCCACCAGCCCGAATTCACGTTCCGCTGCCGCCTGGAAGGGCCGCAGATGGCGCGGTTCCAGGCCATGGGAAGCCAGGGCCACACACGCTTTGGTCACTTTGAGGGCATGGTCGTCGAAGTGACCGCGGCGTGCGGCGATCAACCCGAAACTCAGCAATGACTCGACTAATTCAGCACTGGCACCGGATTCGACGCGCAGCTGCTCCTCGGTGAGCTTGCGGACCCGGCCAGCATGTTCGGCGGTCAGCTCACTGTCCACGGCACGTGGCGCAATGCTGGCGCTGACGCCGGCGGGCAGATTCTCCGGCCCTTCGCCACGGTCGATGGCGGCCAGATAGTCACGAATGACCTTCAGCGGAAGATAGTGATCGCGCTGCAGGGCAAGAACGAACCGCAGCCGTTCCACATCCTGTTCTGTGAACTGCCGGTAGCCAGCCGCGGTTCGCTGCGGGGTAACCAGACCCTTTTCCTCAAAAAACCGGATTTTGGAGGCACTGACCGAAGGAAACTCGTCGGTCAGCTGCGCAAGCACCTCACCAATATTGAAAATAACCGGTCGCCCAGGGCTGACCCGTTGAGAAAAACTACGCCGAACACCCTGCGTCGCCACAGCGTGTCCTAGGCCGCCGAGCGGGCGTAGTAGGTCAACCGGAATTTCCCAATGCGCACCTCGTCGCCGCTGTGCAGCGAGGCAGCATCAACCCGGTCACCGTTGAGATAGGTTCCATTCAGGCTTCCCGCATCCACCACCCGGTAGCCACCGTTTTCGCGGCGGAACTCGACATGGCGACGTGACACCGTCACATCATCCAGGAAAATATCCGCCTCCGGGTGACGGCCAGCCTTGATGAGCTCGTCATCCAGCAGGAATCGCGCGCCCTGATTGGGCCCGAGATGCGCAATCAGGATGGCCGAACCCGCTGGCAATGCCTCCACCGCTGCGCTCTCTTCAGCGCTGAGCTTGACCGCCAGGCCGCTCTCCACGAGCGGAGGAAGGTGAATCGACGTCGTCTCCGTGGCGTTGGACACAGGCCGTTCCCCGGGGCGCTCAGGAGCGTTCTGGCCTCCGGCTGCGCCGGTGCTCTCGGTCGACATGTCGATCCCTTCTGGCGGTCCCCCGCATCGATGTTCCACCGGCACTGATCATGCTGTATGACGGTGGGCGGCTGGCTGTCTCATCCAGCTGCCCGGTCCGTGCTACGTGCCGACGCGTTTCCAGTGTGCTCCGCTGACTTGGCGGAGCATCGCTCTAGCCTACCTGTTGTTCGTACTCTGAGGCGCTGAGCAGGGAATCCACGCTCTGCAGATCGTCCAGGCGAATCTGCAGCAGCCAGCCTTCACCATAAGGGTCTGAGTTGAGGATGCCCGGATCGGCATCGAGTGCTTCATTGCGGGCCACGATTTCCCCGCTGAGCGGGGCAAAGATATCGCTGACGCTCTTGGTGGACTCCACTTCACCCACGGCCTCGGCCGCGTTGACCGTGACGCCCACCTCAGGAAGCTGAACGTAGACCACGTCGCCCAGTGCGTCCTGCGCAAAGTCAGTGATGCCAACGCGAACCACGCCATCCTCATTCACGGCGCTCACCCACTCGTGTTCAGCGGTGTAGGACAGTTCCTCAGGAATGGTGCTCACGGGTGGCCTTTCGGACGGTGGAATTCTGCTCTCACCAGTCAACAGGTAGGGAGGCGTCCAGGGCAAGTGGCAAGCCCAGGTCCTCGCAGATCTCAACCCCTGGAAATTCCGCCAGAAGCTCACCGGGCAGAATCAGCTTGCCCCGCCGGATCCCTGAACCGATCAGCACTAGTGGCGTCTGCAGGATGGCCGGATCGACGAAAATCCGCATATCACCGGGCTCGTGCTGGTACAGACCGATCGGCGTGATGCCGCCATATTCCATCGCGCTCAGCTGCACGGCGCGTTCCTGGGCCAGGAACGAAGCCTTACGAACATCGAGCGCACGCTTGACCACATTGTTCACATCGGCGCGCTGGGTTGCTTTGACCAGGCATGCGGCCACCCGCTGCTGCCCCTCACGCTTACCGGAGACGATAACGCAGTTGACCAGAGTGTCCGGCTCCAGGCCATAGGCGTCCCTGCTGGCGGAGGTATCAGAATGCTCCGGATCGACCGCGGCGGCTCCCACCCCGGCAGCCTCGGGGAAGGCTCGCAGCGCCTCAGCGGTTCGTGCGGCCAGCAGATCGGTATGCGACAGGGCAATATCCGCAGTGAGGGATCCCAGAGTGTAGAGAGTCATCACGAATACCGCCCTGCCTGCCGGTGGTTCTATGTTGTTACCTGTTACCCAGGTCGCTGGTGCGTATCCAGGTCACTGTCCAGTTCACAGGTCACTGTCCAGTTCAATCAGAATCTTGCCACGTAAATGCCCGCCCTTGGCGTGGGCATAAGCTTCACGCACCTCCGCCAGGGGATACCGCGAATCGATCGGCAGTTGGATCTCGCCCTCGGCCACCAGCTGGGCCAGATCTACCAGATCGGCGTTATTCGCCTGTGCGCCACCCACCGCGCGTGCGCCACGGAGCGCGTTGCCATAAGTCGCAGCGGAGACGATCCGCTCTGGCGAAACACCCAGAGCCAGCGCCAGCTCAATGGTGTCCGGCCCATTGGCGTCAATCACCGCAGTGATTCCCTGCGGGGCCACAGCCCGTACCTGGTCGATGACACCCTCACCATAGCTGACCGGGATCGCGCCCAGCGAACGCAGATAATCATGATTGGCCTCGCTCGCCGTTCCCATCACGGTCGCCCCGGTCCGTCGGGCCAACTGGACAGCCAGCACGCCCACCCCGCCAGCCGCTGCCCCGACCAGAACCGTGTCATCCGCGGTCAGGTTCAGCGCATTCACCAACGCCGTAGCGGTGCGTCCCACCACCCACAGACCCGAGGCCAGATCCAAGCCGAGCCCTTCCGGAACCGCCCGGGCAAATTCACTGGGAACCACCACACAATCGGCCACCGCACGGTTGCGTGCCCCGGCATAGACCTTTTGGCCGACCGAGAAGTCCGTGACGCCCTCACCGACCTGATCCACGATGCCGGAAAGGTCATTGCCCACCCCGGAAGGAAGCACTGCACCGAATGCGGCAGCCGCCGGGCCGCCGGCAAAAATCTTGTAGTCCACCGGATTGATCGCCGCGTAGGCCGTACGGATCCGAATCTCGCCCGGACCGGCCACCGGCTCAGGAACATCGATCACCTGGAGAACCTCAGGTCCGCCGAACTCGGTGTAGTGCACAAATCTGGACATCATGTCTCCTCCGGGATGTTTCGGACCGTCTGCCCGGCCATCCACCAGCTCAACCGTCCAGGCCCGCCGCTCCATTCCCGAGGCTGCGAAGGTGTCTCGTTCTGACGGCCGGCACTGGTCTGCCGCACCTTGACTATGAAACTAGGTGCATATAGAACTGAGGAATGGCATTGAAGCACGCAGTCCTGGTGTCACTGGCCGAGAAATCCGCCAGCGGTTACGACCTGGCGCGGCGTTTCGATAAATCTCTGGGTTTCTTCCTCAAGGCGAGCCACCAACAGATCTACCGGGTGCTGGCTCAGCTCCATGAGGACGGGCAGGTGGCAGGCGAACTGCACCCCGGGGTCGGCAAGCCGGATCGGATCGTCTATCACCTGACACCCAACGGATGGAACACACTCCACGACTGGACTGCCGAGCCAAGCCCCGTCGATCGGCCACGGAGCGAATTCGCCGCCAAAGTCCGCGGGATGAATCACGGCGACCGGGCCGCAGTGATCGCCGACATCGAACGCCAACGCGAGGCACACCAACACCAGCTGGAGCTCTACCAGCGGGACGCCGCCAGAAATTTTCCGTACCCTGGCTCGCTCAATGCGGCGGAACTTCCGGTGTATCTGGTGCTCCGCGGCGGCATCCGGACCGAAGAAAGCTACGTCGCCTGGTGCACTGAAATGCTGGACCGACTGCCACCAGTCCCGACTCCGGGACCATCCCACCAGGAGCGTTCATGACGTACCCACATCTGCTTGAACCGCTCCGGCTGGGCCATCTCACCCTGCGCAACCGGGCCGTCATGGGGTCCATGCACACCGGCATGGAAGATCGTTCCAGACATTTTCCCGCCCTCGCCGCCTACTATGCCGAACGTGCCGCAGGCGGTGCCGCGCTGATCATCACCGGAGGCTTCTCCCCCAATCTGGAGGGTGCACTCACCCCCACCGGTTCGATGCTGCGCACGCAGAACGCTGCCGGGAAACATCGCGTCCTGACCGAGTCCGTGCATCAGGAAGGCGGGCTGATCGCCCTGCAAATCCTGCACGCTGGCCGCTACGGGTACCAGCCGCTCAACCGTGGCGCATCCTCGGTCAAATCCCCGATCACCCCCTTCGCCCCGCGCGCGCTCAGCAGCAAAGAGGTTGAGCGCACCATCGGCGCCTATGTCCGCACCGCCACCCTGGCCCAGCAGGCCGGCTACGACGGGGTGGAGATCATGGGGTCCGAGGGCTACCTGATCAATCAGTTCCTGGCGGCGCGGACCAATACCCGCGATGACGAATGGGGCGGCAGCGCCAGCAAGCGGATGAGATTCCCGCTGGAGATCGTCCGCCGGATCCGGGAAGCTGTCGGTTCAGATTTTCTGATCAGCTACCGGATCTCGCTGGTGGATCTGGTCCCAGAAGGGCAGAGCTGGCAAGAGGTCGTGGAACTCGCGCAGGGGCTGGAAGCCGTCGGGACCAGTGTTTTCAACAGTGGTATCGGCTGGCACGAGGCCCGCATTCCCACCATTGTCACCTCGGTACCACGCGCTGCCTTCGCGGGCTGGTCGGGCCGTCTCAGGGCGGAAGTCGGTGTGCCCGTCATCGCCTCCAACCGGATCAATACCCCGGAGACCGCCGAGGAACTTCTGGCCTCAGGGCAGGCGGATCTGGTATCGATGTCCCGCCCGTTCCTGGCCGATCCGGAGTTCGTGGCCAAGGCCGCCGCGGGCCGGGCGGACGAGATCAATGTCTGCATTGCCTGCAATCAGGCCTGTCTGGACCACACCTTCCGCAATGAGAGAGCCAGTTGCCTGCTCAATCCCCGGGCAGGGCGGGAGACCACCCTGCGCCTGCTCCCGGTGCCACCGCAGCGGCGTCAGCAGCTTGCGGTCGTCGGGGGCGGGCCGGCCGGTCTGGCAGCCGCCACCTCCCTGGCCGAGCGCGGCCACTCCGTGACACTCTTTGAGGCCCGCACCGAGCTGGGTGGCCAGTTCCGGCTGGCCATGCAGATTCCCGGCAAAGAGGAATTTGCCAACACTCTCGCCTACTACGCCCGACGGCTGGAGGTGCTCGGTGTGGAGGTGAAGCTGGGCGTTCGCGCTTCCCCGCAGGCCCTGGAGTCCTTTGACCAGGTGGTTCTCGCCACCGGGGTCATGCCGCGCATCCCTGAGATTCCCGGCATCGACCATCCGTCGGTGGTGCGTTATGACGAACTGCTGCGCGGCGAGCGCACGGCCGGGAAACGGGTCGCCGTGCTGGGTGCCGGCGGCATCGGCTACGACGTCTGCGAATACCTGCTGCACGACGCCCAGGAGTCGCTGCCCGCCTGGCAGCAGCGGTGGGGAGTCACCGAGGACCCCTCGGCCAGGGCCGGGCTCACCGCGGCCGTCGTTGAGCCTCCGCGACGCGAGGTGTACCTGCTGCAACGGAAAAACGGTCCCTTCGGTGCCGGACTGGGCAAGACCACCGGATGGGTTCACCGGGCAGTGCTCAGCGCGGATCGGGTGGAGAAGGTCGGCGGCGTGCGCTACGACCTGATCGACGATGACGGCCTGCACCTGACACTGCCGGACGGCGGCACCCGTGTGCTCGCCGTCGACACGGTGGTGCTGTGCACCGGTCAGGAATCTGTGCGCGAGCTGGCCTCGACCGGCGGCCACCTCGTTGGCGGGGCCGATGTTGCCGCTGAGGTGGATGCCAAACGCGCGATCCTGCAGGCCACCGAACTGGCTGCCCGGCTCTGAGACCGGCCGCCCTGCTCTGAAGCGGAAGCGCCTGCCCAGCCCCTGTTCGTGTGCCCGCGGACAACTACCACGTCCGCGGGCACACCGACTACAAAACTCAGAGCCAGTGACCGTACCGCCGGATGAACAGCTTCTTGACGCCCTGGGTCAGCAGGCAATACGCCAGCAGTGTCCCCAGGAGCCACGGGAAGTAGGTCCACGGCAGGCTGACCAGCCCCATCGACTCACCGAATCCGCTGAACGGCAGCACCAGAGCGAAGAGGCAGACGGCAGCGGTCAGCAGCATCACCGGCCAGGAGGCACGCGACTGGATGAAGGGAATCTTCCCGGTACGGATCAGGTGCACAATCAGCGTCTGGGACATCAGTGATTCGATGAACCAACCGGACTGGAAGAGTGCGGCATGCTCCGGGGAATTCGCCCCGAAGACGTACCACATCAGCGCGAAGGTGGTGAGATCGAACACCGAGGAGAGCGGGCCGATCATCAGCATGAAACGTGCCAGGCCTTTGGTTTCCCACTTGCGCGGCTTCTCCAGGTATTCCGGGTCCACCCGATCCCAGGGAAGAGCCAGCATGGACAGGTCGTACACCAGGTTCTGGAGCAGAACGACGACCGCGATCATCGGCAGGAACGGCAGGAGCGCGGAGGCGACCAGAACCGAGAACATATTGCCGAAATTGGAGCTCGCCGTCATCTTGATGTACTTGATGATGTTGCCGAAGGTCCGCCGGCCCTCCTGGATTCCTGCTTCCAGGACCATCAGATCCTTCTGCAACAGGATGATGTCCGCGGATTCCCGCGCAATGTCCACCGCAGTGTCCACTGAAATGCCCACATCGGCACTGCGCAGGGCGGCGGCATCGTTGATCCCGTCCCCCATGAAGCCCACCGTGTGGCCGTTGCGCTGCAGTTGCTCAACGATCCGTGCCTTCTGCATCGGATTGACCTTGGCGAACACCGTGGTGGATTCCACGGCCGCAGCGAACTGCTCCTCATTCAGTGCGGCGAGTTCGATGCCGGTCAGCAGAGCGCTCTCCGCCGCAACGTCCAAGCCCACCTGGGTGCAGACGGTGCGGGCGACCAGGTCATTGTCGCCCGTGATCACCTTCACCGCGGTGCCATGCCGGTGCAGGGCTTCGATGGCGCCAGCCGCCGAGGCCTTGGGCGGGTCGAGGAAGGCCAGGAAGCCGATCAGCGTCATCTCACGCTCATCGGACACCGAGTAGTCGTCCCGGTGGGATCCGGGTGCGGTGGCCAGGGCCAGGACCCGCATTCCTTCGGCGTTCTGCGCAGCAGCCAGCTGCTCCAGCTCTGCCCGTCGCTGCGGGGTCAGCGGTGAGGGATGGCCATTGACCATCACCGTGGTACAGATTTCCAGCACTTCCTCAAAGGCACCCTTGGTGATCATCAGAGGTGCCGAGCCGCCATCGACCACCACCGTCATCCGGCGACGGGAGAAGTCGAAAGGAACCTCGTCGATCAGCGTGTAGGCGCCCTCGAGTTCGGCCATGATCTCCGGCCCGGCCGCATCGATCACGGCGCGGTCCAGAAGGTTGCGCAGGCCGGTCTGGAAGCGCGAATTGGCGGCCGCCATCCGCAGGACTTTCAGGCTGGAAGTCCCCCGGACATCGAGGTGCCGTTCCAGCACAATCCGGTCCTCGGTCAGGGTCCCGGTCTTGTCGGTGCAGAGCACGTCCATGGCGCCGAGGTTCTGAATGGCGTTGAGGCGCTTGACGATCACCTGGTGCCTGGACATCTTCACCGCGCCGCGGGCCAGATTCGCCGTGACGATCATCGGCAGCATCTCCGGGGTGAGGCCCACAGCGGTGACCAGGCCAAAGACAAAGGCGCTGGCCCAGTCCTTAGTGAGCCCGTTGATGATGAACACCAGAGGCACCATGACGAGCATGAATTTGATCAGCAGGAAGCTGACCTTCTTCACTCCCTGATCGAAGCTGGTCTCGGGGCGTTTGCCGGCCAGCTGGCTGCTCATCGAGCCGAAGTAGGTCTGTGAGCCGATGTATACGACGACGGCGGTGCCGCTTCCGCTGATCACCGAGGTTCCCATGAAACCCAGGCTGTCCGCCTGAAGCACGGTGTCTTCGGTGATTTCCTCTGCGGAGACGGGTGACTTCTCGGTAGGCAGGGATTCACCGGTGAGCATGCCCTCATTGATCTGCAGGTCCTTGGTGCGCAGAAAACGGACATCGGCCGGGATCATATCTCCGGCGGCGAGCTCGACCAGGTCCCCCGGAACGATCTCCTCGATCGAGATCTCCCGGGTGAACGGCTCGCCGAGCTCGTTCTGACGAGTGACTGCAGCGGTCGTCTGCACCATGGACTGCAGAGCCTGGGCGGCCTGACTGGAACGGTATTCCTGCCAGAACCGCATCACCACGGAGACCAGGACCATGAGGGTCAGCGTGATGACGCCCTTGTAGTCCGGGCCGTCCTCGGGATCAGCAAAGAGGACATTGGTACACAGCATGACCACTGCCAGGAAGCACAGAATCCAGACGAAGGGGTTGTTGAAGGCGCTCATGAACTGCAGCCAGGCCGGGGCCGGGCGGTCGTGGCTGATCTCATTGCGACCGTAACGTTCCTGGCGATCCCGGACCTTGAGCGTGTCCAGTCCGCGCAGACCGGTCCCAAGGCGCTCCAGCAGTTCCTCCGATGGCTTGTTGGCAGCCAGGGCGAGTTCGCGGGAGCGGGGCGTGAGGTGAGTGGGGGTCCGGCCCGGTGGGCTGACCGGGCGGCGGGTAGTGATCTGCATGAAAGTTCTCCTTCAGGGCATGCCTCAGGACCTGGCCCCGGGCATGGCAAAGCTGGGTGGTGAGCAGGTGGCGGCGATGAAGAGCACACCACCGGACCATGTACTACTGGTTGAAATGCCCTCAATGGGGCAGAAGGATCCCGGGCGGATTCAGCGGAATATCAGAGCATCTGAAAAACTCAGTGAAACCGAGCGGGATAAGGTTGGTGGCCAGAACTCATGGTTCTCTCCCCTCATCCGGCAGGATGCACCACCGATCCAGCCTGAACGATTCGATGAATCAATCGGCGCAGAATCGGGTGAGAGGTCCGGCATTCCGCCGGGATTTGCCCCTCCTCGTCAGACCTTTGGCACTTCGCGTCGTGACCTGAGCAACGTCAGGAGCCAATCGGGATCACCCCTTAGGCCGGGGTGGTCTGTCCTGATCCGGGGCGTCTCTCGACGTTTGGGATCGCTGGCTTATGTCCGCGAAGGAGCCTCAGCTATCGAGTGGCACCTTGCCTGAACAGCATACACGCTTTCTTGGATACCAGCCTTCCGGAAAACCGGGCGCCGGGGCGCACGACCAGACGTTGCGGCCCGGCAGGAGGTGCTACCTCTGAATTTTAGTGGTTCCGGATCGGGGTTCCTGACGCTAGGCATGGCTATAAGCCCATGCCAGAGCCTCCAGTGCGGCCGGCGACAGCCAGGGGTGGCGCGCGGCCATCTCTGCCACGACGTCTCGCCCTAGGTCGCCGAGCGCTTTGTCCTGCCAGTCGATGGGCAGATTGAGCGTCTCTCGGAGCAGATCGTCGACCTCGAGAATGCCCTGCTGGGTTGGTCCGCTGAAGGAGGCATGACCCACTGCATGCTGTTGGGTTCTACCTTATGTTCTGGACCCCGCACCATAGCGCTCCATTCGCTGAAGGGTTTAAGCACGAATCCCCCCGGCGGCTCAAGGCTGCCAGGGGGATTCGTGGGTCATTGCTCAGTAGCTGCTGTGATAGGACACCGCAGTAGCAAAGATCACGAAGTACAGGATGATGAAGAGAATTCCGGCAGCAATCCCGGCGTATCCCAGGATCAGACCGGCCAGCGCCAGGCCGCGACCCTGCTCGCCGGTGCGCTTGATCTGGCCCAGGGCGATGTGGCCGCAGATCACCGCGCCCAGCGACACGACAAAGGCCAGCACCAGCGAGACGATCGCGAGCGTGTTGGTTTTGGCCGCCATCGGCTGCTGGACGTAGCCGGGCTGAGTGTAAGGCGGTTGGCCGTAGGGCTGTTGGCCATAAGGCTGTGGATTGTTGGGTTGTTGGCCGTAGGGCTGCTGACCTGACATGGCGGTTCCTTCTCTCGGTAAAAAAGGGACAGCCAGCACTGCCCTCGGCCACGAATTTTAGCATCCAGCGGGCCTCGGGGGCAGGGTGGTTCTCAGCGAGAATTACTCTGCGGCACCATTACTCCGTGGGATAGGAGTAGAAGCCCTCTCCGGTCTTGCGTCCCAGCTTGCCGGCATCGACATACTGGTGCAGCAGCTGCCGCGGGCCTTCCGGCAGATGCGGATTCTCGGCCGCATAGTGATCCTCGATATCCAGCACCACATCCAGGCCCACGTTATCCATCATCTGGAACGGACCGACAGGCATATGCCAGTTCAGCCGGAACATCGCATCCACGTCCTCGGGCCGGGCCACACCTTCCGCCACCACCGCCAGGGATTCGCGCTTGATGGCGGCCCAGACCCGGTTGAAGATGAAACCGGTGCTCTCTTTGCGAGCCTCGAAGGGGTGGATATCGAACTCCGGCAGCACAGTCAGCAGGGTATCCAGTACACCACGATCGGTTTCGCCATCGCTCATCACATCAGCGGCATTGGCCGTAGGCGGCATGTAGAAGTGCAGATTGCAGAACCGTGTTTTGTCCTTGATGTTCTTATCCATCAGACGCGAGGCGTAGGAGGAGGAATTCGTGACGAAAATGGCATCCTTCGGCGCAAGCTCATCCACCTGGCCCCAGAGCGGGATCTTAATATCCAGACGCTCCGGCACGGCCTCGACCACCAGCCAGACATCCGCCAGGGCTGCAGCCAGGCTCGGCATGGCCACGACCGTGCCTTCCTCTCCCGTTCCACGCGCCTCCAGCACCTCCGGCAGGGTGTCTTTTACGTACTCCACCGCCGCCTTGGCCACATCAGCATTGGGGTCGGAGATCCTCACCGTGCCGCCACGCGAGGCGAACATCATGGCGATCCGGCGGCCCAGAGTACCGCCGCCGATGACGGCAACCGGCCGGTTTTGGATCTGATCGAAAGTGAACTGGTAGCTCATGACTGACTCCTGGAAATCGGTGTGGTAGTGGTGGACAGACCGGCGATGCCGCTCAACGGAGCGCCAAGGTCAGCAAGGCGTCGGGGACGGGCTGGCGTAGCCTGTCCGTCCTTGGGGATCGCCGCCTCCCAGAGGGAACCGTTGAGATCTGCAACATAGACCAGTCCAGCCTCAGCGTCGAGGGCCAGGCCGATGGCTTCCTTGAATCCTTCCGCCAGAATCTGCGGCGCAGTTCCCTGAGCCCCCGGGGCTGGGATCGGTGCCCGATTGAGGGTATTTCCCAGGGGTTCTGCTCCGCGGTCGGTCCAGTAGAGCCACCCGTCATGAATCTCCAGATCGATCGGCTCCGGCAGAGAATCCCAGAGGACTTCGATGTCATCACGATTCTGTGCGCTCTGGCCGTCCGGGATGGTCAGCCCGGCCCGGAAGATCCGGCCCTGCCCGCCCTTGGCCGGCCCCTTCTGGGTCCAGTAGAGATAGCCGGCCTCCGGATCGACGGCGACGCCGACGCACTGCGCCAGCCCTGCCTCATCCGGGGTATTGATCACCAGGTCCTGGAAGTCGGTACCGTCCATCCGGACCGAACTGATCCGGCACCCTTCGCGATCGCCCCAGTAGAGTCGCCCGGCGCCATCGTCCGCCAGCTGCTTGCCGGTGGTCAGCACACCCGGCGCGGTCACCTCGCGTAGCTGACCGGACTCGAGGGAGAGTGCGTGAACTCCTCCAGTACGTGCCGAGTAGTCGAGGGCAGCCTCCCCCACCGCACCTTCGCGGACAGTGGGCATACCCATGGTGGTCCAGAACACCTCCCCGTCGCGGACCACGATGCCGTCCGGGAACGCCCCCGCCTTCGAGGTGAGAAGGTCCACCTTCCCGGAAGGAAGCGCGATGCGATGAATGGCGCCACTGGTGATACCCAGAGCCAGGAGCGAGGTGAACATTGAACCTCCAGATTTAGTTGCCTTGCATAACTAAGCGTAGACCGCACAGTCAGTTTTTGTTCCGTGAGATACGTCATAGCAGGCGATGCAGGACGGAGCTCCAGCGCGAGTACAGTGAAAAAAGACGCGAAACACCACGGATGCCGCGCCCTCACAGTCAACACCAACGCAGAGGGGTCTCCCTGTTATGAAAGCACTCCAGTACACCGCCATCGGCACCGCTCCCGAAATCCGCGAGGTGGAAACTCCGCAACCCGGTCCCGGCCAGATCCTGGTCAAAATCACGGCTGCCGGCGTCTGTCATTCCGACCAGTTTGTGATGAGCCTGCCCGAGGCGGAGTATCTGGCCGCAGGCATGAAACTGCCGATGACGCTGGGCCACGAGGGCGTCGGCACCGTGGCCGAGCTCGGTGATGGCGTGACGCACCTGGCCGTGGGCGACGCGGTGGCCATTTATGGCCCCTGGGGATGCGGACGCTGCCATATGTGCGCACAGGGCAAGGAAAACTACTGCCAGAACGCGGCCGCAGAAGGCATCCGTGCGCCCGGACTGGGACGCGATGGCACCATGGCCGAATACATTCTGATCGACGACGCCCGCCATCTGGTCCCGCTGGGTGACCTTGACCCGGTACAGAACGTTTCCCTGACTGATGCCGGGCTCACCCCCTACCATGCGATTAAAGGCTCCCTTCCCAAGCTGGGCGCCGGAACGTTCGCTGTCGTCATCGGCACTGGCGGCCTGGGCCACGTAGCGATCCAGATTCTCCGCGCCCTCTCCGGAGCCACCGTCATCGCGCTCGATGTCACCGAGGAGAAGCTTGCCCTGGCCCGCGAAGTCGGTGCGCACCACACAGTGCTCAGTGATGCGACTGCGGCGGCAACCATCCGGGAACTCACCGGCGGCCTTGGCGCGAATGCCGTATTCGACTTTGTGGGCGTGAATCCGACCATGTCGCTGGCAGTGCAGAGCGCGGCGGCCGAGGGTGATGTCACCATCGTCGGCATCGGCGGCGGACAGGCCACCCTGGGCTGGGGCGCTCAGGCCTATGACGTAGCGGTGCGCATCCCTTACTGGGGCAGCCGCTCCGAGCTGGCCGAGATTCTTGACCTCGCCCGTGCCGGGCAGGTATCGGTAGAGGTTGAGCAGTTCAGTCTGGACCAGGGGCCAGAGGCGTATCACCGACTGCACGAAGGAACCATTCGCGGCCGCGCCGTCATCGTGCCCTGATCTACTGAATCGCACCACTGAATCCGTTTCCTGAACCGGAAGGTACTCCCGCCACGTGGCCACGCTGATCAACACCACCCGGATCAGCCGGGACGGTTTCATCTTTCTGGAGCACCGGATCAGCGTTCCGCTGGACCACCATTCAGCGGAACGTGACCCGGCACATATCGAAATCTTCGCCCGCGAGATCGTGGTGGCGGGGGCCGAGCATGAAGATCGCCCCACATTGCTCTGGTTCAACGGCGGTCCTGGCCATGCCTCGGAGCGTCCCGGCATCCCCAGCGGCTGGCTGGGCCGGGCTCTGGAGGAGTATCGGGTGATCCTCCTGGACCAGCGCGGCACGGGGCGTTCCAGTGCAGTCAACCACCGGACACTCCCGCATGGGAGCATCCAGGAACAATCCGACTACCTCACGCTCTTCAGAGCTGATTCGATTGTGCGTGACGCCGAATGTCTGCGCTCCATGCTGATCGGTGAGCGCAGGTGGTCCGTGCTGGGGCAGAGCTTTGGCGGCTTCTGTGCACTGAGCTATCTCTCGCTGGCGCCCTCCGGGCTGGATGCCGTGATGATCACCGGAGGCATCCCGGATCTGCACCACGATGCGCGGCACATCTACCGTGCGACCTTCATGCAGACCGCGGTGCGCAACCGGGAGTTCTTCGCCACCTATCCCGAGGACCGGCAGCGGGTTCGCGAACTGGTGGCTCACCTGCGGCTCAGCGATGAGCGGCTCCCCACGGGAGAACGGCTGAGTCCGGAGCGGTTCCTGAGTCTGGGGATTCTGCTGGGCACCAAGAACGGCTTCGACCAGCTGCACTACCTTCTGGAGAATGCGTGGCTCCCGGAGAATGCCCGGGCAGGTGTGGGCGCTGGCCTCCCGCCGACGCTGAGCGAGAGCTTCCTGGTCGATGCCGGGGCGGTCCTCTCCTTCGCGAAGAACCCGCTGTACGCGGTGCTGCATGAGGCGATCTACGCAGACCATGCTCCGACGGGATGGGCCGCGCAGTCCGTGCGTGAGGAATTGCCGGAGTTCGCCGAGGCGACCTACTCCGATTCCACCGATTCCACGGGGGATGACGGCGATGACGTTCTGTTCACCGGGGAAATGATCTTCCCCTGGCAGTTTGAGCAGGACCCAGCGCTCACGAGTCTGCGCGAGGTGGCAGAGCATCTGGCCCGTCGTACGGACTGGCCCCCGCTCTATGACACCGCGAAGCTGGCGGCGAATACGGTTCCTGCGGCTGCCATCGTCTATACGCAGGACATGTTCGTTCCCGCCGAGGGCTCCCGTCAGACGGCGACGGGAGTGGGTAATCTCCGAGTGATCGAATCCGACCAGTATCAGCATGACGGCATCCGCCAGGACGGTGCCGGATTGTTGGAGCAACTGCTGGCGGCCGTTCGCTGCTGAGCGCGGCCCACAGCGTCCGAGTCGACCGGGTCTGGAGCGTTGCTCCGACAACTGGCAGACTGATTCAGGCACCATCGGCAGGGCACGATTCAGGCGAAAAGAGCAGACGATGAGCAAAGAAACCCTTCCCGGGCAGACCTCCGCGACCCCCGAGGTCACGACGGAGCATGAGCGTGCCATGGTCATCCTGGGCGCAGGGCTCGCCGGTGCGACCGCCGCAGCCACCTTGCGCGAGGAGGGCTATACGGGTGCTGTCATCCTGGTCGGTGCGGAAGCCCAGATTCCGTATCTGCGACCACCGCTGTCGAAGGGTTATCTGGCGGGCAAGGACAGCGAGGAATCCCTGTGGCCTTACCTTCCAGCATGGTATGAGCAGAACCAGGTGGAAGTGGTCACCGACGACGACGCCACCGTCTTCAACCCCGTGGCCCACACCGTTAGCCTGCGCAGCGGTCGCACCCTGCACTATCACCGGCTTCTTCTGGCTACGGGCGCCAGGCCACGACGGCTCCGGTTCCCGGGCTCGGATCTTCCCGGGGTACACACCTTCCGGACCAAGGATGACAGCCAGCGGCTGCGCGGGGAGCTGGCCAGCGGTGAGCGCCGACTGGTAATCCTTGGCTCTGGCTGGATCGGCATGGAAATCGCAGCCACGGCCACTGAGCTGGGCCATCAGGTCACCGTGATCAGTCACTCCGAGGTCCCGCTCAGTGCCGCCATCGGCCCGGAACTTGGCGCCTTTTTCACCGATCGGCAGAGGGAGGCCGGGGTGCAGTTCCTCATGCCCTCCGGCATCGCGAGCATCACGGACGATGCCGGCTCGCAGCTGAGCGTCCACACCACCACCGGTGAGTCGCTGCCTGCTGATCTGGTGGTGATCGCCGTCGGGGTGCTGCCGAATACCGAACTCGCCCAGGCCGCCGGGCTGGAGACGGACCACGGGATTCTGGTCGATGCCAGGTTGCGCACCAGTACGCCGGATGTCTTCGCTGCGGGCGATGTGGCGAATGCCCTCCACCCGATGGTGGGCGCACACCTGCGCAGTGAACACTGGGCGAATGCCCTGGCCAGTGGTGCTGTGGCGGCTCGCTCCATGCTGGGCCGGGTCGCCGTCCTGAACGACATCCCCTACTTCTACACCGATCAGTTCGATCTCGGCATGGAGTATTCGGGCTTCGGCACGCTGACTGAGGGGCTCACCCCGGTGATCCGGGGCAGTCTGGAGCTCCGGGAATTCCTGGCCTTCTGGCTGCGGGAGGGCCGGGTGGTGGCCGGGATGAACGTGAACATCTGGGACGTCCAGGAGGAGATCAAAGACCTCATCCTCAGCAAACGAGTGGTGGAGGCCGCGCGGCTGGCGGACCCGCAGATACCCCTGGGTGAGGCCTGAATGGACGCGATCCCTGTTCTCGACGGCGGCCTGGATACTTCAGGTACCTCTGCCGCCGCACCTTTCTTCAGCCCGGAGCTGCTGCATCCGGTGCACACCTTCGGCAACCGCAGCCTGGACTTCCGGCACCAGGTCGCCTTGATGGCGATCATCAACCGGACCCCGGACTCCTTCTACGATGGCGGGCGCACCTTTGCTCGCGATGCCGCCGTCACGGCCGCGCTGCGGGCCGTGGACGACGGCGCAGACTGGGTGGACATCGGTGGGGTGCCGTTTGCGCCCGGTCCCGCGTTGAGTGCCCGCGAGGAAGCGGAGCGGGTGGTACCGGTCGTGGAGGCCCTCGCTGCGGCCAGCGACGTCATCATCTCGGTAGACACCTTCCTGCCGGAGGTGGCAGAGCTGAGCCTGCAGGCCGGGGCGCATGTCATCAACGACACCACTGGCCTGCAGAACCTGGAACTGGCTGACGTCGTCGCCCGCCACGGAGCCCATCTCGTGATCACGCACTCTCTCGCGGCACCGCGTACCGTCTATCCTCATCCGCACTACGCCGATGTCGTCACCGAGGTGGCCGATTTCCTGCGGGCCAAGGTGGCAGTCGCTCTGAAGTTGGGCATTGATGCGGAGAAAATCATCCTCGATCCGGGGCATGACCTCAACAAGAACACCCTGCATTCTCTGCAGATCACCCGGCGATTTCAGGAGATCGCATCCCTGGGCTACCCGGCGCTGGCTGCCGTCTCCAATAAGGATTTCATCGGCGAGACCCTCGACCAGACCAAGGAGCAACGGGTGGCAGGTTCGCTGGCCGCGGCAGTGATCTGCGTTCTGGGCGGGGCGCGGATCGTCCGGATGCACAATGTGGCCGCCGCCCATTCCGCCATCCGCTTCACGGAGGCCACCCTGGGGTGGCGGGAGCCAGCCTTTCTGAAGCACAACATGGGTGCCTTCAACGAGCCGGGGCAGGCGTGAACGCTCGCTCCGCGCCTGAGGGTGATCCGCGCATCGACCGGCTCTTTCCGTCCTCTGTAGCGGACGCCAGCGATGAGCAACTGCTGCAATGGTATGGCCCGGACGTCGCGGCCCCGGTTGGACCGGATCAGCCCTGGGTGACGTTCAACTTCGTCTCCAGTCTGGATGGTGCCGCCACGGTTGACGGGCGCTCCGGTGGTCTGGGAACGTCGGCGGACCACCGGGTCTTTGCCCTGCTGCGCCGTCTGGCTGACGTCATTCTGGTCGGCGCGCAGACGATTCGCAGCGAGGGCTACGCGGGCGAACTCCTGGATGCCGAAGGCCAGCAATGGCGGCTGGATCACGGCTTTCCCGCCCACCCGGCCCTGGCGATGGTCTCCGGCTCGCTGGACCTGGGTCCGGAGAGTCCCTTCTTCACCGAGGCTCCGGTACGGCCGGTGATTTTCACGCTCGGCACCGCCCCAGCCGAACGCCGGGCGGCACTGGCTCCCATCGCCAATGTCGTCACGGTCGGCACGGATGCGCTGGAGGTGAAGGCGCTGATCAGCTGGCTCGCCAGTCAGGGCCTCCACCGCATTCACTGCGAAGGCGGTCCGCACCTCTTCGGGACCTTCCGCCGGTCCGGGCACGTCGACGAGCTCTGCCTCTCCCTCTCCGCAGTGCTGGCGGGCGGGGCGTCCGGCCGGATCATTGCGGAGTCGGGCGCCGAAGCGCTCACCCCGATGGCGCCGGTCCCGATGACGCTGGCCCAGGTGCTCCGGGGCGAGGATCTGCTGCTTCTGCGCTATCTTCGGGCCGAGGCCTGACACTATTCACCGTGAGGGCCCTCCGGGACTTTCCTCGGAGCCGCCATCCGGCTCAGCAACAGGTGCACCGGCCGGACCAACACCAGGAGCATGAGCCACCAGACGCCGATCTCCGGCCAGAGCATGGACACCACCAGAACGATGACCAGCAGAATCAGGATGGACAGCGGGTTGAGCACATCAATGTTCCCCCGCGCCTCGGGACGCAGCAGCCCGGGCCGCCTGATCAGCTGGATTTGTATCAGCGTCATCGCCACCGTGATCAGGATCATCGTTCCCACATACAGGCCCATCACCTCCGCAGAATGACCGTAGGCGATGGTGATCACGTTCGTCGCAAAGGGCATGAAGATCACTCCGGCCAGCCAGAGAAAGTTCGCCCAGAGGATGCCGGTGGTGTAACCCTCCACCCCTTCAAAGACCTGATGGTGGCCCAGCCAGAAGCGGGCGATCACCACAAAGGAGATCAGAAATCCCAGCAGGGTGGCGAAGTGCTCGGTCAGCAGCTCGGCCAGAGAATGATTCCTGATGTCACCGGCCGCATCAGCCAGCGGCAGAATCAGCAAGGTGATCGCGATGGCCACCGTCGCATCGGAGAAGTTCACCAGACGGTCGAGGCCACGCCCCGTTTTCATCACGGTCATAGGGATATTGTGCTCGATCCACCCGGGGTTTGGCCCTCAGTAGTCCCGGAATGTTGAAGCATCCACTTCCAGCGCTCTCAAATATCCTATAGGATCTACTGAGAGCAACGCATGACTCAACGACGAGGAGCATCACCATGACCCGACTGTGGAACGACCCATCCGAATTCGCCGACGATATGATCGACGGTTTTGTCCGAGCCAATGCCCGCTGGGTGCACCCCGTCCCCGGCGGCGTCGCCCGCTCCACCCGCTCTCCCCAGGCCGAAGTGGGCCTCGTGATCGGCGGTGGCTCGGGTCACTACCCCGCTTTCGGTGGCCTGGTCGGCCCAGGCCTCGCGCACGGAGCGGTGATGGGCAACCTCTTCGCCTCGCCCTCCGCCAACCAGGTGGAGTCGGTCGCCCGGGCCACGGAGCAAGGTCGCGGCGTCCTGCTCAGCTACGGCAACTACGCTGGCGACGTTCTGCACTTCACCGAAGCGCAGAACAAGCTGCGCGCGGACGGCATCGACTGCCGCACGGTGACCGTCACCGACGACATTTTCAGCGCCCCGGCCAGCGAGTCACACAAGCGGCGTGGCATCGCCGGGGATCTCACGGTCTTCAAGGTCGCAGGTGCGGCCTGCGCGGCCGGTTATGACCTTGATGGCGTCGAGCGGGTGGCCCGTCTGGCCAACGACCGGACGCGGACCATGGGCGTAGCCTTCTCCGGCTGCACTTTGCCCGGCGCGGAAGCGCCACTCTTCGAGGTCCCCGAAGGCCGGATGGCGATCGGTCTGGGCATTCATGGCGAGCCCGGAATCGGCGAGGTCGATATCCCCAGCGCCGCCGGACTGGCCGAACTGTTCGTGGAGCGCCTGCTCGCCGAACTGCCCACCGGGGTCAGCACGGAGGGTGCACGGGTGGTTCCTATCCTCAACGGCCTCGGTTCGGT
Organism: Psychromicrobium xiongbiense; assembly: GCF_030271165.1. Classification (GTDB taxonomy): domain Bacteria; phylum Actinomycetota; class Actinomycetes; order Actinomycetales; family Micrococcaceae; genus Renibacterium; species Renibacterium xiongbiense. The sequence goes on along the minus strand of NZ_JASSZH010000001.1, from coordinate 105,736 downwards.
CAAGAACGAAGAGCTCTACGTCGTCTACCAGCGAGTGGATGGACTGCTCACCGAGGCAGGCCTGACGCTGGTCGATCCTCAGGTCGGCGAATTCTGCACCAGCTTCGACATGGCGGGTGCCTCCCTGACCTTGTTCTGGCTGGACGAGGAGTTGGAACGACTCTGGTCCGCCCCTGCCGACACACCCGGCTTCCGCACCGGTTCCGTGGACACCTCAGCCCTGCTGGTCGTTGAGGACACCCAGCAGGCCGCGGCTGCCGAAACCTTCCCGGAATCCAGCGAGGAATCGCGGCGCGCTGCCGCCCGGATCACCGCGGCGCTCGAGGCCATCCAGATCGTCATCGATGATCACGCTGAAGAGCTGGGTCGCATCGACTCCATTGCCGGCGATGGCGACCACGGCATCGGCATGCAGCGCGGCTCCCGTGCAGCAGCACGGGCGGCCCAGGACGCCCTGCTGGCGGGTGCTGGTTCGGGCAGCGTGCTGGACCGGGCGGGCAACGCATGGTCGGACCGGGCCGGTGGAACTTCCGGCGCCATCTGGGGGCTGATCCTGCGCACACTGGGCTCCACTGTCGGTGATACCGCAGTGGTGGATGTCACGCAGATCTCCCGTGGGCTGAGCCAGGCCACGGAGGCTGTGATGTCCTTCGGCAAGGCCCGGCCCGGGGACAAGACCCTGGTCGACGCCCTGGTCCCGTTCACCGAAACGCTCGCCAGCCGGGTGCAGACCAACGATTCGTCAGCGGTCCTCTGGGTCGCCTGGGATGCTGCCGCCACAGCAGCACAGCAGGCGGCCGAGGCCACTGCGGCCATGATGCCGGGCATGGGCCGGGCGCGCTCGCACGGCGAGAAGGCTCTCGGCGTCGCGGACCCGGGCGCCGTGTCACTGGCGCTGATTGCCCGTGCCGTCCATACCGCCCTCACCACAGAGCAGCCGTAGTTTTTTCATCACAGTTACCCAGCACAGAAGGAGCACACCATGAGCGGATTACGCCTTGTCGTCGGATCGGATGACGCAGGTTTTGACTATAAGGAACGTTTCAAGGCTGATCTTGAAGCCAATGCGTTGGTCGCTTCGGTGACCGACGTCGGCGTGAACGCCGATGGCGGCGCGAACTACCCCACGATCGCCGTAGCGGCTGCCGAGATGGTGGCGCGCGGCGAGGCGGACCGCGCCGTCCTGGTCTGCGGCACCGGCCTGGGTGTGGCCATTGCCGCCAATAAGGTCAAAGGCATCCGCGCAGTGACCGCCCATGACAGCTTTTCGGTGGAGCGCTCCATCCTCTCCAATAATGCTCAGGTGCTCTGCCTGGGCCAGCGCGTGATCGGCATCGAGCTGGGCCGCCGGCTGGTGGCCGAATGGCTGACCTACACCTTCGATCCCTCCAGCGCTTCTGCAGACAAGGTGCAGGAGATCTGCGGGTACGAAGGCGACTGAACGTGGGTACCGTTCCTGAACGGACACTGTGGGTGGGCGTGAGTCTGAAGATGTACTTCAGCCACGCCCGCGCTGCGTCCTGGTGTGCACAGATAGCGGAGATCGCCCGGACCCACCCGGCAACGGCCGGCCCGGATGCTCCGGTGAAACTTTTCGTCATTCCCAGCTTCCCCTCCATCCCCGCCGCCCTGGCTGTGGCGGGTGATGCCGTGCTGGTCGGTGGCCAGGATCTGGCCACCGAGGACGTCGGCGCCTATACCGGAGAGGTGAGTGGCGCCGAACTGGCCGAGCTGGGCTGCCGTGTTGTGGAGGTCGGTCATGCCGAACGGCGCCGCCTCTTCGGGGAGACCGAGGACGTCGTGGCAGCCAAGACCCTCGCCGCGTTGCGCAACCGGCTGGCCCCGGTGCTGTGCATTGGCGAGGCGGACGTCGCCGATCCGGAGGCTGCTGCTGCCGAGTGCATCCGGCAGATCGACTCGGCGCTCTCGCTGGCTCGGGAATCCGGCATCGGCGGTCAGATCATTGTGGCCTACGAGCCGCACTGGGCGATCGGCGCCGCGATTCCCGCCTCCGATGAACACATCCGGCGGGTGTGTATGCTGATTCGAGCGCATCTGGACGCATCTTCCGATCTCTCCCAAGCCGCCATCATCTACGGAGGCAGCGCGGGGCCGGGACTGCTGACCAGCATTGGCGACAGCGTTGACGGAGTCTTCCTCGGTCGATTTGCTCATGACGCCAGCGCGGTGCGTTCGGTGCTCGATGAAGCATTGGCGCTTCCTGCAGCAGGAAGTCCCCGTGCTGCGTTCTGAGTGGTGGGAGGTAGGAATGTCTGAACCCGTGTCTCCTTTGAGTGGATCCGGTGCAGTGGAGCGGAGAGGCCTGCGGGATCGGGTCTACGACCTGGTCCTGGACATGCTGATGAGCTCCAAAGTCGAGGCCGGTGCCCGGCTGCCGATTGACGCCATCGCCCGCGATCTTGATGTCTCCCCCACCCCGGTCCGGGAGGCGCTGGTCCAGCTGGAGCGCACCGGCCTGGTGATCCGCGAGCCGCTCAAGGGCTATCGCGTCGCGCCGCCGATCATGGATGGACAGCTGGAAGCCCTCTATGACACCCGCCTGGTGCTCGAAGGCGGTGCCGCGGAACTTGCGGCCAAGGACAGCGCCGCCCTGGTGCCCGTATTGGAACGCGCGCTGGAAGCTCAGCGCAAAGCTGCTCAGGCCATCGACCAGGCCAGGGCTCAGGGGCAGCTTTCGGTCAGCCTTCTGCGCGACTACTACGCGACGGACTGGAACTTCCACCATGTTATTTTTGAGGGCACCGGGAATCCCTTTCTGCTAGACATGTCCGAGGCCATTTCCAGCCGCGTGCACCGGATGAGGCAGAGCGTGGAGCGCGGTATCAACGATACTGATGATGCGATGGACGAGCACAGCAAGATTCTGGAGGCCTTCCGCACCGGCGATGGCGCCCTGGCTGCTGCCGCCATGCGTGAGCACATCGAGAAAGTGCGGCAGCGTTCCCGTGCGGATGCCGCTCCCCCGGTGACAACCTGAGGACTTAGCGAACGAAAACGGGAAGAGCACCTGCAATTGCAGGTGCTCTTCCCGTTTTCGTTCGCGGAATCGAGGCCAGGCCTCAGTGCAGCGGCGTTGTCTCCAGCAGGGCGTCGGCCTTGGACTGGAACCGCTTGGTGAAGGCCACCATGACCGCCGCCAGGAAGGCAAACACACCCAGCGAGACCACACCCCAGACTCCAGTGGACGTCGGGATGGAGTCATTGATGGCGGTACGCATCAGTGGCGCCACGAATCCGCCCAGGTTACCGAGGGAGTTGATCAGGCCGATGCCTGCCGCAGCGGCCGTGCCAGTGAGGAACGCCGTGGGGAAGGACCAGGTGATCGGTCCGACGCTGAGGAAGGCGGAGACGGCCACCGTGATGAAGACGATGCCCAGGAAGGGCAGGCCAGCCGAACCGGCCCAGGCAGAGGCGAGGATGCCACCGCCGGTCAACAGGTAGCACCAGGTGCCCCAGTTGCGGCGACGCTTCAGGGTGACGGCATATTTGCCGATGAGGTAGCAGGCAAAAAGCCCGACAAACCACGGAATGGCTGCCAGCAGACCCACCTGCCAGCCCACCTTCATCCCGACCAGCGAGGAGACCTGCTGAGGGAGGTAGAAGGTGGTCCCGTATACGGCGATCTGGAGGCAGAAGTAGATGACGGTGAAGTACCACACCTTCCAGCTGAGCATGGCGCGGCCGATGCCGTTAGGCCCGTCCTGGGTCCGCACCACATCCTCGCGCTCCATGACGTCCAGCAGGGCGGCCTTCTCGTCATCGTCGAGGAATTTTGCCTGCTGCGGGCTGTTGGTGAGCCAGACGAGCGAGGCGATACCGGCCAGGATCGCGAAGACGCCTTCGACGAAGAACATCACCTGCCAGCCGTGCCACGGCGTGATCGATTCACCGAAGCTGACCAGGCCACCGCTGAGCGGGGCACCCAGCATCTGGGAAAAGGGCTGCGCGAGGTAGAAGATCGCAAACATCTGTACCCGGACCTTGTTCGGGAACCAGGCTGCCAGGAACATGATCACCCCCGGGAACAGACCAGCTTCGGTCACACCCAGAAGGAACCGGAGGATGATGAACATCGTCTCGTTCGAGGTGAAGGCGAAAGCCGCGGCGACGATGCCCCAGGTGACGGCGATCCGGGCCAGCCAGAAACGCGCGCCGAACTTTTTGAGCAACAGGTTGCTGGGGATTTCGAACAGGGCATATCCGATGAAGAAGATGCCGGCTCCCAGGGCGAAAGCCCCGTTGGAGACACCGGCGTCCACGTGCAGGCCGGCTTCGGCGAAGCCGACGTTCGTCCGGTCAAGGAAGGCCACAAAGTACAGGATGACCAACATGGGCATCAGGTGGCGGGCCGCCTTGGAAATAGCTGATTTCAGTGCGGGGCTCTGCACGTTATCAGCGGTGGTTGCAGAGCTGGATGGGCTGGACAAATTTCACTCCTCGTTGAGTGGCGGTTCTTTGCGGGTGGGGGTGGTGATTCGCGGGGTGGGCAGATCGAGGGCTCAGCCGAGCAGCCGCGGGAGGATCATCCAGACGCCGATTCCGACGAGAGCGATGCCCACGGCCAGGAACAGCAGACGGCTCTTCGACCAGGTGCCAGACATGGCCACGGCCTAGTGCATGTAGAGGCCACCGTCAACGTTCAGGGTCTGCCCCGTCACGAATCCGGCGTCCTCACTGATCAGGTAGGCGATGGCCGCCGCAATGTCACGCGGGGTGCCGATCCGCGGCAGAACGCCATCGGCTGCCATCTTTTCCTTGCGCTCCTCGGTCAGCGTTCCGCCCATGATGTCGGTATCGATCGGACCGGGAGAGATGGCGTTGACCGTCACGCCCAGCGGGCCGAGCTCGCGGGCCACGCTGCGGGTGAAGCCGATGACGCCTGCCTTCGCAGCGGAGTAGACGGTTTTGCTGAACGTGCCGCCACCGCGCTGAGCGGACACCGAGGACAGGCTGACCACACGACCCACGCCGTTTTTGACCATGGACTCGACGGCACGTCGGGTGGCGTAGTGGACGCCGTTCATGTTGATGTTCATGACACGATCCCACTCCTCCGCCGTCACCTCGAGGTAGGGCACCGGCGAAGAGACGCCGGCAAGGTTGACGACGGCGACCAACTGGGGAAGCTGAGCCTCCAACTCGTCGAAGGCGTCCCGGACCTGAGCCTCATTGGCGACGTTGGCGCCGGCACCGGCCGCCTGAACACCGTGTTCAGCGGCGATTTCGGCAGCCACGGCCTGGGCAGCGGCGCCATCGAGGTCGATGATGCCGATGTTCCAGCCGTGCTCGGCCAGATAGTGGGCGGAAGCGCGTCCGATGCCGCGCGGGGAGGCGGCGCCCGTCAGGATGACGGTGCGGGAAGCGGGGAATTCAGTCATGGTGATCCTCCTTGATCAGTTCTCGTTGAGTAGTTCTGTGGTTCAGTTCGCGGGGTGGATGGGCGCGGGACCCAGCTCGTCAACGAGCTTCTTCATCGCCACATAGGCCTTATTGCGGTACGCGACCAGTTCCGGAGTGCGATCTGCCGGAACATCGAGATACCCGGCACCGGATTTGGTGCCGAACTTGCCTTCATCGACCAGCTTCTGCAATGAGGCCGGGGTGGAGAACCGCTCCGGCCAGCGAGTCTGCAGGGATTCGTAGCAGAAGGCGTAGACGTCCAGTCCCGCCATATCGCCGATGGCGAAGGGGCCGAAGAAGGGCAGGCGGAACCCGAACGTAGTCCGCACAATGGTGTCCAGACCCTCCGCGGTGACGATGCCTTCCTCGACAATCTGGGCTGCCTCGTGGAAGAGCGCATACTGCAGGCGGTTGAGCACGAAGCCGGTGGAGTCCTTGACCCGGGCCGTTTCCTTGCCGGTGGCCGCGACGATCTCCTCGACGAAAGGCAGGATCTCTGAATTCGTGCCCTCATGAGGGATGATCTCCACGCCGGGAATGAACGGTGCCGGATTGGAGAAATGGACGCCCAGGAAGCGTTCCGGGTTCGTCACCGCCCCGGCCATGGAGCCGATCAGGATGGTGGACGTGTTCGATCCGATAATCGCATCGGGCCGGGCTGCTGCACTGATCCGCGCCAGGGTGGCGTGTTTGATCTCCAACTTCTCCGGAACGGCTTCCTCGATGAAGTCGGCGCCTTCCACCGCGGCCTCAATGGACGCGGCTGGCGAAAGATTGGCTTCGATCCGCTCCACGGCATCGGCGGGGAACAGCCCGTCCGCCACGAACTGCCGGGCCTCGGTGACCAGTCGCTCGTAGTTGCTCTGCGCGATCTCTGCGGAGATATCGGCAATCCGGACGGTGGCGCCGGCGAGGGCGAGCACCTGAGCGATGCCTCCTCCCATGTAGCCCGAGCCGACGACGGCGATAGTGAGATCTTTCACAGCTGTCCTTCTTTCTTCGCTGAGTTGCCCGTCTTTGGGAGCAAGGTGCGGATGTACTTCTGATTGGTGGCGCACATGCCGAGGCTGTCTCCCCCGTAGTGCTCGGTCATGATGATGCCCTGGTATCCCAGCGAGATGGCGTCGCGGAAGACCTGCCGGTAGTTGATCAGGCCAGCTTCCATAGTGGAGGGCACGGAGGTGGCCCAGCTGCCGTCTGCTGCTTCGTCACGGGTGTAGTTCTTCACATGCCAGTAGTTGGCGTACGGCAGGGTTTTGGCGAACATCTCACGCCAGTCCTCAATGGGCCGGTGCAGGCGGATCAGATTGGCGATGTCCGGGTTGAGACCCACGTTGTCCAGCCCCACCTCTTCGACAAACCGCACAGCGCTGTCCGCGGTACCCAGGTAGGTGTCCTCATACATCTCCAGCGAGACCGGTAGCCCGACGGAGGCGGCATGTTCACCGAGTTCCCGGATGCTGCGCACGGCGAGATTCCAGCGCTCCGGGTCATCCGGATCCTTGGGGCCCTCAGCGGTCCAGAACCAGAGTGCTTTGCGCTGTGCCTCGCTGAAGGGCTGGTGCAGACCGGTGGAGAAAACCTCCATCCCCCACTCCGCGGCCGCATCGATGGTGCGGTGCGCATAAGCGAGGTTCTTTGCCTCATGACCGGGCATGATGACGCTCTGGCGCTGCAGGTGCACGGAGGGAATGCGGATTCCGTGCGCGGCTGCGATCGCCAGGAATTCATCGCGGCGGCTCGGCTCCAGATCAGCGGGGCGCACATGGCTGTCCGCCAGCTCGACAAGGTTGAAATCCAGATCTTCGACCTGGGCGAAGACGTCATCCCAGACTTCCGGAGCGGCATCGTGCAGAGCGACTCCGTGGCGGTCGACCGCGGGGATACCGTGAAGGCAGGCGGCAATCGGCCAGGTTTCAGCCGTGTAGGGGGGGTTTTCGATCGGCATAATGCTCCATTGCAGTGTGAGGTTCGACGTGGTGCGCCTGGACACCTACAATAGATCCTATAGGAAATATTAAAACTGTAAAGCGCTGCCTTCCTCCCCCGGAATGCCCGGGAAGGTGACAGCGTCCACGTTGCGATCAAGGAGGCTCCCTCGTGAAATCCCCGAAAACCGTCATTCTGGATGACGACCCGACCGGCACTCAGTCCGCCACCGGCGCCATCGTGCTGCTGAGCTGGGATGTCCCGTCACTTCTCGAGACACTGCAAACGCATCCTTCGGTCTACCTTCAGACCAACTCGCGGGCCATCAGCGAGGCCGAGGCCATAGCGCTGTGCACCCGGATCAAAAGTGAGCTCGCCGAAGTCGGCGCCCTCCTGGGCGAGGAGATCCTGGTGGTGCTTCGCGGAGATTCCACCTTGCGGGGACACGTTTTTGCCGAGAGTGACGTCTTTGCCCAGGGAGCGGCGCCCATCCTGTTCGTCCCGGCCTTCCCTCACGGTGGCCGCACCACCCTGGATTCCGTCCACCGCCTGGCGATCGATGGCGTACCCACGCCTGTCGGCCAGACCGAATACGCTCAGGATCCGGTCTTCGGTTTCCGGAGTTCACATCTGGTGGACTACGTCCGGGAAAAGGGTGATCGTTCAGCCATCCCGGTGTCTCTGGCCGAGCTGCGCACCAGCGGTGGCTCCGCCGTCACCGAGGCCTTGCTCCGGGCAGGCGTGGGTGAGTGCGTGGTGCCGGATGTCGAGACCGATGACGATGTGGAACTGATCCACCGGGGGCTCATGGACGCTCTTCAGCAACGCCGCGTTGTGGTTCGCTGTGCTGCTCCCCTGGCCGCCATGTGTGCGGACAGTTACAGCGCCGGGCTGCTCACCCTGCCGCTGACCACGCCCGCCGGCCGGACCCTCATTGTCTGCGGTTCACATACCGGCGGAGCCACCGCACAGCTGGCTGCGCTCGAGGCTCGCGGGATCCGCATCGTCACTCTGTCCACCCAGGCAGCGTTCGCGGACCCGCAGGCCTCCGCTGCCGACCTGGTGAGTGAGGCAACGGCCGCCCTTGAATCAGAGGGCATCGTGGCGATCTGCTCACAACGCGAACGCCGGGCTGAGGACAACACCCTGCGCCACGGTGAACTGGTCATGGAAGCGCTGATGGCGGCAACGGCCGTTCTGGCCCGCTCCGCATCCGTGGTGATTTCCAAGGGCGGCATCACCTCAGCCGAGGTTGCCTGTACCGCTCTGGGCGCCAGTTCCGCCGTGGTGCGGGGCCAGGTGCTGGACGGAGTCTCTGTCTGGGATCTGGCCAGTGCGCCCGGCGCAGCCACCGTACAGGTGGTCGTTCCTGGCAATGTGGGCAGCCCAGAGACGATCGCCCGGGTACTCGACTCGCTGCCAAGGTAGTTTCTCACCGCTCGTCGACAGGGCCTGGGGTGATTCTGTCGGAGGTCAGATCTAGGCTTGAAAAGCATCACCGATTGGGCCGTTCACCTTCCACCTCACGCTCCGGGAGACCACTGATGACCACTCTGCAGCATCGTCCGAATTCCGCACTTCTCGTCATTGACGTTCAGAACGGCGTCGTGGATGGGGCCTATCGGCGTGAGGAGGTGGTTTCACATATCAGCACTCTGGTGGAGAAGGCGCGGGCAGAGGACGTCCCGGTCATCTGGGTCCAGCACTCGGATGAACAGCTTGCCCCCGGAAGTCCGGACTGGGAGTACGTCCCCGAGCTCCTTCGTCTGAGCACCGAGCCGCTGGTGGCCAAGAATTTCGGCGATTCCTTTGAAGCTACCTCCTTGGAAGAAGTGCTGGCCGAGGCAGGCGTCGGCCATGTGGTCGTAGCGGGCGCCGAGACCGATGCCTGCATCCGCTCCACGATCCATGGTGCGTTCGCCCGAGGCTACGATGTCACGCTGGTCGGCGACGCGCATACCGCCGGGGACAAATCGGACTGGGGTGCACCTCCGGTACCGGACGTCATTGCCCACACGAATCTGTACTGGCAGTTTCAGTCCGCACCCGGACGCACCGCCCGGGTGCTCGAAACGAAGGACGTCAGGTTCTCCGACTGAGAGCTGGCGGAATCTTCCAAGAAGTTGTTAAGCGGAGGTTTTTCCCGTGGGTGTCTGCGGCGTGCTCGTCGGGACGATATCCCCGGCTGCACCGGCCGGAGCACTCGCAGGGGCGGCACCATAGCTGCCCAGCAGGCTCAGGCAATCCGCTGACGGGGAGCCCGGCTTGGCCGAATAAATGCGGAGCACCTGATCCGGGTCATCGGGTGAGGTGAGATCCTCAAAGTTCAGATCCAGATCGCCCACGATCGGATGATGAAAGTGAATCAACCCCGAGGCGCGTGCGGCCACGTGGTGTCCCGCCCACCACTGACGGAACTGCTCGCTGTCCACGGCAAGCTCACCCACCAGCTGATTGGCCTGTGAATCGCTGGGGTGCCGACCGATATCGGTCCGAAGCGCCCCGACGGTATCTGCGGCGACGCTTTCCCAATCACGAAAAAGCATCCGGGCTGCGGGGTCCAGAACCACCCATCGGGTGAGATTGCGTTCCGCTGCGGGCATCGCCGCGAAATCTGCCAACAAGAGGAAGGCCAGGCTGTTACCGGCCAGAACATCCGTACGACGACCCAGGATGAGCGCAGGAGCCTCTCCCAACGCCGCAAGAAGCTGACGCAGAGCAGGACGGACGGTCTGCAGTGGGGCGGCATCCGGGGACTTCGCACAATTCTCCAGCAGATCATTCATATGAGCCTGCTCGCTGGAATCCAGTCGCAGGGCACGAGCCACCGAAGCCAGTACCGATCTGGAGGGGTGAATATTGCGCCCCTGCTCCAGCCGCGTGTAGTAGTCCGTGCTGACATCCGCCAGCCGCGCCACCTCCTCACGCCGGAGCCCTGGGACCCGCCTGGCGGTAGGCGCCGCAGCCAGCCCTGCATCCTCCGGTGCCAACCGGGATCGCATAGCTCTCAGGAACCGTCCAAATTCAGCGCTCTGACCCATGCCTTCCATTCTGGCACCGCAGACCTCTCCCCTCCATAGCACTGGACTCTCGAAAGGGGGTCTGCGAATCCTAGGACTATTGACCGAACGGCTCGGTGGCCAGGCCTTCCTAGGATTCGCAGGGCCACGCGCCGTCGCCATTGCGAGATCTAGGGTGGAGTTATCGCGGTTCCCAGAGCACTCGGCTCCGGATTCGCCGGAAAATGACGGTACCGCGGGCCTGACCACCTCTACCTCACGAAGGAGTAAAAATGAGAATTGCAGTGACCGGCGGCAACGGAAAACTGGGTAGACATGTGGTCCGCCGGTTGACCGAAGACGGGCACCAGGTGCTCACACTGGACCGCACCGGTGAGCGCGGGCCGGGCTTCGTCGCCATCGACCTGCAAAACTACGGCCAGGTGCTGGATCTGTTTCTGGGGCTGGAAGAACGGCACACCGGCTTTGATGCGGTGGTGCACCTCGCAGCCATTCCGGCACCCGGCATCGCCCCCGATGCCGCGACCTTTGAGAACAACATGCTCTCCACCTACAACGTCTTTCAGGCGGCACGGCGGGCGGGCATCACGAAGATCGTCTATGCCTCCTCCGAGACGGTGCTGGGACTGCCCTTCGATGTGCCGCCGCCCTATATTCCGGTGGATGAGGAGTACCCGGCCCGGCCGGAAAGCACCTACTCCCTGGTGAAACACCTGGAGGAGCAGATGGCGAAGGAACTGACCCGCTGGGACCCGGAGCTGAGCATCGTGGGCCTGCGATTCTCCAACGTCATGGATCCTGCCGACTATGCGCGGTTCCCCGCTTTCGATGCGGATGCGACCCTGCGCAAATGGAACCTCTGGGGCTACATCGACGGTCGCGACGGAGCGCAGGCAGTGGCCCGCGCGCTGGAGAACGGCACTCCCGGCTTCGAAGCCTTCATCATCGCGAACGCTGACACCGTGATGAGCCGCTCCAGCGCCAGCCTCGCGGCAGAGATCTTCCCCGAAGTTCCCATCGCCAAAGAACTCGGAGAGCACGAAACGCTGCTTTCCATCGACAAAGCCAGACGTCTTCTGGGTTTTGAACCCGAATTCAGCTGGCGTACCGAAACCACTCAAGGAGCATGATGCACTACCGCACACTGGGACACAGCGGCACCGTGGTATCCGACTATGCACTGGGAACCATGACCTTCGGGGCAGAGGCCTCGGAGGAAGCCTCACACGCCATCCTGGATCGTTATGTTGCCGCAGGCGGCAATTTCATCGATACCGCCGATGTCTACAGCGCCGGGGTCTCGGAGGAGATCATCGGCCGCTGGTTAAGTCAGCGACCCGAAGCCCGGGACACCGTGGTGATCGCCACCAAGGGCCGTTTCCCGATGGGAACGGCCCCTAATGACCTCGGCACCTCACGTCGGCATCTGACCCGCGCTCTGGACGATTCGCTCCGCCGACTGGGCGTGGAGCAGATCGATCTGTATCAGATGCATGCCTGGGACCCGATCACCCCGCTGGAGGAAACTCTCCACTTCCTGGAGGACGCCGTCGTCCGCGGCAAAATCAATTACTACGGTTTCTCCAACTTCCTGGGCTGGCAACTCACCAAGGCTGTCCACGTCGCGAAAGCTCACGGCTGGCACCCACCGGTGACCCTGCAGCCGCAGTACAGCCTGCTGGTCCGGGAGATCGAGTCAGAGATCGTTCCCGCAGCGCTCGATGCCGGCATCGGACTTCTGCCCTGGTCCCCCCTGGGCGGTGGCTGGCTTTCCGGTAAATACAAGCGCGATCAGGCGCCCGTAGGCGCCACCAGACTGGGCGAGAACCCGACCCGCGGTATGGAGGCCTGGCAGGCCCGTAACGACAACCCGCAGACCTGGGAGGTCATCGACACGGTGGAGGCCATCGCAGGACGCCACGAGGTGAGTCCTTCTCAGGTGGCATTGGCCTGGCTGGTGGATCGCCCAGCCGTCACCTCAGTCATTCTGGGTGCGCGCACCGTGGAGCAGCTGAACGACAACCTGGCTGCCGCAGAGCTCGTCCTCTCTCCTGAGGAAACCGAGCAGTTGACCCAGGCGAGCCAGCCCCGGCTCGGCATCTACCCCTATGGACCCCGGGCTCAGGAGCAGCGCAGCCGCAAGATGGAGGGTGGCCGCTAAGCCAGCCTGACCGGATGCCCAGAACGAGGATGCGCAGGGGACCGTCAGCTGGCGGTCCCCTGCGCATCCGGAGGCAGCCGGCACCGTCCCTCAAGTGGCCCAGCGGGACCACTCGGCGGTGGAATCCTGCACGGGCTGGCGGGCGGCGACGAAGCCATCACGACGGATCAGATAGGCCTTGCCGGCCTGCAAACGAGGGTTGCGGATCGTGGGAAAACACTGCACCTCCAGCCCGGATTCGCGAGCCAGCCTCGGTGAAAGGTCCGGCGGACAGGGGCCGTACAGATGGATCTGCCAGCTCAGGGCCGACAGAACGTCATAGTTGTCACCGTTCCAGGGCAGTCGTCGCCCGACCACCTGGTCACGTCGGCCATGCGCGGCGCGGCGCTCCTCATCGCTCATCCAGTAGTGGATGCGCGTCTGCGAGAGATACTCAACGATGCGTGCGGCCCGCGCGATCCGTGCTGCCACCGCCGCCGCCAGTGGCAGCACGTGGGGCAGGACCCTTCCGCGCAGCAGTCGGGCCAGCCAGGAGCCGGAGGTCACGGTGCTGAACAGCCGATCGGTCGAGGCGACCAGGCGCAACGCCACCGGACGCCGTTCGGCATCGTAGCGGTCCAGGCTGATCTCCGGTGCGTTCCCGACCAGGACGTCGGCCAGCTTGCAGGCCAGATTGTGCGCGTCCTGAAGGCCGGTGTTCATCCCCTGCGCACCCACCGGCGAGTGCACATGGGCTGCATCGCCGGCTAGAAAAACCGCACCGGCGCGGAAATGTCGGGCCACGCGATGATGAACCCGATAGGTGGAAAACCAGGAGGACTCCCGGTATCCGACCCCGAATTCCCGGTGCAGGGTCTGCTGAGCCTCCGGCTCAGACACCGACTCCGGCTCCGCTCCCCCGGTATGAACCACACCGATCACCCGATGCCGCCCAGCGCTGCCGAGCGGGAAGCTGAGCAGAAAGTCGGTCTCACTGAACCGCAGATTGACCGCCTGCTCCACCAGCCCGTGGACGCCCCGAGCATCCGCCACATAAAAAGTGCTCCTGTTGGTCACCCCGTCAAAGGGAATTCCGCATAACTCCCGCACAGCGGACGAGCCACCATCCGCCCCGACGAGGTACCGGGCCTCGATGAGTTGCTCGCCGCCATCGGCCGCCAGAACGCTCACCCGCACTCCATCGCGGCCCAGCAATTCGATCGAGGCCAGCCGGGTGTTCCAGCGAACGTCTGCACCGGCAGCGTCCAATGACTCTTTGAGAATCTGCTCGTTTTTGCTCTGTTCCAAGATGTGAAGACCTGGGTAGGGGCTCAGCCCGGAGCTGAGCGGCTGAAATTTCAGTGCCCTGAAGGTCCTGGCGCCGAATCCCGGAACGATGGCCGGGGCCGGGATGACCTGCTGCAGCACGGTGGAGGCCAGTCCCAGCTGGGCATAGATTTCCAGGCTGCGTGCCTGCAGAACGAGTGCCCTGGATTCGCGGGTGGGGCCAGATTTTGAGTCGAAGAGAACAAAGGCTACGCCCAGCCTCTGCAGGCAGTTGGCCAGCATCAGCCCGGTAGGTCCGGCACCCACGATGACGATGCTGGTGGAATGCTGCGGCATCAGGTATCGCCTCCCTCAGGTGGTGGTCTCTCTCAAGTCCTGGGCAAACATCACCAGGATGCCGCTCGGCCCGCGCAGGTAGGTGAGTTTGTATACGCCCTCGTAGTTCGCCACGCCGCGAAGTGGGTAACAACCGTGCCGTGCAGCAATCGCCAGGGATTCGTCGATGTCGTCGACGGCGAAGGCCACGCGGTGCATGCCGATCTCATGGGGAAGCGTGGGATTGGTCTCAATCGCCTCGGGGTGGAGGTATTCGAAGAACTCAAGGCGCCCCTGTCCATCCGGCGTCTGAAGCACCGCGATCCTGGCATGATTGCCATCGAGTCCAACAGCAGTATCCGCCCATTCGCCGCTCACCGTATCGCGGCCGAGGACCGTCAGGCCGAGGTCGGTGAAAAACGCGATCGCGGCCTCGATATCACGAACGGCAATACCGACGTTTTCCAGTCTGATGCCCATGCCCCGGATGCTATCAAACTCAGGTCACGAGGGGTCCCGGACCAGCCAGCACAATCCTCACAGCAGTAGTTGTCGAATAGTTGCGATTTTTGTGCGCCCTGCTCCCGGTCAGGGAAGAAATCCCGCGCAGCAGGGCTGAGAAAGGTGAACCGGTGAAGCGGCTTCTGGTCCCCTCCTCCGCGCTGTTCTGGGGTCTTCAGTTCACCTTTCTGAACCCGGTGCTCGCCCTCCTGCTGATGGTCGCCACGGTACTGCCGCTGGCGGTGGTTGCCCTGGTGGTGGTCGCCCTGGTGGCGGTCTTCAATGTGCTCACGAGCCTGGCGATGATGGCTCAACGGCGGTCTGCACCCCAGACTGCGGCGAAAAAGGGCAGCGCTGAGGACGATCACACACCGGTACCGAAGAGCGCGGTGGCTCTCGTCGTTACCGGGTTCATCGCCCTGCAGGTACTCAACGCATGGTTTTTCGGTGTGGTCGCCGGGATGGGACCGACGCTGTTCCAGCAGATCATCCCGCGCCCGGGTCTGGCCTCCGGCCTGTTCACGAACACCCGGCGCCTCGGTGCGATCATTTCGGGGCCGGTGATCGGCCTGGGATCGGCATCGGCCGCGGGCTATCAGGGCATTTTCCCCTTCTGTTGTGCGGGGCTCGCTGTCCTGGCACTGCTCACCATTGAACTGGCGCGTCGGGCATCAGGTCGCAGAGCGTCCTGACACTCCGGTGCGCCACCGATGACACATTGCCCCGGTGGATGTGCAATTGTTGGACACATGCGTGATTTTTCAACTCTCGACCAGACTCTGAACGCCATCGATGGGCGAGGCTACTCCTCCTATAAGCAACTTCTGGGTCGCTACAACCTGGCGCCCGGCATCGAACTGGCCATCGACCGCGTTCAGGTTGACCCGTACGCACCACCGTCGCTGATGCGCATCATCGTCAACGCAGAGACCGCTGGCTTCCCTGCGGATTTGCTGGAGACCCGCGTTCAGCGCATTGCGGTCAGCGATTTTCTGACCCGCCGCTTTGCCCAGGCAATTCATCAGGTGATGCCTGCGGCATCGGGTCACCACCCCATCAGCATCGGTCACACCGGGCAGCAGGTTCTGGAGCGGACGAACGTGCTGGTGTCCACGGAGCGGGTAGAGGCGCGAATCGCCGTCAGCCTTCCGGCCAGTGGCCGTCGAATCCGAGGACGCGAGGCTGCGCGGCTGCTCACCGAGGTGCTTCCCCGGATCGCCAGCCAGTCCCTGCTGTACACCAGCCTGGATCGCGCCGCTCTGCGTGAACAGGTGGATCTGCTGGTGGATCAGGAGTCGTTGCGCGGGCAGTTGAAAGGCGCCGGATTGGTCTCCTTTGTGGGCGATGGCGCCATCCTGCCGCGCCGTTCGGGCGATTCGGACCGGCCGCTGGAGGAGGGTGCGGTGCCGTTTCAGAGCCCGGAATCGCTGAAGGTCAGTTTTGAGGTTCCCAGCGGACGCCAGGTCACCGGGATGGGCATCCCGGAGGGGATCACCGTGATCGTGGGCGGCGGCTACCACGGCAAATCGACCCTCCTGCGGGCCATTGAACGCGGCGTCTACCCCCACCTCGGCTCGGATGGCCGCGAATGGGTGATCACCAGGCCGGACGCCGTCACCATCCGTGCGGAGGATGGCCGCTCGGTGACCGGGGTGGACATTGCGCCCTTTATCAACAATCTGCCCTCCGGCTCTGACACGCGGGCGTTCTCCACCACCAATGCGAGCGGTTCCACCTCGCAGGCCTCCAACCTCTCCGAGGCGCTGGAAGCCGGGACCTCCGCGCTGCTCATCGATGAGGACACCTCTGCGACCAACTTCATGATTCGCGATCACCGGATGCGGGAGCTCATTCCGGCAGACCGCGAACCCATCACGCCCTTTGTGGATCGCGTTCGCCCCCTGCTGACCGAAAAGGGCGTCTCCACCGTATTGGTGGCCGGTGGCTCCGGAGCGTTCTTCGACGTCGCCGATCACGTCATTGCGATGGATTCCTATGTGCCCCGCGATGTCACGGAGCAGGCGCGCAGCATCGCGGCAGGCGAAACCGGCCCCGATGCTGCTGACGCCGCCACCGCGCACGTTTTCAACACACCAACACCCCGGGTTCCCGCCCGGCAATCGCTGCACCCGGCGCAGAAAACCAAACCGGCTAAAGCGCGCAGCGCGAAGGTTGTACAGTACGGTCGGGAGGACATCAGCCTCGAGGCGCTGCCTCAGCTGGTTGACTCCGCACAGACCACCGCGATTGCGCGCGCCCTGGATCGTCTGGCCGAACTCTGCGATAACCAGCGGAGCGTCTCCGAGCTGGTCGGCCAGATCACGGAGCGCATCGATCGCGACGGCCTGGACGCGCTGTCCACCCATGGCGGACACCCGGGCTTCATGACCCGGCCACGCCCCCAGGAGATCGCCGCGGCCCTGAACCGGTACCGCCGGCTGGAGCTGGTGAAGCGCTAGACGACCAGGTCCAGCCGATGTTCAGTGCCGTTGACCGTGAAGCTGTCTCCGGCATGCAGTCCGTTGATCACGGCGAACACCGGGGAATCCACGGCAATGCCTTCATAGCTCTCCCCCTCGCAGTCGAAGGATTCCGCCACGACGCCCACCACGTACCGGCTGCCGTCGAAAGCGACGATGGCGCCCGGGCGGACGGTGTCCGTCAGGCTGACATCCAGCGCATCGATGGTGGCGATCACAGCCTTCTGCCGGTCCTCGATGCCCTCGTAGATGCCCACGAAGTCACCCGCGTCATCCGACTGGGAGAGGTCATCCACCGAGAAGGAGTCGGTCTGATCCAGCTCAGCAGCCGAATGTTCCCGGGAAACCTCCACCCCGAGCGAGGCCAGGTCACGTTCCGCCTGAGCCTTCAGAGCGTCTTTGACCTGCTGCTTTGCCGTGTTGTCCATGGTGATGACTCCCTTGGTATTCATTGTTCTGCCGGGCTCTGCCGGGTGAATTGTCCTACAAGACAACTTTGCCACACAACGTCGAGGCGATCAGCCTAACTCCACAGCACCCCAGGAGAGCCCGGCAATCAGCGTCCAGGACAACAGTGCCACCACCAAGGAACGCCATCCGGTGAACAGGATTCGACTCAGCTGCACCGCGGTCCCCAGGCCGAAGAGCGCCATGGCCAGCAAAGCGGTCTGTACGGTGTCTGCCGCGTCAAGCAGCCCCGACGGAATCGGCACCCCGGTGCGCAGCAGCACCGCCGCAAGGAAGCCGGCGACGAAGAGCGGAACGATCGGCGGGTGCTTCTGCCCCGCTGCCGGAGCGCTGGCTTTCCGGCGCATCAGCAGGGACGTGATAGCCACCATGGGTGCAAGCATCAGCACACGGGTGAGTTTGACCACGATGGCGACCCCCAGCGCGGCAGTGCCAGCGAGCTGGGCGGTGGCGACGACCTGGCCGACATCGTGCACACTGGCACCGACCCAGTGTCCGAATTGCAGGGCCGTGAAGCCCAGTGGATGCCAGAACAGCGGCAGAATCGCAATCGCCAAGGTGCCGCAGAGGGTGACCAACGCGACCGGCGTTGCGGTCTCCTCGTCCTTGGACCTGACGACGTGACTCATGGCGCCAATGGCGGAGGCCCCGCAGATCGAGAAGCCGGTGGCGATCAGCAGCGGTTCATGGCCCGGGAGCCGGAACAGTTTGCCCAGCCAGAGCGTCACTCCAAAGGTGATCACGAGGACGCCGACCACGGTGACAATGGACGTCCAGCCCAGATGCGCAATGTCGATGAGACTCAGCTTGAGCCCCAGCAGCACGATGCCGAGGCGCATGAATTTCTTTGCGGCCAGGCCGAGCCCTGGAGCGAGCACGCCGGTCACGGCCTGATGTGCAAAGGGCAACTGAGCGAGCACGATGCCGAGCGCCACCGATGCGGTCAGCAGCGGAATCGCGGGAATCACCGTGTGAATGCCCCAGGCCAGCAGAGCGGCGAGTGCGGCGGCGAGCACCCCGGGGATCCATCGTGGAATCGCGCGCCCTCCCACGCTCATCGATTCGGGATGCGGGGACCGGATTTCTGCCAACTTCACACTTCTTAATATGCCCGCTCCGGCCCGCATTCGGTGGGGGGACACAGCTTGTCAGGGTACAAGGAGCCATTGTATCCACGACCGGATCGCCGGTTCCCAGCGGCTTAGGATGGTCAGATGTCCGGAAACCCTGGCCGCTGGTATTTTGCGGCGCAGACACTCGCGGGTGTCGCCTGGTGGCTGGGTGTTTTTCTTTCCCCCACGATTCGCCAGGCCACCCTGGGAGACCTGGATCCCGTCCTCACCGCCGCTTTCGACATCCCGCTATTCGTCATCATGTCCGCACTGACCGCGCTCGGCGTGCGGTGGTCGGCCTGGATTGTGGCGCCGTGGACCGCCCTGGTCACCCTGGGGATGATTCTCTACGCAACCGTCACCGGGCTGGCCGGCTGGGGTGCTCTGCTGATGATCGGCTCCACTGTCCTGAGCCTGGCCTCAAGTTCGCTCATACTGCTGGGCAGATTCCCCTCGGAATATCTGTTGCGCGGGCCCTTCGCCTTTCGTACCGCGCGGGCAGGCAGCGCACGAGGCCACGCCACGCATACTGGCCTGCAACTGCTGGTTTTCTGGGGACTCTTCCTTGCGGTGATCCCTTGGCTGATCACCGTTCTGGAGCACCGTTGGGATCTGCACCTTGAGGCACCACCACCCGTGCGGATCGCGGGAGCGGTGATCTTTGCAGCTGCCAGCGCGCTGGGTCTCTGGTCCGCGCTGACCATGTCCACGCTGGGCCAGGGAACCCCACTGCCCTCGGCGATGCCGCGCGAACTGGTGATCGCTGGCCCCTACCGATATGTGCGGAATCCGATGGCGGCGGCCGGCATCGCCCAGGGAGCTTCCATCGGCCTGATGATCGACTCCTGGCTGGTGGTGGCCTACGCCCTCGCCGGGTCGCTGATCTGGAACACACTCGTCCGCCCGGCCGAGGAGGTTGACCTGGAGCAGCGTTTTGGTGCTGCGTTCATCGAATACCGTCAGAGGGTGTCCTGCTGGGTGCCGAAGCTGCGGTGAGTTCCTGGATTCACGCACCTTGGAGGATGCTCGCGTGCACTTCAGGCTGAGGGGGTTTTCGCCCCGCAATAGTCAGCGATGAGCGCCATGGCGCGGTCGTCAATCATCCGGCCAACGACGACAAACGCTGGCTTTCCCGCCTCATTCCGGATGACCACGCCACTTCTGACCCGATCTACGGAGGAAATGGTGCTCCAGGGAATGCGGGAGGTGCCGCGTATCCCGTCGAGACAGATTCCCTCAGTGTCAATGCGAATCCGGGATTCTGAACCGGGGCGGACTGCCATATCAGCGAATTTTGCCGCGGTGAGGTAGACCTGAAGCAACGCCGCAACCATGCCAATGATCAGCGCCGTAAGAAATCCATACGAGAAGAAACTGAATGGATTGCCCGCACTTTCTCCCGTGGTCTCACGAAGGATCATCAGAGGCACCGAGATGGGCAGCAGAATCAGCACCAACGCCGCGAGGATTCGGGTTGGACGCGAGACCAACGAGCTGGCCAGCGCACCGCGAACAGCCGCCTTGTCCCTTGGCTCCAAGGTGATGCTGTTCTCGATAGTGTCCACTACACCAAGCCCTCTCCTGCCGCCGACAACTCTTGCCGAGAGTACAACTGATTGCATCGGCTGTCACCGCTCAACCCTTAACCGGCTCCGGGTCGTCGCCACGTGACCAGGCGATCGCGATGAGTTGCTCCAGGATCTCCTGATCGACGTCATCGAGCTTCTTCACATAAAGGCAGCCCATGCCCTCGGTGTAGCTGCCCAGCCGCGGCAACAACTCCGCACTCTCCGGCATGTCCTTGAGCCCGTACAGCGAAAGGCTTGCTTTGCGCGGGGAGAAGCCGGTTTTCGGCCAGTCGCCGCGGGTGCGCGGATTGGCCCGGGAAATATACCTGTAGCTGCCATAGCCCACCATGGTCGGCCCCCACAGCACGGGTTCCGCGCCAGTGACGCGCTGAAAAATCTCGGCGAGCCGAAGACCGTCCTCGCGCCGTCGGGCAGGTGTCGCTGCTTCCAGGAATGCCTGCACATCAGCAACTGTGGGTTTGGTCTTGATCTCCACCATGGCCCCATTCTGCCTGAGACGCGCTCCCGCGGACTAGCGCTCGCTCTGCACCACCCACTCTGCGCTACCCGCTCCCCCGCCATCACTTTGGCAACGATGACGTTACAAGCCCGTCATAAACCTCATGTTGAATGGGTCAACATTCATGAAAGGGGACGGAATGGACCTCAACCGGGTCACGACGCTCCGCCAGCCCCGCTCGCGGAGCGAACTCACGCTCTCCGAAGGCGAGGCCTTGCTGGCCGGTGGATCCTGGCTCTTCTCCGAACCTCAGCCGAAGGTCACGGGCCTGGTCGATCTGCTGGCGCTGGGCTGGCCACCGGTAGAGCCTCTCGATGAGGGGTTGCGGCTCGCAGCGACCTGCACCCTCGCAGAACTGGCTGCCCTGCCCGCTGCCATCGATTGGAAGGCCCACCCTCTCTTTAAGCAGTGCTGCTCCGCGCTGCTCGGCTCATTCAAGGTCTGGAATGTCGCTACCATGGGCGGCAATCTCTGTCTGGCGCTGCCTGCCGGCCCGATGGCAGCTCTGGTCAGCGCCCTCGATGCCACGGCCGTCATCTGGACCCCCGACGGCGGCGAGCGCGAGCTTCCCGCCGCCGAGCTGGTGACCGGAGTCGGGCGCACCGCACTCGCTCCGGGCGAGGTGCTGCGGGCCATCGACATCCCGGTTCACGCCCTGCGATCGAGGACCGCCTACCGCAAGATCTCGCTCCGTCCGGTCGGCCGATCCGCTGCACTCGTCATCGGGCGTCTAGGCGAGGACAACAGTTTCACCCTGACGGTCACGGCGGCCACCCGACGCCCGCACCACTTCACCTTTGACGGCCTGCCCGGCGAGAGCGCAGTGCTCGATGCCGTGGATGGCATCGACGACTGGTACGACGACCCTCATGGAGCACCGGACTGGCGGCGGGCTATGACCCTCCAGTTGAGTGCCGAGGTCCGGAATGAGCTGGCCCCGGACGCCACCTACCCCACCGAGAGGGCTCAGGCATGAAATTCAGCGTCAACGGCGAGCCTTTCGATTCAGAGCCTGCGCCCGGCCAGTGCCTCCGCACGCTGCTGCGCGACAGCGCGCATTTCGAGGTCAAAAAGGGATGCGATGCCGGGGACTGCGGTGCCTGCTCGGTGATCGTCGATGGCGCCCCGGTCCACTCCTGCATCTACCCCGCCTATCGGGTCGAGGGGCGGGAGGTGACCACCGTCGCCGGGCTGGGCACTCCCGAGGACCTGCATCCGGTCCAGGCGGACTTTGTGAAGGCTGCCGGCTTCCAATGCGGCTTCTGCACGGCCGGCATGATCGTCACCGCGAGCGCCCTCACAGCAGAACAGCGCGATGATCTGCCCACCAGCCTGAAAGGCAATCTGTGCCGGTGCACCGGCTACCGGGCGATCGGGGACGCCCTCTGTGGGGCGTCCAACCTGGATGCAACCGACACCCCGAAACCTTATGGCTCATCGGTCGGAGCGCCAGCTGGTTGCCGGGTGGTCACCGGTCGCGAGCCTTACACCCTCGATCTCGAGACCGAAGGACTCCTCCACCTGGCGGTGCTGGGAAGCCCGCATGCTCATGCCCGGGTGATCTCGATTGACATCGCAGAGGCTGAGCAGTTCCCCGGTGTGAGGCTCGTGCTCACGGCGGAGGACGCTCCCGACGTCCGCTACTCGACCGGCCGCCACCAGAGCCGCAACGATGACCCGGACGATACCCGGCTCATCGACACCGTAATGCGGTTCCGTGGCCAGCGGGTCGCCGCGGTAGTGGCGGAGAGCCGAGCCATCGCCGAAGAAGCCTGCTCTCGCATCCGGGTCGAGTACGCGATGCTGCCCGCAGTGTTCGACCCCGAGGAGGCCCGCCTGCCGGGAGCGCCGCTGCTCCACGAAGACCGGACGCCCGCCGATCGGGTGGATGAGGCCGGGCGCAATGTGATCGCTTCCCTCCATGACCAGGCTGGGAGCATCCAGGAGGGGCTGGCCCGGGCTGCGGCCACCGTATCCGGCACCTGGCACACCCAGCGGATCACGCACGCCGCCCTCGAAACCCATGCCACCCGCGGCTGGGTCGATGACGACGGCCGCTTTGTACTGCGCACCAGCTCCCAGGTCCCCTATCTGGTGCGCGACGAACTGTGCCACATCTTCGGCATCGACCGCGAAGCCCTCCGGGTGTTCACCGCCCGGGTCGGTGGCGGGTTCGGCGGCAAGCAGGAGCTGCTCACCGAAGATCTGGTGCTCCTCGCGGTGATGCGTACCGGCCAACCAGTGCAGTATGAATTCACCCGTGAAGACGAGTTCACCATCGCTCCCGGCCGCCATCCGATGCGCGTATCGGTGCAGCTGGGCGCCGATGCCACAGGGCGTCTCACCGCCCTCGCCGTCGATCTGCTCTCCGATACCGGCGCCTATGGCAATCACTCCCGTGGAGTCATGTTCCACAGCGTGGGTGAGTCGCTCGCGGTGTACCGGTGCCCCAATAAGCGGGTGGATGCTGAGGTGGTGTACACGAACAACCCACCCTCCGGCGCTTTCCGGGGATACGGCCTGGGCCAGGTGGTGTTCGCCATCGAGTCCGCCCTGGATGAGCTGGCCCGCAAGCTCGGGATCGACCCGTTCGAGATGCGGCGCCGCAATGTGGTTCGCCCCGGTGATCCGCTGACGGTCACCGACGCAGAGGAAGAATCTGATCTTCTCTACGGCAGCTACGGCCTGGACCAGTGCCTGGACCTGGTCGAGTCTGCTCTGCACGATCCGGAGTTCCCCGGTGCCGTCCTGCCCGGTGTGCGCCCGCAGCCCGCGCCCACCGGGGAACAGTGGCGCGAAGGCGAGGGAATGGCGCTCGCCATGATCGCGACCATGCCGCCGCGCGGACACTTTGCCGATGTCACGGTCAGCCTGCGCCCCGACGGAACCTTCCTGGTGCGCGTCGGCACCGCCGAGTTCGGTAACGGAACCACCACCGCGCATGCCCAGTTTGCGGCGTCCACTCTTGGCACGACCGTCTCCCGGATCGTCATCGAGCAATCTGACACCGATATCGTCCGGTACGACACGGGTGCCTTCGGCTCGGCCGGCACCGTCGTCGCGGGCAAGGCCGTGGTTTTCGCCGCGGAGAAACTGCGCGCCCGGATGCTGGGGGCCGCAGCCGTCATCTCCGGGGTGCATCTGGAACAGTGCGTGCTTGATCCGGCGGGCGTACGGGTCTCACCCGGCCCGCACGGCGTGGTCACCTTCAGCCAGATCGTCGAGCACGCCGCCCCGGGAGCCGGATCGCTCACGGTCAACGGCTCCCATGACGGCACGCCGCGTTCGGTGGCTTTCAATGTCCATGGCTTCCGCGTGGCGGTGAACACCAGCACCGGCGAAGTGCGGATTCTGCGCTCGGTCCAGGCCGCCGATGCCGGGACGGTGATCAACCCCGAACAGCTGCGCGGCCAGATCGAGGGTGGAACGGCGCAGGCGATCGGCACGGCGCTGTATGAGGAGTTGAGGCTCGATGGCGCCGGGACGGTAGTCACCCGGACCTTCCGGAACTATCACATCCCCCAGTTTGCCGACGTGCCACGGACCGAGGTGCTGTTCGCGGACACGGTCGATGGCATCGGCCCGATGGGAGCCAAGTCGATGAGTGAAGCGCCGTACAACCCGGTGGCTCCGGCCCTGGCGAACGCGATCCGGGATGCGATCGGAGTGCGACCGCACGAGCTGCCGATGAGTCGCGAACGGGTATGGCGGCTGGCGCGCGACCCTCAGTAATTCCGCGAGAGGTGACCGGCACGGTGAATCGGCCCGCTCGTGACCGTGAGCGGGGAACCGCTCGCCTGGGTTCGTGCCGCGATCACTTCGGCCAGGATCGAGATCGCCGTCTCCGCAGGACTGCTGGCCCCCAGGTCCAGGCCAATCGGCGAATGAAGCGCTGTGAGGTGTTCCGCCGGAACTCCGGCTTCCACCAGCAGCCGCATCCTTCGCTCGTGGGTGCGACGCGATCCCATTGCACCCACATAGGCGACCGGCAGCGAGAGCGCGAGCTGAAGCAGCGGAATATCGAACTTCTCATCGTGGGTGAGCACACACACCACGGTCCGCTCATCGACCTCGGTGGCGGCAAGATACCGGTGCGGCCACTTCACCACCACCTCATCCGCGCTCGGGAAGCGTTCCGGGGTCGTGAAAAGCGCGCGGGCATCGCAGACGGTCACCCGGTATCCGAGGAGTTTGGCGGCATCGGCGAGCGCTGCGGAGAAGTCCACGGCACCGAAGATCAGGAGCCGTGCCGGAGGGAGCGATACCTCGAAGAAGATGCCGAGCTGCGTGCTGCCGCAGTCCACGATCCACACCCCGGAGCGACCCGCACGTACCCAGGCGTCGAGCTCAGCTCGAAGTCGTGCCACCGTGAGCTCCTCCAGGCCGGCTGCCAGCAGCCGGGAATCGGTGAGATCCTCTCGAGTCGACACCAGACCAATACTGGAACCGAGGAGGTCCGCAGGCCCGGAGACGATGGTGGCAAGACCGGCCGTCCGACCGGCCCGCGCGGAGGACGCCTGTTCCTGAGGGGCTCCGGCTGCGCCAGGATCGAGGCGCTGCACAAAGACGTCCAGATCACCGCCGCAGGTGAGCCCGATCTGCATGGCCGACTCGTCACTGATGCCGAACCGCACCACGGTCGGGTGCGCACCGTCCAGGACCGCTCTGCACACTTCGACGACGGCACCTTCCACGCAGCCGCCGGAGACGCTGCCGATCACGGCACCCGACTCATCGACCATCATCGACGCCCCGACAGCCCGCGGCGCACTTCCCTCGATGCCGATCACGGTGGCGACGGCCACAGCGCGCCCTGCCCTGGCGGCATCTGCGATGTCAGCGGCCACTTCAAGCACAGTCCACCTCCCGGCTCCTTCACTGCATACGGTACGTGCCTGTGGCAAGGCTATCCGCGCAATGTCATCGGCATGTTTCCGCCGAATGCACCTGCGGACATGCTCCTGTTACAAACGAGTGATAGACAGACAGCATGCTGACCGTACGCAATGCCGAACGCCTCTTGATCGACGACTGCACCGTGACGACCGGGGACCTCCACGTGGTCGACGGGAGGGTCGCCGGTGCGCCGGCGCCCGGCAACAGCCCCGAAGAAGTCCCAGCCGCCGAAGAAGTGCTCGATGCCACCGGATGCGTCGTCACACCGGGGCTGGTGAACGCCCACCATCACCTTCTGCAGAGCGCCTTCCGCACCCTGCCCGGCACCCGCGGCGTCCCGATGGCCGACTGGCTGCCGACGATGGCGGCCGCCTACGCCCGCGCGGGCGTAGACCCCGAATTGTGCTCGGTGGCGGCAGGGATCGGCGTGGCGGAAGGCCTGCTCAGCGGGGTGACGACGATTGCCGATCACCACCTGACCTGGCCGGCAGGAGCTGGCATCGACTTCACCGTCGCGATGGCGCAGGCCACCGCCTCGGCAGCGCAGCGGCTCGGTGCCCGGCTGGCCTTCGTCCGGGGTTCGGCCCGCGACGATCCGCAGGAGGCTGCCGCCTCCGCAGAGGCGATCGCACTCGCATTGGTTCCAGATGGATCAGGCGGCGTCGCGGCGGGCGGCATCAGCATCGATGGCATGCTTCAGGTCGCGGTGGGACCGGCCGGCGTGCACAGCGACAGCCGCGAGACCTTCGAGTTGTTGGGCCAGGTTGCCGCACGGTACGGGCTCCGACGCCGCACGCAGGCCAATGAACAGGTCGATGTGGCGATTGCCCTGGAACGGTACGGCCGCCGCCCGATCGATCTGCTGGAGGAATGGGGATGGCTTGCCCCGGAGGTGACTCTTGCCCACCTCTGCGATGTCACGGAGGAGGAGATCCAGCGGCTCGCAGCAGCGGGGATCACCGCCACGCACGCCCCGGGGTGCGATCTGCCGATGGGCTGGGGCATCGCCCCGGTGGCTGCCCTCCGTGCGGCCGGTATCCCGGTGGGTCTGGGCACCAGCGGCGGCGGAAGCAACGATGCCGGCCACCTCCTGGCCGATGCACGGCTGGCCCTGCAGGTCGCCCCGCTCGTGGGCCCGCCGCTGGCGGCTCTCGAGGTGCTCGGCATGGCGACCGAAGGGTCTGCCAGGGGCCTCGGACGGCCGGAGCTCGGCCATCTGCGGCCTGGTGCCGCTGCCGATCTGTGCCTCTGGGACGTCTCCGGAGTGGCGGACGCCGGGGTGGACGATGCCGTCGCCGGCCTCCTGTGGGCCTCCCCCGGCCGACGCCCGCGGCACGTGGTCGTCGCGGGCCGCGTCGTCGTCCGGGATTACCGACTGGTGGCCGCCGGGGAACGTGAGCTCGTGGGCGCTCTGCACGCCCGGATGGGCAGCACCTGATGCCCCGCGCCTGAGCTTCAGAGCTCCAGGACCAGTCGCGGGCACGCCGCCCGGGAGACGCAGATCATCATCACGGAGTTGTCGGCCTGCTCATCGGGGGTGAGCACCGAGTCCCGGTGGTCGACCGCGCCGGAGATCACTGGGGTTTCGCACGTCCCGCAGGTTCCCTCCCGGCAGGAGGAGAGCACCAGAACGCCAGCCTCGTCGACCACGTCGAGAATGGACCGATCGGGTGGAACGGTGAGCGTCATCCCGGAGAGCTCAAGCTCCACCTCAAAGGACTCCTGGACGGCAGGTTCGTCAAAGTGCCTGGGCACAAATCGTTCCAGATGGAGCGTGCCGTGCGGCCAATGGCGGCTGAGCTCCTCCACCGCCTCCATGAGCCGTGCCGGGCCGCAGCAGTAGACCGCCGTGCCCGGGGCTGGTTCAGCCAGAGTCGCTGTCAGATCGAGCCGATTGCCCTCGTCTGCAGCAAAGACCCTCACCCGTTCGGGGTGGGTCTCCACCAGTTGGTCCACGAACGCCATGGTGCGCCGCGACCGGCCGGCGTAGATCAACTGCCAGTCATGGCCGACGCGCTCCGCCTCCGAGATCATCGACAGGATGGGAGTGATGCCGATGCCGCCGGCAATGAAGACCGAGCGCTCGGATGCCTCCGGGTCGAAGGCAAAGTGGTTGCGAGGACCGCGGGCCCGCAGCCGGGTGCCTACGGCCAGCTCATCGTGCACGAGGAGCGAACCGCCGCGGCCCTCCGGTTCCCGGAGCACCCCGATCTGCCAGGCGGCGTCGTCGGGGTCGCCACAGAGCGAGTACTGCCGCTCGAGGTGGCCATCCTTCTCCGGCTGCAGGATCAGATCGATGTGTGCG
Organism: Psychromicrobium xiongbiense; assembly: GCF_030271165.1. Classification (GTDB taxonomy): domain Bacteria; phylum Actinomycetota; class Actinomycetes; order Actinomycetales; family Micrococcaceae; genus Renibacterium; species Renibacterium xiongbiense. Next base: position 77,774 of record NZ_JASSZH010000001.1, on the reverse strand, counting down.
CCGGGCCGCCAGGCCGGCAGAGGCTCACCCTCCGCAGGCTCCAGGCGCAGTAGCACGATGCCGTCCGCGGCCAGGGACTTGGCAGTAACGATCAGGTCGAACTCCAGGTCAGCGCTCATTCGGCTGCTCCGTTCAGGTCGGCTGCCCCGGAAATCCCCGAGGTGAGAGGGAGAGGGGCGGTGCCGTCGGTGCGGGGCTGGTTGGCGCGCCGTGCCCTCAGCGGCTCAGCGCGCGGCGGAACCTCCTCGGGGGTGAACTTCTGCTTGACCAGGAACAGGTGATAGCCCTCCGGAGTGAGCGTGCTCCAGCGGTGCGGCGTGCCACCGTAGTAGTACACCGAGTCCCCGGCGTCGAGCACAAAGCGGCCCTTCTCGCCAAAGTCAGCCAGCACGCTGCCGGACATCACGTAGATGAACTCGTCCTCCTCGTGCTGGTAGTAGTCACCGGGATCGGTGTTGCGGCCGGTGTACTCCATCGGCTCGAAGGCCCGGCTGTGCGGGGCGAGGAGCCGGGCCTGACCGTCCCCGAAGGAGCCGCGCAGACCCTCGGTGGCGCGCAGCAGGCCGGGCCCGGTATGTCCGGGCTCCCGGCTGCCACTATCCCCTGCGGCGAGCAGTTCCACCTGGCTGCTGCCCAGCGCCTTGGCGATGCGTTCCAGCGAGATCATGCTCGGCCGGGCGTGCCCGCGTTCGAGCTGACTGAGGAAGGAATGTGACAGCCCGGTCAGCGCGGCCAGCTGGACCAGCGTCATATCCAGCCGATGCCGGAGTGCCCGGATCCGCGCGCCGACGCGCTCAAGCTGGGCGTCCAGAACGCGTCCATGCTCTGGAGCCTCCTGTTCTGGAGCCTCCTGGTCCGAGGACGGTGACGCCTGATGCCGCGGCTGGGCTCGCTGTGATGTCACTGTCTGACTCGGCATGACATGTGATTCTTCCCTTCGGATGCCGCCCGCGACCAGCGTCGAGACGAGCAATTAACAATCAGTAATGGTCGTGTTACCTGCGGGAAACGCGGCCTGCGTAGATTCAAGAATGTTGAGAGCATCAACATTCTGCCATGATCGTTTCGCCGTCGCGACGATCGGATGCCACGGAACTCTTCGGGTTCCGTTGACCCCACGACGCGAAGGAGGTGCATCGGTGGATCTGCTCCCCCGACAGCTCAGGCTGCTCCGGAACGCAACCCTTCCGGATGGACGGGTATGTGATGTGCGCATCGATGGGCATCGGGTCGTCACCGTCCAGCCCGCCGGTACTGCCAGCACCGGTTCTGCCAGCGCTGGTTCCGCCTTGGCTGCTGCCACGGCGGATGAGAACGCCCAGGACACCCTGGACCTCAACGGCTTCGTACTGCTCATCGCGCCCGCCGAGCCGCACGCGCATCTGGACAAGGCGCTCTCCTGGGATCTGATCAACCCACCGATGGGCGATCTGCGCTCCGCCATCGACGCCTGGCAGCTCTACGCGGCCACCATGACCGTGGAGTCCATCGCGGACCGGGCCCGCAGCCAGGCCCTGGCGATGCTGGCCAACGGCACCACCGCCATTCGCTCCCACATCGACGTACTGCTCGGGCCGGAACCGCTCCGCGGGGCGCAGGCCCTCGTGCAGGTCCGCGAGGAACTGGCCGGGCTCATCGATCTGGAACTCGTCGCGCTCGCCGGGCCGTACACGCCCAACGAATCGGTGGAGGCGGTCCTGGATCTCGGCATCGACCTCCTCGGCGGCGCACCCCATCTGGCCCCGGACCCTGCCGCCGATCTCACCCGGCTGCTCGCCATCGCCCGGCGCCGCGGCATCGGCGTGGATCTGCATACCGATGAAGGGCTCGGGGGCGCCCTGACACTGGCCGACTATGCCCGGACCGTCCGGGACTGGCCGGAGGGAACCTCGCTCTCCGCCGGTCATTGCGTCCGACTCGGCACCCTCGAGGCCGCCGATCTGGCCGAGGTGATCGAGGAGGTGCTGGCCAGCGATATCGGCATCATCAGCCTGCCGATCACCAACCTCTATCTGCAGGGCTGGGAGCACCCGGTCTCGACCCCGCGCGGGCTGACCGCACTGCGAGCGCTGCTCGATGCCGGAGTGCGCCTCGGTGCCGGGGCGGACAATGTGCGCGATCCCTTCAACCCGGTGGGTCGCAGCGATGCACTGGAGACCGCCTCCCTGCTGGTGACCGCCGGTCACCTCACCCTCCACGAGGCCTACGATGCCGTCAGCTCCGGCGCTCGCTCGGTGATGCACCTTCCTGTGGCTGGTGCAATTCCTGGAGCCCAGGCGGATTTTCTGGCGGTCCGCGGCGCGACGCTGGGCGAGGTCATCGCGACGGCCTCCCCCGACCGCTATGTGATCCACGCCGGGCGGCTCGTCGCCCGCAGCGAGCTGCGGCAGAGCGTCGCCTCAGCCACCCTGACGAACATCGGAGCCCTTTCCAGCACCGCCCCACTCGACACCGCACTCGAAACGAGGTGACCCGTCCATGACCGTCACAGATGCCCGCCCAGCCGCCAGCCCCACGACCTCGACGCTGCTCGACTTCCATCATGTCGCCATGACCTTCCCCAACGGGACCGTCGCCCTGCACGGCATCGACCTCACGGTGAACCGAGGTGAGTTCGTCACCGTGGTCGGCCCCTCCGGTTGCGGCAAAAGCACGCTGCTGCGCATCGCTTCGGGGCTGGAAAGCGCCTCGGAGGGAACCGCGACGCTGGGCACGGACAAGATCGGCTACGTCTTCCAGGATGCGACGTTGTTGCCCTGGCGCTCGGTCACCGACAACGTCCAGTTGCTCGCCGAGCTCCACGGCATCCCGCGGAAGGAGCGAGCCGCGGCCGCGAAGGACGCCATCGAGCTGGTGGGCCTGAATGGCTTCGAGAAGCATCTGCCCAAGCAACTCTCCGGTGGCATGCGGATGCGCGCCTCCCTGGCACGCTCGCTGACCCTGGGGCCGGAGCTGTTCCTTTTCGATGAACCGTTCGGGGCGCTGGATGAGATCACCCGGGAACGGCTGAACGATGAGCTGCTCCGGCTGTTTGTCGAGCGGCAGTTCGCCGGGCTGTTCATCACCCATTCGGTCTCCGAAGCGGTCTATCTCTCCACCAAAGTGGTCGTCATGTCGGGCCGTCCCGGCGAGATCGTCGCGACCTTCGACGTTCCGTTCCCCATGCCGCGGGACCCGGATATCCGTTTCACCCCCGAGTTCGGCGATCTGGTGGGCCAGGTCTCGCATGCACTGAGAGAAGGGCACCACTGATGGCCGATATCGCGACTCCCCGCAGAGTCTCCGCGCCCGATGACGCAGCAACAGTCAGTGCTGTGACCGCAGCGGCTGCCCGTCCGCTGAAGGGATCCGGCCTGGGACGAGCCCTCCGCAAGGCCGGCTGGTGGCAGCCGATCGCGGTCTTCGCCGTCCTCGTGGCGCTGTGGTACTGGGTTGCCTCTTACTACGACTCGCAACAGCTGGCCTTCCTCGTCCCCTATCCGCACCTCGTGCTGAAGGCGATGTTCGCCGATCCGCTGTTCACCCCACTGCTGGTCGCGGATCTGGGGAACTCCACCATGGTGGCGCTGACCGGCCTCGTGGTGGCGATCATCATCGGCGTCCTCTGGGCCATCGTCATGTCGCAAGCCAAATGGGCGGAACGCTCGCTGTACCCCTACGCCGTCATCCTGCAGTGCATCCCGATCCTGGCGCTCGTACCCCTGATCGGTGCGCTCTTCGGCTACGAATTCCTCTCCCGTGTGATCGTGACAGTGATGATCGCGATCTTCCCGATGGTCTCAAACACCCTGTTCGGCCTGCAGTCGGTGGACCGCTCGCAACGGGAACTCTTCATCCTCCAAGGTGCCAGCCGCTGGACCACCCTGAGCAAGCTGCAGTTCCCGGCCGCGCTGCCCTCGATCTTCGTCGGCCTGCGCACGGCCGCGGGCCTGTCGGTGATCGGCGCCATCGTCGGTGATCAGTTCTTCCAGCGTGGCACACCGGGCCTCGGCGTGCTCATCCAGGTCTCGACCTCACGCCTCAACGGCCCGGGCACCTTCGCCGCCATCATCACGGCTTCCCTGCTCGGCGTTGCCGTGTTCATCCTCTTCGGATTGCTCGGCAAACTCGCCGTCGGCAAGTGGTACGACTTCGGCTGATCCGGCGCCACCCCCACAGTCCCCCCGCACATCACCCCCACCCGAAACGGAGTACCGATGCACAGAACCACCGCACGTTCCACTGCCATTGGCAGTCTTCTCGTCGTTGCAGCCCTCGCCCTCAGCGCCTGTTCTGCCGGCGGATCAGCTGCTCCCACGGCCGCCGCCGCGACCGGCGCCAGCGTCGACCTCTCCGGCGTCTGCCCCGCGACGGTCACCATTCAGACCGACTGGAACCCTGAGGCCGATCACGGCCACCTCTACCAGCTCCTGGGGCCGCACCCCGCCATCGATGCCAACCAGAAATCCGTGACCGGTGATCTCTACGCCGGGGGCAAGCCGACCGGCGTCAAGGTTCAGATCCGGTCCGGCGGTCCGGCGATCGGCTACCAGACGGTCAGCTCGGAACTGTACAAGGACACGTCGATCACCCTGGCGTATGTCTCGACCGATGAGGCCGTCCAGCTCTCCAACACGCTGCCCACCACGGCAGTTTTCGCCGAAAATGACATCTCCCCGCAGATGATCATGTGGGATCCGGCGAAGTACCCGAACGTCAAGACGATCGCCGATCTGGCCAAGGAGCTCAAGGGCAACGGCGGCGTGGTGCGCTACTTCAACGGCGCAGCGTACATGGGCTACCTTCAGGGATCCGGCATCCTGCCGGCTGCACAGACCGACGGCAGCTACGACGGCACTCCGGCGAAATTCGTGACGGCCAAGGGCGCTGACGGCCAGCAGGGCTTTGCCACCGCCGAGCCGTTCATCTACCAGAATGAGGTCCCGGCCTGGGGCAAGCCGGTGGCTTTCCAGCTGATCAATGACACGGGTTACCCGATCTACCCCGAAGCCATGTCCGTGCGCACCGGGGATCTGCAGAAACTGACCCCGTGCCTGAAGAAGCTGGTGCCGGTGCTGCAGCAGGCCGACGTCGACTTCATCAAGAATCCTGCGGCCACGAACGCGCTGATCACCCAGCTGGTCACCGCCTACAACAATGGCTGGGTGTACGACGACAAGGTCGCAGAGTTCGCGGTGGAGCAGATGAAGAAGCTCAAGATCGCCTCCAACGGCGGCAACAGCTACATGGGAGCCATGGATGCGGCCCGCATTCAGAAGATCATCGACATCGACACCCCGCTCTTCACCAAGACCGGCTCGGCTCCCAAGCCAGGCCTGAAGCCAGCGGACATCTTCACCAACGATTTCATCGACAAGACGATCGGCTTCTAGAGACGATGGATCACTCACCGATGACGGCGGCTGCGCGGCTCACAGATCAGCGGCTCACGGGCAAGCGGGTCGTCGTCACCGGCGGGGCGCGCGGGATCGGCGCAGCCATCTGCCGCCGGCTCAGCCACGAGGGCGCCCAGGTCGCTGTCATCGACCGGCTGACCGATCTCGGCGGCGTACTCGCCGCCGAGATCGGTGGCACCTTTCACCGGGCGGATCTCAGCGATGTGGAGCAGACCCGGGGCGCCGTGGCGGGCGCCATCGACGCCCTCGGTGGGATCGACGTCCTGGTGAACAACGCGGGAATCCTGCGCTTCGCCCCGCTGCTGGAGATCTCTGCGGAGGACTGGGACCTCATGTTCATGATCAACACCCGGCCGATGCTGCTGACCACCCAGGTGGCCGCGAGGGCCATGATCGAGTCCGGCACCCGGGGCACCATCATCAACCTGGCCAGCATGGCAGGCAAGACCGGCGGTGCCGGCCAGGCCCACTATGCGGCATCGAAGGCCGCGGTGATCGCCCTGACCCGCGTCACCGCGCTCGAACTGGGCGCACACGGTATCACCGCCAACTGCCTCTGCCCCGGTTATGTGCTCACCGAGATGGGCGCGGACACCCGCACCCCGGAGGATGTAGCCCTCTGGTCCAGCTACTCGCCGCTGGGCCGGCTGGCGGAACCGGAGGACGTCTCCTCCGTGGTCGCCTTCCTCGCCTCCCCCGATGCCGCGTACCTCACCGGGCAGGCCGTCAACGTCACCGGCGGCATGGTCATGCACTGACCGCGCCGGACAGCACCGCCCTGAACAACACTGCGCTATGGAACGACAGGAACTCTCATGAATGACACCACCACGGCCCTGGCCGGCTCCCCCACATCGGCATCTGCTGTGACATCTTCTGCTGTGGCAGCGCTGGAGGCTGAACTCCGCGACCTCCTCGGTGATCGGGGGGTCAGCACCGAACTCGCCGCCCGTGAGAAGGCCTCGGTCGACGGATCGCACCTTTCGCCGGTGATCAGTGAGCAGCTGCCGCTGGGCCTGGCCGATCTGGTGGCCTACCCCACCACGGCCGAGCAGATCGCACAGACGGTTGCGGCCGCCGTCCGGCACGGTGTTCCGATCACCCCGCGCGGCAAAGGCACCGGAAACTACGGCCAGGCGATCCCTATGAGCGGCGGACTGGTCCTCGATATGTCGAAGGCGCGCACCATCGTCGAGGTCGGTGACGGCTTCATCACGGCCGATGCCGGCGCCACCATGGTGGCGCTCGAACAGGCCGCGAACAAGGCTGGCCAGCAGATTCTGATGTACCCCTCGACGGCACAGTCCTCGATCGGCGGCTTCCTTTCCGGCGGCTCCGGCGGCACCGGCTCGATCAAGCACGGCATGCTGCACACCGGCTTCGCCCTGGCCCTGGACGTGGTCCATGCCCTTCCGGATGCCACGCTGGTGCACGTCGAAGGCGAGGCAGCCGAGCCCTATATCCACAACTACGGTACGGCGGGCATCATCGCCCGGGCCACGGTCGCCCTGGAGCCGCTGCAGGACTGGCGCGGCTTCTTTGCCAGCTTCGACGATTTCGGTGGGGCGCTGTCGGTGATCCGTGAGTTCGCGAAGCTGGAACCGACGCCGCGCCTGGTCTCAGCGGACCTGCCGACCCTGGCCAACGCGCTGCCGGACGATCCGGGCATCCCGGCGGACCGCGCCAGCCTGCGGGCGATCCTCGATGCGGCCACGGTGGCCGAGGCGACGGCGCTCGTGGAGGCTGCAGGTGGCCGGGTGGACGATGTACGTGAAGGCCCTCAGACCTCGATGAAGATCTCTATGATGTCCTACAACCACCCCATCGAATGGTTGCAGAAGTCGTATCCGAACACCTACTTCCACGTCGAGGTGTCCGGTGATGCGCTGGTCGACCGGATCGATGAGGTTCACGCCGTGTATCCGGGCGGAATGCTGCATATCGAGGCTCAGCGTGATCGCCCGATCGGCATGATCGCTGGCGTTTATGAGAGCCCGGAGGAGGTGTATGCGGGCTTCGAAAAACTCGCCGCCCTGGGCGTCGGCTATCACAATCCCCACCAGTGGTTCGTGGACTACCAGCCTGAGCGTACGGCGGCGCTGGCCGAGACGACCGATCCGCAGGGCCTGCTCAACCCTGGCAAACTGAAGCGGGCCGGCGTCGACCTCACCGGGAGCCAGCTGTGAGCGGCCGCAAGCTCGCCGAGCTCTCCGGTCCGGCCGCCGGTGCTGCCATGGGGCCGGACTCGATCGTCGTCGTGCCGACCGGTGCCATCGAACATCACGGCCCGCACCTTCCACTGATCACCGACTACCTGCTCGCGGATGTCATCGGCAATGCCGCGGTGGACCGAGCGGCCGAGGAAGGCCTGGACGTCTGGATTCTGCCGACCGTGGGCTACACCAAGTCCGATGAGCACAGTTGGGCGCCCGGCACCATGTGGCTTCGTTGGGAGACCATGATGGCGACCGTCGTAGACATCGGCCGCTCCGTCGCAGCGACCGGAGCCACCAAGCTGGTTTTCCTCAACGGTCACGGCGGGAATGTGGCCCTTCTGCAGGTGGCGCTGCGGGAAATCCGCCGGCAGTTCGGCCTGCAGACCTTCCTGATGCCCTCGCTGGTCATGACGAAGTCGCCGAACGGCGAGGGTGAGGATGAGCGGGGACTTGGCATCCACGGCGGCACCAGCGAGACCTCCATCATCATGTACCTGCGCCCGGATCTGGTGGATCTCGATCTGGCAGATCGGTGGGTTCCCGAGCATCTGGCCGACTTCGAGTACATCGGTTTCAACGGCAAGCCCGTGAGCTTCGGCTGGCTGAGCAACGATTTTGGACCGGCAGGCGTAGTCGGTGATGCCACCCAGGCGAACGCCGAGTTCGGCGCGCTCCTCTTCGAGTCCTCGGTTGCACAGGCGGTGGCGTCGCTGAAGGAAATCTCTGCCTTTCAACCAGCCTTCCAGCCGTCCGCACCGGTGGTTTCCGCATGATCACCTCGACCGCCACCTTCGGCCGGGATCTGGAGGACATCGACCAGGTCCTGGCGGACCCGATGGAACTACTCGGCCTGTGGCTGCCGCATCCGGACAGCGAGCTGCGCCCGCTGATGACGCTGAGCACGATCGACCCCGAGGGCTACCCCAACTCCCGCAATGTGCTGCTGAGCGCCTTCGACGGCTCCGGGCTGTACTTCCATACCGATGCCCGCTCCCGGAAAGCTGCCGATCTGGAGCTGAACCCGCGGGTTTCGCTGGTGCTGGTCTGGCCAGAGGTCGGCCGCCAAATCAGTGTGCAGGGCACCGTGGAGCAGACTTCCTCGGCAGAGGCAGCCGCCGTGTTCACCGCCAGGTCCCGGTATCTGCAGCTGCTCGCCTGGGCGAACGATGTGACCATCGCCCAGCTGAGCCATGAGGAACGCCGCAACCGCTGGGCCGCCTTCGGCGACACCCATCCCGTAGAGACCCTTGAAGCACCGCCCACCTGGGTCGGCTACCGTGTGGTACCACGGCGTGTGACCTTCTGGCGCGGCGATCCGGAGGGCCCGAGCAACCGCATTGAGTACCGCCGGGATGGGGCCGCCTGGACCTCTGCGAAGCTCCCGGGCTGAGATCGACACTGACGACCGACAGCTCCACTGAAAGGAACACCATGGGATACCTCCTCGGAGACCACCAGTACGGCAAGGCGGAGACACGTCTGGTGCGGATTTACCGCGACGCCCCGCGGCACGAGATCAGGGATGTCAATGTCACCACCGCCCTGCGCGGAGCCTTTGACGAGGCGTATCTGACGGGCGATCAGTCCGCGGTGCTGCCGACCGACACTCAGAAGAACACCGCCTATGCCTTCGCCAAGGAGCATGGCCTCGGCTCGATTGAGGACTTCGGGCTCACGCTGGCCCGGCACTTCGTCGACGATGTGGCGCCGGTGACGGGCGCCCGGATTGAGATCGAGGAGTACAGCTGGCAGCGGGCCACGGTGGACGGCGTCGAGCATGACCACACCTGGCTGCGCACCGGACCCGAGGTGCGCACCGCCGCCATCACGATCGAAGGAAAGGGCGTCGATCAGCGCGCCCAGGTGATCGGTGGAGTGAAGGATCTGGTCATCCTCAAGTCGACCGGCTCGGAGTTCGCCGGATTCCTCAAGGACGAGTACACGACGTTACCGGAAACCCACGACCGGGTGATGGCGACGTCGATCGTCGCGAAGTGGCGCTTCAGCTCGGTCGACGTCGACTGGGAGGCGGCGTACACCAGCATCAGGGCCGTGATGGTGAAGGAGTTCGCCACGCTGCAGTCGCTGGCCCTGCAGCAGACCTTGTGGCATATGGGAACGGCGGTGCTCGATGCGCATCCCGAGGTTGCGGAGATTCGTCTGGTGGCACCGAATAAGCATCACTTCCTGATCGATTTCAGCCCCTTCGGGCTGGAGAATCCCGGGGAGGTGTTCTTTGCGGCGGATCGCCCCTACGGCCTGATCGAGGCGACGATCCTGCGTGAGGATGCGCCCGACGCCGGCGAGGCCTGGCACGCATCGGCAGGCCTGGCATGAGCACCTCATCCGACGAGCGCTGGCTGGCTCGCACAGTGGAACTCGCCGTCGCCAATGTGGCCGAGGGTGGCGGACCGTTCGGCGCGCTGATCACCCGAGGAGACGAGTTGCTGGCGCTCGGGCAGAACCGGGTCACCCGGGACAACGATCCGACGGCCCATGCCGAGGTTCAGGCGATCCGGGCCGCCTGCGCCTCGCTCGGCACTTTTTCCCTGGCCGGGGCCACGCTGTACACCTCCTGCGAGCCGTGCCCGCTGTGCGTCTCAGCGTCGCTCTGGGCACGCCTCGACCGGGTGGTCTTCGCAGCTGATCGGCACGATGCCGCCCGTGGCGGATTCGACGACCTCGAGTTCTACGAGCTGTTTACCCGGGATCGAAGCACCTGGCCGACGCTGGTCGAGTCCGCCCGCCCGGAGAATGCGGCCGAGCCGTTCGACGCCTGGCTCGCGAACTCCGCGCGTACGGACTACTAACTGCCCCGGTAGGTGGAGTAGGCGAAAGGGCTCAGCAGTAGCGGCACGTGATAGTGGCCCTCCGGCTCGGCCAGCTCGAACACCACAGTGACTTCGGGGTAGAACGCGTTCTGGCCCTGCGTGGCGAAGTAGGCGGCGGTATCGAAGACCACCCGGTAACGGCCCGATTCAAGGCTTGCCGGGCCGAAGGGCGCGACCCGGCCGTCATCGTTGGTCACCGATGACGCGAGGGTGACCCACTCGGTGCCGAACCGGCGCTGCAGCTGCACCGGAACACCACGCGCGGGTTGGCCGAGTGCCGCGTCAAGGACGTGGGTGGTCACGACGCTCGTGGCCGCTGTGACCGGAGACTGAGCATCTGCTTGGGTGCCTGATGTTTCTGTGCCGAACATCGAGCGGATCCGGAGGATGGCGATCTGCCGCAGTTGTTCAGCGACCACGGCCAGGTCTTCTTCATCGCTCAGTTGGAGCCGACGGTTCAGCTCGGCGAGGATCTCCGCCCGGCTCCGCCCCGCTGCGCGGATCAGGAACACCCGGTCGAAGCGCTGCTCGTAGGCCCGGTTTCCCTCCGCAATGGCGGCTGCGACCACCGGGTCTTCTGCGTCTTCGGAGGCCTGTTCGCGTCGGGAGAACGCCTGCGCAGCACCTTCGCCGACCGGACGCTCGCCGATCCTCGGGTGGTGCGCCAGGGCCTGGTCGATCTCCCGCCGAGTGAGCGGCGTCGCCAGAAGGGTTGCCGTCGAGACGAGATCTGCCAGCGAGCGGTACGGGGCACCGGCCACCACATCATCGACCCACCGCGGAACGGCCAGAGCGGTAGGCAGATGCTCGCGCAACCGCTCGGCATCGATCAATGGCTCAGACATCCGTGCTCCTCCGGGGGTTCGTGCCTATGAAGACAACTACCTGTGCAGTTAACTATAGGGATGACGATGGACAGTTGGGCGGCTCCGGGGTCAGTCGCTTCGACGCGCGCAGCTGGCCTGGTGCTGGCCGCGGGTGCCGGTCGCCGGATGGGGCGACCGAAGGCGTTGGTGCGTGGCGCCGACGGCCTACCGTGGCTCGCCGGTGCCGTGGGGTTGCTCCTGGCTGCCGGCTGTGAGCCGGTCATCGCCGTTCTGGGGGCTGAGGCTGCGGCCGCCATCGAGCTGTTGCCGTCTGATCCACGGGTCCGCCACGTCATTGCCCCGGACTGGGCCGAGGGTATGGGTGCCTCGCTACGGGCCGGGATGGCGGAGCTTGCCGCGGTGTCCCCCCACGTGTGCGATGCCGTGGTGATCACTCTGGTGGACCTGCCCGGGTTGCGCGCCGAGGTGGTGTCCCGGGTGGCCGCCTGGGCCACGCCGATGACCATCCGCCGGGCCGCGTACGACGGCGTCCCGGGGCATCCGGTCGTCATCGGGCGCGAGCACTGGGCCGATTTCGCGGCCTCGCTGGCCGGAGACGAGGGCGGAAAGGCCTACCTGCGCAGTCATGGGGTTGAGCTGGTGGAGTGCGGAGATCTGGCCGACGGGCGGGATGTTGATACGGCCGCAGAGTTGCTGGGCTGACCATGTGCTGCTTCCCAGACCGGGGAGGTCGCGAGCCTGATGAGCACTTCAGGCAGACACCCGCCCCGCCATGGTCGGTCAGCTCGTCGGCGACGGCTGGACGACAAACCTGCGGCGCCAGCTGTCGACATGTGCGTGGAACTCAGCCTCGCGTGAGGTGTCACCCCAAGCATCGGCAACCATGCTGGCGACGGTCGAAGCGTCGACGAGAATCTCAATGAGATAGTCGCGGCCGAGCGCAACGGCCTCGCCAATCTTCAGGTCGGCGATCCCCAGGGTGAAGACGGCTGCCGTTTCCTCAGGTGTGACAACCAGGAGAAGCCGATACAGGTCGGCAAAGTCTTTCGGGCGCAGCCGGTCCGCGTTGCGGCGCAGTTCGGTCGGGTCGAGCCGGTCGTGGAGCTTGTACGCTTTCGCGCAGAGCAGCGCCGACGGACCAGCAACGTAGGCATCGACGGTCGGTCCGCCATCGAAGGAGCGGAGCGTGCGCCATTGGCGATCGATGACGCTGAGCTCAGTGCCGCGGGTCGCGGAGACGGCGCGTTTGCCGTGGGCGCCGACGCGGGCGCCGACGCGGGCGGCGCGGATGCTTCGGCTAGTAGTGAGGTCGGCCCGGGCAAGCGACATCGGAGCGATGAGATCGACGCTGTCACGGTCGTGGATGCTGCGGTCGCGCTGCGACACCGGGGACCATACTCCGGGGCGCTCAGAGCGTGCGGCTTCGTAGCCGAGCTCGGTCATGCGGGCGCTGAGGTTCGGGGTGTCGCTGAGCAGCTGCGGGGTGACGCCGAGGTCACCGTCGCGCGTGGTGTCGTCCGGCGGGAGCTCAGGGACGCCCTGAGTGACTTCGATGACCGCATGGCCACCGAGCACGGTGAGTGCCTCACGCTGGTCGGCAAGGCCACTGATGACGTCGATGAGCGCGCGACGCGAGGTGATGATCTCAATCTCGAGGTTGCCGAAGTCAGGGATCATGCGGGCACGGCCAGCAGGGAGCGGAGCGTGTCCTCTGCCTTGTCAGGTTCACGCCCGGAACCCGCAAAGGCGTCGAGCACTCCCTGTACACGGGAGACGAACCGGATGCCGCCATCGACCTCAACGCGCGTGATCTCGTCACCCCCGGGAGCGAGCAGCAACACACCACGGCCCGGCGCGGCTTCCTCCAGACCGAGCCTGGTCACCGCCAGAGCCGGGTCGTCAACGTAAATCACTGGGGTCATCGCTGTAGCGGTGGCTCGATCGCGGCGGGCGGCAACAAGCCCGGATACGGCATAGTCGATACCCTCGTCCTCCAGCCTTCGCGCAAGATCACGCCAGCCGTCGGGAGCGGCGACGTTGCGGCGAACGACGTTGCGACGGGCGATCTTGCCGGCGTTGCCTGCAGCGACCGCGACGCTCACCGCATCGTCGGCATCCGCTCGATCGGACAGCCAGCCCGCGCGAGCCCACCGGCTCAGCCACTGGTCGACGACAGAACCGGCAGCCTGCTGGAGCGCCTCCGTCGTGGGCACGAACGCATCCACCATAGCCGCCGCAGGCGCAAGCAGCGATTCCAGCACCGGGCGGGCGGCGATAATCGCCGTCTGGTCACCCGCGGAGACGACGGTGTCCCCGTTGATTCGGTAGCCGGTCGCCTCCAAGACACGCGAAAGCGTCCCCCACGTTGGGTCCAGTGCGCCCTGCTCGATCCGCCCGATCGTCGAGGGTGAGAGGCCAGCGAGTTCGGCGAGCTCCTTGCGGGTGATACCGCTGAGCGCGCGTACGCGCTTGACGATCGTTGCCGCTTCCATAGCTTCACCTTTCACTATTTGCGTATACGCAATCATATCAGGATGCGCCGGGCTGGGTCGGACCCCCGCGCGGCGTCATATGCGCGGAAGCAGATGAACAACTCTTTGCTCAGCCGAACCCTCATCGGTCCGGGCGATGAGTATCTGGGCGTCGCAAATTGCGAGATGAGTCCACTGCGACTCTGACTGCATGAACCGTGCCCGAGGTGTTCGCATATCGGATCTAGGTTGGCCTGACCGACCCTGATGTAAAAAATTCCTAACAGAGGTCGGATGGTTCGCGCCTACGTGCATACCCTGGGTAGCGGCGATGACCAGAGGTCTGATGGCCCCGGTACCGCCAGTTACTATGAGCCGGAGCCCGTGTCTCGTCAAGTGCAAAAACGGCTCACCTCACGAGAGGCTGAGCAACTCATCGCGCGGTACCAGGCTGGCGCCACAGTCTGTGAGCTCGCTGAGGAGTTCAAGTGCAACCGCACCACGGTCAGAAGGAAGCTCAAGGACGCCGAGGTCTTACTCCGGCGTACTCCCCCCCAACCGAGGCACAGATCGATGAGATGGTCCGGCTGTACGAGTCAGGGCTGTCGCTGGAGCGGATCGGCAAGCGAGTCGGATTCACGGCACACACGGTGCTGACTTACCTGCGGGAGCGCGGAGTCCGCACGAGAGACACTCATGGAAGAGCGCGAGGCTAGTCATCTGGAATATCGCTCGGTGTGATCGATCCGTCGATCACCGACTGAACCTCCGACTCCAGGGTGAGGTTGCCTCTGGCTCCAAGCTCATTCATGAGAGTCTCCCCCTCGTGCTTCGTCGCTGCGTCACCGGAAGAGATCGCGTTGGCGATTACGATAGGCAGCACATGAGGGCCAAGATCGAATGTCAGAACGCCAGTGTCTTTGTCCTCGCCTGCTGCGACCAGCAATTTGAGGACTGCAAGCGAACCCAAGGCATCAGCGGAAGAAGCCCGGGCAAGTTCCGTACCGATTATGTATCGTGCACTGGCGACAGCAGGATCCAGCTCGAGCGATTCCCGAAGACGGGGGAGCCACCACTCGCGGGCAAACTGACTCCCCTTCGCACACCAGGAGATGCCGTTTAGCTCTGCTCGATCAGCAGAGTTCTCGCGGACGTGACGGATTCGCTCGTCCCAGAGCATCGCAAAGCGATCCCGTATGCCCTCATCCACGCGATCTGACCGGGAAAAGCCCCAGGCAATCGCCCCCAAAGCCTCGCCACGAACCTCCGCGTCAACCTGGGTGAAAAAGGCCTGTGGCAGCGAATCGGTCAACAACGAGTACCCGAAGATCAGTGCATTGATGATCCACTCACCGATTTTCTGCAGCGGTTTACCGTCAAGTCGCAATCCGCTGACCAACTCATCGCCGACGGTAATTGCGCCAGTCATCGAGCCAGTCAGCAACTCATAGAGATCACGATGGCAGTAATGAACTGCAAGCGCGGTTGTCAAGGCAAGCTGCTGCTCGCGTGACACCGAATCAGTCGTTCCAAAGTATTCGTCGAGGTGTGCCTTGAGCCACTCCGGCTGTCTCGCAAACAGGCGTCCGAGGTTCCCCCCTAACACTGCCCGGCTGGCCCCGTGTGGGTCGTTCCTCGCGAGCTCCTTCTCCAAGGCTGCTAACGCCTTGGTCGCTCTTGGCGCATCCTGATCGTTCGTGGCTATGAGAACGAGCCCGCCGAGCCGACGAGGCCATGTCCAGTTGAGCGACATCGTGAGCGCACCCCAAACCTCACTTCCGCGTTCCGCGGCTTCATAATCCATCCACGGCACTTCGTCCGCGACGTCATCTAGGAGTAGATCGGCGAAGCGCCCAAAAAACTCCTGTGGAATAACGATGTTCTCTCGCCTCTTGAGGAGTTCCTCTAGTAGATCGATCGCTGCCCGTTTCGACCAGCGGAAGTCTTTGTCATCGTCGAGGTCTCGCCCCTCTACCGGAAAGTCTGATTCGTAGGAATGAGCCAACACGTCATGAACAAGTTCTGCAGCCGCTTCCCATTCCAGTGCCTGATCAGCCCGCAATGCAGCGCTCCACCCCTGAAGGACCGCGCGTAAATAGGTTGGTCTCAGAACTCGGACAAGATCCGGAACGCCAGATATTGCGCCCGGCTGCGTTGTGAGTAGCGCGGAAAGTTCACGTCCCTGACCCTCGTGCGAGGGTCCGGGGCCCCATCCGTCACCGGTATCGTGCCAACTGGCAAGATGCGCGACCAGCTCAACCGGGCTCATTGATGCCATCTCGTCTTGGCTGCTGAACGCGTTTGGTCCGCTCCAGCTCGTGACTCGTCCGATGGGCTCGTTCGGCGACTCAATGCTTCCCAGCCGAGCGTCAAGCTCGGCGAGTTCTTCACGAAGAGCGACAGGCAGGGCGTCAGCACCAATCGCTGCCAACCATTGATGCCTGTATCGTTCTGCGCGTGCTCTGATCTCGTCTTCGGGCGTCGGTTCGTCGTCACCCGAGTTGGCTGAATGCTCACGCATCCAAGCCAGGTCACCGGCATAGACCTTGTCGATGAAGGATCTGATCACTTCAAGATCGTCAGGGCTGATCCGTGCCAAAGTTTGTGCGAGTTGGGCATATTCGGGGCGCAGGTGGTCATCATCGGGCGTCTCATCGCTCAGGAGACGCTTGGATAGCTCGATCAAAGCCGGAACAACATCGCCAGTCGAACTCTCACGATCGATAGCGACGGCAACCGCGTAGATGGCCAGCTTGCGCAGAAGATTTACACCTGACCACAGGAGTGCCTTAGCCGCCCCATCAGGATCCTCACGCAGACCAGCGATGGCGAGGTCACGTACTGCCTCGACGAGGGCGTCAGCTACTCCGCGATGAGACAGGTCGCGTTCGCTGATCATTGGTCGAATCATTCCGCTTGCGTCATGATCGTCGCTGACCAGGCCCAAGCTCTTCGCATATGCCACGAGCCAACCGGCTGTAGCGCTGAGCGCGTCATCGCCAAGCGCGTCGACAACGCGCGGGAGTTCGAGAACGTACCAGTACTCTTCGAGTTCGACCGTCGGCGTCTTCAGGAGTGCATCTGCACCCTCGGGGGGCCGAGGTGCGAAGAGTTCGTTAGCGAGCCACCTGCCGGTCTTGGTCTCGCCTCCCTCGAGTAGCGTCACCGCGAAGGAAACGAGGTCTCGAGGATCGGTCCGCCAGCCGAACCCGGTCGTTTTCCAAGACTCAAGGAGGGGCTTGAGTCTGGTTCCCTGAGACGCAGGTATCTTTGCACCTATCTCGAAGACTGCGCGTCTGACCCATGCGTTCCTGCTGGTTGCGAGAGTTAGCAGAATGTCAACGACGTCTGCTGGCACCGCTGGAGCAACTCGGGTGAGGTATTCGATCTCCGGCCAATAGACGTCCCGGAAGTAACCGTCATCGGATGTTACAGGATCTGGCGGCGCAACAAACGCCCCTGCTGCTGCCAGCGGCTTGACCCAGAGAGGATTCTTCAGTCCCTCGTAAAAGACTCGCCTGAGCTGGAGCGTCGGGATTTTGACCAGGAGGTCGCGGACGACTTCCCCGGTGGGCTCCTTAAACCTAGGCACCAGCGTCCTCCTCGACTTCGGCGTTGAACTCAGCCAGGAGGTCATCGACTTGACGGCGGAGGGTGAAGAATGCCGTGATCACCCCATCGAACAGCTCATCGAAGACGGCCACATGGCGACGGATCTCATCGTCGTCGGGGAGTTCGGCTGGAGCATCCGCTTGATCAGAAAGATGGGTCCATCGTACAAAGAAGCCTCTGGAATCGATCCAACGCTCGACTGCATGTGCCTGGGCATTGCCGTCGTCGGTGAGCACCGATGCAACCACATCCCGGCTGCGCCGCTTCTCGTGGACAGCGGTCTTGATCAGCTTGTCAAACACCGCTGCAACCTCGCGCGGAATAATAACGGAGTCGGACTGGCTCTCGAGCGAAAGATCAGGGTGCCGAGTGAGGAGATCTGGGAGCCTCTGGACCTGGCCGCCTGTTGGCGGCTTCATCCGGGGAATCGCACTCGATCCGGCAACATCCGGCACGCGGTTCATCACTTCCCGCATGGAATGGCAGATGTAAGAAACTCGCGTTCGCTCCTGACCAGCAGCAGGCTGTTCGTTCAGCTGCCGGACCGCCACTTGGTACATCCCCGCAAGATCCGGGGTCTTCTCGGTCAGCCAATCCGCGATCCGTCGCTGGCGCTCGTCGAAAATAGCTGACATCACACAAAGCCTCCAGCACGCACCCTGAAGAGCGCGTCGAATCCAGCTTGCATCCACCGATCGGTTGACCCATTTCGAACCTCAAAAAGAGCACTCATCCGATCAGTTCCTCCGCCGTTTCGGCACTCGCAATACCCTCCGCGTAGACAGCGGCTGGGAACGCGCCATCGGCTAGCTGCCGGGCCTGACGCAGGATCCAATCCCAACTATGAATCTGAATGTCCTGCTGCTCCCGTACTTGGCTACGCACTGGGTCTCGGAGCACTGTCGGACCCGCGCGGCCGATGACCACGAGTCCATGAGCTTTGTTGGTCAAACCATGCAGCCCGAGCTCCTGCTGTGCATACACGACGTTGCTCGTTAGCCACTCGCGCCACTCCTGAATCTGACCGACCGCGTGCCGGACCGCGCTCGTCAAGGACTCGTCCTTGTTGTGCAAGCGGTGCTTCGACGCCTCAAGTTCGACCAACACCCATTGCGGCCCGATGCTGTTGATCCCAAGCACCAGGAAGTCGGCACGAAACTCAGCCCCTAGTGCTTGCTGGGGGATCACGTACGTTCCGTTGTTACCGAGCACGAGCCCCGCGAGGAGCTGCGGATGGCGCTCGATGAGTTTCTGTAACGGACCTTCGCTGCCGTCGCCAGCATCGAGGAGATCTTCGAGCTCGTGCAAAGCCGCCGCGCGGGGACGGATGGTGTCGAGCCGATATCGCTTGATCTTATCGAGGAGCAGCGAATTTGGCCCGTAGTCGGACTTTTCGTTCTTTAATCGGTTGGCTACCTCAGCAGCCAGAGCGTCGTAATCGTCAGAGAGTCCGCGACGAGCCACAAATTGCAGGTTGTCCGGCCATGCGCTCAGTCCGCGTCCACCTTTCATGTGAACCCTGCCGCGTCCGTCTACGCTGGAGATCAGCATGAGGTCCGATTTCGATCCGAGCGTTCTCACAATGTCGCCCTCCTCCGGCTGGAGTACACGAAGGCCGCGCAACCGTTTCTCGATGTACCGTGCCCCGATCCACGCCGAGACCACTTCGGCCGAAGTTTCTCCTGTAACAGGTGCGGGGTCGATGTCGAGTTCGGCTTCGATCCGTTCAAGATCGTCAACATTCGGCTCGCGGCGAGACCGCGGGCGCATGATTGCGGGCGCTACGCTGTCACCGAGAATCGCAGCCGCTACAAAGGCCGGAACGTCTTCGGCAAGCTTGATCTTGAGCGCAGAAGCCAAGAAACGCTGTTCTGATGTTGGCCCAGTGAGTAATGACTCGAGTGAAGCGGCGATATCCTCCCAAGGGCGGGTCATCCTATTTTTCGCCCCTTTCGGCAGCCAGCCCAAAGAATCGCTCGAAGTACTCGCCGAGCTTGGCGAGAACACGCTGCTTCTTCTCACTGTGACCTCCACCGCCAGCGAAGCGGGATGCGGGCGGGAGTACCTTGGTGATCGCGGTGCCGGTGGTCTGGATGCTGCCATCGCGGAAGGCCCGGTCAACGAACTCGCGAGTCTCGTCGGGCCGGAGGTTCTCCTCATCGATGATGCGGTCAATCTCGGCGGTGCGCTGGGTGGCGACGAAGGCGTTCCATTCTTCGTCGACGGCGCCGGTCGCGGAGACCTTGTCGACGAAGGCCTCGATGAGGTCCTTCTTGTTCCGCAGGCTCGGGCTGGAATCGACTGCCCGAGCGATTTCAGCGCGGATTTCCTTATCTCGTCCGTCGCCGCGTTCGTCGCGATATTTCTGGACCAGCAAGAGAATGTAGTCAACGTTGATCTCAACCTGCTTGATCAGCTCGATCTCGAACACGACGTCGTCGTTGATCCGTTCTTTGTCCGCAGCCTTGTCCTTGCGGAACTCAGCGTAGAGGTCGAGGTAAATGCTGCGGTAGTCCTGCATCTGCCGTTCAGTGAGAATCTCGTTGCCCTCGAAGTCGTCGAACGAGGTCAGGATGTTCTGCAGCCGCAGGATCGCACCGAAGAGGGCGATGAAGTCCTTCTGCGCCTGTTCCCCGATAATCGGTCGGCCGAGCGGGAACCGGTCAAGCAGCTCGGTGATCTTCTCGGCATAGTCCGCGTAGTACTCCCGGTAGGGCTTCAACAGCACCACGCCTTGGGCGTTCTTGTTGCCGAACAGGGCGATGGCATCGTTGGTCTGCTGCTCCAGGTCACGGAAGCTGACGATGTTGCCATAGGTCTTGACCGAGTTCAGGATCCGGTTCGTGCGCGAGTACGCCTGGATCAAGCCGTGGGAGCGCAGATTCTTGTCCACCCAGAGCGTGTTCATCGTGGTCGCATCGAACCCAGTGAGGAACATGTTCACCACTATGACGAGATCGATCTCGCGATTCTTCAACCGGAGCGAGAGGTCCTTGTAGTAGTTCTGGAACTTGTCTGCCGAGGTGTCGTAGCTGGTACCGAAGAGGTCGTTGTAGTCCTGGATCGCATCCTCCAGGAAACCCCGCGACGAGGTATCGAGCGCGTCGGTATCGAAACCCTCCTCGTCGAGGTAGTCATCGCCCTCCGCCTCGTTTGCGGCGAAGGAGTAGATCAGGCCGACCTTTAGCCGCGCGGATTCGGGCAGATCCTGCTGCGCAATAGCGAAGGCGTTGTAGTAACGCTTCGCGGCGTCGATCGACGCCGTCGCAAACAACGCATTGAAGCCGCTGACCCGGGTGCTTGCTTTGACTTCGCTGACCCGGTTCCGACCAGCGGCGACCGCCGCGACGTTGGATACCCGTGTATGCGCGTAGTGGTTGGACCGGCGGGTCTTCTGCTCGAAGTGCTCAAGGATGTAGGCCGTGACCTGGCGGATCCGTTCCTTGTCGAGCAACGCTGTCTCGGCATCGATGCCGCTGACCTGTTTGTCCGTGATGCCCTCAGGCAGTTTGACGGTGTTGACGTAGTCGATGCGGAACGGCAGTACGTTCTTGTCGTTGATCGCATCCACGATGGTGTAGGTGTGCAGTTTCTCGCCGAACGCCTGCTCCGTGGTCTTCAACTGCGGGTTCCCACCGGACCCCGCGTTCTCGGCGAAGATCGGGGTCCCGGTAAAGCCGAAGAGGTTGTACCGCTTGAACGCCTTCGTGATGGCAGTATGCATGTCACCGAACTGGGAACGGTGACACTCATCGAAGATCAGCACCACGTGGCCGTCGTAGATCGAATGACCCTTGTTCGCGTTGATGAACGTGGAGAGCTTCTGGATCGTCGTGATGATGATGTTGGACCCAGGATCCTCCAGCTGACGCTTCAAAACAGCTGTGGAGGTGTTCGAGTTGGCGGCGCCCTTCTCGAACTTGTCGTACTCACGCATGGTCTGATAGTCAAGGTCCTTGCGGTCGACGACGAACAGCACCTTGTCCACGCTCGGCAGCCGCGACGTCAGCTGAGCGGTCTTGAAGGAGGTCAGGGTCTTCCCAGACCCAGTGGTGTGCCACACATACCCGCCCGCGGCGATCGTGCCGAGCCGCTTGTAGTTGGTGGAGATCTCGATCTTCTGCAGGATCCGCTCGGTCGCCACGATCTGGTACGGGCGCATCACCATGAGCATCCGATCGGCGGTCAGCACGCAGTAGCGGGTCAGGATGGCCAGCAGCGCGTGCTTGGCGAAAAATGTCTTCGTGAACCCGGCGAGATCCGTGATCGGGGTGTTCGCGGCGTCGGCCCACCATGAGGTGAACTCGAACGAGTTGCTCGTCTTCTTCACCCGCTTACGCCCGGTGTCGTCATCGATGTGCTGACGACGGGTGGTGTTGCTGTAGTACTTCGTCAGTGTGCCGTTGCTGATCACGAAGAGCTGAACGTAATCGAACAGGCCGCTACCAGCCCAGAAACTGTCCCGCTGGTAGCGGTCGATCTGGTTGAAGGCCTCACGGATATCCACCCCGCGGCGTTTCAGCTCGATATGCACCAGCGGCAGACCGTTCACCAGCACGGTGACGT
This sequence comes from Psychromicrobium xiongbiense, assembly GCF_030271165.1. Lineage (GTDB taxonomy): Bacteria > Actinomycetota > Actinomycetes > Actinomycetales > Micrococcaceae > Renibacterium > Renibacterium xiongbiense. The sequence continues at coordinate 55,855 of NZ_JASSZH010000001.1, read as the reverse complement.
CGTACCGGTTGGAGCGGGCCGCACCGCCCTCCCCCTTGGCGATCTCGTACTGGTTGATTACCTGCAGCCGGTTGTTGTGGATGTTCTTCTTATCCAGCAGCGCAATGTTCTTCGTCGACCCGTCGTCCCGCTTGAACGCGTGGATGTGGTTCTCCTGAATACGGACAGTCTTCTCCACTGGACCGTCGTTGGCCCCGGCGATGTACTCCGCCAACAATCGATCCCACTCAGCATCCGAGAACGACAGGCCGTTCAACGCCTCGAGCTGAGTCCGGAGGTTCGCCAGCAGGTCCGCCTCGGAATGAATCGTCAGGTATTCATAGGCCTGCCCCTGCAGCAGCCGGATAAACTCCCGCTCAAGATCCGCCTCCGACTGATACGCAGCAGCACCCGTGCTGTCAGGAATGAACTCAGCAACGACAGTCGACTCAGAGGAGACTGCGATCGGCTCGTAACGGCGCACGGCGATGTCACTCATGCCGTGGCCTCCTGGAACGTCAGGAGCTTGTCACGGTAATACGCATACTGCTGACGACGTGCGTTCAACTCGGCTGGGAGACCAGTGCTGAGGTCGTTCACCAACGCATCGAAGCCATCAAGGATTCCCACAATTCGCTTCTGCTCAGAGAGCGAAGGAATCGCTACTTTCCATGACGCCATTCCCGCGATAGGGATCCGGTCTACGGTCGAACCCTGAACAGTCATCATTTTGACCGTCTGCTGGAACTCTGGTCCCAAGTACAAGAGGGTCAGGAAGCGCGGGTCAACTTTGTCCCTTCGAGGTCGAAGCAATCCCATTCGACGCCCGAGAGCAGCAGGCTCGTCTCTGTCCCAATAGGCCGCCTGGCCCAAACGAGTTTCGTATGAGAACATCGTGTCGCCGACCTCGGGAGTAACCCGGCGCGTCCACTTCGGATATTCGTCGACACCGAGGTGTGCAGACTCGCTGAGATCAAATCGACCATTCTTCAACGAAGAAATACTCAAATACCATGGCCCAGTGGCGGTCTTCTTCGGCGTTGCATGTGGACCATCGAAGATCTCTGCGATTTCACCAAGTTCAGTACGTACCCACTCCTGTGTTGATGCAAGCACCGACGCCCAGTAGAAGGCATGCTGAACTCGCCGAGCCTCCAGCTCAGCCTCCAGCTCAGCCTCCAGCTCAGCCTCCAGCTCAGTAAAGTGATCCAAGATTCTCACGATCTCCCGCTGCACCTCGAGAGGCGGCACCGGAACTCGAACTTTTGCGAGCTGCTTCGCCGAGACATCGATGACCTTGGTACCGGTCGCGAGTGCCCTCTTCTGACTGAAAAACGACTCGGACTGAAACCAGTACGAGAGGAACTTCGGGTCCTGGTCATGTCTGATCACGGTGGCGTGCCCGCCAGTGACAATCTCTTCGATACCAAGCCAGGCGACGGCTTTGCCGACATCTTCGAGGTTCTCACTGGTGTTGGTGATGATGATGTCGCCCGGGTCCGCTTTAGCTAGCTTCACCGCGGTATCTGGAGCAACGTAGGAGAAAGTGCTGGTCGCCCACGTTCCGTAGCGGGTGTAGATCTGGCCGTAGTGAATCGCGCCGACTCCTTCGTCTGTGAGGTCGGACTTCGGCATGCCGTTGCCACGGACAAGCTTGGCGATGTCACCGAGTAGCTTGAACTGGACCCCGTTCGGCGCCAGTTCCTTGATCAGATCGTCAACGTGGCTCATAACATCGCCCCTACGCGCAGCTTGAGCTCCTGCAGAGCGCAAGCTGAAACGTAGGCCCTGTCCCGTCGCTGGACGAGCTCAACAAGTGTCAAGATAGAGGCTTTGAACTCGTCCATGTTCGTCTGCGTGGCGAGATACGGCTGATCCACACGAGTTTCCTTGTCACGGTTCGGCCGCCATCCAAAGAACTGGTCCCCCGGCTGCGCAGGCCAGAGGTTGTGAATGTAATCATTGCGCTTGCGCAGGGCGGTCTCAACGTCCGTGAAGTATTGGAACAGGATCTTCTTGTTTTCGTCCTCGCCGACCGGGGCCAGCGCTTTGCAGGCCTTCTCAATGAGTTGGCCCGCGCCGAGCTGAGTATCCGCGTTCTGCGGCAGGTTCATCATCGTCTGGTAGATCATAAAGGTCTGATGCTCAATCAGGGCGGAGAGGCCCGCGATTCGACCGATCGCACTGTAAAAGTCTTCGTCGTGTGTCCCGAAAACGCTGTCAGGGACTCCGAATCGATCGATACTCACGAAACACCCTCCAGATCGGCCACAATGACGTCAATGGCTATGCGAAGCTCGGCCTGGCGGGCAACGATCCGGGCGATCTCTGCGTTCAGGGTAGTGATGTCAACGGCTTCACGGGTGTCTTCGCCGTCGACGTAGGAGGAAACAGAGATCAAGTAGTCACGCTCGGCGATCTCCGTGTTCGCCACGACCTTGGCGAAGTGATCGATGTCCTCACGCTTGATAAAAGCGTCGAGAATCTTCTGGCGGTGAGGTCCGGTGAGCTTGTTCTTGTTACCGACTCGGGTGAACTCCGCTGAAGCATCGATGAACAGGACATCGTTGCTCTTCTTGGACTTCTTGAGCACGAGGATGCAGGTTGCAATGGTGGTGCCGAAGAACAGGTCCGGCGGGAGCTGGATGACCGCGTCGACGTAGTTGTTGTCGATCAGGTACTTGCGAATCTTCGCCTCTGCCCCACCCCTGTAGAGGATGCCAGGGAACTCAACGATCGCGGCTGTGCCGTTCACGGCGAGCCAGGACAAAATGTGCATCGTGAATGCCAGGTCGGCCTTCGACTTTGGCGCGAGAACGCCGGCCGGCGCAAACCGCGGGTCATTGATCAGCAGCGGGTTAGCGTCGCCGTCCCACTTGATTGAGTAGGGCGGATTGGACACGATCGCGTCGAACGGCTCGTCGTCCCAGTGCGCCGGGTTCAGCAGCGTGTCACCGTGGGCTATATCGAAGAGCTCATAGGGGACGTCGTGCAGAAACATGTTGATTCTGGCGAGGTTGTACGTGGTCAGGTTGATCTCCTGGCCGTAGTACCCGCGCCGGACGCCGTCCTTGCCGAGGACCTTGGCGAACTTCAGCAGCAACGATCCCGAACCACAAGCCGGGTCATAAACCTTGTTCACCTCGGTCTTGCCTACCACGGTGATTCGGGCCAGCAGCTCAGAGACTTCTTGCGGAGTGTAGTACTCGCCACCGGATTTGCCCGCGGCTGCCGCGTACATCTGCATCAGGTATTCGTAAGCGTCCCCGAACGCGTCGATCTCATGATTCGCGAAGTCGCCGAGGTCGAGATCACCAATCGCGTCAAACAGCTTCCGGAGCCGCTGGTTACGCTGCGCAACTGTGGAGCCGAGTTTATTGGAGTTAATGTCGATGTCGTCGAAAAGACCCTTAATGTCATCTTCACTATCGGCACCAATAGCTGAGCCCTCGATGTTCCGGAAGACCCGGTCGAGAGTCTCATTCAGGTTCTCATCGGTGGCAGCACGCGCGCGGACATTGACAAACAGCTCAGAGGGAAGGATGAAGAAGCCCTTCTCCTCCACTGTGTCCATGCGACCGAACTCCGCATCGCCATCGGAGAGCAGGGTGTAGTCGAAGTCCACGACCCCGGCCTGGTGTTCAAGGTCACTGAGATAAGCAGCGAGATTCTCGGAGATGAACCGGTAAAAGAGCATCCCCAGAACATAAGACTTGAAGTCCCAGCCATCCACCGAACCACGAAGGTCATTCGCAATCCGCCAGATCGTCTTGTGTAGCTCGGCACGCTGAGCTTCCTTGGTCACGGGTGGCATCGCTGTCCTGTTCTCCTTGCGCAGAGGCGTTACATACTTCCCCTCAGGGCAAGTGCTCCCAACCTACCAGCGAGCCCCGACGCTGAGACCATGACAGGCACAAGCACATCTCAGTTGACGGTCTTGAAGCAACAAAAATCCGCCCTGCCACCGGACTATTCCCAGTGTCAGAGCGGATTTTCATCGGTCGGGCTGACAGGATTTGAATTTGCGCCACCCCTGACCCCGGTGACCAAAATCCCTGATCACGCCTGGTTTCCGCGCCTCTCCGCGGGCCAGATCATGCAACACCCATCATGAGATGCGTGGTTTGCCTGATTATGGTCCCTGTTTGGTCCGGAGGCCTACAACCAGCAGGGCAGGTCCATCAGACCGGTGGTGTCAAGTGGGGCTAGACCGTCATCGAGCCCTCGGAGTCGTTCATAGAGGCCACGCATCGCTTTCCTATCAGGCACGTGTTCGCCACCCGCGGCCCTCTTAAGCACGGTGAGCGTGCTGATCAGCCCGATACTGCCGACCGGATGTCCGGCTGCGTGGCGGCGTTGAAGTCGCTGTGCTTCTCGGCCAGCCGCCCTTCTTCCGTCTCCGTCGTCGATAAGAACAAGAACGCTATCGCCTCGTTCGGCAGCGACGACGGCATGCGCGATCACCATCGTCTCGCCAAGATCTTTTCCAGATCGCATACGCCGTTCGATCGGCATCTCAGCGATTCGGTGCACCGCGGCAGCCAGTTCGTCCGTGACATCATCGGAGAGTACCTCAATGAACTGGGAAGGAAGTTTGTTCCACACCCGTTCTGCCGCCGCGAACCGCTTGTCCTGGCGTGCTTTGTTCAGGATCTCATGCTCGACGACCTCGGGAACGCTGAGCGGGCCTAGAACACTGAACAGCAGGCGCTCCTTGTTGAGAGAGAAGAAGTTGATGCCTGGTCCAGCATCCATGATGGGACGCTGACTCATGAGGATGGGTCCTCGTCCTCCAAATCGCTGAGGTCGATCTCTACGGCAGGCAGATCCTCGACGTCAATGTCGGGCACGTCGCGCAGGATGGGGACAATCCCGGCTTCCTCGAGTTCGGAGATGATGCCCTCAAGGCTGACACCGCGGAGCGTAGCGATGGTTTGAGCACTGACGACGCCTTCGGCATAACCTGCTATGGCACGCGTTAGCAGCAACTGCGGTGGCCGTAAGCGGTAAGCATCGTCTTGGAGGGCCGAATATTGATCTGTCCATCCGTAGCGCGTCGCAAGGTGGGGTGTGCTGAGCTTTATCCACTCTTTCGCAGTCGCGGAGCTTACATATCCGCTGTCCCGCAGCACAATTCCGGCGATCGCCGGAGAGACGAGGAAGCGTTGCACCACTGCAGAGAGATCAGCCTCGGACACCGCGACTCGATCTCCAAGAAGCTCCTTGACGCCTTCGATGGGCGCCAATAGGTGTCGCGCGAACGCGTCCGCCCGGATCTCTTCAGGCGACCGTGCACTGAACTCAACAGTCTCACCCCAGTCCTCGAAAACAAGGTGCCCGAGTTCATGCGCGAGTGTGCTGCGCTGCCGCATCGGATTACGACTGCGCGCAACACCTACGAAGACGACGCCGCGGGCAGGGTCACACATCGTCAGCCCGTGCTCATCTGCCGCAGCATCAAGGATCGCGACATCATAGCCGGTGGTCTGCTCGATCAACGCAACGAGATCGCCCAGGGGCTGAACCCCGAGCCGATGGACCCGGCGAAAATCCTCCGCCGCGCCCCTGGCTTGCTGTTCCGCGTTCGGGGTCGAGGTCATCGCACGCCGGGAATAGCCTGATCGTGGAGATAGGCGTCAAGTTCGATGAAGTGCAGCAGCCGCTGGCGCATGACGTCCATGCTTGAACCGTTGGTAGCGCGGGCCGCGCACCGCACCCGGTCAGCCATGGCACTACCGGCCAACTGGGCGACAGTGCAGCCAGTCGCATCTGCGATCAAGATGATTTCGGTCATCTTTGCAGGCCTGCTGCCCGAGAGGATGCGGCTCAGCGTAGCTTGCGAGATGCCGGTGCGGTCTTCAAGGGCACGCTGGGACAAACCAGCGGCCTTGCGCGCACTCTCGATCGCCGCGCTCATGTTTGATGTCATCACAGTCACCTCCTGAATCACTTTTTCAATGATGATTCAGTTTAGCTCGCGGCAGCACAGAGATCCAGTCCGCGCTGTGCGGGGCTGTCCCGGGACACCCCATGGAACGATCACGCGGGACTACCAACCCCGGGAAACAAAAAGTCCCGGGACATCGAGTGAACGATGTCCCGGGACTTCACATGGTCGGGCTGACAGTGTCCTGGTCCGGGACATGGGAATGGGGTGTCTCGGGTCATTGGAATGACTGGTAGCCATGCTGGAGCATGAACAAGCAGCGTCTCGTGATCACGGCTGTGCTGGCCGGCCAGTCTCAGTCCGCCACGGCCCGCCGGTACGGCGTGTCCCAGGGCTGGGTGTCGAAGTTGATGGCCCGATACCGGGTCGAGGGCGAGGGCGTGTTCAGCCCGAAGTCCCGGCGCCCGGGGACATCCCCGAATGCAAGGGCGCCGGAGGTAGTGGACCTGGTCGTTCAGATCCGGCGCCGGCTGGCCCGGGCCGGCCTGGACGCCGGGGCGGACACCATTTCCTGGCACCTGCAGCACACGCACAAGACCATCGTGTCCCGGGCCACGATCCACCGGATCCTGGCCCGGGCCGGCCTGGTCGTTCTTGATCCGGGTAAGCGGCCCAAATCTTCCTACACCCGCTTCCAGGCATCCCGGCCCAACGAGTGCTGGCAGTCCGACTTCACCCACTACCGGCTCACCGGTACCGGGCCGGGTCCGGAGGTGGAGGTCATTGCCTGGCTCGATGATCATTCCCGCTACCTGCTCCACCTCAGTGTTCACGCCCGGATCACGGCCCGCATCGTCGCCGAGACCTTCCACGCCACGGCGGCCCGGCATGGTTACCCGGCCGAAACGCTGACCGATAACGGCATGGTCTACACCGTCCGCCTGGCCGGGGGGGGAAGAACAAGGGTGGACGGACCATCCTCGAACACGACCTCCGCCGACTGAACATCATCCAGAAGAACGGCCGGCCCAGCCATCCCACGACGCAGGGCAAGATCGAACGGTTCTGGCAGACCCTCAAGAAATGGCTCACGGCCCAGCCCGCGCAGCCAGCAGCGCTGGCGGTGCTGCAGTCCCTGCTGGATGCGTTCAGGGTCGAATACAACACCCGCCCCGCACCGGGCCCTGCCACACCGGGCCACCCCGGCCGCGGTCTACACGGCCGGCCCCAAGGCCGCCCCGGGAGGAAACCGGGCTGTGGACTCCCATGACCGGGTCAGGGTCGACCGTGTCGGCACGACCGGGACCGTCACGCTACGGGTCGCCGGGCGCCTGCGCCACATCGGTATCGGCAGAACCCACGCCGGAACCCACGTCAAACTTCTCATCCACGATCTGGACGTCACGGTCATCAACGCCGCCACAGGCGAACTCCTGACCGAGCTCACGATCGACCAAACGCGACTACCAACCCCGGCAAACAAAAAAATAGCTTGAACCCACACAACGTGGGTTCAAGCTATTCCAATGTCCCGAGACATCACACGGTCGGGCTGACAGGATTTGAACCTGCGACCCCCTGACCCCCAGTCAGGTGCGCTACCAAGCTGCGCTACAGCCCGAACATCAACTTCACCCGAGTCACCCCGGCGAAGCCAACCTGAAAATCATACCGTATGGAGCGCACCGCCCCGAACGCGACGCACCGCTCCCCGCATGACCCGGCTGCAGGAACCCCCGCATCCGCCGCAGCACGCACACCTGAGGCAACCTGCCGTTCACTCCGCGTTCAGTCCCCCACGCTACGGTTCCCTCGCCCCCACGTACCAATGAATGAATCACTGAAGGAACCTCATGGATCGCCGTCGCTTTCTCTCTACCGCCGCCGTCAGTACGGCAGCCGCATCGCTGCCTCTGCTCGCCGCTCAACCCGCTTTCGCGGACTCCGCAGGCTCCGCCGACGCACAGGGCAAGAAGCTTGATCGCCTGAAGCTGGACGCCCTCAGCCGCGAGCTGAACGACCCGGCCACGGCTGCCGTCATCGAGCCTCATCTTCAGGACGTCGGCTTCACCTGGCACCCGCCCGTCACTCCGGTGGCGAACATCGACTACATCGTCGCCTACTCCTTCGGCAACCGCGCGCCCGCTGGCGGTGGCGACCCGGCCAAGGTCCTCTACGAGCCCGGCCCCGTCAACGAAGCCCTGGCAGACACCATCGCCGCCATCCGGAAGCAGAAGACCGTTCCGGTGTTCGCGCAGTGGGAGATCGCCCGCTTCCTGACCTCTAAGTACTCCATGACCCAGGTCACGTCTATCGACCCGGTTATCGCCAAGGACGGCACCATTACGTACCTCAGCACAGATGGCGTTGCCGCCCAGATGGTCGCCCTCCGCGGCACCTCCGGCACCGCGGGCGTCGTCGGCTTCCGCGATCACGTCAAGCGCTGCGTCCAGACCACCCACGACCGTGGGATGACGGCCTTCGCACCCCAGGGCTTCGAGATGCCTGGCACCTATGATGCCCAGTCCGGCCAGCCCTGGACCCGGCGCCGCGACCTCTACCTGCTGCACGACATGTACGCTCAGATGGCCGTCCTGCGCGCCAAGGCGATCGCCGCAGCCTACCCGAACGGCTGATCCGCGGCCCTGGGTAGGTTGCCCAGTCCTAGGAAAACCGTGGCATGGCACAGCTACTGACACGCCTCCCGCAGCCACCTAACGTTGTAGGCAGAGGCTCGATCAGGCAGATTTCCGGTCGAGACACTCCACCATCCGCACGCCACAGATGCCCACATCCAGGGGCATTCACGGGCGTGCACCAACGACAGAAGAGAACTGTGGATACCTTAAGCATGATGGCTTGTGTAGTCATCAAATCCGTCAACCCCGAGGCGCTCAGCGCACTGCCGAATGCCCCCGTCATCGCCCCGGCCCCCGCTCGACACGCGCGGGGACGAACACTCCGCCTGCAGGCGGGACTGGCCAGCCTGCTCCATCGGCTCGCCTGGGCCATTGAACCCCGCCCTGCCACCCGCCAGGAGTGCTCTTCAGCTCAGATGTGACCTTGGTTCGAGGGGCACTCTAGCGCAGGGTACCCCTCGACCGGGCCACCACACCGGCAACAAACAGATCGATCGAGCTGGCATAGAACTCGTCAGCGTCCTCCAGCGCAGTCAGTGGCCCGGCGGCGGCAACGATCCGCGGGTACCGCCCCTCCGGAAGCTCCCGGATCGCCTGCTTTTTCTCCGCCAGATGGCACTGCCAGGCATCGGCTGCGCCGGAGGCACCGTGACCGAGCACTCCGAACCGCGACTCGCCTGTCACCATCGTCACGCACAGATCCATCCCGGTCCGCACAATATTGGCGGCCTCCGCCACCGAGCACCCCGCCCGCGCCAGCAGCTCCAGGCTGCGCTCGGTCAGTTCCTGCCCCCGCACGACGGCCAGCATCTGCGCGGGCACCAGCGGCGTCGATTCCGGATGTGCTCGCAAAGCGCGCACGATGGCGGCCAGAATCTCCGTCAGCCCCGCCCCGATCTCGCCGAGCTCACCGTCAGGCAGGTCGATGGACTCCACCACGGCGCGCCCCATAGCGTCCAGCAGGGCATTCTTATTCTCAAAGTGCCAGTACATGGCCATCGGCGTGACCCCGAATTCCCCGGCAATCCGGCGAATCGTCACGGCTGAAAGCCCCTCGGCATCCGCAATATCCAGAGCCGCACTCACCACTGCATCGGGGCTCAGCCGGACCTTTTCCATGCCCGCACTTTACCATGTATAGGAATTGCTATACGTTGTATATCGACAGCAGGACGCCTTCAGAAAAGAGTTCCCATGAGCACCCTCGACATCGCCGGACAGACCATCCTCATCACCGGCGCATCCTCGGGCATCGGCACCGGCTACGCCCGGGCCTTCGCCCAACGCGAGGCCAATCTGGTGCTCGTCGCCCGGCGCGGCGAGGCGCTGCGCACGCTGGCCGCCGAGCTGACCACGCAGTACGGCGTGAAGGCCGAGGTCGTCGAGCTGGATCTCACCTCTCCCGGTGCCACGGAGACGCTTATCGGCCTACATCCTCAGATCGACGGGCTGGTGAACAATGCCGGCTTCGGCACCTCCGGCGTACTTCAGGAGCAGGATGCCGCTCGGATCCACCAGGAGATCCAGCTCAACTGCGGCGTTCTGGTGGACCTGACCCGCGCCTACCTGCCAGGCATGCTGGAACGCCAACGCGGCACGATCATCAACGTCGCCTCCACCGCGGCCTTCCAGCCCATCCCCGGCATGGCCGTCTACGGCGCCACCAAGGCGTTCGTGCTCTCCTTCACCCAGGCACTCTGGGGCGAGGTCCAGAGAAACCCGGGCAACCAAGAAAACAATATTCGCGTGCTGGCCATCTGCCCCGGCGCCACCAGCACCGAGTTCTTCGACACCGCCGGTGCCAACGCCGCCGTCGGCCGGATGCGCAGCGTGGACCAGGTGGTCGCCACGACCTTCCGCGGCCTGGAGCGCAACCAGCACAGCACCGTGGACGGACTCGCCAACCGGATCCTGGCGCAGTTCGCCCGACTGGCACCCCGGAACCTCGTCATCCCGGTGGTCCAGCGCATGATGCGCGGCTGAACACCATCGCAAAAGCAGGCCCGGCAAAAACGCGAACGTTAACGGAAAAAGCACCCGCGATTGCGGGTGCTTTTTCCGTTAACGTTCGCGAAACCGACAGAATCCGTCAGAGTGCGGCTACCGGGTGCGCTTGCGCTTCTCCCGGACCCGCATCGAGACCTCGATGGGCGTGCCCTCGAAGCCGAAGGTCTCGCGCAGTCGGCGCGTGATGAAGCGGCGGTACCCCGGGTCCAGGAAGCCCGTAGTGAACAGCACGAACTTGGGCGGCCGGGCGGACGCCTGGGTCCCGAAGAGAATCCTCGGCTGCTTGCCACCGCGCACAGGGTGCGGATGTGCCGCCACCAGCTCGCCCAGGAAGGCGTTGAGCCGGCCCGTGGGGATGCGCTTGTCCCAGGATTCCAGCGCGGTATCCAGCGCCGGGAGCAACTTGTCCTTGTGCCAGCCGGTCTTCGCGGAAATGTTCACCCGTGGCGCCCAGTCCAGGTGCGCCAGATCCTGTTCAATCTCCCGCTCCAGGTAGCGGCGACGCTCATCGTCGAGCAGATCCCACTTATTGAACGCCAGCACCAGCGCACGGCCGGATTCAACGGCCAGCTGCAGAACACGCACATCCTGCTCGCTGAGCACCTCATCCACGGCCAGCAGCACCACGGCCACCTCGGCCCGGTCCAGAGCAGACTGGGTGCGCAGCGAGGCGTAGAAATCCGCGCCCTGCGCCATATGCTGACGACGCCGGATGCCGGCGGTGTCGACAAAGCGCCAGGTCCGGCCGCCGAGTTCAATGAACTCATCCACCGGATCGCGGGTGGTGCCCGCCAGGGGGTCCACGACCACTCGGTCGGTGCCTGCCAGCTTGTTCAGCAGCGAGGACTTCCCCACGTTCGGCCGGCCGATCAGCGCCACGCGACGCGGCCCACCGGAGCGGTCAACGGTCTCCACCCCGGAGAACTCCGGCAGCACTTCCATCACGCGATCCAGCAGATCCGCGACGCCGCGCCCGTGCGCAGCAGAGACCGGCCACGGCTCGCCCAGACCCAGGCTCCACAAGGAGGCCACATCGGAATCGGTGCGCTGGTCATCGGCCTTGTTACCCACCAGGATCACCGGCTTTTTGGTCCGGCGCAGCATCTTCATCATCGCTTCATCCATGGCTGTGGGACCGACCGTGGCATCAACCACAAAGAGCACGGCATCGGCAAGCTCCACGGCCAGTTCCGCCTGCTCCGCCACCCGCTGATGGATGCCCTTGGCATCAAACTCCCAGCCGCCGGTGTCCACCAGGGTGAAGTCGCGGCCGTTCCACTCCGCCGGGTACATGACGCGGTCCCGGGTCACCCCGGGGGTGTCCTCCACCACAGCTTCGCGGCGACCCAGAATACGGTTCACCAGCGTGGACTTACCCACATTGGGTCGACCCACGATGGCGAGGACCGGGTCCAGCCCGCCATCCTCCTCAAGGTCAAGGTCACCGTCCAGACCGGCCAGCAGAGCGGCATCGTCCTCATCCAGCTCATAGTCGGAGAGACCGGCGCGCAGTGACTCGGCGCGACGCTCGGCCTCCACCTCATCCAGGGTGGCGAGCTTCTCCGCTACCTGATCCGGGCCGCTGGGTTCAAAATCTCGTTCGGTCATGATTCGCTCTCGTTCTCTTCGGTCGAGCTGTCGGCCGGGAGCTCCTGGCCGGAAAATTTCACAGATTCGCGGATGTGATCGGCCAGCGCCAGCTGAATCCGCTCCGCAGCGGCGTCCATCGCCGCCCGGCCGCTGAGCCCCGGTGTCTTCTCCAGGGTCAGCGGATCGCCGAAGGCGACGTGGAAGTGCCGCCGCAGCTTCGGGATGACATCCCGGTGTTCACCGGAGACGCGGGTGCCGAGCACAGCCACGGGCACGACGACGGCCCCCGAGTTCAGTGCCAGCCAGGCCACCCCGCTGTTCACACTGGAGGCGTCGCCGCTGCCGCGGGTGCCCTCGGGCAAAATGCCTACGCAGTCACCGCGCTCCAACACGGCCTTGGCTGCCTGCAGAGCAGCCCGGTCGCCGGAACGGTCAATCGGGATCTGTCCGGAGGCGCGTAGCACCCGGCCCAGGAAGCCCTTGAACATGGAATCGCGCACCAGCACGTGCATGTACCGGTTACTGGCACCGACCATCACCGGCCCGTCCAGGTAGCTCAGATGGTTCGCAGCGAAGATCACCGGCCCGGTGCGCGGTACCTTGTTCAGCCCGTACACCGTGGTCCGGTAGGTGACATGATCCAGAATCCGGCCCACCGGACGGGACCACCAGGTGCGCCAGCGTTCCGGGACGCGACGTTCCTGCAGGCGCTCGTCCAGACTGAGCCTGGGCTCCCGGGGAGAGTTCTTCTGACTGGTATTACTCTTGCTGGCCACGCGACCCGCCTTCCACGGTGGTCACGACGAGCCGTATCACGGCCGCCACTGTTTGTTCGAAATCCAGATCGGAGGAATCAATGGTCACCACGCCATCGGCAGCCCGGAGGAACTGTGCCACCGTCGCATCCCTCGCATCCCGCGCCAGGACCTGCTGGGCCAGCCGCTCGCTGCTCTGCGACTCCCCCGCAGAGGTCAATTGAGCACCCCGTCTGGCCAACCGGGCCTCCTCGGAGGCGGTCAGCAGCAGGCGGACCTCCGCACGAGGTGCCACCACCGTGGTGATGTCCCGCCCCTCGACGACCATCCGCCCGCGCACGGCCTCCACGGCCGCGCGTTGGCGGCGCACCAACTCGGTCCGGGCACCCAGATTGGTGGCCACTGCGGAGACCGATTCGGAGATCTGAGGATCCCGGATCTGCGCCGTGACCTCCACCGAGGCTTCGGCGGAGCCCAGACGTGCACCGGGCCCCACCCGGACCCAGGATTCATCCGGCGAGGTCGACTGACTGAACTCGAAGTCCTCGGCCGCCGATTCCACCGCACCGGCATCGTCCAGCGTGATCCCCGCGGCAACGCAGAACCAGGTCAATGCCCGGTACATGGCGCCAGTGTCCTGGTAGGCCAGGCCCAGCCGACGAGCGACCTCCCGCGCCACCGAAGACTTGCCGGAGCCGGAAGGACCGTCGATGGCGACCACCAGCGAGTGCCCCTGGCGCAGGCCCGTCACAGAAGACTGGCTCATTGCAGCACCTTCCAGCCACGCGCGGACAGCTCCTCGATCAGAGGCTCCTTCGCGGCGGGCAGCACGGACAGCTCCACCATGCCGACGTTACGGCCTGCCGAGTGATCCAGCCGCAGATCTTCCACGTTCACGCCGATCTGCCCGATTTCGGTGAGCAGCTGAGCGATCTGGCCCGGTGCGTCATCGACCAGTACCGTCATCCACGCATAGTGGCGCGCAGGGCCACCGTGCTTGCCCGGAATCCGGGCCTGCCCAGCGTTGCCTGCGCTGATCACCTTCGCCATCTCCAACCGTGCACCGGGCGCGACGGGCGCATCGAGCACGCCGATCAGCCGGGTCAGGTCCTCGTGCAGGCGGTCCAGGACCGCCACCATCGCCTCCGCATTGGCACCCATGATGGGCACCCACATGCCGGCATCGCTCGCGGCAATCCGGGTCACGTCCCGCAGCCCGTTCCCCGCCAGGGACAACGCATGCGGGGCAGCATCCTGCAATCGGGCCGCCATCAGCGAGGAAACCATCTGCGGCACATGGGACACCAATGCCACGGCGGCATCGTGCTCCCCGGGGCCGAAGGTGCTCAGCACCGAGCCCAGATCCAGCGCCAGGTTCTGCACCGTCTGGACCGCCTGCTGGGTGCTCGCCCCGGCAGCGGATTCATGCGGGCAGACCACCCAGGGCATCGCCTGAAACAACTCGCCGCGAGCACCGACGGCACCGGCTTTCGCACCACCGGCCATCGGGTGCGAGCCGACATAGCGGCTCAGATCCAGGGCCGTATCCGACTGCTGGGCCTCCAGCTCGCGCAGAATCGCTCCCTTGACACTGGCCACATCGGTGACCACGGCAGCGGGGAATCGTAGCAGGGCATCAGCCACCACTTGGGAGCAGACATCCGGCGGGGCAGCGACTACGACCAGCTCCGGCCAGACATCCGGCTGCTCGGCGAGCGGCCTGCCCGCGCCGATATCGATGGCAACGCCCAGCGCGGACGGCGAAGGGTCAGACATCAGCACCGGAATACCCCGCTGACTCAACCCCAGGCCGATGCTGGTGCCCAGCAGACCGGCACCGAAGATGACCACAGGCCCCTTGAGGCGCGTGGGCTCGAGAGTTTCGGTCACAGGCCGACCTCGGCGAGCAGATGCCCCACTTCATGGTTGCTCAGCGGGCGGATGGCACCCTGTTTGATATCGCCCAGGCGAATGGGACCCATCTGCAGACGGACGAGTCGCTCCACGGGGTAGCCCACGGCATCAAAGAGGCGGCGCACAATGCGATTCTTCCCTGAATGCAGGACGACTTCCACCAGGACATGGCCGGGCGTGGAATCGACCAGGCGGAAGGAATCCACGCTCGTCACCCCGTCTTCGAGTTCGATGCCGGCCCGCATGGCCTTGCCGATGCCCGGCTCCATGGGCCCACGGGTCTGCACCAGGTACGTCTTGGGCACCGCATACCGCGGGTGGGTCAGCCGGTTGGCCAGTTCGCCATCGTTGGTCAGCAGCAGCAGGCCTTCAGTATTGGCGTCCAGACGCCCCACGTGGAAGAGCCGCTCATGGGCGTACTTGTTCTTGAGGAAGTCGCTGATGTTCTTGCGGCCCTCGGGATCAGACATAGTGGAGACCACGCCACGCGGCTTGTTGAAGGCCAGGTAGATCATGTTGTCCTTGAGCTGCACCCGGATGCCGTCCACGGAGACCGTGACGGTTTTCGGGTCCACCCGCAGGCCCAGCTCGGTGACGATCTGACCATCGACCTCAACACGGCCCTCGGCGATCATCTCCTCGCAGACGCGGCGGGAGGCGACTCCTGCAGCTGCCAGCAGCTTCTGCAGTCGCACGCCTTCGGGGTCATGCATATCGTTCATCTGGGCCTGAGTCTGCACCTTGGATGCGTCATCGCGACGGCTCACCGGGCCCAGATTGGCACCAAAGCGCTCACGGCCAAAGGGCTGCGACTGACTCTGCTGCTTGCCCTGCGGGCGGGGCTTCCGGGCGGTATCGCGCTTAGCAGCGCCGGGACGGCCTGAGCCGGCTTTTCCAAAGCCTGACTTACCTGCACCCGCCTTGGGCTGGCCCGCCCTGGATTGGCCGGGGCGGCCGGAGGATCGGTTGGAATGGGAACGGCCCTGATGGCCTTCGGATCCGGAACGTGGGCTCATGGCATGTCCTTGCGTCGTGCAGCTTCTCAGCTGGGCGGGATAAAAATCAGGTAACTACAACTGCTGCGGTTCTCCGCTGTGGCCTGCGCCGACGGTGCCGGCTCAGGCCTGGTCAAACTGGTCCAGATCCTCCACACCAGGTAACAGCGGGGCGATCTTGGGAAGTTCTTCCACACTGGTCAGTCCGAGGCGTTCCAGGAAATACGGCGTCGTCCCATACAAAATGGCGCCACTTTCCGGATCGGTTCCCAGCTCCGTGATGAGGCCCCTCTGGTTGAGGGTACGCACCACGGAATCAACATTGACACCGCGAATCCCGGAAATCCTGGCACGGGACACGGGTTGGCGATAGGCGATGACGGCGAGGGTTTCCAGCGCGGCCTGGGTTAACCGGGCCGTCTGTCCATCCAGGACGAACCGCCCCACCCAGGGTGCAAACGCACTCCGCGAGTAGAACCGCCATCCCTCGCCTACCCGCCTCAACTCGAAGCCCCGTGGCCGGGACTCTGCCCCGGGAAGCATCAGCTCAGGAGCCACCGCCGCATCAGTGACGGTCTCCTCCGGCGTGGTTTGAGAACCTGGCCGGAAAGTCGTGGTGTCAGTCGATAGACCGCTCCCAGTATAGCGGGCTGCCGCAAAACCCACGCCGTCATAGTCGCGCTGCAGTGCCTCCAGCGCGGCCAGCACCTCGGATTCAGGTCGTTCATAGACGGCAGCGAGTTCGGCCGCCGTCACAGGTTCATCAACCACCATCAGGACGGCCTCCAGTGCAGCAGCCAGTCCACCGGGGATCTGGTCCAGAACTTCCCGCTCCGGCATCGAGGCGTCAGGTTCAGCGGTTTCCGGCGTGGATTCCGGCTCAGGAAAGCGGTTCATGGCTGGCCTCCACGGTCTCGTACTCCTCGCTCAGATTCTCTGCCTTCCATTCCTGCTGCGCGCCGGTCCAGCGCACGGTCAGCTCCCCCAACGGGCTCGCCTGCTCAAAGCTGATCACGGCGTCGCGGAACATTTCCAGCAGGGCCAGGAAACGCGCGACGACGATCAACGTGCTCTCCGCATCACCGGTCAGCGCGCGGAAAGACAGTGGCACGCCGTGACGGAGCCGAACGCCCAGGATCTCTGCCTGTTCCCGGACACTCACCGGCGGGGCGTGCAGATGCGCCAGACCCACTTCAGTGGCGGGGGCTTCCCGTGGCTGCAGGGCGGTGGCGGCCAGGGCCGCAAAGTCCTCCGGGCTCAGCCGCCAGACCAGTTCAGGCAACAGTGCGGCGAACTGAGGTTCCAGGCTGACCAGCCGCGGGTACCGCTGCCCTTCCTCCTCGAGCCGGCTGCCCAGGGCTTTGGCCGCATCCTTGAAGGCCCGGTATTGCAGTAGCCGGGCGAAGAGCAGGTCCCGCGCCTCCAGGGTGGCCAGGTCGTCATCGTCTTCCACCTCGCCTCGAGGAAGCAGGCGGGCGGCCTTGAGATCCAGCAGAGTGGCCGCGACGACCAGAAATTCGCTGGCCTGATCCAGGGCCGTCCCGGCAAGGGAGCCACCAGACCCTATCCCATCTGGCCCCGCAGTCGCCTGTTGAAGCCTGCGGATATAGCCAATGAACTCATCCGTCACGGTGGCCAGCGCCACCTCCGTGATATCCAGTTCATGCTTGCCAATCAGGCTCAGCAGCAGATCAAAAGGACCATTGAAGTTCTCCAGGCGGACCTCGAAAACCTGCGGATGGCCCGCAGGTTCCGTGCTCGGGCCCTCTGAGCTCACCTCAGAGTCAGGGCGCTCCACCACGGGCAATCAGCTCTTTGGCCAGTCGCCGGTAGGCATCGGCACCGGCATGCGAGGAGGCGAAAGACGTGATCGGCTCGGCGGCCACCGTCGCATCGGCAAATTTGATGGTGCGCTTGATCACCGTCTCGAAGACCTTGTCGCCGAAGGCTTCCACCAGGCGGGAAATCACTTCGCGGCTGTGCAGGGTCCGCGAGTCGTACATGGTAGCCAGCACGCCGTCAATCTGCAGCCGGGGATTGATCCGGTCCTGCACCTTTTCGATCGTCTCCACCAATAGCGCCACTGCACGCAGAGCGAAGAATTCGCAGATCAGCGGAATCACCACGCCATGCGCGGCGGTGAGCGCATTGACCGTCAGCAGGCCCAGGGAGGGCTGGCAGTCGATCAGGACGACGTCGTATTCGTCTTCCACCTTGCGCAGCACCCGGTCCAGGACCTGCTCACGTGCGACCTCATTGACCAGCTGAACTTCCGCAGCGGAGAGATCGATATTGGCAGGCAACAGGTCCAGATCCGGTACGGCGGTGCGCTGGATGGCGTCATGGACATCGATTTTGCGGTCCATGAGGACGTTGTACACGGTGAGATCAAGCTCGTGCGGGCTGGTACCGAGGCCTGCGGAAAGCGCCCCTTGGGGGTCAAAATCCACCAGAAGCACGCGACGACCCAGCTCAGCCAGGGCTGCCCCCAGATTGATGGTGGAGGTGGTTTTCCCCACACCACCCTTCTGGTTCACCATCGCGATCACCCGCGCCGGGCCGTGGGAGATCAAGACGGGTGGTTCGGGAAACTCGGTGACCGGACGCCCTGTGGGCCCCAGAATGGCCTCCAGGTCGATTCCTTCTGCGGTCTCGCTGCTCACCTGTCCACGCTTCCTGTTCGGCAATTTCTCGGTCCATCATCTGCACTCGGCATGGCGCCGGATCCTGCGATGTTCACCTGCTGTTTGACCTCTACGTTACCGAACGGTCACCGGGGTGCGTGGACCCTGCCCCGGAACGCCCGCGAGCCTCAAGCTTCAGGTAGAACCTGAAGCCACGCCGGGTTAGGTGGCGATCGTGGCGGCCGGGCATGGTGCTACCAATGTCAAGGAGTTGATCGACGCCGAGCTGGAGTTCTTCGGCCTCGCTGGCGAGCAGTCCTCGCTGCCCCATCGGCTCTCCTCCGGGCAACGCCGACGCATGCTGCTGGCAGCAGCCTTCGTCCGGTCCCGCTCCCTGCTGGTGTTGGACGAGCCCGGGCAACGCCTGGATACGGCCATGCGCACTCGACTGGCGGAGCGATTGCGGGCCGAAGTGAACCGGGGGCTGGCGCTGCTGGTGGTCTCGCACGATCCCGCCTTCGTCCGAACGGTGGCCACCGGGGCGATGTTCATCGCGGACGCTGTCCGCGTCATGACACCGGAGGCCGCTGCTGTGGCAATCTCCGCCGAAAACCCGCAGCGGACTAAGGGGCACCAGTGGCAGCGATGTCAGAAACCACTAGCGGCCTGAGCGCTCGGGAAATCCGCACCTACACCTTCCGCGCAGGACTGGTCCGCAGCGAGGATGGCCTGATGAAGTTGGTCTCCGAGGGCTACACCGATGTTCTGGGCACGCTCGTCCTGGTCGTCATGTCCGGCGCGCTGGTAGTCCAGTTGCGCGAGTCTCTGGGCCTGGCAGCGGAGCCGGGCTGGTCGGCATCGGCCGTGACTGCCGGCTTTCAGCACCTTGCACCCGAACAGGCAGCCGCAACGCTACTGTTGACCTTGGCCGGAGCCCTGCTGGCGGTGGAGCTCTCCTTGGGACCGATCGCCATGACGGTGCCACAGACCTCCTGGTGGCTTCCTCTTCCGGTCCACCGTCGCGGCTTCATCCAGCCCGGTTTTGTCCGCTCGCTACTGTGGCCTGCGCTGGCCGGTGCCGCCATCGCACTTGTCCTGGCTCTGGGACTGGAAGGGACCACGAGTCCGGGCCCGCCGGGGCTGGCCGCACTGTGTGCCGCCGCACTGGCGGCATTGGTGCATTCGCTGGCCGCCTGAGCACAGATCACCGGCAGCGGTGGCTGGCTGCGCCCCTGACACTGATCACACTGCTGCCGGTGCTGATCTGTCTGGTCTCCGGCGGAGTGCCGCCCGTGGCCTATCCTGCGCAGATGCTGCTCAGCCTGCTGGCCTTCTGGTGGGGCACCCGGCTGCGGCGTCGGACCACCGCAACCAGGTGACCAGCGCGAGCAACCAGCTCAGCTAAGCAGCCGCAGCAACCAGTTCATGCCCGTCAGCCTGCATGGTTGCCTCATCGAAAGGCTCCGCACCGGAGAGCACCCGATCCACCTGGGCACGATCAATTTCCCGCACCCAGGTCCCAATCAGCACCGTGGCCACAGCATTGCCGGTGAAGTTGGTCAGCGCACGGGCTTCTGACATGAAACGGTCGATGCCGACAATCACCCCGACGCCGTTGAGCAGTTCCGGCCGGTGTGCCTGCAGACCGGCGGCCAGGGTGGCCAGGCCAGCTCCGGAGACACCGGCTGCACCCTTGGAAGCGATGATCATGAACACCAGCAGCGAGATCTGCTCGCCGAAGTTCATCTCGATACCCATCGCGTTGGCCACAAACAGGGAGGCCATGGTGAGGTAGATCGCGGTGCCGTCCAGGTTGAAGGAATAGCCCGTGGGAACCGTGATGCCCACCACCGGACGTGACACGCCCAGGTGCTCCATTTTGGCGATCAACCGGGGCAGGGCGGCCTCCGAGGAGGAGGTGGAGAAGATCAGCAGGTACTCGCGGGCCAGATACTTCATGAGGGCGAAGATGTTCACCCGTGAGACGAGATACAGCACGGTGCCCAGCACCAGCACGATGAACAGGATGCAGGTGGCATAGAAGCCGAGCATCAGCACCACCATGGACTTCACGGCTTCAAAGCCGGTGGCCCCCACGACCGCCGCGATGGCGCCGAAGGCACCGATCGGGGCCAACCACATGATCATCATCAGGATCCGGAAGACCAGCGCCTGCGCGATTTTCACGGCCCGGAGAATCGGCTCCCCAGCCTTGCCCATTCGCTGCACGGCAAAACCTATCAGCAGCGCCACGAAAAGCGTGGGCAGCACCGGAATGCCGGGCGGGATGATGTCCAGAATGAAGTCATAGAGGGCATTGCCGGTTCCGCCGCTGGCAGAGGGCTTGTACGCCTGGAGTTTCAACCCGGCCCCGGGGTGCACGATGTTGCCGACCACCAGACCGATAGCCAGCGCAAACGTCGACATGACCAGGAAGTAGACCAGCGCCAGCCCACCGACTTTGCCGATGGTGGCGGCCTTGGTGATGGACCCGATACCGGTCACGATGGTGCAGAAGATCACCGGCGCGATCAGCATCTTGATCAGGTTCACGAAAATGTCGCCCAGCGGCTTGAGGTCCGTGGCGAAGTTCTTGGTCGTCTGACCCGGCGCTGCGGTGCTCTGGGCGATCAGACCGAGTGCGACGCCCAGCAGCACGGCCACGATGACGGCCAGATAGAGCCAGTGGGTCTTGTCCAGGCCCTTACGGGGTGGGCGGGCGGCCTGGACGCTGGACGGCGTTCCGCCAGCGGGTGCCTCTCCTCGTCGAGAGTTCATGGGTCCTCCGGTAGTGTGGGGGCGTTCTTCAGGGGACGCCCGCTCTGATTCCTCGAGACACTGTGCCAAAGGCCGTGACGCAGGTCACGTTTGCGGTCATATTGGTCATGGGTGATGTACCGGAACCACGGGCAGAACGGGAAACCACAACAGAACGTGAAGGGAGGAGCGGATGCGTCGCTGGAGCATTGCGGGGCGGCTGCTGGTGGGCCAGCTACTGTTCATCGTGCTGATCACCACCGTGGTGGTCGCTGCCGCCTTCGTCGACTCCCGGGACCGCGCCTATGCTCAGGCCGCCGAACAGACCATGGCCATCGCCACGACCATTGCCGCCTCCCCATCGGTGCTCGCCGCTACGTCCAGCCCGCAGCCGAGCGCGCTGCTGCAGCCGTATGCCGCCGTCGTCAACCGTGGGACGAGGGTCGACTTCGTCACGATCATGGCCCCGGACCGCACCCGGTGGACTCATCCCAATCCGGCCGAAGTCGGTAAGCCCTATATCGGTTCGGTGGACCAGGCGCTCGCCGGGAAGCCGTTCACCGAGGTCACAGTGGGAACCCTGGGTCCCTCGGTGCGCAGCATCGTCCCGATTCTGGATGCCTCCGGCACCGTCCGGGGCATGGTTGCGGTGGGAATGACGGTCAGCACCGTGGAGATCGCACTCAACGGCCGGATCCCGCTGATCGTGGGCGTAGGTCTGGGCCTGCTGCTCCTGGGCACGCTGACCGCTCTGCTGCTGGGCCGTTATCTGCGTCGGGTCACTCTGGGCTGGGGACCTGAACGTCTGGGCCAGCTGTTCAGCTATTACGAGTCGGTACTGCACTCGGTGCGCGATGGGCTGGTGCTGATGGATCAACACGGGCAACTGGTCATGTACAACGATCAGGCCGCTGATCTTCTGGGCATCCCGCGGCCTCAGGAAGGGCTCCGCCCACCGGCCCTGGACACTCTGGATGTCTCCCCAGGGCTGAAGGACCTGTTGCGCAGCGGTCGGGTGGCCCGGGATGAGATTCACCTCAACGAGGGCCGGCTGTTGGTCGTGACCCAGGAGCAGGCCACCCTGCCCGGAGCAGCCCCTGGCAAGGTGTCCGGTCGGGGCACCGTGACCACCCTTCAGGACCACACTGAGCTGGAACGGCTGGGCGACGAACTCCGCTCCACCCGGACTCTCACCGACGCCTTGCGCGCGCAGACTCACGAGCACGCCAATCAGATGCACACCATGGCCTCGCTGCTGGAACTGGGCCGGGCGGATCAGGCCCTCGCTTTTGCCACCGAAGGCCTGGCGCTCAGCCAGCAGTTGGTGGATGAGGTGATCGATGCCGATCGGGAGCCGATTCTCTCCGCACTGGTGATGGGCAAAATGGCGCAGGCCGCAGAGCGTGGCATCGAGCTGCGCGTCAGCTGGGACGCTGGGGCCTCCCTGGAAGGGCTCGGAGCTCATGCGGCGATGACGATCGTGGGCAATCTGCTCGATAATGCGCTCGATGCCGCTGCGCAAACCGCGACCAGAGAGGCGGCATCGCGCTGGGTCTCGCTGAGCCTGATCCGCGATCCGGCACAGCACACCGTCCGGCTCCAGGTCGCGGACAGCGGGCCGGGACTCGGCGGCATTGACCCGGCGGAGATCCTGCGCCGCGGTTTCAGCACCAAAGCCACCGATGCAACGGGCCGCGGGATCGGACTGGCCCTGGTGCAGCAGGCAGTCCAACGTCTGGGTGGAACACTGGAGGTCTCCGAGAACGCTGAATTCACCGTCACCCTGCCGCAGGAAGGCGCCTCATGATCCGGGTCCTGGTCGTGGAAGATGAGCCGATCATGGCGGAAGCTCATGCCCTGTACGTTCAGAGGCTGGACGGCTTTGAACTGGCTGGGTCGGTCTCAGATGGGCAATCTGCGCTGCGTTTTCTCCGCGAACACCCGGAGGCGGTCGATGTGGTGCTGCTGGATATGAATCTGCCGGACCTGCATGGTCTGGATGTGGCCAAACGGCTGCGTAGCGCGGGAAGTTCCGTGGACCTGATCGCGGTGACGGCGGTGCGCGAGCTCGCCGTGGTGCGTGGTGCCATCTCCTCCGGCATGGTGCAGTATCTGATCAAGCCCTTCAGCTATGCCACCTTCGCCGAAAAGCTGCAGAACTACCGAGATTTCCGTCGGCAACTCGGGGAGCCCTCCGCCGCCTCGGGAAGCAGAGGAACCGCCCTTGGCCAGGCCGAGCTGGACCGGGCCTTTGCCAGCCTCCGTACGCCCGTAGCCGCCCAGCTTCCCAAGGGCCTCTCCGCCCAGACGCTGGACGGCATCGAACGTTTCCTCCAGCAGCAGGACGCTCCGGTGTCCGCCCAGCAGGTCACCGACGCCCTGGGAGTGTCCCGGGTGACTGCCCGGCGGTACCTGGAGTATCTAAGTGATCGGGGCTCGGTGCGTCGGATGCCGCGCTATGGCACACCTGGGCGGCCGGAAAACGAATATCGCTGGATCTGAGCCGGGCTGGATCTGACGATCAGCCCAAACTGATTCAGCTCAGACTGGACGTGAACTCCGTGGCCCGGGCGGTGATGGTACCCCAGTCCCCCGCCGCCACCGTGGCCGGTGAGACCACCGACGTTCCGCAGGCGACGGCGAGCGCACCGGCCTGCAGATAGCTGGCCGCATTGGAGGCGTCGATGCCGCCGGAGGGCAGCAGTTGCACCTCCGGGTACGGGCCGTGCAGGTCCCTGAGGTAGGCCGGGCCCAGGTTCCGGGCCGGGAAGATCTTGACCGCACTGGAACCGAGATCCATCGCCACAGCCACTTCGCTGGGCGTCATCGCACCGAGCGTGATCGGCACCCCCGCCGCCACTGCCTCCTGCGCCACGGCTGGGCGTAACCCGGGAGTGACCAGAAACTGGGCTCCGGCGTCAATGGCGGCTTTGGCCTGCGTGGCGGTCATCACCGTGCCCACGCCCACGATGGCGCCGTGGCTGGCAACGTTCTCCGCCGCCGTCCGAATCAACTCCAGCACCCCCGGAGTGGTGAAGGTGAATTCCACGCAGTGAATACCACCGGCCACGAGTGCCCGGCAGAGTGCGGCAACATCCGGGATCGCCTCGGCACGCACCACGGCGAGGGTGCGATCGCTGGCGAGCTGGGCGAGAAAACGGTCGGTGGAATCAGAACTCATCAGATCTCCTGAGCTGGCTGGTGGTTGTGGGAATTCGTGGAAACAGCGCGTCGATCATCGGGTTGCCCGGTCACTGTACTGACCCGTCACTGGGTTGACCCGTCACTGTGGCGGCGCAGCGTCCGGCCGGCTCGCACGCCGGTGAGCCGACCGGCATCGACAGCCAGCTCTCCGTTGACGAAGACGGCCTGGATTCCGACGGAGGGTTGGCACGGTTGATCGAAGGTCGCACGATCGGCGATCTGCTCCGGGTCGAAGAGCACCAGGTCTGCCGCATACCCCTCCCGGACCAACCCGCGCCCGGCCAGCCGGAGCCGCGCGGCCGGTCGACCGGTCAGGTGGTGCACCATCTCCTCCAGGCTCAGCAACCCCAACTCGCGGCTGTAGTGGCCCAGAAATCTCGGGAAGGTCCCCCAGGCGCGGGGGTGGGGCTTGCTGCCCACCAGAATGCCATCGCTGCCCCCGGTATGCGTGCGGTGCTTTATGATCTGGCGGACGTTCTCCTCATGGCCCACATGCTGCAGAATGCCGGTGGCCAGGCCGTCCCGGATCAACAGATCGACAAAGACCTCAAAGGCTTCGCGCTCCTCCTGCTGTGCGATCTGCTCCACGGTCTGGCCCACGTATCCGGCCAGCTCCGGCCTCTGGACGCCGCTGATCTCCACGGTCTGCCATTCGGCCACGACCCCGTGGCAGCCGTCCGAGCCGTAGATCTCCACGGCCTCGCGAATGGCCGCCCGGGTGGGCGGATCGGTGAGGCGGGCCAGCGTGTCCTCCGGGCTTCCTGCAGTGGCCCAACTGGGTAGCAGGGCGGAAAGCGTCGTCGCACCGGGCAGGTAGGGGTAGCTGTCCAGGCTCACGTCCAGGCCGGCACCGAGCGCCTGGTCGATCAGGGCCAGAAGCTCGGCCGCGCGCCCCTTGTTCTCCGCAAAATTCATCGTGGCGTGGGTGAGGTGCAGAGGGCAGCCGGTCTGCTGAGCGAGCGCGATCATCTCCGCATAGGCCGCAAGCGCACCCTTACCGTAGGAGCGGTGATGCGGAGCGTAGAAGCCGCCCAGCTCGGCGACCACGCTGCACAGGGCGGCCAACTCGGCATCGTCGGCATACATGCCGGGCGTGTAGGTCAGGCCGGAGGACAGACCCACCGCGCCCTGCTCCATCGACTCCCGCACGACCTCCCGCATCCGGCACAACTGCTCCGGGGAGGCGGCACTGTCATCGAAACCCACGACCAGGGCGCGGACCGTCCCCTGAGGCACCAGATAGGCGGCATTCGTGGCGATGGCTGAGCGGTCCAGTCGGTCCAGGTACTCACCCACGCTGCGCCAGTCGAACGTGAAATCAGCGTCCACCGGGTTGGTGTTCCAGCCCGCGATCTTCTGACGGATTGCTGCCAGAGTCGGCTCGTCCACCGGCGCATAGGAGAGCCCGTCCTGGCCCAGGAGCTCCGTGGTGACTCCCTGGCTGAGCTTGGCCTCATGGTCAGGATTGAGCAGCAGGCTCAGGTCGGAGTGGGCATGCATATCAATGAACCCCGGGGAGAGCACCAGACCCGAGGCGTCGATGTGGTGGTGGCCCGATTCTGCTGAGACCGCGGCGAGCAGCGAGCCCGGGGGTGCAATGCGCTGAATGCGCTCGCCCCTCAGCAGAACGTCCGCCTGGTACCCCGGGGCGCCGCTACCATCGATCACGGTCGCATTGCTCAGCAGGGTGTCGCTGCTCAAGAGGGTGGTCATGGGTTTCTGCATATGCTTCTTCGCAACCACCGGTTCAGAAGAAAGTGCGGATCAGGTCAACGACCTGCCCGGAATCCACCTGGTCCAGCACCGGGATCAGCTGCCATTTATCGAACGCCGTGCAGGGGTGCGAGAGGCCCAGCCGGACCACCTCGCCGATGCGCAGGTCATCGGTCCCGGCATCGAACCGCAGGTAGCAGTGCTGGTCATTGATCGCGACGATGCTCGCCGCCTGGCCCGCACCGCCGAGCGGGCGCAGCGGCGCCCCCAGTTCGGCGGCCACTCCCTGTGGCACCGGCAGTCCTTCATCGAAGGGCAGGTCCCGCTTGCCGGCATCAAGAATCGCCAGCCCTGGCTCCGGCAGGGACACTACCCGGGCCCAACCGTGCATCCCCGCGACGAGTGGCTGCTCCCCCGGCGTCCGGGAAAACGGGGAAATCTGCTCGTAGAAGCCGTTGTCGTGCACCAGATAGGCGCCGCTGCGCAGCACCACTGAAGTCTGGTCACCTGCCGAATCCTCACCAGCCAGATCGGCCAGTTCCTCCACGACGAGATCGAAGTAAGCGCTGCCACCTGCGGTGACGATCACCTCCCCGGGCGCGTACGCCCCTGCCTGGGTCAGTTCGGTGTGCAGGGCACGAAGGCTGATCAGATAGCTGCGCACCGCGGCCAGGGCTGAAGCCTCGGCAGTATGGGCCAGTGAGCCTTCGTAGCCGCTCACGCCCCGCAGGGACAGGTGCTCGGAATGAACGACGGCGTCCGCGACCTCTCGCGCCGCCTCCGGGGTGCGCGCCCCGGTACGTCCGCCGGGCGCGCCCAGTTCCACGAGGACGTCAAGGCTCAGCCCGGTTCCGGCCAGCACGGCGTCGATGCGCTGGACCGTCTGGATATTGTCCACCCAGGACACGATGCGGGTTCCGGCAGCGGCCTGTTCCGCAGCCCAGCGGATGGCGATCGGATCGGTCAGCGAGTTGGCCACCATCACGGTGCCGACGCCAAAGTGCACAGCCACCCGCAGCTGGGCGAGATTCGCCACCGTCACACCCCAGGCGCCCCGGTCCAGTTGCCTCGCCCAGAGCTGGGGTGCCATCGTGGTTTTTCCGTGCGGGGCCAGCTTCACAGCGTGACGCTCGCACCAGGCGGCGAAGTGTTCAATATTGGCGCTGAGTGCACTCTCGTCCAGCGTCAGCAGAGGAGTCTGCAGATCGGCCAGCCGGGGGCCGGTGGCCAGAAACTCAGCAATACTGAGGCCCTCGGCCGCGGGAGGCAACGATTTCAGCCGCCAGTCGAGAATCGCCCCGGGCACGGAAGAACTGCCCACTGTCGAGTCGGCGATTCCGCGCACCGCCTTCAGATCGATGGCCTGGCCCATCCGTGCACTCCTTGGAATCTCCGCTGCAGATCGTTGCGTTGCATAATACGCAATGCAGATTGCAGAATTGTGTGACTTATGTCTAACATGAGCGAGAAATCGGCGTCAAGGCGCCTCCCACCACTGCAGCGCCCGGATCACCTCGGGGCGCAACGCCAAAGGAGCCAGTATGCAGAAGGCCGTCTGCCTGGGTGAGACCATGGCCGTCCTGAGTCCCCCACCCGGCGAGTCCCTGCGATACACCCATGAACTGCGCTACGGCATCGGCGGCGCTGAATCCAATGTGGCACTCGGCCTGGCTGCGCTGGGCATCCCGAGCAGCTGGATCAGCCGCGTGGGCAATGACAGTTTTGGCCGACGCATCCTCGATTCGCTGGGCAGCCAGGGTGTGGAGGTGGCCGCGGTACAGCTCGATCCAGAACGCCAGACCGGGGTGTACGTGAAGGCCTCCTCGAAGAATCCTGGCGACAGTGAGCTGCTGTATTACCGGGCAGGCTCGGCCGCCTCGGCCATGAGCGGGGAGTTCCTGGAGGACCGCGCAGTGGCACAGCGTCTGGACGAGGCGGGACTGATTCATTTCAGCGGTATCACGGCGGCGCTCTCGCCCAGCTGCCTGGAGCTGTGCCACCGACTACTGGCCAGACCGCGCCGGGACCAGCTGATCAGCTTCGATCTCAACTGGCGCCCGGCCCTGTGGCGCGATGGCGATCCCACAGTGCTGCGCACGCTGGCCAATCTCGCCGATATCGTCCTTTTGGGCGCCGATGAAGCGTTGCTTGCCTTCGGCACCCGCGACGAAGCCGAACTCCGCGCGCTGCTCCCCACCCCGGGCACCCTGGTGATCAAGAACGACGCCCACACCGCCATCTCGCTGCGCCGAGCGGACAAGACCCAGCCCGAAGATACGGCACCCCGCGAAGAGGTGGCGGCACTGACCGTGGAGATCGCTGAGCCCATCGGAGCCGGTGATTCCTTCGCGGCCGGTTATCTCAGTGGTGTGTTGTTGGGTCTGGACGAACGCTCCTGCCTGCGACGAGGGCATCTGGCGGCGGCCTGCACTCTCACGGTTCATGCCGACCGAGGCCAGCTTCCCGAGGAGAGCGCGCTGGCCGTGCTGCTCGGTTGTACCGAGGAGGAGTGGAACGCGACGACGGTCACCGAGGAGCGAATCGACTCCCCCGTGCTCGACGGCGGCTATCTCCGGTGAGCCAGAGCCTGCTGCGAGCGCTGGACCTCCTGGCCCAGCTGGCCGAGCGCCCCGCCACGCTCGATGAGCTGGCCTCCCAGGTGGAGGTCCATAAGACGACGGTGATGCGGCTGCTGCACGATTTGGAGGACCGACGGTTCGTGGTCCGGGATGCTCATCAGCGCTACCAGCTCGGTTCGGCGTTCTTCAGGCTGTCCGGTCAGGCTCTGGAACAACGTGACCTTCGGGCTGTGGCCAGGCCGCACCTCGCTGCGCTCAACGAGTCGACCGGGCACACCATCCATCTGGCTGCCCGGGAGGGCTCTGAGGTGGTGTACATCGACAAATTCGAATCCCACCACCCGGTGCGGATGTACTCGCGGATCGGGCTGACCGCTTCGCAGCATTCCGCCGCGGTGGCCAAGGTGATCCTGGCCGATCTGCCGCAGGCCCGGCGCGCCGCCATCGCCGAGGGCCTGGACTACGTCAGGGCGACGGAGAACACCCTGGACTCCCCCGCTGCCCTGCTGGCCGAGCTCGAAGTGGTGGCCCGCCAGGGCTGGGCCCACGATGACAGCGAACATGAGCCCCTGGTGCATTGCATCGCAGCCCCGATCCGCGGGGCCACTGGATCGGTGGTCGCCGCAGCATCCATTTCGGTCCCGACCATGCTTCTTGATACTCCGGGGCTTCTGGCACTTGTGCCGGAGCTCCAGTCCACCACCGAGGCGATTTCCTTCGACCTTGGATACCAACCACAGAAAGGTTCCCACCCATGAGCTCTCAGAAGGCAGAAGGCACCACACAGAAGACCGTCGTCCTGACCGAGAACGCCCCCGCACCGGCCCATGTCTTTTCCCAGGGCATCCAGAAGGGCGGCTTGTTCCAGGTCTCAGGCCAGGGGCCGATGGACCCGAGCACCAACCAGTACATCGGCGCGGGCGATGTCCGCGAACAGACCCGCCGCACCCTGGAGAACGTCAAAGCGATCCTCGAGGCAGGCGCCTCCTCGGTGGAGGACGTGATCATGTTCCGGGTCTACCTGACCACCCGGGATGACTTCGCTGCGATGAACGAGGTGTATGGAGAGTTCATCACGGAGAATGTTCCTTCCGGTGCGCTGCCCAGCCGCACCACCGTCTTCGTGGATCTTCCGCACGAGGTCATGCTGGTGGAAATCGACGCGCTGGCTGTTACGGCTTAGGACGCCACCTCGGCCCTGGCATCGAACAGATCCGATTCCAGGGCCTCCAGCTCGGCCAGGAAGCGACGGCGCAGGCTCTCTTTGCCTTCCTCCGGCAACCAGCAGGCGTCCACGCCGTTGAGCGCGATCTGCCGCATGGTCTCCCGCGGCAGGCCGAGGTCGAAGGCGGCAATCCGGTATTCGGTGGCCAGTGTGGTCGGGAACATTCCGGGATCGTCAGAGGCGAGGACCACCTTCAGCCCGGCCTCGATCATGGCCCTGATCGAGGCACGCCGCCACGGCCGCCAGGAGCGCCGCGAGGTCGTGAAGATCCCGGTGAAGGTGACCTGCTGCTCGCGCAGTCGGGCCACCACGGCATCATCCTCCAGCACAAAATACCCGTGATCGATCCGGTCGCAGCCCAGAACGTCCAGGCAGGTGATGGTGTTCGTCGCCAGCGGTGCGTGCTCCGAGGAGTGTGCCGTCCGCCGGAGCCCGTGACGCCCGGCCAGCTGGTAGGCGGCCGCAAAGCGCTCCGGCGGGCCGGAGGTCTCCAGATTGTCCAGACCGATCCCGACGACGTCCGGGTGCGGGTTGTCGATCAGGTTCTGCACCAGGGTGGTGGCATGTTCGCCGGAATTGCTCCGGTCGATGCCGGCAATGAGCAGACCGGTCATGCCGAAGTCCCGCTCGGCCCGGCGGATGCCCTCGGCCATGGCCTCCACATAGCCGTTGTAGCCCAGCGCAGTCAGGCTGGGCGGCAGTTCATCAAAGAACAGCTCCAGATGGCGGGTGGCGCTGGCATGGGCATCTTCGAAGGCCTCATAGGTGATCCGGGTGACGTCCTCCGCGGAGCGCAGGCACTCGAGCACCCATTCGGAGGCCTGGAACAGCGAGTAGGACACCGCTGGCTCATCCACGCCGGGCCCCTGCGGAACCGGAATCCGGGTGTTGAGGTACAGCGCTGGGTCCGGGGGGCGCGAGTTGATATTGGCGAAAATCTCCCGCGGTTCGGCGGGCAGCTCCAGGCCCTCCCGCGCCACCAGTTCGGCAAAGGTCTCTGCCCGGACGGTGCCCGTCAGGTGGACATGCAGATCAGTCTTGGGCATGCGATCCAGAAAGGCTTCGTAGGACGCTCTCTCAGAAACAGAGTCCGTCATCGTGATGATTCCCTTTCGGTTGTTCCTCCGGCAGGAAAGCCCAGAGTGGTGAGGTGGGTGGTGAGCAGGTCCAGGAAAGCGGCCACCTCGACGGCGCGACCATAGCGGATGTTGGGCATGCGTCCGGAGACGCCACGAATATCCGCCACCACGGCCCCACGGGTCAGCGTTCCGTTCAGCTCCACCGTGGCGGAGGCCTCCTGCCAGGTGATCAGAGAGTCTTCGAGCACAGCGGCAACGGCGAGCGCGTCATGCATCACCGCGACATCCGGCCGTCCGCGGGCCACCATGGTGTTGCACATGTCCAGCAGCATGGTGCCGATCTCCCCTGCGGGAGACGGAAGCGTAGCCAGTTCCACCGCCATCGCCCGGGTCACCAGCGCCTGGCGCGTCACGTCCAGCGGGACCAGCGCGATCCGCTGGCCACGCTCCAGCACCAGGGCCGCGGCCTCGGGATCGGCGAAGAAGTTGAACTCAGCGCTCAACGTCACATTGCCCTGACTGAAGACCGCGCCGCCCATGATCACCAGGCTGCCCAGCGCCTGAATGGTCTCCGGGAAGCGCTCAAAGAGCAGTGCCACGTCGGTCAGCGGGCCGATCGCGAGGAGAACGACCTCCCCCGGGCGGTCGAGAATGAGCCGGGCCATCTGAGCCACGGCATCCGGCAGGATGGGCCGGTCCGAGGCGGGCAGAGAGACCCCGCCCAGACCGCCCGCCCCGTGAACTGGCTCATCCGCGATCCGTTCCCCGCCAGTCAACGGGGATGCGGCACCGGTGTGCACCGGAAAGTCCGCTGCCACTCCCAGCAGATCCAGCAGCGCCGCCGTGTTCACGGTGGCCTGTTCCAGCGAGACGTTGCCCGCCGTGGCCGCAACAGCCAGCACCTCCAGCTCCGGGGAGCTGAACGCCAGGGCCAGGGCCACGGCATCGTCAATCCCGGGGTCGGTGCTGATGATGACGGGCAGAGTCACTTCGCGGTGACTTCCCGGGCATAGCGCTCCACCCAGGCGGAGCGGTTCTGCACAATGGGATCCATGTCGAGGGTCTTGAAGCCTGCCGCAATCGGATCCTTGGCTGCCGCTCCGGAGACCTTCAGCAGGCTGTCCGGAAGGGTGGCCTCCGGGTTCACCGGCTTGTCACCGAGGGTGGCGGCGGAGGCCGTCTGGGCCTGGGCGGAGAGAATGTAGTCGATGAACTTCTCCGCCGCGCTCTGGTGGGCGGTGCCCTTGACGATCATCGCCCGGTTGGTGGACATGTACTTACCGGTCGCCGTAGGCGTCCAGGCCACGGGGGCACCGGACTTGACCAGGTTGACCGCAAAGCCGTCCAGCGCGGGCGCCGCGACGATCTCCTTCTGCTGGAGCAGGCTGGTCACCTCGGTCGAGGCGGTGTAGAACTTCAGGGTCGATGGCGCCAGGGCACCCATCTTCGCCAGTCCCTTGTCGACGTCGAAGGGGCCGGAACCGTAGGCTGTGGAAAAGCCGGAGAGGGTCAGCTGCCCCGACGTCGCGGCGATATCGGGCAGCGCAATCTTCTTGGCATTGGCCGGGTCGGAGAGGGTGTCCCACTGCGCGGCCTTGGCGGCGTCCATGACATCGGTCCGGTACATCATGCCGTTGAGCTGGAAGGTGTAGGCCGGTCCGTTGAGTTTGGTGTCGACGGCGAACGGCGCGACTTTGGCCATGTTCGGCACCTTGGCCGGGTCAACCTTGGCGAACAGATCCTTGGCCTGCCCGGCTGCCGCGTAGTAGTCGGAGATCAGCATGACGTCCACACCGGAGTTCTTGTTCATCTCCAGTTTGGACAGCCGGTCCGCATTGGCGCCGGTTTCCACCTCCACCTTGATGCCGGTGGCCGCCGTGAACGGGTCAAGGATGGCCTTTTTGTAGTCATCGACGCCGAAGGAGAAGGTGCTCAGCACCAGGGTCTTGTCGTCGCCGCCGGCCTGGGTGTCTCCGCCACCGCAGGCGGTCAGGGCAAAGCTGGAGGTGAGCAGGATGGCTGCGCCCACGGCCCATCGGGCGGATCGCTGGTTGAGGTTCATGACGTTCGCTTTCGGGTTGGGAATCTGGTCGGCCGGAATCTAGTCGGCCAGGTGGATGAGATCGCTGGGCCGGATGGCGGCGATGACCTCGGAGCCGGGTTCCAGCGGGGTGCTGGAGGTGGCTGCGGAGTCGGCGCGTACCGTAGCCAGAAGGTCAACGGTGCTACCGGAAGCGTCGGTGGCGGTGGAGCGGACCATGAGGTCCACGCCCCGGTAGGCGATCTGGGTGATGACGGCGGGCAGCCGGTGGCCTCCCGTGCCGACGGCGTCATCCCGGCTCAGCAGCCGCAGGTTCTCCGGGCGGACGGTGGCCTGCGGGTGGTCAGCGGTGGCGAAGAAGTTCTCGTAGCCCATGAATTCCGCCACGAAGCGGTTGGCCGGGCGCTCGAACACATCC
Source organism: Psychromicrobium xiongbiense (assembly GCF_030271165.1). Classification (GTDB taxonomy): domain Bacteria; phylum Actinomycetota; class Actinomycetes; order Actinomycetales; family Micrococcaceae; genus Renibacterium; species Renibacterium xiongbiense. Next base: position 22,449 of record NZ_JASSZH010000001.1, on the reverse strand, counting down.
TGCGGGGAACCCTGCTGCATGATCTTGCCGCCGCGCATCAGCACCATTTCGTCGCTCATCTCGAGCGCCTCCTCCTGGTCATGGGTCACCAGGATCACCGTTAGCCCGGTCTCCTGCTGGATGCGGCGGATCTCCGCGCGCATCTGCAGGCGGAGCCGGGCATCGAGATTGGACAGCGGCTCGTCGAGCAGCAGGATGTCGGGGCGGATCGCGATGGCCCGGGCCAGGGCGACGCGTTGCTGCTGCCCGCCGGAGAGCGCTTTCGGCTTGCGGTCGCTCAGGTGCCCGAGCCCTACCATCTCCAGTGCCTCGGCCACCCGCTGACGCCGCTCAGCGACGCCGACTTTGCGCAGTTTCAGCCCATAACCCACGTTGTCGCCCACGCTCATATGCGGGAACAGCGCGTAGCTCTGGAAGACCATGCCGAGGTTGCGCTTCTCCGGCGCCAGGCGCGTCGCGTCCTTGCCGTTGATCAGGATCGTGCCGGAGGTGGGCTGGCTGTACCCGGCAATCATCCGCAGCGTCGTGGTCTTACCGCAGCCGCTGGGGCCGAGCAGGGTGGTCAACTTCTGTGCTGCGACGTCCAGGTCCAGCTGATCGACTGCGGTGAAGTCACCGAATCTCTGGCTGACGTCGCGCAGTTGCGCCGCAATGGTCATTTGTTGATGCCTCCGAAGATAGTGGCGAAGCCGACGGTGCGCTCTGCGATAAAGGCGAAAAGGATGGTGGCCACCAGGATCAGGGTGGACATGGCCGCAATCATCGGGTCATAGGATTTCTGGACGTAGTCGAGCATCGAGACCGGCAGGGTGCTGAAGGTGCGTCCCTGCAGGAGCAGGGAGAGCGGCACATTGTTGAAGGAGGTCACAAAACTCAGCAGTGCTGCCGAGACCAGACCCGGCCGCAACAGCGGCAGCGTGACGGTGCGGAAGGTGGTGAAAGGGCCTGCGCCCAGTCCACGCGCAGCCTCTTCAACCAGCGGATCCGCCAGGGCCAACGATGCCCCGGTGACCCGCACCGCGTACGGGATCAGCAGTGCCGTATGACCAACCAGCAGGGCCACGAATGTGGAGGTTCCCAGTCCGGCGATGAGCTGCTGGTACAGGGCCAGGCCCACCACGAGCTCGGGCACGATCAGTGGGCTCAGGAACAGGCCCTGGATGAAGCCCTTCCCGCCGAGGGTGCTTCGTTGCAGCGCCAGCGCTGCGGGCACCCCGATCAGCAGGGCGAGCAGTGTGGAGACGATCGCCAGTTCCGCGCTGGAAACCAGGGAGGTCATGAACGGCTTGTAGGCCACGGCGGCACCAAACCATTTCAGCGAGAGGCTGTCCGGCGGAAAACGCAGATTGTCTCCCCCGGAGAAGGCTGCGGCCACCACGAAGAGGATCGGCACAAGCATCACGATGTAGCCCAGCACAGCGAGGCCGCCGAGCACGGGGTGACGATCCGTGCGAACAGGAGCAGCGGTGCGCGGGCTCATGTGAGCTTGCCTTTCCGTGCCCCGAGCGCCGCCGAGATCGCCGAAATGCCGAAGACCAGCACGGTCATCAGGATCGCGACCGCAGAGGCAGCGGCCCAGTCGATACTCACCGAGGAGTAGTTGAACAATTGAGTGGCCAACATCTTCTGGTTACTGCCGCCCAACAGGTAGGGCGTGGTGTAGGCCGTCGTGGCGCCGGCAAAGACCAGGGTCGCGGCGACGATGACGCCCGGGATGGACAGCGGAAGGGTCACGGTCCAGAGGACCCGGCTGCGGGAGGCGCCGAGGCCGCGGGCGGCATCGTCCAGTCCGGCATCGACCTGGGCGACGGCCGAGTAGCAGGAGATGATGGCCAACGGCAGAAACAGCTGCACCAGGCCCAGCACAATGGCCGATTCGGTGTACAGCAACTGCGGTGCGGGCAGTCCCACCGCGGAGATCAGCTGACCGATGACGCCGTTCTTGCCGAGCAGGACCAGCCAGCCGTAGGTGCGCACCACATTGCTCAGCAGCAGCGGGAAGATCGCCAGCGCCAGCAGCACACCGGACCACCGTGAGGTGGACCGGGCCAGCAGGAGCGCAATGGGAAAACCGAGCGCCAGGCAGAACGCCGTCACGAGGAGCCCCAGTCCCATGGTTCTGCCGATAATGGTCAGATCATAGGGATCCTGGAGCATGCGCAGCAGCCGTGCAAAAACCTGAGCGGTGGAGATCCCGGGCGGCGCAAGGAGGAGCATCATCGCAGGCAGGCAGAAGCCCACCAGAATGAAGATCAGTCCCGGCCCCAGCAGCAGGAGCGAAGATTTCTTTGACAGCACCCGACGGCACTCCGTTTCGAGGTACGATTTCCTGACGAATGAAACCGGTTGTACAACCGGTTTCATGACAGAGTACACAATGACGACGCCGTCAGGGAAGGGTGTGACGCAATGGTGACTTTGGCCGATGTCGCCCGGCGGGCTGGTGTATCCAAGGCGACCGCCTCGCGGGCGCTCAATCAGCCTCAACTGCTTGCCCCCTCAACGCGCGATCGCGTCGTCGATGCCGCTGCGGCACTGGGCTTCACCGCCAATCGTGCCGCCCGGGCCCTGGCCAAGGGTGCAACAGGCCTGGTGGCCGTGGTGGTCCCCACTCTGGAGAACAGCTTCTTCACCCCCATCATTCAGGGAGCCCAGCGCGCTGCGGAGCTGGGTGACCTACATGCCACGGTCAATGTACTGGAGGCCGGTACCGAGATCGAACAGCAGCGCCTGTTGCGTCTGGCCGAGCAAGTCGATGGCTTTGTCCTCGCCTCGCCGCGCGCCTCGGAGGCCTTCCTGAAGACCCTGGCCCAGTTGAAACCGCTCGTGACCGTGGACCGCGTGGTGGAGGGTATCCCCTCGGTCATCGCGGATACCCCTACCGCTCTGCGGGAGCTGGTCGCGGGGCTGGTGACAGCCGGGCATCGGCGAATCGCTTATGTCAGCGGGCCGGCGGGCTCCTGGATGGACCAGCGGCGCCTCGCTGCGGTCAGAGAGGCCGCCGGAGCGAATTGCGCCATCGACGTCATCGGCCCCCTGCCGCCGGTCTTCTCCGCCGGTGCCGAGGTGGCCCGCCAGCTGACGGGAACCGGAGCCACCGCGGTGGTGGTCTACGCCAGCGCCATCTCCCTGGGCTTGCTCTTTGAACTCCAACGTCAGGGAGGCTCTATCCCGGAAGGCCTCCTGGTGGCCAGCGCGGACGACCTTGCCATAGACACCCTGGCCGGACTGGATATCACCGCGCTCAAGGTCGATGCCGACCGGGTCGGCGAGACGGCCATGCAGGCACTGCTGGGCAGACTGACCGGCCAGGCCGAATCGGCTCCTCTGCATCAACGGGTGGCCGTGCCACTGCAGTGGGCCGCCGCGGGCTCAGCCAATCGAGTCAACCAGGCCAGCGAGTAGCCTGATCGACGGGGTACATGATGCCGCGCGTCACCGGCCAGCCTGCTCGCAGGATCGCCCCACGTATACACAGCTAAACCATTTTCACACTTCATCGCCATAGATACCCTTTATGTATACAATCGATTCATGCGAGCGAGCGAGAAGGCTTACCAGTCGCTCCACCAGGACATCGTGGCCTGGCGGATCGCTCCCGGCACCCTGCTCGCCGAGGTGGAGCTCTCCGAACGTCTCGGAGTGAGCCGCACTCCCATCCGTGAAGCCCTGGCCCGGCTCAGTGCAGAAGGACTCACGACGGCGAAAGGCGGCCGCGGCGTCGTTGTCACCGAGGTCTCTCTCGACGCGGTCCGCGAACTCTACGAACTCCGGGAGACGCTGGAAGTCAAGGCCGCCGAATTGGCAGCCCAACGCGGCGATCCCACCGTTTTCGAGGGCCTGGCGCAGCGATTCCGCCTGGCCCAAAAGAATCTGGCCCAGCAGAATCTGGCCCAGCAGACCAGCTCCACGCATGCCTCCACCGAGGCCTACTACCAACTCTCCGCAGAGCTCGATGCCGCCCTCAACCAGCACTGCGGGAACGCCCGGCTGGCGGCGACCCTGAACACGCTGCGGCCACTGCTGGCCCGAGCCCGCAGGATGGCACAGGAGCACCCGGACCGGCTGGCCGAGACCGCCGCTGAGCATGCCGCCATCGCCAGGGCCATCGCGGCAGGAAACCCCCGGCTGGCCGCTGCCAGCACCGTAGTCCATCTGAACAATTCCCTGCAGCACATCCTCCAGGGGCTGCCGTCCACCGACAGACAAGGATCCACACCATGAAAAACCAGCACGTCCGGGTCTACACCAGCGAGGAAAATCTTCCCCGTGCAGAGCAGCTCGCCTTCAAGATCGCCCAGGTCGCCGTGGACCCGGTTGCTGTGGAGGACCAGGTCACCGAGATGATCATCAACCGGATCATCGACAACGCCTCGGTGGCCATCGCCTCGCTGAACCGCGCTCCCATTGTGGCCGCTCGGGATCAGGCGCTGGCGCATCCGGTATCCGCTCACGGCAGAGGATCGGGGATCTTCGGTATCACCGAAGTCTCCAGCCCGGAATGGGCCGCCTTCGCCAACGGCGTCGCGGTCCGGGAACTGGACTACCATGACACTTTCCTCGCCGCCGAATACTCGCACCCGGGTGACAACATCCCGCCGATTCTGGCCGTCGCCCAGCACACGGGCCGCAGCGGAAAAGACCTGATCCGCGGTCTGGCGACCGGCTACGAGATCCAGATCGACCTGGTCAAGGCGATCAGCCTGCACCGGCACAAGATCGACCATGTGGCGCACCTCGGCCCCTCTGCTGCGGCCGGCATCGGAACCCTGCTCGGGCTGGATGCGGAGACCATTTTCCAGGCGGTGGGCCAGGCCCTGCACACCACCACCGCCACCCGGCAATCCCGGAAGGGGCAGATCTCCACCTGGAAGGCCTACGCTCCTGCCTTTGCCGGAAAGATGGCCATTGAGGCCGTGGACCGGGCGATGCGCGGTCAGACCTCCCCCGAGCCGATCTACGAAGGCGAGGACGGCGTCATCGCCTGGCTGCTGGACGGCCCGGATGCCTCCTACGAGGTGCCACTTCCCGAACCCGGTGAGGCCAAGCGCGCCATTCTGGATTCCTACACCAAGGAGCATTCCGCCGAGTATCAGGCGCAGGCCTGGATCGACCTGGCGCGCAAACTCCACGGCGAACATCCGGAACTGGCGGACCCCAGGCAGGTGGCCGGCATCGTGCTCCACACCAGCCACCACACGCACTATGTGATCGGCTCCGGGGCCAATGACCCGCAGAAGTATGACCCCACGGCCTCCCGGGAAACTCTGGACCACTCGATCCCCTACATCTTCGCGGTGGCGCTGCAGGACGGCAGCTGGCATCACGTGGATTCCTACACGCCGGAGCGCGCTCAGCGCCCGGACACGGTGGCCTTGTGGAACACAATCACCACCGCGGAGGACGCCGAGTGGACGCGTCGCTACCACTCGCTGGACCCGACAGAAAAGGCCTTTGGCGGCCGGGTCGAGATCGAACTGACCGACGGCCGCAGGATTGTCGATGAGATCGCGGTAGCCGACGCCCATCCGCTCGGCGCACGGCCCTTCGCCCGGGCAAACTACATCGCCAAGCTGCGTGCGCTGGCCCTGAGGTCCGGGAACGACGGCGCCGTGGAAGAGGCCGAGCTGGATCGGTTCCTGGCCGCCGTCGAGCGCCTGCCCGAGCTCCAGGCCGGTGAGCTGGACCAGCTGAACATCCGGGCCAAAGACGGCTTCGTCATCACCGGCGCCACCCAGGGGCTGTTCTGATGCTGTACGCCAAAACCACTGCGGCACAGAAGCGGATCACACTGCGCGCCCTGCTGGCTTCCGGAAAGCTCCAGCAGTTCCCCGGAGCCTTCAACCCGCTCTCCGCCCGGCTCATTCAGGACAAGGGCTTCGACGGCGTGTACATCTCCGGAGCGGTCCTTTCGGCAGATCTGGGCCTACCGGATATCGGCCTGACCACGCTGACCGAGGTGGCCGGGCGGGCACAACAGATCGCCAGGATGACTGACCTTCCCGCGATCGTGGATGCGGACACGGGTTTTGGCGAGCCGATGAACGTGGCCCGCAGCGTCCAGGAATTCGAGGACGCAGGGCTGGCCGGGCTGCATATTGAAGACCAGATCAACCCCAAGCGCTGCGGCCACCTCGATGGGAAGGCCGTGGTGGATCTGGACACCGCGCTCAAGCGCATCCGGGCCGCAGCCGACGCGCGACGGGATGAGAACTTCCTGATCATGGCACGGACCGATGTGGCTGCGATGGAGGGTACCGCTGCGGCCGTGTACCGGGCCAAAGCCCTGGTCGATGCCGGTGCGGACGCCATCTTCCCCGAAGCCATGCACACGCTCGAGGATTTCGCAGCGATCCGGGCAGCCGTGGATGTGCCGATCCTGGCGAATATGACCGAGTTCGGCAAGAGCGAGCTCTTCACGGCGGAGCAGCTCTCCGGCGTGGGCATCAATATGGTCATCTACCCGGTGACACTTCTGCGCAGCGCCATGGGGGCGGCCGAGCGGACGCTGGAGGCCATTGCGGCGTACGGTACCCAACAGCCGGTGGTCGATCAGATGCAGACCAGGGCCCGGCTCTACGAGCTGGTGGATTACCAGGGCTACAACCATTTCGACTCTGCAGTCTTCAATTTTGCCGTGCCCGCGCAGTACAGTCAGCAGGGAGTGGCGTCGACGTCGAAGGAGAATGACTGATATGAGCGAGCAGGAGATTCGAAAGGGCCTGGCCGGCGTCGTCGTCGACTACACCGCGATTTCCAAGGTCAATCCGGAGAGCAATTCCTTGCTGTACCGCGGCTACCCGGTGCAGGAGCTGGCCGCACAGAAGAGTTTTGAAGAGGTGGCGCTGCTGCTCTGGAAGGGCGAGTTGCCTTCCGAGGCGGAGCTGACCGAGTTCGAAGCGACGGAGCGAGCCAATCGCGCTCCGGACAGCCGGGTGAAGGCCGCCATCGACCTGCTGCCGCTGACCTGCCACCCGATGGATGTCTGCCGGACCGCCACGTCCGTGATCGGCGCCAACCATCCGTTGGCAGAGGATTCCTCCCCGGAGGCGAACCTGCGCAAGGCCCAGGAATTGTTCGCTGCGATGCCCGCCGTGGTGGCCTATGACCAACGACGCCGGACTGGGCTGCCCGCGGTGCCGCCGCGGGAGGATCTGGGCTACTCGGCCAACTTCCTCTGGATGACGTTCGGTGAGGAGGCTGCGCCGGAGGTGGTGGAGGCCTTCAACGTGTCGATGATTCTGTACGCCGAGCACTCGTTCAACGCGTCGACCTTCACGGCGCGCGTGGTGACCTCCACTCTCTCGGATTTGCATTCGGCCGTGACGGCCGCCATCGGCGCGCTCAAGGGCCCGCTGCATGGCGGTGCCAACGAGGCCGTGATGCATACCTTCGAAGAGATCCAGAGCACCGGAGTCGATCCTGCCGCCTGGCTGCAGGATGCGCTGGCGCAGAAAAAGAAGATCATGGGCTTCGGTCACCGGGTGTACAAGAACGGTGACTCCCGGGTACCCACCATGCGCGGCGCGCTGGAGAAGATGGTGGAGCACTACCAGCGCCCTGATCTGCTGGAGCTGTACACCGGCTTGGAGGAGGCGATGGGTACGGCGAAGAACATCAAGCCGAATCTGGATTACCCTGCCGGGCCGACGTACCATCTGATGGGCTTCGCCACCCCGACCTTCACCCCCCTGTTTGTGGCCGCCAGGATCACCGGCTGGAGTGCACATGTGATGGAGCAGGCGGCGTCAAACTCCCTGATCCGGCCATTGAGCGCCTACAACGGCGTAGCGGAGCGGCATCTCTGAGAGCGGCATCTCTGGCATCAGACCGGGTTGATGAAGGAGTGGACCGATAGGTCATCCTCGCTGACGTCAGCAGCCCAGGCAGCGAGGCCGTCCGTCACCCACTGCACACTAAGACTCACAGTCAGGCCTCCTGCACTGGTTCCGCTGAGTCCGAAAGAAACCATCGTCCATTCCTTGGAGTGCGCCAAAACCACCGTTGTTAGGGATTGAAGGTGACTCTTTCGCTCTTTCGTGAGATACCAGCCCACACTCAATGGGTCCACGTCACTCCGCCGCATCGAGGGGTGAACCGACCAGGAGTCGACAAACGGTCCGGTCACGGGGGTGGCTGACAGCGCATCCAGGGACCCGTCATGGAAGGTGGAAACCAGCTTCACCCACTGACCAATGCGGCTAGACCGGTCCGGCAACAAATCGGCACTGAACACTCTCACCTTCGAGCTGGTGCTGTCATGGTCTCGCTGCTGTTCTTCAGAGAGGGTCTCATCGTAAGGGGTTCGACGAGGGCGAATGAAGTACTCGCCTTCGTCATTGACGAACAACCGGCCGATAGTCAGGACAGCATCACCATTATGGACGGCAGTCAGCCTCATAACTCCAGCCCTCCTCATGGGTTCGCTCTCCTGGAAAAATCAGTGCAGTGGGTAAGTGCCATCTGGCGCCCACACCCACAACGACCATCGCCCAGGATTAATCGCACTGTTTAGGTCGTTCTGATAGCACTTATAGTCATGAATATAGGCGTGTGTTGATACCACATAGAATGCCGCCGCCTCACAGGTAGCTTCAGTGTAATAGTAGTCTTCCCAGATCCACCAAATATATGCGACCTGTGGCGAGACGATTGTGCTGGACGTCAGCGACGAAGGCACCACTCCAGCAATCTGCGTTGAATGAACAGGCGTCGCCGCCGAAGCACCCCCACCACCTAGGAGCGCCAATGAGATGCTTGCAGCAATGCAGGTAAACAGTCTTATTATTTTTTTCACGAATCCTTCTCTCCTTCAAGAATTCTGACCCCCTGGAGAAGAATAAACTTCTCGTGCCCGAGATAAAGTCATGGATGTTGGAACTGGTCAACCGAATCCCGCAAGATTGAGCCCGAGGTAGCCGAACCCGTAAGACACTTGCGCTACATGCGCCACAAAAAGGCTCCTGCTATACAATGACCACAAAACGCTGTCGATCAAAGCATTGCACCCCGATTCTGACACGAGAGACTCCGGAATGGTGTCAGAACGGCGGATATGCGCTGTCCGGCGCCAGGAACCACAGCGACCATTGACCCGGATTATTCTGCCCATATTGATTTTGAATGCACTCGTAGTCACGAATCGCGCCGCTTCCGTTATGAAAGTTCATCCACTCAAACGCCGCGGTCCTGCAATCCAGATTATTGAAGTAGTTGTCCGATTTAAGCCACCAAACTAGTGCGACGGCGGGAGCCTGGATAGACATCGAAGGAGCTGGAACACTCGAAAACTCCAACTCCCCAGCGCCCGGAACCTGTGAAGCAGAAGCTGTGGCAGATCCCGCGAACCCTAGAAATAACATCACAGCAAGGACGAATGAAATTCTCCTAAATACTCTCACATCAAAACTCCCTAAAACTCGAGAACAACAGTCGATCGCTCTCAATCCTGACTCTTTCAGGCTTGATTTGAAACTACTATGTAGTCAATTGTTATTCAAGGTTATTGTGAAAATTCACAGCACATAGTGTGTATATTGTCAGATTTCTGTCAGCTTGCCCATTGCCATCAGCACTTCGTATAGATCCTGAACTGCTGTCCTGAGCCGGTCTTGCTCGGTTCTTGTATCCCAGGAAACACCTACATGCGGGGATCACCAGCCGGGGCCAGACGTGCCCCAACCGGAACGAGCATCCGCAATCCGGTCAGTATCGTGCGAAGCTTATCGCTACCGCGCAACCGGTGACCCGCCCCGATGTCCAGGCAACCGACAAGGCTCTTCTCGTATTGCCGTAGTGTGCTCACCATCTGGCTAGTTCTCAGCACGAATAGTAGAACCTGTCGTCTCGGGCCGGGCAACGGCTAGCACCCTTGGCACCCGCCTTCTAGCGGAGATCATGGAGGCCTTCTAGCTGCCCAAGCAGACTAATCCCTTGCTGATTCCCCCGCATTGTCGCTGCTGGTGCGATCCTCCCCAGCGATCAGGTCAGTCGCATTCAGCTGCGGGACTCGACCCGGTCCACCCCTTCGTTGTCCGCTGCCATGACAATCGTGAAGTGCTGAGCTGCGCCATCGTCCGCTTGCGTGTCCGACTCAGTGTCCGCTGCTGTGTCGTGGCCGATCAGGGCCGGTAGCCAGTGGGCTGCGTCCTGCCACATCTTTCCGAGCGGAAGCGCGGTCAGTGGGTACCAGGCCGGCGCGATTTCCTCCGTCTCAACCGGCTGACTGGTCCAAGCCTTGCTGACAAAGACGGCGGTATCCATATCCCAGTCCGGTTGGGCAGGAAAGCGGAAGTTGACTGTTCCGCGGAACTCGCAATCGGACGGACGCACGGTCACCGAGGTTTCCTCCGCCATCTCGCGGACGGCGGCCTCGACTGCGCTCTCCCCCGATTCGACATGACCGCCGATGCCGACGATCTTCCCGGTGCCGAAGCCCGTCTTCTTCAGACCGAGCAGGACTTCCGTTCCCTGGAGTCCGCTGCGCAGCAGGAAAAGCAGGACGACCGGAGCAGCAGGCATGGTCACAGTCTAGGGTGGTGCCTGGCTAAGGCACCGCCCGTGAATTGGTGGTACTCCCTGGTTCTGCCTTCAACTCGGGCACCTGATAGATCAGTGAATCCGGAATTCCGGCGCCCCGTAGTTGCTGGAGCCATGATGACCGAAGTTGGTCCTGCAACACTTTTCCTTGGACCTGCGCCTCGGTGGGTGAATCAGCGGAGAAAACCATTTTGGTAGGCAAAGCGCTGAAAAAGAGCTGGAACCGCATACTGCCTTGCTCTCGGTGAGCAAAATAGTACGGCCCCTGATCCGACATCATGGTGACGGTAAATGGCTGCCCTCCGGGGGGTGTGGGCGGCAGGGTCTGCACAGCGACAACGGGAGGGAGGTTGATCTGACCCGACCGGCTTCGGACGAACATCGCCCAGTCCCCTTCGCACGCGACAGGCATGAAGTACTCCGGATGCTCCGCGACACTTCGCGCCACATCTGACGACGAGGGATCGGCGCTCATGGTCTGTGCAGCGCATGTCGCATCCGGTGCGAATCCGGCAGCAGTTGGAGTGGCGAGCATCGGTGAGCCGGACACGTTGGCCGGCACTGGTGACCCCGCATTCACAGTGCCCGGACTCAGCGCAAAACCTCCCCAGATCGCACCCACCGCCACCACAGCTGCAGCGGCAACTCCCGCTCTCAGCAGATTGGCCGCAGAGAAGCGAGACCGTGCTTCGTGACGGTTCAGCTCCAGAATTTCTGCATCAGGCTCCGCGAGCTCCACCGAGCCTCGGTCAATCGCGGCGCTCATGGCTGGCCTGGGCACCTCATGACCATCCGACACCGGGTTCGCGCGGCGGATGAGGCGCTCTATCGAATCGTTGTCAGGCATTTTAGCCCTCCCCTTCAAGGTTCATCTGCGATGGCAGGTTCCGCGCGAATGCCTTGCGAGCGCGGAACAGTCTGACACCAGCGGCGGATTCAGAGCAGTGGAGAATGGAGGCAATCTCGGCGAGGCGGAGATCATCCCAATAGGCAAGAATCAGGATTTCTCGATCCTTGTCCCGAAGTCGCTGGAGAGTTTCACTCACCCGCTCGTGATCGGCATCACCCCCAGCGCTCTCCTGCCGACCCCGGTGTGCCTGCTCCAGGCGGAGCCGGAGCTCTTCTGCCCGCTTCCGCCCCCGATATTCATTGCCCACCAGGTGATGCGCGATGCGGAGGAACCAGCCGATACCTATGTCTGATAAGGCATCCGGGTCGGCCCGGACCTTTTGCCACGCGACCCGGAACACATCGGCCGCAATTTCTTCGGCGGCTTCCTCCGAGGCCACCCGGCGACGAACGTAGTTCAGGACGCGCGACTGGAATTCCCGGTGGAGTGCCGCGAACTCATGTTCCTGAATAGTCGCCTGGCGCACAGTCACCCCGTTCACTTGATTAAGGACCTTCACATCCTTCAAGTTTCCGTCACGGCATGAATCTTTACGCTGATCTCCAAAGTTTGCACCAGATACCTCGCATCGAGTGTCGAGAAGGCGCCGCTCAGCGCGAGGGGAACTGAGCCCTCGGGTGCGCGGAGGCGTAGATCTCCCGCAAGGTGTCCGCGGTAACCAGGGTGTACACCTGCGTCGTGGTGACTGAGGCGTGCCCCAGCAGCTCCTGAACCACGCGCACATCCGCCCCGCCTTCCAGCAGGTGCGTGGCAAAGGAATGCCGCAATGTGTGTGGGGAGACCTCTTTGGTGATCTGCGCCCGTTCGGCGGCAGCCTTGAGAATCGTCCAGGCGCTCTGTCGACTCAGCCGCCCACCCCGCGCATTCAGGAACAGCGCCGGTGTCCCGGTCTTGCCCTGCACGGCCAGCAGTGGGCGCCCACGGACCAGATAGGCCTCTACCGCCCGCGCCCCATAAGACCCCAAAGGCACCACGCGTTCCTTGGATCCCTTGCCGAACAACCGCACCACGGCCGGGCCGGACCCGGAAGCGCCACCGGCAGCGGCATCGGACTCGGCGCTATGCAATGGCACCACCACGTCATCGACGTCCAGCCCCACTGCTTCAGAGATTCGCGCCCCGGTCGAATACAGAAATTCCAGTAGCGCCCGGTCCCTCAGGCCGGTGGCCGTATCCTGGTTGGCCGCTTCGAGAATCCGCGTCACCTCGTCGACGCTGATCGCCTTGGGCAGCCGCCGTCCCGGCAACGGAGGGTGCACATCGGCTGCCGGGTCCGCTGCGGTCACTCCCTCCAGCGCCCAGTATTTGTGCAGGCCGCGTACCGCCACAATGGTCCGCGCCGCCGAGCGCACACTCAGTGGCGCCCTGCCATCCGCCCCGGAGGGCAGCGCCTGGGCAAAGGCACTGACGATGCCACGCGTCACCTCACCCGGCTCACTCACTCCCTGACCCGCCAGAAAGCTCAGGTAGCGTCCCACATCCCTGCGATAAGCGGCCAGGGTGTTCCTGGCCAGTCCGCGCTCGATGGCGAGGTGGTTCACATAGTCCTCAACGGCATCGTTGAGTGCGGGGGCAGGGGTGGGCATGGCCGGTCAGTCAGGAAACGTCGTTGACCGTGCGCAAATGTTCAGGTTGCATCGGCCAGGGAGCATCGCCAGGGCGAAGAACCGTCTGGCCGGAGGCAGCGCGCGCGTCCGCCACGGACAGCGCCAGAATCCCCGCGATAGCGCTAAAACTGTGCACCTCGCCGGCCAGCACCGCGGTCACCGCTTCTTCCAACGGCACCCAGAGCAGCTGAATCTCCGCTTCCTCCTCGGTGCGCACATGGCGTTCCGCTTCGGAAACCTCGCTCAGGCCCTCGGCCAGGTAGATCCGTACCGATTCCGAGGAGGAGCCTGCCGAGTTGAAGTTATCTACCAGCACCTGCCAGCGCTCGGCCCGAAGGTCGGCCTCCTCCAGCAGTTCCCGGGCCGCAGCGAGCAAGGGATCCTCTCCGGCAACGTCCAGCAGCCCGGCCGGAATCTCCCACAAAGAAGCCCGCACGGGGTGGCGGTACTGGCGGAGCATGAGCACCCGCCCGGCGTCGTCACGCGGCAGAATGGCCACCGCCCCCGGGTGGTCGATGAACTGCCGGGTGATCCGGTCGCCACCGGCACTCAGCTCGAAGGTTTCGCTGACCACGTCCCAGATCTTGCCGTGGAACACCGTTTCGCGTTCCAGAACCAGCCGGGCGTCATGCCCATCGTGAAGACTCATCAGAGCTCAAGCAGCCGGGTCTCGGCCTGCCGGGCCAGCGCGGCGCGGATCAGTCCGGCAAAGAGCGGATTGGCCCGGGTCGGCCGGGATGAGAGCTCGGGGTGGGCCTGGGTTGAAACGTAGTACGGGTGAACTTCCCGCGGCAGCTCCACATACTCGACCAACTTGCCGTCCGGCGACGTCCCGGAGAAGACCAGTCCCGCCTCGCTGAGCTGAGGACGGTACTTGTTGTTGACCTCGTAACGGTGACGGTGCCGCTCGCTAGCGGTGGTGGAGCCGTACACCTCAGCCACGATGGAATCCTCGAGCAGCTTCGCTTCATAGAGGCCCAGACGCATCGTGCCACCCAGATCGCCCTTGCCGTCCACGATGTCCAATTGCTCTTCCATCGTCGCGATCACGTGGTGCGGCGCGTTCGGCTCAAATTCGGAGGAGGATGCCCCCTCAAGCCCCAGCACATTGCGCGAGTACTCGATCACCATGCACTGCAGACCCAGGCAGAGGCCCAGGGCGGGAAGCTTGTTTTCGCGCGCCAGGCGCAGGGCACCGAGTTTGCCCTCGAGGCCGCGAATGCCAAAGCCTCCCGGGACCACGATGGCGTCCACACCCTCCAATGCGCGGGCGGCACCTTCCGGTGTGGCGCAGTCGTCGGAGGGGACCCATCGGATCTTCACGCGGGCGTTATTCGCGAAGCCGCCGGCGCGCAGGGCCTCGGTGACCGAAAGGTACGCGTCCGGCAGATCGATGTACTTGCCGACCAGGGCGACCTCAACATCATGAGCCGGGTGGTGGACGGCGGTGAGCAGCGTGTCCCAGGTGGTCCAGTCGACATCGGTGAAACGCAGATCCAGCGCACGCACAATGTAGGCGTCCAGGCCCTGGCTGTGCAGTGTCTTGGGGATGTCGTAGATGCTGGGAGCATCGGGGCAGCCGATCACGGCGTCGACGTCCACATCACAGGCGCGGCCGATCTTTTCCCGCATGGAGTCGGGCAGCTCCCGATCGGAACGGAGGATCAGCGCATCGGGCGCGATGCCGAGCGAACGCAACGCTGCCACGGAGTGCTGGGTGGGTTTGGTCTTCAGCTCCTGGGAGGGGCCGATGTACGGCACCAGGGAGACGTGCAGGAAGAAGACGTTGTTGCGGCCCACATCCTGGCGCACCTGGCGGGCGGCTTCCAGGAAGGGCTGGGATTCGATGTCGCCTACCGTGCCACCAATTTCGGTGATGATCACATCGGGGGCGTTCTTACCTTCGGCAGGAAGGCGCATCCGGCGCTTGATCTCATCGGTGATGTGCGGGATGACCTGCACGGTGTCGCCGAGGTATTCACCGCGACGCTCCTTGGCAATGACGGTCGAATAGATCTGGCCGGTGGTGACGTTGGCGGATCCCTCGAGGCTTTCGTCGAGGAAGCGTTCGTAGTGGCCGATGTCCAGATCGGTTTCGGCGCCGTCTTCCGTGACGAATACTTCGCCGTGCTGGAACGGGTTCATCGTGCCCGGATCCACATTGAGATACGGGTCGAGCTTCTGCATCGTGACGGAGAGCCCGCGGGCCCGCAGGAGGTGGCCCAGACTGGAGGCGGTCAGGCCTTTGCCCAGGGAGGAAGCCACACCACCTGTGACAAAAATATGGCGGGTAGAAGCCGCCGAAGAGCCGTTGGAGGGACCTGAGAACCGGGAATTTGATCGCTGCACCACGGAATTCAAGGCTACCATGTGCGGCGCTCTCCAGCGTCACTCCACCGCGGAGTGCTCCAGCAATTCGCGGGCGTGCGCCTGCGCGCTCTCGGAATCCTCTTGGCCAGCCAGCATTCGCGCCAGTTCCCGCACTCGGTCCTCCCCTTCCAGCACCGCGACATCGGAGGAGGTCAGCGCGCCCTCCGATGTTTTGAGCACCCGCAGATGCTGATCCGCAAAACTGGCGACCTGCGGCAGATGGGTCACCACGAGCACCTGCACGGTCCGGGCCAGCCGGGCGAGCCGCCGGCCGATCTCCACCGCCGCTTTTCCGCCCACCCCGGCATCCACTTCATCAAAAACGAAGGTCGGAACCGGATCCACTGCCGCCAGGACCACCTCCACGGCCAGCATGACGCGGGACAACTCACCACCGGAGGCACCCTTGCCCAGTGGGCGCGGCGCAGCGCCGGGGTGCGGCTGCAGTTCAAAGGAAATATCGTCCGCCCCGTGCGCCGCCCGCTCGGCCGGGCGCAGTTCCACCAGCAGCCGGGCCTGTGGCATGGCCAGGGCGCGCAGCTCCTCGGTCACCCCTTCGGACAGCCGGGCTGCAGCGATCTGACGGGCCTCGCTGAGCCGGGCCGCCAGTTCGGCACAAGCCGCATCCGCTACCTGCGCCTCGGCCTCACGCTGCTCCAACGAGGCGGCCCCGCCGTCCAGCTCGTCCAGCCGGGCCCGGGCCGTCTGTGCCCAGGCAATCACCTCGTCGATGCCGGAGGGCTCGGCGCCTTCCAACGCTCCGTATTTGCGGACCAGCACGGCCAGCTCTCCGCGACGATCTTCGATGGTGCCCAGGCCGCTGAGTGCCTCGGCATCGAGGCCAGCCAGGTAGCTGGCCAGTTCGGCGGCGATATCCGCCAGCAGATAGCCGACCTCCTGAAGCCGTCCTGCAGCTGCGGACAGGGCCGGATCGTGATCGGCCACACCCTCCACGGCCCGTCGGGCGGCATCGACCAGACTCGTGGCATCACTGGCCTCGCCGAATTCCTCTGCGCTGAGCGCTTCATGAGCAGACCCTGCTGCCAGGCGCAGGGATTCCAGATTCGCCAGCCGCAGGGATTCTGCTTTGAGCGCCCGGTCCTCCCCCGGTTGCGGATCCACGGCATCGATCTCGGCCAGAGCCACGGTCAGGCGTTCCAGTTCCTGAGCCTGCGCCTCACCGGCATTCCTGGTGCTGGCCAGCCGATCCTCGGCCGTCCGCCATCGTTCATAAGCCTGCCGATAGGCCTGGCGCAGACTGGTGAGCGCTTCGCCGCCAAAGGCGTCCAGCGCCTGTCGTTGAGCGGCGGCACCACGCAACCTGATCTGGTCCGACTGCCCATGGACCACCACCAGCTCCTCGCCGACCGCAGCCAGCGTGGCGACCGGTACGGTGCGTCCGCCCAGGTAGGCGCGGCTACGCCCCTCCGCCGAAATGCTGCGCGCCAGCAGAAGTTCACCGACCTGACCTGCGTCCTCCACCACAGCGCCGGCTTCCTCTGCCCGGTCCAGGGCGCGGTGTCCCCGGGACAGCAGTACCGTGGCCTCGGCCGATGCCGTCGCTGCCCCCAGACGCACCGCTCCGGAGTCGGAGCGCCCACCGAGCAGCAGCCCGACGGCCGTCACCACCATGGTCTTGCCGGCACCGGTCTCACCGGTGACCACGGTCAGCCCCGGGCCCAGAGGGACCGTAGCCTCAGTGATGACCCCGAGATCACGAATGCGGAGTTCTTCGATCATTCCGTGGTGCTCTCTGTGCTGCTGTCCTGAAGGGCCTGTTCCACCCTCAGAGCCGACTCTGAGGCAACGGCATCGGGCGTGATCCGCGGCTTCGTATGAACCAGCGGGATCGGCTCGGTACCTGCCTGCTGTGCGGCAGCGCGAGGCCCACGCCAGCCCTGGACCGGGAGTTCGAATTTGCGCACCAGTCGTTCGGAGAACGGCACCAGACGCGTGCGGGCCAGGCGCACCGGCGTCGCGGAGCGGGTCACCTCGATCCGGGATCCCGGCAGCACCGGCCAGGACCGGCGTCCATCACACCACATGATGCCGTGCTCCTGGGTTCGCTCCACCACCTCGACGGCCAGCATGGACTGCGGAGAAACCACCAGGGGCCGGGCAAAGAGGGCGTGCGCACTCAACGGCACCATCAGCATCGCCTCCACTTCAGGCCAGACGACGGGTCCACCGGCGGAGAAGGCATAGGCCGTCGATCCCGTAGGGGTGGACATGACCACCCCGTCGCAGCCGAAGGAGCTCAGGGGGCGACCGTCGACCTCAATCACCATCTCCAGCATGCGTGCCCGGTCGCTCTTCTCGACCGACACCTCGTTCAGCGCCCAGGTGTGAGCCACTTTCACTCCTGCGGAGAACAGCGTGACATCGATCGTCATCCGCTCCTCGACCGTATAGTCGCGGGCCACCACCCGGTGCACGGTGTCCTTGAGATCGGCCCGTTCGCTTTCCGCCAAGAAGCCCACATGCCCCAGATTGACGCCCAGCACCGGAACCTCGGTGCCGCGGACCAGCTCGGCTGCCCGCAGAATCGTCCCGTCGCCGCCCAGCACCATGACGAGCTCAAGCTCCGCCAGTTCCAGATCGCGCCCCAACTGTGCTACCTCAGGCAGTACCGGGCCGAAGTGCGCTGCCAGATCCGCGAAGTCCTCCTCCGTCATCGCCGGGCGCAGACCCGCCTCCTGGAGCTGACCGCAGACGCGGAGTGCCGCGGTCAGGGCTTCTTCCCGACCTGTGTGCGCCAGGATCAGAATGTTCCGCATCTCGCTCATCCTTCGCTCCTCCGAGGCCAGTACCGGTCCACGAACTCTTCCGCAGATTGTTGCCCTGTTTGGTCTGGATCCGGGCTGTCCTCGCCGGCGGCACCCAGCCACAGGAAGTATTCCAGATTTCCGTCCTGGCCCGGAAGGGCACTGGCCGCCAGACCCCGCAGCGACAGCGCCGCCTCCACGGCAGCCACCGCCACCGAGGTGACAGCCTTGCGCCGCATCACCTCAGAGCTCACGACGCCGGTGTGCGCCAGCGATTCCCGACCCACCTCAAACTGAGGCTTGACCATCAGCAGTAGCTGCGCGCCCGGCACACAGACCGCGGCGAAGGGCCGGAGCACCAGAGTCAGTGAGATAAAGGACAGATCCGCGACCACCAGATCCACGGCCCCGCCTAGACTATCCACGCTCAGCTCGCGGACATTGTAGCCCTCGTGGACCTGTACCCGGGGGTCCCGTCTGAGTTGGTCCACCAGCTGACCATGGCCGACGTCGACGGCCAGCACTTCCCGCGCCCCGGCCTCGAGCAGCACCTGAGTGAAACCGCCCGTGGACGCTCCCGCGTCGAGACAGCGTGCACCGCTCGGATCGACCAGCGGAAAAGCCTCGAGCGCACTGATCAGTTTCAGGGCGGCCCGCGAGACGTAGTGACTGGTCGGTGTGCCGGCCACCGTCAGACCGGCCTCCGGAGCCACTGGGTGGGAAGCTTTGGTCGCCACCACGCCGTTGATGCTGACCGCACCTTCACCAATCAGTTTGCCAGCCTGCGTCCGGGAGCGGGCCAGTCCGCGCCCCACGAGTTCCTGGTCCAGACGTCGATTCACGGCGCTCCGGCAATCATCCCGGCCTGCGAAGCCGGCGAGGCGTCCAATGCCTCGGCCAGCTCATTCCGGAGTTCCTCATACAGCGCCGGGTGCTCACTCAGTGGGCGCTCAGGCAGCTCAGCAAGAACCGCCAGCGTCCTGTTGACTGCCGCATCGCCGGTGGTCACGAGGCCCTCCGGCCAGGCGGCAGCATCCGGCCAGGCCTGTGCATCGGGTGCGGGCAGTGGCCTCTGAATCGTGGGATCTGTGGGGTTCTCGGCCATGATGCCAGTGTACTGTTTGCCCCTCGCCGCTTTCAGGAACGCGGCGTTCCCCGCCACATCAGCACGGGGTCGGTCACAGTCTCTGGCTGGGGAACGGCCTGCCACCAGGCGGCGCAGGCCGCCCGCCAGCCATCCAGCGACTCGGCGGGGCCGAAGATCTCAACCGTCGCGGCGGCATCGTCGGTGGCTTCATGGACCGTCGCCCAGGCATCGCCGCAACGCCACCCGTTATCCTCTTCCCGCACGATGGCGGCCGGGGCGTGAAGTTCGTCCAGCCCGGCCAGCAGGTAGCGCGGGCGCTCAGCAGTCACGGCCTGAAGTGCGCTCAGAGCGGTATCGACGCCGGTGAGCACGAGTGCAGTGGCGTATCCCGCGCGGTTGCCGCCCAGAATGTCCGTATCCAGCCGATCGCCCACCACGAGCGGTTTGACCGAGTGTAGCGCCTGCGCGGCTGCCCGGAACAGCGTGGGCTCCGGCTTGCCGGCGACGAGGGGCTGCTGGCCCGTGGCAGCCGCCACTGCAGCCACCAGCGAGCCGTTTCCGGGGGCCACACCCCGTGCCACCGGAATGGTGCGATCGGTGTTCGTGGCCACCCAGAGCGCGCCAGTCGTCACGGCAAAGGAGGCTTCCGCCAGATCGGACCAGCCGAGCGAGGGATCGAAGCCTTGGATGACCGCATCCGGGGCGTCATCGGCGCTGCTTACTAGCGTGAATCCCAGGGCGGTGACTTCCGAGCGGAGAGCCTCGCTGCCAATCACCAGGACCCTGGAGCCGGGCGGGGTGTGTTCGGCCAGCAGCTGTGCACCAACCCGGCTGGAGCCAAAGACGGTCTCTGCGGTGGCCGGCGCACCGAGCTCGCGCAGATGTGCAGCGACGGCTTCCGGGCTGCGGGAGGCGTTGTTGGTCACATACCCCAGGCTCAGGCCCTCTCGATCGGCCCGCTGAAGGGCTTCCACCGCGCCGGGGATGGCGTGAGGACCGGCATAGATCACGCCATCGAGGTCACTCAGGAGCGCGTCATGTCCGTCCAGCAATGCCCCGCTCACTCCTCGTCCTCGGGAGCAAGATCCAGGATCTCGGGTTCTTCATCCTCTTCGTCGCCGCGTAGCGCACGCTCGGCCACGAGTGCCTGCGCGCGCCACGAGGCGGCCTCGGCAGTCTGACCATCGGCGTCCAGCGCATCGGCGTACACATCGAAGAGCCGTGGAGAGAAGGAGAAGGCCCTGTTTTTGTCCAGTCCACGCACCTGCAGAGCAGCCAGGGCGGCTTTCGGATCCCCCTGGTCGAGATGCGCCCCGGCCACCACCATGGCCAGTTCAACGGTTCCGGCAGCGTCCAGTTCCTTGGCCTCGTCGCTGGATCCGATGTCAATAGCCTTTTCCGGTCGGCCCAGGCCCCGTTCGCAATCAGCCATCAGCGGCAGGTGCACATTGGAGCCGGAAATCCGACGGTAGGTCCGGAATTCCCGCAGTGCTTCGTCATACTTACCAGCCGCGTAGGCGGTCAGCCCCACAGCTTCCCGGACTGCTGCCAGTCGCCCGCCGCGACGACTCGCGGCCAGCGCGTGCTGGAAGGCCAGCTCCGGTTCGTCGTCGATCAGGCGTCCCGCCATCACCAGATGCTTCGCCACCCATTCGCCGCTGCGTGATTCAAGAGTGCGCAGCTGAGCGCGAGTAACGCGGTCCAGTTCGGTGCCGGTCACTCCCTCATCGATTTCGGGTGAGCGTTCACGGTCCGGGCGGTTTGAACGACGCAGGTCACGCGCGTTGTGCTCTTGCACGCCGGCTGGTTCCTCACGCCGCTCGGGGCGGACGAAACTGGAGCGGTCGCGGTCGTTGGAGCGGCCGTAGGCCGGACGCCCGCGGTCACCTGATCGGTCCCGGTCATAGCTGGAACGGTCGGCGCGGGGTGCACCCAACCGACGGTCGTCGGATCGACGGTCTTCAGGCCGACCGTCGGAATTTCGGCGAGGACCGCGTGCGTCCGGTCCGCTGAGCCTCGAGGAACCTCGGCGATCATCACCACGACGTTCGTCATTGCGCCGATCGTCCCCGCTGCGGGGTGCGTCGGAAGAGAAGCGTCGGTAGCCATTGGCGTCACGGTCACCGCCGCGGGGTGCGGGCCGGTCAGAGAATCGACGCTCGGGACTCTCGCCCCGGAACCCTGGGCGCTCATTCCGGGGGTTCTCCCGGCTGGAACCCCCGCGATCAGCGGAGTGTGACTGACCGAACCTGGGGCGATCATCAGAAGCGCGGCCGAATCCTCGGCCAGTTCGCTCCTGGTTGGGACGATCGCGACGGGCACCTTCGAACGATGAGCGTTCCGGCCTGCGAATCTCCCGCCGGGGATCATTCCCGCGGTCGTTGCCGTCATGCTCAGTCATCGATACTCCTCGTCGCGCGATTCCTGCCAGACGGCGGAATCTCCCCTATTGAAAAAATGTGGTTGAAAATATGGTGATTTACTCCAGTCTAGTCGAACCACTCCGGTCGATGCGCACGGGCACCTCAGCTACGCCCATGAAGCGGGCAAAGCGGCCCAGGATGACACCCCAGTCCAGAGTCGGCTGCTCCGGCTCACCCGCGGACCGTTCGTCCTGGCTGACAGTGACCAGAGTCCCCTCGGGATGGTCGGAATCGGTGGCTGGCTGAGACTGACAGCTGAGCTGAAGCCTGCTCGGAGCGACCGGGCCGCTGTCCAGAAAGAAGTTCAACACCACGGTCGATGGCGGATTCCACCGACGTACGGCTCCCCACACCTTCCGCTCGCCGTCGGGTGATTCCTCCACGAGGTAATCGCCCTCGAAGTCCAGTTGGTGATCTGCACCACTCCCGGGGCCCCAGGCACTGTAAAGGGCCAATGGCCACCAGAGGTGAATCAGATCGGTCAGCGCCTCGAAGGCAACAGAGGGCCGAACCGGGACTACTACCTCGGCCTTCAGGGCGTCTGCTTCACGGTGTATCGACTCCGGAGGAACGGCCGCATGGGAAAAGAGTGAGTCCATACTTCACGGTACCGCGTCCCAGCACTCTCCTGTTTGAGTGGGAGTTGTTGCACAAAATTCGCAAGCTTTTGTGCAGTTGCCTGTACCTGTTTGGGGGTGCTTGGCTGGTGTTCATTGGTGGGTGGGTGGGGTGTTAAAGGGGTGTGGCC